>NZ_NFEZ01000003.1:1107500-1127500 GCF_002864175.1 Paenibacillus pasadenensis | reverse complement strand
GCTGGAAGGTTAAGGGGAGCGGTTAGGGGCAACCCGAAGCTGTGAACCGAAGCCCCAGTAAACGGCGGCCGTAACTATAACGGTCCTAAGGTAGCGAAATTCCTTGTCAGGTAAATTCTGACCCGCACGAATGGCGTAACGACTTGGGCGCTGTCTCAACGAGAGATCCGGTGAAATTTTACTACCTGTGAAGATGCAGGTTACCCGCGACAAGACGGAAAGACCCCATGGAGCTTTACTGCAGCTTGATATTGGACTTTGGTACGATCTGTACAGGATAGGTGGGAGCCTAGGAAGCCGGAGCGCCAGCTTCGGTGGAGGCGCCGTTGGGATACCACCCTGATCGTATCGGAGTTCTAACCTGTCACCGTGAAGCCGGTGAAGGGACCGTGTCAGGCGGGCAGTTTGACTGGGGCGGTCGCCTCCTAAAATGTAACGGAGGCGCCCAAAGGTTCCCTCAGAATGGTTGGAAATCATTCGCAGCGTGCAAAGGCATAAGGGAGCTTGACTGCGAGACCTACAAGTCGAGCAGGGACGAAAGTCGGGCTTAGTGATCCGGTGGTACCGAATGGAAGGGCCATCGCTCAACGGATAAAAGCTACCCTGGGGATAACAGGCTTATCTCCCCCAAGAGTCCACATCGACGGGGAGGTTTGGCACCTCGATGTCGGCTCATCGCATCCTGGGGCTGAAGTAGGTCCCAAGGGTTGGGCTGTTCGCCCATTAAAGCGGTACGCGAGCTGGGTTCAGAACGTCGTGAGACAGTTCGGTCCCTATCTGTCGTGGGCGCAGGAAATTTGAGAGGAGCTGTCCTTAGTACGAGAGGACCGGGATGGACGTACCGCTGGTGTACCAGTTGTTCCGCCAGGAGCACCGCTGGGTAGCCAAGTACGGACGGGATAAGCGCTGAAAGCATCTAAGCGCGAAGCCCCCCTCAAGATGAGATTTCCCAGTATGTAAGACCCCTGGTAGACGACCAGGTTGATAGGCTCGAGGTGGAAGCGCGGCAACGCGTGCAGCTGACGAGTACTAATCGGTCGAGGGCTTATCCTATTCACGCAAGAACAGCCGGTCAGCACGGCATTTCGTTCGGTCCAGTTTTCAGGGCGCAAGCTTTGAGAACGCAAGGCTTACATACTTACATATGGGGCCATAGCTCAGCTGGGAGAGCGCCTGCCTTGCAAGCAGGAGGTCAGGAGTTCGATCCTCCTTGGCTCCACCATGCTTTATATTCCCTGATAGCTCAGTTGGTAGAGCACTCGACTGTTAATCGAGTTGTCACAGGTTCGAGTCCTGTTCGGGGAGCCATAAGGAGAAGTGTCCGAGTGGTCGAAGGAGCACGATTGGAAATCGTGTATACGTTAACCGCGTATCGAGGGTTCGAATCCCTCCTTCTCCGTAGCAACATTTCTTGATTTGGAGAGATACCCAAGTGGCTCAAGGGGACCCTCTGCTAAGGGGTTAGACTGCGTAAGTGGTGCGAGGGTTCGAATCCCTCTCTCTCCGTTCTTTCTTCAACTTCATACGGCCCGTTGGTCAAGGGGTTAAGACACCTCCCTTTCACGGAGGTAACAGGGGTTCGAATCCCCTACGGGTCACCAACATGGAAGCTTAGCTCAGCTGGGAGAGCATCTGCCTTACAAGCAGAGGGTCGGGGGTTCGATCCCCTCAGCTTCCACCATGAACTACCGCGGGGTGGAGCAGTCCGGTAGCTCGTCGGGCTCATAACCCGAAGGTCACAGGTTCAAATCCTGTCCCCGCAACCAATATGGAGCTGTGGTGTAGAGGCCTAACATGCCTGCCTGTCACGCAGGAGACCGCGGGTTCGAATCCCGTCAGCTCCGCCATTTTCTTTGCCGCTGTAGCTCAACTGGTAGAGCAACTGACTTGTAATCAGTAGGTTGGGGGTTCAAGTCCTCTCGGCGGCATGGAATATATCCATGGCGATCGTGGCGAAGTGGTTAACGCACCGGATTGTGGTTCCGGCATTCGGGGGTTCAATTCCCCTCGATCGCCCCATTGCTTGACTGATGGGGATTAGCCAAGCGGTAAGGCAACGGACTTTGACTCCGTCATTCCCAGGTTCGAACCCTGGATCCCCAGCCATTAAGAGCCATTAGCTCAGTTGGTAGAGCACCTGACTTTTAATCAGGGTGTCGAAGGTTCGAGTCCTTCATGGCTCACTTTTTAACTTCATATGCGGTTGTGGTGGAATGGCAGACACGCTATCTTGAGGGGGTAGTGGGCGTACGCCCGTGGAGGTTCGAGTCCTCTCAACCGCACCATTCACTTTCGCCCTGCCAGGCGAAAAAAGCTTCACCTTATACCATGCGGTCATGGCGGAATTGGCAGACGCGCTAGATTCAGGTTCTAGTGTCAGCAATGACGTGGAGGTTCAAGTCCTCTTGACCGCACCATCTGCGGAAGTGGCTCAGCGGTAGAGCATCGCCTTGCCAAGGCGAGGGTCGCGGGTTCGATTCCCGTCTTCCGCTCCATACGTGCCCGTAGCTCAGCTGGATAGAGCATTTGACTACGAATCAAAAGGTCGGGAGTTCGAATCTCTCCGGGCACGCCATTTATACAACGGGATGTAGCTCAGCTTGGTAGAGCACCTGGTTTGGGACCAGGGGGTCGCATGTTCAAATCGTGTCATCCCGACCATTTTTTTTGCGGGTGTAGTTCAATGGTAGAACTTCAGCCTTCCAAGCTGATAGCGTGGGTTCGATTCCCATCACCCGCTCCATGTAGGAACGTGAACGGTCTTGCCTAAGGGCAAGGCCTTTTTTATTTCGCTTTATTTTTTTATAATCGCAAAAAACGAACAGGGCTGTCTGGCCAGGTCATAGAATCGACCTTGGCCGGACAGCCCTTGCGCTTTCAAAGATGGGAGGAACGGATCCTGCTGCTTCTACAGAGACTTCAGGAATTCCACGACCGTGAGCAGACCTTTGTCGAAGTTCTCCAGGTTGAAGTGCTCGTTCGGAGCATGAAGGTTCTCATCGTCTAGGCCGAAGCCCATGAGCACGACCGGAGACGCCAGCACGCGGGAGAAAGCGGCCATGATCGGAATCGATCCGCCGTCTTTCGTGAACAAGGCGCGGGTGCCGTAGACGCGGCCGTAGGCATCGGCAGCTTTCTGCAACATCGGATGGGACGGATCGATGTTGAACGCGAAGGCTTGCTCGATCTGCTTGATGGAGAGACGAGCGCCGGCAGGAACGCGATCGAGGAGATGCTTCTCGATGCGGTCAAGCGTTTTCTGAGGATCCTGATCTCCGACGAGACGGCAGGTGATCTTCGCATGCGCCTCTTTCGGAATGACCGTCTTCGTGCCTTCCCCTTGGAAGCCGCCATAGACGCCGTTCAGCTCCAGCGTCGGACGGGCACCGACGCGCTCGACGAAGGTGTAGCCCTTTTCTCCGTATAAGGCATCCAGACCGAGGCTGGCGCGGATCTTGTCCTCGTCGACGCCTTGCTTGGCGAATTCTTCGCGCATCAGAGGCGACAGCTCCGGTACGCCCTCATAGAAGCCGTCTACCGCAACGCGTCCATCCGCATCATGCAAGGAAGCGAGCAGCTCGACGAGCGCATGCAGCGCATTCGGGACAGCTCCGCCATACGAGCCGGAGTGAAGATCCGTATTGGCGGCATGGACGCCTACTTCCATCGAGCAAAGGCCGCGCAGGCCCGTGCAGATCGCGGGGCGACCGGGCTCGAGCAGCGACGTGTCGGAGACGAGCACGGCATCGCAGCTGAGCTTGTCCTTATGCTTCTCCAGGAAGTCCGGCAGATGCGGGCTGCCGATTTCCTCTTCCCCTTCCAGGCAGAGCTTGAGGTTGACCGGCAGCGTGCCTTCCTCGCTCAGAATCGCTTCGATCGCTTTGATGTGGATGAACACCTGCCCCTTGTCGTCCGTCGCGCCGCGGGCGTACAGCTTGCCTTCGCGGATCTCCGGCTCGAACGGAGGGGATTGCCACAAATGCAGCGGATCGACCGGCTGCACGTCATAATGGCCGTAGACAAGCACGGTCGGCTTGCCCGGAGCATGGAGATAATCGGCGTAGACGACGGGATGGCCGCCGGTCGGCATGATCTCCACGTTCTCCAGTCCGGCGCGGCGAAGCGAATCGGCGAGCCAGGATGCGGCGGATTGGATATCTCCCGCGTGAGCCGAAATGGCGGAGACGCTCGGAATGCGCAGCCACTGCATCAATTCCTCGAGCTGAGCCTCCCGGCGGGTGCTGAAGTAAGTTTCATAGGACATCGATATGTACCTCCTTGAGTAAGACGGTTTGCCGCAGGCAAATCGGATGGTTTTATTATACCCTTGAGGAAAGGGGATAAGAAGCGGCCGAGACAACGCGTCACTGCGCGGAAGCCGGCGGGGGAAAAGAGTCTAATCCATTTTCTACCGCTTGCATCCATTGACGCGGACAGGGGCCGCGGCCTAGAATACAGGTAACGACAAACAGGGGGAGGCGAACGGAAATGATGAACATGGCGATGAAGGCTGCGGCAGCAGCAAAGGGAAACGGTCCAAGCATGATTTTCGAAGGCCTCCACGGACGGGAACGCGGCAAGGAATAGCGGCAGGAAGGCGCGCCGAGGACGAATCGTCCTTTTGCAGCCGGCCATGCGGCGCCTGAAGCGCATCCAAAGTCACGGACGGAGTCCGTGGCTTTTTTTGTGCGGTCTATCGTGCAATCGTACGACTACATCAGGAAGGAAAGGGTGAATAATCGATGATCCATGATTGGAATCTTCATAGCGGGAATGGGGGAGAGAGCTTCGCCCGCATTCCGTCGTCTAGCGGATCGGCGGTGCCCGCGCCGAGGACTGCGGCCGGATCGCCGCCGCCGCGTTCGCTGGTGGCCGGCGACCATGGAGCTGCCGGCGCTTCCGCATCGGCGGCATCGGCCCAGGAGCTCAGGCAGCTGCTGCGCATGATCCGCGATCTGCTGCAAGCTCGATGCGGATCGGAATTCGCGGTGTACAAGGACGAGGATCAGCTGGAGCTTTATTGGAGCCTGCTGGAGCAGGATCTCGCCGAAGAAAACGCCGAGCTGCAAGTGCTGGCGCGAGTCTTCGAAACGATGGAAAGCCGAAGCGTCAAGCGGGACTCGGCTGAGATCCGGATCTATCCGTCACTCGACAACCATCTGTTTTATTACCCGGAATGGAAGGTGGCGCTCGTCCGGCTCCCGATGCCGCGCGTGATCGGCCGGTCGCTCGAGCCTTACCTGTTCGCCGAGAGCGACGAGTCGCTGCGGCGGTTCCTTGTTCATGCCCGCGAACGGCTTCGGAGCCGGATGACCGGCAAGCTGCTGCTCTGCTGCGATGGCGAGGAAGGCACGGTGTCGGAGCTGGCGCCGCATCGGATCGAGCGCTGGGAGCCGGTGCAGGACTCGCTGCGGCTGGAGCTGGAACGGTCGGTATCGTCTTTCTTTCAATCGGGGGGAGCGTTCTACGAGCAGTTCGGGTTGGCCTACCGGCGGGGGATGCTGCTCTACGGCAAGCCGGGCAACGGAAAGACCAGCCTCGTCCGGGCGCTCGCCTCGAAGGCGGGCGTGCCGGCGATGAGCTGGCAGCTTTCGGAGCATACGAGCACGGAGAGCATTCGGGAGATGCTGAAGCGGGCGGCGGAGATGGCGCCGATGCTGCTCATCATCGAGGACCTGGAGGGGCTGCGGCCGGAGCTGCGCTCCGTCTTTCTGGGCGAGCTGGACGGGTTGCGGACGCACGAAGGAATTTATCTGATCGCGACGACGAATTACCCCGATCTGGTGGATCCGGCGCTGATCGGAAGACCGGGGCGCATCGACCGCGCGTACGAAGTCGCCGAGCCGACCCGCGCATGCCGCGCGGAGTTCCTCCAGCGGCAGAGCCGCGGCCTGCTGTTCGGCGCCGGGCAGCTGGAGGAGCTGGCTGACCGGACGAAAGGGTTTTCCTATGCGCAGCTGGAGGAGCTGGTCGCGGCAGCCGCATTCTGCTGGCAGGAACAAGGGCGAGTCGAGACGGAGCCCCTGCTCCGCGCGATTCGGCAGGAAATCGAGCATGCCAAAAACGGAAGCTGGATGTCCGCTTCCGGTTCGGGCAAAGTCGGATTTTTCGCATGAGCTCGGCTGTCTATTGCGCAGGACCGATCGGGTAGCGGGACCGCATCGTCGCAGCGAGCTCCCGGATCTCCTCCGGCCGGGGCAGCCGGCTCTCGGGCAATCGGGCCTCCTGCTCCGTCCGCGGGCCGAGCGCGGCGCTGGCGGCTCCTTCGGCAAACAGGCGCGGCGCATCCGGCCATAGCTCGGCCAGCTCTTCGAGGCTCGCCATGACCGACGCTTCGACGAGCGGATAGCTCGCGGCGCCGGGGCCGGCGGCGGCATCGTAAAATTGGCGGACGAGACGGCCTCGCTCCTCGCCGGAGCCGCCGGCATTGACGAACGCCTGGACGATATAGGCTTTGGACAGCCGGCGCTGGGCGATGCCGCAAAACTTGCGTCCGCCGACGCTGAGATCGTAATCGCCCGGACAATAGGCTCCGACGATCTCGCCCTTGTCCACCTGGACGCCGGTGTCGGCGAGGGCGGCGGCGATCAGCTCGTACATGAGCTGGAAGTCGTCCTCGAAGCGGGCGGATGCCTTTCCCTGCAGCGGCAGGATGAGCGAGACGTTGACGACGCCGGGATCGAGCGGCACGGCGGCGCCGCCGGAGTTGCGGACGGCGACCGAGAGGCCGAGCCGCTCCAGCTCGCGGGAAGCGCGCGCGGCTTCCGGCAGACGGCTGTCGCGCGGTCCCATGACGAAGCCGGCGGGATGCCGCCACAGATGGAGGACGGGCACGCCGTCCGCTCCGACGCGCCGGCAGAGCAGCTCGTCCAGCGCGAACGAGTAGAGGACGTCCGGCTCGGACCAGTCGTCCATGCGGTCGAGCAGGAGCAGGCCGGGGAAGCGGTTATGGATCATGAGCGGAAACGTTCCTTCCTATGCCAATCGTAAAATGAAGATGATTCTTAAACTGTATCATACCGCGGGATGGAGTTCACGCGAACCGCGGCAATGGTAAGGGCATCAGCCAATGGAGGAATGGACATGGAACGACTCATTCAAGCCGACGAAGTGAAGCTGCAGACGGAATCATTCGGCAAGCCTGGAGATCCGGCGCTGTTGCTGATCATGGGCTCGCAGGCCTCGATGGTATTGTGGGAAAAGGAATTCTGCGAGCTTCTGGCGGCAGGAGGACGGTTCGTCATCCGGTACGACAACCGGGATACGGGAAGGTCGTCGAGCTGGCCGCTAGGAACGATGGGCTACACTATGGCGGATATGGCAGATGATGCGATGCGGGTCCTTGATGCATACGGCATTCAGAAAGCTCATCTGGCGGGGATGTCGCTGGGCGGCTATCTGAGCCAATTGGCGGCTGTCCGGCATCCGGAGAGGGTGCTGACGGTGACGCTGATCGCGAGCTCGAATTACACGGAAGGCCTTCCTGCGATGGAAGACAAGGTGATCGAGTTCTTCACCCGGTCCGCTTCCCTGGATCTGTCGGACGCTCATGCGGCGGAACAGTTCGGCGTTGAAAAATGGAGACTGATCGTCGGAAGCCAGCGGAAACTCGACGAGTCCAGAATTCGCGGGCTCGTCCGTCAGGAAATCAGCCTTGCCGAATCTCTGCCGAGCATGGGCAACCATATGCTCCTGGGCGGGGGAGAAGAGGATGTGGCGCGCACCGAAGACATCCGGCAGCCCGCCTTGATCGTCCACGGAACGGAGGATCCGGTCCTTCCTTACGCACATGGGCTCGCGCTAGAGCACGCTCTTTCCAATGCCAGGCTGCTGCCGCTCGAAGGAGCGGGTCATGAGATCCATCCGGATGATTGGCCGGCGATCGTCGAGGCGATGCTGGAGCTGACAGGCCCGCGCTGAGCCGCATGCGAGGAGGCGGGAGGGCATCGAGTGCCCTTTGACGCGGAATGGAGCGGACGCCGCCGCCGCATCGACCAAAAAAGCTTCTCCAGAGAGGAATCCTCTCCGGAGAAGCTTTTTTCAGCAGGAGCAATTGAGAACGGGCTTGCGCGCGGCCAGCGTCTCGTCGAGCCGCCGCAGGACGGTCGTATAAGGAGCGTTGATGACGAGCTCCGGCGTCTCCCGCGCCTCGCGGGCGATGCGCAGCATGGCGTCGATGAAGCCGTCGAGCGTCTCCTTGCTCTCCGTCTCGGTCGGCTCGATCATGATGCACTCCTCCACGTTGAGCGGGAAGTAGATCGTCGGCGGGTGATAGCCGAAGTCGAGCAGCCGCTTGGCGACATCGAGCGTCCGCACGCCGTACGCCTTGAGCCCTCGTCCCGACAGGACGAACTCATGCTTGCAGACGCCCGGATACGGAATTTCGTACGCCTCGGCGAGGCGGGCCATCATGTAGTTGGCGTTCAGCACCGCGCATTCGCTTACCCGCCTCAGTCCTTCCGGGCCATAGGAGCGGATGTACGTGTAGGCTCGGACGAGAATGCCGAAGTTGCCGTAATACGATTTGACCCGGCCGATCGACTGCGGGCGTTCGAAGTCGAAGAAATAGCGGCCGTCCGCGCGCTTCGCGACGACAGGCTTCGGCAGGAACGGGATGAGATGAGCCTTGACGCCGACCGGCCCCGCTCCCGGGCCTCCGCCGCCATGAGGCGTGCTCATCGTCTTGTGCAGGTTGAGATGCACGACGTCGAAGCCCATGTCGCCGGGACGGGCGATGCCCATGATGGCATTGGAGTTGGCGCCGTCATAGTAGAGCAGGCCGCCGGCTTCATGCACGATCTCGGCGATTTCGACGATCTGCTCCTCGAACAGGCCAAGCGTGCTCGGGTTCGTCAGCATGAGCGCGGCCGTATCCGCGCCGACGGCGGCGCGCAGCGCGTCCAGGTCGACGAGGCCGTCGGGGCCCGACTTGACCGTCACCGTCTCCAATCCCGCGGTCGTGGCGCTGGCGGGATTCGTGCCGTGGGAGGAGTCCGGCACGATGACCTTGGAGCGCGCTTCGCCGCGGCTCTCGTGGTAGGCGCGGATCATCATGAGCCCGGTCCACTCTCCGTGCGCGCCGGCGGCGGGCTGCAGCGTCACGAAGTCCATGCCGGTCAGCGCGGCGAGATCGTCCTGCAGCGTATGGAGCAGCTCGAGCGCTCCCTGAATGCTCTCCTCCGGCTGATACGGATGGATGCGGGCGAAGCCGGGCAGCTTGGCCGCGTCCTCGTTGATTTTCGGGTTGTACTTCATCGTGCAGGAGCCGAGCGGGTAAAAGCCGTTGTCCACGCCGAAATTGCGCCGGGAAAGCTCGGTATAGTGGCGGACGACGTCGACCTCGTACACCTCCGGCAGCGAAGCGGAATTACGGCGAAGCCGGCCGTTCGGCAGCAGCTCGGCCAGCTCCTCGTCCTCCGGCACGTCGCATGGCGGCAGCGAGAACGCCTCGCGTCCTGCGCGGCTCATCTCGAAGATGAGCGCCTTTTCGGGCTTCACGTCGACGGAGCCGGCGAGCCGCAGCTCGGCCAGACGCTCTGGGGTCGGATTCGGTTGGCTCATGTCAGCGCCTCCTTTCGGGTCAGCCGGTCGAGCGCGGCGGCGAAGGCTTCGATCTCCTCGCGCGTCCGCTTCTCGGTGACGGCGACGAGCATATGCCCCGCGAGCTCGGGATACGACCGGCCCAGGTCGTAGCCGCCGAGGAAGCCTTCTTCCAGCAGCGCGAGCTCGAGCTGGCGCAGGTCGGTTCCTTCGGGAAGCTTTACGACGAATTCGTTGAAGAAAGGCGTATCGGCGAAGGAAAGGGAGAAACCTTCCAGCCCGCCGAGCGTCCGGGCCGCATGGCGCGCCTTGCGCAGATTCAGCTCCGCCGTCTTGCGGAAGCCCGTCTTGCCCATGACGCTCAGATAGATGCTGGCGCACAGGGCGAGCAGAGCCTGGTTGGAGCAGATGTTGCTCGTCGCTTTCTCGCGGCGGATATGCTGCTCCCGCGCCTGCAGCGTCAGGACGAAGCCGCGCTTGCCGTCCCGATCCACGGTCTGGCCGACGATACGGCCGGGCATCCGGCGCATGAGCGGCTCGGCGACGGCGAAGTAGCCGCAGGTCGGGCCGCCGAGCGAGCTCGGGATGCCGAGCGGCTGCGCGTCGCCGACGACGATGTCCGCGCCGAGCGCGCCCGGCGCTTCCAGCAGGCCGAGCGAGAGCGGATTGGCGCTGACGACGAACAGCGCGCCGGACTCATGGGCGAGCGTGCCGAGCGCGGCGAGATCCTCGACCGTGCCGAGGAAGCTCGGCGACTGCACGAGCACGGCGGCGGTCGATTCGTCGACCGCCGCGGCCAGCGCCTGGGGATCGGTCAGGCCGTCCCGCAGTCCGACCTCGACGACATCGAGCCCGAGCCCGCGCGCCGTCGTGCGCACGATCTCGCGCGCTTCGGGATGCACGGCCCGGGAGACGACGACGCGCTTGCGGCGGGTATGGGCGGAGGCGAGCGCTGCCGCTTCGGCGAGCGCGGTCGCGCCGTCGTACATGCTCGCGTTGGCGACGGCCATGCCGGTCAGCTCGCAGATGTACGACTGGAACTCGAAGATCGCCTGCAGCTCGCCTTGGCTGATCTCCGGCTGGTAAGGCGTGTACGCGGTATAGAATTCGGAGCGCCCGGCCAGATGCGGCAGGACGGCCGGGATATGGTGGTCGTACAGGCCGGCGCCGAGGAAGCTGACGGCCGTGTCGGCGTCGGCATTGCGCCCGGCGAGCTGCTTGAGATGGCGCATCAGCGACCATTCGTCGAGCGCGCCGGACATCGGCAGCGTGCCGGAGTAGCGGATGGAGGCAGGGATGTCGCGGAACAGCTCTTCGACCGAGGAGACGCCGATCGTCTCCAGCATTTCGGCTTGATCCTGCTCGGTCATCGGGATGTAGCGGTGGGGACTGGTCATCGTTGAGGGCTCACTCCTTGTCGGTTCGGGCCGGCGGCGCCGTTCTTCGGTAAAATGGGGCGGGAACGACGGCAGCCTTCAGCCGTTTGCCGCGGATCTCGACCTCAAGCTCGGTGCCGACCGCGGCGTATTCGGCCTGGATCAGCGCCAGCCCGAGGCTGCGCCTCAGCGTCGGGGACTGCGTGCCGGAGGTGATCTCTCCGATGCGCGTCTCTCCGCTGTACACAGGATAATGAGAGCGCGGAATGCCGCGCTCCAGCAGCTCGATGCCGACGAGGCGGCGAGGGACGCCGGCGGCTTTTTGCGCCAGCAGCGCGTCGCGGCCGACGAACGGCTCGCCGCCCAGCTTGACGAACAAGCCGAGTCCGGCCTCGAGCGGCGTGATGTCGGCCGACAGCTCCTGGCCGTACAGCGCGAGCTTCGCCTCGAGCCGCAGCGTGTCGCGGGCGCCGAGCCCCGCCGGCTCCAGGCCGAGCGGAGCCCCTGCCGCCAGCAGGCCGCGCCACAGGCGCACGGCATCGCCGGAGGCGGCATACAGCTCGAAGCCGTCCTCGCCGGTGTAGCCGGTGCGCGAGAGCAGCGCCTTGACGCCGCATACGTCGGCTTCCCGCAGGAAGCGGAACGGCTTGAGCTCGGCAAACGGAGCGTCCGTGCAGCGGGCGAGAATCTCGGCGGCCAGCGGTCCTTGGAGAGCGATCAGCGCCGTTTCGTCCGAGCGGTCCTCGATCGTCACGTCGCCGATCAGATGCTCTTGCAGCCAGGCGAGATCCTTTTCGATGTTGGAGGCATTGACGACGAGCAGATACTGGTCTTCGGAGATGCGGTAGACGAGCAGGTCGTCGACGACGCCGCCGTCCGGACGGCAGAGAAGCGTATACTGGGCTTCTCCGTCCTGCAGCCGACGGATGTCGTTGGTCGTGACCGCCTGCAGGAAGTCGGCGGCGAATTGCCCCGTGACGAGGAATTCGCCCATATGCGACACGTCGAACAGGCCGGCCCGCTGGCGGACGGCCTCGTGTTCCCGGATGATGCCGCTGAACTGCACCGGGAGCTCCCAGCCTCCGAAGTCGATGCACCGCGGCTCGCCGGTCTCGGCATAGACGGGGCGGAGCGGAGTCGTGCGCAGGTTGGCCATGCAAGGTTCCTCCTCGCGATTCAGTCGTGTGGCGAAATTGTCGATCCGCAAAAAAAGGACAGGGCGGAAAACGCGGTCAGGCTGTCCGAAGACATGCCTGCCGGCTCGTTTTCCGCTCTGTCCTTTGTACCTGAGAGTTGCCCCGATGCCGATCCTCCGAATCGCTTCGGCCTGCCGGCGGCAGGTTTCCCCTTTGGTGACGACCGCCCGCCGGCATGCTGCCGGACGCGAAAAAGCGCTCGTTCTCTCCAGAGTCGCGTCCTGCAGAGGTCCTTTTGCCTGAGAGATTCCCCTGCGCTACGTCAAGGTTACTCCTTCGGCGCCGCCTTGAACTGCCGGCGATCTCTCCCGCTGCGCTCATCCGCTTATTTACGATCTCTTCCAGTTTGCCGGATCGGACAACCCGGTGTCAATAACCATTCGTTCCGGGAACGGCAAAGATTGACAGGCTTCCCGCCGATCGTTTACGCTTTCCGCATAGACGGCTCTTCGAGGCCGAGGAGAAAGGATGAGCGTCCAGTGAGTGAGATTCGTCAAGGCTTGGGCTACACGGAGGAGCATGAATGGGCATCCGCAGCGGGAGAGAACGCCGTCCGGATCGGCATTACCGACCATGCGCAGCATCAGCTCGGCGATATCGTTTTTGTCGAGCTGCCCCGGCCCGGCGATCGGGTGGAAGCGGGACAGCCGCTCGGCACGATCGAGTCGGTCAAGACGGTATCGGACCTTTATGCGCCGGTGAGCGGCACGGTGGCGAAGGTGAACGACGCGCTCTCCGATTCGCCGGAGCTCGTCAACTCGGAGCCTTACGACGGCGGCTGGATGCTTGAGATCGAGACGGACGGCAGCGCGGCCGAGCTCGTGGCGTCGCTGCTGGACGCCGACGCTTACGCCGGGCGGACCGACTGACCAGGCGCGCGTTCCGGGAGGCAATCGGCTCCCGCGCAAGACCTGGCGAAGCAGGGATGGGGCATGCCCCATCCCTGTTTTTTCATTTCTTTTTTCGGTAAAGAACGACTGTAAACAAAATCATTAATTGCTCTCGCCGGTCCAATATGGGTAAGATGAAAAGGACCTGCCGGCCATAGGCCATGCCGGCCTCGGTCGAACCAGACTAGACAAAGGCTGAAAAAGCCTAGGAGGGGACCACTGTGGAACAAACGCTGTCGGCCGCCGCTTCCCCGCAGGAAGAAGCGCCGCAATTCAAAGTCGTGCCGATCATGGCCGCGCTGCTCATCAGCGGCTTCATCGGCATGTTCAGCGAAACTGCGCTGAACATCGCCATTACCGAGCTGATGGCTCTCTTCAACGTGGAGCCGGCTACCATTCAATGGCTGACGACCGGCTTCCTGCTCGTGCTTGCTATTCTCGTTCCGGTCTCGGGACTGCTGCTTCAATGGTTCACGACGCGCCAGCTGTTCATCGCATCGCTGTCGTTCTCCATCGTCGGCACGCTGCTCGCCGCGCTGGCGCCTGGCTTCGAGGTGCTGCTCATCGCCCGTCTCATCCAGGCGGTCGGCACCGGCCTGCTGCTGCCGCTCATGTTCAATACGGTGCTCGTCATCATCCCGCCGCATCGCCGCGGAACGGCGATGGGCATCATGGGCCTCGTCATCATGTTCGCGCCGGCTGTCGGTCCGGCGATCGCCGGCCTGTTCCTGGAGTACTCGTCCTGGCGGACGATCTTCTGGACGGCGCTGCCGCTGCTCGTATTCGCGCTGATCTTCGGCATCGTCTTCATGCGCAACGTGTCCGAGCTGACCCGTCCGCGCATCGACCTGCTGTCCATCGCGCTGTCGAGCATCGGCTTCGGCGGCATCGTCTACGGCTTCAGCAGCGCGGGCGAGGGGGAGCATGGCTGGAGCAGCCCCAAAGTCATCATCGGCATCGCTCTCGGCGCGGTCGGGCTGCTGCTGTTCATCCTCCGCCAGCTGCGCATGAAGCAGCCGATGATGAATCTGCGCGCGTTCCGCTATCCGATGTTCACGATGGGAACGCTGATCATTTTCGTCTCGATGATGATCATCCTCTCGACCGTCATGCTGCTTCCGATTTATCTGCAGACGGGCATGGGGCTGCTGCCGCTTGCGGCCGGCCTGCTGATGCTGCCGGGAGGGCTCGTCAACGGCCTGATGTCGCCGATCATGGGCCGCCTGTTCGACAAGTACGGGCCGCGCTGGCTCGTCATCCCGGGGCTGGTGCTCGTCATCGCCATCCTCTGGCTCATGACCGGCATCGAGCCGACGACGTCCAAGGGCGAGATCATCGTGCTGCATTCGCTGCTGTTCATCGGCATCTCGATGATCATGATGCCGGCCCAGACGAACGGCCTCAACCAGCTGCCGCGCGAGCTTTATCCGGACGGCACGGCGATCATGAACACGCTCCAGCAGGTGGCCGGAGCGATCGGCACCGCGCTGGCGATCAGCGTCCTGAGCGCCGGCCAAAAAGCGTATTATGCCGACAACGGCATCGCGCCGGCGGATTATTTGAGCAAGCTGCCGCAAGCGATGACGCAAGGCGTGCAAGGCGCGTTTCTGATGACGATCGCTTTCGCCGGGCTTGGCCTCCTGCTTTCCTTTTTCATCAAGCGCGTCAAGGTCAGCAGCCCGGAAGGCGGTCCGCAAGGTCCGATGCATTGACGGAGCAATGCCGGCATTCGGCTTGCTCTGCCGCAGATCAGCCCGTATCCTAGAGGATGCGGGCTTTTCCATATTTAGAGACAGGCTGATGCGAGAGCCAGTTGACAGCTGGGTTCGAATCGGTTATTTATTAATTAATAAATAAAAGGAGACGAGGATGACACCAGCAAAAGGGGAAGCGGGAGACCGTCGGCGTCAGATTTTGGATGCAGCGGCAGCATTGTTTGCCGAGCAGGGGTATTACAAGACGACAACGGCGGATGTCGCCCGCGCGGTAGGCGTAACCCAGCCTTATGTGTTCCATTTCTTCAAGTCGAAGGAAGCCTTGTACCTCGCCGTCCTGGAGAGCGCGGCGGAGCGGATCAAGTCGGCGTTCGCCGAGGTGGATGCGCCGGCGGCGGAGCTGGAGGGAGCGATGGGCCAGGCGTTTTACGGCTTGCTCGCCAGCGGCTGCCGCAGCGAGGTGCTGCTCTGCATGACGGCCCATGCGATCTCGGACCCGACGATCCGAAATTTCGTCAGCGAGGAGTTCGCACTCATCCATCGGCGAATCGGGGAGCGCTTCCGCCGGGCAGGCTTGCCGGACCCGGAGTTCAAGGCCATTTCGTTCATCGGCATGGGCCTGGCGATCGCGCTCGCGGAGCTTCTGGCCCTGCAAGAGCAGATGCTGGCCTGCATGGAGTCCTCGTTTGAAGGCTGAGCCGCATCGATGCGGCTTTTCTTTCGGAGATGTATTTATTGATTGATAAATAAAGGGGTGGGTTGAAATGACGCAGATTTACCCGGGAAGATTCACGGCGGAGATGGAAGGATCGTTTGTCGTCTTCATCATCGGCATGAGGATCAACAACCTGCTCGCGGTGCATAAATGGCTGCCGGTCGCGAAGGCGATGCCGCCGATGCTGAAGGAGCTGCATCAGCATCCGGAGCTCGGCTTCATCAGCCATGAGCTGCTGCTCGGAGCGCGCGGCGTGACGACAATCCAATACTGGCGGACCTACGAGCAGCTGGAGCGCTATGCGCGCCAAGGACAGCATCTGGAGGCATGGCAGCGGTTCAATCGGGCCGTCGGAACCGACGGATCCGTCGGAGTGTTCCATGAAACCTACCTGATCGAGCCTAGATGCTCGGAAAGCATCTACGTGAACATGCCGCGCACGCTGCTGGCCAAAGCGGGCAGCCATATGCCGGTCGGCAAGGGACGCCATGATTCCCGGGAGCGCCTTAAGGCCGATAAAGGCCCGAACTAGAGAATATTCCCCCTGCCGCAGTCGGATCGCCACCCTTCCGCCCGGCTCCGCTGCCTGAGATAGTAGAAGGGAGCCTGCAAGCAGGCAGGTGTCCTCCGGGTAACAAACGGCTATAGCCAAACTGGCAGCGTTCGGGGCATTGACGGATGCCGCGAGGCGGTGATAAATTGGCAAAGTGGACTCCGGCCGCGAGGCGGCTGGGCTTTGCGAAACCCATTCCGAGGAGGATTACGATGCAAACGACGACCGATCGCCATCAACCGTTTGAATTCGGCTTGAAGCGTAATCCTGCGGCAGAATGAGGATCATTCGATCATCCTCGCGCGCGGTTACGTTCCTGTAACCTTGCGCTTCCATCAGGCTCGGCCGCCTTGCTCCGCATCGTTCGTCCTTTCCCGGACGGACGCGGATCAGCGGCCGCCGGGCTCCAGGCGCATCGCTTACGGGCGATGCGTCTTTTTTTCGGCATGGATGACCCGAACCGACAATCGATGAAACCGGCGGCCCTCTTCCGAGGCGGCCGCCCGAAAGACGAGGTGGGATTTTGTTCAGCGTCATTGGCAAGCTGGGCTGGTTTTTCCGGCTCGAATGGAAACGATACACGATCGCGATTACGCTGCTGGTGCTGGTCGGCATGGTCGAGGTGCTTCCTCCGAAGCTGCTCGGCTACGCGGTCGACGGCATCAGCCAGGGCACGCTGGCGAACGACAGGTTTTTCCTGATCGTCGCTGGTTGGCTCGCCATTACGGTGATCAGCTACTTCGTCACCTACATCTGGATGTCCCGTCTGTTCGGCGGGGCGAACGTGCTGGAGCGGCTGCTGCGCGGCAAGCTGATGGGGCATTTCCTCAAGATGACCCCGACCTTCTACGAGCGCAACCGCACCGGGGACCTGATGGCGCGCTCTACGAACGACCTGTGGGCGGTCTCGGTGACAGCGGGCTTCGGCATCCTGACGCTGATCGACTCGACGGCGTTCATGCTGACGATCCTCTTCATGATGGCGGTGCTCATCAGCTGGAAGCTGACGCTGGCGGCGCTGCTGCCTTTGCCGATCATCGCGATCGTCATGGGCATCTTCGGCAAGCTGATCCACGAGCGGTTCATGAAAGCCCAGGACGCGTTCGGCGAGCTGAACGACGAGGTGCTGGAGTCCGTATCCGGCGTGCGCGTCGTCCGCGCCTACGTGCAGGAGTCGGCGGACCGCGACCGGTTCCACGCCAAGACGAGCGAGGTGCTGTCGCGCAACATCGCGGTCGCCAAGATCGACGCTTTGTTCGAGCCCGTCAACAAGATTCTCGTCGGACTCAGCTACATTATCGGTCTGGTGTACGGCGGCGTGCTCGTGTTCCAAGGCGAGATCACGCTCGGCGATCTGATCTCGTTCAATATTTTCCTCGGCATGCTGATCTGGCCGATGTTCGCCATCGGCGAGCTCATCAACATGCTTCAGCGAGGCAACGCTTCCCTCGACCGGGTCGAGGAGACGCTTGGCGCGCGCGCGGACGTGCAGGACGAAGGCGAACTATCGGACCTGGAAGCGCCGGGCGCGATCGAGCTGAACAACTACACGTTCCGCTATCCTTCGTCCCCGGAGGATAATCTGAAGGACATCTGCTTCTCGCTGCCCAAGGGAGCGACGCTCGGCGTTGTCGGGCGTACGGGCAGCGGCAAGACGACGCTGCTCAAGCAGCTGATCCGCGAGTACCCGATGGGCAGCGGAGAGCTGACGATCGGCGGCGAGTCGATCGACCGGCTGCCGCTCGACCGCCTGCACGGCTGGTTCGGCTACGTGCCGCAGCAGCCGATCCTGTTCTCCCGCTCGATCCGCGAGAACATCCTGTTCGGCAGCGAGAACGCGACCGACGCCGATCTCGAGCGCGCGCTCGTCCGGGCGTCGTTCGCCAAGGACATCCTGTTCCTTCCGGAAGGGCTCGAGACGCTCGTCGGAGAGAAAGGCGTCGCCCTGTCCGGCGGGCAGAAGCAACGGGTGAGCATCGCACGGGCGCTGATCGCCGATCCGGAGATTCTGCTGCTCGACGACGCGCTGTCGGCGGTCGACGCCAAGACCGAGGCGGAGATCATCGAAGGAATCCGTACGGAGCGCGCGGGCAAGACGACGATCATCACGACGCATCGCCTGTCCGCCGTGCAGCACGCGGAGCTTATTCTCGTCCTCGACGACGGCCGCATCGTGCAGCGCGGCACGCATGACGAGCTGCTGCAGCAGGGCGGCTGGTACCGGGAGCAGTACGACCGGCAGCAGCTGGAGGCCTATGTGGAGTCCTGATCGGCGGAAGGCCGGCCAGGCAAGGAAAGATCATCATTCAGTTCGAAGCAAAGAAGGTGAGCGAGCATGACCGAAACGACGACAGCAGGTCCCGGAACGGGGAAGCGGCTGCTGAGATATGCCTTATTTTATAAAAAGCCCATTTTGATCGCCCTTGTCTTGCTGGCGCTGGCGGTGTGCGCCGAAATGGTCGGCCCGCTGCTGGCGAAGCGGATGATCGACAACAACATCCTCGGCATCGAGCGGACCTGGGTCGAGGTCGAGCCGGGCACGAAAGATTCCGTCGCGTACGACGGAATGTCCTACAAGCGGATCGACCGGCTGGAGCCGGGCGAAGGCGGGGCAGGGCGCCTGTCCATCGTGCAGGAGGGGATGAGCTTCTACGCTTATCCCGACGCCTTGCCGGAGGGCAGCGACGCTGCGGTCGCGGACGGCGTGCTGACCGTCAGGACGGGCGCAGGCTCCATCGAGACGCCGGTCGAAGCGATGAGCCGGGAGCAGGTGTACGCTTTCTACAAACCGGAGATCCGCCCGCTGCTGCAGCTGGCGGCCGCCTACTTCGGCCTTCTCATCATCGCGGCCTTCTTCACCTACGGGCAGAAGCTCATGCTGCAGACGACGGCCAACCGGATCGTGCAGCGCATGCGCGAGGACGTGTTCGCCCATACGCAGCGCTTGCCGGTGAACTATTTCGACAATCTGCCGGCAGGCAAGGTCGTCTCCCGGATCACGAACGATACCGAAGCGGTGCGCGAGCTTTTCGTCGCGGTGTTGGCGAATTTCTTCAGCGGCATCATCTATATGGCGGCGATTCTCGGAGCGCTGTTCGTCCTCAGTCCGACCATGGCGCTGTTCGCCTTGCCGATGATTCCGATCCTGATCCTCTGGATCTATTTCTACCGTCGCGTGGCGGGCCGGTACAACAGCATCATCCGGGCCAAGCTGAGCGACATCAACGCGATGATCAACGAATCGATCCAAGGCATGAGCATCATCCGCGCGTTCCGCCGCCAGCGCAAGACGGCCGAGGAGTTCCAGCAGATGAACGACGAGTTCTTCTCCTATAAGATCAAGCTGCTCAAGGTAGACGCCTGGACGTCGCACAACCTCGTCAACGTCATCCGCAACATCATCTTCCTGATCGCGCTCTGGATGTTCTGGGGAGACGATCTCGGCAAGCTGGTGACTGTCGGCGTCATGTACGCCTTCATCGACTACATGAACCGGATGTTCCAGCCGATCGTCGGCATCGTCAACCAGCTGACGAACCTGGAGACGGCGCGGGTATCCGCAGGACGCGTCTTCGAGCTGCTCGACGAGCCGGGCGTCGACGTCGACGAGGGCAGGATGCCGCGTTACAAGGGGGAGGTGGCGTTCGAGAACGTGACCTTCGCCTACAAGAACGACGACTATGTGCTGAAGAACATCTCGTTCGCCGCCCGTCAGGGAGAGACAGTCGCTCTGGTCGGCCATACCGGCTCGGGCAAGAGCTCCATACTGAACCTGCTCTTCCGCTTCTATGATATCGAGCAGGGACGTATCTCCGTCGACGGGATCGACGTACGGGACATTCCGAAGCAGCAGCTGCGCCAGCATATGGGCATCGTGCTGCAGGATCCGTTCCTGTTCACCGGCACGATCGCCTCCAACGTCAGCCTCGGCAACCCGGCCATTTCCCGCGAAAAGGTCGTACAGGCGCTGAAGGATGTCGGAGCGTACGAGATGTTCCTGCGCTTCCCTCAAGGC
>NZ_NFEZ01000003.1:0-1100000 GCF_002864175.1 Paenibacillus pasadenensis | reverse complement strand
TTGACGGATCCGCAGAACTTTAACATCGACAAGGCTGTCACGACCTACCTTGCCAAAGGCGTACCGGCAAGCAAGCTCGTGCTCGGCATGGCCTTCTACGGTCGAGGCTGGGGCGGCTGTCCGACGGCAGGAAATGGACAGTACCAAGTCTGCGCGGGCATTTCCTCCACGGGAACTTGGGAGAAGGGCAGCTACGACTTCTATGATCTGGAAGCGAACTATATCAACAAGAACGGCTACACGCGCTATTGGAATGATGCCGCTAAGGTGCCTTACCTGTACAATCCGACCAACGGCACGTACATCAGCTATGACGATGTTCAATCCTTCGACTTCAAGACGAGCTACCTGAAATCCAAAGGTCTCGCCGGCGCGATGTTCTGGGAGACGAGCGGCGACCGCAACAAGACGCTGCTGAACAAGCTGGCCTCCGATCTCGGCTATGCGGGCGCAACGCCGACGCCGGTACCGACGGCTACGCCGAGCGCGACGCCGACGCCAACCGCCACGCCGAGCGTCACGCCGACACCGACGACAAGCCCAAGCGCAACGCCTACGCCAAGCGCGACGCCGACTCCGGGCACGTGCACGGTGACGGCATGGAGCTCGACGGCGGTTTATACGGGCGGACAAAAGGCTTCCTACAACGGCACGATTTACGAAGCGAAGTGGTGGACCCAAGGCGATCGTCCGGATCTGAGCGGAGCGAACGGTCCTTGGAAGGCAGCCGGCACTTGCGGAACGACAAGTCCGACACCGAGCGCGACGCCTACGCCAACGCCGACCGCGACGCCTACGCCAAGCGCAACGCCGAAACCGAGCGCAACGCCGACGCCGACGGCAACGCCTACGCCAAGCGCGACTCCTACACCTACGGCAACGCCGACGCCGTCCGCAACGCCAGGCGCCTCTGCCTGGGCTGCAGGCGTAGCGTATAAAGCGGGAGATGTCGTGACTTACAGCGGCAAGACGTATGCCTGCCTGCAGCCTCACACCTCGCTCGCCGGCTGGGAGCCGGCTACGACTCCCGCTCTTTGGAAGCTGAAATAAGCTGTCCAGCCTGCAGCCCCTTTTCGCGGCATTCCGAACCGAACCTGGAATGGACGAAAAGGGGCTTTTTCAATGCTCAGCCTCAACGAATCTATCAATCCGCATGGAGGAATCGAATCGCATGAACGCCATGAGCTATCGCAAAGCTAAGCCGGCGGCCCGCCTGCTCGCCGCTCTGATGACCTTGATCGTCCTCGTTCCGCTTTATGGACCAGGCATCGCGCTGACGAAGGCCGCGGCTGGGACGGGCCCGTCGGCACCTGCCCCGGCAGCCGACCATCCCCGCAAGATCGTCGCTTATTTTCCGGAATGGGGAGACCAGGAAAACAAAGGCTTCTACACGGTCGACAAGATTCCGTGGGGAAGCATTACGCACATCAACTATGCCTTCGCCAAAGTAAACGCTCAGAACAAGATCGAAATCATGGACCGCAAGGCGGCTGTCGAGAAGGATTATCCGGGGCAGCTCGCCGAGCTTCCGTTCAAGGGCCACTTCAACCAGCTCGTGAAGTACAAGCAGCTCTATCCGGACGTGCGCACGCTGATCTCGGTCGGCGGCTGGGCGGGCTCGGGCGGTTTCTATAATATGGCGAATACGGAAGCGGGCCGCGAGACGTTCGCAAACAGCGTCATCGACTTCCTGCGGACGTACAAGTTCAACGGCGTCGATATCGACTGGGAATATCCGTCGGGCACGGGCCAATCGGGCAATCCGAATGACTTCTCGGTCGCCGAGCCGCTGCGCAAGGTGAACTACGATAACTACATCCTGCTGATGAAAAAGCTGCGCGAGAAGCTGGATGCGGCAGGCGCTCAGGACAATCAGAAATACGATCTGACCGTCGCCGCGACGGCGTCGAGCTGGATTCTCGGCGGCATGAAGCTCGGCGAGGCGAACCAATATCTCGACTGGGCGAACCTCATGACTTACGACTTCCACGGCGCCTGGAACGGCTATGTCGGTCCTCATTCCGCCTTGTATCCGGACGCCCGCGACACGGAAACGGCCGCGCTCGGCACGCCGGTGCTGAACACGGACTGGGCGACCCGCTACTACCTCGGCACGCTGCCGCCGGAGAAGATCGTCATCGGCGTCCCGTACTATTCCCGCGGCTGGAAAAACGTGAACGGCGGCATCGACAACACCGGCTTGTACGGAACGGCGCCGACGACCGGAGGAGGGGCGGACGGCGAGTTCGGCATCTGGAACGATCCCGCGCCGGAGCAGCCGGCCGGAGCGAATCCGATCTGGCATATCCTCAATCTGCTCAAAGACCCGGCCAACAAGCGTTATTTCGACCCGGTGACAAAAACGCCTTACCTGTTCAACGCGAGCAAAAAAGTGTTCCTGACCTATGAGGACACCGAATCGCTCGGATACAAGCTGGACTACATCAAGGAAAAGGGCCTGGGCGGCATGATGTTCTGGGAGCTGACCGGCGACTACTCGCAGGCGGCCGACGGAACGTACACGTACGGCAATACGCTGACCGAATTCGCCTACAACAAGCTGAAGACGGCCGGACTGCCCGGAGGAGCCGCGAAGCCGCAGCTGCCTGCGCCGAAAAACTTCAGCATCGCGTTCAGCGGCAATTACGATCATCCGAACTACACATACTCGCTCAAGATCACGAACAACACCGGAGAGGATATCGCCGGGGGATGGAAGCTGGAGTTCGATCTGCCGACGACGACGACGCTGACCTCCGCGTGGGGAGCCGGTTCGGTCGAGCGGATTTCCACGGCGTGGGACTTCAACCGCTACCGTCTGACGGGAACGGCGACGCAGACGATCGCGAACGGCGCGACGCTGGACATTCCGGGCATGATGAAGCTGAACTTCTCCGGCGGGCCTCAGCGGGTGACGTTGAACGGAAGCTCCTCGAAAGCCGAGTATGAAAAGCTGTACGGAACGGCGCCGAGCCCGTCGCCGGGAGCGACGCCGACGCCATCGCCAAGCGTGACGCCGACTGCAACGCCGACGCCAAGTGCGACGCCAAGTGCGACGCCGAGCGCGACACCGACGCCAAGCGCAACGCCGACGCCGACTCCGGGCCTATGCACGGCGGCGGCTTGGAGCGCGACGACGGTGTATGTCGGCGGCCAGAAGGCTTCGTACAACGGTTCGGTCTACGAGGCGAAATGGTGGACGCAAGGAGATCGGCCGGATCTGAGCGGAGCCAATGGACCGTGGAAGGCGGCAGGAGCCTGCGCGACGCCAGCGCCAAGCGCGACGCCGACGCCGAGCGCGACGCCGACGCCAAGCGCGACGCCATCGCCGAGCGCGACGCCGACGCCGAGCGCGACGCCATCGCCGAGCGCGACGCCGACGCCGAGCGCGACGCCATCGCCAAGCGCGACGCCATCGCCAAGCGCGACGCCGACGCCGACGCCAAGTGCGACGCCAACGCCGAGCGTGACGCCATCGCCGAGTACGACGCCAACGCCGAGCGCGACGCCGGGAGCTGCGGCCTGGACGCCGGGCACGGCGTACAAAGCCGGGGACAAAGCAACCTACGGCGGCAAGACCTATGCGTGCCTGCAGCCTCATACCGCCTTGGCGGGATGGGAGCCGGCCACGACGCCCGCTCTGTGGAAACTGGCCTGAGCGGTCCCAATTGCAAGCTGCCCTGCCTCCATCGCCGGAGGCAGGTTTTTTTGCGCGTGGGAACGAATACGACAAGGGAGGCAACAGGAAAGGATGAGGACATGAGGATTCTGGTGCTCGGCGGAACGAGATTCATGGGCAAGCATCTGGTCGACGAGCTGCTGCGGGAAGGCCACGAGGTGACGGTCGGCTCGACCGGCAAGACGGACGTCACATACGAGGGCGAGCCGGAAAGGCTGGTGCTGGATCGGGGCGAGGAAAGCTCGCTGCTGCCGGCCGTCCAGGGCCGGGAGTGGGATGTCGTCTACGACATGATTGGCTACTCGCCGGATGAGGCGCGGCTGGCATGCAGGGCGTTCGCCGGAAGGACGGGGCGGTTTGTCTTCGTCTCCTCGCTCGCGGTCTACGAGCCGGCCGAACGGGCTCAGCGGGAGGAGGACTGGCTGCCGGAAGGCTATCCCGTGACCGGCACCGACCGCCATTCGCTCAGCTATGCGGAAGGAAAGCGCCAGTCGGAGGCGGTGCTCGCGGCTCAGGCGGACATGGAATCTCTTTTTGTACGGCCGCCTTTTGTCGTCGGGGAAGATGACTACACGCGCAGGCTGCACTGGCATGTGGAGCGGGTCGCTTCCGGCTTGGAGATCGGCATGCCTTCGCCGGACGCGAGGGTGCAGTTCATCCGCTCCGATGAGGCGGGCCGGCTGCTGAGCTGGCTCAAGTCGGCGCCGCTGAGCGGTCCGGTGAACGCCTGCTCCGGAGGCAGCATCCCGCTGCGGGAGCTTGCCGGAATGATCGGCTCGGCGACCGGCAGGCGGCCGCGGCTGACGACGGAGGTGACGGAGCAGAACGGCTCTCCTTATGGAGTCGAAGGCTCTTGGTATATGGACGGCGGCAAGGCGGCAAAGGCCGGATTCCGGTTCGAGCGGCAGGAGGACTGGCTGCCCGGACTGATCGGGCGTCTGGCCGAAGAGCGGCTCGAGCGAGCCGGCCGCGGCGATTCCGGCCTGTCCTGATTTTGAGCGAGACGAGCTGCTCCGGCAGCTCGTTTTTGCGTTGAAGCGGGTTGCCGCAGCCGGAGGGGCGTGTTATACTCCACTATATAGAACAAATGTTCGCTTGTAGGGGGTGCAGGCCATGACGGCAGCAAAGGCGGAGCTGATACGAGTCAAGCAGCTACTGACGAAGGTCAAGGAAGAGAAGATGCTTTTCCGCTGGTCGATCAATCCCTATCGCGGCTGCATGCATGGCTGCAGCTTCTGCTATGCCAGGGCGTTCCACTCCTTCATCGGCATGGGAGCGGACGAGTTCCAGAGCCGCATTCTCGTCAAAGAGAACGCCGCCGCCGCGCTCGAAGGGCAGCTGCACCGGATGGCGGCGCGGCATCGCTTCGACCTGGCTGCGATGGCGCGGGATATCGGGCATGTGGCGATCGGCACGGCTACCGACCCGTATCAGCCGGCCGAGGGCGCTCACCGGATTACCCGGGAGTGCCTGAAGGTGCTCGCCCGTTACCAGGTTCCCGTCTCGATTACGACGCGCTCGCCGCTCATCCTGCGGGATCTGGACCTGCTCGCGCAGTGCCGGGTGCTGTCGGTCAACTTCAGTCTCCATACGCTGGACGACCGGCTCATCCGCAGTCTGGAGCCGGGCTCTCCGCTCTCTGCGCCGCGCCTGCAGGCGCTTCGCGAGCTTCGTGAGGCCGGCCTGCCGGCCGGCGTATTCGCCGCCCCGATCCTGCCGCTGCTGTCGGATTCCCGAAGCGCCCTGCAGGAGCTGATGCAGGCGAGCCGCGCTTGTGGCGCTCTCTTCCTGATGAGCTCGCTGCTGCGGCTGACGCCCGAGGTGAAGGGCTGGTACTACGGCGTGCTTCGCGAGGCGGCTCCGGAAGTGCTGCCGGAGTATGAGCGGATCTTCCAGGGAGCGTATGCCATTCGCAGCTACGAGGAAGAGCTGCGAGTGCGAATCGAGGAGCTTAGGCTGCTTTACGGGCTGCCGCGCTCGCTGCCGGCTGTGGAGGAGCCGGGGCGGTGGAGCGGCGAAGCCTGCGCCGGGCCGCCGGGCGGCCCGGCGGACGGATGCGGCCCTACGGACGGCGGCCTCGCCGCGTTCGAGCCGCAGCGCAGCTCCGTTTCGTTAGGGCAGCGGCTGGCCGCGCGCAGAGAAGACCCCGCGGCCGAAGCGAGCCGGGGGCCAGTCAAGGAAGTGCTGGAGCAGATGGCGCTCCCCTTTTGAGCTCGAGCCGGGGGCGAGGACAAGCGCCTCAGAAGCCAGTGCGGTACTTCCGGGCGCTGGACGAGTCATCTTTCGTATGCGTCTTGTCCTTCTCGTCCTGCTGCTCGATCGTCAGGTCCTCGACGGGGATGGGATCGACGTGCTGCTGGGCGGGATCCTGATCCATCAGGCTTTCTTTTTCCGTCGGGTACTGCTCGGGATGGTCCCGATCGGCCACGGACGGAGTCGTGGATCGGAGGGACTTGTCTTTCGGGTCGGTCATTTCGAGCACCTCTTTTCGATGTTGTCTCCGCTGCCGGATCGGCTAGGAGGGGGTTGTCTTCCTTACCCCAAAGCAAGGAAGCACTAACGCAGGTCGCCAAGGAGGCGGAAGAGAAATGAAGCTGGCGAGGCTGCTCGGCATCACGATGCTGCTGCTGGGCAGACGCAGGGTCGGAGCCCAGGAGCTCGCCGAGCGCTTCGAGGTGTCGGTGCGCACGATCTATCGGGACTTGGAGGCGCTCTACGCGGCCGGCGTGCCGGTCGTATCCTATCCCGGCCTGGACGGCGGCTACGAGATTCTCCATACGTTCCGGATCGACCGGCAATACCTCAGCATGGAGGAGCTGCGCTCCATGCTGATCGCGCTCAAAGGCGTTCAGGCCGCGTGGAGCGAGCAGCAGCTCGGGCGCCTGCTCGACAAGGTCGGAGCTCTGCTCAGCCGTACCGAGGGAGGCGCCGAACGGGAGAAGGACGCCGGCCAGGTCGTGCTGGACCTTAATCCGTGGCGAGGCGGAAAGCGCGAGAAGAGAATGCTGGAGGAGCTGGGGCAGGCGCTGGAGCAATGCCGTGCGATTCATATGGCTTATATGAATTGGGAGGGCAAGGAGTCGGAGCGGGAGATCGAGCCGATCGGGCTGGTGCTGCGGGATATGGTCTGGTATTTGTACGGCTTCTGCCGGCTCCGGCAAGATTATCGGACGTTCCGGCTGAACCGCATCCAGCGGCTGGAGCCGCTGGAGGAGCGGTTCGAGCGTCATGCGATGACGATCGAGGAGCTGGACCGGCGCTGGGAATCGGACGGAGAGCAGCAGCTCGAGCTTCGCCTGCTGTTCCATCCCTCCGTCCGGACGCGCGTCCGGGACGAATATCCGCCGCAGGCGATCCGGCAGCGCGAGGACGGCTGGCTGGAGGTCGCCTGCACCCGCCACAAAGGCTATTGGCTGTACTCCCGGCTGCTCAGCTACGGTCCCCGCGTCAAGATCCTCGATCCGCCCGAGGTGGCGCAGGAGATGCTGCGCATGGCTCAGGACATGGTGGAGCTTTATGAGGATCGCTCCTGAGCGGCGGAGCGCCGCAAGTTCCGCGAAGAAAGGCATGGCAAAAGGAAGGTCGCGCAAAGCGATGATTGCCGCGCGCCGCTTGAGAGATCGCAGGCATAGAAGGCGCGCGATGGCGCGCAGGACCTTGAGGCTGCGCAGGAATCGTGGGGCTGCGCAGGGACCTTGGGGCTGCATGACAAGCTGGTCGCGAGCAGCTAGGCCGCGCGCAGCTTGGCTGCGACCGGTTCGGCATGCCGCCTGTCGGTTTGACAGGCGGCTTTTTCTCGTGATAAAGTTCGATTATCTAATTGTTCTATATTCGAACTTGTACGAAAAGGAGAAGCGAATGCAGGAAACCAAGCTGAAGGAAATCATCGAGCGCTACGAAAGAGCGAGCTCTCAGGTCAACCGAAGATTCGGAGCGCTGATTCAGAACAAGCTGCCGGAAGGGATCACGCAGGAGCAGTTCGGCATCATCCGCTACTTGAGCGCGCATCCGGACAGCACCTCGACGGAGCTGGCGGATACGTTCTGCGTCGGCAAGAGCAGCATCACGTCCATCACGACGAAGCTGGTCGACAAGAAGCTCGTCCGCCGGCGTCCCGATGACCGGGATCGCCGGGTGACCTATTTGTCGCTGACGGAAGAGGGGCGGCTGGTCGCCGAGCAAGCGGGAACAGTCATCGGCGAGACGCTTGGAGCCTATATTTCTCGCTTTACGGAAGAAGAAGCCATGCAGTTCATCGAGATGTTCGAGGATCTGGCGGCCAGGCTGAAGGACTAAAGAGAAAACAAGCCGGGAGAGGGCGTGGAGCATGAGAACGATTCTGAAATGGCGGTGGGCGGTCCTCGCGCTATGGATCGCGCTGGCGGCAGGCTTGATGCTGCTGGCGCCGGATATGCAGCAGCTGGTGCGGGAGAAGGGGCAGATCACGGTGCCGGACGGCTATTCGTCCTCGACCGCTTCGAAGCTGCTCAAGGAGAAGGAAGCGCAGAGCCGTGCGGCCGGCGACGCCGGAGACGAGAAGTCGGCCGTGCTCGTCTTTCACCGGGACGAAGGACTGAGTGATGCCGACCGGCAGGAGATCCGGAGCGGCCTCGCGGAGCTGAAGGGCAAGGAGAGCCTCGGCATCGCATCGGTGACGGGGCCGTTCGACCGGAAGGAGCTGGAGGATCAGCTCGTCGCCAAGGACGGCAGGACGATGCTCGCTCTCGTCTCGATCGAGGCGGACGGCAAGGAGCCGCAGGAGCTGCAAAGCCTGCTCGTCGAGGCGGCTTCGACGATCAAGGTCGAGCACTACTACACGTCGGAATGGATGATCAACGAGGACCAGATCCGCAGCTCGATGGAAGGACTCGCCAAGACGGAATATATTACGGTCGTGTTCATTCTCGTCATCCTGTTCCTCGTCTTCCGCTCGGCGGTCGCGCCGTTCGTGCCGCTCGTCGTCGTAGGGCTCAGCTACCTGCTGTCGCAGTCGGTCGTAGCCTTCCTCGCGGAATACGCCGGCTTCCCGCTCTCCACGTTCACGCAGATCTTCATGGTGGCGATCCTGTTCGGCATCGGGACGGACTATTGCATCCTGCTGATCAGCCGCTACAAGGAGGAGCTGGCGAGCGGCCTCGATCGGACAGAAGCGATCGTACGGACGTACCGGAACGCCGGCCGGACCGTGCTTATCTCCGGGCTCGCCGTGCTGATCGGCTTCGCCTCGATCGGGTTCTCGACATTCGGCCTCTATCGCTCGGCGGTCGCCGTCGCGGTCGGCGTGGCAGTGCTCCTGCTCGCGCTCGTGACGCTCGTGCCGTTTTTCATGGCGGTGCTCGGGAACGCGCTGTTCTGGCCGCAAAAAGGCTCGCTCTCGCATAGCGAGAGCCGGCTGTGGGGGCGGATGGGCCGCTTCTCGCTGCGCCGCCCGGTCTGGGCGCTGCTCGTGCTGGCGGTCGTCGCCGTGCCTCTGCTCCTCTCGTACCGCAACGCGATTTCGTTCAACTCTATGGAAGAGATCGGCGACAAGTACGATTCGGTCAAGGCGTTCAACCTGATCTCGGACAGCTTCGGGCCTGGCGACTCGATGCCGAGCACGGTCGTGCTGAGGGCGGATAAAAGCTTCGACGGCAAGGAAGGGCTGGCCGCGCTGGAGCAGGTCAGCCGAGAGCTGGCCAAGGTGCCGGGCGTCAAAAGCGTGCGCAGCGCGACGCGCCCGGCCGGCGAGCCGCTGCAGGAGCTGGAGGTCGCCTCCCAGGCGGGCACGCTCGAGAGCGGCATCGACCAGAGTACGGAAGGGCTCGACCGGATCGGCCAAGGGCTGTCCGAGGCGAGCTCGAGCCTGGCGGCCAACGCGCCCAAGCTGGAGAAGGCGGCGGCCGGAGCCGGCGAGCTGGAGCAAGGCACGGCGAGGCTGCAAGGCGGCGTAAAGGAGCTGGAGCAAGGCTTGCGCCGCATCCAGCAAGGCTTGCAGGACGGCTCCGTCGGAGCGAAGGAGCTCAGCGCCGGACTGAAGCAGGCCCAGGGCAGCGCCGTGCAGCTGGCTGAAGCGAGCGACCGGCTGCTGCAAGGCTATCGCGAGGCTGCCGGCGGGTTGGATCAGCTGCATGGCGCGTATGAGCGGCTGGCGGCGAGCCAGCGGCAGCTTGCCCAAGGGCTGGGCGGCGTGCAGCAGGCGTTCGAGGCGCTCGCAGAAAAGTATCCGGAGCTCGGCTCCGACGAGCAATACCAGGCGGCGCTCCAATCGCTCGCCGGACTGCAGGGCGGCGCCGAGCAGGCGGCTGCGGGGCTGGAGCAGGCCAATGCCCAGCTGGCCGGAGCGGCTGCCGGCATCGGCAAGGCGAACGGCGGCCTGGAGCAGGCAAGCGCCGGCCAGGCCGCGCTCGGCGGCGGACTGCGCGAGCTGGCCGCAGGTCTCGACGCGCTGCAGAAGGGCATTCAGCAAGCGGCGGACGGCCAGGGCCAGGCGATCGGAAAGCTGCCGCAGGTGGCGGCCGGCTTCGAGCAGCTGCAAGGCGGACAGCGGCAGCTGTCGCAAGGCTTCGCCGAGCTGAACGAGCAGCTCGGCCAGCTGACGAGCGGCCTCGACCAGAGCGTCGACGGCATCTCTCGGGTGAGCGGCGGCCTCGCGGAGGCGAAGTCGTATCTGACGGAGCTGTCGAAGTCGCCGAGCCGCAGCCTGACCGGCTGGAACCTGCCGGATGCGGCGCTTCAGGACGAGTCGTTCCGGCAGGCGGTGGCAACCTATCTTTCGCCGCAAGGAACGATGGCGACGCTCGACGTCGTCTTCGACTCCAATCCGTACGAGGAGCAGACGCTCCGCCGGATCCCCGAGCTGGAGGCCGCGATCGAGCGCGGGCTGGAGGGGACGGCTTACGCGGGAGCGCAGCATGCGATCGGCGGCATCACGAGCGTGCAGCATGACCTGAACACCATCTCCCAGGCCGATTACTCGCGCACGGTCGTGCTCATGATGGCAGGCATCTCGCTCATCCTGATCGCGCTGTTCCGCTCGCTTGTCATCCCGGCCTACATCATGGCCTCGCTGCTGCTTACCTACTACACGTCGATGGCGGCGGCGGAAGCGATCTTCAGCCGGGCGCTCGACTACTCCGGCATCAGCTGGCCGGTGCCGTTCTTCAGCTTCGTGCTGCTGATCGCGCTGGGCGTCGACTACAGCATCTTCCTGCTCGACCGCTTCCGCGAGTACCGGCATCTGCCGCCGCAGGAGGCGATCCTGCTGTCGATGCGCCATATGGGCTCCGTCATCCTGTCGGCCGCGGTCATCCTCGGCGGCACGTTCGCGGCGATGCTGCCGTCCGGCGTGCTGTCGCTGATGCAGATCGCAACGGTCGTGCTGATCGGCCTGCTCCTGTATGCCGTGCTGATCCTGCCGCTGTTCATCCCGGTCATGGTGCGCCTGTTCGGCGCGGCCAACTGGTGGCCGTTCATGGGCGGACGCGAGGAGCGGGAGCAGCCGCTGCCCGCGCCGGCGCCGAGCCTGTCGGCCGACCGCTAGTCCGTCTCCCGGCCGCTGCCGCGCTCGGCGCAGATCGCAGTCAATAGCCCCGAAGCTTCGGCTTCGGGGCTATTGCCGCGTTGCGGGGAGGACGGCGTCCGTCTCTTTTCATAGTAAATCGCGACGACGTTATGGTACTCTACTACTAGAGTAGAGAGAGGAGCGGTCGTGTCATGGCAACGAGCAGTGCGTTCGAAGGAATCTACCAGGGCCAGAGGGCGATCTATCTGAGGGCGGACGCCTATGAGGCGGTCATGCTGCCCGAGACCGGAGGCAACCTCATCGCCTTCCAAGACCGCATCACCGGCTGCCGGTTTTTGCGAGAGCCGTCGCAGGAGGAGCTGGCCCGCTTCCGCGAGAATCCCGTCGTCTGGGGAATTCCGGTGCTCTTTCCGCCCAACCGCTACGAGGACGGCCGTTTTCCTTGGCGAGGACGGATCTACCAGCTGCCGGTCAATGAAGGAGAGCGCGACAACCACCTCCACGGCTTCCTCCATGCGATTCCATGGGAGGTCGAGAGCTTCGGCAGCAAGGGCTCCGAAAGCTTCGTCACGGTGGCGGTCCGCATCGACGAGGATCATCCGGTCTATCGGCGCTTCCCGTTCCGCTTCACGATCCGCCTGCGCTATGCGCTGAGTCCGGACGGGCTGGCGCAGCAGGTGGCGGTGCGCAATGACGGCGACGAGCCGATGCCTTGCCTGCTCGCCTTCCATACGACGTTGAACGTGCCGTTCGCGCCCGGCAGCAAGGAGAGCGACTACAGCTTCAAGCTGACGGCCGGCCGCCGCTGGGAAATGAACGAGCGCATGCTGCCTACGGGAGCGTTCATGGAGCTCGCTCCGGAGGAAGAGGCGATGAAAGGAGCCGGAGCCGATCCGTTCTGGACCTCGCTCGATCATCACTATACGGCGGAGCCGCAGATGGGCCGCAACCGGATGGAGCTGACCGACCGCAAGCGCGGCATGACGCTTGTCTACGACGTCGGCACCTCGTACAAGCAGTGGATGCTCTACAACAACGGCGGCAGGGGCGAGTTCATCTGTCCGGAGCCGCAGGTCAATCTGGTCAACGCCCCGAATTCGAACTTGCCTGCGGAGGAGATCGGACTGTTCGGCCTGGAGCCGGGAGAGATCTGGGAGGAGCGGGCCCGCCTGTATGTGAAGTTGCGCCCTTCCTGAGCGGCAGGAAGCGCGAATGTCGATTTCCCGGGAAATGCCCCGGATCGGCTCGAGCGCGAGCCGGCCGCGAAGGAAGTTCATTCCGAAGGAGGAACCGCAAGTGAAGCTGAAGCTGGAAGGCAAGAAGGCGATCGTGACCGGAGGCAGCAAGGGAATCGGCTATGCGACGGCGCTGGAGCTGTCCCGCCAAGGGGCGAAGGTGGCGCTCGTCGCCCGGACGAAGGAGGAGCTTGAGGATGCGGCTGCCCGCATCGTCGCGGAGACGGGCGGCGAGGTGCTGGCCGTGCCCGGCGATGTCTCCCGGGAGGAGTCGGCTGCGGCAGCGGTGCGCGGCATCGCGGATCGCTGGGACGGCGTGATCGACATCCTGGTGAACAATGCCGGCACGGCCGCCGCCGCTCCGTTCGCGGAGGTCGGCCCGGCGGCGTGGAAGACCGATCTCGACCTGAAGCTGCTCGGCGCGGTGCATATGACGCAGGCGGCCCTGCCCGCCCTCAAGGCGGCAGGCGGCGGAGCGATCGTCAACGTGACGGCGATCGGCGGCAAGACGCCGCCGAAGGCATCGCTGCCGTCATCCGTCTCGCGGGCGGCGGGGCTCGCGCTGACCAAGGCGATGAGCCGCGACCTGGCGCCGGACGGCATCCGGGTCAACGCCGTCTGCATCGGGCTCATCCGCAGCGCCCAGATCGAGCGGCAGTGGCGGCGGACCAGCCCCGACCAGACGTGGGAGGAGTTCGCGCGCGATCCGCGCCACGACATTCCGCTCGGACGGATCGGAGACACGGAGGAAGCCGCCAATGCGATCGTGTTCCTCGTTTCCGGAGCGGCTTCCTATATTACAGGGACAGCCATCAACATCGACGGGGGCAAATCGCCCGTCGCGTGAGGCGTCCCGGATTTCATTTTCAAGCAGATGCGACTTGCCTCTGCAGCAGATAGGAGCTTGCCCATCCGATGGAAGTCAATCTCAGCGGACGGACGGACCGACGGGGCCGATTCACGATCCGCTTCAAAATCATTTCCGGCTATGCGGTCATCCTGGCCTGCCTGGCCGTCTCGATCCTGATCGTCTTCCTGCAGCTGGCGGCGGTGCAGGAGGAGACCGAATATGTGACCGAGCACGACATCTCCGTCATGAATCTGACCAACGCGATCGAGAAAAACCTGCTCGACATGGAAACGGGACAGCGGGGGTTCATCATCACCGGGGAGGAGGCTTATCTCGATCCGTACCGCTCGGGCTTCTCCCAATGGCAGAACAACTACAGCGAGCTGCTGGCGCTCGTGAGCGACAATCCGAGCCAGACCAAGCTGCTGGAGCTGGCGAGAGGCTCGATCGAGCAATGGCTCGCCATCACGATGCCGGTCATCGAGGCCAAGCAGAACGGCGACGAGGCGAAGGTCGGCGATTTTTACGCGATCGACCGCGGCAAGCAGAACATGGACCAGCTGCGCGGCAGCTTCGACGCGTTCCGCCAGACGGAGCATAAGCTGGCGGGGCAGCGGCTGGAAAGGCTGGACCGGAGCAACAGCCTGCTGCGGACGACGCTGCTTTCGCTGTTCCTCGTCTCCATCGTCCTGTCGGGCCTGTTCGGCTGGCTGATCTCGCGCTCGATCGTGCGCACGATCGGCAGCGTCACGGAATCGATCGACGGCATGGCGGATTCGCGCGGCAGGGACCTGGCTCAGCTCGCCAAGCGGATCGAGATCCGCTCGCGCGACGAGATCGCCGATCTGGCGGCCGCGACGAACCGGCTGCTCGACGAGGTCGAGGGCCACGACTGGAAGCAGCGGCAGGCGCTCGCGATCGGCTCCGCGCTGCAGCAGACGGGCGGCGCGGCCGAGACGCAGGAAGCGTTCCTGCGCTTCGCTGCCGAAGCGCTCCGGGCGCCGTTCGCGGTGCTGTACGCGGTCGAGTCGCTCAAGCCGAGCCGCCGGCTGCAGCTCGCCTGCTCCGTGACGGGCAGCGGCGACGGCGCGGCTGCGCTGCCGCCCGCCATCGAGCACGGCGAAGGCCTCGTCGGCCGCTGCTTCGCCGAGCAGCGGATGCGGCAGTATGACGTGCCGGAATCGTACGTGAAGATCGGCTCCGCCCTCGGCGAGGCGAGTCCGCCGCAGCTGCTGCTCGTGCCGGCGGTCTACGAAGGCCGTACGCTCGCCGTGCTGGAGGCCGCCCGCTTCGAGCCGTTCACGCCGCTGGAGCAGGACTTGGCGCTGGAGGCCGCCGAGCAGCTGGCCTTGGCGCTGCACCGCGTCCATACGGGCGAGGAGATCCGCACGCTGCTGCAGGAATCGCAGGCGATGACGGAGGAGCTGCAGCAGCAGGCGGAGGAGCTGCAGACCCAGCAGGAGGAGCTGCAGACCCAGCAGGAGGAGCTCGAAGCCTCCAACGAGCAGCTTATCCGGCAGGCGCGACTGTCGGAGGAGAAGTCTCAGGAGCTGCAGAGCATCCAGCAGGAGCTGACGCTGTATGCGGCGGAGCTCGAGCGCAGCTCGCGCTACAAGAACGAGTTCATGGCGAACATGTCCCACGAGCTGCGGACGCCGCTCAACAGCATGCTGATCCTGTCCCAGATGCTGGCGGAGAATCCGGGAGGCAACCTGTCGCCCAAGGAAGAGGAGTTCGCCAAGGTCATCCATACGGCCGGCGAGGATCTGCTGGTGCTGATCAACGATATCCTGGATCTGTCGAAAATCGAAGCCGGGAAGATGGAGATCAGTCTCGAGCCGCTCAATCTGAGCGAGCTACCGGCGCTGCTGCAATCGAGCTTCCGCGCGCATGCCGAGCGGAGCGGGCTCGAGTACGCCGTCATCCGCAGGCTGAACGTGCCGGACATGATCGTCAGCGACGAGCAGCGGCTGATGCAGATTCTCAAAAATCTGCTGTCCAATGCGTTCAAGTTCACGAAGCAGGGCGGCGTGACGGTGACGATTTCGCGGGCGACCGAAAGGGAGGTGCTGCAGCATCTGCCATCCCATGCGGGACGTCAGGTCGTGGCGTTCGAGGTTCGGGATACGGGCGTCGGCATCGATCCGTCCAAGCTCGACCTGATCTTCGAGGCGTTCCGCCAGGCGGACGGCACGACGAGCCGGCAGTTCGGCGGCACGGGCCTCGGCCTGTCGATCTCACGCCAGCTGGCGAGCCTGCTGCAGGGCTGCCTCTTCGTCGAAAGCCAGCCGGGCCTCGGCAGCGCGTTCACGCTGCTCTTGCCGAGCCTTGGCGAGGCCGTCCGCGCGGAGGAGCCCGGCCGGGCTTCCGGCTTGCTGCAGGAGGCGGCAGGTTATTTGGACGAGGAAGCGGCGGCCGGCCGTTCCTTGGAGGAGATGCTTGCCGAGCGGCTCCGCCTGCCGTCGTCCGAGACGGAGCCGCCGAGGCGCGGCAGCCGGTACGGAGGCCGGCGCGTGCTGATCGTCGACGACGACATCCGCAACGTCTACAGCCTGACGAGCTTCCTTGAGCAGCAAGGCATCGAGGTGCTGACGGCGGCCAACGGCCGCGAGGCCCTTGACGCGCTGGCGGCGTTCGGCTGCGATCTCATTTTGATGGACATGATGATGCCGGTGCTGGACGGGTACGATGCGATCCGGGAAATCCGCTCCATCGAGGCGCATCGCAGCTTGCCGATCATCGCGCTCACGGCGAAGGCGATGCCGCAGGACCGGGAGCTGTGCCTGCAGGCGGGAGCGACCGATTATATCACCAAGCCGCTCCATCTGGAGCAGCTCAGCTCGCTGCTCGAGGTATGGCTGCCGCGGCGCAAGGTTTGACCCCGGGAGGCCGGGGTAAAAAAGGTTGATTAAGGATACAATGCGGATAGGGTGGTTGAACGATGAGAACGCAGGGATTGCTTATTTCGGGTCTTGTCTTCGCTTTGCTGATAGCCATTTTCGCGGCCATTAACGTCGATCCCGTTCAGGTGAACTTCCTGTTCGCGCAGACGAACCTGCCGCTGATTCTCGTCATTCTCGGCTCGGCGCTGCTGGGCGGCGCGAGCGTGGGCCTGTTCGGCATCATCCGCTCGTTCAGGCTGCAGAAGCAGCTCAAGGCGCAGCAGAAGGAGCTGGACGGACTGCGGGCGCAAGCGCGCCTGGAAACCGCGCCTGTGCTTGCGGATGATCCGCTGCCGGCAGGCTCCATCGAGGCGGGACCGGCGGCACGGCCTTCGGCCGAGTAACGGACGAAACGACGAGCTGCGCCCTGCGAGGCGCAGCTTTTCCCTTTTATGACGCGGACGGCGCGTGCCTGCGGCGGCCGAGAGCCGCGGGATGCCGATGAAAAGGAGGACGACACGGATGGAGACGGCGAAGCTGGCGCTGCATACCGACAAATATCAAATCAATATGATGTATGCCCATTGGAACATGGGGACGCATGAGCGCAAAGCCGTGTTCGAGATGTACTTCCGCAAGCTGCCGTTCGGCAACGGCTATGCCGTTTTCGCCGGGCTGCAGCGGATCGCCGACTACATGCTCGGCCTGAGCTTCACGGAGGAGGAGCTCGCCTACCTGGAGGAGCAGGAGGAGCGGTACGAGCCGGAGTTCATCGAGGAGCTGCGGCGGTTCCGCTTCAGCGGCAGCATCGACGCCGTGCCGGAGGGCACGCTCGTCTTTCCGAACGAGCCGCTCGTGCGCGTGGAGGGACGGATCTTCGAGGCGCAGCTCGTGGAGACGGCGATCCTGAACATGGCGAACTACCAGACGCTGATCGCGACCAAGGCGTCGCGCATCAAGCAGGTCGCAGGCGCCGACGCGCTGCTGGAGTTCGGCACCCGCCGCGCCCAGGAGCTGGACGCGGCCGTATGGGGAGCGCGCGCGGCTTACATCGCGGGCTTCGACGCGACGAGCAACATGCGGGCAGGCTGGCTGTTCGGCATCCCGGCCAAAGGCACGCACGCGCATGCCTGGGTGCAGGCGCATGAGTCCGAGCTGCAGGCGTTCGAGCGTTATGCCGACGCGCTGCCGGACGGCGTGACGCTGCTCGTCGACACCTACGATACGCTCGGCAGCGGCGTGCCGAACGCGATCGAGGTAGCTCGGCGGCTGCGCGCCAAAGGGAAGGAGCTGCAGGCGATCCGGCTCGACAGCGGCGACCTCGCCGTCCTGTCCAAGGAGTCGCGGCGCCTGCTGGACGAGGCGGGCTTCCCGGACGTGCGCATCGTCGCCTCCAACGATTTGGACGAGAACATCATCCTCAACCTCAAGGCGCAAGGAGCGGCGATCGATACGTGGGGCGTCGGCACGCAGCTGATCACGGCGGCGGACCAGCCCTCGCTCGGCGGGGTGTACAAGCTCGCGGCGATCGACCGCGGCGCCGGCTATGAGCCGGTCATCAAGCTGTCGGGCAATCTCGACAAGGTGACCAATCCGGGGTCCAAGACCGTGTACCGGCTCCTCGACCCGGCGACGGGCTGCGCGGTCGGCGACTACATGGCGCTGAGCGCGGAGGCGGCCCCGTCCGGAGAGCCGCTCCGCCGCATCGACCCGGCTCATCCGTACGTGAAGTCGGTGCTGACCCGATACGAGCCGGTGGAGCTGCTGCAGCCGCTGCTGCGCGAAGGGAGTCTCGTGCGCGAGCTGCCGGATCTGGAATCGATTCGGCGCTACCACCGGGAGCAGCTGGCGCTGTTCCGCCAGCCGCATTTGCGCAAGCTGCATCCGGAGCCGTATCCGGTATCGTTCAGTCCGGAGCTGTGGAAGCTCAAGACGGAGATGATCGAGCGTGTCCAAGACAGGAAAGAGTGAGCAAGAGCGGCCGCCTGCCGGCCGGCTGGCGCTGCCGCTGCGGCTGCTGCTGGCGGCCGTGCATGCCGGCGCTTGGATGACCGGACGGCCGCTCGCGGGCATGCGCGGACGGATGGCCGCCTTCATGCGGGCGATGGATGCCGTCGCCTGCCTGCGCCTGTCTGGCCGGGTCGACTCGGGGGACATCGACCTGCAGGCGGAGGACGGCCGCCTCATCCCGGCGCGCTGGTACCGGCCGGAGATCGAAGCGGGCGAGAGCGGCCGGGCGGAGCCGCTGCCGGTCATCCTGTATTACCACGGAGGGGGCTTCGCGCTTGGCGGCCACCGGCTGCGGCATCGCTACAACCGCGCCTGGGCGCAGCTGAGCGGCTGCCTCGTGCTGTCGGTCGGCTATCGGCTGGCGCCGGAGCACGGCTTCCCGAAAGGAGCCGACGACGCCTACGAGGCGCTGCTCTGGGCATCGCGCGAGGCAGGCTCGCTCGGCGGCGATCCGGCGCGGCTCGCCGTGGCGGGCGAGAGCGCCGGCGGCAACATCGCGGCGGTGACCGCGCTGCGCGCCCGCGACGCCGGCGGACCGCCGATCCGGGGGCAGGCGCTGCTTTATCCCGCGGTCGACCTGACCGGGCGGGGCGGTCCGGGGGCTGCGAGCCAGCCGTCGCTGCGACAGAACGGCCGGCAGTACATGCTGACGCTGCGGCTGCTGCGTCAATTCGCCGACGGCTACGCGCCGGAGGAGCTGCGCGCGCAGCCGCAAGTATCGCCGCTGCTCGCGCCGGATCTCGGCGGACTGCCGCCGGCGCTCGTCGTCACGGCGGAGCTTGATCCGCTGCGGGACCAGGGCAGGCTGTACGCCGAGCGGCTGCGCGCCGCGGGCGTGCCGGCCGAATACCGCTGCTATGCGGGCATGATCCATGATTTTACGGCGATGATGCCGGGCTGGCTGCCGGAAGCGGAGCAGTCGCTGCGGCAGGCGGCCGGGTTTTTGAACGATCGGCTGCGCCTTCCCGCGCATGGCGGCGGCCGTGCGGATGCGTCCGCCTCCGACGATCCAGACGGAGGGATCGGGAGCGCAGCGGCGAGGCGGCAAGGAGAGGAGACAAGAGAGCATGAGCATGGGCAACCATTCGGCTGAGGGCGGCTCGCAGGAGGAGCTGCTGCAGCTGCGGGCGCGCTGCGCGGAGCTGGAGAGCCGGCTGGCCGCAGCCGAGGCGGAGCGCGAGCGGCTCGCGGCGGAGACGGCGAGGCTCGCGGCGGAGGCGCAGCGGCTGCGCCGCAGGCTGGGCGGAGCGGAGGGCGCGATGCATTCGCGGCTGAAGGACGCGCTGCGCGAGTAGCGGCTTGGACTTCGGTCCCGGACGTCCGCTATAATAGAAGTCTGAGGAGGGATGGCAATATGGCAAACAACAACGAGCAGCTGGCGACATTCGCCGGCGGCTGCTTCTGGTGCATGGTATCGCCGTTCGAGGAGCTGCCGGGCATCATTCGCGTCGTCTCCGGCTATACGGCCGGCCACGTGGAGAATCCGACCTACGATCAGGTGTGCGAAGGCAACACCGGCCATACGGAAGCCGTGCAGATCACGTACGATCCGGATGTCTTCCCGTACAGCAAGCTGCTGGATATCTACTGGCAGCAGGTCGATCCGACCGACGCGCTGGGACAGTTCGCCGACCGCGGCGATTCGTACCGGCCCGTCATCTTCTACCATACGGAGGAGCAGCGCAAGCTGGCGGAGGAATCCAAGCGCGCGCTGCAGGAAAGCGGCCGCTTCGACAAGCCGATCGTCGTGACGATCGAGCCGGCCGCTCCTTTCTACGAGGCGGAAGACTACCATCAGGACTACCACAAGACGCATCCGTTCCGCTACAAGATGTACCGCAGGGGCTCCGGCCGCGACCAGTTCATCGAAGAGCACTGGAAAATGGACAAGAACGAGGACGAGCTGCGCGCCCGGCTGACGCCGATGCAGTACGAGGTGACGCAAAACAGCGGCACCGAGCCGCCGTTCCAAAACGAGTTCTGGGACCACAAGGAAGAGGGCATCTACGTCGACATCGTCTCCGGCGAGCCGTTGTTCAGCTCGCTCGACAAGTACGATTCCGGCTGCGGCTGGCCGAGCTTCACGAAGCCGCTGGCCAAGCCGAGCATCAAGGAGAAGACGGATACGAGCCACTTCATGGTCCGCACCGAGGTGCGCAGCGCCGGCGCCGACTCCCACCTGGGCCATGTGTTCGACGACGGCCCCAAGGATCAGGGCGGCCTGCGCTACTGCATCAACTCCGCCGCGCTCCGGTTCGTACCCGTGTCGCAGCTGGAGGACGAAGGCTACGGCGAGTACCGGAGCCTGTTCCGCTAAGCGTTTTCGATCCGTCAAAAAAAGCTGCCTTCCGCCATTACGGCGGGGGCAGCTTTTTTGCGCTTGAAGCAGAGGGGAAAAAAGGCGGTGATAGATGCCCCTGAGCGGGTCAGTCAATACGTCCTAAAGCGGCGAGCCGCTCTTTTGCGAGATGCCGTCCAGGAAATACAGCTCGAACAGGCGCATGACGTCCTCCTCCTGGAACGGCCTGCCCGAGACGGACGGCCAGTCCACGACGAGCGTAATGAACAGCTTGACCAGCACATACGCCGTCAGCTGCGGATCGCAGGGCTTGATCTCGCCCTTGGCGACCGCGTCCTCGACATGCCGCGCGACGAACTCCAGCAGCGCCTCCTCCATCATGCGGATGCCGAAGCCGGCCGCGGCCGTGCCGATCTCCTTCATCTCCAGCGACAGCCTCGTGAACAGCTCATGCTCCCGTCGAAAGTTGAGCACGTCGAGCAAGGCGCGGTGCAGATTCTCGGCGAACGGCTTGGCCGGGTCGACCGCCTTTTCGGCGAGCTGCACGATCTCCTCCACGAACGCGTTCATGATCTCTTCGAACAGCTGCTCCTTGTTGTCGAAAAAGGTGTAGATCGTTCCTTTCCCGACGCGCGCGATCTTGGCCACCTGGTCCATCGTCGTCGCCTTGTAGCCGAACAAGGCGAATGACCTGGCGGCGGCCTGGACGACCTCGGCTCTCCGATCGATCGACATCACGTGCAGACCTCCCGTATATGACTCTAGAACGAAAATGGTTCTTCTGGTCATTTTGATCGTAGCATAAGGTTTTTATACGGTAAACCGCCGTTTCCGGTTTCAGAAATGAAATCGCTTCAAGGGAAAAAAGCGGACAGGCGGCCGAAAAGAGCCGGTTGCATGTTGAAAACAAGCGTGATAAAGTAGGATTCTGACCAAATGACCAAAATAGATTTTTAGTCAGAGAGGAGAAGGGAATACCCATGAAGGCTGTGAAAACGATCGGCCAGGACTTGAAAGCGATGTTCAAGAAGCCGATGCTCGCCATCTCCTTCGTCGCCGTCGCGTTTGTTCCTATCCTATATAGCGGCTTTTTGATCGAGGCTTCCTGGGATCCGTACGGCCATCTGGACAAGATTCCGGTCGCGGTCGTGAACGAGGATCAAGGCACCGTGTACGAAGGAGAGCGGATGGATGTCGGCCAGGAGTTCGTCGACGAGCTGAAGAAGAACGGGAAGTTCGCCTGGAGCTTCGTCACGCCGGAGCAGGCGGCGCAGGGAATCGCCGGCAACGACTATTATATGGCGATCAAGATTCCGAAGGACTTTTCCGCCAAGGCCGCCACGCTCATGGACGATCAGCCGCAGCAGGCGGAGATCGTCTTCGAGCCGAACGGCGACTACAACTTCATCGCGGGCCAGATCGGCTCGACGGCGATGAAGGACGTCCGCGCGGAGCTGAATGCGAGCATCACGGAGGCGTATGCGCGCAGCATGCTGTCTCAGGTGAAGGAAGTGTCGGAGGGCTTCGCGGAAGCGGCGGACGGAGCCGGGGAGCTCAAGGACGGAGCCGGCAAGCTGGACGAGGGCGCTCGCGCGCTCCAGGAAAATCTCGCCAAGCTTGCCGAGGGCACCGGCAAGCTCAAGGAAGGAGTGTCGCCGCTCGTCGGCGGGGCGCTCAAGCTCAAGGACGGCACGGCGACGCTCGCCCAGGGCAGCGGCTCGCTCGCCTCCGGCCTGGCGCAGCTGCAGCAGGCGGGCGGACAGCTGACCGATGGCGCCGCCGCTGCCGACAATGGAGCGGCTCAGCTCGAGCAAGGGCTGGCGGCATCCGCCACAGGCGCGGCCAAGCTGCAGCAAGGGCTGCAGCAGTCGGAGCAGGGCAGCGCCAAGCTGGCGGACGGCCTCGAGCAGTCCGCGGCCGGCAGCGCCAAGCTGGCCGACTCGCTGGCGGCTGCGGAGGAAGCCGGCGGCAAGGTGTCGTCCGGCGCGGCCGAGCTGAGCGCCGGACTGGAGGCGCTGCTGCAGGCGAACCCGCAGCTGGCGGAGTCCGAGCAGGGCAAGCAGCTGCTCGCGGCGAGCAAGCAGCTGGCGGAGGGCAGCAGCCGGCTGAGCGCGGCTCAGCAGCAGCTGAGCGCTGGCGGCCGCCAGCTGGCGGACAGCCAGCAGCAGCTGGCGGCTGGCGCGGCCTCGCTGCATGACGCGCAGAGCCAGCTGCTGCAGGGCAGCGGCGAGCTGAGCGCGGGGCAGCAGCAGCTGCTCGCCGGCGCGAAGCAGCTGCATGCGGGCACGACGCAGCTGAGCGGCGGGCTGCAGCAGTTCGGCGCCAAGCTGGGCGAGGCTGCGAGCGGCAGCGCCGAGGTCGCCGGCGGCGCCAAGACGCTGAGCAGCGGCGCGACGCAGCTGACGAGCGGCATCGGCCAGCTGGCCGAGGGCGTCGGCACCGTCGCCGGCGGCGCGGTTCAGCTGGAGGACGGAGCCGTCCGGCTGCAGGACGGCACGCTCAAGCTCGTCGACGGCTCGGGCGAGCTGCAGAGCAAGCTCGGCGAGGCGGCCGACAAGACCGCTAGCGTCCACGACGGCGACGACACCGTGTCGATGTTCGCCGATCCGGTCCGCATCAAGGAAGACGACAGCCGCAAGGTCGAGAAATACGGCCTCGGCATCGCTCCGTACTTCATCTCGATCGCGCTGTTCGTCGGCGGCCTGTTCTTCACGACGGTCATCTCCTCGCGCGACTCGTTCCAAGCGGATGCGACGCGGCTCGGCCGCTTCCTCAGCCGCACGGCGACATACGTGCTGATGAGCGTCAGCCAGTCGCTGGCGGCGGTGCTGATTCTGCTGTACGGGCTGAAGCTCGACATCGGCAACGTGCCTCTGTTCATCGCCTTAGTGTTTGCCGCGAGCCTGACCTTTACTCTGATCATCCAGGCGCTCGTCACCTGGGGCGATCAGGTGGGCCGCTACGTGGCCGTCATCATCATGATCCTGCAGCTGACGTCCAGCGCGGGCACGTTCCCCAAGGAGCTGCTGCCGGACTGGATGCAGGCGGTCCATCCGTGGCTGCCGATGTCGCACAGCATCGCCGGCCTCAAGGCCGCCATCTCCAGCGGGGATGTCGCGGTCGTCTACGAGCAGCTGAGCTATCTCGGCATTTATGCCGCCATTGCGCTCGCCTTTACCGGCCTGTACTTCGCGGTGAAGGCGCGGCGAACCGCGGAGGCTACGCCTCTGGAGCGGGATGGAGCGCTGCAGGCTTGATCTTGAGAATAGCGTCCAAGTCGGGTTGATGAAGCCGGCTTGGATGCTTTTTTCATCAACGGCCTGGAGCTGTTGCTAGCGGCCGTCCTTCCGATCAGGACGGCCTCTTTTTTTTCGCTCGACAGGGATGCCCGCATCCCCGTCGAATGGAGGAGGAGCAAGCGCGTCGGGCTCTTCTCGGGCTTGGAAATCCATGTATTTGTGCGGAGGCGTCCGAATAGACTACACTTACTAAAGGCAGCGGCTGAAAAAATGAGCGGATGAGGAGGAGGAGCCATGCTGGATCGCATGAACGGCTGGATCGACTCGCTCGTCGCCGCGAGCGGCTTGGGCGGACCGGCCATCCTGTTGCTTACGATTCCGCTCGCCGTGCTGCAGGGGCTGTTCGGCTTCTTCCCGTTCGCGACGATCATCCTCATCCATATCTCGATCCTCGGCATCGCGGGCGGCCTGCTCGCCAGCTGGCTCGCCGGCACGGTGGCCGCGCTCGTCGTCTACCTGCTGTTCCGCTACTTCTTCTACGGCAAGGTGCAGCGGCGCTTCCAGGCGCGTCTGGAGCGCTACGAGCGCTATCAGGCCGCGCTCGACGAGTACGGAGGCTGGATGGTCATCCTGCTGCGCACGATCCCGGTCATGCCCAACAACCTCATCTCGTTCATGTCGGCCATCGCGCCGGTCAAGCTCCTGCCCTATCTCTGGTCGTCGATCATCGGCAACCTGTCCCATATATGGATGTTCGGGCTCATCAGCAGCTCGCTCATTTTCCCTGGCCACGACCTGCGGCTGCTGATCGCCGCCTACCTTGCGTTCCTTCTGATCCTCTCGATCGCGTTCGCCGCGGTGCGGATTCGGAAGGCGTTCCGAAGACGAAAAATTTTGCGGATGGGCGGAGAGAACCCATCCACAAATATCCCGCTCTAGCGTTGTGGATAAGCTTGGGATAAACGAGAAAGAGCCCGTCGGACGGGCTCTTTTTTGCTTATTCACAGCTGTGGGCAACCGCCTGTTTCAAGCCCCGGATCTGGAGGGTAATGCCCGTCCATCGGCTTGACAACCACAATATATTGAGGTAAATTTAACTCCTAGCCTCTACATATGGATAATCAAGCACGAACTAGACAGGCTGTCAAGTCCCAAAAATAGCCTTTAGCCGGACGCCCGCAGGCATCCCCGGCACGCGTCGGACCGGAAGCGCCGGACGCGTCCGGGCAGCCGCTTTCCGCCCGAAGAGGCGGGGGAAGAGCAGGACGGGCGCAGCCATGCATCGACAACTTAGGCAAGGCCCGGACGGAGAGAGCACCCAACGAGTGACAGCTCCGATCGGGTTGTTTCGGCTGTTTCCGCAAGCCGCCTTGGCCGCTGCTTCGCCGTCGGAGCCCTGGTTTCTCCAGCTGGAGGAGCTACTAGATCTAGTAGCAGGGCTTTGCCGGCGAATTCGCCCCGAGACAGCCACAAAAGAGAGAAGGAGTGGACCGCATGCTCATCGCCTACACGTCCCGCACGGGCAACGTGCGCAAGTTCGTCAGCAAGCTCGGCTATCCGGCCGTGCAGATCAGCGATTCGACGACGATGGACGAGCCTTTCGTCCTGGTCACCTATACGACGGGATTCGGCGAGGTGCCGCCGGCGGTCGACGCCTTCCTCGAAAAGAACCGGACTTATCTGCGCGGCGTGTCGGCCAGCGGCAACCGCAACTGGGGAACCTGCTTCGCCGGCAGCGCGGACAAAGTCTCGGAGCGGTACGAAGTGCCGGTCATCTGCAAGTTCGAGCTGTCGGGGACGGCTCGGGATGTCGAACAATTCATGCGGGAGGTGCAGCCCCTTGCGGCATATTGAGCTGAACAACGAGATCATGAAGCGCGGAGCGGACGGATTCTTCAAGCTGGAAAAGGATAAGGAAGCCGTCGCGGCGTTCATGGAGGAAGTCCGGGCCAAAAGCCCTTCCTTCGCGAGCCATAAGGAGAAAATCGATTACCTGATCGAGAACGACTACTACGAGGACGTATACAAGCACTATTCCGAGCAGGAAGCGGTCGCCGTGTTCGAGCTGGCGCACAGCCTCGAGTTCGAATTCCCTTCCTATATGGCGGCATCCAAGTTCTACACGGACTACGCGATGCGCAGCAATGACCGCAGCCAGTTCCTCGAGCACTACCCGGACCGCGTCGCGATCACGGCGCTGCATCTCGGACGCGGCGACGCCGAGCTCGCCAAGTCGCTGGCCGTGTCGATGATGGAGCAGCGCCTGCAGCCGGCGACGCCGACGTTCCTCAATGCCGGCAAGAGCCGCCGCGGCGAGATGGTCAGCTGCTTCCTGCTGGAGATGGACGACTCGCTCAACTCCATCAACTACAACCTCTCGACCTGCATGCAGCTGTCCAAGATCGGCGGCGGCGTAGCGGTCAACCTGAGCAAGCTGCGCGGACGCGGCGAGCCGATCAAGGGCGTCGAGGGCGCGGCCAAGGGCATCATGCCGGTGCTCAAGCTGATGGAGGACGCCTTCTCCTACGCGGACCAGATGGGCCAGCGCAAAGGCTCCGGAGCGGCGTACTACAACATTTTCGGCTGGGACATCATGGAGTTCCTCGACAGCAAGAAGATCAACGCCGACGAGAAGACGCGCCTGAAGACGCTGTCGATCGGACTGATCGTGCCGAACCGCTTCTACAAGCTCGCCGAGGACAACCAGCCGCTGCATGTGTTCGCGCCGTTCTCCGTGTTCAAGGCGTACGGCAAGCATCTCGACGACATGGACATGGACGAGATGTATGACGAGCTGATGGCCAACCCGGCCGTCCGCAAGAAGCTCATCATGGGCGCGCGCGACATGCTGGTCAAGATCGCTACAATCCAGCTGGAGTCCGGCTATCCATACATCATGAACAAGAGCAACGCGAACCGCTTCCATGCGCTCAAGGATATCGGCAGCATCAAGATGTCCAACCTGTGCACGGAAATCTACCAGCTGCAGGAGACGTCGGAGATCGGCGACTTCGGCGAGCCGGATACGATCCGCCGCGACATCAGCTGCAACCTGGCCTCGCTCAACATCGCGAACGTCATGGCGCACGGCAAGATCCGCGAGACGGTGCAGGAGGGCATCGCCGGCCTGACGGCCGTCAGCGACATGACCCGCGTCTCCAACGCGCCGGGCGTCGTCAAGGCCAACGAGGAGATGCACTCCGTCGGCCTCGGCGCGATGAACCTGCACGGCTATCTGGCCAAGATGAAGATCGCCTACGAGAGCCCGGAAGCCCGCGACTTCGTCCGCACGTTCTTCATGATGATGAACTTCTACTCGCTCGACAAGAGCGCCGACATCGCCGCCGAGAAGAACGAGCGCTTCCGCGACTACGACCGCTCGGAGTATGCCAAGGGCACCTACTTCGACCGTTACCTGGCGACGGACTACCGTCCCGTGACGGACCGCGTCAAGGAGCTGTTCGCCGGCATCGAGATTCCTTCGCCGCAGGACTGGGCGGAGCTGAAGGCCAAGGTCGCCCGCCAAGGGCTGTACCACGCGTACCGCCTGGCGATCGCGCCGACGCAGAGCATCTCCTACGTGCAGAACGCGACTTCGAGCGTCATGCCGATCGTCGAGCCGATCGAGACGCGCACTTATGCGAACTCGACGACCTATTATCCGATGCCGTTCCTGTCGCAGGACAACTTCTTCTACTATAAATCGGCCTACGCGATGGATCAGTTCAAGGTCATCGACCTGATCGCCGAGATTCAGGAGCATGTCGATCAAGGCATCTCCGCCGTGCTGCACGTCAACAGCAGCGTGACGACGCGCGAGCTGGCCCGGTATTACCTGTATGCGGCCAAAAAGGGACTGAAGTCCCTCTATTACACCCGCACGAACCGGCTCGGCGTGGAGGAGTGCGTCAGCTGCGCGGTCTAATTTAAGGAGGAACCACCCATGAAACCGATCGATCTCGCCACGCCGGCAGCTCCGGCCTCTGGCGCCGCCGCTGCCGCGCCGCTGCGCGCCGTCAACTGGAACCGTCCCGACGACGACTTCACAGCGACGTTCTGGAGCCAGAACCTGATGCAGTTCTGGACGGACGAGGAGATTCCGCTGTCCGACGACAAGATGAGCTGGATGTACCTGAACGACCAGGAGCGCGACACGTACATGAAGGTGCTGGGCGGCCTGACGCTGCTCGATACGGTGCAGGGCGGCGTCGGCATGCCGAGCCTCGTCGAGCATGTCGAGGGACTTCAGCGCAAGGCGGTGCTCGGCTTCATGGGCATGATGGAGCAGATCCACGCCAAGTCGTACAGCAGCATCTTTACGACGCTCGCTTCGACGGAAGAGATCGACGCCGTATTCCGCTGGGTGGAGAAGCATCCGCAGCTGCAAAAAAAAGCTTCCGTCATCTCCGGCTACTACCGCAGCATCGAGTCGCCGCGCGACTTGTACATGGCGATGGCCGCTTCCGTGCTGCTCGAGAGCTACCTGTTCTACAGCGGCTTCTTCTACCCGCTCTATCTCGCCGGCCAAGGCAAGATGACGAGCAGCGGCGAGATCATCGACCTGATCCTGCGCGACGAGAGCATCCACGGCCTGTACGTGGGCGTGCTCGCGCAAGAGGTGCATGCGTCGCTGAGCGAGCAGGAGCAGGCGGAGACGCTGCAGGAGCTGGACCGGCTGCTGCGCGAGCTGCATGCCAACGAGGAGCAGTACACGGACGAGCTCTACGTCGGCATCGGCCTGCAGGACGAGGTCAAGAAGTTCGTTCGCTACAACGCCAACAAGGCGATGATGAACCTCGGCCTGGAGCCGATCTTCGAGGACGAGGACATCAATCCGATCGTGCTCAACGGCATCAGCACCCGGACGAAGCAGCATGACTTCTTCTCCAAAAAGGGCAACGGCTATGTCCGTACGCTCAACGTCGAGCCGCTGCGCGACGAGGATTTCCTCTTCGACTTCTAGATTCGGACTCAAACAAACGGCAAGCCCCCCGGAAAAGCGCGCCTAGCGCGGTTTTCCGGGGGGCTTTTTTGCGGACTGGAGCCGGTCGGCAGCGTTATTCCTCTTCTTCCTCGATCAGCACTTGAACGGTGTTGGAGAGGGCCACCTGCGGAAGACGGCTGCCGTTCGGCAGCAGAAGCTCATAGCCGGCCGAAGCGGAGTTGACGACGACCGGGATCGGCGGCGCGAACGCGGCGAGCACCTGGAAGGCGACGATGACGGTGCTTCCTGCTGGAACGGCGCCGATCGGGATGCGGGACGGCGTCAGCTCGGGGGGCAGAGCCGTGCCGCCGACGGTCAGGCTGCCGGGCACGAATTGAAGTCCCGCGGCCAGAGCGTCGTAGACGATGACATTTTCGATCGGCTGCGTGTTGGGATTGAGCACGGCGAGCTCGAAGCGCACGGAGCCGCCGACCGTGACGGTCGAGACGCTGGCTCGCTTGACCAGCGAAGCGAGCGCCAGCACGGGCACGGTGACCGGATTGGTAGTGATTGTCTGCGTGAAGATCCGTCCATTCGGCAGGATGAACGTCAGATCGAGCCGCGCCTGGTTGACCAGCACGCCTCCGGGAGGGAAAGAGACGACCTTGAGCTTGAACGTTACGGTCGCCGTGCTGTTCGCCTCGACCGTGCCGACGAAGGCTCTCGTCTGCGTGTTCGCCCCTGGCACCGGCACGCCGTCGAGCTGAAGGCTGTTCTCGACAAAAACGCTGCCTTCCGGGAGATGGTCGCTCCAGATGATGTCTGCGTTGTAATTGCCGGTAATGGTGATGTCCACCTCATACAGCACCTCGTCGCCGACGAAGGCGAACGGAGTCAGCGCCCGCTTGATCGCCGTGACGGAAGGATTCGCGACCGAGACGACGACGAGGTTGGAGAGCGAGGCAACCGTCGTGCCTCCTGAGGTGAAGGTGGCCGTCGCGACATCGTCCACATCGTAATCGGGCTCGTTCAGCGAGACGACCTCTTCCACGAACGTCAGCACGGCTTGCTGGCCGGGAGCGAGCGTGCCGAGGCTGACTCCTGCGGCGATGTTCCCGGCCGACGGCACGCCGTTCACGGCGAGGCTGCCCGGGACGAAGACGGCTCCGGGCGTCGTGTCGTCGGTGACGACGACATTCGCCGCCGGCCCGGCGGAAACGTTCTCCACGACGATCGTGTACGTGATGCGGTCCCCGACGAGCGCATAGGTCTGGGAGGCGGACTTGACGACCGAGAGCTGCGGATCCGTCTCCAGGATCGTGACGAGATTGGACAACGCCGTGCCGGAGCCGGTCGCGCCGGAAGGGGAGCTGAACGTGAAGGCGGCCGAAGCCTGATTGTCGAACTGTCCGTCCGGCGGCGATGACGTCAGCAGCACGTCGTAGCTGACGGAAACCGTTCCGCCCGGAGCGACCGTGCCGGCCGCGATGCCCGTCGTCGGATCGGCTCCCGGAACGAGGATGCCGTCGACCCGCGCCGTGTCGGGCACAAAGGAGCTGTAGGCGTTCAACGGGTCGAGAATCGTGACGGCCGCAGCGACGTTGCCCGTATTGGTCGCCGTGACGGAGTAGGAAACGACCTCGCCGACCGCGGCGACCGTGACGGACGCCCGCTTCGTCAAGCCGATGACCGGCTGCAGCACCTCCACGTCGACCGGATTGGACGCGGAGCTGTTCGGCGCGCCGAAATACGTGAACGCGAGCGAGGCTTCGTTCGTCAGCACCGGCGGCTCCGGAGCGGAAAGGACGAGGAGCTGGAACGTCACCGTCGCTGTCGCGCCGGAGGCAAGCGTGCCGAGCGGGATGCCGGAAGCCGGATTCGCGGCTGGATTCGGCACGCCGCCAACGACGACGCTTCCCGTCACGAACGCGTAGCCGCTTGGAATCGTGTCCGTCAGGACGGCGTTGTCGATCGGACCGACGCTCTCGTTGGCGACGGAGACGGTGAATGTGACCGTCTGGCCGATGATCGCGCTGCTGGCGTCGGCCGATTTTTCGACGGGCACGATCGGCGGGTTGACCGGAGCGACGACCGGAATGACGACTGTATTGGAAGGCGTCCGCCCCGTCAGCGTGCGGCCGTCCGGAGGCTGGTACGTATAGGAGGCGGTCGCTTGGTTGACGAGATTGCCGTCCGGCGGAATGGAGGTCGCCTGCACTTCGAACGTAACGACGGCGGACTCGCCTGGACCGACAGGACCGACCGCGATGCCGGTGACCGGACTTTCGCCCGGAGCGGGGACGCCGCGGACGGTGACGCTGTTCGGCACATAGGTCGATCCCGCCGGAATCGGATCGACGATCGTCACGTTCGCCGCGATGTTGCCGCTGTTTTCGACAAGCAGCGAGTAGGTCACGATGCCGCCGAGCGGAGCGAGGGACGGACTGCCGCTCTTGACGAGCGTAAGGATCGGCTGATAGACGGGGATGCGCACGATATTGGACGGCACGAACGTGGAGATGACGGGCGAGTCGGGCGTCGGCTGATACGTATAGGCGACGCGGCCTTGATCGTCCAGCGTCCCGCTGAACGGCACCGCCGTCACTTTGTACTTGAACGTGATGACGGCCGTGGCACCGGGAGCGAGCGAGCCGACGGTCACGCCGGTGTCCGGATCGGCGCCGGGCAGAGGCGTGCCGTTCAAGGTGACGCTGCCGGCCACGAAGGAGGAGGCGGTTTCGTCGATGCCGTCGGTTACTTGAACGTTGGTTGCCGTCACGCTGCCGGTATTGCGCACGGTCAGCGTGTAGGTGATGCTGTCGCCGACGACGGCGTCTGCGGCCGACGCTGATTTGACGATCGTCAGGATCGGCTGCGTGATGTCGATCTGGATGCCGACGGAGTCGACGAGATAGCCGTCTCCGCTCGTCGTCAGCTGCAAGACGGCGGAGGTCTGGGCGTTCTGCAGCGTGCCGGCCAGGCTGACATTGGTCACGTCATAGCCTTGCCGGCCTGCCGGGATGTCCGATCCGGGATTGCCGTTGATCTGGTTGCGCGTGCCGAACGTGCCGGAGGTGTCGAGCAGACCGGCGTCGTTGTTGATCTGCGAGGCGAAAAAGTTGTTGGCAAAGTTGTTCGGTCCTGACAGCGTCCTCAGCGTCGCGGCCGTCGGCCCGAATCGGGCCTGGTCGCCGGTCTTGTTGGCGTCGCCTTCCTGGGCGCTGATCGCGGCTCTGGCGTCGAGCGGACCTTGAAAAGGAGTGGCGAAGCCGGTGACGACCGTGCTGACCGGTCCCGATGTCGCCAGGATGACGGCCGCGCCGACGCGGATCGAAAGGTTGCGCAGCGGCATCGACGGATCGGCGTATGCGACGGCGAGCGTCCACATGGCATGGTTGGACGTCGGATCGGGCACGACGATCGTGCCTACGACTCCGCTCGTCGTATACGCGCCTGCTCCTGCCGTCTGCACGATCGAGGTGACGTCGGCCGAACGGACGTAAGCGTAGCCGGGAGGATAGGGAGGGCTGTTGGCCAGCAGCACCTCGAACGCCGTCGCCGGGTCCGGAGCGATGCTGGCCGATCCGAGCGGCGTCGTCAAGGTGACCGGATCGTTCAGGAACGAGCTGAGATTGACGCCGTTGTTGATGTACATGCCGCCCCAGATGAGCTCGGCATAAAGCACGCTGCTGCCGGCAGGAAGATTCAGCAGCGCCGTCGAGCTGTTCTGCTGGAAATTCGATGTCGTCCCGGCCGGGTAAAGGCCGAATTTCTGCGTGGTGTCGATCGTCGTGAACGCGCCGATGCTGTCCACGGTGCCGGGCACTCCGACCGTGTTCGACCGGCTGAGGCCGAGCGTATTACCCGTATAGGTGATCGCTCCATTTTGGTTCAACAGGAATCGGTTGACAAAAGGCATTTTAAAATCCTTTCCGCCGCTGCTCGCCGGCATGAAGTCACCCCTCACATCTATGCCGAAACGAGCGAATTATGCGGAAAATCAAAAAAGCTCCCCCGATGCCCGGTCGGGAGAGCGGATTCAACAAGCTGGATTACTTGAGCTCGATGATCTCGTTGATGTTGCGGATTTTCAGCGCATCGGCGATGGAGCTCAGATGATAGATGTTGATCGTGCCGCGCTGCAGATGGCAAATTTCCGTGATGACGTTCGGACGCACGCCGGCCAGACGGGCGAGCGCGCCTTTGGTCAACGGCTTGTACAGCCGTTTCGCGTCGCTAGCCAGCTCCGCGTAGGCACGGATGGGAAGAAGCGTGTTCGTCGACTCGTCGATGAAGTACTGGCGAATCAGCGTTTCCAGATTGCTTTGAATGCGATGGGTCGCTTTGTCATACGTACTGGTTGTGCTCATAGCAAACTCCCTTTCCTTATTATGTAAGTCCAATGACCTAGTTGATTGTTATATCGGATGAATAACGGGAGATTTGCACTATTTTTATCATCATTTTTAAGTTTTCTTTCGTTCTTACCGATTTTGCTTTCCTCGAAAAGCGAACAAAAAGAGACCGCCGACCCACCCGATCGAATCGGGGAGGACGACGGTCCGTCTCAGCTTGATTTCCAGCTGACGAGGATGGCGGCGATCAGGTCGAGCTTGCCGCGAGCCGCTTGGACGAGCGGATCTCGCGCGCGGCGGCGACCATATTGTGGAGGGAGGCGGCGGTTTCTTCGCGGCCGCGCGTCTTGAGGCCGCAGTCCGGATTGATCCAGAACAGCTCGGGATCGAGGCTGCGCAGGGAGCGCTCGATCATCGAGACCATCTCGGAGACGGACGGCACGCGCGGGCTGTGGATGTCGTAGACGCCGAGGCCGATGCCTTTTTCATAGGTGTTCTCCTCGAAGCTGTGGATCAGCTCGCCATGGGAGCGGGACGTCTCGATCGAGATGACGTCGGCATCCAGGTCGCGAATTGTATCAATGATATCGGAGAACTCGCAATAGCACATATGGGTATGGATCTGCGTCGTATCCGTCACGCCGGTCGTAGCAAGGCGGAAGGCGTCGACGGCGGCGCGCAGCTCCTCGGGCCAGCGGCTTTTCTTGAGCGGCAGCCCTTCGCGCAGCGCCGGCTCATCGACCTGGATCATGCCGATGCCGGCGTTTTCCAGCTCGGCCACCTCCTTGCGGAGCGCGAGCGCGATCTGCAGCGCCACCTCGCTGCGCGGCAGGTCGTTGCGCACGAACGACCAGTTGAGGATCGTGATCGGGCCGGTAAGCATGCCTTTGACCGGCTTGCTCGTGAGCGACTGCGCATAGACGGTTTCCTGGACCGTCATCGGGTCGACGAAGTCGACGTCGCCGTAGATGACCGGAGGCTTCACGCAGCGGGAGCCGTACGACTGCACCCAGCCGTTCGACGTGAAGGCGAAGCCGGCAAGCTTCTCTCCGAAAAATTCGACCATGTCGGTGCGCTCGAACTCGCCGTGCACGAGCACGTCGAGGCCGATCTGCTCCTGCAGCGAGATCCAGTCCTGGATCTGATCGCGGATGAACGTCTCGTAGGAGGCTTCGTCCAGCGTGCCCTTGCGCCACTTGGCGCGGGCGGAACGGATCTCCGCCGTCTGCGGGAAGCTGCCGATCGTGGTCGTCGGCAGCAGCGGCAGCTGCCAGCGCTTCTGCTGCTCGACGCGGCGCTCGGCGAATGCGCTCGTCCGCTCGGAGCGCTTGCCGCCGTGCTGCTCTACGCTCGCTCGCACCGACGCGACGCGACGCTCCGGCAGCGCGTCGAACGCGGCGAGCGCTTCACGGCTGGCGGCGAAGCCGGCCGTCACCGTCTCGTCCTGCTCGTCTGCTGCGAGCGAGGCGGCAGAAGCGAGCAGCGCCAGCTCGGCGAGCTTCTCGTCGGCTCCGGCCAGCGCGCCCTGCAGCGCCGGATCGAGCTTCGCTTCGCCGGCCAGGGAGACCGGCACATGCAGCAGGCTGGACGACGGCTGCAGCAGCAGGCGCTCGGCCGGCACGACGGCTTGCAGCTGGCGGACGAGCGCCAGCGCCGCGTCGAGATCGGCGCGCCAGATGCCGCGGCCGTCGAGGATGCCGGCGGCGAGCGTCAGCTCCTGCGGGAAGCCGTGCTCGGCAATAGCCTGTAGGTTGCGGCCGCGGTCATGGACGAAGTCGAGGCCGATGGCGGCGACCGGCAGGCTTGTCAGCGCCTGGTAGTCGTCCGGAGCGTCGAAGTACGTCTGCACGATCAGCTTCAGCTCGGGAGCGGCCTTCGCCAGCTCGGCGTAGATGCGCCGCAGTCGCGCCGCGTCGCCTTCGGCGAGATCGCCGCAGACGACCGGCTCGTCGAGCTGCGCCCACGCGGCTCCGGCCGCCTGGAGCTCGGCCAGCACCTGGCCGTACAGCGGCAGCAGGCGGTCCAGCCAGGCGTCCGTCTCGGCAGCGGCGTAGCCTTTGGACAGCTTGAGGAACGTCAGCGGTCCGATCAGCACCGGCTTGCCGTCGATGCCGAGCTTCTCCTTGGCTTCGCGGTACGCCTGCAGCGGCAGGTTGGCCGTCAGGGCAGGCTCGGCGCCGCCGAGCTCGGGCACGATGTAGTGGTAGTTCGTGTTGAACCACTTCGTCATCTCGCAGGCTGTCGCCGAAGCGTTGCCGCGAGCCATCGAGAAGTAGAGCGCGAGCGGCACCTCGCCGCCCTCGTAGCCGTAGCGCTGCGGCACGATGCCGAACATCGCCGCCGTGTCCAGCACGCGGTCATAAAACGTGAAGTCGCCGACCGGAATCAGGTCGAGGCCGGACTGCTGCTGGCGGCGCAGCCGCTCCAGGCGGATCGCCTCCATCTCCTGCTGGAACTGCGGCTCCTCGATCTTGCCGGACCAGAACGCCTCCAGCGTCTTTTTCCATTCCCGATTCTCCCCGATATTGGGATAGCCGAGGCTGCTGCTCTTCACCGTGCTGCCCATTGCTTCCAACCTCCTGTTGCAGGCCGTTCGCCTGTCTCGAATATAGGCTTCATTATGCCGAAGCGGCGGCGATCTGCCTAATTGCAAATAGGAATAGCTGGTTATAGCCTGCGGTTAGGAGCCCGAATGGATTTCCGCTAAAAAACCATTGTTGCCTTGCCCTCGGAAGCCTATAATGTTAGATAATCTAACATTAGAATGGATCTCGCGGCCGGGAGAGGGCGACCGGCCAGGCAAGAACGAGGAGGCGGCAAGCATGCATATGACGGTCGAAGAGGCGATGTCCGTATTTCCGCTGTCGGAGGGCAGGCTCGTAGCGGGAGCCGCAGGCAAGGGACGGATCGTGAAATCCGTCAACGTCATGGATGCGCCGGACATCTGGGATTGGATCAAGGAAGGCGAGATGCTGCTGACGACCGGCTACCTCATCAAGGACGACCCGGAGGGCGGGGCGGGGCTGCTGCGCCAGCTCGAGCGCCGCGGCTCGTCGGGACTCGGCATCAAGCCGGGACGCTTCTGGCCGCAAATTCCGGCGGAGCTGATCGCGGCCGCCGACGAGCTCGGATTCCCGCTCATCGAGCTTCCGTACGCCTACACGTTCTCGGATCAGATGAACGGGCTGTACCGGGCGGAGATGCAGCGCAGCACGACTGCCCTGCAGGCGGCGCTCGACAAGCAGAAGCAGCTGATGCGCTTCGCCATGCAGAGCGATCCGATCCGACATCTGCTTGACGAGATCGCCGGCGTCGTCGGCTATCCGCTCGCCGTCGTCGACCGCAGCGGCGAGATGATCTACAATTCCAGCCGCGTCGAGGCGGCGGCGCTGCTGCAGGGCTGGCCGTGGACGGCGGGGCGCCATCCGTGGACGAAGGGCGACGGGTGGCATTGCTGCCGGATTCCGCTGGAGACGGAAGGCGGCGCCGGGCAGGACGTCCAGGGCTTTGCCTGCTTCGTGACGGAGGAGCCCTTTTTCACGACGCTGGAAGAAAGCCTGTTCCATCAGGCGGCGCAGCTGATCGCCTACCAGCTGGAAGCGCGGCACGCGGCCGCCGGCAGCGCGGCGCGCAGCTACGAGGCGCTCGTCCGCAGCTATCTGGAGGGCGGCATCGCCGCGTCGGAGCTGGCGGCGCACGGAGGTACGGCGGAGTCGGCGGCCATCTCCGGCGCGTATGTGCCCGTGCTGACCGATGCGGGCTCGGCGCCGGACGAGGCGGCGTGGGAGGCGCGCCTGGAGCGGACGCGGCTCGAGTATGCCCGGCATCCGCAGCTCGGGCGCTGCGGCGCGCTCCATGTGCGGCTTGAGGAAGGGCTGCTCTCGCTGTTCCCGGAGCCGGCGGCGGGCGAGCAGCTGGAGGCGCAGCTGGCCGCATGCGCGGCGAGCCTGCGCAAGGAATCGGGCGGCGCGGCGCGAGTCGTCGTCGGCAGCCGCCGCATCGGGGAAGCCGCGCTGGCCGGCGCCTGGACGGAGCTCAAGGAGGCGCTGCGCATGGCGCGCCGCTGGGGCGTGTCCGAGGCCGTCGTGCCTGCCCGGCGGATGGAGCTGGCGGCCTTGTTCGAGGACGTGCCCGCAAGCCGCATCGCCGCCTACTGCGACCGGGTGCTCGAGGGGCTGCTGCGCAAGGAGCCGGAGTACAGCCAGGAGATGCTGCGCACGCTCGAGGTGTATCTCGAGCAGGACGGCCAGCTGGCCGAGACGGCCAAGAAGCTTTATATCCACCGCAATACCGCCTCGTATCGACTGGAGCGGATCAGCGACCTGCTCGGCGTCGACCTCAAGAAGACGGACGACCTGCTGCGGCTGAAGCTGGCGTTCCGACTGCGCGGCTTCGGCGCGCTGCCGGCGTCGGCTGTGCCGAGCAAGGCGGCCCGGGCGGAGGCCGAGACGGCGGCGGGGGATCATCCGGCTGGTCATGCGTCCGGCCGCGCGCCTGGGCGGCGCAAGGCGACCTAGAGCGCAGAGAGGGGGAGCAGGCATGGATGCAGGACGGGTTTTGGAAGGCTGGAACGGATCGGAGCCGTTCGTGCTGGCGACGATCGTGGAGGCGGCCGGCCATTCGTATCGCAAGCCGGGCGCGTGCATGCTGCTCGGCCGCGATGGGCGTCGCCGCGGCAGCGTCAGTCCCGGCTGCCTGGAGGCGGATCTGGCTCAGCGCGCCGAGATGCTGCTGGATGAGTCGGAGCGCGGCGCAGGCGGGGAGCCGAGCTGGCAGCGGGTGCTTTACGACATGAGCTCGCCGGACGATCTGCTGTGGGGCGAGGCGACCGGCTGCGGCGGCTCGCTGACGGTGCTGCTGGAGCGGATCGAGGGCGAGCTGGCGGACGTGCTGCGGCAGGCGGCGGGACTGCAGGATGACCGGTGGCTGGAGCGCCGCCTGCATCCGGGACGCATCGGCTACCGGCTGCTCGATCAGCCGCTCTGTCCGGCGGAGGCAGGCGACGAGAATGTCGTCCGTTATGTGACGCATCTGGCAGCGCGCCCGCGGCTGATCCTGTTCGGCGCCGGAGACGACAGCATCCCGATCGCCGAGCTGGCGCTGCGCGCGGGCTTCCGCGTCGTCGTCGCCGACTGGCGGGAGGGGATGTGCGCGCCGGGGCGGTTCCCGGACTGCGAGCTGCGCATCGGCTCGCCGGCAGAGCTGCTGGACGCGCTGCGCATCGGCACGGCCGACTATGTGCTGCTGTGCAGCCATCGGCTCCGCTTTGAGCGCGAGCTGCTGGAGCGCCTGGCGGCGGCGCCGCCGCGTTATGCCGGCGTGCTCGGCTCCCGCCGGCGGATCGCGCTGCTGCGGGACGGCCTCGATTATCCGGGCTTGATCTCCGGTCCGGTCGGGCTCGACATCGGCGGCGACGGCGCCGAGGAGATCGCGCTCAGCATCGCGGCGGAGCTCGTTGCCGTGCGGCGGCGCGGCGCGCTGCCGCAGCTGGCGCTGACGCGGCAGCCGGCCGCGGCCGTGCCCTTGGAGCGCATGCGCGAGGAAGGCAAGGCGGCTGCGAGCGTCGCGCTGGCGGGAGGGAGCGTGAAGGCGGCTGCGGGCGTCGCGCTGACGGGAGGGAGCGTGAAGGCGGCTGTGGGCGGCGCTGACGTCGGGACGGCAGCGCTCGCGAGCGGCAGGAGCTCCGACGCGGCTTATTCCAACGGTAGTGCCGGGCTCCTGGCGGATAGCTGCCTGCTGCAGCCGGGTCGCGTCATCGCCGAGGGAGGCGGCGGCTGATGGCGACGGCGGGACAGATCGGACGCGGGATCGGAGCCGGAATCAGCAACGGGCCGACGAGCGGAAGCGTGGTCGGCACCTGGAGCGTAGACGGGATCGGAACCGGTACAGGAAACGAGCGCGGAATCGGGAACGGGATCGGGACCGGTAACGGAATCGGCAACAGGATCGGCAACAGGATCGGTAACAGGATCGGAATCCAGGCAGAAGGCCCCGGCCAGGTGGAAGGAGGCAAGCCGCTTATGCGAGCGGTCGCGATTTGCCTGGCGGCCGGCGCAGGCTCGCGCATGGGCGGGGCCAAGCCGGCCCGCGAGCTGGCGCCGGGCGTCAGCCTCGGCTCGGCGGTGCTGAGCGAGCTGGCGGCGAGCGGAGTCGAGCGGGTGGTGGCCGTGCTGCGTCCCGGCGACGACGGGACATGGCTTCCAAGCGGAGCCGGGGCGGCGCGGCCCGATCCGGCCGGCTGCTGGCCGCCGCTCGAGCGGGTGACATGTCCCGACGCGGATCAGGGCATGGCGCATTCGCTTCGTTGCGGCCTCGCAGCCGCTCTCGGCAGCAGCGGCGATGAGCCGAGGCTAGACGCGGTCCTGATCGCGCTTGCGGATCAGCCTTTCGCGGACGCCGCTTTGATGCGGCGCCTCCTGGCTCGTCTGGCGGAGCGTCCAGAGCTGGACTGGACGGCTTGCGCCGGCGCCGACGGATTGCCCGTGCCTCCTGTCGCGCTTCGCTCCACGATGTTCGACGCCGTCTGGCGCTTGAGCGGCGATCAAGGCGCCCGCAAGCTCCTGCGGGACACAACGTTCCAGGGCGATGCGCTCCACGATGTGCCGGAGCAGATGCTGCTCGACGCGGATACGCCGGAGGAGCTGAAGCGGCTGCGGCAAGCCTGGGAGCAGATGTACTCAAGCCGCAGCGGCATCGCCTGAGCGATCGCAACGGAACTACAAGACGTTCTTAGTCGGGCAGAGGCTGTTTTTGCTCGTCCATGAAGCGGTAGAGCGCGATGTGGCGGAACGAAGCTGAGGCTTTCATGCGCCGGTTCAGACGCAAAGACTCCAACAAAACGAAAAACGTACATCCTCCAAACAGCCGCGGTCGCCGGGGCTGTTTTTGCGTTGACGCTATATCTATCCAGCGATGTAGTTGCGCGGAAAATCCGAGTAACTGTGCTCGAACAGGTGTCCCGACGCCGGAGTTGCGCGGAAAATCCGAGTAACTGTGCTCGAACAGGTGCCCCGACGTCGGAGTTGCGCGGAAAATCCGAGTAACTGCGCTCGAACAGGTGTCCCGACGTCGGAGTTGCGCGGAAAATCCGAGTAACTGCGCTCGAACAGGTGTCCCGACGTCGGAGTTGCGCGGAAAATCCGAGTAACTGTGCTCAAACAGGTGTCCCGACGTCGGAGTTACGCGGAAAACCCGAGTAAGCAGGCGGTCTGAGGGGCGGAGCCGAGGCGATAAGTCGAAAAAATCGGGTTAGCGGGCCGTCGGAGCAGGGTTGGCGGGCTGTAACCCGAAGAAATCGGGTTAGAGAGACGTCGGAGCAGGGTTGGCGGCTGCAACCCGAAAAAATCGGGTTAGCGGGCCGTCGGAGCGGGGTTGGCGGGCTGCAACCCGAAAAAATCGGGTTAGCGGGCCGTCGGAGCAGGGTTGGCGGGCTGTAACCCGAAAAAATCGGGTTAGAGAGCCGTCGGAGCGAAGTTGGCGGGCTGTAACCCGAAAAAATCGGGTTAGAGAGCCGGAGGAGCGGAGCCGAGGCGATAAGTCGAAAAAATCGGGTTAGCGGGGGCGTGGAAATCCAAACGGGCGGAGTTGAGCGGGAAAATCGACCAGCTGTCCGGACGGATGGTGACGGGCAAGATGCTTGATCGGGTTGCAGATGGCAAGCGAAGCGGGAGCCCGCCCCGCGCCCACCCCTCGCCCACCCCGCGCCCACCCCGGGCCTGCCCCGCGCCTATCCCGCGCCTATCCCGCGCCCATCCCGCGCCCATCCCGCGCCCATCCCGCGCCCATCCCGCGCCCATCCCGCGCCCATCCCACGCCCATCCCGCGCCCACCCCGCGCCCATCCCGCGCCCACCCCGCGCCCATCCCGCGCCCGTCCGGCGCCCACTCGCGCCTGCCCTGCGCTCGCCACGCTCCCGCACCCATGCATAAATATGACATGCATATAACGCAAAGAAGAGCCGGAATAAATCGTTTCGGCAACCGTTCCGACGTATTTTCGTGCGCCGCGCACAATGAAAGCCGATCCATTTCCATTCATGCACAAATATATGTGAGGTAAGTTGACGTAAAAACGAACCGCCTCCTATAGTGGAAGACATGGCAGCGCGGCAAAGCGCCGAATGCCCGTACTTCCAGCACATCCTGCGCCGTCCGGCCATTATCGGACGCGCAGCATTTAAAGGAGGATAAGGATGAAAAAGAGGGTCAGAACGTTCAAAAGCGCCATATGGCTATGCGTGGCGGTCATGCTCGCGCTAGCCGGATGCTCCGCGGGAGGCGGCAGCTCGAACAATGGAGCGGCGGCTCCCAGCAACGAAGCGTCGAACGGCGGCGCAGCGGCGAACGCCGGAACTGCAAGCGAGAACGCAGGCGGCGAAGGCGGCACGATGCCGAAAATCGAGAAGCCCCGCGTCGCTTTCGTCTACATCGGTCCTCCAGGAGACGGCGGCTGGACGTACGAGCATGACAAAGGCCGCCAATACATGGAAGAGCAGACCGGCCTCAAGGCCGATACGGTCGAGAACGTGCCGGAGAGCGCGGACGCCGAGCGCATCATCACCGAGCTGGCGCAAAACCACGACATCGTCTTCACGACGAGCTTCGGCTACATGGACTACACGCTGAACGTCGCGAAGAAGTTCCCGAAGGTCATCTTCGAGCATACGGCCGGCTACAAGACGAACGACAACATGAGCACGTTCTTCGGCAAAAACTTCGAGGCGAGCTACCTGTCCGGCATCGCGGCCGGCAAGCTGACGAAGAACAACCAGATCGGCTACGTCGGAGCCTTCCCGATTCCCGAGGTCATCTACAACATCAACGCCTTCGCGCTCGGCGCGCAGAGCGTCAACCCGGACGCCAAGGTGAGCGTCGTCTGGTCCAACACCTGGTTCGATCCGACGACCGAGCGCCAGGCGGCGGTCAGCCTGCTGGACAAAGGCGCGGACGTGCTGATGGCGTACCAGGACAGCCCGGCGACGATCCAGGCGGCGGCGGAGCGCGGAGCTTTCGCCGGCGGCAACGATTCGGACATGAGCCGCTTCGCCCCGGACACGTACATGACGAACCCGGTCTGGAACTGGGGGCCGTACTACACGATGGTCGTCAAGTCCGTCATGGAAGGCACGTGGAAGAGCCAGCAGTACATGGGCAGCATGCAGGACGGCATGGTCGGCCTCGCGCCGCTCGGCGCCAAAGTGCCGGACGACGTCAAGGCGCTCGTCGAGGAGCAGCACAAGAAGGCGATGGAAGGCGCGCTTGACGTGTTCCAGGGCCCGATCAGCGATCAGAGCGGAGCGGCCAAGGTCGAGGCGGGCAAGTCCTTGACGATGGAAGAGATTCTGAACATGAACTGGTTCGTGAAAGGCGTGGAGGGAACGATCCCGAACTGACGGCCTTTCCTGCGGCCTGCCGGAGCAGCGCTCAGATCCCTTGCAGAAGGGATCTGAGCCGCTTCCGGGGAGGCGCGCGAGCTGCATTTCAAGGAGGCGGATTGAGGCGATGAGCACCCATCCAGCGGTGGAGATGAGGAAGATCGTCAAGCGCTTCGGCAGCGTGACGGCCAACGATCAGGTGGACTTCACGGCGGAGCGGGGCGAGATCCACGCCCTGCTCGGGGAAAATGGAGCCGGCAAGAGCACGATGATGTGCATGCTGTCCGGCGTGTACCGCGCCACCGAGGGCGAGATCCGGATCCAGGGCCGGCCGGTCCGCATCCGCTCGCCCAAGGAGGCGGCCGAGCTCGGCATCGGCATGGTGTTCCAGAACTTCCGGCTCGTGCAGACGCTGACGGCGGCCGAGAACATGGTGCTGGGCGAAAAGGGCGGCTTCTGGCGCGGCGCCGGCTGGATGAAGAGAAAGACGAAGGAGATCGCCGAGCTGGCCGAGCGCTTCGGACTCGGCTTCCCGGTCGACCGGCCGATCTGGCAGCTGTCGGTCGGCGAGCAGCAGCGGGTGGAGATCGTCAAGACGCTGTACCGCGGCGCCGACATCATCATCCTCGACGAGCCGACCTCGGTGCTGACGCCGGGCGAGGCGGAGCAGCTGTTCGCCACGCTGCGCCAGATGCGCGCGGAGGGCAAGACGATCCTGATCACGACGCACAAGATGAAGGAGGTCATGAGCGTCGCCGACCGCATCTCCGTCATGCGCAAGGGGCGCATGATCGCCTCGCTCGCCCGCGAGGAGACGGACGAGCGGCAGCTGGCGCAGCTGATGGTCGGCAAGGAGGTCGTCCTCCAGCGCAAGGAGCGGGAGCCGGCCGGCATGGAGCCGCTGCTCGCGCTGCGCGGGCTGAAGGCGCTCGGCCACGGCGGGCGCAAGGCGCTCGACGGGCTCGACCTGGAGGTGAGGAAGGGCGAGATCGTCGGCATCGCCGGCGTCGCCGGCAACGGGCAGAAGGAGCTGGCGGAGGTGCTGAACGGCCTGCATCCCTGGTCCGGCGGAGAGATCGAGTTTGACGGCGCGGTCTGGAAGCGGGCGTCGGCGCTGGAGGCGATCGAGTCGGGCATCGCGCATATTCCGGAGAATCGGATGAAAAGCGGCCTTGCCGGCAGCCTGGCGATCGCCGACAACCTGCTCTCCAAATCGTACCGCGGCCCGGAGCGCTCGCGCCTCGGCCTGCTGCGGGGAGGCGCCAACCGGCGCTGGGCGCAGTCGCTCGTCGAGCAGTTCGACGTGCGCACGCCGAGCCTCGATACGCCGGTGCGGATGCTCTCGGGCGGCAACCAGCAGAAGCTGCTGTTCGCCCGCGAGATCAGCATGCGGCCCAAGCTGATGGTCGCCGTGCATCCGACGCAAGGGCTGGATGTCGGGGCGGCCGACAGCGTGCATCGCATGCTCATGGAGCTGCGCGCCTCGGGCAGCGGAGTGCTGCTCATCTCCGAGGATCTCGACGAGATCCTGCAGCTGTCCGACCGCGTGCTCGTCGTCTTCGGCGGGCGCATCATCGGGGAGATGGCGCATGACGAGGCGGACCGCCAGCGCATCGGCCTGCTCATGACCGGCTCCGGCGGCGCGGAGGAGGCGGCGGCGGGACGCGCCGGGGCCGAGGAGGCTCTCCGGCAGCCGGACCAACCTGATCCTGACGGCAAGGAGGCCATCGTATGAATCCAACATCCGGCCCGGCGGGACTCGAAGCGGTGCTCGCTCCGGCCCGGCAGGCGGCCCAGGCGTCGGCGAGCCTCGCGGGAGGGGCGCCGGGCAGTCCGGCCGCAGCCGCATCGACGCCGGGAGCGGCGCGCAAGCCGCGCTTCCCGCTGCGCTTCGAGCTCGATCCGGCAGGCAAGGGCTCCCCGTGGTGGACGCCGATCGTCTCGGTCGTCGCGGCGCTCCTGATCTGCGCCGTCTTCATCGCCGCCAACGGCATGAACCCGCTCACCGTCTACGCCAAGATGATGAACGGCGCTTTCGGCTCCAGCTTCGGCTTGACCGAGACGCTCGTCAAGGCGATTCCGCTGCTGCTGTGCGGCCTCGGCGTCTCGATCGCCTACCGCATCTCCGTCTGGAACATCGGCGCGGAGGGGCAGCTGCTCGCCGGCGCGATGGGCGCGACCGCGATCACGATCTACCTGCCGGGGCTTTCGCTCTGGCTGACGATTCCGGCGATGCTGCTCGCGGGCATCGCGGCGGGCGCGCTGTGGGGGCTCTTCACGGCCATTCCGCGCACGTATTTCCAGGTCAACGAGCTCATCACCTCGCTCATGCTGAACTACATCGCGCTGCTGGCGCTCAATTACTTCGTCTTCGGCCCGTGGAAGGATCCCAAGGGCTTCAACTTCCCCGGCACGCCGATGTTCGGCGACAACCAAATGCTGCCGGTGCTCGGCGACACGCGCCTGCATCTGGGCCTCGTCTTCGCCGTAGGCGCCGTCGCCCTGTACGCCGTCCTCATCCGCTACACCCGCTGGGGCTACGAGCTGCGGCTGATCGGCGCCAATCCGGACGCCGCGCGCGGAGCCGGCATCAACATCCGCAAGCATATCCTCATCGTCATGGCGGTTAGCGGCGGCCTCGCCGGCATCGCCGGCATGGCGGAGGTGGCGGGCGTGTCTCACCGCCTCATGTACGGCATCTCGCCGGGCTACGGCTACACGGCGATCATCGTCGCCTGGCTCGCCAAGCTGCATCCGGCCGGCCTGCTCGTCACGTCGTTCCTGTTCGGCGGGCTCATCGTCGGCGGCTACAGCGTGCAGACGATCGGCATGCCGTCGTCGATCTCGTCGATGATCCAGGGCGCGATCCTGTTCTGCCTCATCGCCGGCGACATGGCCGCACGCTTTCGCATCCGTCGCGCCGCCTAATCCCGATCGGAGGAACCTGACATGGACTTCATCACTCTGCTGCTTGCCGCCGCGATCGCCTCCGGCACGCCGCTGCTGATCGCGACGCTCGGAGGCATCCTGAGCGAGCGCGCCGGCATCATCCAGCTCGGCACGGAAGGCATCATGCTCATGGGCGCGGTCAGCGCCTGCCTCGTCTACATCCGCTCGGGCAGCCTCTGGGCGGCGCTCGCCGCCGTCGTGCTCGTGTCCGCGGCGCTCGGCCTCGTGCATGCGTTCATGACCGTCACGCTGCGCGCCAACCATATCGTCAGCGGGCTGGCGATGACGCTGTTCGGCGCCGGCCTCAGCGCCTATCTCGGCAAGCCGGTCGCCGGCCAGCCGCTTCCGGGCGCTTTTCCGAGGCTTGAACTGGCGTTCCTGGACGGCGTGCCGTTCCTCGGGCCGATCTTTGGCCGTCTTGACTGGTTCACCTGGATCAGCTTCGCGCTCGCGCTCGGGCTGCATCTGCTCATCCACCGCACGTCGTGGGGGCTGCATCTGCGGGCGATGGGCGACAATCCGGCGACCGCCGACGTCATGGGCATTCCCGTGCAAGCGGCGCGCTACGCCTACGTCGTCGGCGGGGCGGTGCTGATCGGGCTCGCGGGAGCGAACATGCTGCTCGTCTACTCCCCGACGTGGAACGAAGGGATGACCGCCGGCCGCGGCTGGATCGCCGTCGCGCTCATCATCTTCGCCCGCTGGAACCCGCTGCGCGCGCTGCTGTGCGCCTATTTCTTCGGGGCGCTCGACTCGATCGGCTTCCGCATCCAGCTGGAGGGCTCGCTTATTCCGTCGTACTTCCTCAAGATGATCCCGTACGTCGTGACGATCCTCGTGCTCATGTACCTCGGCTGGAGAGGACGCGGTAAGCCGTCCGGCTCGCCGGAGTCGCTCGGCCTGCCGTATATCCGCGAGCAGCGGCTGTAGCGTAGAGAGCGGCGATCGGATCGGATAGGACATGAGGGCGAAGGGGGAAAAGGGATGAGCTTGAAGGAAACGGCCGGGCCGCTGCTGCTGCAGCCGGCCACGCTGGAAGAAGCCTGGCGGCTCCGGTGGAGGCACGGCTTCGCCGCCCTGCCCGTCGCCGGCGGCACGCTGCTGCGGACGCAATGGGAGAACGGCGTGCTGGCGCCGCCGTCCGTCCTGCTCGACCTGCGCCGGATCGGCGGACTCGCGGACATCGGGCCGCAGCCGGACGGCAGCCTGCGCATCGGCTCGCAGGCGACGCTGTCGGCCGTGCTGAAGGCGCCGGCGAGCGCCGGCTGGCCGCTGCTGCGCGAGGCGCTGCGCATGATCGCCGCGCCGGGCGTGCGCAATCTCGGCACGCTCGGCGGCAACATCGCGTCGGCCGTCGGCGACAGCCTGCCGGCGCTGCTCGCGCTGGACGCGGAGCTGGAGTGGTACGACGGCGCCTCGCTCGCCGGGCAGAGCCTCGAGGCCTGGCTGGAGGAGCGCCGGGCCGGAGCGGCTCCGGAGCGCCGCCTGCTGGCGGCGGTGACGCTGCCGGCGCCTGGCGGAGCTGCCGGCGCTGCCGGCGCGGCTGGCGAGGCGGGCGGCGCGAGCGAAGGGAGCGGCAGAGCTCGGGCCGCTAGCGGCAATGGCGCCGGAGCCGGAGGCGCAGAGGGAGCCTGCGCCGCTGACTTCAGCGGCGGGCATGCGAGCGGCGGCCGCTGGCACGCCTGGCGCAAGATCGGGCGCCGCGAGTCGTTCACGCCGGCGCTCGTCTGCGTCGCGGCGGCGGGCGGCCCGGCCGCGCCCGTTGGCGCGCCCGGCGCATGGCTGCGGCTCGCGGCCGGAGGCGGCTCCGCTCCGCCGCAGCGGCTGCGGCTCGCCGAGCGGGCGGCGCTCGCGGCGCTGGCCGCAAGCGGCGATGCCGCCCGCGCGGCGGCGGCCGCGTTCGAGGCGGCGCTGACGGAGTACGCGCCGGCGGGAGACGCTTTTGCCGATGCGGACTATCGGCGGCGCTGCGCGGCCAATCTGGCCGCGGCGGCGGTATGGGAAGGATGGACAGCGAGAGGAGGAGAGCGGCGATGATCCTGACCCGGGAAGGAAGCGGCGAGCGCTGGCGGATCCGTCCGGACGGCGCTGCCAAGGTGGACGGCAGCCTGGCGTACCTGACGGACATGAGCCGTCCCGGCACGCTGTGGGCGCGAGTGCTGCGCAGCGAGCACGCGCATGCGCTCATCCGCTCGATCCGCACGGAGCGGGCGGAGGCGCTGGCGGGCGTGCATGCGGTCATCACCCATCGCGACGTGCCGGGGCTGAACCGGTTCGGCATCGCTTTTCCGCATCAGCCGGCGCTGTGCAGCGACCGGGTGCGCTACGTCGGCGACGCTGTCGCGGCGGTCGCCGCCGACACGCCGGAGATCGCGGCGTTGGCGCTGGAGCTGATCGAGGTCGAGTACGAGCCGCTGCCTCCGCTGACCGACCCCCGCCTCGCGCTGCTGCCGGACGCGCCGCAGCTGCATGAGGACGGCAATCTGCTGCATCGCACGGAGTACCGCACCGGCGAGCCGGAGGAGCTGGAGGCGCTGTTCGCCGAGTGCGCGTTCGTCGTCGAGAGGGAGTATGCGACGCCTCGCCAGATGCACGCTTATATGGAGACCGAGGGCGGCCTGTTCATCCCGGAAGCGGATGGCAGGCTGACCGTCTACTCGGCGACGCAGCACGGCCTCATGGACCGGATGCAGCTCGCCCGCATGCTGGACTGGGAGGAGGAGCGCATCCGCGTCGTGTCGAGCCCGATCGGCGGCTCGTTCGGCGGCAAGGACGAGCTGAACGTGCAGCCGTACGGCTCGCTGCTCGCGCTCAAGACCGGGCGTCCGGTGCGGCTGCACAACTCGCGCATGGAGTCCGTGCGGGCGGGGCTGAAGCGCCATCCGATGCTCATCACGATGCGCACCGGCACGGACCGGTCCGGGCGGCTGCTCGCGCATCGCGCCCGCATCCTGTCGGATACGGGGGCGTACGCGACGCTGGGAGCGGAGGTGCTCAACTTCTCGACCGAGCATGTGATCGGGCCGTACCGCTGGGGCATGCTCGATGTCGAGGGGCATGCGGTGTACACGAACAACGGCGTGTCCGGCGAATTCCGCGGCTTCGGCGGCAACCAGGCGATCTTCGCGCTGGAAAGCCAGCTCGACGAGCTGGCGGAGCTTCACGGCATCGACCCGTGGGAATTCCGGCGGATGAACATGCGCGAGCCGTCCGATCCCGGACCGCTCGGCCAGCCGATCGCGCCGACCGACGGCGCGCGGCAGGTGTGGGAGGCGCTGGAGCGCTCGCCGCTGTGGCGGTCCCGGCACGGCGCCAAGGCGGGCGCCGGCGGGCAGGCTGCGCGGAGCGGCGAGGCGGAGGCGGCTCTGCCGGCGGATAAGCGGGCTGCGGCGGCGTCGAATGCGGCGCGGGCCGCAGCGCAGGCGGAGAGCGCGGCAGGCGCCGAAGCGGCTCCGGCGCCGCCTCCGTGGGTGCGCGTCGGCTACGGCGCGGCGCTGACGATGCACGGAGCCGGACTCGGCTTCGGCATCCCGGACCCGGCGGGCGGCATTCTGCGCCTGGCGGCGGACGGCGTCATCGAGGCGGTGTTCGGCTACGAGGAGTTCGGCCAAGGGCTGATCGCGACGCTGAGCGGCATGCTGATCGAGCAGTTCGGCTTCGCGCCGGACGACTTCCGCATTCTCATCGGCGACACGGATATCGTCCCCAACAGCGGCTCGTCGACCGCCTCGCGCGCCACGAGCATGATGTGGATGGCGCTGCGGCGGCTGCGTCCGGAGCTGACGCGGCGGCTGACGGAAGCGGCAGCCGAGGCGTCGGGCATTCCGGCCGATCGTCTGCGCGTCGGCGCGGGCGGCGTCTGGGACGCAGGCGGCGGGCTCGTCGCCGCGTATGCGGAGCTGGCGCGCCGGACGGCGGCGGACCCGATCGTCTGCGAGACGACGTTCCACTACCCGACTACGAGCAAGCCGCATGTCGGCGCGCATTTCCTGTACACGTACGCTGCCGTCGCCGCCCGCGTCGAGGTCGACCTGCTGAGCGGCAGGGTCAAGGTGACCGACCAGCATCATGCCGTCGCCGCCGGTCCCGTCGCCAATCCGCAGGGATATCTTGGACAGATCGAGGGCGGCGCCTCGATGGCGCTCGGCTTCACACTGAGCGAGGATGCGGTCATGGAGGCAGGGCGCTACGCGACGCGCAACCTGGATACGTATCTCGTGCCGTCGGCCGCCGATGTCGGCCGGCTGACGGTCGAGGCGATCGAGGAGCTGCCGGAGGACGACACGTACGGTCCGCGCGGCGTCGGCGAGATCGGCTCGGTGGCGCTCGCCCCGGCGATCACGGCCGCGATCCGCGACGCGGTCGGCGTGCGGGTGCGCAAGCTGCCGCTCGAGCCCGGCGTGCTGCTGCAGCCATGGAGCGCCGAGTGGCAGGCGAAAGGAGGCGGATGCGATGAGTGACGACAAGAAGCGTTACCCCATCGGCGAGTCGGAGTCCGAGCGGCGCCGGCAGGCGGAGCGGGCCGCGAGCGGGCCGCAGGCTGCGGCGCAAACGCCGGAGCCGGCCCGTCGCGGGACGGAGGCGCCGGCCGAAGCCGGCCCGGAGGCCGCGGCCATGCAGATGCCGGCCGGCGCTCCGGCGCCGGAGCCGCCGGTCGCGGCCGGAGAAGAAGGCGCCGCCTCCGCTTTGGCGGAGCTGGCGTCGGCGCAAGCGGTGCTGGCGCCGGAGCGGCTCGATGCCGATGCTGCGCGGGCCGAGCTTGCGCCGGCCGATGCTGCGCCGGCCATGCTCGCGCCGGCCGAAGCCGCGCCAGCGCCGCCGGCGGGCGGTCCGCTCTGGCTTCGCTTCCGCCTGAACGGGCAGCGGCGCGAGCTGCGGGTCGACCCGTCGCGCCGCCTGCTGGCGGTCATCCGCGAGGACCTCGGCCTGACCGGTACGAAGCGCTCCTGCGAGATCGGCCGCTGCGGCGCCTGCATGGTGCTCGTGGACGGCGAGCCGATGAACAGCTGCCTGCTGTCCGCCTACCAATGCCAGGAGGCCGACATCGTGACGATCGAAGGGCTGCGGGACGAACGGGCCGAGCGCGTGAAAAGCGCCTTCCTTGAGGAAGGCGGATTCCAATGCGGCTACTGCACGCCGGGCATGGTCGTCAGCGTGACGTCGATGCTGGCCGCCAATCCGTGCCCGTCCCGGGCCGAGACGGAGGAGGCGCTGGCCGGCAACATCTGCCGCTGCACCGGCTACGGCAGCATCTTCCGCGCGGTATGCCGGGCTTCGGCCGGCGAGCCTGACGCGAACCTGATTTAAAAGGAGAGATCGCCATGAGCGACAGAGACCATATCCGCTATCTCAAGCGGGTCGTCGAGGTGTCTGAGGCGGCGCGCGAGTCCGGCAATACGCCGTTCGGCGCGCTGCTCGTCGGCCCGGACGGCGAGATCCTGCTGGAGCAGGGCAACATCGAGGTGACCGAGCGCAACTGCACCGGCCATGCCGAGACGACGCTGATGGAGCGCGCCTCGGGCCTTTACGACAAGAAGTTCCTGTGGGACTGCGCGCTGTACACGTCCGTCGAGCCGTGCGCGATGTGCTCGGGCTCCATCTACTGGGGCAATGTCGGCACCGTCGTGTACGGCATCAGCGAGAAAAGGCTGCTGGAGCTGACCGGCGACGACGAGCAGAATCCGACGCTCGACCTGCCGTGCCGCGAGGTGTTCGCCGCCGGCCAGAAGCCGGTGACGGTCATCGGGCCGTTCGAGGAGCTGGACGAGGCGATCGTCGCCGTGCACGCGGGGTACTGGACATGAGCGGGCAGGTTACGATCGCGGAGCTGAACGCGATGACGCCGGAAGCGTTCGCCAAGACGCTCGGCGGCATCTACGAGCATTCGCCGTGGGTCGCCGAGCGGGCCGCGGCGGGCCGGCCGTATGCCGGCCGGGAAGAGCTGCATGCCGCGATGGAGCGGGCCGTGCGCGAGGCCGGCGAGGAAGCGGTGCTGGCGCTGCTGCGGCAGCATCCCGATCTCGGCGCGCGGCTCGCGATGAGCGAGCATTCCGTCGCCGAGCAGCAGGGCGCGGGCCTCGACCGGCTGAGCCCGGAGGAGTACGAGACGTTTTCGGCGCTCAATCGGCAGTATGTGGAGCGGTTCGGCTTTCCGTTCATCCTCGCGGTGAAGGGCAAGGACAAGGACGGCATCCTGCAGGCGCTGCAGGAGCGGACGCCGCGGGAGCGCGAGGCGGAGCTGGAGCAGGCGCTGCGGGAGATCGGGCGCATCACCGGCTTTCGGCTGGCGGACCTGATCGCGGACTAGGCAGGGAGGAGGAGCGAGATGGGCGGAGGGAGATTGACGACGCATGTGCTGGACACGTCCAGAGGACGCCCGGCGGCAGGCATGGCGCTGACGTTGACGCGCCTGGCCGGAGAGGGGCAGGCCGGCCTGCTGCGCGAGGCGGTCACCAATGCCGACGGCCGCATCGACGGCCCGCTGCTGGCCGGCGAGGAGCTGACGCCCGGCACGTACGAGCTGCTGTTCGAGGCCGGCGCGTATTTCCGCTCGGCGGCAGCGGCGGCAGGCGCAGGCGCGGCCGCTGCGGCGGGAGAGGCGTTCCTGGAGCAGGTGCCGATCCGCTTCACGATCGCCGACGGCTCGCAGCATTATCATGTGCCGCTGATCGTCGCGCCGGGCGGGTACAGCAGCTATCGGGGCAGCTGAGCGAGGCGGGCCGCGGGCGCTGCCGTCATCAGCGGTTAGGAAAGGGGCGAACATCATGGGAGAGAAGACGGACCTTCCGGCCGCAGGCTGGACAACGGTGATCAAGGGCGGCGACATCGTCCTGCCGGACGCCGCGGAGCCGCAGCGGCTGGACATCGCGATCGCCGGCGGAGCGATCGCCGCGATCGGCCCGGAGCTGGACGCGGCCGGGGCGGACATCGTCGACGCGTCGGGGCTGCTCGTGCTGCCGGGCGGCGTCGACGTCCACGTGCATTTCAACGAGCCGAACATGGGCCACTGGGAAGGGTTCCCGACCGGCTCCGCCGCGCTCGCCGCCGGGGGCGTGACCGCCTACGCGGACATGCCGCTGAACGGGCTGCCGGCGACGGTCGACCGGGCGGCGCTGGCGCTCAAGGCCTCCTGCGCCGAAGGCCGCTCCGCCGTCGACTATGCATTCTGGGGCGGGCTCGTCCCGGGCAAGCTCGAGGAGCTGGAGCCGCTGGCGGAGGCCGGCGTCGTCGGCTTCAAGGCGTTCGTCTCCAAGCCGGGCGGAGAAGGCGAAGGCCGCTTCGTCGAGGCGGACGACTGGACGCTGTACGAAGGAATGCGGCGCATCGCCTCGTTCGGCGGCGTGCTGGCGCTGCATGCGGAGAACGACAGCATGACGACCGCGCTCGGCGATTCGATGCGGCGGGCAGGCCGCGTCGGGGCGCTCGACTTCGCCGCCTCGCGGCCGCCGGTGGCGGAGCTGGAGGCGGTGCACCGGGCGCTGTTCTACGCGGAGCTCACGGGCTGCCGGCTGCACTTCGTGCACATCAGCCATCCGGACAGCGTGGAGCGGATCGACCGCGCTCGCCGGGACGGCCTGGACGTGACCGTAGAGACATGCCCGCATTATCTGATGCTGACGGCGGACGACATGGCCCGGATCGGGCCGGTGGCCAAATGCGCGCCGCCGCTGCGGGACGCCGAAAGCGTCGAGCGGCTGTGGGCGCAGCTGGCGGAAGGCAAGATCGACCTCGTCGCCTCCGACCACAGCCCGAGCCCGATCGAGCTGAAGGCGGGGCCGGGGCTGAGCTTTTTCGACGCCTGGGGCGGCATCTCCGGCGCGCAGAGCACGGTCGAGCTCGTGCTCGGCGAAGGGCTGCGGCGCGGCATTCCGGCCGGCCGGCTCGCGCAGGTGCTGGCGGGGGCGCCGGCGGAGCGCTTCGGCTTGACCGGCAAGGGCGGAATCGCCGTCGGCAAGGACGCCGATCTGGCGCTGATCGACCGCAGCGCGGGCTACACGCTGGAAAGCGGCCACCTGCAGTACCTGCATCCGAATAGCCCGTACACGGGCATGCGGATGGACGTCCGGGTCGTCCGCACGCTGCTGCGCGGACAGGTCGTCTACTCGCTGGACGGCGGCGTCGTGCCGGCGGGAGGCGTGCGCACCGCTGGCGGCCTGGGGGCGCCGGCAGAGCGGCGGCAAGCCGCCGAGGCCGGGACGGGCGGAGCGTTCGGCGGACGCTGAAAGCGGAAGAGAGGAGGGAGCGCGGATGGCGCTGACAAGCGAGCAGATGGAGCAGGCAGCCTCCTTCATGATGGAGCTGCTGCGGGAGCTGGCCTGGATCGGCGCGGAAAGCGCCGCGAACGCGGCGACGGCGGACCCGCTCGGGACGGCGGCGGCGCAGCTTTCGGCGGCCGCCGCCGAGGCGGCTGGAGGAGCGGGCTTGGCGCAAGCGCCGGGCCAGGCGGCGAGCGCAGCGGCAGGCGCAGCGGCGGTGCCGCCAACAGCGTCGGTGCCGCCAACAGCGGCGGTGCCGCCAACAGCGGCCGTGCCGCCAACAGCGTCGGGCGCTGCATCCGCCGTGGAGGCGTCCGGGACGCCGCATGCGCCGCAGGGCCTGATCGGCCCGGCCGGCGCGCTCGGCGTGACGCGCCTGCTGTACGACGACGCTTGGCTGCAGGCGCAGCGCCTGCTGGAGCGGCGGCTCGCCGCAGCCGGCCTTGAGCCGCGCTTCGACCGCGCGGGCAGCCTGTTCGGCCGGCTGCCCGGGACGGACGGCGGGAGCCGCGTCGTCCTGACCGGCTCCCATATCGACACCGTGCGCCGCGGCGGCCACTATGACGGCGCCTACGGCGTCGCCGCCGGCATCGCCGCGCTGGCGGCGCTGAAGCGCTTTTGCGGACCGCCGCGCCGGACGCTGGAGGTCGTGTCGCTGTGCGAGGAAGAGGGCAGCCGCTTCCCGCTTTCCTACTGGGGCTCGGGCACGATGGTCGGCCGCTACGGGCTCGAGGGAGCCTCGTTCTACCGCGATCCGGACGGCGAGACGCTCGAGCAGGCGATGCTTGCGGCGGGCTTCGGCCGCCCGGAGCAGCCGCATCCGCGGCGCGATGACCTGGATGCGTTCGTCGAGCTGCATGTCGAGCAGGGCATCGTGCTGGAGCGGAGCGGAGAGCCGATCGGCGTCGTGCAGGCGATCGTCGGGCAGCGCCGCTATACGTTCACGGTGGCGGGCGAAGCGAACCATGCCGGCACGACGCCGATGCCGCTGCGGCGCGACGCGCTCGCCGGGGCGGCGGAGATGGCGCTGGCCGCCGAGCGGGCGGCCGTCCGCCGAGGCGAGCCGATGGTCGCCACCGTCGGGCGGCTCGAGACCGAGCCCGGCACGCCGAACGTCGTGCCAGGCCGCGTCCGGTTCACGCTCGACGTCCGGCATGACGAAGCCGAAGCGCTGGAGTCGTTCTGCCGCGAGCTGCTGGAGGAGCTGGACGGCATCGCCGCCCGGCGCGGCCTCGAGCTGCAGGGCGAGCTGTGGATGGACGCGCCGCCTGCGCGCATGGACGCGGAGCTGGCCGACCGGCTCGCGCGGGCGGCCGGCCGGCGCGGGCTGGCGGTCCGCCGCATGGCGAGCGGAGCCGGGCATGACGCCCAGCTGCTGTCGGAGATTTGTCCGGCGGCGATGCTGTTCGTGCCGAGCCGGGCCGGAATCAGCCACTCTCCGCTGGAATTTACGGAGGAGGCGCAGCTGGCCGGAGGCTTGGCGGTTTTGATCGATGCGCTATACGAGCTTGCCTACGAGGAGAGAGTGCCATGAAACGATACGCCGACCTGTCGCCGACGCCGAGGACGATCATGACGCCGGGGCCGGTGGAAGCCGACCCGCGCGTGCTGCGGGCGATGAGCCATACGATTCTGGGGCAGTTCGATCCGGAGTTCACCGCCATCATGAACGAGACGATGGAGATGCTGCGGGAGCTGTTCCGCACGGACAATCGCTGGGCGTATCCGGTCGACGGCACGTCGCGCTCCGGCCTGGAGGCGGTGCTCGCCGGGCTGATCGAGCCGGGCGACCGCTTGCTCGTGCCGATCTTCGGGCGCTTCGGCCATCTGCTCACCGAGCTGTCGCAGCGGCTCGGGGCGGAGGTCTATACGATCGAAAAGCCCTGGGGCGAGGTATTCGAGCCGCAGGAGGTGATCGAGGCGATCGACGCCTGCCGTCCGGATCTGGTGGCGATCGTGCACGGCGAGACGTCGACCGGCCGCGTGCAGCCGCTCGAGGCCATCGGCAAAGCCTGCCGCGAGCGCGGCATCCTGATCGCCGTCGACGCGGTCGCCACGCTCGGCGGCGTGCCGGTCGAGACCGACGCCTGGTGCCTGGACGCCGTCGTCGGCGGCGCGCAGAAATGCCTGTCGGTGCCGTCCGGCATGGCCCCGATCACCTACAACGAGCGCGCCGAGGCGAAGCTGCTCCGCCGCAAGCGCGTCGAGCGCGGGCTGCAGCCTCCGTCCGAGCCGGCGGCAGACGGCGCGGCCGCTTCCGGTTCCGCCGCGCCAGCAGCTGCGCCGGCAGGCCTTGCCGCCTTGCCCGCCGTCGGCAGTTTGAGTCCGGCCGCCCTCGCATCCGCCGCGCCGACGCTGCAGCCGCCTGCCGCGAGCGAGCTCGGCGGCAGCGTCATCCGCAGCAACTACCTCGACCTCAGCCAGCTGCAGGATTACTGGAGCCCGGCGCGGCTCAACCATCATACCGAAATGACGTCGATGCTGTACGCGCTGCGCGAGGGCGTGCGGATCGTGCTGGAGGAAGGGCTCGAGGAGCGCTTCGCCCGCCATCGGCTGCATGAGTCGGCGCTCGTCGCCGGCCTGGAGGCGATGGGCCAGCGGCTGTACGGCAATCCGGCATGCAAGCTCGCCGTCGTCGCCTGCGTCGAGATCCCCGAGGGCATTGACGGCGAGTCGGTGCGATCGATGCTGCTGGAGCAGTTCGGCATCGAGATCGCCAGCAGCTTCGGCCCGCTCAAAGGCCGCATCTGGCGCATCGGCACGATGGGCTACAGCTGCTCGAAGCGCAACGTGCTGCTGCTGCTCGGCGCGCTGGAGGCGGTGCTGCTGCGCCACGGCGCGGAGCTCAAGGCCGGCGCGGCGGTGCAGGCGGCGCTCGACATCTATGAGGGGGGAAGCGTATGAAGCCGGTCATGCCGATGGGCTACCAGGGAATGGTCGCGACGCCTCATTACATCGCCAGCGAGATCGGGCGGGACATCGTGCGCCGCGGCGGCAGCGCGGCGGATGCGGCCGTCGCTATCAGCGCGGCGCTCGGCGTCGTCTACCCGCATATGACCGGCGTCGGCGGCGACGCGTTTTTCATGCTCTACGACGCGGCGAGCGGCGAGATGGCCGGCTACAACGGCAGCGGCCGCGCCGGCAGCCAGGTGACGCCGTCCGTTTATGCGGATGCCGGGGAGACGGCGATTCCGCAGCGCGGCGTGCGCAGCTCCATCACCGTGCCAGGCATGGTCGACGCCTGGTGGGAGGTGTGGCGGCGCGGCGGCCGGCTGCCGTGGGAGGAGCTGCTGGAGCCGGCGGCGCAGTATGCCGAGCAGGGCTTCCCGATCTCGCGCAACCTCGAGCACTGGATGCGGATCGGCGAGCGCGAGCTCGCGGCTTGCCCCGCGCTCGCGGCCGTCTACCTGCCGCAGGGCCGGCTGCTGCGGACCGGCGAGCGGCTCGTCCAGCCGGATCTCGCCCGCACGCTGCGGGAGCTGCAGGCGGCGGGCCGGGACGGCTTTTATACGGGGACGGTCATGGAGCGCATCGTCTCTGGGATGGAGCGGGACGGCGGGCTGCTGACGCGCGAGGACTTCGCCGCCCATCGCGGCGAGTGGGTGCCGACCGTGTCGGTCAGCTATCGCGGCTGCGAGGTGCATCAGATGCCGCCGAACTCGCAGGGTTTCTCCGCGCTGATGATGCTGAACGTGCTGGAGAACGCCGACCTCTCCGAGATCCCGCGCGATTCGGCCGCGTTCTACCATCTGATGGCCGAGACGGTGAAAAAGACGTTCCGCGACCGCGACCGCTACTTGACCGATCCGGACTTCGCGCATATTCCGCTGGAGCGGCTGCTGTCCAAGTCGTACGCCCGCCATCTGTACGACGAGATCGGCCGCAGCTTCCCGAATCCGGCTCCGCATCTGTCGCCGGCGATGGGCCAGGATACCGCCTACGCCGCCGTCGTCGACGGCGAGGGCAACGCCGTTTCCTTTATCCAAAGTCTGTATTACGATTTCGGGGCGGCCTACATGCCCGAGGACACCGGCGTGCTGCTGCAGAACCGCGGCTCGTTCTTCTCGCTCGATCCGTCCGCTCCGAACGTGCTGGCGCCGGGCAAGCGCTCGTTCCACACGCTCATGCCGGCGATGATCCTGCGCGGAGGCAAGCCGTGGGCGCTCGTCGGCTCGCAGGGCGGGGAGGGCCAGCCGCAGACGCAGCTGTCCGTCATCACCGGCCTGATCGACTACGGCTGCACCGTCCAGGAGGCGCTGGCGCTGCCGCGCTGGATCTACGGCCGGACGTGGGGGCAGGACAGCGACAGCCTCAAGCTGGAAAACCGCGGCCTGTCCGGCGCGGCCGCGACGCTGCGCGGCTGGGGGCACCGGGTCGAGCTGGTCGACGCCTGGGACGGCGTCACCGGCCAGGCTCAGGGCATCGTCATCGACGCCGACGGCCTCATGACCGGCGCCGCCGACCCGCGCGGCGACGGCCTGGCGATCGGCTGGTAGGCCTAGGGTTTGCCAACCAGCCGACGCCTTGGCGATCGGCTGGTGAGCCTAGAGCTGCTTACCAGCCGACGCCTTGGCGATCAGCTGGCAAGCCCAGAGGCTGCTTGCGAGCAGACGCCCTGGCGATCAGCTGGCAAGCCCAGAGGCTGCTTGCGAGCAGACGCCTTGGCGATCAGCTGGTTGGCTGGCTTTTCCCTCGGGCGCGGCATAGAAAGGAGCGAGCACGAGTGCTGGCGACATTATGGAATCTCTTTTACTCGTTCGGGGTGGCGACGCTGCTCGGCTACGGCGGAGGACCGTCGATCATTCCGATCTATCAGGATCAGGTGGTGGGCCGATACGGTTGGATGACGACCGACGAATTCGGCAAGGCGCTCGCATTCGGCAACGCGCTGCCCGGTCCGATCGCGACCAAGCTGGCCGCCTACATCGGCTACAAGGTCGCGGGCGTGGCCGGCAGCGCCGTCGCGCTCGTCGCGGTCGTGCTGCCGACGGCGCTTGTCATGGTGGCGCTCTCGGGCATCATGATCAAGCTGAGCGGCAACCCCGTCATCAAGGGCATGATCCGGGGCATTCAGCCGGTCATCTTCGTCATGATGGCGATGCTGGCGTACGACTTCTCGAAGTTCGCCTTCAAGGAAAGCTCCGGTTTCCTGAACTTCATGCCGTTCCTGATCGCGGCGGCGTTCTTCATCCTCGTGCAGTACCTGAAGCTCAACGCCGTATGGGGCATCCTCGGCGCGCTGGCGATCGGGGCGGTCTTCCTACGGGGCTAGGGCGTGCCGGCTTGGAGGGGCGCCTTGGATTCCAACGTAAAAACCCGTTTCCCCTTCCGCTGAAGCAGCGCTTCGGCAGGTCGGGAAACGGGTTTTTATCTGTATTGTGGCACATTTACCACAGGTGGAGGCGCTGCGGCGGAAATAGAGCGCATCCAGTGGCATAGCTTTCGCTCAGCGCGATCACGTCCGGTACGAGCTTCAGCACGCCGATGCTCAGATCGTCCGGACCCGACCAGCAGCGGTTCCTGCCGGACTCCCGCAGGCTGCGGATGGCCGAGCGGTTGTCCAGGATGGCGACCCGGCCCTGCACGTCGACGATGTCCTTCGGCCACATAAGGCCTGCCATGCCCAGCCCCATCAGCAGAGGTGGCAGCGGGGTAGCCACCGGCCGGTTCGCCCTCCAGCAGCGCGCTCGCCACCGGCCAGCTCGCCTTCCAGCGGCGGCGGTCTGCCGGCAGCGTGGCCAGTCAGTCCGTCATGGGGATCGGCATGTGCCTCGATCGCGGGCAGTTCTTTTGCTCGCCGAACCGCGGCGGCTTCCGTTCGTCATCCGGTTCTATTCGCAGCCGAAAGGTTAATGCACTTGCAAAGGGATCCAGCCAAGAGAGGAGCGGTGCGCCATGGCAGAGTGGAACGGATTCGAGGCGATCGTCATTGTCGCCGTGCTGACGCTCGTCCTGTTCGCGCTGAGCCTCATGCTGGAAAAAAAGGCGGCCTGGAAGGAAGCCGCCGGCAACCGGAGCCGTTACGATTCCATTTTCGAATACAATCCCGACATGGTCTGCCTGTTCAGCCGGGACGGACGGCTGCTGCGCATCAATCCGGCGGCGGTGCGCTTGACCGGCTACACGGCGGCGGAGCTGGAGGGCGGGCGCTTCTGGTCGATCGTCGAGCCGGAAGACAGGAGGCGCGTGAGCCGCTGCTTCCTGCGCGCCAAGCAGGGGCGCGCGCAGACATCGGAGCTGCGCATCCGCACCAAGGACGAGCGCGAGATGGAGCTCAGCACGGTGTTCGTTCCTTGGGACGGGCGCAACGGCCATATGGATATCTACACGATCTCGACCGATCTGACGCCGCGCAATGCGGCTTTGCGGGAGGCGTGGCAGGCCAAGCTGGAGGCGGAGCAAGCGCTCAAGATCAAAAGCGAGTTCCTCGCCGTCATGAGCCATGAGATCCGCACGCCGCTGAACGGCGTGCTCGGCATGAGCGAGCTGCTGCTCGACACCGAGCTGGACGAGAGCCAGCGGGAATACGTGCGCATCATCCAGAGCAGCGGCAGCGGCCTCATGGACGTGATGGACGATGTGCTCGACTATTCGCGTCTGGAGTCGGGCGGAGAGATTCCGTTCGCGCAGGAGCCGTTCGTGCTTCGCGACGTCGTCGTGGGCTCGCTGCAGCTTTTTCTCGGCAAGCTCAAGGAGAAGAAGCTCGACGCCATCCTCGAGCTCGAGCCCGGCCTGCCGGAGGTGCTGGTCGGGGACGGCAAGCGGCTGCGCCAGGTGCTCAACAACCTGATCAGCAACGCCGTCAAGTTCACGGACGAGGGCGGCATCTCCGTCAAAGTCAGGGAAGTCGGACGGACCGGCGGCCGCATCCGTCTCGAGTTCTGCATTCGGGATACCGGCATCGGCATTCCGGAGGGCAAGCTCCATCTGCTCTTCAAGCCGTTCAGCCAGACCGACTCCTCCATCTCGCGCCTGTACGGCGGCACGGGCCTCGGCCTTGCGATCTGCCGCTCGCTCGTGGAGCGGATGGACGGGCGCATCGAGCTGAGGCCGCTCCAGCGGGGAGCGGAGGCGATCTTTGAGATCGAGGTTAGCGTTCATGAGGATGAGGACCCTTCGGCCACTTTGTAAATAAAATGCTTGAGAAAGTTCGCGAGCAGGCTATAATGGGAACAGGAACCCCATGAATGGAAACGAAAGGATGAACGATCGATGAAGCTTACGATCATTGCAGGAGGCAACCGCAAGGAATCGACCAGCACGAAGCTGCTGCGCTATATGGAGAAGGCTCTTTGGGAAAAGGAGATCGAGGTGACGTTCATCGATCTGCATCGCCACACGCTGCCGCTTTATTCGTCCGATGCCGCCGAGCCGAGCGAGCAGATCGACTTGCTCGTGCAGGCCGTCGCCGAAGCGGACGGCGTCATCCTCGGCACGCCGGAGTATCACGGGTCGTTCTCGGGCACGCTCAAAAACGCGCTCGATTACCTCGGCGCGGCGCAGTTCGAGGGCAAGCCGGTGCTCGTCGCCAGCTCCGCGGCCGGCGCGGTCGGCGTCAGCTCGCTGACGCAGCTGCAGACGGTCGTCCGCAACCTGCACGGCATCAACTGCACGGAGTGGGTATCGATCGGCGGAGAGGCGCGCTCGTTCGGCGAGGACGGCGAGCCGGCCAGCGACAAGGTCAAGCAGCGCGTCCTTTACGCGCTGGAGCATCTGACGCGGCTCGTGCGCCAGCTGCGCCTGGCCGACTAAGCTCGCGGCGGCGCCCGCGCTTGAGCGGGCAGCCCGAGAGCGTCGGCGGCGCATGAGCGTCGGCAGCGGCAGAGGCGCGCAGACGAGGCGGCAGAGCTGGCCTCGGTCAGGCGAGGGCGAGGCGGCGTCGGCCGGTCGTCCAGCCTTTAGCGCCGCGCAGCAGAAAGGAGCGTTCCCGATCGGGAACGCTCCTTTTTGCTGCCGGAACGGACGGAGTTGCACGGAAAAACCGAGCAACTCGGGCGCGCAGGCGTCGGAAAGGAGGGAGATGCGCGGAAAAACCGAGCAACGCGGGCGCGCAGGCGTCGGAACGGAGGGAGTTGCGCGGAAAAACCGAGCAACTCTGGCTCGGTGGCAGCAGAACGGAGGGAGTTGCGCGGAAAAACCGAGCAACTCGGGCGCGCAGGCGTCGAACGGACGGAGATGCGCGGAAAAACCGAGCAACTCGGGCGCGCAGGCGTCGAACGGAGGGAGATGCGCGGAAAAACCGAGCAACTCGGGCGCGCAGGCGTCGAACGGAGGGAGATGCGCGGAAAAACCGAGCAACTCGGGCGCGCTCCCGGGTTCGCGGCGACAGGCAGGAAAAAGGGACAAGGACGGAGTCAGGCTCCGCTCTTGTCCCTTTGCTCGCTTGGCGATGCCTGGCGGCATTTTGCCGGTTTGATCGCCCCTTGCCTAGTCCTCTTCGCATATGAAAACAGTTCGCGCAGCAGTCGACGAGCTGCGCGAAGGGCCCAGTACCCTCGCTCGTAGTCGACGAGCTGCGCGCGAAGGACTCAGTACCCCCGCTCGTAGTCGACGATGTTGCGGGCCGGGCGGCCGTCCGCCAGGTAGCTCTTGAGGTTGTGGACGAACAGCTCGGTGACGCGTTCCTTGTAGCGCTCGGAGCTGCCGCCCATATGCGGCGTGATGATGACCTGCTCCATCGCCCACAGCGGATGGCCTTCCGGCAGCGGCTCGGGATCGGTCACGTCCAGACCGGCTCCGCCGATCGCGCCGCTGCGCAGCGCCTCGACGAGCGCATCCGTATCGACGGACACGCCGCGGCCGATGTTGACGAACACGGCGCTGTCCTTCATCGCGGCGAACTCGGCGGCGCCAAAAACGCGCTCCGTGTCCGGCGTGTGCGGCAGGACGTTCACGACATAGTCGGCGCGGGCGAGCGCGTCATGCAGCTGATCGATGGCCATCGTCTCGTCCATGTGCGGCGTCGGCCGCGCCGTGCGGCGCACGCCGATCGTGCGCATGCCGAGCGCCTGGCCGAGCCGGCCGAGCTCGGTGCCGATCTCGCCCGCTCCGATGATCGCGAGCGTCGCTCCATTCAGCTCCGCGTATGGCTCGCGCGGCTCCCATTTGCCCCGGAGCTGGCTGCGCACCGAATGGTGCAGGCCGCGCGAGAAGGCGAGCATCATCGCCAGCGCCGTCTCGGACATCGGCACCGGATGCACGCCGCTCGCCGTCGTCAGGATGACGCCGGCCTGCTCCAGCTTGCCCAGCGGCATCTTGTCCACGCCCGCGGACCACGATTGCAGCCACTTGAGGGAGCCGCCCTCTCCAAGAGACTCCTTCTCGATGACGGGGCTCCATCCGCAGATGACCTCCGCCTCGCGGAACAGCTTGTCGTCCAGCTCCTTGGGACGGCCGAATACGATGTTCCAGCCCGGCGCGGCCTCGCGCACTCGCGCTTCCTGCTCCGGCGTCAGGCCGTGCAGGCAGATCATGGTTGGCATGCTTCTCATCCTCTCCTTTAGGATAGTCTATCAACGTTCGGCATTGGGTTTCAAACGGATTAGCGGAAATGTCGGAGGGACAGCCGTATTTTAAAGCCGAGTTAGGCAACAAGAAAATCGTTCATTGGATATATTGGATTTTTCTGTATAAATCATACAATTGAAGGAGTATGAGAATCGCGATCCCGTAGTCGCTGACCTATCCATTGAACAAGCGAGGACTCCTTTCATGAAAACAGCCCGTTTCGTCCTTCTGCTGGCTTGCCTCTCTTTTATTTCCGCATGCTCAGCTTCTGAAAATGGTCGATCGGTCAAAGACGAGACTACGCCATCAACGCCTGTAGAAGTGGATGTCGTGGGCGGCATGTTCGTGATCGAACATCGATCCGACAGCATGGATCGGGGGAATCATGAGTATGATTCCGCGATCGTAGGAGGCCTGGTGGTAGATCCGAAGGATGAGGCCGACGGATCTCTGTCCCGCGGGGATGTCGTTTACTTCAAGACGCCTGAGTTCAATCATGACTTCAATCCAAACTTGAAGCCGGCCGAATTCAACCTGGCTCGAGTCGTCGGCCTTCCCGAAGAAAAAGATTGAAAAGGGCCGGATCTACATTGACGGCAAAAAGCTGGATGCTTTTTACGGCCAAGAGCAATCCAGAGGGCAGGAGCTCGAGACGGCGAACCTGGACGAGATCGAGGTCCCGCCCGATCACGTTTTCGTATTGGGCGATACATGGTGGAGAAGCATCGACAGCCAGCTGTTCGGACCGCTTCCCATTTCGGCCGTGCGAGGAAAAGTAATCGGATATGAAGAATAGACAAGGCGCGCTCTTCCCTTCTCGGGAGGAAGCGCGTTTTTTTGAGCAAAGTCCTCGTCGGAAGCGCTTCGTTTGAAACCCGGAGACGGCCGACTGACTTGCGCATGCATGGAAAATGGATCGGCGCTACGCCGGTTTAGGGTCGGTTCCTAATCCTGAATCTCTCCTTTTGGCAACGAACGCCAATGACCGCTCTCTCTTCATGTTATATAATGTGACATAACCTAGAAAAGCAAGAGAGGACAAGGTGATTTTCGATGACGATCCAAGCGAAACCTTACGCTTACCCTTACGACGGCGACCTGCGGGCGGACAATACGGCGCTGCTGGTCATCGACATGCAGACCGACTTCTGCGGACCGGGAGGCTACGTGGACCGGATGGGCTACGACCTGTCGCTCACCCGCCGCGCGATCGGTCCGATCCGCGCCCTGCTGGATGCGGCGCGCGCGCTGCCCGGCTTCACGGTCATCCATACGCGGGAGGGGCATCGCCCCGATCTGTCGGACCTGCCGGCGAACAAGCGCTGGCGCAGCGCGGCGATCGGAGCCGAGATCGGCTCCGAGGGACCGGCGGGACGCATCCTCATCCGCGGCGAGAAGGGCTGGGACATCATCGACGAGCTGCGTCCGGAGCCGGGCGAGATCGTGATCGACAAGCCGGGCAAGGGCAGCTTTTATGCGACGGACCTCGACCTGCTGCTGCGCGTCCGCGGCATCCGCAACCTGATCCTGACCGGCATCACGACTGACGTCTGCGTGCATACGACGATGCGCGAGGCGAACGACCGCGGCTACGAATGCCTGATTCTCGAGGATGCGACGGGAGCGACCGACAGCGGCAACCACGAGGCGGCGCTGCGGATGGTGCAGATGCAGGGAGGCGTGTTCGGCGCCGTATCGGACTCGGCGGCAGTCGTCGCGGAGCTGCGGCGTCTGGCGGAGACGGCGCGATGAGCCGGGCGTGGACGATCGCGTCGCTGCGCGAGGCGTATCGGAGCGGGAGGACGACGCCGGAGGAAGTGATGCGCGAGCTGTGCGAAAAAGCGGCGGCCGAGGCATCCTGGAACATCTGGATCACGCCGCCGACGATGGAGAGGCTGCGCCCTTGCTTGCGCAGGCTGGAGGAGCTCGATCCGGACGCATGCCCGCTGTGGGGCATTCCGTTCGCGGTCAAGGACAACATTGATGTCGCGGGCATGCTCACGACGGCGGCTTGTCCGGACTACGCCTACGCGCCGGTGGAGCATGCGGCCGTCGTCCGGCGGCTCGTGGAGGCGGGAGCGGTGCCGATCGGCAAGACGAATCTGGATCAGTTCGCGACGGGCCTCGTCGGCACGCGCAGCCCGTATGGCGAGACGGCCAACGCGCTGCGCCCGGAGCTGATCAGCGGCGGCTCGAGCTCCGGATCCGCGGTCGCGGTCGCCCGCGGGCATGCCGTTTTCGCGCTGGGCACCGACACGGCGGGATCGGGGCGCGTGCCGGCTGCCCTCAACGGCATCGCCGGCTACAAGGCGGCTCCGGGCGCATGGCCGACGCGCGGCGTCGTGCCGGCCTGCGCGAGCCTGGACTGCGTCAGCGTGTTCGCCGCCGACTGGACCGAGACGGCGGAGATCGACCGCATCGCGCGCGGCCTCGAGCCCGGCGATCCGTGGAGCGCCGCGCGACCTGCGCCGGAGCCGGCGCTGCCCAGCGAGCTGCTGCTGCCGGACGATCCGCTGGCGTTTTTCGGTCCTTTTGCAGCCGAGTACGAGGAGGCCTGGAAGGTCGCGGAGCGCAGGCTGGGGAGCCTCGGGCTGCCCGTGCGCCGCATCCGCCTGCAGCCGCTGGAGGAAGCGGCGGCGCTGCTGTACGAAGGGCCGTACGTGGAGGAGCGGCGAGCGTCGCTCGGCGGCTTCCTCGACCGTCATCCCGGCAGCGCGCTGCCGGTGACCGAATCGGTGCTGCGCTCCGGCGAGGAGCGCGGCTACGACGCGGCGGCGCTGTTCCGGGCGCTGCACCGGCTGCAGGAGCTGCGCCTGGAATCGTCGCAGCTCCTGCGCGGGGCGGTGCTGGCGCTGCCGACCGCAGGCGGCACCTGGACGCGCGAGCAGGTCGGAGCGGATCCGCTCGGCGCCAATTCGGCGATGGGACGCTGGACGAACCACTGCAATCTGCTCGGGCTCGGAGCGCTGGCGCTGCCGGCCGGGGCGGCGGCGAGGGAGCTGCCGTTCGGCATCACGCTGTTCGCCGCGGCGGACGAGGAGGGGCTGCTGTTCGGCGCAGCCGCGGCATTCGACGAACGCGAGTCAACGGCGACAGTCCCCGACGCTGCCGGCTCGCAGAAGCTGGCGCAGGCCGCGGCATTCGCCGGCATCTCGCCGCCAGCGAGCCCCGACGCTGCCGGCTCGTTCCAGCCGGCCGCTCCGTCCGCGGAGGAACCGGCATCCGCTCCCGAAGCGGTCATCGCCGTCTGCGGCCTGCATATGCGCGGGATGCCGCTGGAGCCGCAGATGCTCGGCCATGGAGCGCGCTTCCTGCGCGAGGCGCGGACGGCTCCATGCTACCGGCTGCTGCGGCTGCCGGGCGAGCCGGCCAAGCCCGGGCTCGTGCGCGTCGAAGCGGGCGGATCGCCGATCGCCCTGGAGCTGTGGAGCATGCCTCTGTCCCGGCTTGGCGCCTTCGTCGAGGCGATCCCGCAGCCGCTCGGCTTCGGAAAGGTGAGGCTGGAGGACGGCTCGCTTGTTTCCGGCTTCCTTTGCGAAGGCGTCCTGCTGGAGCGGGCGGAGGACATCTCGGCGAGCGGAGGCTGGAGGACGGCGCTGGAGCAGGCCGCCCGCTGAGGCGGCCGCCGCGCCCCACCGACCCGCACGGGCGCGATCGATCTGTCGAGGCGAGAGCCCCGGCAGCCGCCTCGGCTCAGCCCTAAGATGTCATATTTATGATAGATATAGAGCCTTCTGACAAATCAACGACCTTTCTTTTGGAAGGTTCTGATAAAGATTTTTTCGGGAACGTGCGCTATAATCAAACCAATTCGATTTATGTTAGATAACCTCACTTAACGAACAAGGGGGGAAGGCCGGATGGAGAGAGAGAACCTGCTGACAGAACCGCTGCTGAGCGTGCGCGGCTTGACCAAGCGCTTCGGCTCGCTGACCGCCAACCGTTCCATCGACCTTGACGTCCGGAAAGGGAGCATCCACGCCATCCTCGGCGAGAACGGGGCCGGCAAGAGCACGCTGATGAAGATGCTGTACGGCGTCTACAAGCCCGACGAGGGAAGCGTCGAGATCGACGGCCGGCCGGCCGAGCTTCATCCGCCTGCGAAGGCAAGGGCGCAGGGAGTCGGGATGGTGTTCCAGGACTTCCGCGTCGTGCCGGCGCTGACGGTGCTCGACAACATCGCGCTCGCGGTGGAGAAGGGATGGGGGCTGCGGCGCAGGCAGCTGCGGCGCCGCATCGTCGACGTATCCGCCAAATACGGACTGGCCGTCGATCCCGACGCGTCCGTCTGGGAGCTCGACCTCGGGCAGCGGCAGCGGCTCGAGATCGTCAAGGTGCTGCTCATGCCGGGCACGCGGATCATCATCTTCGACGAGCCGACGAGCGTGCTCGTGCCGCAGGAGGTCGGGGCGTTCCTGGACATGCTGCGGCGGCTGCGGGAGGACGGCTACGGCATCCTGCTCATCACGCACAAGATCAACGAGGTGCTCGCCGTCGCCGACGAGGCGACGGTGCTGCGGTCGGGCGAGATCGTCTTCCGCGCCGGACAGGGCGAGGAGCTGGCCGGCGAGCGGCTGATCGCCGCGATGATGGGGGACAAGACGCTGAAGGCGGTGTCCCGGACCGCCGGCGGTCCGGACGAAGCGCCTGCCGCGATGGCCGTGCGCGGCGCCTCGATCCGCGGCGACCACGGCGAGCTGGCGCTGGAAGCGTTCGACCTCGACTTGCCTGCGGGCCGCATCACCGGCGTCGCCGGCATCTCGGGCAGCGGCCAGCGGGAGCTGGCGGAAGCGCTGTTCGGCCTGCGGCCGCTCGCCTCGGGCACGCTCGAGATCGGCGGCAAGCCGATGAAGCCCGGCGTGCGGAGCTTCATCGAGGCGGGAGTGACGCTCGTCTCCGAGGATCCGGTCAAGGAGTCGGTCGTGCCCGGCTTCACGATCCTCGAGCATATGGCGCTGGACGGCTATCCCCTCTATCCAAAAGGGCTCGGCGTCGACTGGAGCCGCCTGCGCGCCGAGCTGACGGCTAGTCCCGAGGCGGCCGCGCTGTCGGTCGCCGCGCCGGACCGCCGCGCCGAGACGCTGTCCGGCGGCAACATCCAGCGGATGGTGCTGGCGCGGGCGCTCATCCGCCGTCCCGGCATCCTCATCGTCAGCTATCCGAGCCGCGGGCTCGACATCGGCACCGCCTACACCGTCCAGCGCCAGCTGCTCGAAGCAGCCGCGCAGGGGGCGGCGGTGCTGCTCCTCTCGGAGGATCTCGACGAGCTGTTCAAGCTGTCCGACCGGCTCGTCGTGCTCGCCGGCAAGCGGCTGCTCGGGCCGTACCGGCCGGAGGAGATCGATCAGGCCGGCATCGGCCGCCTGATGCTGAAAGGAGAATCCGCATGAGCCTGAACCCTTCCCCGAGCGTCGCCGCTCCTGCGGGCGCCAGATCCGCCGCGGCAAAACGCCTCCTCTCCTGGCTGCGCCAGCTGCTCGTGCTGGCCATTCCCTTCGCTTTGTTCGGCCTGTTCCTGCTGGCATACGGCGTCGATCCGCTGGAGCTGTACGGCTCGATGCTCGTGTCGACGTTCGGCGACTTGTACGGCTTCGGCGAGGTGCTGCTGAAGGCGACGCCGTTCGTGCTCACCGGCCTCGCCGCCGCGCTGCCGGCCAAGGCCGGCCTCGTCAACGTCGGCGGCGAGGGCCAGCTGGCGGTCGGCGCGTTGTTCGCCGCCTGGTTCGGCGTCTTTTACCTCGGCGGCCTGCCCGCCTGGATCGGCATTCCGGCGATGCTGCTGGCCGGCGCGCTCGGCGGCGCGCTGTGGGGGCTGGCGATCGCGCTGCTCAAGGTCAAGGGCCGGCTCAACGAGACGATCACGAGCGTGCTGCTAAACTATGTGGCGGTGTTCCTCGTCGGCTTTTTCGTCCACGGTCCGCTCAAGGATCCCGAATCGTTCAACTGGCCGTTCTCCCCGGAGATCGCGCCGACGCTGCGCCTGCCGATCTTCGACGGCACGCGGCTGCATGTCGGCTTCGTCATCGCCGCCGCCATCGCGGCGATCGTCTGGTTCGTCCTGGCCCGCACGCGGCTCGGCTACCGCATCCGCGTGCTCGGCAGCAACCGGCTGGCGGCGGAGAGGGCCGGGATGCGCATCGGCCGCATGTACTTCTGGGTGCTGATCGCAGCCGGCGCGATCGCCGGCATCGCCGGCATGATCGAGATCGCCGGCATCGAGGGCCGGCTGCGCGCGACGACCGGCGCGAACTTCGGCTACCTCGGCTTTCTCGCGGCGATGATGGCGTGGAACCATCCGCTGCGGCTGCTGCTGACGGCGTTCGTGCTCGGCATGATCAGCGTCGCCGGCAATACGCTGGAGATCGGCTCGGGCCTTCCGGCCTCGGCCGTGACGATTCTGATGGGACTCGTGCTGTTCTTCATTCTCGGCGGCAAAAGGAGGAGAGGCTGACATGATCGCGGACATTCTCACCGGGGCGGTCCGCTCCGGAACCTCCGTCATGCTCGCCAGCCAGGGCGAGCTCATCTCCGAACGGGCCGGCGTCATCAATCTCGGCACCGAGGGCTCGATGCTCGCCGGAGCGCTCGGCGGCTTCGCCGTCACCGTCTGGACCGGCAATCCGTGGCTCGGCGCGCTCGCAGGCGGCGGCTGCGGACTGCTGCTCTCGCTCCTGCACGCCGTGCTCGTCGTCGGCTTCGGCGCCAACCAGCTGGCGACCGGCCTGGCGATCATGTTCTTCGGCATCGGACTGACCTCGTTTTTCGGCCGGGACTTCGTCAGCTCGCAGATCGTCGGCTTCAACCCGGTGCCGATCCCGCTGCTGTCCGACATCCCGTTCGTCGGAGGCATCCTGTTCAACCACGATCCGCTCACCTACCTCTCGGTGCTGCTCGTGCCGGCGATCTGGTACCTGCTGTTCCGCACGCGGCTCGGCATCATGGTGCGGACGGCGGGCGAGCGCGAGGACGTGCTGTTCGCCAGCGGCCTGAACCCGCGCCTCATCCGGGCCTGCGCCGTGCTGGCGGGCGGATTCCTCGCCGGACTCGGCGGCGCGCAGCTGTCGATCGCCTATACGCACAGCTGGGTCGAGAACATGACGGCCGGGCGCGGCGTCGTCGCGGTGGCGCTCGTCATCTTCGCCTCCTGGAAGCCGCAGCGGGCGATGCTCGGCGCGTACCTGTTCGGCGCGGCGCAGGCGCTGCAGCTGACGGTGCAGCAGCAGGGCTGGGCGATCTCTCCGTTCTTCCTGTTCATGTTCCCGTATCTGCTCACGCTGGCGGCGCTGCTGCTCGTGGAGCGACGCAAGCTGAGCCGCACGCCGGAGGCGCTCGGCAGAGTGCTGGCCGGCGATCCCGGCGGCTGACATCCGGTTCCGGCCGTTCCGACCAGGGTCCGGCGGCGGCGGCAAGTCGGCAAGTCCCCTTTACAGAGAAAAAATCAGGATAAGCGGAGGGAAATTCCATGAAACTGTCATCCAGCAAGTCAAGCCTCACCGGCATCATCGCCGCCCTGCTGGCAGTCATCGTATTCGTCGCCGGCTGCAGCCAGCCCGGGTCGGGCGGCAGCTCCGGCGGCGCGAACAGCGGCACGGCGGAAGCGGGCGCGGAGGGCTCGGCAGCTCCCGGCAGCGGCGGCAGCGCGGTCGGCTTCATCTTTGTCGGCACGAAGGACGATTACGGCTACAACCAGGCCGCCTATCTCGGCAGCCAGGCGGTGGAGAAGGCCTTCCCTGACCTCAAGGTGCTGCGCTCGGAGAACGTGCCGGAGACGGCGGAAGCCGAGCGCGTCATGGAGCAGATGATCAAGGACGGGGCGAAGATCATCTTCCCGACCTCGTACGGCCATCTGGAGCCGGCGCTGAACGTCGCCAAGCGCCATCCGGACGTCGCCTTCTACCATCAGGGCGGGCTCAAGACCGCCGCCAACCTCGGCACCTACTTCGGCACGATCTGGGAGCCGGTCTACCTCGCCGGCGTGACGGCGGGCAAGATGAGCAAGACTGGCAAGCTCGGCTACATCGTCTCCGTGCCGATCCCGCAGGTGCTGCTCAACGTCAACGCGTTCGAGCTCGGCGCGAAGTCGGTCAATCCCGACGCGACGACGAGCGTCGTGTTCACCGGCAGCTGGTGCGATCCCGGCCAGCAGGCCAATGCGGTCAACTCGCTGCTTGACGGCGGCGCGGACGTCATCAGCCAGCATCAGGACTGCAGCAAGACGATCGTCGAAGCGGCGGAGCGCCGCGGCGCGATGACGGTCGGCTATCATGCGGACTCCTCGGCGCTCGCGCCGAAGGGCTGGCTGACGGGCTCCGAGTGGAACTGGCCGGACCTGTTCGTCGACATGGTGCGGACGGCGGCGGACGGCGGCTTCAAGGGCAGCGTTTATGACGGCAAATACCGCGGCATGTTGAAGGACGACGTCGTGCGGCTGAGCACGTTCGGCTCGGCAGTGCCGGACGAGGTGAAAGCATTCGTGGAGGAAAGGAAGCAGGAGATCGTGGACGGCACGCTGCATCCGTTCGCCGGTCCGGTCAAGGACCAGAGCGGCCAGGAGCGGATCGCCGCCGGACAGGCGCCGACGACCGACGAGCTCGAGGCGATGGACTATCTGGTCGAAGGCGTCGTCGGCAGCATTCCGCAATGAGGAGGGAACGACTATGAACGGACTGGGCGGCTTGAACAAATCGCCGGACGGCGTCGTCATCGGCCTCGCGCAGCTGCAGCTGCCGGCCGTCGAGACGCCGGAGCAGCTGGCGGCGCAGGCGAGGCGCATCGCGGAGATGACGGCCAAGGCGCGGAAGGGCTCGCGCTCGATGGATCTGATCGTATTTCCCGAATATTCGCTGCATGGCCTATCGATGAATACCGATCCGGCGCTCATGTGCCGGGTCGACGGGCCGGAGGTCGAGCTGTGGCGGGAGGCCTGCCGCGAGCATCGCATCTGGGGCTGCTTCAGCATCATGGAGCTCAATCCGGACGGCAATCCGTACAACACGGGGCTCATCATCGACGACGAAGGCGGAATCCGGCTGAAGTACCGCAAGCTGCATCCGTGGGTGCCGGTGGAGCCGTGGGAGCCGGGCGATCTCGGCATCCCGATGTGCGACGGGCCGAACGGCAGCCGGTTGGCGCTCGTCATCTGCCATGACGGCATGTTCCCGGAAATGGCGCGCGAATGCGCCTATCTCGGTGCGGACATCATGCTGCGCACGGCCGGCTATACGGCTCCGATCCGCCATGCATGGCAGGTGACGAACCAGGCGAACGCCTTTTGCAACCTGATGTACACCGCCTCGGTCTGCCTGAGTGGCAGCGACGGCGTCTTCGACTCGATGGGCGAGGCGATGATCGTCGGCTTCGACGGCATGACGCTCGTCCACGGCGGCGGACGGCCCGACGAGATCGTGGCCGGCGAGGTGCGGCCGTCGCTCGTCCGCGAGGCGCGCCGCATCTGGGGCGTGGAGAACAACCTGTACCAGCTCGGCCATCGCGGCTACGTCGCGGTGCAGGGCGGCGCAGGCGACTGTCCGTACACCTACATGCATGATCTCGCCGCCGGCCGCTACCGGCTGCCTTGGGAGGATGAGGTGCTCATCAAGGACGGCACGAGCGAGGGGTTCCCGCCGCCGGAGCGGCGATATGGCGGAGCGAAGGGAGGCGCGGCGCGATGACGGAGCCGACGAGGAGAGCCATGCAGGCGGAGGAGTCCGGGGCGGGCACGGCCGCGGCCGCGGGAGGAAAAGCTGCAGAAGCGGCTGTGCCGGCGGGCACGGTCGTGCTGCGCGAGTCCGGCATGGAGTGGGACCGGATGCCGCATCATCCCGAGCTGTACCACCGGGAGATCTGCTCGGCGGCGGACGCCGACCGGCTCGGCATCCGGGCCAGCTCCGTGCTCTGGGAGAAGATCGGCGTCGGCGGCGCGGTGCTGCCTCATCATCACGATGTCGCGGAGCTGATCCACATCACCAAGGGCCAGGTGAAGCTGCTCTGCAACGGCCAGTGGACCGAATGCCGGGCGGGCGATACGTTCCAGGTGCCCGCGGGCGTCGTGCACTCGGTGTTCAATGCCGGGCACGAGCCTTCCGAGCAGATCAGCGTGTTCCTGCCGGTCGAGCCGTCCCCGCCGCCGAACCGCTTTTTCGGCACGACGCTCGTCGACGTCCCCGGACCTCCGGGGGCGGAGGCAGCGCCGCCTCGGCGCGGAGAGGACGGAGCATGAGCCGCGAGCTGGCCGGAGCGCTTCCGTACCCGTTCCGCTTCGAGCCGGAGCGGACGGCGCTGCTCGTCATCGACATGCAGAACGACTTCTGCGCGCCGGGCGGCTTCGGCGAGCGGCTCGGCAACGACATCGCCCCGGCGAGGGCGATCATCCCGGCGATCGCCCGCCTGCTCGCCGCCGCCAGAGGCACGGGCATGCCGGTCGTCCATACGCGGGAGGGCCATCTGCCGGATCTGAGCGACTGTCCGCCCTCCAAGCTGCAGCGCAGCCGCCGCCAGGGCGCGGGCATCGGCGACGAGGGGCCGATGGGGCGCATCCTGATCCGCGGCGAGCTCGGGCACGGCATCGTGCCCGAGCTCGCTCCGCTGCCGGTTGAGATCGTGATCGACAAGCCCGGCAAAGGCGCGTTTTATGCGACCTCGCTGGAGGCGGAGCTGCGGCGGCTCGGCGTCCGCAGCTTGATCGTCTGCGGCGTCACGACGCATGTATGCGTCCATACGACGGTGCGGGAGGCCAACGACCGCGGGTACGAATGCGTCGTCGTCGCGGATGCGAGCGCCGCGTTCGATCCGGAGGATCACCGCTCCGCGCTGCGCATGCTCGTGCAGCAGGGGGCGATCTTCGGCTGGACGGCAGAGACGGACGAGGTGGAGCGGGTGCTGCGCGCGGGAGGCTGAGCGGACCGGGAGCCCGGTCCGCCGCAGCCCCGTATCGGCTTTCGGGCAAGATGCTGGAAGGAGGGAAGCGCATGGACGGATTGAGGCTGGAGCCGTTCAAGGTCAAGGACGTGTTCGACATTCCGAATCTGCAAGGAGCCGCGCTGCTTGGCGGAGCGGCGGGGCTGGAGCGGGAAGTGACGCGGGTCAACGTGATGGAGGTGCCGGACGTCATCGACTGGGTGCGCCCGGGCGAGCTGCTCATGACGACCGGCTATCCGTTCAAGGATCAGCCCGAGGTGCTGGCCGAGCTGGTCGCGCAGCTGGCGCGCAAGGGCGTGGCCGCGCTCGGGATCAAGACGAAGCGCTTCGTCGACGAGGTGCCGGCCTCGGCGGTCGAGGCGGCGGAGCGGCACGGCATGCCGCTGATCGAGCTGCCGCCGGCGACGACGTTCTCCGATGTCGTGCGCGAGGTGATGGAGCGCGTGCTCGTCTCGGAGTCCAAGGATCTGACGATTTTGCAAGGACGCGTCCAGCGCCTGTCCCAAGTGCTTCTGCACGGGGACGGGCTTCCTGCCTTCTTGCGCCATCTGGAGGCGATGGTGCGGCATCCGGCCGTGCTGGCGGAAGGCTCTTCGCAGCCGGCGCTGCTGTCGCCGGGCGCGGACCGGCTGGGAGGACCGTTCGAGCCCCGCCTCTGGCTGGAGCTGGCGGCAGGCCGGCCGCCGAGCGAGGCGGCGGCTTGGAGCGGGACCGTGCCGCGCGTGCATGCGGTGCCGATCGAGGGTGCGGGAGGAGGGCGCGCCTGGCTGCTCGTGCTGGAGCAGGACGGAGAGCTCGGCGTCGTCGATTCGCTGACGATCAGCTGGGCGGCGAGGCTGCTCGGCTTCGAGCTGGCCAATCGGAGGGCGCGGGAGAGCATCGAGAGCAAGTACCTCGACCAGTTCCTGCAGGACTGGATCGCCGGACGCATCCTGTCCGAGAGCGACCTGCGCCTGCGCGCCGAAGCTTGCGGCTGGAAGCTGCTTGAGCCGGATGCCTACCGTGTCGGGATCGCCGTGCCGCGGGAAACGGGACCGGCCGCGGCCGCCGGCGGCGAAGCGCAGCTGACGGAGCTGGCGCGAGAGCTGAACCGCAGCGCGGGCGGCGGCTCCGGCGCGCTGCGCTGGACTGTGCTGGAAGGAGCGCTCGCCGTGCTGGACGCCTTTGAAGGCGGATTGCCGTCGCCACAGCAGGAGGAGGCTTCGGCGAGCGAGGCGCTCCGCCGGCTGGAGGCGGCCGCGCCCGGCCGCTTCGCGCTATGCTTCGGGCGTCCGGCGAGCAGCCGCTCGGAGGTCGCCCGCAGCTATCGCGAAGCGGGACGGACCGCTCAGGTCCGCCGCGCCTGCGGGCTGGAGTCCGCCGCCGTGTCCTACGGCGAGCTCGGCGTCTACCTCCTGCTGTTCCGCCTGCAGGGGAGCGAGGAGCTGGAGGAATTTTGCCGGCTGTACCTGGAGCCGCTGCTGGCGCTGGACGGCAGGCAGCAGGGCGCGCTGCTGAAGACGCTTCGCGTTTATTTCGCCTGCAACTGCAACGCCAAGGAGACGGCCGACCGCATGTTCGTCCACTACAACACGATCGTCTACCGGCTGGACAAGCTCAAGGCCGAGCTTGGCCTGCGGCTCGACGATCCGGAGACGAAGCTGCTGCTGCAGATGGCGCTGAAGGCTGGCGATCTGCGGGAGGGCGGCGTTTGACGGGCGGCACGGGAGGGGCGTAGGAAGGGCGCGGGAGCTGCAAGGGAGCTGCAAGGAAGCGGCACGAGGACGGGGGTCCGAAATCGCCTTTGCCGAAAAAGCGTCTTGACTTGCCCGCCTCCGAGCGGGTAAGATAGGCTCCAATCTCATTCTTCAGTGAGCCATGACCAGAGACAGGATCCCCTTCGCGGGCCGCCCAGAGAGAGAAGCGCACGCTGCGAGCTTCTTCGGTGCCGGATGCCGGGATTACCCCTCTGATAGCTGCAGCGCTGAACCTGCCGGCAAGTGCCGCGCGGCCGTAAGCCTGCCGGCTCGTCCCCGCTATCGGACGCCAATGAAGGACTTTCCGTGCCGCTCGTGCCGGAGGTCGAATCAGGGTGGAACCACGGGTCCTTAGCGCGCTCGTCCCTTCTCGGGATGAAGCGCGTTTTTTGTTGTTCCCAGACGAAGAAAGGAGGAGAAGCGCATGGAAATCAGAGAGCAGAAAAACGAAGGCGGCCCCGGAATCGATCCAGCCGTCGAGCTGCCCCGCAGCGAGTCCGCCGGCGAATCCGGCGGCAGCGAGATCCGCATCGCTCTGCCGAGCGGCCAGGTCAGGAGGTACCCGGCCGGCACGACCGCCGCGGCCGTGGCGGACACGATCCGGCCGGGGCTGCGCGCCAAGGCGGCGGCCGCGCGGCTGGACGGGCGGCTGGTCGACCTCGACCGGCCGCTCGAGAGCGGCGGCGCGCTGGAGCTGCTCCTGCCGGACGATCCGGCCGCGCTCGAGCTGCTGCGCCGGAGCGCGGCCCATGTGCTGGCGCATGCGCTGAAGCGGCTGTACGGCGATGCCGCTGTGACGATCGGGAGCTGCTTCGCCGGCCAGGACGGCTTCGGCTGCGACGCGCGGCTGGCCGCGCCGGTCGGCGCGGGAGAGCTCGTCCGCATCGAGAAGGAGATGGAGCGCATCGTCGCCGAGGATCTGCCGTTCACGCGCATGTCGCGGAGCCGCTCGGAGGCGGAGGAGCGGCTGGCGGAGGGAGGCGAGGCGCTGCAGCTGGAGCTGCTGCGGGAGCGCCCGGACGACGGCCCCTACGCGTTTTACGGGCACGGCGGCTTCGAGGCGCTCGAGGAGGGTCCGCTGCTGCCGTCGACGGGCCGGCTCAAGGCATTCCGGCTGATGAGCGTCGCAGGCGCCTACTGGCGGGGCGACTCCGGGAGGCCGATGCTGCAGCGGATCCACGGCGCGGCTTTTTGGAAAAAGGCGCAGCTGGGCGAGCATCTGGAGCGGCTGGAGGAAGCGCGCAGGCGCGATCACCGCAAGCTCGGCAAGGAGCTGCAGCTGTTTCTGTTCTTGGAGGAAGCGCCGGGCATGCCGTTCTATCTGCCGCGCGGCATGGCGGTGCGGACGGCGCTCGAGGACTTCGCCCGCAGGCTGCAGCTGCGCCGCGGCTACGAGGAGGTGCGCACGCCGCTGCTGATGAACCGCAGGCTGTGGGAGGAGTCGGGCCACTGGGACCATTACAAGGACCAGATGTACTTCTGCGACGTCGACGGCAGTCCGTACGCGCTCAAGCCGATGAACTGCCCGGGCCATATGCTCATCTTCGGCAGCCGGCTCCGCTCGTACCGCGAGCTGCCGCTGCGGCTGGCGGAGTTCGGCCAGGTCCACCGCCACGAGTTCTCGGGGGCGCTGAGCGGCATGATGCGCGTCCGCTCGTTCTGCCAGGACGATGCCCATCTGTTCGTCCGGCCGGATCAGATCGGCGAGGAGATCGGCCGCGTCATGGATCTGATCGACGAGGTGTACGGCCGGCTCGGCTTCTCGTACCGGATGGAGCTGTCGACGAGGCCGGCGGACAGCATGGGGGCGGCGGAGCTCTGGGAGCAGGCGGAGGGAGCGCTGCGGGACGTGCTGGAGCGGCGCGGGGCGGACTACCGGCTGAACGAAGGCGACGGAGCCTTTTACGGGCCGAAGATCGACTACCATGTGCTCGACGCGCTCGGGCGCAGCTGGCAATGCGGCACGATCCAGCTCGACTTCCAGATACCGGAGAAATTCGATCTCGGCTATGTCGGCGAAGACGGCGCGCGCCATCGGCCGGTCGTCATCCATCGGGCCGTCTACGGCTCGATCGACCGCTTCCTCGGCATCCTGACGGAGCATTTCGCGGGCGCGTTCCCGCTGTGGCTCGCGCCAGTCCAGGCGCGCGTGCTGCCGGTATCGGAGGCGCAGCGCGAAGCCGCCGAGCGGATGCGGGAGCGGCTCGCCGAGGCGGGCCTGCGCGCCGATGCGGACAGCCGCGCCGAGAAGCTCGGCAGCCGCATCCGGGATGCGCAGCTCGCCAAGATTCCCTATATGCTCGTCGTCGGAGAGGCCGAAGCGGATGCGGGCCGGGCGGCGGTGCGCAGCCGGGGCGGAGGCGATCTAGGGACGATGGAGCTGGAGGCGTTCATCCGTCTCGCGGAGAAGGAAATTCAGTCAAAAATAGGATGATAATATATGGAAAAACATCCTGCGCCTGCCGATATATGAAGCAGGAGGGGATAGCCCATGGACCTGAACGTGTCCCGGATATTGGAAGCGGTCGAACAGAAGCGTTCCGAAATGATCAAAGCCGCCGAGCAGTGCGGGTTCCGATCCGAATTGGTGCTGTTCCTGTCTCAAGAGCTTGATGCTCTGCTCAACGATTATGAACGGAGCCGCAAGAGGCGAGGCATAGGCCTGGTCTCATAGCGAGCCCCACTGAAAAATGAAGCCCCCGCAGGAGCGTGCTCCGGCGGGGGCTTCGTTCGTGTCCAGACGAATTCGGCGCTCGGGTCCGGAAGCTGAGCCTGATACAGGCGATCTGCCGCCCCGGCGGTCATTCCGGCAGATTGACGGTCGCAGCGCCGATTTCGAACGGAGAATCGATCCCTTCATTCGCCTTCGGCCATCTCTTTCCTTGACCTGAAACAAAGAATAAGCTAAAATCTGATTAATCGATCAGAATTTAGGTTGATCAATCAGATTGTCTATCCGACCATTGAAAAGGAGGAAGGCATGCATGCAGACTCGACGATCTGGAGCGCAGCGAGGCGCGGGCAGCATCACGGTCGTACACCTGTCGGCGGCTGACCGCTGGATCCTGCTGACCGTTCCGCCCGCTCTAGGCATCGCGCTCGGCTATTTCGTCCCCGCCATCGCCGGCTGGGCCGCTGCTCTTCCCTGGTTTCCTTTGCAGGGGCCGCTGGAGCTCATCGCTTCTATCGAGCAGGAATGGATCGTGCTTCTGACCGCTGCCCTTGGCCTGATCGCAGGCTGCTGGCTCGCGTCCGAAGCGATGAAAGACAGCTTGGCGATCTCGGTTTCCGACGAGGAGGCGACCTTGAAGATCCGCCATTCGGCTCAGAGCTTCCCTCGATCGGAGGTCGCTGCGGCTTTCATCGAAGGCAAGCAGCTCGTGCTGGTCGGCCGCACAGGCGTCGAGCTCGCTCGCGAGCCCTATGATGCGGATCCCGCTCGTGCGGAGCAAGCCTTCATCCGGCATGGATATGCCTGGTCTGCCGCAGGAGACCCGTTCGAAGGGCATTACCGGCTCTGGGTGAGGAATGCGCCCGACTTGACGCCGGCATTGAACGCGCTGCTGGAAGCCCGCGAGCTGGCCTTGCGCGGCAAGGAAGCCGATGCTGCGAGGGAAATGAAGCGGGAAGCCGCGAGGCTCGGCTTGTCGGTCAAGGACAAAGGAACCATGCAGTACTGGAGAAAAGCCTAGTTCGAGCGAAAAGGAGAAGCGGATGAAAGGAAGAGACGCGGAGGAGAAGCAGACGTTCATCGCGGACGCGAGGCGCGCCCAGATTTTCGAGGCGACGATCCGGACGCTGGATGAGATCGGCTATATCCGAGCCAGCATGGCTCAGATCGCCAAGCGGGCGGGCATCAGCGCCGCCCTGATTTCCTATCACTATCGAGACAAGAACGATCTGATGGACTATGCCCTGATGAAGCTGGCGACAGACCTGTCCTCCTCTGTGCTGGAACGGACGGCGGCGGCCTCGGGTCCCCGAGAAAAGCTGCAGGCGTACATCGAGGCCAGCATCGCCTATCAGGCGGAGAATCCCGCTCGCAGCACGGCGCTGATCGAGATCGTCTTTCATGCCCGGACGGCGGACGGCATGCCTTACTACAAGCTGCAGGATGACGAGGACGACCCTCTGGAAAACGAGCTTCGCCGAATCCTGCGGCTCGGGCAAGAGCAAGGGGAGTTCGGCGCTTTCGACCTCGATGCGATGGCGAGCGCGATCCGCGGCGCCCTCGACGAGTACGGCTTCAACGTCAAGCTCAAGGCCAGGATCGACCCGATTCGCTTCAGCCAGGAGCTCGTGGATCTGTTCAGCCGAGCCATCGGCCATAGATGATTCGACCCGCATCCCCGCGTCCGGAAGCCGAGCTTCCAGGCGCGGGGATGTTTGGCTTGCCGCGAGGTCGGTTTTTTATAAAAACGCGACAATTCATTGCAAAGACCCGCTACGCGTCTGTGCTCTACGATAGATCCAGCACGTTCAGCCATCTATCGAAAAGGGGACATGGACATGAAAAAGGCGATCTCTCTGCTCGTCGCATCGATGCTCATCCTGCTGCTGGCCGCTTGCGGCAACGCCGGCGGCAACGGCGGCGCGGACGCCGGCAACGGCGGAAGCTCCGGCGGCGGAGAAAAAGGAATGGTCGGCGTCTCGATGCCGACAAAATCGTCCGAGCGCTGGGTCGCGGACGGAGACAACATGAAGAAGCAGTTCGAGGAGAAAGGGTACAGCGTCGACCTCCAGTACGCGGAGGACGTCATCGAGAACCAGGTGTCCCAGATCGAGAACATGATGACGAAGGGCGTCAAAGTGCTCGTCATCGCCGCGATCGACGGCGAGTCGCTGACGGACGTGCTGCAGAAGGCGGCCGACCAGAGCATCCAGGTCATCGCTTACGACCGCCTGATCAAGAACTCGGAGCATGTGTCCTATTACGCCACGTTCGACAACTTCAAGGTCGGCGTCCTGCAAGCGTCCTACATCGAGCAGAAGCTCGGGCTGAAGGACGGCAAAGGTCCGTTCAACATCGAGCTGTTCGCCGGATCGCCGGACGACAACAACGCCTACTTCTTCTTCGACGGCGCGATGTCGGTGCTGCAGCCGCATATCGACAGCGGCAAGCTCGTCGTCCGCAGCAAGCAGACGAGCATGGAGCAGGTCGCCACGCTCCGCTGGGACGGCGCGACGGCCCAGTCCCGGATGGACAATCTGCTGAGCGCGAGCTATGCCGACGAGACGGTGGACGCGGTGCTCTCGCCGTATGACGGCATCAGCATCGGCATCATCTCCTCCCTCAAGGGGGTCGGCTACGGCACGGCCGACAAGCCGATGCCGGTCATCAGCGGCCAGGATGCCGAGCTGGCCTCGATCAAGTCGATCCTCGCCGGGGAGCAGACGTCGACCGTGTTCAAGGATACGAGGGAGCTGGCCAAGGTGGCGGTGACGATGGCGGAGTCGGTCATCGAGGGCAAGGAAGCCGAAGTGAACGACACCGAGACGTATGACAACGGCGTCAAGGTCGTTCCATCCTATCTGCTGGAGCCGGTCTCGGTCGACAAGGACAACTACAAGCAGGTGCTGGTCGATTCGGGCTACTACACGGAGGATGAGCTGAAGTAAGCCATCCGGGCATGGCGGGCGGAGTGCTGCGGGACTCCGTCCGTCCAATCCTTCGAAAGGCATGGTGAGGGAACGATGGAGGCATTGCTGGAAATGCGCGGGATCACCAAGGCTTTTCCCGGCGTCAAGGCTCTTGAGAATGTCAACCTGAAAGTAGAAGAAGGCGAGATCCACGCCCTGATGGGAGAGAACGGCGCCGGCAAGTCGACGCTGATGAAAGTGCTCTCCGGGGTGTATCCGCATGGCTCGTACGAGGGAGATATTTTGTTTAATGGAAAGGCCTGCGAATTCCGGTCGATCCGCGGCAGCGAGCAGCAGGGCATCGTCATCATCCATCAGGAGCTGGCGCTCATCCCGCAGCTGTCCATTGCAGAAAATATCTTCCTGGGCAACGAGCGGTCGGCCCGGGGCATCATCGACTGGAACGAGACGACGATCCGCACGAAGGAGCTGCTGCAGACGGTCGGCCTCGGCGACTCGCCGCAGACGGAGGCGGGATCGCTCGGCGTCGGCAAGCAGCAGCTCGTGGAGATCGCCAAGGCGCTGTCCAAGGACGTGAAGCTGCTCATCCTCGACGAGCCGACAGCGGCGCTCAACGAGGAGGACAGCGAGAACCTGCTGCGGCTGCTGCTGGAATTCAAGAAAAAGGGCATGACGTCGATCATCATCTCCCACAAGCTGAATGAGATCATGAAGGTGGCCGACTCGATCACGATCCTGCGGGACGGCCGGACGATCGAGACGCTGGACGTCCGCGCCGACGAGATCACCGAGGATCGGATCATCAAGGGGATGGTCGGCCGCGACCTGACGCACCGCTATCCGGAGCGGGAGCCGAGCATCGGCGAGCTGCTGTTCGAGGCGCGAGGCTGGACGGTCAGCCATCCGCTGCAGCCGGACCGCATGGTCGTCGACGGCGTCAGCTTCGAGGTGCGGCGTGGCGAGATCGTCGGCATCGCCGGGCTGATGGGCGCGGGGCGCACGGAGCTGGCGATGAGCATCTTCGGCCAGTCGTACGGCAAGCGGATCAGCGGGCAGCTGTTCAAGGAGGGCAAGGAGCTGAAGCTCCGCGACATCCCCCAGGCGATCGACGCCGGCATCGCCTACGTGACGGAGGACCGCAAGGAGTACGGCTTGATCCTGGACGAGGACATCAAGCGCAATACGACGCTCGCCAGCTTGAAGAGCATCTCGAAATGGTTCGTCGTGGACGACAGCCGGGAGATCGTCGAGGCGGAAGGATTCCGCAAGCGGATGAACATCAAGACGCCGAGCATCCACCAGAAGACGGGCAACCTGAGCGGCGGCAACCAGCAGAAGGTCGTCCTCAGCAAATGGATCTTCACCGGGCCCGACCTGCTCATCCTCGACGAGCCGACGCGGGGAATCGACGTCGGCGCCAAGTATGAAATCTACACCATCATCCACCAGCTGGCGGAGCAGGGCAAAGGCATCCTGATGATCTCCTCCGAGCTGCCCGAGCTGCTCGGCATGTGCGACCGGATCTACGTCATGAACGAGGGACGGTTCACCGGCGTCGTGCCGAGAGCGGAAGCCAGCCAGGAAAGGCTGATGAAATACATGACCGGCAAGGGGGACACTCCATGACAACCGCGCTTCGCGCCCTGCGGGGCAACTTCAGGCAGTACGGCATGTTCATCGCGCTGCTGTTCATCATGCTGCTGTTCCAGCTCCTCTCCGGCGGCATCCTGCTCAAGCCGCTCAACATCACGAACCTGATCCTGCAGAACAGCTACATCCTGATCCTGGCGATCGGCATGCTGCTCGTCATCATCACCGGCCATATCGACCTGTCCGTCGGCTCGATCGCCGCCTTCGTCGGCGCCATATCGGCGATCCTGATGGTGCAGCACCAGATGCCGTATCCGGCCGCGATCGTCATCTCCCTCCTGATCGGAGCGGCGGTCGGAGCCTGGCAAGGATTCTGGGTCGCGTACATGCGCATCCCGTCTTTCATCGTCACCTTGGCGGGCATGCTGCTGTTCCGCGGTCTGACCATGCTCGTGCTGAACGGCAAGTCCGTCGCGCCGTTCCCGAACGAGTTCCGTTCGATCAGCACCGGCTTCGTGCCGGATCTGCCGTTCGGCTGGGAGCTGCACGGAGCGACGATTCTCGCCGGCATCATCGTCTCGATCCTTTACCTGTTCATGGAATGGCGAGCCCGGCTCGTCCAGAAGCGCTACTCGTTCGAGCAGCTGTCCTTGCCGCTGGCAGCGGCCAGAGCGGCCGGCGTCATCCTCATCCTCAACCTGTTCACCTACGTGCTCGCCTCCTACAAAGGACTGCCGAACATCCTCATCCTGCTCATGGTGCTCGTCGTCATCTATACGTTCGTCATGCGCAAGACCGTCATGGGCCGCCATATCTACGCCCTCGGCGGCAACGAGAAGGCCGCGAGGCTGTCGGGCGTGAAGACGAAAAAGGTGACGTTCTGGGTGTTCGTCAACATGGGCGCGATGGCGGCTCTCGCCGGACTCGTGTTCGCGGCGCGCCTCAATGCCGCCACGCCGAAGGCGGGCGTCAACTTCGAGCTGGACGCCATCGCGGCGGCCTTCATCGGCGGCGCTTCGGCCAGCGGCGGCGTCGGCACGGTCGTCGGCGCGATCGTCGGCGGCCTCGTCATGGGCGTCATGAACAACGGCATGTCGCTGATCGGCCTCGGCATCGACTATCAGCAGGGCATCAAGGGGCTCGTGCTGCTGCTTGCGGTCGCTTTCGACCTGTACAACAAGAACAAGGCTTCCTGAGCATGCGCTCGGATGCCGGTCGCGGCTGAAGCCGCACGCGCTGCGTGCCTGCCAGCCGCGTTTTTTTTCCGTCATGCAAGCGTACGCGCTCTTCCGAGCCGATGCTATAATGAGTGGCGGCAGCTTGCCGGATCGGAGGGAATGCCTGATGAAAAAGCTGGTGCTTGTCTATCTCGTCCTGATCGCAGCGTTCGCGGTATTTCTGTACGCGGCGTTCAGCAAGGACGATTCCGACGCCCTCGGCGGCGTCACCGGCCTGCACGGGGAGCGCGGGGAGACGTACGTGATGGTCAACTTCCTCACCGGCATCGATTATTGGAAAAACGCGCTCAAGGGCTTCGAGGACGCGGCGGAAGCGCTCGGCGTCTCCGTCGAATACCGCGGCTCGACCCAATACGACGTGCACGAGGAAGTGAAGGTGCTGGAGCAGGCGATCGCGCGCAAGCCGGCGGGCATCGCGATCAGCGCAATCAACTCCGACGCGTTGCGGGCCGCGATCGACAAGGCCGTCGACGCCGGAATCCCGGTCGTCATGTTCGATTCCGACGCGCCGAGCAGCAAGGCCTATTCGTTCCTCGGGACGGACAACTACGAGGCCGGCGTCACGGCTGCGCGCCAGATGGCCGAGCGGGTAGGGGCGACAGGCAAGGTCGGCATCATCACCCATCCGAACCAGCTCAACCATCAGGAGCGCACGCGAGGCTTCGAGGAGACGCTGCGCAAGGAGTTCCCCGGCCTCGTGCCGGCGAGCGTCGCCGACGGCAAGGGCGACCAGCTCGAGTCGGAGCGGGCGGCGGCGGCGATGATGAAGCGCGATCCCGATCTCGTCGGCATCTTCGTCACCGAAGCGAACGGCGGCGTCGGCGCGGGCAACGCGGTGCTCAAGCAGGGCAAGCTCGGCGAGGTGCGGATCATCAGCTTCGACACGAACAAGGCGACGCTCGACATGGTGAAGAGCGGCACGATCGCCGCGACGCTGGCGCAGGGCACATGGAACATGGGATACTGGTCGCTCATGCAGCTGTTCCATGCCCGCCAGGAGCGGATCGATCCGCTGCCGGACTGGCAGTCGGCGGGCGTATCGCCGCTGCCCGCCTACGTCGACACGGGAATCACGGTCGTCACCCGGGACAATGTCGACCTTTATTACGCCAAGTAGGCTTCTGCGGCGACAAGGAGGAGGGACGCGGACATGCCGCTTCACTGGCTGCGGCTCAACAACTGGCCGATCCGCAACAAGCTGATCGTTCATTTTCTCATCGTCAGCACGCTGCCTGCGCTCGGGATCGGCATCCTCGTCGCGCTCGCCACGAACGGCGCGATCGAGCGCCAGGTCAACAGCCATACGGAGCAGCTGATCGGCAACGTGAACAAGTCGCTCGACCATTACGCGGCCAACGTGCAGAGCATCACCTACTTCATCGCGATGAATCCGGAGATCCAGTCGTTCCTGGAGGGCGGCTCGGCCGCTCTCCAGGACGAGGAGACGGAGTACCGCGCGAGCAAGTTCCTCGAGGGCTTCACGACGCTGTACAGCGAGGTCGCAGGCATCATGGTCGTCAACGCTCGCGGCGAGTACTTGAGCAACGACATGTACGCCCGCAACGATCGGCTGCTGACGGAGGAGGACTGGTACCGGCAGGCGGTGGAGTCGCAAGGGATCTTCCAGATGATCGGCCATCCCGTCAACCGGAACGTCATTACCCACGCCAATTACAAGGACAGCGAGATCGTGTCCGGCGTGCGGGCGATCCTGCAGCCCGAATCGCAGCAGGCCGAGGGCGTCGTGCTGATCGACCTCAAGCTGCGCGTCGTCGCCGAGACGCTGCGCGGCGTGACGCTCGGCAAGTCGGGCTATCTGATGGTGCTCGACGACAGCGGCGACACGGTCTATGCGCCGCGCGAGTCGGTCGCCGGCCGGCTGGACGGCGGACGCTTCGAGTCCGCATCGGGCACGTTCTCGGAGGCGATCGGCGGCAGCCGCTTCCAGTTCATCTACCAGAAGTCGCCGTTCACCGGCTGGACGACGGTCGGCGTCTTTCCGGTCGCCGAGACGCTCAAGGAGAACCAGGAGCTCAACCTGTACCTGGCCTCGTTCGTCTTTCTCGTCTGCCTGCTCGGCATCGCCGCCTCGTACTTTTTGTCGCACTCGATCTCGCGGCCGATCTCCCAGCTGTCGTCCTTCATGCGCAAGGTGGAGGAGGGCAACATGCAGATCCGGATCGCCGGCGCGCGGCAGGACGAGGTCGGCCTGCTCGGCCAGAGCTTCAACAAGATGCTCGTCCGCATCAACCTCCTGATCGTCCAGGTCGGGGAGGAGCAGCGGCAGAAGCGCGAGGCGGAGCTGAGGAGCCTGCAAGCCCATATCCAGCCGCATTTCCTGTACAACACGCTCGACACGATCCAGTGGCTCGCCCGCAAGGACGGCGCCCGGCAGGCGGCCGAGGTCGTGGAGTCGCTCTCCAAGCTGTTCCGCATCGGCCTCAGCAAGGGACGCGAGATGATCCCGCTCGCCCAGGAGCTGGAGCATATCCGCAGCTACCTGAACATCCAGCAGACGCGCTACAAGGAGAAGCTCGATTACCGGATCGAGGTGGACGAGCGGGCGCTCGGCCATCTGCCCGTGCTGAAGGTGTTCCTGCAGCCGATAATCGAGAACGCCATCTACCACGGCATCAAGGAGCGGCGCGGGCCGGGCCTGATCGCGATCCGGGCGGAGCAGGCGGGCGGCGCGATCCGCTTCGCCGTCGAGGACAACGGGGCGGGCATGAGCGAGGAGCGCTGCGCGGAGCTGCGCCGGATGCTGGCCGGCGACATGCCGGCGGACGCCCTGCGCGCGGAGGGACGGAGGCGGCTCGAACAGGCTGCGGGCGGCTACGGGCTGAGGAACGTGCAGGAGCGGTTCCAGCTGTCGTTCGGCGAGGGCTGGGGGCTGTCTGTCGAGAGCCGCCCGCAGCAAGGCACGACCGTGTATATCCTGCATCCTATTCTGCCGCTGAGAGAGGAGGAGCGCCGCCATGGCCTGGAAAGTAATGATCGCGGACGATGAGTCCATCATCCGCGACGGAATCCGCAGCTCGGTGCCGTGGGCGGAGCTCGGGCTGGACGTCGCCTGCGAGGCGGAGGACGGCGAGCAGGCGCTCGAGCTCGCGCTGCTCCATCGCGTCCACATCCTGCTCGTCGACATCCGCATGCCGATCATGGACGGGCTGGAGCTCGTCTCCCGCCTCCGGGAGGAGCTGCCGGAGTGCCGGATCATCATCATCACCGGACATGACGAGTTCGGCTACGCCCATGAAGCGATCAACCTGAACGTGGACGGCTATATCCTGAAGCCGGTCAATCCGGACGCGCTCGGCGACATGCTGGGGCGGGTCGCCGCCAAGCTGGAGGCCGCGACCGACCAGGACGAGCGGCTGCAGATGGCTTCGCGGCAGATCGAGAAGAACGTGCATCTGCTGCGCGAGCGATTCGGCCTGGAGTGGATCGGCGGCGAGCTGGAGCGGGGGGAGATCGAGGAGCAGCTGGCGTTCCTGCGGCTGCCCGTCGAAGCGCCGTCCGCCGTCGGCGCGCTGCGCTGGCCGGACCATTCCAAGGGCAGGTGGTTCTACTCGGAAAGGGACCGCCAGCTGCTGCTGTTCGCCATGGAGAACATCGTCGACGAATGCCTGCAGGACCTGGCCCTGCTGCGCTGCCGGGACCGCTCGGGCTGCATCGTGCTGTTCGTCTGGGGACGGCCGGCGCCGGGGCAGCTCGACTCGATCGCCGCGAGCATCGCCCGCTATCTGGGAATCGAGGTGCAGGCCGGCTTCCGCGAGACGGGCGGCGATGCCGCCCGCGTGCCGGAGCTCTATCTCGAGGCCAAGGCAGCGGTCAGCCGCGGGACGAGCCTGTCCGAGCTCGTCCGCAAGACCAAGGAGCGGATCGAGGCCGGCTACCCGGAGCCGCAGCTGTCGCTGGAGCGCACCGCCTCGGAGCTGAACGTGTCCGCCGCCTACTTGAGCCGCATCTTCAAGCAGGAGACGGGAACGTCCTTCGTCGCCCTGCTCGCGCAGACGCGGATCAAGCAGGCGCTGCGGCTGCTCATCGAGACCGATCTGGCGATGCACGAGATCGCCGAGCAGGTCGGCTACGAGACGCAGCATTATTTCAGCACCGCCTTCAAAAAGGCGGTCGGAATTCCGCCGATCCGCTACCGCAAGGGCGAGCGGGGCCGGTAGGAGCGGGCGATGGCAGCTTTTTAGCTCCTGTCCGAACTTGGACAGAATGCCCCTTGTTCCGATACACTTTAACCGGAGGGGAAGCCTCTTTTTGCCGTTAAGGAAGCGCGAACCGCCGTGCGTTGCGCGTCCTAACGGCATTTTTGCCGTTAGGGAGCGCGGTTCGCCGTGCGTTGCGCGTCCTAACGGCATTTTTGCCGTTAGGGAGCGCGGTTCGCCGTGCGTTGCGCGTCCTAACGGCATTTTTGCCGTTAAGGGAGCGCGAACCGCCGTGCGTTGCGCCCTTAGCACCATGTTCATACAAAATCGTGAGACAGCACGGTTTGGAGCAGATCGGGAGCCTGACTTGATCGGCGTCGATAATGGAAATAAAAGGTTGAAATTTCCCTTTCCTCCCTGTATCCTTATCCCTAGTATATCTATCCCTAGATAATCTAGATATTGGAGGATTGCAGATGAAAATCGGCAAGGAGCTGATGAAGGGGAGCACGGTCATCCTCGTGCTGTCGCTGCTCGACCGCAAGGAAATGTACGGCTACGAGCTGGCCAAGGAGCTGGAGCGCCGCTCGGAGGGGCTGTTCCAGCTGCAGGAGGGGACGCTGTATCCGATCCTGCACGCGCTCGAGGCGGACAAGAGGGTCGAGTCGTACTGGAGCGAGGAGGGCGGGCGGCGGCGCAAGCATTACCGGATCACCGATCTCGGCCGCAGGCAGCTCGGCGAGCGCAAGCAGGAGTGGGCGCTGTTCAGCCGGACGGTCAACCGGGTGCTCGGGGAGGGCGGCGCATGACGGGAATCGGGCAAGACCCGCGGGTGCGGGCGTACCTCGACGCCGTCTGCTCCAAGGTAAGGGCGAAGGATCGGCATGCCGAGATTCGCGAGGAGCTGCTCGGCCATCTGGAGGAGCTGGCGGAGGAGCTGAGGGCGGAGGGCATGGAGGAGCAGGAAGCCGCTCGCGAGGCGCTGCGCCGCATGGGCGATGCGGAGCGGGTGGGCGCCGGACTGCATCTGGCGCATCGGCCGAAGCCGGATCTGTGGCTGGCGGCCATGGCCGGGCTGATGCTGCTGGCGGGGCTCGCGTACGTGTACGGGCTGCAGCAGCTTTACGAGTTGCCAAGCGTGGTGGAGAGTTCGCTTGGCTTGGGTGCGCTAGGACTCTTGCCGCTGGCCGCTTGTTACTATGTTCCGTTGCCGTTGCTGCGTCGCTGGTGCTGGCTCTTTTTCGGAACGGGAGCGTTGCTTTTGGCCGCAACCATCGTGCACGGAGTGCGTGTGAATGGTCAAATGCAGCTTTCCATCGGCGCAGGAATTCTGGATTCGGCTCCGATTGCCATGCTCCTGCTGTTTGCAGGGGCAGCCGGCATAGTGGCTCGTCCACGACCGGCTGCCGCCGACCGGAAAAGCCTCTGGCTGCAAGCGATCGGGGAAGCGGCATTGCTGGGGCTGATTCCTGCCGTTCTGTTTCTAAGCAGCTCTCAGTTGGCCAGGTTGCCCTTGTACGGTGCAGGTCTGATTGTCCTTGTAGCATTGAACCGGCGCTGGAGGCTTGCCCTGTCCGGGGTGGCGATGCTGCCCGTTTTCGCTCTCTTCCTGATCCGAAGGGATTCCTTCTACGCCTGGGAGCGGATAGCAAATTGGAGCAGCGCCGAGGACAGAAGCCGTTTTTTGTATGGCAGGGCCCTCGACGCGATGCAAAGCGCCGGCTGGTTTGGCCAAGGCTTGCCGAACGGACCAGATCCCAAGGCCCCGATCGGCAGCGAATTTCTGTTTCCCTTCCTCGTCTATTCGCTCGGCTGGGCGTTCGGCCTGCTGCTCGGCGCGCTGCTGCTGCTGTTCATCGGCCGCTGCTTCGTGCAGGCGCTGCGCGTGCAGGATCCGCAAGCCCGCGCCTTGGCTGCCGCGCTGGCGGCGGTGTTCGGCGTACAGACCATGTGGAGCCTGCTGCTCAGCTTCGGGCTGCTGCCGGTTGTCGGCTTCTCGTTGCCATTCCTCAGCTGGGGCAGTCCGCTGCTCGGCGAGATGGCGATGCTTGGGATGCTGCTCGGCCTGATCCGGCAGCGGGATCGAAGGCCGGAAGCTTTTTCGTCCGCAGCGGGTTGACAGGCGAGGAGAAGTGCTATACCTTATTATTCAAAGCAAATAACTAGGAATATTGTCCACCCGATCACGGGAGGCCTTTTGTTCCGGCTCGCGAGCGTCCGCTCGTCCTGCCGGGACCAAAGGCCTTTTTTCATTCTATCCGACGAGGAGAGGTAGCGATGAGCGCTGGACCGTGGCCGCACGCCGGCCAAGCCGGGCTGCGGCTGGAAGAGGCGGAGGGCGAGCCGCCGCTGCGGCAGGCCAAGGAGCTTGACGGATTGCGGCAGGAAAGAAGGAAGCTCGCCGACTGGCTGCGCAAGGGCGAGGACCCGTGGGAGCGGTTCCCCGCCGCGCCGCGCTCGCGCGGCGAGCTGGCGGCGCTGAGAGGCGGCTGGCGCGAGGCGGCGGACGGCGGCAGCCTGCTGCAGGGCGGATTCGCGGATTACGCGCTCGCGCTGCTGTCGGCCTGGGACGCCTTCGGCGAGGCGCTGGATATCGGCGGGGACTTCTCCCGCCGTGCCCGGGCGATCGTGCGAGCGCTGCGGGAGGAGCGCCGCCTGCCGGTGTACGCGCCATTTCCGCTGCAGCCCGAAAGAACGGCATCCGGCGACCGCGCGCCGCTGCTTCAGCCGTCGGCGGACGGCCTGCTGCTGACGGGAGTCCAGCCGGTCCCTGCGGAGGCGCTGCTCGCAGCCGAGCTGCTGCTCGCCGTGCCGGAGCAGCCGGACGGTCCGCCGTCGGCGCTGCTGCTCGTGCCGATCGCGAGTCCCGGCGCCGAGCTCGGCCCATGGCAGGAAGGCGACGCCGCGCTGGAGCTGCGGCTGCGGCGGGTGCTCGTGCCGCAGGAGCGGGTGCTGGTCCAAGGCGATGCGGACCGGGTGCGGCTGCTGCTGAGCGAGCCGCCGTTCGCGGGGCTGGCGGACTTCCAGCGCGCGGCGCGGGAGCTGGAGCGGCTCGAGGAGCTAGTCGGGCTCGCGTTCGCGCTGGCCGAGCGCGGCGGCCGGACGCCGGAGCTGGAGCTCGGCAGCCGGCTCGGGCTGCTCGTGCAGCGGCTGGAGACGCAGCGGGCGCTGCTGCTGGCGGCGGAGCGGGAGGCGGCCGCCGCGCCGGGCGGCGTCTGGCTGCCCGCGGAGGTTCCGCTCTACGCCGCGCTCGCCGAGAGCGGCGCGGCGCTTCGCGAGGCGGCGGCGCTGCTGCCGGAAGCGGCGGGCTGGCGAATCGCCGTCCCGGTGCGGAGCGCCGGCCGTTCCGGCGCTGCGGCTTCCGCCGATGCGGCCGCATCCGGGGAAGCGGCGCTGGCGGAGCGGGCGCGCTGCTGGAGCAGCGGCCGGCGCGCGCGGGAGCTGCAGCTCGGGCTGCTCGCCTGGGGCAGCGACGAGCAGCGGGCCGCTGCCAGCTGGAGCCGCTATCCGGCGGAGCGGCTGCGGGGGCTGTACCGGAGCTTTTGGCAAAGCTGGGAAGCGGGGCGGACGGTCGGCTCGGCGCAGCGACGAAAGGGGGAGGACGAATGACGGTCAAAATCGAGGCGCGGGGCATCCGCATGGCCTACGCGTCGGGGAGAGGAGCCGCCCGCGCTTCGCTGGAGGTGCTCCAGGACTTCGGCCTGCAGATCCGCGAGGGCGAGTTCATGAGCGTGCTCGGCCCGAGCGGCTGCGGCAAGTCGACGTTCCTCGGCATGCTGGCGGGCCTGGCCAAGCCGACGGAAGGCGTGATCACGGTGGACGGCCAGCCGCTGACGGGAGTGAGCCGCCGCAACGGCGTCGTGTTCCAGGGCTACGCGCTGTTTCCGTGGCGGACGGTGCTGCACAACGTGGAGACGGGGCTGCAGATCCGCGGCGTGCGCGCCAAGGAGCGGAGGGAGAAGGCTCGGCATTACATCCGGCTCGTCGGGCTGGAGGCGTTCGAGGACCGCTATCCGCATGAGCTGTCCGGCGGCATGAAGCAGCGCGTGGCGATCGCCCGGGCGCTCGCCTACGATCCCGACGTGCTGCTCATGGACGAGCCGTTCGGAGCGCTGGACGCGCAGACGCGGGAAACGATGCAGGCCGAGCTGCTCCGCATCTGGGAGGCGAGCCGCAAGACGATCGTTTTCATCACGCACAGCCTGGACGAAGCGGTCTACCTGTCGGATCGGGTGGCGGTCATGACCGCCCGTCCCGGCCGGGTGAAGGCGATCCTCGACATCCCGCTGGAGCGGCCGCGTCCGGCCTCGATCCGGGGCGAGGAAGCGTTCGTGGCGCTGCGCAGGCAGGCCGCCGCGATCCTGCAGGACGAGGTCGAGCAGACGGACCGGCTGCTGCGCGAGGAGGCGCTGTCCGGAGCCGGGGAGGCGGCGAGAGGGCATGAGGCGGAGGCGGGCGGAAGAGGGAAGGCTGCTCTGGAAGAGAGGGTAGCGGTGCAAGCAGGGGCGGGGGCGGTTGAACCGGACCGGGTCAAGCTCGAGCCCGTACAGGCGCAGCTTTCGGCCAGTACGGAGCCTATCGGGGCGAGTGAAGCGGCTCCGGCCAAGGCCGGACATGGCGAGGCTCCCGCTCTTGTCAGCGCGGCCGCTGCAGGAGAGTCGCGATGAGCGCCGGCAGCCGATATCTCGAGCGGCTGAACGACGGCCGCAACGTCTGGATCGGCGGCAAGCCCGCCGGCGACATCCGCGAGCATGAGGCGCTGCGCGGCACGGCGCGCTCGGTCGCGGCCGTCATGGACCTGCAGGACGATCCGGAGCTCGGGCCGAGGCTGACGTACCGGACCGAGGATACGGGCGCGCGGGCGAACCGCGCGTTCCAGAATCCGCGCAGCCCGCAGGAGCTGGCCGGCCGCCGCGAGGCGTTCTACCTGTGGTCGGCGGCGACGTTCGGCGTCATGAGCCGGATCGGCGGCTTTTACCGCGCGCAGCTGGCGGCATGGCACGAGCGGCGAAGCCTCATCGCGGCCGAGCAGCCGCAGTTTCCGGACAAGCTCGACGCGTATTTCCGCTATGTGCGGGACAACGACCTGCTGCTGACGGCGGCCGGCCACGATCCGCAGGTCGACCGCTCCAAGCTCACCTCCGAGCTGGGAGACGCCTATGCGGCGCTGCGCATCGTGCGCGAGACGGAGGACGGCCTGATCGTGCGCGGCTCCAAGATGATCGCCACCGGCGCGCCGTACATGGACGAGATCATGGTGTCGCCGCACAGCCCCAAGCAGCAGGCGGAGCATCGCTACGCCGTCATGTTCGCGGTGCCGGTGTCCTATCCGGGCCTGCACCTCGTCTGCCGCGAGCCGTTCCATGCCGAGGATACGGAGGACCATCCGCTGTCCGGCCGCTACGACGAGCTGGACGCCGTGCTCGTGTTCGACGATGCGCTCATTCCTTGGGAAAGGGTGTTCATCCACGACGATCCGGCCGCCATCTGGAAAATCCGCTCGGATCGGCTCGCCGCCTCGCTCAGCATCCATGAGAACATCGCGCGGCTGCTGGCCAAGCTGGAATTCACCGCCGCCGTCGGGCAGGAGCTGGCCGAGAGCATCGGCATTGCGCGCTTCGGCCATGTGCAGGCCAAGCTGTCCGAGCTGCAGCGCCAGGCCGAGTCGGTGCGCGCGCTGCTATTGGCGGCGGAGGATGGAGCCGAGCGCCATGAGTCGGGCGTCCGGGAGCCTCGCCTCGCTCCGCTGACGACGGCCAAAAATCTCGGCAACCGCTACTACCCGCGCGCCATCGAGATTCTGCAGCAGCTGTCCGGCGCAGGCATGCTGCAGACACCGGCGACGGCGCGCGAGCTGGACACGCTGGCGGGCGGCGCGCTGGCGCCGCTGCTGCACAGCGCCTACGGCGGAGCGGACCGCGGCGCTCCCGAGCGCGTGCGGCTGCTCAAGCTCGCCTGGGATCTCGTCGGCAGCCCGCTCGGCGCGCGGCATGAGTTGTACGAGCGCTTTTACGCCGGCGATCCCGCGCGCACCTATGCGGCCCAGTACGCCGAATACGACAAGAGCGCGCTGATCGCCCGCACGCTTTCCCGCCTCGGCAGCTGAAGCGGGGCCCGGGTCCGCGCGCGAACAAGGGAAGAAGTTCCCTTGTTTCGGGGCAAAGCCCGGGTCCGCGCGCGAACAAGGGAAGAAGTTCCCTTGTTTCGGGGCAAAGCCCGGGTCCGCGCGCGAACAAGGGAAGAAGTTCCCTTGTATCGGGGCAAAGCCCGGGTCCGCGCGCGAACAAGGGAAGAAGTTCCCTTGTTTCGGGGCAAAGCCCGGGTCCAAGCGCGAACAAGGGAAGAAGTTCCCTTGTTTCGGGGCAAAGCCCGGGTCCGCGCGCGAACAAGGGAAGAAGTTCCCTTGTTTCGGGGCAAAGCCCGGGTCCGCGCGCGAACAAGGGAAGAAGTTCCCTTGTATCGGGGCAAAGCCCGGGTCCGCGCGCGAACAAGGGAAGAAGTTCCCTTGTTTCGGGGCAAAGCCCGGGTCCGCGCGCGAACAAGGGAAGAAGTTCCCTTGTTTCGGGGCAAAGCCCGGGTCCAAGCGCGAACAAGGGAAGAAGTTCCCTTGTTTCGGGGCAAAGCCCGGGCCGACGCATCGCTCAACCGCCCCTCTTTTCCGACAGCCCCTTATCCATAGATTCGAAAGGAGCCTATCTATCAATGAAAGCCATCCGCATCCACGCCATGCGCCGAACGAGCCTGACGGCGCTCGCCGTCATCGCCGCCGCGGCGCTGCTCGCCTCCTGCGGCAAGAACGAGCCGGCCGAGCCGGCGGAAGCCGCGGCCGGAGCCGGCGGCAAAGAAATCGTCGAGTTCAAGTACCCCGACAACCCCGGCTTCGACCTCGTCTATCTGGCGGACGAGCTCGGCTACTTCGACGGCACGTCCACCCGGCCGAAATATGTCGGCAAGATCGCCGCGCCGCAGATCATCCCGCTCGTCGGCACCGGAGACATCGACTTCGGCTCGCGGATGGTGCCTCTCGTCATCTCGGCGATCGCCAGCGGCGCCGACATCAAGGTCGTCTCCGCCGGCGGCAAGACGCTGGAGGACGCTCCGCACATGAAGTATTTCGCCCGGGCGGACTCCGGCATCAAGAAGGCCAAGGACCTCGAGGGCAAGACGATCGGCATCAACAGCTTCGGCGCCTGCGCCGAGTTCGTGTCCAAGAAATACTTCAAGGAGCAGGGCGTCGACGTGAGCAAGATCAAGTTCCTCGTCGTGCCGGACGACAAGCAGGAGCAGACGCTGGAGCAGGGCGGCATCGACCTGGCGATCATCCACGCGCCGTTCTCCGGCCGCGCCGGCAAGAACGAGAAGTTCACGCAGCTGTGGAGCGACTACGACCTCGACGGCGGCCTCGGCGGCATGGCGCCGTACAGCGCCAACGGCGAGTTCGCCCGCAAGCATCCGGAGGCGGTCCGCGACTTCGTCGCGACGATCGCCAAGACGGCCAACTGGGTGAACGACCATCCGGAGGAGGCGAAGGCGATCATCGCGAAGCGGCTGAACATGAACGTGGAGTACATCGACCGCTTCGCCTACGTCGAGGACCTGGTCGTCACCGAGCCGCCGATCCAGTACTATATCGATATTCTCGAAGAGAACGGCAAGATCGACAAGGGCAAGGTGAAGGTGAAGGACGTCTATACGAACGAATTCAACCCGAACGCGTCCGGCTCGGCCTAGCGGCATAACGTCAGAACGGACTAGCATCGCACCGCCATAACGCCATAACGCCATAACGCCATAACGCCATAACGCCATAACGCCATAACGCCATAACGACATAATGCATTGCGGCCAAGCGGTCTGCGCGAAAAGGAGAAGATGCTCATGGCTCGACCCTCGTCCGCCTTCTCGGCGGGACGAATCGTAGAACGGAGCGCGGCGATCGTCGCGTTCCTCGTCCTTTGGGAGCTGCTGCCCCGGCTCGGCGTCATCAGCGAGGCTTATCTCAGCCCGTTTTCCGTCGTGGCGGCCACCGTCTGGGAGCTGCTGAGCAGCGGAGCGGCATGGGAGCATGGGTCGGCCAGCCTGAGCCGCTCGCTGTCGGGCCTGCTGCTGGCGGCCGCGGGCGGCATCGCGCTCGGCCTGCTGATCGGCTGGTTCCGCCGCGTCGAGGCGCTGCTCGATCCGCTGCTGCAGCTGTTCCGGCAAATATCGGCGTTCGCCCTGCTGCCCGTATTCATCCTCTTCCTCGGCATCGGGGAAGCGTCCAAGACGGCGATCATCCTCTGGGCGTCGTTCTGGCCGATCCTGCTGAACACGGTGGGCGGGGTGCGCTCCGCCGACAAGCTGCTGATCGACTCGGCCCGCTCGATGGGCGCGTCGCAGGCGTACTTGTTTTTCCGGGTCATCCTGCCGTCGGCGGCTCCGAGCATCTTCACCGGCATCCGGCTCGGCGGAGCGAACTGCATCACGGCGCTCGTCGCCGCCGAGATGATCGGGGCTTCGGCGGGACTCGGCTTCTACACGCTCAACTCGCAGGAGATCTTCCAGATCCCCGACATGTATGCCGGCATCCTGCTGCTCGCGGCGATGGGCCTGCTGCTCAATTACGTCCTGGCTTGGGTGGAAAGGCGGTTCACGCGCTGGCGGAGAGGTCTGGCCGCTCATGGCTGAGGAAGGCCGGCCCGACCGGCAGCGCTGGAGCGATCCGCTGGCATCGGCTTCGCTGCCGGCCGGACTTCCGTCGTGGCCGGACGGATGCGGCGCCTCGGACCGCGCAGCCGCGGAGGCTGCCGGCGGCGCTTCGCAGCTTGCGGCGGCGGAGGAGAGCGGCGGACGCCGGCGCGGCGCTCGGCTGCGGTCCGGCAAGCGGCCCGGCGGCCGGACTGGACCGGCATCGCCTTGGCGGCTGGCCGCGCTGGTCGCCGCGAGCATCGCGCTGCTGGCGCTCGCAGGCTTCGGCAGACTGCCCGGCCTCGCCGGCGGAAGCGCGGGCGGCGGCCTCGGCAGCAGCTCCGGCAGCGGAGAATCCGCATGGGCGGATCGCAGCCTCGACCCGAAGCGGCTGACGATCGGCTACGTCAAAGACAGCCCGCGCGTGCTGCTGCGCGAGGACGAGGCGCTGCGGCAGGCTGCCGCGGCTGCGGGCGTCAAGCTCGCCTGGCGCGAGTACGTGGACAGCGCCGCTCTCGTGCGGGCCGTGCAGAGCGGCGAGGCCGACTTCGGCGAGGCGGACGATGCGGCGCTGGCGAGCCTGCATGAAGCCGGCGACGGGCTGCGGGCGCTGGCGGCGGAGCCGTCCAACCCGCAGGCCTATGCGATCGTCGCCCGCGAGGGAAGCGAGCCGGGGGACGTCGCCGGGCTGCGCGGGCGGACGATCGGCTACGTGCCGCGCAGCAACAGCCACGCGCTGCTGCTGCAGGCGCTGCGCCAAGCCGGCTTGTCCGAGGCGGAGGTCGAGCTGCGGCCGCTGTCGCCGGTGGAGCTGATCCGCTCTTTTCGCAAAGGAAGCCTCGACGCATGGGCGGCGCAGGAGCCGGAGCTGACGCGGCTGGAGTCGCTGGACGCCCGCGTGCTCGCGGACGGACAGGCGATCGCGGGCGCCGTCGGCCTGCGCGAGCTGCTGCTGACGACGGCCGAGAACGAGGCGAGCCGCGGCGAGCTGCTGGAGGCGGTCGTCTGGGCGTACGGCATGCAGGACGAGTACCTGCTGCGCGACTATCATGACGCGGCGGAGCGGCTCAGCGAGCAGACGGACGTCACGCATCTGCAGTGGCTGCGCCTGTTCGAGCGCAAAAGCTTCGGCACCGCTCCGCTGCTGCCCGGCATCCAGGCGGAGGAGCAGCGGCTCGCCGACGCGCTGGCCGAGCTCGGCCTCCGCGCGAGCCCGATCGACATGACGGAGCTGCTGCGAGCTCCGGAATAAGATTCCCCATGCTTAATATCGAAAGAAGCGTTCCAATCGGCTCGAAAGTGCCGGGCGGAACGCTTCTTTATTTCATGAGCTTCACTCTCGCAGCGCCGGCATCATGTCGAGGCATGCAAGCCTGACAGCGGGATTGCATAGACGCTCTAGCGATACGGAGAAGCCTTATTTTGTCGAATCGGAGGTTTTTGGCAATCTAATGATACTGGCGAGCGCTATTCAGTCGTTTCGGCATGGCAAAAGCTCTTTTTTGGAGCAATAAGCTCGCTGAGTATCGTTACGTTTTTAACGAGCCTCTTTTGAAGGAAATAACGTCTGTGAGTATCGTTGGAGATGCGGGTGGAGGGGGCCGACGGGAGGGCGCTGCTGGGGCGGGCTGCTCTAGAAATCGGGCTGCTTTAGAGATCGGACTATGGTCGATTCCGCGCGATGCAGGCATGCCGCCTTGATCTGGCGTGCCGCGAGGATGCAGGCGTCCGCCTTAATCGGGCGTGCGTCGCGATGCTGGCGTGTCGCCTTGATCTGGCATGCCGCCTTGATGCAGGCATGCCGCTCGACGCTGGCGTCCCGCCTGGGCGCAGGGCGTCGCGTCCCGGTTAGGCTCAGCCTGCTTTCTTATGGTAAAGTAATAAGATACTGCCTCATAAGGCTGTTCATTCGCTGAAGGAGCTTGATGGAATCATGGAGATTTTTCTGCTGACGATGGCGCTGCTGGTCATGATCGGAGCCTCGAACGTCATCCAGCGCCTCATCCCGTTCGTTCCGGTGCCGATCATCCAGATCGGGCTCGGCATCGCGGCGGCGTACATGCCGTTCGTGCATCATGTGCCGTTCGAGCCGGAGCTGTTTTTCGTGCTGTTCATCGCGCCGCTGCTGTTCAATGACGGCAAGATCACCCCGCGCGAGGAGCTGTGGCGGCTGCGCTCGCCGATCCTGCTGCTGGCGCTGGGCCTCGTCTTCGCGACCGTGCTGCTCGTCGGGCCGTTCATCCACTGGCTGATCCCGGCCATTCCGCTGTCGGCCGCGTTCGCGCTCGCCGCGATCCTGTCGCCGACCGACGCGGTCGCGGTCGGCTCGATCTCCGGCCGGGCCAAGCTGCCCGGCGGCATCCTGCGCCTGCTCGAGGGCGAGGCGCTCATGAACGACGCCTCCGGCCTCGTCGCGTTCAACTTTGCGATCGCGGCGACGGTGACGGGGTATTTCTCGATCACGCATGCGGCCGGCAGCTTCATCGTCATCGCGCTCGGCGGACTCGCCGTCGGCGCGGCGCTCGGCTTCGCCGCCGTCTGGCTGCGGGTGTGGCTGCGGCGCTGGGGGATGGAGGACATCACCGTCCACATGCTGATCCTCATCCTGACGCCGTTCCTCATCTTCCTTGCCGCCGAGCATCTGCATGTGTCGGGCATCCTCGCCGTCGTCGCGGCGGGCGTCGTGCATGCCGTCGAGCGCGACCGGATGGGACCGTCGACGATCCGCCTCAACGTCGTGTCCGACAGCACCTGGTCGGTCATCCTGTTCTGCCTGAACGGCCTCGTGTTCATGCTGCTCGGCTTCGAGATTCCGGCCGTCATCACGAAAATATGGGAGGATCCGAATTACCACAACGGCCAGGTCATCGGCTATATCTTCGCGATTACGGCGCTGCTGCTGGCGCTGCGCTTCGTCTGGGTATGGGCGAGCGACCGCCGCTGGAAGCCGGCGCTGCTGACGGCGCTGTCCGGCGTGCGGGGAGCCGTGACGCTGGCGGGCGCGTTCTCGATCCCGCTGCTGCTCGGCGACGGCTCGCCGTTCCCGGAGCGCAGCCTCATCCTGTTCATCTGCGCCGGCGTCATCCTGCTGACGCTCGTCATCGCGAGCGTCTTCCTGCCGCTGCTCACCCGCGAGCCGGGGGCGGCGCCGAAGGTCGGCGCGGAGGCCGCCGCCAAGGAAGCGGAGCGGCGGGCGCGCATCAAGGTGCTGGAAGCCGGCCTGAGCACGGTGCAGGCCGAGATGCGAGAGGACAACCAGGCGGCGGCGCTTGCGATCAAGGCCGATTACGCCCAGCGGCTGCAGGAGCTGCGCATCGGCCTGGCGGCCGACACGGAGTCCCGCTCGGCGGTCGTGCCGCTGCGGCTGGAAGCGCTGGAGGCCGAGCGCCGGCTCGCCCGCGAATGGCTGGCCGACGGGCGCATCACGCCGCAGCTGGAGGAGGCGTTCCAGTCGTCGCTGAACCGCGTCGAGCTGGCGCTGACGAACCGCTTCAAGCTGCTGGCGGCGCTGCTGTACGGCTTGTTCATCCGGCTGTTCACCAAGCGCGGCCGCCTGCGCAAGGCGCGTCTGAAGGCCGAGCGGGTGAAGGAAGAGTACAAGGATCTCAAGCAGGCGGCCATCGGCGCCTCGATCGAGCGCCTGCGCGAGCTTGAGGGCGAGTACAGCCCGGACCTCATCCAGGCGATGCTGGGCCATTATCGCGAGATGGCGCTGCGCCTGCGCGGAGACCGGTTCGGGCGGGGCGAGACGGGCACTGCCGCCGAGCGCCGCGAGCTGGAGCAGAAGGCGGTGCAGGCCGAGCGCAACGAGATCCAGCGGCTGTTCGAGGAAGGCGGCATCGACCGCAAGCTCGCGGCCAAGCTGCGCGTGTACGTCAATTATCGCGAGGCGAGCCTGCACGAGAACGAGCAGCTCGGCACGCACGCGGCCCACTGACGGCCGCCGCCGCATCCGTTCCTTGCAGTCCCGTTCTCGGCCAAGGCCGAGGACGGGACTGCTTTTTGCTTGGACATCCGCAGGGAAGCGGCTCTCGCGGAGAGCATGCTATAATGGCGCCAGGATCTTGAAAAGGAGCATCGTCATGAGACTGGAATTCAGCGAGAACGGATATGCCGTGTCGACGGAAGGGGTGTCGATCGAGCTCCTGCCGAAGGAATATGCCCTGCTTCGATTCCTTAGCCGCAACCAGGGGCAGGCCTTCAGCCGCGAGCAGCTGCTCGACCGCGTATGGCCGCGCGAGTATCCGGTCGAAAGGACGGTCGACGACCATATCTACCGGCTGCGCAAAAAGCTGGCCCCGCTCGACGGAGTCGAAATCCGCACCGTGCGGGGCTTCGGCTATGTCCTGACCATCGGCGGCGGCGGCGGCGATCCGGGCAAGCCCTCCGCGCAGGACGGAGAGCTGCAGGAGCAGATGCGGGAGATTTTCGTCAAATACCATCGCTACGGCCAGGGCAAGTCGATGCTGGCGCTGGCCCGCCAGCAGGATGTGCTCGGGTTCGAGCTGGACCCGTTCTATGCCGTCTACACCCGCTTCGTGCAAGGCGACGTGCAATGGCTGCTGGACGGCGGCGGCCTGAGGCCGCCGGAGCGGCTGTACTGGCTGCTGCTGTTCTTCCTGTTCGCCGGCAAGCCCGAGGAAAGCCTCGCCTACTGCGAGCGGGCGCTCGCCTCCGGACGGCTGCCGGAGAGCCAGCATCGCGAGGTGGAGCTGCTCAACATCCTGGATCTGTATGCGGCGTCGGGCCGGCCGGAGGCCGCGCTGGAGCGGCTCCGGCACACCCGGGAGCGGATCGCCCGCGATCCCGGCTTCAAGAGCTTCGAGACGCCCGCGGCCGTCTCCGAGCTGTACGCCCGGCTCTACATGGAGACGGACGATGAGCGGCTTCAGGCTCTGGAAGCCCGCATCGAAAGGCTGCTGGCCGAACAGCCCTTCCTGAGGGAGATCGGCAGCTTCCAGATCGTCAGCGGGCTGAGGCGCCTGCGCGCCGGCGACCGCAAGGCGGGGGAGGCGAGGATCGACGAGGGGCTCGGCGTCCTGGACATCTCCGGCTTCGTGCCGATCAAGCTGCTCGGACTGTTCCGCATCGTGCAGCTCTGCCGGCAGATGCCGGTCCCCGGCGCGGCGGCCGCCGTCCGCCGGTACGAGGGGCAGTTCGCGGAGGAGTCCGCCCGCTGCGGCCTGCCCGGCCTGCTGAGCCGGATCGGACGGGAGCTCGAGGCCGGACTGCAGGGCTGATTTCAGCGGCGCGCCCCGGACGGATTTTTTGGCGCTCCTCTGATCATCCTCTGACATTCCGCCGCTAAAGTGGATCTCAACCAACGGCTTCCCGCCGGACAGGAGAGATCCGCCATGACCCATCCATCCGCAGCAGGCCGCGGCCTGCTGGCCAACAAGGCGTACAGGCGCGTCTTGGGCGCCTATACGTTCGCCGTCTTCGGCGACTGGTTCGACATGATCGCCATCCAGGTGCTCGTCGCCTACCGCTGGGGAGCGAGCCCGCTCATGCTGGCTCTCATCCCCGTCAGCCTCGCTCTGCCCGGCATCGCGTTCGGCTCCTTTGCCGGCGTCATCGCCGACCGGGTCGACAAGCTCAAGCTGATGCGCCTTTGCGATCTGGCTACGGCGCTGCTGACGGCCTCTTTGCTGCTCGCGCCGAACCTATACGCGCTCTTGCCGCTGCTCGCCCTGCGGTCGGCCGTCTCCTCGCTGAATGTGCCGGCCCAGCAGGCGCTGACCCGCAGCCTCGTCCGCGAGGATCAGCTGCTGCAGGCCTCCTCGCTGAACGGCCTCGTGAACCAAAGCTCCAAGATCGCCGGACCTCTGCTCGGCGGACTGACGCTGAGCGTCCTTTCGCCGGGCTGGTGCATCGCCCTCAATGCCGTCCTGCGGCTGCTCTCCTGCCTGCTGCTGCTCTTCGTCAGGCCGGAGGCCGCGGCGTCCGGCTCCGCCCGCGGCGCTGGGGCGCCGGCGGGCGCCGGCGATGGCGGCCCTCCGCCGATTCCGGCCCGGCAGATGTGGCGGGAGGGCTGGAGCTTCATCCTCCGCTCGCGCCTGCTGCGCAATACGATGCTGTTCGGCCTGGCGGGCACGCTGCTCATCCAGATCGTCGACTTCCAGTTCGCCAGCCTGTTCCTCGCGATCGCCCCTGAGCGGGACGAGCTGCTGGGCTGGCTCATCGCCGCGGCGGGCGCCGGAGCGGTGGGCATGATCGCCCTGATGAACCGCGCCGGAGCGAAGCTCAGCCACGGCGTCCGGCTCGGCGGAGGCTACGCGATGATCGGCGCTGCCATCGCCGGGCTCGGCCTGCTGCAGCCCGGCGTCGACGCGCTGCCGGTCCTGCTGCTCGGCCTGCTGCTCGGCGCCGGCAACGGCATGTTCATGGTCGCCTTCAGCTATTGCCTGCAGAAGGAGACGCCTCCCGCCATGACGGGAAGGGTGTTCGGCATCCAGAGCATGGTGCTGGGCACGGTCATGATCGTGGCGCCGCTGCTCGGCGGGCTGCTCGTCGGCCTGGCCGGACCGCGCCTCATCTTTGCCGGTCTCGGAGCCCTGATCGCGGTCGTCGGCGTCGGAGGCCTGCTGCTCGCAGGCCGGCTGTGGCCGGCCGCGGCGCCCGTCCAGAGCCCGCCTCCCGTCCGCGCGGCCCAAGGCTGAGCGCCGCTGACGGACGCGCGCCGCCGCTCCTGCGTCGTCGACGCCATGCGAAAAAAGACGCCTCATCGAATCGTCATCGGCTCGGCCCCCTGGGGGGCGCCGATGTCCATTCGGCGGGGCGTCTTTCCTTTTCCGCGGCGGTCAGCTCATGTTTTTTCCGTAGAAGATCTCATCCATCTCGGCCTTGAGCTTCTCCGTGATCTCGTCCTGCTCGGCGCGGCTCAGCTTGTCCCGGGTGTAGCCGAACAAGTAGTTGTCGAGGTCGAACTGCTTGAGCTTGCACTTCGTGTGGAAGATGTTCTCCTGATAGACGTTGACGTCGATCATATGGAACAGATCCTGCGCCTCGTCGGGAATGTAGTTCTGGATGGAGCTGATGTCATGGTCGATGAACAGCTTGTGCCCGGTAATGTCGCGCGTGAAGCCGCGCACCCGGTAGTCGATCGTCATGATGTCGGTATCGAACGAGGAGATCAGGTACGTCAGCGCCTTCAGCGGGCTGATCTCGCCGCAGGTGGAGACGTCGATGTCCGCGCGGAACGTGCTGATGCCCTCGTCCGGATGGAACTCGGGATACGTGTGCACGGTGATATGGCTCTTGTCGAGCTGCAGCACGACGTTGGCCGGCATCGGGCCCGGCGACTCGTCGAACGCTTCCTTGGGCACCTGGACGACCGGTCCCTCGGAGACGAGCAGCGTCACGCTCGCGCCCTGGGGCTCGTAGTCCTGCTTGGCCGTATTCAGCACATGCGCGCCGATGATGTCGGCGACATGGCGGAGGATGCCGTCGAGCCGATCCGAGTTGTACTGCTCGTCGATGTAGGCGAGATACGCCTCGCGCTCTTCCTTCGTGCGCGTGTAGCAGATGTCGTACATGTTGAAGCTGAGCGACTTCGTCAGGTTGTTGAAGCCATGCAGCTGAATCACTTGCTCGTGCGTCAGTTTCATCCGGCAGTCCTCTCCTTCGCTGCGATAAGTCCGTCTTCCTTATTACCCGGCCGCGGCAAAATGACCCAAAGGCCCCGAGCGCCGGCGCTCAGCCCTGCGCCTTCGGCACCGGCGGCACGGCCGCATCGGCGCCGTCCTTGCCGGACGCGCCGCCGCCGGCGCGCGGCCGCCGCAAGCGGGCGGCGGCCGGATCGAGCCGGCGCTGGAGCGCTCCGAGGCCGATGTCGGCTACGATCGCGAGCAGCGCGGCCGGCAGCGCGCCGGAGTAGATGCGCAGCGAGTTCTGGCCGTTGATGCCGGCGTACACCTCGCGGCCGAGGCCGTCGCCGCCGACGAGCGGCGCGATCGTGGCGACGCCGATGGCGATGACGGCCGCGACGCGCAGGCCGGTCATCATGTACGGCAGCGCGAGCGGCACGCGCACGCGCCACAGCTGCTGCCAGCGGCTCATGCCGACGCCGCGCGCGGCGTCGATCAGGCTGCCGCTCACCTGCTGCAGCCCGACGTAGGTGTTGCGCACGATCGGGTTGAGCGAGTAGAGGAACAGCCCGGCCATCACGGTCGCGTTGCCGAGTCCCATCCACAGCATGAGCAGCACGAGCATGGCGAGCGAGGGCACGACCTGCAGGATGCCGGTCACGGCGAGGACGAGGCGCGCCGTCCAGCGGCCGCGCATGCACAGGATGCCGAGCGGCACGCCGGCCAGCAGGGCGAGCCCGACGCCGGCGGCGACCATCTGCACATGCTGGAGGAAGTATTCGCCCATGAGCCCGCGGTTGCGCCAGAAATAGTCCGCGAAGTCGGCGAACGTCATGTCCGGTTCCGTCACTTCGGAATCAGCCCTTTCTGCTTCAGGTAGGCGAGGGCGACCTCGCGCTCGCTCTTTTTCTCGATGTCGACCTGGTAGTTGAGCCCGATCATCGTCTCCGCGTCGATCGCGCCGATCAGCGGCCGCAGCGCCTCCTTGACGCCGGGATGGAGCGCCTCCATCTCCTTGCGCATGACCGGCGAGGCGTCATAGGGCGGGAAGAAATGGCGGTCGTCCTGCAGCGTCTGGAGATCGAACGCCTTGAGCCGGGCGTCGGTGGAGTAGGCGAGCACGATGTCGACCTGCTCGTTCTTGACCGCCGTATAGACGAGGCTCAGCTCCATCGGATACGCCTTGGCGAACGAGATGCCGTACTCCTGCCGGAAAGCCGGATAGCCGTCGCTAGCCCGCTCCAGCCAGGACGTGTCGACGCCGAAGCGCATCGAGGCCGCGTCGGGCTTGATGTCGGAGATGCTGCGATAGCCGCTGGCCTCCGCGACCTGGCGGCGCACGGTGAAGGCGTATGTGTTCTCGAAGCCGAGCGGATCCATCCAGTCGAAGCCGTAGTAGCGGTCGAAGCCCTCCTGCGCCTGCCGCAGCACCTCGGCGCGGTCCTTGGTCAGGCTCTCCAGCGGGAAGTGGTTGTTGAAAATCTCGCCCGAATACAGCGTCGCCAGGTCGATGTCGCCGCGGTCGAGCGCGCTGAAGACGAGCGGGCTGGCCGCCAGGTCGGGAATGACCTTGACGTCGAGGCCGGTCTTCTGCTCGATGAGCGCCTTGTACATCTCGGCGAGGATCTTCGTCTCGGTGAACGTCTGCGCCCCGATCCGCAGGTCGGGCCGGGCGCCGCAGCCGGCTCCCGCCAGCGTCAGCAGCAGGACGAGGCAGGCGCTCGCCGCCGTCCTCGCTGCCCGAGGCTTGCCGGCCAGAGCCTTTAGAGCCGTCGCTGCCTTTGGCCAGCGCCAGCCGCAGCGTCCCTTGTCCGTGCCGCGCTCGCCGCATCGCCGTGCCAGGCTCATGCCGCCGCACCTCCCCGCAAGCCGAAGCGGCGTCCGAGCGCGGATTCGAGCCAGCCGAGCAGCAGGTCGGCGGCGAGCGCCAGCACGATCGCGCCGAGCGCGCCGGCGACGATCAGATACGGCTGGTTGACGCCCATGCCGGAGACGATGAGCTGGCCGAGGCCGCCCGCGCCGACGAGCGTGGCGAGCGTCGCCCAGCTGATGACGTACACCGTCGTCAGCCGGATGCCCGACATGATGTACGGCACGGCGAGCGGCAGCTGCACCCGCAGCAGCCGCTGGGCGGTCGAGTAGCCGAGGCCGCGCGCCGCCTCCAGCACATGCGGATCGACGGAGCGGAAGCCCTCGTACGTGTTGCGCAGCACCGGCATGATCGAGTAGAGCAGCAGCGCGAGCACCGCCGGGCGCGCCCCGATGCCCATGAGCGGGATGAGGATGGCGAGCAGCGCCAGGCTCGGGATCGTCTGCAGCAGGTTCGCAAGGAAAAAGACGGCGCTGTTCAGCCAGCCGATCCGGCTGTAGACGAGCAGCACGCCGAGCGGGAGCGAGATCGCCGAGCCGATGAGCACGGCGATCAGCGACAGCGTCAGATGCTCGCGCAGCGCGAGCAGCAGGTCCGGCAGCCGCTCGCCGAGAAACTCAAAAAAAGAGAGGCCGGCGCTCATGAGTGCTCCTCCCGATTGCCGCCTTGCGGGCCGAGACCGGTAGAGGAGCTGGCGGGGGGCTCCTCCCTGGTGCCGCCATGCGGGCCGAGGCCGGTAGAGGAGCCGGTCTCCTCCCCGTTGTCGCCATGCGGCAGCTTCTCCGCCAGATGCCGCACGACGCTGCCGCGCGTGATGAGGCCGATGAAGCGGCTGCCCTCGTCGATGACGGCGACGTTGTGCAGCCGGTGGCTCGCCAGCAGCTCGACCGCCTGCGTCAGCGGCGTGCCGGACTGCACGGAGTAGCGCACCGGCATCATGACGTCGGCGACCGTCTTGTCCTCGTCGCCGTAGCTGTCCATCACGTTGTAGATGGATACGCTGCCGAGCAGCTTGCGCTGGCGGTCGACGACGTAGAGCGAGTCGACCTTGCGCCGCTCCATCGTCGTGATCGCCTCGGCCAGGCCGCGTCCCGGATAGGTGACGGCCGGCTGCGTCACCATGACGTCGTTCACCGTCGGCCCGTCGGCCATCACGAAGCCGCCGAGATCCGGTCCGGCCTCGCGCTCGGCGACGTCCGCCGCTCCGCCGGCCTCGAGCCGCTTCTGCCCGATGAACGTGCGCACGAAGTCGTTCGCCGGACGCCGCAGCATGCGGTCCGGCGTGTCGCTCTGCACGACCTCGCCGTCCTTCATGAGCACGATCCGGTCGGCGATCTTGAGCGCCTCGTCCATGTCGTGGGTGACGAACACGATCGTCTTGTGCAGCTCCTGCTGGAGCCGCGCCACGTCCTCCTGCAGCTGCTCGCGGCTGAGCGGATCGAGCGCGCTGAACGGCTCGTCCATCAGGATGATGTCGGGATCGGCCGCCAGCGCGCGCACGACGCCGACCCGCTGCTGCTGTCCGCCGCTCAGCTCCGACGGATAGCGGTCGCGGTACAGGTCGGGCTTCAGCCCGACCATGTCGAGCAGCTCGTCGACGCGCCGGGCCGTCTTGTCCGCGTCCCAGCGCTTCAGCCTCGGCACGACGGCGACGTTGCGCCCGATCGTCATATGCGGGAACAGGCCGACGCTCTGGATGACGTAGCCGATGCTGCGCCGCAGCTCGACCGGATCGATCGAGCGGATGTCGCGGCCGCCGATCTCGACCGTGCCGCTCGTCGGCGAGACGAGCCGGTTCACGAGCCGCATCGTCGTCGACTTGCCGCAGCCGCTCGGGCCGATCAGCACGGTCATTTCGCCTTGGCGGAATTCGAGATTGATGTTCTTGAGGGCATGAAAGCCGTCGTCATAGCGTTTGTTCACGTCGCGGATCTGGATCATCGTCATCCTCGCTTCACCTCCGGATGCGGCTTCATGCCGCGCATGCGATGGGTAAAGTATGTTCCTGATGCTGGAGCTTCATCCGTCCGCTCCCTGCCTCGCCTCGCCGGCCGCCGAATTGGCGCCGCGGAATCGGAACATGCTACAATTTAGCAATCGGGGAAAGGGGGGACGGAGCATGGAGCAGCAGCTTCCGCCAAAGATGACGGTGTACCATGTCGCGGGCGTCGCGACGTATCCGTCCACCTTTTACGAATGCCGGCGCCGCCTCGAGCGGCTGCTCGGCTTGATCGGCACGGAGGCCGAATTCGAGACGCTGTTCCCCTACGGCGACTATTCGCGGAGCCTCTGGCGGCAAGTGTGGGAGGTCCGCTCCGACCTGGCGCGCCGCGTGCTGCCCTCGCGGATCGGCGGGCGCTCGATGGTCAAGGAGATCGAGCGCACCTACGGCGGGGCTGGCCCGATTCTGTTCATCGGGCATAGCGGAGGAGGGCTGGCCGCCTATCAGGCCGCCCGCCTGCTCCATCAGCGCGGCATGGACGCCGAGCTGCTGCGCGTCGCCCAGGTCGGCTCGCCCAAGACGCCGATCGACGACGCGTTGCAGGCGTCGGTCGCGTATTTCTACGCGGTCGACGCCGCCGGCAAGCCGGACGATCCGATCACGCGCATCGGCGGCTGGGGCGGCTGGCGGTCCGTTCCCGGACGGATGCCGCAGTGGAGCCGCGTCCGCCATGCGCCCGGCCATGTGGAGGGGCTGCCGGTCATCGGCGGGCATACGAACTATTTCCGGCATCAGCTTCCCTATGTGGACGCCAGCTCGCGCAGCAATCTGGAAAAGACCGTCGACGCGATCTATTCCTGGTTGAAAGCCGGCTATTCGTCCGCTACACTTATAAAAGGTTAGCTGATTCAATAAAGAAAGGGGAATCTTCCATGCAGGCCATTATCCGCAACGAGGACCGGTACCACCGCGAGAGCGACTGGCTGAAAAGCAGCTTCAGCTTCAGCTTTGGGGAGTTTTACGACGAGGCGAATCGCAGCTTCGGGCCGCTATGCGTATTCAACGAGGACATCATCGCCGGGGGCAAAGGCTTCGGCGCGCATCCGCACCGCGAGATGGAGATCGTCTCCGTCGTCCTGAGCGGCCGGCTGAAGCATGAGGACAGCGCGGGCAACAGCGCCGTCACGACCTATGGGGGAGTGCAGCGGATGACGGCCGGCACCGGCATCGTGCACTCCGAGGTCAATCCGGATCCGGAGGAGCCGGTCCATCTGCTGCAAATCTGGCTCGCCCCGCAGACGCGGCGGCTCGAGCCGTCCTATGAGACGAGCGTCTTCGATCCCGAGTCGGCGCGCGGCCAGCTGCTGCCGATCGTCTCCCGCGATGCGGCCGGACCGGGAGCGGCCGCCATCCATCAGGACGTGACGTTTTATCTGACCGTGCTGGACGAGGGAATGACGGTCGAGCATTCCACGCGCGAGGAGCGGCTGCTGTATCTGTTCGCCATCGACGGCCAAGCGGAGATCGAGGGCATCGGCGAGCTGTTCAAGGGCGATACGCTGCGGGCGGCCGGCCTGTCGCGGCTCTCCCTCAAGGGCGGCGCGGGCGGCGGCCGGCTGCTGCTGCTCGACATGGGCGCGGGCGCGCCGGCCGGGGGAGGAGAGGGCGCATGAGCGAAAAGCGCAGCGAGAAGCTGCTCATCAAGCTCGTCATCGGCCGCACGCTCATCGACACGGCCGAGCACAAGCTCTCCGCGCATGTCGAGGAAGGCGGCCGCGGCTGGATCATCACCGTCAGCGCGCTGACGCCGCGCGAGGCCGACTATATCGGAGCGAACGTCGGCCAGCTGAACTTTTTCCACTTCATTACGGAGGCGGACGGCGGCGAGGAGCGCATCCGCAAGTTCTGGCTGTACGATCTGGACGAGCCTGCCTATCAGTACGACCCGGCGACGGGCGAGGCGATCTTCGAGGTGAACGCCAGAGTGGCGTATTCCAACGAGCGGGTGTAGACTTTAAGGACGAGCCGCTCGTCTAACGAGCGATGCCGGAACCGCCCAGGCCCAAACGCCATAGGATGGAGCAAGACCGGAAAGGAGGGCCCCATGGCCAACACGCATACGTACACCCGCCGCGAGGAGGTCGCGAACGCGATCACCCACGGCATCGGCACGGCGCTCAGCATCGCGGCGCTCGTCGTGCTCATCGTTTTCGCCGCCTGGAAGGGGACGGCGATGCATGTCGTCACCTTCACGATCTACGGCACGGCGATGCTGCTGCTGTACACGGCTTCGACGCTCGTGCACAGCTTCCGCGACGGACGGATGAAGGACATTCTCGAGGTGCTGGACCATTCGTTCATTTATGTGTTCATCGCCGGCACGTACACGCCGCTCGTGCTGCACACGATCGGCGGATCGCTCGGCTGGACGCTGTTCGGCGTCGTCTGGGGGATCGCCGTCGCCGGCGTCGTGTTCAAGGCGTACTTCACCAAGCGCTTCCTGTTCACGTCGACGCTGCTGTACATCCTGATGGGCTGGATCGTTGTTTTCGCCTGGGGTCCTCTTACCGCGAGCCTCGCTCCGGCGGGCCTGACGCTGCTGATCGCCGGCGGACTGCTGTATACGGTCGGCACGGTGTTCTACGTCTGGCGCAGCTTCCCGTACCATCACGCCGTCTGGCATCTGTTCGTGCTGGCGGGGTCGATCGCGCATTTCTTCACGATCCTGCTGTACGTGCTTCCCCGCTGATCGGGGAGGCTCCCTATCTTAAAAGAGCCCGCCGCTCCAGCTTCCGATCCTCATAGGTCGGAAAGCCGAGCGGCGGGCTGTTTTGGCTGCTGCCGGTCGAAAGCTGTTCAGATCATGTCGAAGTCGATGATCCGCCAGTGATGCTTGATCGCCTGCTCGAGCCGGAGCTTGTCGCGCTCGCGGAACAGCTGCGCGATCAGCCGATGCTCGGCGTTGACCTGGCGGAGCAGCGACGCGAGCCGGCCCTTGTCGTCGCTGGCGTAGCTCTGGCGCATGAAGCCGTTCTTGAGCGAGTGGAGGCTGTCGACGAGCGGCGAGTTGCCGCAGCGGTTCTGGTAAAAGTCGTGGAATTCCGCCTGGCGGGCATAATAGCCGCCGAAATCATGGGCATCGAGATCGTCCTCGATCGCCTCGACGATCCGGTCGAGCTGCTTCCAGTCGCGTTCCTCCAGCCGTTCGCAGGCGAGCGAGGCGGCGAGCGCGTCGAGCGTGCCGAGCAGGAGGGAGTAATCCTCCTTCTTCTTGCGGTCGAACGCCTTCACCGTGAAGCCCCGGCGCGGCAAGTAGTCGAGCAGATTGTCCGAAGACAGCTGGAAAAGCGCCTCCCGCGTCGGCGTGCGGCTGATGTCGAGCCGCTTGCAGATTTCCGCCTCGTTGATCTTGGAGCCGGGCTGCAGGCTGCCGTCCTGAATGCGCTGCGCGATATATTCGTAGACATGGTCCTTCAACGATTGATACTTGAGCTGCATGCCGAAGACTCCTTTGCGGCGTAATGGCGATCATCCTGCTATGTATGGTTATGCAATATAATGTATACAAATGATCTACCGCCATCATATCACTGCCTCCTTGCCTCATCAAGCTTCTTTCCGTCTGAAATGGAAATAATAGGCGGGCTTGGGGGGCCGCCATCGGAAACGTCTGAAAATTCCGTTGATGGTTTTCGAATCCTATGTTATGATCTCTTCCATAACTCTCTCTTTTTTTTGATTCAGACTGAATATTGTATACATAGGGGTGAGCCGGCGGCGACCCGGACGCTGGGACAACCGCCCCATTCGGGCGCAGCAGGAATCGGACAAGCGCTGTCCGAATAGGATAGAGCAGCCCATTCTTTGCTCGAATTCGAGCAGCGGGGATTTTCGCTGGAAGACGCTTTTCCGCCTGGATGCCGAGGGCATGCAGGTTTTTTACCGGCATGATTTGTATACAAAATACAATATGCATATTGATGCAGACGGGAGAGGATTTATGAACTCGGCTCGCACGATTGAACTCTCGGAACGGTATGCGGCGCACAATTACCATCCGCTGCCGGTCGTCATCGAAGAAGCCCAGGGCGTCTGGGTGAAGAGCCCGGAGGGCAAGTCGTACATGGACTTCCTGAGCGCCTACTCCGCGCTCAACCACGGCCATCGCCATCCGAAGCTCGTCGCCGCGCTCAAGGAGCAGGCCGACAAGGTGACGCTGACCTCGCGCGCGTTCCACAGCACCGCCGCCGGCGAATTTTACGAGAAGCTGGCCCGCTATACGGGCAAAAGCCGCCTCATCGCCATGAATACGGGAGCGGAGGCGGTCGAGACGGCGCTGAAGGCGGTCCGCCGCTGGGCGTACCGCGTCAAGGGGGTGCCGGACGGCCAGGCGGACATCATCGTCTGCAGCGGCAATTTCCACGGGCGCACGCTCGCCATCACCTCGTTCTCGTCGCATGAGGAGTACAAGAGCGGCTTCGGCCCGTTCCTGCCGGGCTTTACGATCGTTCCGTACGGCGATCTGGCGGCGATGGAGGCGGAGATCACGCCGCATACGGCGGCGATCCTCGTCGAGCCGATCCAGGGCGAGGCCGGCATCGTGCTCCCGCCGGACGGCTACCTGCGCGGCATCCGCGAGCTGTGCGACCGCCACCGCGTGCTGATGGCCGCGGACGAGATCCAGACCGGCTTCGGCCGCACCGGCTATCCGTTCGCCTGCGACCGCGAGGGGGTCGTGCCGGATCTGTACATCATGGGCAAAGCGCTCGGCGGCGGCATCCTGCCGATCTCGGCCGTCGCTTCCAGCGATGAGGTGCTCGGGCTGTTCGAGCCCGGCTCGCACGGCTCGACGTTCGGCGGCAATCCGCTCGCCTGCGCCGTCTCGGCAGCCGCGCTGGACGTGCTGGAGGAGGAGGATCTCGCCGGCCGCTCGCTCCGTCTGGGCGGCCTCGTTATGGAGCGGCTGCGCGCCATGGGCAGCCCCGCGGTCAAGGAAATCCGCGGCAGCGGCCTGTTCATCGGCATCGAGCTGCAAGGTCCGGCGCGTCCGTACTGCGAGCAGCTCATGCAGCTGGGGCTGCTTTGCAAGGAGACGCATGAGAATACGATCCGGCTGGCGCCGCCGCTGACGATATCGGAGGAGGAGCTGGAGTGGGCGCTGGAGCGCCTGCGGCTCGTGCTCGTCGGCGACGGCCACGGACTGGATTGAAGCGGTTGACGTGAATGAACTGAATCTGACCTCGAGCTGAATTCGATTTCCATTCCATCGATAAAGGGGCAATCCGATATGTTCAGCTATGCCGAATCGTTCCACAGCCGCCCGGAAGCGGCGAAAAAAATCCAGCTGATCCATGCGCCGTTCTGGCTGGGAGGCGGAAGGGCGGGCGCCGAGCTCGGCCCGGAGAGCATCGTCGAGGCGGGCATGAAGCGCCAGCTGAAGCATATGGGCCTCGAGCTGGCGGAGGAGATCGTCGTCGATGTGCCGCGTCTCGCCGCCGAGCCCGCGACCGCCGGGACCAAGATGAAATACTTGGCCGAGGTGAAGGAGATGGCGGGACTGCTCGGCGAGCAGGTGCACCGGGCGGCCGCGGGCGGACGCTTCCCGCTCGTCCTGGGAGGAGACCACAGCATCGCGATCGGCACGCTGGCCGGACTGACGGGGCATCGGGGCAATCTCGGGCTGATCTGGTTCGACGCGCACGGCGACTTGAACACGGAGGAGACGACGCCGTCGGGCAACATCCATGGCATGGCGCTGGCCGCCGCGATCGGGCGGGGCGGCTTCACGCTCGCCGACATCCCGGGCGCGGGTCCGTTCATCCGCAAGGAGAACGTCGTCATCATCGGCGCCCGCGACCTCGATCCGGGCGAAAGGGAATTCATCCGCGCGGAAGGCATCCGCTGCTTCACGATGCATGAGATCGACCGCATGGGCATCCATGCCGTCATGGAGCAGGCGATCGCCATCGCCGGCGACGGCACGGACGGCGTGCATGTCAGCTTCGACCTCGACGTGCTCGATCCGCTCGAAGCATGCGGCGTCGGCACGCCGGTGCCGGGCGGGCTGAACTACCGCGAAGCGCATTATGCGATGGAGCTGCTGGCCGAAAGCGGACTCGCCACGTCGCTGGAGCTGGTCGAGGTGAATCCGCTGCTCGACCCGAGCCGCCGCACGTCGCGGCTGGCCGTCGAGCTGGCCGCCTCGCTGCTCGGCAAGCGGATTCTGTAAGGCGGCGCGCCCGCAGCAGCGGCTGCGGGCGCCGCAGGCCAGCGCGCCAGGCGCCTGAGTGACGCGGGGCACGGCAAAGCGCCAACTAGTTTGCCTCTCGATTGGAGTGCGGGACATCGGCGGATGGAGTGAGGTCCGTTTTTACCCGTTGATTGGTTTACGGAACGCTAGCTGAGCGGATAGCGGCAACTCGCTGCTGGCTCATACGACGCGTGAAGGAAGTTTGAGCTCGCTACGCACAGTATTTCCGCGCGTAGCGGGCCAGACCGAGGGAGCTGAGCTCGCTATGCACAGTATTTCCGCCCGTAGCGAGCCAGGCCGAGGGAGCTGAGTTCGCTACGCACAGTATTTCCGCGCGTAGCGGGCCAGACCGATCGAGCCGAGCTCGCTACGCACGGTTTTTCCGCGCGTAGCGGGCCAGGCCGAGGGAGCCGAGCTCGCTACGCACAGTATTTCCGCGCGTAGCGGGCCAGGCCGAGGGAGCTGAGCTCGCTACGCACGGTTTTTCCGCGCGTAGCGCCCTCGATCTAGCGAGGCAATTCCTCCCGTGGCAGCTAAACCCGTCCATCTCCATCGCCGCCGCCATAGACGCGGCAGTTGCGTTCCGCATCCAACGGCATGCGTTCGGATAAGTTTGGTCTCGGAATCTATGAATAAAGATGCAGATTGATCTCGATTCGCGCCCGATCGCGATTTTTCGCTATTTTCTCGAAAAAGGGCTGGGCAGAAGGCGGGCGGGGTGTTATAATTTCTCCCATACAATATACAATGTTATGAATATTGTATACATAGCATTCAGCGAGCAAGGGGAAGAAGAGAGATTTCATTCGGGGAGGAATGAACGTTGGTCGAACAGAAGCGCAGCAAAAAGGCGAGAAAGCCGTTCCTGGCGGCAGTCGTCGCGCTGTCCGTCGCAGGCACGCTCGTATCTCCGGCTGGTTGGGCGGTCACAGCCTATGCCCAAGAAGCCGCAGTCGTCACGGAGCCGACAGCATTGCCTTACAACGTACTGGCGAGCGCGTCGCTGCAGCCGGGACAAGCCGGCTACGACGCGTATGTGTATCTGAACCATCTGGCAGGCGCGATCGGCACTCGTCCGGCGGGCTCGGCAGAGGAGCAAGCGGCCCGGGATTACATCAAGCTGCAGTTCGAGGACATGGGCTACAGCCCTACGGTCACGGAGTTCACGTATACGACGAAAACGACTCAAGGCAAATCGAGCAACGTCGCCGCCGTCAAGCACGGCAAGTCGCCGCGCACGATCATCGTCGGCGCCCACTACGACAGCGTGAAGGCGCCGAGCAAGGGTGCCGACGACAACGCCTCTGGCGTCGCCGTCATGCTTGAATCCGCTAAAGCGGTATCGCAGCAGCAGGATCTGCCTTATACGATCAAGTTCGTCGCTTTCGGCTCGGAGGAAAACGGCCTGCAGGGCTCCAAAGCCTACGTCGCGGCCATGACCGAGGAAGAGAAGGCGAATACCGTCGCGATGATCAATCTCGACAGCCTCGCCGCCGGCGACAACATGTACGTCTACGGCAACGAAGGCGAGGCCGGCTTCGTCCGCGAGCAGGCGCTCGCCATCGCGCAGCGGCTGAACCTGGACCTGCAGACGCAGCTGGGCGAAAACGCCGAGTATCCGGCCGGAACGACAGGCGACTGGAGCGACCATGCGCCGTTCGAGGACGCGGGCATTCCGTACGGTTATCTGGAAGCGACCAACTGGAGCCTGGGCGACAAGAACGGCTACACCCAGACGGAGAAGGACGGCGAGATCTGGCATACGGGCAAGGATACGCTGGACTATTTGAACACGAACTATCCGGGCCGCATCGAGGAGCGCCTGAGCACGTTCGCGTCCGTGCTGACGCAGCTGCTTCGGGAAATCAAGGAGCCGGGCGCGAAGCTGGAGCTGAGCAGCGACAAGGCATCGCTGACGAAGAAAAGCGAGATCGAAGTCGAATTCACGGTGCCGAGAGGCTTTACCGTATCGGATGACACCTACTTGAACTGGAGCTTCGGCGGCAAGCCGCTGTCCGACTGGAAGCAGCGCGACGCCAGCGCCAAGCCGACGAGCAATGCCTTCATTTATTTGAAGGACAAGCCGGTCGTCGCAAACGGCAAGGTGACGGCGACGGTTGTGTTCGACCAGGCGTACAAGGTCAACAATCAGCCGTACGAGCAGCTGAACGTCTCGCCGTCGACGCTGCGCCGCGACTATCCGAGCCTGCTCGGCACGCATGAGCTGATGGTGACGGACAAGCAGGGCGAACGCATCGGCTCCGCGCCGATCAAGCTGAACGTGTACGACTCGTACCGCACGTACGACGAGATCCGTCCGGAGATCGACCGCATCACGGCCGAGGCCGAGTCCAAGCCGGGCCGCTATATTAAAACGGAGGTGCTCGGCAAGTCCGTGCAAGGCCGCGACATCAACTTCACCGTGCTGGCCAAGGACAAGGCGTCCGTCGACCAGTACGTGAACGAGACGCTGCCGCTCATGATGGACGATCCGGCCGCGCTGCAGGCGAAAATCCGCAGCGGCCAGCTGACCGGCTACAAGGTGCCGATCTGGATCAACAACATCCATCCGGACGAGGCGCCGGGCGTCGACGCGATCCTGAACTTCTTCGAGGAAATGACGAAGAAGGACGAGATTTCCTACGAGACGACCGATGCCAGCGGGCAGAAGCAGCAGGTGACGATCGACATCGACGAGGCGCTCGACAACGTCATCTTCCTGATGAACTTCACGCAGAACCCGGACGGGCGCTTCCTGAACACCCGCGCCAACGCCAACGGGTTCGACCTGAACCGCGACAACTCGTACCAGACGCAGCCGGAGACGCAAATCGTCGCCAGCGAGATCGCGAAATGGTCGCCGCTGTCGTTCCTGGACCTGCACGGCTTCGTGGGCGAGTTCCTGATCGAGCCTTGCACGCCGCCGCATGATCCGAACATCGACTACGACCTGCTCATCGACAGCATGGTCGAGCAGGCGGATGCGATGGGCCGCGCGGCGATCGCCAACACGTACTACGACAAGTACCATATCCCTTACCTTGAGGCGAAGAAGCTGGCCGAAGGCAAGGATGGCGAAGTGATCGCGAACGCGACCGGATGGGATGACGCATCTCCGGCCTACACGGCGGTGTACGCGATGCATCACGGAGCGCTCGGCCATACGATCGAGATTCCGGAGCTCAACGAGGAGTCGACGACGGCGCTGCTGTACACGCTGTTCGCCTCGACGGACTATGTGATCCACAACAAGGAAAAGCTGTTCCTGAACCAGCTTGAGGTATACAAGCGCGGCGTGGACAACGTTGACAGCCCGAACGTCGACAAGTATCTCGTGAACGCCGAGTACAAGCCGATCGGACGTCCGCGTCCGGAAGGCAAGAGCTTCTTCCCGGACTATTATGTGCTTCCTGTAGACGCATCGCTGCAAAAGAACGCGCTCGAAGCGGCCAACATGGCGAACTACCTCATCCGGGGCGGCGTGAAGGTCGAGCGCACGACCCGTCCGGTCCTCGCCGGCGGCGAGCTGTATCCGGCCGGCACGTACATCGTGCCGATGAACCAGGCGAAGCGCAGCTTCGCGAACCTGGTGCTGTACGACGGCATCGACGTCTCCGACTTCGGCGAGATGTACGCGGACATCGTGCAAAGCTTCTCTTATATGAGAGGATTCGACCGCTATGCCGTCTATGACAAAGGCGCATTCGCCGGCGCCACGGAGCGCGCGGCCAAGGCGGCCAAGCCGGCCAGCTCCCTCTCCGGCAGCGGCGACGCCTATGTCATCCGCAGCACGAACAACGACGCGGTCCGCGCGGTGAACGAGCTGACGGCGGCCGGCAAGACGGTCACGCTGCTGACGGCCGGCGGCGCGGGCTACGAGAAGGGCGACTACCTCGTCTCGTACGAGAGCCTGAAGCCGTTGCTCGCGAAGTATACGCTGCAAGCCGTCCGCTACCCGGGCGGAACGATCTACGGCAAGCCGCTGCCTGCGGTGAAGGTCGCCGCCTCCGGCGTGCCGGCGTTCGCCCTCAAGGATCTCGGCTTCAACGTGACGACGGACGCCGCTGCGAGCGACGTGCTCGTCAATACGTGGAACAAGCCGCTCGTCGAAGCGGGCAAGCCGTACATCGGCTACGGCCGCGCGGCGATGAGCACGCTGAAGACCTCCGGCCTGCTGCCGGGCTTCGACTTCAAGACGACGGGCAGCACGCATGAGGGCCTGTTCAAGGCGACGATCAGCCAAGACAGCCTCATCGGCGCTCCTTATGAAGCGGACGACTATCTGTATACGCAATCCGGAACGTTCGTGACGAGCGTGCCGAGCGGCTCGACCGTCGTCGCCAAGGCGAGCGACGCCCCGGACTTCTTCATCGCCGGCTGGTGGCCGGGACATGATGCGGTCAAGGGCCAGACGATCGGCTTCACGTACCACAAGGATCTGACGTATGTGACGGCCTTCTCCAACGAGCTGACGAACAAGGCGCATCCGCAGGCACAATACCGCCTGCTGGCGAACGCCATCTACAACGCGGCGACCAAAGCCGAGTTCGCGGATGCGGGCAGCATCGTCGCGCCGACGCCGACGCCGGATTCGGGCGGCCCGATCTATGTGCCGACGCCGACTCCTACGCCTAGCCCGACGCCGACTCCGTCGGCAGAGCCGACGGCTACGCCTAGCCCGACGCCGACACCGGTCGTCGTGCCGAACTTCAAGGATCTCGGACCTGTCCTGAGCTGGGCGGGAACGGCCATTCAGGAGCTTGCGGCCAAAGGCATCCTGAAGGGACTGACCGAGGACGCCTTCGGTCCGAAAAAGACGCTCACCCGCGCTGAATTCCTGACGATGCTGGCGCGCGCTTACGGGCTGCCTGCCGCCAGCGGCGGGACGAGCTTCAGCGACGTGCCGGCGGGAGCCTGGTACAGCGAGGCGATCGCCAGCGCTGTAGCGGCCGGCATCGTGCAGGGCACCGGCACCGGCAAGTTCGAGCCGAATCGCGCCGTAACCCGCGAGGAGATGGCGATCATGGCCGCGAACGTCTGGAAGCTGAAGGCTCAGCCTGCCGCTCCGGACACCGCTTCGACGCTTGCCGGCTTCGCCGACCAAGCCAAAATCGGCGGCTACGCCAAGGACGCCGTCGCGCTGCTCGCCAGCGCCGGCATCATCCTCGGCACCGGCGACGGCAACTTCACGCCGAAGGGCGACGCGAACCGCGCCCAGGCGGCGGTCATCGTCAGCCGCCTGCTGGCGGTATCCTAGATGCCGAGCGGAACCTAGCATGCGAAGAAAGGACTGCCTGCGGGCAGTTCTTTCTTGCTGCTAAGACAAGCAACGGATGAAGCGATGATGCGGTAATCCGATAAAGCTTATTATTTTGCTTACAGCATCGACATGCAGGGAATAAATGCTAGTATTTTGGGTAATATTGTTAAGTCGACTGCCTAATTATGCCCGGCAGTTGTGCGAGAAGTCCGGCAATGTTATACTGGCTTCCGGTAATTAATTATTACTTTTCATGCATATTTCATCACAACTCATAGAGGCAGGGGAGATGCAGCCAATGAAAAAGGTTTGGACGGTTACGATTGCGGCAGCGCTGCTGCTGACGGCATGCGGACAAAAGACGACGAACGAGGGCGGAGCGGGAGCGACGGCCTCGCCGGCGCCGACGGCGGAGGCATCGGCAGCCCCGGGCGGACTGCAGATGGACAAGCTCGTGCTCGGCACGAGCGCGGACTACGCGCCTTACGAATTCCACAAGAAGATCGACGGCAAGGACCAGATCGTCGGCTTCGACATCGAGATCGCCAAGGAGATCGCCAAGGATCTCGGCGCCGAGCTGGAGATCAGCGACTCGGACTTCGACGGGCTGCTGCTGGCGCTGAACGGCGGCAAGGTCGACCTGGTCATCTCCGGGATGACGCCGACGGAGGAACGCAAGCAGAACGTCGACTTCTCCAAGATCTACTATAAAGCGGAGCAGGGCGTCATCGTGAAGAAGGGCGAGGAAGGCAGCTACGGCTCCCTGGACGATCTGAAAGGCAAGAAGATCGGCGTGCAGAAGGGCTCGATCCAGGAAGGCATCGCCAAGGAAGTCGAAGGCGCGAAGCTGACGTCGCTGGCGAAAATTCCGGAGCTGATCCTGGAGCTGACGAGCGGCCGCGTGGACGCGCTGATCGTGGAGAAGCCGGTTGCGGACCAATACGTCAAGACGCAGGACAGCATCGCGCTGGCGGACGTGAAGATCGAGCAGTCGGAAGAGGAAGCCGGCTCGGCGATCGCGATCAAGAAGGGCAATCAGGAGCTGCTGGACGCCGTGAACAAGACGATCGACCGCTTGCAGGCGAGCGGCGACATCGACCGCTTCGTCGTGGAAGCGAACGAGCTCGTCGGCGAATAAACGACGGACGGAGCGTTCTATAGATGAACTTGAACTTTTCCTTTCTGGATGAGTACGGCTCGTACTTCATCAGCGGCGCGTGGGTGACGCTGCAGCTGTCGTTCTTCGGCGTGCTGCTCGGAACACTGTTCGGCATCGGCTTCGCCCTCATGCGGCTGTCGCGGATCTGGATCGTCAAATTCCTGGCGACCGCCTACATCGAGATCATCCGCGGCACGCCGATGCTCGTGCAGATTCTCATCATCCACTACGGCCTGACGAACTTCGGCGTCAACCTGCCTGCCTTCGCGTCCGGCGTCGTCGCGCTGACGATCAACAGCGCCGCCTACATGGCGGAGGTGTTCCGCGCCGGCATCCAGGCGATCGACAAGGGCCAGATGGAAGCGGCCCGCTCGCTCGGGATGTCGCGCTGGCAGGCGATGCGCCTGATCGTGCTGCCGCAGGCGTTCCGCAACATGCTGCCGGCGATCGGCAACGAGCTGATCGTCATCATCAAGGACTCGTCGCTCGTCTCGACGATCGGCATCGCGGAGCTGCTGTACAACGCCCGCACCGTGCAGGGCAATACGTTCATTCCGCTGGAGCCGCTTATCGTAGCGGCCGGCGTCTACTTCATCATGACCTTCACGCTCTCGCAGCTGCTGGGCGTGCTGGAGAGGAGGCTGGGCAAGCGATGATCGAGATCCAGGGATTGCGCAAGTCGTTCGGCAGCAATGAGGTGCTCAAAGGCATCGACGCCAGCATCCAGAAAGGCGAGGTCGTCGCCGTCATCGGACCGAGCGGCTCGGGCAAGAGCACGTTCCTGCGCTGCCTGAACCGGCTCGAGGAGCCGACTGGCGGCACGATCCGGTTCAAGGACCGCGACGTGACCGCGGCTCAAAAGGAGCTCAACGAGATCCGCCAGAAGATGGGCATGGTGTTCCAGCATTTCAACCTGTTCCCGCATATGTCCGTGCTGGACAACCTGACGATCACTCCGTGCAAGGTCAAAGGCTTGAAAAAGGAGGAGGCCGAGCGGATCGCGCTGGAGCTGCTGCGCTCCGTCGGCCTCGAGGACAAGCGGGACGCGCGTCCCGACAGCCTCTCCGGCGGCCAGAAGCAGCGCATCGCGATCGCGCGGGCGCTGGCGATGCAGCCGGAGGTCATGCTGTTCGACGAGCCGACGTCCGCGCTCGACCCCGAGATGGTCGGCGAGGTGCTCGACGTCATGAAGCGGCTGGCGCAGAACGGCATGACGATGATCATCGTCACGCATGAGATGGGCTTCGCCCGCGAGGTCGCCGACCGGCTGATCTTCATGGATGGCGGCTACATCGTCGAGCAGGGCGACCCGCGCGAGGTCATGGCCGCTCCGCAGCATGCCCGGACCAAGGAGTTCCTGTCCAAGGTGCTGTAAGCAGCCGAGGCTGAGCCGCTTGCAGCAGCCGGTTCTCCGCGGCGGCCGGAGTCGTGATTGACGTTCCCAGGCACAGATGTGCCTGGGATTTTTTGTTTTCTGGATGCCCCCGGCCTCCGCTACAGCACGGTCAGGATGTGCGGACCGTCCTCCGTGATCGCGACGGAATGCTCGTACTGGACGCAGATCGAGCGGTCGGCGGTGCGGGCGGTCCAGCCATCGCTGTCGACGAAGGCGCGCCAGTCGCCGAGCGTGAACATCGGCTCGATCGCCAGCACGAGGCCGTTCTGGAGCAGCGGGCCTTTGCCCGGCAAGCCGTAGTGGGGCACGGACGGCTCCTCCCACAGCTCGCGCCCGAGCCCGTGTCCGCTGAAGTCGCGGACGTTGCCGTAGCCGCGGGCCCGGGCGAGCTGGTCGACGGCTGCGCCGATGTCGCCGACATGCCGTCCCGCGACCGCCTGCGCGATGCCGAGGAAGAGCGCTTCATGGCAGTCGTGCATGAGCCGCCGGATCGGCTGGGAGACGTCGCCGACCGCGTAGGTCCAGGCCGAGTCGCCATGGAAGCCCTGATAAAAGGCGCCGATGTCGATCGAGATGACGTCGCCCTCGGCCAGCGGCCGGTCATCGGGAAAGCCGTGGCAGATGACGTCGTTCGGCGCGGAGCAGATCGAGTAGGCGAAGCCGTGATGCCCTTTGAAGCTTGGAACGGCGCCGCGCTTGCGGATCATTTCTTCGACGAGACGGTCCAGCTCCAGCGTCGTGACGCCGGGCTTCACCCGTTCCTTCAGCAGCTCATGGCACTCCGCCACGATTTGGCCGGCCTTGCGCATGAGGGCCAGCTCTTCCTTCGTTTTCAAGTTCATGGAATCCCTCCTGTTGGAAAAGTTGCGGCGCCAAATGTCTCTGTCATGCAGGCCCTTGCCGGCGTCGGCTGCAGCCGCCAAGGCAGCCGCATCAGAATCCGCGCAATCGCAGCGCGGATCGATAGGCTTCGAGGCTGGCGAGCAGAAACTCGCGCTCGTCGGCGCGGAGGCCCGAGAGCGCGAGCGGTTCGTCGCCCGACCGAGGAAGCGACGGAGGGACGGCAGCCTCGGCCGAGAGGCCGAGCAGGTGGTCGGACGACACCCCGAACAGGCGGCACAGCCGAACCAGCATGTCATAGTCCGGCGCATTGACGCTGTTCTCGTATTGGGAGACGGTCGACTTGGCGACGGACAGCTCGTCTGCCAGCTGCTGCTGCGTCCAGCCGAGCCGCTGCCGCTGCGCGCGCAGACGGCCGCCGAGGCCGATGCGGCCGGGGGCGTTCGAAGTCGTCATGGGTCAAGGCCTCCTTTGGCCGGACAGCCGGCATGGAATCGCCTCATTATAGCGCAGCGCGAGCGCGCGCAAAAGGCGTCCTTCTCCGAGCCGGCGGGAAAGGACGTCTTTGGTCAGGACTAGCTGCCCTCGCCGGGCAGCTTTTGCGCGTTCGGACACCAGCCGATCGGACTGCGGCACATCGCGGCGGCGAACTCGGGCTCCCGTGCCGCCAGCGCGTTGAAGTAGCCGAGCAGCACATGATTGCCGGAGAAGCTGCCGCCGCTGAAGTCGAGCTCGGCCAGCTCGCTCACATGGGCGTAGTAGTAGATCAGCTTCGTTCGCGGATCTTGATAGACGAGCGGCGGCAAATAGGTGACGATGTCGTTGCTGTTCGCCAGCCGGAAGCTGCGCGGGACAGCTTTGGCGTATGCCTCGGCAAAGTCGGAATCGCCGACGCGCGGCGCGGCGAACGTGTAGACGATCGGCTTGCGGACGGGGTCGTTCTTCGCCAGATCGAGAGCGGCCAGCGTCGCGAGCGCGCCGCCGAGGCTGTGTCCGGTCAGGAACAAGGGCTTGCGCGCTCCAGTCCGTCCGAGCAGCTCCCGCAGCTGCGGGCGCAGGCTCTCGTAGAGGGAGGTGAAGCCGCGATGGGTTTTGCCGCCGTCCTTGACGATGGCGTAGTCGACCTGCTCGGCCATGAAGTCGGTCAGCCACTCCGACGTCGAGCTCGTGCCGCGGAACGCGGCGACGACCGCATGCGGCGATTCGGCGACGAAGCCGAACGGCTGGGCTGGGGCTCCGGCATGCCCCCCGGCCTGAAAGACGCCGACCACCTCGTAATCGTCGGGCAGCCGCACCTCTCCCGTTCCTTTCAGCAGCAGATAGGTTTGTCCGCACACGGCCGCAAGAAACAAAGCCGTTCGCTGATCCATGACAGGGGTGGCGCTGCTGAGTTTCACTTTTCTGCTCACGCTGCCCAGCTCCTTTGGCGCTAGAGTGCTTGTAGAGCAGTATATGCAGCAGCGCATCCGGTTGCGCCTAAGCCCAGAGCCGATGCCGGGTTATCCTTCGCTATAAAATAGAAACATCCCGATGCCCTCGTCAAAAGGGATCGGGATGTCTCGTCTGAATTCGCTGCCGCCTGCCTAGCGTCAAGGGGTCGTTCGACGTCCGGTAATGAGGGAGATGACGAACAGCACCAGGAAGACGAAGAACAGGATTTTCGCGATGCCGGCTGCGGCTCCTACGATGCCGCCAAAGCCGAAGATTGCGGCGACGATGGCGATGATCAGAAAAATAATGGCCCATCTCAACATGGGATTCACCATACCTTTCAAAGTGGAGTTGGTTGGCGCGGATCCGGATGATTCGGCTCGCCTCTGCTGGAGGCTTCCGAAGCTTTCGGATTCGCCGGACGGTTGCTTGCCGTCCGCTGATGTAGCTGTATTAACCCTGGCCTTTGAGCCCTAAACAATCGTTCCCTGAATTTGTCCGGCCCTACATCTTATCCGTTTTTTTCGCGCCTCCCGCGTCCCTGCCGACCTGCGGCTATCGGCCGCAAAAGCTTTCCAGCGGCCGATCGGTTGATTGGATCGATGAAGCCCGGGGTATTAACGCTTAAGTCAAAATCGGTCGATAAGAGCCGTCTTAGGAGGATATAGAACATGGACTATTTGATTGGGATCAGCGTGCTGATCATCGCCATTTCGATCGCGGTGCTCGTCGTTTATTTGGCTCAGACGCTCAAGAAAGTGCAGTCGTCGCTCGACGCGGCGAGCGGGGCGATCCGCGAGGTTCAAGGTGCGGTGCAGGAATGGAAGGGCGATGTCGACGAGCTGGTCGTAAGCGTGAAGGATCTGACCAAACAGGTCAATCACCAGATCGATGCCGTCGATCCGCTGATGGCTTCGGTCCGCGAGGTCGGCACGACCGTGCATGAAGTCGCCGCTGCCGCCCGCGAGTTCTCCACCGGCTGGACGAACCGCCTGCGCCGCAAGGCGCATGAATCGGCGGTGACGGCCGAGCTGGAGGAAAAGGGCCTGAAGGCGAGCCTGCCCGCAGCGGAAACGGACGCTCGCAGCGGCAGCGCCGCCGCTTATGCCGGCACGGCCGTGCCGCTGCGCTCCGGCGGCTCCGCTGCCGGCCAGCCGCCGAAGAAAGTTCCGGTGCTGGCCGAGGACGCTTCCGGCTCGCCCGCATGGGTCGGCTGGCTGGACGTCGGCATCCAGGCGGCGCGCCTGATCCGTTCGAGCCGCTCCAAAGCCTGATTCGTACGAGCCGCGCCGCGCGGCGGCGGCTGGACTTTGCCGGCAAGTTGCTTTAGGATAGAACCAAACGTTTGGCTATAAAGGCAGGCAGGGGGGCCGCTTCGGCTGCCTTGCTTTTGCCGCGATTTCGGGGAGAAGGAATCATCATGCGGATAGTAGTTGTCGACGATAACGCGATGAATATAACGGTCGTTCAGGAGATGCTCAAGCGGGCAGGCTACTGGGACGTGAGGGCCGCTGCCTCCGGCATGGAGCTGTTCGCCATGCTCGGTCTGGAGGAGAACGGCGCCGAGCCGGCGGAAGGCATTCCGACGCCGGACGTGGACCTCATCCTGCTGGACATGATGATGCCCCGCATCGACGGCATTGCGGCCTGCCAAGCCATTCAGGCGTCGGAGCGGCTCCGGGACATCCCGGTCATCATGGTCACGGCGATCGGGGATTCCAAAAAGCTGGCCGAGGCGCTCGATGCCGGCGCGATCGACTACGTGACCAAGCCGATCAACCGCATCGAGCTGCTCGCCCGCATCCGCGTAGCGCTGCGGCTCAAGCAGGAGAAGGATTGGCATCGCGAGCGCGATCGGCGCATCCGCGAGGAGCTGCAGCTGGCCAAAGAGGTGCAGTCGGCGGCCTTGCCGCCGAAGCTGGAGGAGAGCGGCATCGTCATCGATGCGATCTACCAGCCTTCCGAGGAGCTGTCCGGCGATCTGTACGCCTGGAACCGGATCGACGAGCATCGCTACGGCATCGCCGTCATCGACGCGATGGGCCACGGCATCTCGTCGTCCCTCGTCTGCATGTTCATCGCTTCGGTGCTGAGGGACGCGATGGTGACCAAGGTCGAGCCGGTGCTCGTCATGGAGGAGCTCAACCGCCGCGCGCTGCAGCTGCAGTTCGCGGATCAGCTCATCCAGTATTATTTCACGGCGCTCTATATGGTCGTAGACCTGCAGCGGGGCACGGTGGAGTACGTCAATGCGGGCCATCCGCCGGGACTGCTCGTGCGCGCGGGCGGACAGGGGACGGAGGAGCCGCTTTCCGGCGGAGGCATGGCGGTCGGATTGTTCGAGGGCGTCACCTTCCAAAAGCAGGTCGTGGAGGTGCAGCCCGGCGACCAGCTGCTGCTGTTCACGGACGGCCTGCTGGAGCTGGTGAGCGGACCGGAGGAGGGCCGGCTCGAGATGCTGATGGAGCGCATGGCCGGAGCCGTGCGGACGAGCGGCTCGCTGCATGAGCTGCTCCTGTCCGAGGACGGGCCTCGGCCGGACGACTGCTGCCTCGTGCAGATCGGCATCCGCTGAGCGGCTGCCCGCCTTGCCATCCGATGGAATTGAAAAAGGCCTCAAGCTCTGAAAAGCAGAGCTTGAGGCCTTTTTTTGCGAGGAGCTGCCGGCTCCTGCGCCAACACGCTCAGGACCGTAAGAACGGCATGAGGTCTCATCGGTTCGTCGAGGCTGGCATTGCCGGGGAGTCGAAAGTACCCTGGCTGGTGGAAATGAGGCGCAACGGCTCCACGAGGGAGTCGAAAGTGCCCTGGCTCGATGAGGCGTGGCAAATCGACTCGATGAGGGAGTCGAGAGTACCCTGGCTGGTGGAAACGCGGCGTATCGGCTCCACGAGGGAGTCGAAAGTGCCTTGGCTGGTGGAAATGAGGCGTATCGGCTCCATGAGGGAGTCGAAAGTGCCTAGGCTGGTGGAAATGAGGCGCATCGGCTTCGTGAGGGAGTCAAAAGTACCCTGGCTGGTGGAAATCCGGCGCATCGGCTCCACGAGGGAGTCGAAAATGCCTGGGCTGGTGGAAACGCGGCGTATCGGCTCCACGAGGGAGTCGAAAGTACCCTGGCTGGTGGAAACGCGGCGTATCGGCTCCACGAGGGAGTCGAAAGTACCCTGGCTGGTGGAAATGAGGCGCAACGGCTCCACGAGGGAGTCGAAAGTGCCTAGGCTGGTGGAAATGAGGCGTATCGGCTCCACGAGGGAGTCGAAAGTGCCCTGGCTCGATGAGGCGTGGCAAATCGACTTGATGAGGGAGTCGAGAGTACCCTGGCTAGTGGAAATGAGGCGCAACGGCTCCATGAGGGAGTCGAAAGTGCCCTGGCTGGTGGAAATGAGGCGTATCGGCTCCACGAGGGAGTCGAAAGTGCCCTGGCTCGATGAGGCGTGGCAAATCGACTCGATGAGGGAGTCGAGAGTACCCTGGACGGTGGAAATGAGGCGCAACGGCTCCATGAGGGAGTCGAAAGTGCCTAGGCTGGTGGAAATGAGGTGCATCGGCTTCGCGAGGGAGTCGAAAGTACCCTGGACGGTGGAAATGAGGCGCATCGGCTCCACGAGGGAGTCGAAAGTGCCCTGGCTGGTGGAAATGAGGCGCATCGGCTCCATGAGGGAGTCGAAAGTGCCTTGGCTCGATGAGCGTGGCAAATCGACTCGATGAGGGAGTCGAAAGTGCCCTGGCTGGTGGAAATGAGGCAAATCGGCTCAATGAGGGAGTCGAAAGTGCCTTGGCTCGATGAGCGTGGCAAATCGACTCGATGAGGGAGTCGAGAGTACCCTGGCTGGTGGAAATGAGGCGCATCGGCTCCACGAGGGAGTCCAAAGTGCCCTGGCTCGATGAGGCGTGGCAAATCGACTTGATGAGGGAGTCGAGAGTACCCTGGCTGGTGGAAATGAGGCGAATCGGCTCCATGAGGGAGTCGAAAGCGCCTGGGCAGAATGGAGCTGGTCATTCGTTCAGGCTCGTTTGTCGCGGCTGCGGCCCCAGGCATGCCAGAGCCAGTAGACGAGCAGCGGCGTCGGCACCTGGATCAGCCCCCATAGTCCCCAGAACCAGCGGTTGCGGCCATGCCGGGTCGCGTGGACGAACAGCCAGGTGCTTTGGGCGAACAAGGCGGCGAATATCAACACCCACCCATACAGCGGAAATGCGGACAATGCCTCCCAATCCGTTCGGTTCATACGCTTCCCCCTCCGTTCCCGGCTGCTTTTTCGTTGCGCCTGCTCTCGAGCGGCCGCCGCAGCAGGCCGGCCAGCGCGACGAGAGCCAGCACAGCGGCTGTCAGCGCGAGCTGCGCCCCGACGTAGTAGGCCGGAGCCGCTCCGGCCGCCCAGATGCCGGCGGCGAGCAGCACGGCTGCCGCCAGCCAGAAGCGCGCCAGGTCGCGCAGCAGCCGGCGGCGCTGAGCGGCCTGGACCTCGCGCACGAGAGCGAGCATCTGCTGCGGATCGGCCTCCTTTTCCGGCAGCGCTTCATCCATCCGCTTCAGCTCGAGAGAGAGGCGGCGCTCGAACGCTTCCTGCGCCCGTTCCTCGGAGCGATGCTCCTCCCGCCGCGCGGCGTCCGATCCCGCCTGCTCCACGCCCGGCGCTTCATCCTGACCATCCGCGGGCCGCGCGGCGTCCGATCCCGACCGCTCCACGCCCGACACTTCATCCTCTCCTTCCTCCGGCCGCGCGGCGTCCGATCCCGCTCGCTCCATGCGAGGCGCTTCATCCTGACCATCCTCCCGCCGCGCGGCGTCCGATCCGTCTCCTCGCCGCCGCTCCTCCCGCCGCGGCGCCTCGTCCCGGGCCGCTTTTGGACGTTCCTTGTCCTTCATTCCTCCGTCAGCTCCTTCCGCAGCTTGGCGAGTCCGTGATGGACCCGCGACTTGGCCGTGCCGGCGGCAACGCCGGACAGCTTTCCGATCTCCTCATACGAATAGCCGTAATAGTGCTTCAGCAGCACGGCGGCCCGCTGCTCGTCCGGCAAGGCGGCGAGCGCCTCCAGCAGCTCGAGCCGCAGCTCCGGATGGCTGTGCGCCAGCTTCATCCGCTCCGCTTCCGCGTAAGCGGACTGCCGCCGATCCCGCCGCGCTTCCCGCCGCTTCTCATCGAGATAGACGCGGGTCGCGATCGCCAGCAGCCATGTCGAGAACGCGGACTCGCCCCGGAACCGCCCGATGCTCTCCACGGCGCGGATCATCGTCTCTTGTGCGAGATCCTCCGCCAGCGGCCCGCTCAGGCATAGCTTGAGCAGGTACTTGCGCAAAAAGCCGTACTGTTCCCGCAGCAGCTCCGCAATCGCCCCGGCATCGCCCCGCACGGCGCGGCGGAGGCGGGGATCCTCCGTCTGACGTTTGCTCCAAGCTCCGATCTTGACCTTCTCCGCCTCCTTCCGCAGCTCCGGCGGTCAGCCGAGCTTTTCGAGAAATTGATGCCGCTGCGCCAATCGCCGCGCCGAGCGCAGCAGCAGCCAGGCGATCAGCGCGAGAGCGGCAGCCATCAGCAGCATCGCGCCGCTGCCGAGCAGCAGCAGTCCCGTCGCCTGTCCGCCGGCGAGCGCGAGCACCGGCAGCACGACGACGCCTCCGAGCTGGTACGCCTCTTGGAATCCTTTGACCTTGGCCGAGATGAGCATCGTCGCCAGCACGATGACGGCCGTCAGCGCAGGCACGACGAGCAGCATCAGCGGGAGCCAGTTCCACGTCGGGAAGATCAGGCCGCCGAACACCGGGTACGCCAGCGAGTTGACGACGATGCCGTAAAGGAGAAAGCTGCCGAACGTCAGCCCGAGCGCGGGCAGGAGGGCTGACAGCGCCTTGCCGAGCAGCAGCTGGTTCATCGAGATCGGTGCATACAGCAGCCCCTCCAGCGTCTTGCGCTCCTTTTCCCCGGCGAAGCTGTTGGCGGTGATGATGCTGGCGGCCATCGCAGGGATGAGCAGGAACATCGGTGCGAGCAGGTAGGTCAGGGCGAAATACAGCACCCGCTCGATGTCGCCCGGCAGCGGCGCGAGCTGCGCCTGCAGCGCAGGCGGGGCGGACGTGGTCACGAGCTCGAGCAGGAAATCCAAGTTGCCCATGCGGCTCACTCCTTCGGCTCCGGCCGGCAGCGCGGAGAAGCGGACGACGGAGATGAGGATCGCCGGCAGCACGCCTCCGAAGACCAGCGGCACGATCAGCATCGGCAGCCATAGCTGCACGCTTGCCTTGAGCGCGCGCATGTCCTTGAGGGCGATCGCCCAGACGGGACCGAAGCGGCTTTGACCCACGAGTTTTTCATGCCGGCTCATCAAGACTCCTCCTTCCGGATCTGGAAATAGACCGACTCGAGATCGTCGTTCAGGATGCGCGCCTCATACAGGCGGCTTTCCGCGGCCGCCCGGGCGATGAGCGCCGGCAGCTCGCCGTACGACGGCGCCTCGACGACGAAGCGGCCGCTTCGTCCCTCCCAGCCGTCCGCGCGCAGCTCGACCCGCAGGCTGCGAATGTAGCGGGAGCGCAGCTCGTCCAGCGTGCCCTCGGTCTTTTTGACGCCCTGCTCGAGAAAGATATACCGGCTGCAGACGGTTTCCAGCTGGGCGAGCACATGCGAGCAGATGAGCACCGTGACGCCTTCGCGCTCGTTCAGACGGCGCAGATAGCCGAGCACGTCCCGCGTGCCGTCGGGATCGAGCCCGTTCGTCGGCTCGTCGAGCAGCAGCACTGACGGACGGTGCAGCATCGCGCGCGCCAGGCCGAGCCTCTTTTTCATGCCGGTGCTGTACGTCCCGGTCGCCCGATCGAGAAAAGCGTGCAGAGACAGCACGTCGGCCAGCTCCTCGATGCGCTCCTCGGCCGGAATGCCGTACAGGTCCGCATAGAAGCGCAGATTGGCCCGCCCCGTCATGTCCTCGTAAAGGCCCGGCTGCTCCGTAAGCGTCCCGCAGCGACGCCGCACCTCGTCTCCATTCTGCAGCGGACTGAGCCCGTCAACGGAGATCGTGCCTTCTTCCGGCCGCAGCAGGCCGTTCAGTAGCCGGATGAGCGTCGTTTTGCCGGCGCCGTTCGGCCCGATCAGGCCGGTGATCGCTCCGGGCTCGATCTGCGCGCTGAAGTCTTTCAGCGCTGTCTTGTCTCCGAATCGTTTCGTCACCTTGTCGAACCGGATCATAGTCTATCGCCCCCTGTCTTTATTCTGCCTATAAGTCGTCTGCGGGAGCCGATTCGTTCAAGGGGAGGGAGGTTTTTTTTAGAGGGGCTGCCGGTAGAGAAGCCGACTTGGATCCGATTGGAGAAGGGGGAGCGATGGGAGCGGGAACGAGCTTGCAGCCGGCCTGCGAAGTTGGTGGGAAGGCAGGCGGACCTATCGGCAGGGCGAGCGGCGCCGAATCAGACTTTGAGGGGAGCTTCTTGGCCAGCGCGTGCGTCGGATTATCAGCGTCGATTTTACTTGCGATGTAGGCGTTCATGCAAGAGGGAAGACGGAGGGAGTGCAGGAGGAGACGGACGGAGTGCAGAAATGGGGGGGCCGGGAGCTGGCGGCAGCGATTGCGGCCAGCCGGAAGGGGAAGGCGACGGGGCGCTGAGCTTGGCGCGACCCGTTCGTGACGGTCCCGGCTTTGGGGACGCGCCTGGACCTGGGAGAAGCGCCGATATTCGGGGAATCGCCGCTGCCATGAACCAGTCCGCCGCCGCACCGCGGCCCGAACCGGGCGAATCGAAGGCACAATTGTGCCTTGGTGCCCGCTCCGCAGCCCGAACCGGGCGAATCCAAGGCAGAAAAGTGCCTTGGATCCCGCTGCGCGGCTCGAACCGGGCGAGTCCAAGGCACAAATGTGCCTTGGTGCCCGCTGCGCGGCCCGAACCGGGCGAATCCAAGGCAGAAATGTGCCTTGGTGCCCGCTGCGCGGCCCGAACCGGGCGAATCCAAGGCACAAAAGTGCCTTGGTGCCCGCTGCGCGGCCCGAACCGGGCGAATCCAAGGAACAAAAGTGCCTTGGTGCCCGCTCCGCAGCCCGAACCGGGCGAATCCAAGGCATAAATATGCCTTGGTGCCCGCTGCGCGGCCCGAACCGGGCAAATCCAAGGCACAAAAGTGCCTTGGAGCCCGCTCCGCAGCCCGAGCCCGGCGTCTAGTCCCGCTTCTCCCCGTCATCGCCGGGGTACGGGCGCCGGCTGCGGCTGCCGCCGGAAGCGGCGGCTTGCGGGCGCTTGGCCTTGGCCGGCCGCGAGCGCTTCGGCATCGGCGCGGCTGCGGACGGCTCCGCGGCGGCCTGCTCCTTGCCCCGCCGGGCGCGCCTGCGCGATTCGGCGCGGTCGGTGAGCAGGTCGCCCGTCCAGCCTTTGAACCAGAGCCAGGCGTACAGGCCGGCGGCGAACAGCACGATCGAGGCGCACAGGATCGGGAAGCCCCAGCGGCTGTCGATTCCCGGCAAGTAGCGAAAGTTCACGCCCCACAGCGTGCCGGCGATCGTCGGCGGCACGAACAGCGCGGTGAAGATCGTCAGCGTCTTCATAATGTCGTTGCCGCGGAAGCTGGCGATCGCATCGTCCATCGCGATGAGCGTGTCGATCTCCGACGTGTAGCGGGTGAGCAGCGAGTCGATGCGTTCAAGCTTGTAGCCGAGGCGCTGGAATTCCGGCGTATCCAGAATGGCGTCCACATACGCTTCCTTGACGGAATCCTGCACCTCGCGGATCGGCAGGAACAGATGCGTCCAGTGCAGCAGCTCGTGGCGGCGCTCGAAAATGACGGGCAGCAGGGCGGTGCGGTTGCGGCTGTGCACGGCACGCTCCAGCTCCGTCAGCTTCCGCTCGTAATCGTCGAGGCCGCCGTGGAACGCCTCCAGCAGCGCTCCGAGCAGCACGAGGAACGCCTCGCGCGCGCCTGGGCAGCCTTCCATCCATTCGGCCCAGGACCCCGCCTGCAGCTTGAGCGGCAGGCGCGGGTCCTCGTGCCAGGTGACGAGGCGGGAGCCGCACAGCCAGTAGTGCAGCGGCTGCGGCTCGCTCTCGGCGGCGTCCGGCTGCACCATGAGGGTGCCGGAGAGCAGCGGCTGCTGCCGCTCGTCGAGGCTGAAATGGACCTCGTTGCGGCGGCGGCCCTCCGTCTCGCGGAGCCATGAAGAGCAGAAGGGCAGCTCCGACGCGAGCGCGCGGAGCTGCTCGGCCCGCTGCGCGGCGATCTGCTCAGCCAGGCGTCCGGCCTGCTCCATGGCCGGATCGGCGGGCCGGCGCCGGCCCGCCGAGCGCGACCGGACAAGCGGAGCTTGCCCGTCCGGGAGGAAGGAGCGGGCATGGCGATCGTCCTGGATGACATGCCATTCCCATCCGGCCTTATAGTTGAGCTGGCGATGAATCATGGGCTCCGTCCCCCTCCCGCGCTTGGCGTCGATCTTTCCATCATACCCCGAAGCCGCCGCGCTTAACAACCGGCTCCGTTCCTGCGCAGGCCGCGCCAAAAGGCCGCATCCGACGTTCGGATGCGGCCTTTTGGCGCGGCATGAGGTCGCTACGCCTCGTCGTACGGCTGGCCGTCCTCGGAGAGCAGCCGCTTGAGCTTCTCGATGGCGCGGCGCTGGATGCGCGAGATGCTCATCTGCGAGACGCCGAGCCGATCGGCGATCAGCCTCTGCGGGATGCCTTCCTCGAAGGCGAGCTGCAGCACTTGCTGCTCCTCGGGCTTGAGCTGCTCGAGGGCGGCCTTCAGATCCATCTTTTTGTCCACGGTATCGAAGTCGTCCGCCTGGGAGCCGATCAGCTCCCCGAGCGTCGTCGTGCTCTCGTCCTCCGAAATCGGAGTATCGAGCGAGATATAATGATATAAGTCCCGGCCGCCGAGAATTTCCAGCGTCTCCTCGACGGATAGATCCATGCGCAGGGCGATCTCCTCGATGCGGGGCGAGCGCTCCAGCTGGACGGTCAGCTCGTCGATCGCCTGCTGCACGGCGATGCCTTTTTCCTTGATGCGCCGCGGAACCTGGATATACCAGGATTTGTCCCGCAGGTAGTTTTTCATATGGCCAATGATGCTCTTCATCGCGTACGGCTCGAACTGCACGCCCATCGAGGCGTCGAACTGGGCGAACAGCCGCAGCAGCGCCATCTGGCCGACCTGGTACAGATCCTCGTACAGATCGGGGCGGTTGCGCGCGATCTTGCCGGCCGCCATCTTCACCATCGGCTCGTAATGCGTGATGAGCTGCGTCGCCAGATCGTTGTTCGGGTTGTTCTGATATTCCAGAATAAGGGCTGTTCCTGCCTGGGGAGAAGGGCTGGCCGGTTGCATGCTCATGCCATCTCCCCACTTTTTACCAGACGTTTGGTAAGTACGACCTCCGTCCCTTTTTCGCTCCGCACTTCGACTTCGTCCATGAGAGCTTGCATCAGATAAAGGCCGAGGCCTCCTGCCTGGATGTCGTGAATGGACTTGCCATGGAGCGGCTCGGCTCTCTGGGCGACGGAGGCGGCGTCGAAGCTGTCCCCCTCGTCCCGTACGACGATCGACAGCGCTTCGCCGGCCCGGAGGAAGCTGACTTCCATCTCGCCGGCCGGCTCGCTGTCGGCGCGTCCGGCATAAGCGTACAGGACGGCGTTGTTGCAGGCTTCCGACACGGCGACTTTCATATCCTCGATCTCCTCGTAGGTAAAGCCGACCTTGGTGGCCACTCCGTACAGAGTCAGCCGGATCAGGTCCAGATAGTCGGATTTGGCCGGCAGGCGCAGCGTGATTTTTTCTTCAGCAGTCATGGTTGATTCGGTCCTTTCTGGGCGCCGTAGGCTTCAGGATTTGGTGAGGAAGGAAGTGATTCCGGTCATGTCGAACAGCTTGCGGATGCCGGGCGGAATCGCCTCGACTTCGAACGGGGCGTTTTTGGCGTGCCGGGCTTTCAGGACGGAAACGAAAATGCCGATTCCCGTGCTGTCGATGTATTTAAGGTCGCGCAGGTTGAGGATCAGCTCGCGGTCCGTCAGCTCCATGAGGGGCGCCATCGCGGCGCGCAGCTGGGACGCGGAGTCGAGGTCGAGCTCTCCGCTCAGGTAGACGATGCAGCGGCCTTCCTGAGTTTCGGTGCGTAGTTGGAACTTCTCATTCTGGTTCATAGATCCCTCTCCTGGTTCTGATTGATGATACTTCGGCTTCATTAATAGCTCATAGCAAGATAATAACCCTTCCGAGACGGAATGAAACGGGCGCGGCCTGGGAAAACCGTCCTTTTTTTTGCGTGGAAAGCGGTTTTTCTCCGGCGGCCCCGGGTTAATAGTGCAATAAGCAGGGCGAAACCAAAAGGAGGTCCTATCCATGGACAATCGGAACGTGCAAGTCGAGGAAAGGCATGTGGAGCACAAATCGGACTCGAGCATGGTCGCATCGACGTTCATCAAGTACGCCGCTTATCTCATCATCTTTTTCGGCGTCCTGTACTTCCTGATCCAATACATCATCCCCATGTTCTAGCGCCGGCATCCGGGAGGCCGCCTGACCGCCAGCAGCGGATGGAGGAGCGGCGCCCGGGGAAGCCTATCTTTCACAAGGAGGAGAACGATATGAGCAGAACGATCGGAATTTTCGACAACCAGGAGCAGGCCGTCAAGGCCGTGCAGGCGCTGCGCGACGGAGGCTACGCCGCAGACGAGATCAAGGTCGTCGGGCGGGACCGCGACGCGGTACGCTTCGTCGAAGCGGATACGGACGTGCATGCCGACGAGCTGCAGGAAATTCGGGACGCGCGTGGCGGCGACGGCACCGGCATGCCCGGGACGTTCGTCGTAGGCGCGGCTCCGCTTGGCGGAGGGACGATGTCCGGCACCGGCGTCGCGCCTTATCTCGGCGGAGCCTATCCGGCCGTTGCCGGCGGCTTGATCGACAGCGGCGACACGCCGTTCGAGAACATCTTCAAAGACTTCGGCCTCGGCGAAAGCGATGCGGAAGCTTGCCGCGACGCCGTATCGGAGGGCCGAATCGTCATCATCGCGGACCGCGATGACGGCTCGGACGGCGGTTATGAGGCCGACGGACCGACGGAGGCCGCCCTCGGCGAGGCCGAGACGCTGCTCCGGGCGAACGGAGCGGTCAAGATCCTTTAAGGCACGAGCAGCACGGCATGGCGAAGAGCCTGCGCAGAAGCCATTCTGCCGCGGGCTTTTTGGACTTAGCGGAAACATCCATTGACTGTCCAATCCCTTTAGAAGTAAGATATACATCTGTCAAGAACATCAGAAGGAAAGAGGGGATAGTCCTTGAGCAAGTCCATGCCGGCTGCCGGCGTGCCAGACGCCGCCGCGGCCTCCATCCGCAAAGGACCGATCGTCGCTGCGCTCATCATCGGAGCGTTTGTCTCGCTCCTCAATCAGACGCTCATCAACGTCGCGCTGCCGACGATTTCGGCCGATCTCTCGATCGAGCCGAGCACTGCCCAATGGCTGACGACAGGCTTCATGCTCGTCAACGGCATCCTCGTGCCGCTCAGCGCCTATCTGGTCGGCCGCTTCACGACGCGCCTGCTGTTCCTCGTGTCGATGATCCTGTTCTCCATCGGCACCGTCATCTGCGCGCTCTCCGGACAGTTCCCCGTCCTCATGGCCGGCCGGATCGTCCAGGCTGCGGGAGCGGGCGTGCTCATGCCGCTGATGAACGTCATCTTCCTCTCGATCTTCCCGGTCGAGAAGCGCGGCCAGGCGATGGGGCTCATGGGCATCGCGATGATCTTCGCGCCGGCGGTCGGTCCGACGCTGTCCGGCTGGGTCGTCCAGCATTACGACTGGCAGGTGCTGTTCTATATCGTGCTGCCGATCGCGATCGCGTCGCTGCTGCTCGGAGCCTTTACGATGAAAAACGTGCTGCCGCGCCGCGAGGTGAAGCTCGATTATCTCGGCGTCGTGCTGTCCACGCTCGGCTTCGGCGGCCTGCTGTACGGCTTCAGCGAAGCCGGCACGAAGGGCTGGGACAGCTCGCTCGTGCTGGCGATGCTGGCGATCGGCGCCGTCAGCCTGGTCCTGCTCGTCTTGCGCCAGCTGTCCATCAAAACGCCGATCCTGGAGTTCCGCGTCTTCAAGTTCAACATGTACGCCCTGACGACGGTCATCAACATCCTCGTCACGATGTCGATGTTCGGCGCGATGATCCTGCTGCCGCTCTACCTGCAGAACATTCTCGGCTTCACGCCGATCAAGGCGGGGCTGCTGCTGCTGCCCGGCGCGATCCTGATGGGCATCATGAGTCCGATCACGGGCATGATCTTCGACCGTGTCGGCGCCCGCTGGCTCGCCGTCACCGGCCTTGTCATCACCGTCGTCACGACATTCGAATTCAGCCAGCTGACGGACTCGACGTCCTATCAAGTGCTGATCCTGCTGTATACGGCGCGCATGTTCGGCATGTCGCTGCTCATGATGCCGATCATGACGGCGGGACTCAACCAGCTGCCGCGCGAGCTGCTCGCCCACGGCACGGCGATGTCCAACACGCTGCGCACCGTCGGCGGCGCGCTCGGCACGGCGCTGCTCGTCTCGATCATGAGCAGCCAGGCCAAGCAGCAGGGAGCGGACATGATCCGCCAGGCGGGCATCGATCCGAGCGACGCCGCGAACAAGGCGGCGGTCGCTCATATTACCCAGGAAGCCTATATCCACGGCATCAATTCGGCTTTCCTGCTGGCCACGTGGATTTCGGCCGCGGCGCTCGTGCTGGCGTTTTTCATCCGCAAGACTTCGCCGCAGGAAGCGGTCGTGCAGTCGGTGCCGGCCGCCGCGGTTGCCGGCCACGCTCCGACGGAAGGCAAGCTGGAGGGATAAGGTCCATGCTGGGAAAAGGAAAGGCTCGCGCGATGCGCGGGCCTTTTTGATGGGTAAAAATGGATGAACAGGCCGCTGCGCCAGCTCGAGCCGAATGGGACGAATAGGCCGCTGCGCGATCCGAGCCGAATGGGACGAACAGGCCGCTGCGCGATCCGAGCCGAATGGGACGAACAGGCCGCTGCGCGTGCCGAGCCGAATGGGACGAACAGGCCGCTACGCGAGCCGAGCCTTTCTCCGATTCCACTGGAAGCCGGATGCCCTGATTTCCTGACCTCCTAGGCGGAGGCCATCCGTCTTCCAAGAGGACCGCTGCCGCTTCTCCGAAAGGCATCGTCTCGCTCCGCTTCCTTCGTCCCGGCGCCCGCCTTCACCCCCTTTTTATAGGGGGTGGACCACGTCTCCCGCAGACCCGGGAGACGGCAGTCTCCATTGCGCCCAACGCTTACTAGCCAAGCGAGTTGGCGTGCTCTTACCAATCACCTGCTCGTGCCTGCATAGCTGCCACTCGCTTGTTGCCAACTCACCTTTGGTCTCGGAGGCGCGAAATCGAGCCCGTAAGTCGAAAAAATCGAGTTAGCCGGCGCTTGGGGCGCGAAGTCGAGTCAGTAAGTCGAAAAAATCGAGTTAGCAGGCTCTTGGGGCGTGAAGTCGAGTCAGTAAGTCGAAAAAATCGAGTTAGTTGGAATGCGGGTCGGAGGAAGGGAGCGCAGTTACGCGGAAAAACCGAGCAACTCGGGTAGGAGAAGGCCCAAGCGGTCGGAGTTACACGGAAAAACCGAGCAACTCGGGTGAGAGGAGGCCCAAGCGGTCGGAGTTACGCGGAAAAACCGAGCAACTCGGGTGGGAGGAGGCCCAAACGGACGCAGTTACGCGGAAAAACCGAGCAACTCGGGTAGGAGGAGGCCCAAACGGTCGCAGTTACGCGGAAAAACCGAGCAACTCGGTCGTGCAGACGGACAGGGGCGGTAGCAATTAGTCAGCGGAGCGGGTTGGATGAGCTTTTGCTTGCAAGGGCGGAGGCCTCCTCGCGAAGAAGCAACGTAGGCTCAAGGACCAGCAGTGAAGCGAACGGGGAGCTCGTGGAGAAGCGGCAGCGGTTCCCTTGGAGGCCGGATTCCACCCCAGCTGGGGAATGGGATCAAAGGAATCTGGGCTCCAGGGAGATCGGAACGAGCCCCCGTCCCGCGAAGCGAATACGGTCCTGGCCTGCGTTCGCGAAGCGATTACGGTCCTGGCCTGCCCCCGCGAAGCGAATACGGTCCTGGCCTGCCTTCGCGAAGCGAATACGGTCCTGGCCTGCCTCCGCGAAGCGAATACGGTCCTGGCTCCGCCCCCGCGAAGGGATCGCGGTCCTGGCTCCGCCCCCGCGAAGGGATCCCGGTCCTCCCCCGCCTCCGCGAAGGGATCGCGGTCCTGCCTCCGTCCCGCGAAGGGATCGCGGCCTGCCCCCGTCCCGATCCGCCGATCCGTGAAAGCGGGCCGGGCCTTCCGCCGATTTTGCTCTTTTCGTCTTGCAGCCCCCGTCCCGCTCGGTTGCACCGCTGAGCAGCTACTGAAGGGAGGGGCGGGAAAGCCCGACAATGGCCTCCATCGGATGCGACTCGCCCCGGATCAGATCGCGAAGCAGATGCGCCGCCATCATGCTGTAGACGGTGCCGTTGCCGCCGTAGCCGAGGCAGTAATAGACGCCGTCGCGCTCCGGATCGCGGCCGATGAACGGCAGGTTGTCCCGCGACTCGCCGAAGGCCGCGCTCCACTCGTAGTCGAGCGTGCTGTCGAGCATGGGGAACAGCTCCGCCAGCTGCCGAGACAGCTTGGCGATCCGCTTCTGGCGGGCCGCCTCGCCCTGCACCGGGTCGGGACGCTCCTCGTCGAGGCCGCCGATGACGATCCGGCCGTCGACGGTCGTGCGCAGGTACAGGTACGGCCGCGCCGTTTCCCACAGCATCATCCCTTGATGCCAGGGCTCCAGCGACTGCTGGACCGGCGTCACGCCGGCAAAGGAGCGGTTGATCGCGGCCTTGATCAGCTGCCCGCGCAGCTCCTCCGGCTCGTAGCCGACCGCATAGATGACATGCTTCGCCTCGATGCTCGCGCCGTCGGCCGTCTCGAGCACCTGCTTGCCGCCGTTCAAGCGGTGGAGCGCGATCTCCGTCCGCTCGCAGATGAGCAGTCCCGCATTCACCGCGGCGTTCGCCATCGCTTGCACGAACTGGAACGGATTCACCTCCGCGTCGCCGGCTGTGACGATCGCGCCCGGCTTGGAGAACGGGAAGCGGGAAGCGATGTCCTGCGGCTCCCAAAAATGGACCGGGAAGCCGTGTTCCCGCAGCGCCTCGTATTCCTTGCGCAGCTTGGGCAGATCCTGCTCGCTGCTGGCATAGTAAAGGCTGCTCCGGCGGCGGAAGCCGATGTCTCCCGGCAGCGTGGAGGCGGTCAGAGCCAGCTGCTCGACGGCATGCAGGCATTCCCGGTAGAAGCGCACGGCGTCGGTGCGGCCGATCTGCTCGATCAGCTCCGTCAGCATGACGTCATTGGAAAATTGCAGCAGCCCCGTATTCGCCGACGTGCTCGCTCCAGCTACGGCATCCCGCTCCAGCACGCAGGCGGAAATGCCGCTGCGCGCGAGCACGAGGCCGCAGCAGATGCCGGACATCCCGCCGCCGATGATGGCGACTTCGACTTGCTGCTTGCCCGCCAGAGGCGGATAGGACTCGACATGGGTCATCGTCAGCGGCCAAAACAGCTTGCCGGCATGGTGGTCGTTCATGGACAGATCATCTCCTGGTCATAATATAGCCCATCCGGCGAATCGGCTATGCGCGGTTATCGCGAGCGCCCGCTCCCGACATCGGGACCGGGCAAGCGGCAAAAGCCCCGCCCTCATCCATGAATAGATGGATGAGGGCGGGGCTTCGCAGAGCGCGGCTTTACTCCTGGACGGGATCGGGCACGAGTCCATCCTGCTCGAGCTCGGCATTGGTGCGCACGCGCTCCATGTCGTTGCCGAGCCGCTTCATGTCATCCACGTCCTGTACCATCGACCCGTTCTCGGCCTCGTCGACGTCCCGGTGGGGAGCGCCGGCCTGTCCGTCGCGGATCGGACCATTGTCCTTGGATTCAGGGCTGCTCATCGGAATCGCTCCTTTAGTTGGAGAAGCCGGCTCCGCTGCTGTCGTTCTTGAACACGTTGGCGGAAGCCTGCGCGTCCTTCTTGTTCGCCTCGGCCTCTTCCTTGATGTTGTCGACGTGGCGGCTCGCTTCGGAAGACACCTGCTGGGCATGATCCTTCACGTCCGCGATCGCTTCCTTCGTCTCGGAGACTGCCGTCGCCGCCGTCTCCTTGATGGCGTCCTGATGGACGAGAGCCGCTTCCTTCGCCTTGGCGGCGAGCTCCTGCACCTTGGTGCCGATAGCGGAAGCCTTTTCGCCGGCTACGGCGGCCGTCGACTTGGCCTGCTCGGCGAGCAGCGCGCCTTGCTTCTTGGCGTAATCCGCCGCGTCCGAGGACTTGCGGGCCAGATCCGTACGGAGCTCCTTGCCCGATTTAGGGGCGAACAGGAGGGCTGCCGCCGCGCCGATCGCGCCTCCGATCAGAATGCCTTTCGTTACGCCTCCGCCTTTAACGGTTTCGTTTGCCATGACCGTTCATCTCCTTTAATTCGTCGTTGAAGATAGATAACCGCTATTCGTTTCGTTGAAACGAGTACGGTGGTGCTTGGACGAATCGGACTGGTATAATGGATTGCCGGCTGCTCGGACGTCACCCGTCCGAGGAATCGGGAATACATCGGTAGAAGATCATCGGCACGATCAAAGAAAGGAAGCCTGACGCAGATGGACTACACGCAACAGCATCATCCCGGCGTGCCTCTCTCCGGCACGACGCGAGGACAATGGGCTGAAAACATCCATACCGGCCGCATCGCGGTCGTCGACGCCTCGGGCCGCCTGCTGGCAGCCGCAGGCGATCCCTACGCCGAGGCGTTCATGCGCTCGACCGCCAAGCCGGTGCAGGCGGCTCCGTCCATCGCGGCCGGCCTCATGGAGCGCTTCGGGCTCCCGGAGGAGGCGATCGCCCTCATGTCGGCCTCGCATCGCGGAGCGCCGGAGCATATCGCGCTGCTGGAGCGCATGCTGGAGCTGACGGGAGTGCGGGAGGAGCAGCTCGCCTTCCACGACGACCTGCCGCTCGGACGGCATGAGCGCGACGAGGCGATGCGGGCCGGAGCCGCGCCGCGCAAGCTGTATCATACCTGCTCGGGCAAGCATGTCGGCCTGCTCGCTTACTGCCGGATGATGGACTGGCCGCTCGAAGGCTACACGAACCCGGAGCATCCGCTGCAGCAGCGGATGCTGGAGGCCGTCGCAGCGTTTGCGGATCTGGAGCCGGAAGAGATCGGCCGCGCGGTCGACGGCTGCGGCTTGCCGGTATTCCGGCTGCCGCTCGAGGCGATTGCGCTGACGTACGCGCGGCTCGCGCTGCCGGAAGCCGCGATGGCGGACGACGAGGCGCTGCCCGCCGCCAGGCGCGTCGCGGAGGCGATGCTGGCGCATCCCGCCCTCGTCGAGGGCGAGGGCAGGCTCGCGAGCGTGCTGCTGGAGCATGGCATTCTCGCAAAAAGCGGCGCCCAGGGGATGTTCGCGCTGGCGATTCCGCAAGCCGGAATCGGCGCGGCGATTCAAGTCGACGACGGCGGAGAATCCGCCTGGCCGGTCATCGCGGCGGAGCTGCTCGACCAGCTGCGCGGCAGCCTGGACCTCGCCGGGGTGCTCCCGGAGGATCGGATCGACTTGGAGCGGCTGCTGTCCGCTGCGGCCGAAGGCGTGCGGGCCCAGTTCCCGGAAGTGATGGTCAGCTCGACGGGCGTCGAGACCGGCCGGCTGCGGCCGGCCTTCGAGCTCGAATGGAGCAGCGGCTTGTAAAGGAAGAAGCTGTCCCGGGCGGGACAGCTTCTTTTTGCGGACTGCAATCCAAAGCGGGATGGAGGTCAGGAGCCCCATACCGACTGCCTGTACTCGCTCGGCGATTCGCCGTAGAAGCGGCGGAACTGCCGCGAGAAATAAAGCGCGTCCTGCAGGCCGACGGAGGAGGCGATCTGCTCGACCGTCAGATCCTTGCGCTCGCGCAGCATGAGCCGGCCTTTGTCGATGCGCAGCCGCAGCAGGTACGAGACCGGCGTCGCGCCGGTATGGCGCTTGAACACGCGGGACAGGTACGCGCGGCTGTAGCCGAGCGACTCGGCGATGCCTTCCATCGTAACGGGCTCGGCATACTGCGTCGACAGCAGCCGCAGCAGCGCGCGCACGAGCGCGTTGTCCTCCTCCGCGCCGCCCGGCGCATCGCCGGGCTCGTCGCGGCGCGCGCAGGCGCGGGCGATCTCGCCGAGCGCCAGCTGCAGGCCGCCCGCCGCGGCGAGCTGCGCTCCCGCCGGCTGGCGCAGGGCGTCCATCGCCAGCCGCAGGGCGGCGGCCGGCCGGCGGCTGCGCCCCGTATCGGCGACCGTCCGGCCCGCGCCGAAGGCGGCGGCCGCCTCGGCCGCCCAAGGCCCGCGAAAGGCGATCCAGCGGTACGCCCACGGATCGGCGCGGTCGGCCTCGTAGGAGACGAGCTGCTCCGGCTCGATCAGGAACGACTGGCCGGCGCCGAGCTCATGCTCGGCGCCGCCGCCCGTGAAGCGGCCGCGGCCGGACAGCACATGATGGAGCAGGTAAAAGTCGTACACCTTCGGGCCGATCCGATGGCCGGGCCGCGTCTGGCCCTCGCCGGCAAACAGGATCTCCAGCGGCTGTCCGGCGCCCGTCTCCGCGCTGGACGCGACGCGATAGTAGAATTCCTTCACTCGCAAGCGCCTCCTTTATAAGCTAGATTGTATCCGCGACGGGCCTGATTGAACAGAAGAAGTCACATATATCCATATTCAGTTCACATGCTGCCATTCCGTGCGAGCTTTGCCGGACGTATACTGAGACTGTAACGAGCGCGGCGGCAAGCGTGGAAGCGACGGCTCAGACCCTTTGATGAGAGGCTGACCGGGCCCGATTTGTCTATAATGACCAATTCCGAGAAAAGGATGATTGAACATGGCGGATTTGAAACAGCTGACGGATTCGTTCCTGACTTTGTTTGGCGGAGAGGCGGAGAACATCCGCTTCTACCAGGCTCCGGGCCGGGTCAATCTGATCGGCGAGCATACCGACTACAACGGCGGCTACGTGTTCCCGGCCGCGCTCACGTTCGGCACGACGCTGCTGCTGCGGCCGCGGGAGGACCGCCTGCTGCGGTTCGCCTCGACGAATTTCCCGGACAAGCGGTTCGACGTGGCGCTGGACGGAATCGCGCATCGCGAGGAGGACGGCTGGAGCAACTATCCGAAGGGCATCGTCCATGAGCTGCAAAAAAGCGGACGGGGACCGGAGAAAGGCTTCGACCTGCTCTACCATGGCGAGATTCCGAACGGCTCGGGCTTGTCCTCCTCCGCTTCGATCGAGGTCGTCACCGGCTACGCGCTGCTGACCGAAGGCGGGCATCCGGTCGACCTCGCCGAGCTGGCGCTGCTGGCGCAGCGGTCCGAGAACGAGTTCAACGGCGTGCAGTGCGGCATCATGGACCAGTTCGCCGTCGCGAACGGCCGCGAAGGCCAGGCGATGCTGCTGATGTGCGACACGCTCGAGTTCCGCCACGTTCCGTTCGAGTCGGGCGACCATGTGCTCGTCATCGGCAACACCAACAAACGGCGGGGACTCGTCGACTCCAAGTACAACGAGCGGCGCGCCGAATGCGAGCAGGCCGTGCAGGAGCTGCGCTCCGCCTATCCGGAGCTGACGCTGCTCGGCCAGCTGACGCCGGAGCAGCTGCGCGCCGAGGAGAGCCGCATCGCCAGCGAGACGGTGCGGCGCCGCGCGCGGCATGTCGTCGAAGAGATCGACCGCGTGCTGCAGTCGGTCGACGTGCTGGAGCAGGGCGATCTGGCGGCTTTCGGCCGGCTGATGAACGCCTCGCATGACTCGCTGCGCGATCTGTACGAGGTGACGGGCCGCGAGCTCGACGCGATGGTCGACGCCGCGCGCAAGGTGCCGGGCGTGCTCGGCTCGCGCATGACGGGCGCCGGCTTCGGCGGCTGCACCGTCTCGCTCGTCCATAAGGACAGCGTGGACCGCTTCCGCGAGCAGGTCGGAGCCGAGTACGCCGCGGCGACGGGGCTGCAGGCGGACTTCTACGTCTGCTCGATCGGCGACGGCGTGTCCCGGATCGACGTCTAGCCTTCGCGGACCATATGCCGGAGGCGGGGTTTGTCGTATGATCGTAGAGGCGGCAAGCCTGGCAGAGACCGCATGAGCTTGGGAGAGGAGAGATCAGCATGGCAGTTCTGGTAACGGGAGGCGCGGGCTATATCGGCTCGCATGCCGTAGCCGCGCTTTTGGAAAAGGGAGAAGAGGTCGTCGTCGTCGACAACCTCCAGCAGGGCCACCGCGAGGCCGTCACAGGAGGACGCCTGTACGAGGGGGATCTTCGCGACGAGGAGCTGCTGGACCGCATCTTCCGCGAGAATGAGATCGACGCGGTCATCCACTTCGCGGCGAACTCGCTCGTCGGCGAGAGCATGAAGCTGCCCGGCAAGTACTACCACAACAACGTATACGGCACGCTCTGCCTGCTGGAGGCGATGAACCGCGCCGGCGTGAAGCGCATCGTGTTCTCCAGCACGGCCGCGACGTACGGAGAGCCGGAGAGCGTCCCGATCCGCGAGAGTGACCGGACCGAGCCGACCAACGCCTACGGCGAGACGAAGCTCGCGATGGAGAAGATGATCCGCTGGTTCGAGACGGCCCATGAGTTCCGCTACGTCTCGCTGCGGTACTTCAATGCGGCCGGCGCGCACGAGAGCGGCAAGATCGGCGAGGACCACGATCCGGAGACGCATCTCATTCCGATCGTGCTGCAGACGGCGCTTGGCCAGCGGCCGCATATCTCGGTATTCGGCGAAGACTATCCGACCGAGGACGGCAGCTGCGTGCGCGACTACATCCATGTCAGCGACCTGGCGGACGCGCATATCCTTGCGGTCGAGCGGCTGCGCAGAGGCGAGGCGAGCGCCGTCTACAACCTCGGCAACGGGCACGGCTTCTCGGTCAAGCAAGTGATCGACATCGCCCGCCGCGTGACCGGACGCGAGATTCCGGCCGTCATCGAGCCGCGCCGCTCCGGCGACCCGGCGGTGCTGATCGCCTCCTCGGAAAAGGCTCGCGCCGAGCTGGGCTGGAATCCGCATCGCAGCGATCTGGAGGCGATCATCGCCTCCGCCTGGGCCTGGCACCAGTCCCGTCCGCAAGGGTACCGCGGCTAAGGCGTGCAGGCAAGCACGCCCTAGTCCGGCCCGTTCCATCTAGAAAGGAGCTGCATCCCATGACAACGCATCAACCCGCTTCGTCCGCCGAGCAGGCGCTGCAGGCGGTCGAGGCACTGATCGCCGGCGCGCTGAGGCGCGGCCTGCTCGAGCCGCTCGACGCCGGCGCGGCCCGCAACGCCGTGCTCGACCTGCTCGGCTTCGACGCGCCGCTGCCCGGCGAGGAAGAACGGCCGGCCTGGAGCCAAGGCCTGCTCGAGCCGCCCGCCTGGGCGTCCGGCACAGCCGACGCCTCCCCGTCCGCCGACGGCCCGGGCATGCCGGTGCTGCTCGCTCCGCTGCTCGATTATGCGGCGGAAGCCGGCATCGTGCCGGACCGGACCGTGACGCAGCGGGATCTGCTCGATGCGCGCATCATGGGGCTGCTCCTGCCGAGGCCGTCGGAGACGCAGGCGCGCTTCGCCCTGACCGCGGCGAGCCAGGGCGTGGCGGCGGCGACCGACTGGTTCTACCGGCTCAACGTCGACAGCAACTACATCCGCATGGACCGCGTCGAGCTGAACCGGAGCTGGACGCATCCGACGGAGTACGGCGAGCTGGAGATTACGGTGAACCTGTCCAAGCCCGAAAAGGACCCCGCCGAGATCGCCCTGCTCAAGACGCTGCCTCCGTCGAGCTACCCGAAATGCCTGCTCTGCAAGGAGAACATGGGCTACGCGGGACGCGCGGACCATCCGGCCCGCCAAAACCACCGCATCCTGCCGCTCCAGCTGAGCGGCGAGGCATGGTTCCTGCAGTATTCGCCTTATGTGTACTACAAGGAGCACTGCATCGTGTTCCGCGCCGAGCATGTGCCGATGGCGATCAGCGAGGAGAGCTTCGGACGGCTGCTCGACTTCGTCCGGCAGCTGCCGCATTATTTCGTCGGCTCCAACGCCGACCTGCCGATCGTCGGCGGCTCGATTCTGAGCCATGACCATTTCCAGGGAGGCCATCATGCGTTCCCGATGCAGACGGCGCCGATCGAGGCGAGCTTCCGCCATCCCGGCTACGAGGATCTCCGCTTCGGCATCGTCCGTTGGCCGATGAGCGTGCTGCGCGTCAGCGGCAGCGATCCGGACCGGCTGCGGCGGGCCGCGGGCGAACTGCTCGCGGCCTGGCGAGGGTACAGCGATCCCGAGGCGGAGGTGCTGGCGTCCAGCGTCCAGAACGGCGAGCGGGTGCCGCACAACACGATCACCCCGGTCGCCCGCAGAGGAGCGGACGGCTCCTACGAGCTCGACCTCGTGCTGCGCAACAATCGCACGAGCGAGCGGCATCCGGAGGGCATTTTCCATCCTCATCGCGAGCTGCATCATCTCAAAAAGGAGAACATCGGCCTGATCGAGGTGATGGGACTGGCCGTGCTGCCCGGCCGGCTGAAGCAGGAGATGGAGCTGCTCGCCTCCTGCCTGGACGGCTCGGCCTCGTGGGAGCAGGCGCTGGCGGAAGGACCGCCGACGATGGAGCAGCATCGGCTCTGGCTGGAGGAGCTGCAGGCTTCGGCCGGCGGCGCGGCGCTGGAGCGCGGAGAGGCGCTGCGGCTCGTGGAGGCTTCGGCTGGCGACAAGTTCCTGCAGGTGCTGCGGGATGCGGGAGTGTACAAGCAGACCGGAGAAGGACGGGAAGCGTTCGGACGCTTCCTGGCCTCGGCCGGCCTCGTGCCGGCTGGTTGACCGAAGCGGCGGCGCAGGGTCGGAGCCGGAGCAAAAGCATCAGGACGAAGCCCGGGGGCGGGAGAGCCTCCGGGCTTCGTCTTTTTTGCATTCCGATCGAGGCGCATTCTGTCGAATCTGCATGAATGTGAACAAAATTTCTGGTCGAAATTTACCGATGTTCATAGATTGATCAAAAATGGCGTCATCAAGAGGTCAATTGTAAAAATAAATTAAAAAATCAATTGTAGAACGTTCGTTTCTATGGTATTTTTTTATATATAAACGTTAATAAATTGACTATTATCACGTTCGACATGTTAATGTGGAGGGGAAACGAAAACGATGCAAATTATGCCGCTTGAGGATTTTCTGAAATTGGACTCGGACGAACAGGTCGAGAAGCTGAAGCGCTGGAAGGCGGACTACACGCTCAAGGATATCCGCGAAGCCTGGAACTTCAAGCATTCCGCCCAGTACTACATGCTGCTCAAGAAGCTGCGCATCTACGAGCGCGTCGTCAACAAATCGGACAAGTTCTACCCGGACCAGCTGAACGGCAGCCAGGCTCCGGCGGGAGAGCGGACGAGCTTCTCCTACCCGGCCCGCGAGCAGAAGCTGCCGGCCGATCAGTTCGGCTACCAGCTGAACGTGACGCTGACGGGACCGGAGCTCGCCGACAAGCTGGAGCGCCTCGCGGCCTTCCTGCGCGGCGAGCAGAAGAGCGTATCCGTACGCCTCTCCGTGGAAGCGGCTGCCGAGGAGGCCGGCGCCTCCGAAGAGGGCCAGGAAGAAGAGCAGACGGCCGTCTAAGCCGGATCGCATCGCGCCATCAAACGCCAAACAAGGTACCCGCTGCTGCGCGCGGGTACCTTGTTTTGATGTCGGGCCTTTCCGGCGCGGGGCCGGATGAAGGGCGGGGACGGCGCTGCCGGCGCCGGCCGTCAGCCGACTCTGCGGAGCTTGCCGAGCTCGGAGACGAGCGCCTCCACCTCGGAGATGCTGAACGACGGCTTGGAGGCGACGACCTCGTACAGGTCGCGGATGTCCTCGTAGCGGTCGATGGAGAAGGAAGAGGCCTGCATCGCGGCGGCCGTCGCCATGCGGAGCTTCTCCTTGATCGCCTCGATCATGAATTCGACGTTTTGCTGGGTAGGCTCGTTGAGATCTGGCATAGGTTCCTCCTGTGGACTTGCTCTGCTTTCGGTCCATTGTATCATGAATGCCGGCCGCTCGCCGAGAGCTCGTTGAATCTGCTCCCGCACATCCGTTACAATGAAGCGAGACGGGCGGGTCAGGGAGCGGACGGCGGCATCAGGCGGCGCTCACCCCGCGTTAATGAGGGTGCGGATAATGAATCGTGAACCAAAAACGAACCGGATGGAAGATTCGGCCAAATGGGCTCGCGTGGACAAGGCCGGGCTGCAGACGTTTTTCGAGGCGGTGGCGGCCAAGTTCCCGGCTCGGGAGGACGTCGTTTTCCTCTGCATCGGCAGCGACCGCTCCACGGGAGATTCGCTCGGGCCGCTGGCCGGCTCGCTGCTGGCGGAGCTCGGCTTTCCGCGCGTGCTGGGCACGCTGGAGCATCCTTGCGACTCGGAGCAGGTCGGGCCGATCCTCGCGACGCTGCAGGAGGCGAGCTGCGTCGTAGCGATCGACGCCTGCCTCGGGAGGGCCGAGTCGACCGGACTGTATCTGGTGCGCAGCGGGCCGCTGCAGCCGGGCCAGGCGATCGGCCAGCATCTGCCGCCGGTCGGCGATTACAGCGTGGCGGCGGTCGTCAACACGCAGGGACATAAGCCGTATTGGATCATTCAGACGACGAGCCTGTACCGGGTGCTCGGCATGGCCCGCACGATCGCGGATGCGGCGGCGGCGGCCTGGCCGGGGGAGGACCGCGCGCCGGCAGGTTTGATGCCCGGCTCGCCGCGGCAATAAGGACGACTACATGCACGACGAAAGGATGAGGATGTCGATGTCGAACCGAACGCTCGCCAACCGCAGGCTTACGCTTCAAGGAGGCGCCGATCTGGCCTACCGCGACAACGGAAGAGGCGGCGAGGCCGGAACCGCGCTTGTGCTGCTGCACGGATTTTGCGGCAGCTCCGCCTATTGGGAGCCGCTGCTGCCGCTGCTCGAGCCGCATGGAAGGGTCATCGCGCTCGATCTGCGCGGGCATGGCCAGTCATCCGCCGCCGGCGAGGACATCATCGGCATGGAGACGCTCGCCGACGATGTCGCGGAGCTGCTCGAGTCGCTCGAGGTTGGCCCGGCGGTCGTGCTCGGCCATTCGATGGGGGGCTACGCCGCGCTCGCGCTGGCCGAGCGGCATCCGCAGCTGCTCGCAGGACTCGGCCTGATCCACTCGACGCCGCTGCCGGACAGCCCCGAAGCCCGCGAGGGCCGGGACAAGGCCGCGGCCGCGCTGGCTGCGGACGGCATCGTGCCGTTCGTGGACGGGCTCGTGCCGAAGCTGTTCGCGCCCGGAGCGGACGGCAGCCTGCTGGACAAGGCCAAGGAGATCGGCTACGGCACGGCCGCGTCCGCAGCCGCCGCGGCGGCGCGCGGCATGAAGGCTCGCCCTGACCGCAGCTCCGTGCTGCAGTCGCTGGAAGCGCCGCTGCTGCTCGTCGCGGGCAGCGAGGACGGCGTCGTGCCGCCGGCCAAGGCATTCGCCGCCGAGGCGCCCCGGACGCGCAAGGAAACGCTGGACGGAGCGGGACATATGAGCATGATGGAGCAGCCGGAGCGGCTGGCCGGACTTATCCGGGACTGGCTCGGCTTCTTGCCGGGGCAGAGCCGCTAGCGGGCGGTCCGGCCGGCAGTCGTCGCGAGGCATCATCGGAGGAGGGATCGCATGTTCCAGAGGGATTACATCATGCGGATGATCGAGGGCATGGCGCAAGTATCGGCGACGATCCTCGGCCTGCGCAAGGCCGGCAAGCAGGAGGAGGCGCTGCAGGTCGTCGAGGAGCTGCTCGACCGGCAGTTCGGCATGAACGGCAGGCTGCTCAAAAGCTTGTCCGAGGACGATCTCGTCCGCATGCTGTCCCGTTCCGGCGATCCGGACCCGTCCCTGCTGCTCGGACTCGGGCTGCTGCTGCGGGAAGAAGCGTCCGTACAGGACGACCTCGGCCGCGAAAGCGCCGCGTTCCATACGCGGCTGAGGGCGCTGCATCTGCTGCTGCGAGCCTCTTCGTACGGCGCGGAGCCGAGCCCGGACGGCGACGCCGAGCGGCTGCTCGGGGAGCTGTCCGCCTATGAGCTGCCCCCGGACAGCAAGCGCCGGATCGCCGCTTGGCGCGAGGAGCAGGGGCGGTACGATCGCGCCGAGGATTTGTGGTACGAGCTGCACGAGGACGGCCGGCTGGAGCCGGGCGAGCTCGGTCGTTTTTACGGCCGGCTGCAGCATCTGACGGATGAGAGCCTGGAGCGGGGCGGACTGAGCCGCCAGGAGCTGCTGGAGGCGGCGAAGCCTTGGCTCGCCGAGACCGGCAAGGAATAGAATGCGACCGAGCGCCGGCAAGCGGCGCGGACGGCGGAAGCGGCCCCAGCCGGCAGATGCGGCTCGGGGCCTTGCTTTTCGCTGCGGGAACGAAAGGAGCCGAATGCAGGGATGATGAGAGAAGAGTGGGAACAGGCGCTGGAGAAGGCGGTCGGACAGGAGGCGCTGCTGCAGGCGACGTTCAGCGGAGCGAAGGGCTCGGCCGAGGAAGAAGGCGGCCTGCCTCCTCGCACGGTCGTGCGGCCGGTGCGGCTGAAGTCGGGACTGCGCTACCAGTTCGAAAAGCACTACCCGACGAAGGTGCTGCATGAGAACGTCGAGCCCGGCGACGCCGCCGGCCGCATGGCCGGACTGCTGCGCGCCGGCTACCGGCAGGCGCTCGTCAAGACCAAGGAGGCCGATCTGCAGGTCTTGATCTCCAAAAAAGGAAAAGCCGCGCTGCTGCGCAAGCCGCCGACCGGCAAGGCGGCGGCCGACGCTCCGTCGCATGACCGGATGAAGAAGCGGGTGCTGACGGAGGGCGAGGCGCCGGCGTTCCTGCAGGAGCTGGGCATCCTGACCCGCGAGGGCAAGGTGAAGGCGGACAAGCAGGACAAGTACCGCCAGATCAACCGTTTCCTCGAGATGGTGCAGGACGTGGCGGCAGAGCTGCCGACGGGGCGCGAGCTGACGATCGTCGACTTCGGCTGCGGCAAATCGTATCTCACGTTCGCCCTCTACCATCTGCTGGCCGTCGAGCAGAAGCGGCCGCTGCGCGTCATCGGGCTCGATCTGAAGGAGGATGTCATCTCGTTCTGCTCGGCGCTGGCGGAGCGGCTCGGCTACGACAGGCTGTCGTTCCAGGTCGGCGACATCGGCCAGTTCGGAGGGCTCGAGCAAGCCGACATGGTCGTCACGCTGCATGCCTGCGATACGGCGACCGACGCCGCCTTGGCCAAAGCGGTCGGCTGGGACGCCTCGGTCATCCTCTCGGTGCCCTGCTGCCAGCATGAGGCGTTCCGCCAGATCCGGAGCGAGCCGCTCGCGCCGCTGCTCGACCACGGCCTGCTCAAGGAGCGCTTCGCCGCGCTCGCCACCGACGCGGCTCGCGCCTCGCTGCTGGAGGCGGCCGGCTACCGGACCCAGGTGCTCGAGTTCATCGATCCGGAGCATACGCCCAAAAACCTGCTCATCCGCGCCGTCCGCCGCCGGGAGTCGGGCGCTGCCGCCGAGCATCGCCTCCGGAAGTGGGAGGAGTACCGTCGCTACCGCGACTCGCTGAGCCTCGATCCCGCTCTCGAGAGGATGCTCCGCAGCGCCGGAAGGCTCCCGGAATAAACGGCCGGACGTTGCCCGGCACCTGGAATCGGCCCTTCTCCCAAGCGTCAATCCGTGCTGGAATTGCCTCGATCCTGTGCTATAATGGAAGACAATGGAACGATGCAGGGATGGGTGAAGGGCTTGGAATCATGGATTTGGATTGATTTCAGTGTGTCTGTCTTCATGCTCGGCCTGTTTTTTTATATTTTTATTCATAATCCAATAACACGCCTGCATAAGGCGTATTTGGTTTTTCACTTTTTCATGCTCCTCTGGCCTCTCTCCCAGTTTCTCCTCCAAACGACGACGATCGTCCAATACCAATTGCTTTTCCGTTCGATCTCTTACGCGGGGCTGTCGCTGCAAGGGCTCGGCTGGCTCGTCTTCGTCTGCTTCCTGACGGGACGCTCCTATCTCCTGACCCGGCTGACGCTTGCGCTGCTGGCCGGTCCGACCGCGCTGCTCGCAGCGCTCGTGCTGGCCGAGCCTCGGCAGTTCTTCCTCCTCTCCGGGGACGGCGCGGGCGCGGTGCAGCGGTTCGGTCCGCTGTCCTGGGCGCTGCTGGCCCAGCTCATGCTGATGGCGGGACTGTCGATTGCCTGCATCCTCTCGGCGCTGCGCGCAGGAACGACGCTTCGCCATCGCAAGCAGGTCGGGATGGCTCTCAAGGGGCTGCTGCTGTTCCTGCTTTTCGGCTGGCTGGACCTGCTCGTCAACGTCGTCTACGACAGCCGCTTTCCCGATATCTCCGGCATCTCCTCGGTCGGGCTCGCGCTGACCGCCCTCTATTTCTGCGTCTCCATCGACCGCTACCGCGTGTTCGACATCGTGCGCATCGCCCAGCAGGACATCGCCGATTCGATGTCGGCCGGCCTGCTCGTGCTCGACGCGGAAGGCACGGTGCTGGAGGCCAACCGCTCGCTGCAGCGTTATCTGTCCGTGCAGAGCGGGGACCGCTTCGATCTGGGCGCTTTTTTGCGCTCGCAAAAAAGGTCTTCCGGAGAAACGGCCGCGGAGCTCGGCCGAGCCGGCGAGGCGGTGGCGGAGCCGATCCTGCAGGAGCTGGTGCTGAGCGCCTCCGACCTGCCCGGCGCGCCTTTGCTCCACGTCCAGGTGCACGCTTCTCCGATTGTGTCGGGGGAGCGCGAGCTGCTGGGGCGGGTCGTCACGTTCCAGGACGTCTCGGAGATCCGCCAGCTCGTCGAGGAGAAGCATCGGCAGAACGAGATGCTGCAGCTCCGCAACCGCGAGCTGGTCCAGATCCAGGAGGAGCTGTTCCGGGCCAATCTCAAGCTGGAGGAGATGGCGACGACGGACAGCCTGACCGGCTGCTACAACCGCCGCTTTCTCATGCAGCGGCTGGAGCAGGAGGTGGTGGCGAACGTCCGGTACCGGATTCCGTTCGCGATCATCCTGTTCGACATCGACCATTTCAAAGGCATCAACGACCGTCACGGGCATCTCGTCGGGGACGAGGTGCTGCTGGAGACGGCGACGGCCGTCAAGGGCATGCTGCGTCGCTCCGACGTGCTCGCCCGTTATGGCGGAGAGGAATTCGCGGTTTATCTCCCCCACACGACCCGCCTGCAGGCCGAGCGCCTCGCCGAACGGCTCAAGATCGGGGTAGAGGCGAACCGGGTCGCTACGGGACGGCCGGGACTGACGCTGTCGATTACGATCAGCCTCGGCGTCTTGTCGGTCGAAAACGAGAGTCCGCTCGGAATCAAGGACCCGAAGGCCTATTTGCGGGAATTGTTCGAGGAAGCGGACGCCGCGCTATACGAGGCGAAGGGCAACGGGCGCAACTGCATGGTCGGAAGGAGAAGGGCCTAGGTATACTTCGGGACGTTCGACCCCCTCAAAGGAATGACAACTCTTCGAACCATTTGGTAGAATAGAAGGAAAATCCCGTATGTCAGCTCAATTCCGGCTGGACCAAAAGAAAGTGGAGCCCAAGCATGAGAAAAGTACAACTCGACCGCATCCAGCCCGGCGCGACGCTGGCCAAGCCGATCTTCCGCGAGGACGGCAACGTGCTGCTGGGGGCGGGCATGCCGCTGAGCGAGCGGTTCATCCAGCGGCTGCGCGATCTTGGCGTCGACATCGTCTATATCGAGGACGAGCTTACCGCAGGCATCGAGCCGAACGAGACGCTGCGCGAGGAGACCCGCCGCAAGGCGGCCGCGGCGATGCACAAGCTGGTCGCCGACCAGATGAGCCAGTCCGCCGTCAAGGGGCGGGCGGCGCGGCCGGAGCTAGGCCGCGTCTTCCGGTCGGTATTCAGCGAGATCCTGAACGATGTCATGCGCCGAGAGGACGTGTTCGCCGGGCTGAGCGAGATCAACACCCACGACTCCTATCTATTCCAGCATTCGATCAACGTGGCGGTGCTGGCCGGCATCATCGGCATCGCCAAGGGCTACAACCGCAATCAGCTGGAGGAGCTCGGCATCGGCGCGCTGCTGTTCGACATCGGCATGACCAAGGTTCCCCGCGCCATCCTGGACAAAAAGGGACCGCTCACGGCCGAGGAGCGCAAGGTCATGGAGCGCCATGCGGTCGACGGCTACGATCTGCTCCGGAAGGAGCATGATCTGTCCCTGCTGTCGGCTCATTGCGCCCTGCAGCATCACGAGCGCTACGACGGCAGCGGCTATCCCCGCGGCCTGCGCGGCGGCGAGATCCACGAATACGCGCAGATCGTCGCCATCGCCGACGTGTTCGACGCGCTCACCTCGTCGCGGTCGTACCGCAAGCGCTATACCCCGTCGGAGGCGATCGAGTTCCTGTTCGCGGCCGGCAACACGTATTTCGACCTGGAGCTGGTGCGGCTGTTCTGCAGCCATATTTCCATGTACCCGGTGTCGACGACCGTGCTGCTCAGCACAGGCCAGATCGGAGTCGTCGCGCGCAATTTCCAGGTGGCTGTCCATCGTCCGGTCATCCGGATCATCCGCGAGGCTGGAGGCAGAGTGCCGGCCGAGCCTTACGAGATCGATCTGCGGGACCAGCTTCATGTGACGATCGTTCGCGAGATTTAGCTTGGCCACTAAGGATTGGGGAGGATCAAGATGATGCAGCCTGATTCAACGGCTCCCGCTCAAGCAGCAGAAGAGCCGGCAGCCGTACTTGCCGGAGACAGCCTGGAGACGACGCTCATACCCGCGCTGCTCCTCGGCAGCCGTACTTGCCGGAGACAGCCTGGAGACGACGCTCATACCCGCGCTGCTCCTCGGCAGCCGCACGCTCGTCGAGCAGCGGCAGCTGTCGGCGGTCGGCACGCTTACTCTGCTCGAAGGGGACTTGATCGAGATCGAGGCGGAAGGGCCCGAGCGGTTCCGTCTCGGCGAATCCGTCTGGCTGACGGTGGAGTCGCCGTCCGGCAGCTACCGCATGGCTACGCGCGTGATCGGCCGGCGCGCCAAGTCGCTCGCGCTGCTGTTCCCCTACGAGCGCTATCGGATCATGGACGAGAAGCGCATCCATCCGCGGGTCGAGGTGAACTGTCCCGGCCGCCTGCTCCTGGACGACGAGCGGCTGAAGCGCGAGCCGACGAGAGCGGATCTGCTCCGCTACAGATGGTCCGACGAGCTGCGGCATGAAGGTCTCGACGAGGCGCTGCTGGAGAAGCTCGTGCGCCTCATGGACGAGGAGGATCTGCATCTGCTCGAGGAGGAGGAGCGGTGCCGGCGGGAAAAGGCCGCGCGCGCCGAGATCGTCGTCTCCAACATCAGCCTGGAGGGCGTCGGCTTCCGCGCTGCGGGAGGCATGGAGCTGGAATGCCACGGCACCGTAGGCGCCGTGCTGGATCTCGGCTTCGAGCTGAGCTGCACGCTCGAGATTCTGTGGCGGCAGGACGCCGCAGGCGTGCTCAGCTACGGCGCGCGGATGAGCGGCTTCACCGCCGAGGGAGCGCGCCAGCTGAGGGCGTTCGTGCTTCACGAGCAGATGAAGCAGTATTATCAGGTGCGCCGAGGACTGGCGGCGGACGATGGCGCAGCCGCCGGCCTCGAAGCCGCGCCGGGCGAGGACGCGGAGCACTGATCCGGTTCGGCCGAGCGAATGGCGCGGCGGAGAGCGGCAGGCCAGGCGGGAAGCGCGGGCTTGCCCTGATGAGCGTGTTGGTTTTAATGCCGAAATAGCGAAGCCGGAGAGCGTGCTCTCCGGCTTCGCTATTTCGCAATGGGACTGCTCCGCGCGCCGAAGCAAGGGAAGAAGTTCCCTTGCTCGCTCGTCGGCGGGATGATTCCTTTCATGTGCGAGCCATCCTTCATCGCTTGTTCGGCCGTCCCCTTGGCCAAGTGCGGCCGTCTAAGCCGCGCTCCGGCAGGCTAGAATGCTACCAAAGGCCGCGGCGATCGCCTGTTGGTTCAATTAGGCGGCATGGGCCGACTGAGCGGCGGAGGAGGGGCGGCAATTGGCGGATGGCATGAAGGCAGGAGAAGCGAATTCGAAGAGGGCGGGGGCGACGCTTCTCTTGGCTAGAGGCCCCCTTGCTCGTGCGAGGAATATAGGTCGTAGAGCGGGAGCCAGAATGTTAGCAGGGAGAGCGGATACGGGACTTCGGCTCGCGCGCGCGGCGGGACTGGCGCTGCTGCTGAGCGCGGCTTTTCGCCGCTCCGGCTGGTTTTTCGATCGCGACGGGCATGGCTTCGTGGCGCTGCTGGCGGCATTCGGGCTTGCCGCTTTTTTACGAGGAGACCCGGGAGGATGGCGCTTGGCGCAAGGGAGCAGGGGCGGCAGGCTGCCGCTCGCCGCGGCTTGCTGCATCGGACTCGCGCTGCTCTATGCGGCGCGTAGCCTCGGATCGCCGGTCTCCGTCCAAGGCAGCGTGGAAGAAGCGCTGCGCTGGCTTTCTTTCGGCTCGTTGGCCCTCGTGCTGGCAGCATGGCAACGGAAAGAGCGTCGGCCCGAATCGGCCGTATCCGCCGCGGCCTGGGCGCTGCAAGGCTTTTCCGCCTTCGCGGCGGCAAGCTCGCTGGCCGCCTGGTGCGGCTGGATCGTCGGCCCTGACTTCATGCTGCGCACCGCCGACGGACGCTTGAGCGCCACGGGCGCCAGGCTCGCCGGCTACCTGCAGTACAGCAATGCGCTCGGCGCCTTCGCCGCCGCGCTGCTGGCGTGGCAATGGCTCGTTCTCGCGCGGAGCGGCTCGCCCCGGCTTCGCCGCAGCGCCGCTTGGCTGGCTCCGCCCTGCCTCGCCGTGCTGCTGCTGAGCGAGTCGAGAGGAGCGCTGCTGGCGCTGCTGGCGGCGGCGGTTCCGGGCTTGCTGCTGGCGCGCCGCTTGTCCAGCCGTGCGGAGCCGGGACCCGGCCGTCCCGCGCTCCGCGCGGAGCGGCTGCGCTGGCTTCTCGCGGCCTGGAGCAGCTTGCCGGGAGCAGTTGCGCTGGTCGCGATCGCCCGCTTCCGCGAGCGGGCGACGGAGGCGGCGCTCGCCCAGGACGCGGCCGTCTGGCTCGCCCTGCTGGCGGCTTCGGCAGCGGGCGCCGTTTGGATCGAGCATACGATGGCGCCCTCAAGCGAGCGCTTGTCCCAGCCCGCTACGGCTTCGGCAGCTGGGCCCGCGGCTGTCCTGCACGCCGGCATCCGTTCCGCCGCCGTCCTGCTGCTCGGCGCCGCCGCGGCGCTCAGCCTGAGCCGCGGCGGCGGCTGGGACCGGTTCGATCCCGCCGAACCGACCTCGGCGGCGACCGGAGCGTCGCGTCTGCTGCTCTATCGCGACGGCTGGGCCGCCGCCCGCGAATCCTGGCTGTTCGGCTACGGCGCCCGGGCGTGGGAGCTGCTGCGGGGCTCGTTCCAGTCGGCGCCGTATGCGGCCGGGGAAGTGCATAGCGGCTACCTCGACATGCTGCTGACCGCCGGGGCTCCCGGCCTCGCGCTGCTGCTGGCGCTCGGCGCTGCGCTGCTCGCGGCCGCAGGCGCGAAAGGCGCGCTTGGCGCCGTGCCGGCGGCCTCGCTGCTGCTGCATGCGGCGATCGACGTGGACATGTGCTACGGCGCCTACTGGCTGCTGCTGCTTGTCCTGTCGGCCGCAGGCGCGTCCCTCGCTCCGCCCGCGTCCGCTGCCCGGACAGAAGGCGGAGACGGCTAGGAGGCGCCGGCGTGGACGGGAGCGGGCCGCCGCGCAGGGCGGCGGCGCTCAGCCGCCGAAAGCATCCCGGAACGCCAAGCGCAGCCGCTCCGGCTCGACCTCCCACAGCTCGGCGATGTCGCCGCAGACGTTCTCGTCCCACCAATCGCACAGCTTTTTGCGGTTGTCGTGATTTTCGTGGACGAAGATCAGGTTGAGGCCCACTTTTTTCGTGTACAGCTTCTCCGCCTGCTCCATCTTCTCCTTGGGGATGAACGTCTTGAGCCGCTTGGCGGTCCGGTACAGCTCGTTGCTGCAGGCGCGCCGGATCTTGCGGGCCGTCGGCAGCTCGGCCGCGTGCTTCGTCTTGTGGCTGTTCATGGAGCCCACTCCTTTCGTTCTCCATCTATATGCCGGGACGGCTGCCCCGGTGCGGGGAAGGACGGGAGGCGCGCGCGCCTTCAAGCCGCAAGGAAAAGAGCCTTTCTTCTCGCTTCGGGAGAAGGAAGGCTCTTTCGTTTTTTTTCGCTTACTGGACGTGAATGTAGCCGACCATCGGGCCGCTGTGCTTGAGATCGGTGTGGATCTGGCATTCGATCGGGTACACGCCGGCCTTGGAGGCGACGAAGCTCACCTCGGTCGTCTCGCCTTTCTTGACCTCTCCGCTGACGCCGAGCCCCTTGATGGTGAAAGGATGGGAGGCTCCGTTCACGCCGCTGATGCGCAGCGTGACCTTCTCGCCCTTGGGCACGATGATCGTGGCCGGGCTCCATTGGTACACCTCGAGCTCCTCGCCGCCGCGCGTCGTCGTCTTGAATTCTCCCGTCACCATCTCATAGACATGTCCCGTATCCGGCTGCTGCGCGGCGGCCGAGGCGGGGAGCGGATCCCCCTGCTTCGGGTAGAGCTGCCAGCAGGCGAGCGCCAGGACGGCGATGGCGAGCGCGAGACCGGCCGTCCTTAGTTGGCGTTTCGTAATGATGATCGCTTTCATGCTTCGTCTCCCTTCTTGTCCGGTGCTGTCCTATTTTTATGCGGGGGACGGTCTGTCCATGCCAGCGGAAACGGGCCGATCCATCTATGGCATCTCTTGACAGCCCTATGATAGAATACCGATGACAGAAGCGGCTCGGACGAAAGCCGCGAGAGATGGAAATGAAGGAGTGGAGCGCATGCATCTGCTGCATGATCTGGTGGACAAGCTGCTCGGCATCGTCGAGCAGCTCGGTTATTTCGGCATCATCCTCGGCCTGGCGATGGAGGTCATCCCGAGCGAGATCGTGCTCGGCTACGCCGGCTACATGGTCTCGACCGGCAGCATGACGTTTTGGCTGGCGGTGCTGTGCGGCACGGTCGGCGCGGTCGTCCAGCAGTGGATCCTCTATGCGATCGGCCTGTACGGAGGACGGCCCTTCCTCGACAAGTACGGCAAGTACATCAAGATCAAGCCGAAGCATATCGACGCGGCGGAGCGCTGGTTCGACCGCTACGGTCCGGGCATGGTGTTCACCGCCCGTTTCGTGCCCGTCATGCGCCAGGTGATCTCGATTCCGGCCGGCATGGCCCGGATGTCGCTGACCCGGTTCACCGTGCTGACGGCGATCGCCTCGCTGCCGTGGGCGATCCTGTTCGTGACGATCGGGCGCAGCCTCGGCAGCAACTGGGGCCAGATCAAGGAAAAGGCGGCCCCGTACACGATTCCGGCGATCCTCGTCGCGCTCGCGGTCATGATCGTTTATGCGCTTTTCAAGTACCAGCGCTCGCGCGGACGGACCGTCTGATTGAGCAGGCGAGCCGCCATTTGATACAATGAATGCAATCGATCCATAACCCAAGGAGTGATTCCGATGGCACGCAGCGTAGCCAGCAAGCTGAACCAAGGCATCAGCCCCCGGCAGTTCCGGGACGGCATGACGAAAAACAAGGATGCTTTCGACGACTGGTACGACAAGTTCGAATGGCCGAGCGAGGACGATCGGGAATTTTTCGAGCAGCTGAACAACCGCGACGACCTGCGCGTGCTCATCCTGATGGCCGAATGGTGCGGCGACGTCGTGCGCAACATCCCGGTCGTGTTCCGCGCGCTCGAGAATAGCGGCGTTCCGGTGGAGGTGCTCGTCATGGAGGAGCATCTGGACACGATGGACGAGTTCCTGACGATGGGCGGACGCTCCGTGCCGGTCGTCATCGTGGCGGATACCGGCGGCCATGTGCTCGGCACGTGGGGACCGCGTCCGGAGCATGTGCAGGAGGCGATGAGGGCGTTCAAGCGGGACAATCCGGACCGCGAGGCGCCCGACTACCAGGAGAAGCTGTCGCTGACGCGGCAGGAGATGGGACGCCGGTACGGAGAAGGAACCGGCTATCAGGCGGTCATCGTCCGGGAGCTGCGCGAGCTCCTCTCCTCGTTCTGATGGCGGCGATGAAGATCGTCCCGTTCGTGCTCGGACCGATCCAGACGAACGGCTATCTGCTCGTCAACGAGGAAACGAACCGGGCCGTCGTCATCGACCCCGGCATGAACCCGAAGCCGCTCTTGAACCGCATCGCGCAGGATTCCATCCAGCTCGATGCGATCCTGCTCACCCATGCCCATCTCGACCATATGGGCGGGGTGGACGAGGTGCGCAAGGCTTGCGGCTGTCCGGTCTACATCCATGACCTGGAGGCGGACTGGCTGACCGATCCGGCGCTCAACGGCTCCTTGCGCTGGAGCCATATGACGCCGCCGCTGACGACCGATCCGGCCGAATATGCGCTCGAAGAAGGCATGCGGCTGAAGCTCGCGGGCTTCGAGTTCCGCGTGCTGCACACGCCGGGCCACAGCCCGGGCAGCGTCAGCTTCCTGCACGGCAAGAACCTGTTCTCGGGCGACGTGCTGTTCCGCGAGTCGGTCGGCCGCACCGATCTGCCCGGCGGACGCGAGGCGGATCTGTTCAACTCGATCCGGGGCAAGCTGTACCGGCTCGACCCGGACGTGACCGTCTACAACGGCCACGGGCCGAAGACGACGATCGGCCACGAGATGGCCCATAATCCGTACGTACGGCTGGGATGACCGGCCATCCGCTCCCGTCCTGCGGCGCCCGCCGCCGGCGGGAGCGGTTCATTTTTGGACAGGAGGAATCGGCATGGCGGAGCAACAAGCAGGCGTGAAGGAAGCCGAGGGCGAGCGGACGGCGGCGCAGGCGGCGGAGGAGCAGGAGCGGATCGTGCGCGGCATCGCCCAGGAGCTGGGCTTGCCGCTCGGCAAGGTCAAGTCGGCGGTGTCGCTGCTGGACGAGGGCAATACGATTCCGTTCATCGCGCGCTACCGCAAGGAAATGACCGGCGAGCTCGACGAGAACGAGCTGCGCGGCATCGAGGAGAAGCTGGCCTACCGGCGCAATCTGGAGGACCGCAAGCGCGAGGTGCTGCGGCTGATCGGCGAGCAGGACAAGCTGACGCCGGAGCTGGCGCAGGCGATCTCCGCCGCGTCCAAGCTGCAGGAGGTCGAGGATCTGTACCGGCCGTACCGGCAAAAGCGCAAGACGCGCGCTTCCGTCGCGCGGGAGCGGGGGCTGCAGCCGCTGGCCGACTGGCTGCTCTCGCAGCCGCGCCAGGGCGAGCCGCTCGCCGAGGCGCGCAAGTACGTCACGGGCGAGGCCGGCGCGCAGACGCCGGAGGAAGCGCTCCAAGGCGCGATGGACATCGTCGCCGAGAGCATCGCCGACGACGCCCGCATCCGCGCCTGGGCGCGCAAGTTCACCGCGGAGCAGGGCGTCATCCGCTCCGAGGTCCGGCAAGCGGGAGCGGAATCGGTGTACGAGATGTACTACGACTATCAGGAGCCGCTGCGCAAGCTGCCGCCTCACCGCACGCTCGCGATCAACCGCGGCGAGCGCGAGGAGGTGCTGCGCGTCTGGCTGGACGTTCCGGCAGCGCGCATCCATGACCATATCCTCCGCCATACGCTCCGCCAGGGCGTCGCGCCGGCGATTCGGGACGTGCTGGCCGCCGTCGTCGAGGACGCGTACAAGCGGCTCATCGCGCCGTCGATCGAGCGCGAGGTGCGCGCGGAGCTGACGGAGCGGGCGGAGGAGCACGCGATCGGCATCTTCTCCGCCAATCTGCGCAGCCTGCTGCTGCAGCCGCCGGTGCGCGGCCATGTCGTGCTCGGCGTCGATCCGGCGTACCGCACCGGCTGCAAGCTGGCGGTCGTCGACGCCACCGGCAAGCTGCTGGAGGTGGCGGTCGCCTATCCGACGCCGCCGAACAACAAGGTCGCCGAGGCGGAGCGGCTCATCGGCTCGCTGATCGACCGCCACGGCGTCACGCTCCTCGTCATCGGCAACGGCACCGCCTCGCGCGAGACGGAGAGCTTCATCGCCGCGCTCATCCGCGGCCGCGTCGCTGCCGGCAAGCCGGGCGCCGAGGCGCTCCGCTACATCATCGTCAACGAGGCCGGAGCGAGCGTCTACTCCGCCTCCAAGCTCGCCGCCGAGGAATTCCCCAAGCTCGATGTCGCGGAGCGCAGCGCGGTATCGATCGCACGCCGGCTCCAGGATCCGCTGGCGGAGCTCGTCAAGATCGAGCCCAAGGCGATCGGCGTCGGCCAGTATCAGCACGACGTCAGCCAGAAGCGGCTCGGCGAGACGCTCGGCGGCGTCGTCGAATCGGCGGTCAACCACGTCGGCGTCGACGTCAACACCGCCTCGGCGTCGCTGCTCTCCTATGTGGCGGGCATCAATGCGACGACGGCCAAAAACATCGTCAAGCATCGGGAAGAGACCGGGGTCTTCTCCTCCCGCAAGGAGCTGCAGAAGGTGCCGCGGCTCGGCGCGAAGACGTACGAGCAGTGCATCGGCTTCATCCGCATCCCCGAGGCGGAAAACCCGCTTGACCGCACGCCGATCCATCCGGAGTCGTACGGCGTCGTCGACCGGCTGTTCAAGCAGCTCGGCCTGTCGCTCGGCGAGGTCGGCGGCGAGACGGCCCGGCAGCGGCTGGCGGCTGCCGACATCCCGGCGCTCGCGTCGGCGATCGGCGTCGGCGAGCCGACGCTGCGCGACATTGTAGACAGCCTCATGCGGCCGGGGCGCGATCCGCGCGAGGAGCTCGCGGCGCCGGTGTTCCATCAGGACGTGCTGGCGATCGAGGACCTGCAGCCCGGCATGGAGCTGCAGGGCACGGTGCGCAACGTGATCGACTTCGGCGCTTTTGTCGACATCGGCATCAAGAACGACGGCCTCGTGCACATCTCTCAGCTGAGCCGCAAGTTCGTCAAGCATCCGATGGACGTCGTGTCGGTCGGCGACGTCGTCACCGTCTGGGTGCTGAACGTCGATCTCAAAAAAGGCCGCGTCGGCCTGACGATGCGCGGTCCGAACCCTTCCTGAAAAGCCGAAAGGCCTCTCCTCCGACTCGGGCAGTCGGGGGAGAGGCCTTTGGCTTGCTTGCAGGCGGTGAACCGCGTCCGGGCCGGCGCGTCAGCCGTCCTGGCGGACCGCTTCCTCGTCCGGCTTGGCGGCCTGCTTCGTCCGATAATAGAACCAGCAATCGTTCAGCAGGCGCACCTGCCGGAGATCCTTCTTCTGGAAGGCGCGCATCAGTTGGCTGCTCAGCCATTGCGGCATCCGCATCGTCCTCCTTCTGCCGTTCGTGATCTACACAGCATATGGAGGAAAAGGCGAACAGGTGCAGGTCCAATCAGTCTTCGTACTCTTCCTCGTACCATTGCTCCAGCTGCGCGAGCAGCGCGCGGATCTCGGTCAGCAGCGAGATGAGCGGGTAGGACTTCTCCGGAATTTCCTTGAAGGAGCGCTCGAGCTGCTCCAGATGCTCGAGCCCGCTCTGCGTCGGCAAGCCGCGCTCATGCAGCTCGGATGGGGAGAACTCGGCGATGCAGCGTGCGAGCGGCGGCACCTCGGCTGCCGTCAGCTTGTCGAGCTCCTTGTGCAGCCGCAGATTGAGCGCGGACAGCTGATAGGCGTGCGTATCGGGCATTTCCACCAGGGAGAGCTGGCCTCCAAGCTGGAACAGAACATACTTCATCGTAGGCATGGCGAAACATCGGGCTCCTCTCGCGGTCGATCATTCGTCTACTTGACAGTGTAGCCCAGGATCCCTTTACAATTCAAGGGGAAGGAGGGGACGGGCATGGACGATCGGGAGCTGCAGGCATGGGTGGAGCGCGTCTCGCTGGAGACGTTCGGACTTCCGTTCCGCCACCGGGCCGCCTTCAACCGGAGGCTGTCCTCTACCGGGGGACGCTACTTCATGAAGTCGCATCATATCGAGATCAGCGCGAGGCAGCTCGAGGCTTACGGGGCGGAGGAGACGGAGAAGATCATCAAGCATGAGCTGTGCCACTATCATCTGCATCTGCTCGGACGCGGCTATCGTCATCGCGATCCCGAGTTCAAGGCCTGGCTGGAGCGCTCCGGCGGGTCCCGCTACTGCAAGCCGCTGCCGGACAAAGCCCGCAAGGCGCTGCCCTATCGGTACAAGCTCGTCTGCGGAGCCTGCCGCATGGAATATCTCCGCAAGCGCAAGGTCGACCCGGCCCGCTATGTCTGCGGACGATGCCGAGGCCGGCTATCCCTTTACGCGCTTGACACAGCCGGAAGGCCATGATAAATTATGGTCAGGCTTGTTATGTAAACGTTCCCTGATAGCTCAGTTGGTAGAGCACTCGACTGTTAATCGAGTTGTCACAGGTTCGAGTCCTGTTCGGGGAGCCATTCATGGAGAGATACCCAAGTGGCTCAAGGGGACCCTCTGCTAAGGGGTTAGACTGCGTAAGTGGTGCGAGGGTTCGAATCCCTCTCTCTCCGCCATCTGTTTCATCCAGGAAGGACCGGCAGCGGTCTTTTTTCTTTGTTGTTTTTCGGCAGTGGAGCGCTAAAATGGTTTTATAAAAAAAGCTTGCGTTATCCTGCGGCTTGTGATAAGATCATTCATGTTGCTTCGAGGAACTGGGTTCCGGACAAGCCATCGCGGCCCGTTGGTCAAGGGGTTAAGACACCTCCCTTTCACGGAGGTAACAGGGGTTCGAATCCCCTACGGGTCACCATCTTTTTTAGAGCCATTAGCTCAGTTGGTAGAGCACCTGACTTTTAATCAGGGTGTCGAAGGTTCGAGTCCTTCATGGCTCACCAGTTTTGTTTTCCCTCGTTTTACCTAACGTGCGGTAGTGGTGGAATGGCAGACACGCTATCTTGAGGGGGTAGTGGGCGTACGCCCGTGGAGGTTCGAGTCCTCTCTACCGCACCATACTTCGTCAATCCAACCCTTACTTCGTAAGGGTTTTTTGTTTTCCCGCGATCCGCGGCAAAGAGGCCCCCGTCTCCTAAAGGAAACGAGGGCCTCTTCGGCTTGTCTGGGCGCGCAGCGCGGAGCGGCTTCAGCTCGTGATCGTCGAATTGACGATGAGCGAAGGCACCGACGTGCTGGTGGAGGTCGTGCCGTCGTAGGAATGGAATTCCAGAATGACCGGAGTGCCGGGGACGATGTCGGCGGATGCGATCACGACCGTCGTCGGCGACGTCGTCGTGAGCGCTCCTTGCTGCAGCATGCCGTTGACATACACATTGACATAACCGCCGGCAGAGACGACGGGAAGGCTGCCCGTCGGCACGGCATCGCCAGCATCGTCGAAGAAGCTTTCGGCCGGGATCGTCACCGTGCCGGCTCCGGCGTCGATCATCGCTGAGGTCACCGTCGCGCTGAAGCGGGTCACCGCATCGTCGACGGCCGTGACGGTCGTCGTATCGACGGTGCCGCTCACCGTGCTCGTCACGACCAGAAAATGCTTGATCAGGGAGGGAGGCATGAGAGGATCCTCTCCTTTCCGAGTTGATTCTATAAGATATGAATCCTGCCAGGGGAAAGTGATAGATTCGGGCCCGTTGCGAGCGGATCGGGAAGCTCTGCGGCGCGCTGCGGCCAGCGAGAGCCGGCAGCTTTCCAGCTGGATCGGCGTTCCGGGCGACGGCAGGTCGCGGACGAGCAGCGTGAGGCGGCCCGGCTCGACCGAATAGGCGCGCGGCGGCTGCGGCATGCCGTTGATGTACAGCTGCTGCCAGGTGACCGCGCTCGGAGCGGGGATGTCGCCGATGCCGCCCGCTCCTGGCCCGTATCGCCGGCTGACGCCGTCCGAGCGGGCCAGGAACCCGAAGCGCTCGGCTACGATCGTACGCCGTGCGGCCGCCCGGGACCGGCTCGGCTTGCGCCTGACGGCTCGCGGCTCGCTCCGCCTTTTCCCGGCCTCTCGGCAGCGGCAGGCTCTGCGTCCGGGCTGATCCGTTCGAAGGGGCCGGCCTCTAGTTTTGCGCAGCGCCTCGCTTCCGCCTCTGCGGCGCTTCTTCAGCCTGCTGCACGGCGCCGATCGCGTGGCTCGCAGCAAGGGCTCGCTTTTCCTCGTTTCGTCATATCTGCTCTCCGCCTTTGCCAAAAGTATATGAGGCGCGGAGCCGGATCGAAACGGCGCTGCCTCCGCTTTGGGCGTTTTCGAAGTAGACTCCGGTGGAATGGAAGATCGGCATGTGAGGTATTTTAACCTTTTGGCCAGCTTCTCGAAAGGCGATGTCAGGTGTAAGCGAAATCAAAATGGTTGGATAACGCATACATTTTTTGTAAGGGTTCACAAATTGCGATCATCCCGATCAAATATGTGATGGAAACTAACATTTCTTTGATTTCTATCATTTTTCGTTGAATGGGCCAGTAGAAGCGCTGTCACGCCCATCCTACAATTAGAAGCGGGGGGAGGAACAATCAACATGGCTCAACTACAAACGGAATTGAACCCGGCGCAACGGCCGAAAAAGAAAACGGTCCTGACCCGCTTCTTCGGACAATGGGACCTGCAGCTGATGGTCATTCCCGCGCTGCTGCTCATTTTCGTCTTCAGCTACATCCCGATGTACGGCGTTATCACGGCCTTTCAGGACTACAACATCTTCAAGGGCATCACAGGCAGCCCGTTCGTCGGTTGGAAGCATTTCGAGCGCTTCTTCAACGATCCGAACTTCACGCGCGTCATGCGCAACACGCTTGTCATCAGCGGGCTTAAGCTCGCCGTCGGCTTCCCGGCCCCGATCCTGCTCGCGCTGCTCCTCAACGAGGTGCGCAACCGCTTCTTCAAGCGTATCGTGCAGACGGTCAGCTACTTGCCGCATTTCCTTTCCTGGGTCATCGTATCCGGCCTCGCCATCTCCATCCTGTCCACGGAGAACGGCAGCCTCAATATGCTCCTGCAATCGCTCAACCTGATTGACGAGCCGCTCAGCTGGCTGAGCATGCCGGAATACTTCTGGACAATCCTCGTCACGACGGGCGTCTGGAAAGAAATCGGCTTCGGCTCCATCGTCTACCTGGCCGCCATCGCCGGTGTCGATCCAAGCCTGTACGAAGCCGCCTCGATGGACGGGGCCAGCCGCTTCAAGCAGATTTTCCTGGTCACGCTCCCGTCGATCATGCCGGTTGTCGTCATCTTCTTCATCCTGGCGGTCGGCAACCTGCTCAGCGCAGGCTTCGAGGATATCCTCCTGCTCGGCAAGGACCCGATTCTGCGGAATGTGTCCGATGTTCTGGATACGTACGTGTACCGGATGGGCATCGAGTCCCAGCGGTTCTCCTATGCGACTGCCGTCGGCCTGTTCAAGGCGATCATCAGCGTAGGGCTGCTGACGCTGGCCAATCTGTTCGCGAGGCGTTCCGGCAACAGCCTCTGGTAATCGACACCAAGAATCAGGCCCTTTTAAGGAGGAAGCTGCGTTGAAAATCAGGATGAGCAGCGGCGACCGCGTGTTGACCGCCTTCGTCTATCTCTTTCTGGCCTTGCTGGCCCTATCGACCTTCTATCCGTTCTGGAACGCGCTCGTCGTCTCCTTGAACAAAGGCATGGATACCGCGCTCGGCGGAATCACCGTCTGGCCGCGTTCCTTCACCTTGGAAAACTACGAAATCGTCTTCCAGGACAAGCGCATCATCCACGCCTTCGGCGTCTCCGTGCTGCGTACGATCATCGGCACCGCTTCCGCGATTTTGTGCACGGCGATCTTCGCCTACGGCATGACCCGAAGCGAGCTGATGGGCCGCAAGTTCTACATGGTCGCCTGCCTGATCACCATGTACTTCAGCGGCGGACTGATCCCGTCCTTCCTGCTGATCCGCGAGCTCGGCCTGTTCGACTCCTTCTGGGTGTTCATCATCCCGTCGCTCATCAGCGTCTGGAACATGATTGTCTTCCGCACCTTCTTCCTCGGTCTCCCGGCCGGTCTGGACGAGTCGGCGAAGATCGACGGCTGCGGCTATTGGGGCACCTTCTTCCGCATCGTGCTGCCGCTCTCGGGACCCGTCATCGCGACACTGTCGCTGTTCACGGCGGTCGCCCATTGGAACGACTGGTTCATGCCAAGCATCTACATCAACAACGAGAACCTGATTCCGATCCAAACGAAGCTGCAGCAGATCCTCAACTCCAACATCATGACCGAGCAGATGCAGCAGCTCGACTCGGCGGCGCAGGCCCGCCTGTCGGCGATGAAGAGCATCACGAGCAAGTCGCTCTCGATGGCGACGATGATGGTGGCGACGCTGCCGATCATCATGGTCTATCCGTTCGTGCAGCGCTACTTCGTCAAGGGCGTTCTGGTCGGCTCCGTCAAGGGCTGATTCGTTCGGAGACTTCAGCCCGCATCGGCCGCAAGCACGTACTCTTGGTTTTTAGGCGCGGCGGTCCGCCGAGCGGATGGCCGCGCGTTCAAACATAGCAATCCTTTTATTATTAGAGCTGAGAAAAGGGGATGAACGAGTTGGGCAAATGGAACAAAAACGCGTTCAAAGGCATGGCTCTGGCATTGGCGGCAGCGACTGCGCTGGCCGGCTGTTCGGGCGGAAACAACGGCAACAACGGTGCGGGCAACAGCGGCGCGGCCGAAAATGCAGGCACGCCGAGCGCCTCTCCGGCAGCCTCCGCCGCGCCTGAGGCCGGCGCGGCCTGGACGGTCGGGAGCGAGCCGCTCGAGTACAGCATGTACGGCCATTATGATTGGTACACGATGCCGACATGGGGCGCAGACGAGTCGTCCAAGTGGATCAAGGACAACATGAAGGTCAACGTGACAGCGATCCAGTCGGGCGGCAATGCGGCCCAGAAGCTCAACACGATGATCGCCTCCGGAACGCTTCCCGACGTCATCTGGATGGACCGCGGCGCGGATGTCGAGAAGCTGCGCGCGGCCGACATGCTCGTACCGTTCGACGACTACCTCGACAAATACCCGAACTTCAAAAAATGGGTCGGCGAAGAAGCGATCAACATGCTCCGCTCCAGCGACGGCAAAATCTATCAGTTCCCGAACTGGTACACGTCGCAGCCGATCGGCAACGCCGGCTACGTCGTCAACAAAAAATACTACGAGGCGCTCGGCTCGCCGAAGCTGGAGACGACGGACGACTTCTACAACTATCTGAAAGCCGTCAAGGAGAAATTCCCGAACGTGACGCCGTTCAACCCGGACCTGGCGGTCGACGGACAAGGGCTGGACGTTCTGTACAGCGCCTTCAAAGAAGATGCCAACCTCGCCTCCATCTCCAACCGGGCGGCGATCAGCGGCGACAAGCTGACATCGATTTTTAAGGACGACGTCTTCCGCGAGTCCATGCTGTATGCCTCCAAGCTGTTCCGTGAGAAGCTGATGAGCGCGGATTCCATGACCCAGACGAAGGATCAGGTCAAGGAGAAGGCCTACACGGGAGGAGCGGCCGTCTTCGCCGGCGCAAGCCCGACCGAGTATGGATCCGTTGGCGATGCCGAGCTGAAGAAGAAGGACCCGAACGACGGCTACTTCATGGTCTGGCCGATCCACAAGGAAGGCCTCGACAAGAACAAGATCTTCCCGGGCACGTTCACGCGTCTTGGCTGGAACGTCAGCGTCATCACGAAATCCGCCAAGGATCCGGAAAAGATCTTCGCGTTCCTCGACTGGCTGACCGGTCCGGAAGGTACCCGTACGCTGATCTGGGGACCAGAGGGCAAATACTGGGACGGCTATGACGAAGCGGACGGCGCTCCTAAGTTCACGGAAGCTTACCTGAGCGACGTAGAAGGCCGCACCAAAACGATGGACGCTACCGTCAACCTGCAATGGGTCGGCAATTCCGTCTTCATCGACAAGTCCAAGATGAAATTCGAGTCGACGCTGCCGGCAGCCGAGCAGACTTGGGAGTCGAAGTACCAAAGCACGATTACGTGGCCGACGCAGAAGGACGCGACGGAGTTCATCAACCTCGCGCCTGCGGCCGACTCCGAGGAGGGCATCATCCAGACGAGCGTAGAAGAGATCTGGGATGAGGCTCGCGCCAAGGCGCTGTATGCGAAGAGCGACGAAGAAGTGCTGTCGATCCTCGATAAAGCCGACAAGGACGCCATGGCGATCGGTTATCAGCAGCTGCTTGACTTCAAGACGCAAAAATGGCAAGAAAACAAAACGAAAATGGCGGGCAACTAAGAAGCGACTGTATTCGGGATCCGCTCGCGCTATACTAGAGGAAAGTCCGCCGTCCCGGCCGGGACGGCGGTTTTTCTTTCATAGAACAGGACCGAAACGCGAAGGAGGGGGCTCCGTGAAGTATAAGGTTCTTCTCGTCGACGACGAGGAGCTGGACTTGAAGGGGATGCTCGCATTCATTCCGTGGGAGCAGCTCGGGCTGGAGGTCGTAGGCGCCGTGCACAACGGTTATGACGCTTATGCGATTCTGGAGCGGGAGCGGATCGACATCTTGGTGACCGATGTCCATATGCCGAGAATGAATGGGCTGGAGCTGGCGGAGAAGGCGCTTTCTTTATATGCCTCCCTGCGGGTCGTCTTCGTGAGCGGCTACCAGGATTTCCATTATGTGAAGCAGGCGCTGCAGCTCCGCGCCTGGGGGTATGTGCTCAAGCCGATGGACGACTCGGAGCTCGAAGCGGCGCTGCTGAGACTCGTGCAGCAGCTCGACGGGGAGAAGGAGGCGCTGCCAGCCGCTTCTGCGGCGGCGCACGACGTCAAGGAAGAGGCTCGTCCTTCCGGAGCGGCCGGCAAGGGAAGCTCCAAAAACGCCAAGCTCATCATCGAGATGACGGCGTTCATCGAGAAGCATCTGCATGAGAATCTGACGCTGAAGCTACTGGCGGACGAATTTTCCTTTTCGCCCAATTATCTCGGCGCGCTGTTCAAGGAAGAGACCGGAGTGAACTTCAGCGAGCATCTCATCGATCGGCGCATGCGCAAGGCCGGGGAGCTGCTGCGCGAGACGAGGCTGCGCATCTACGAGATTGCCGACAAGGTCGGCTATCGGTACATGCCGTATTTCAGCCGCCAGTTCAAGGAAACGTTCGGGGTCACGCCCAACGAATATCGAAGAATGGGATGAGCGGCGCTATGGATCGGAAAAAGAACTACATCCCGTTCGGCATCAAGCTCTTCGCATCCTATATGCTGCTGACGATCGTGCCGCTGGCGATTCTCGGCTATGTCGCCAACATGGTCCTGTCGGAATCGGTTCGCTCCCAGACGGAGAGCAGCCTGCGCGGCACGCTGCGGCAGATGGAGGACAACATTCAGTACAAGGTCGGAGATACGAAGCGGCTGAGCGACGCGCTGTATTACGACACGACGCTCGCCCGGTCGATCCGTCATGCGGAAGCCGGCTGGGTCAGCTATGAAGCGACCAAAAAAGTGCTGATGCCCAAGTTTTGGGCGACGCTCGACTCGACGAACCGCAAAATGCGGCTCAGCGTCTATTTGAAGAACGAATCGATCTCGGAGGTGTATTATACCGCCGATCCGGGGACGGATATCGTCGCGGTCAAGAACCGCTTTTTCGAGATGCTGCATCTGAGCCGCATCGAGAACGAATCCTGGTATCGCATGTTCCCGGAGGAGAAGTACGGCTCCACGCTCGTCTGGATGCAGGTCGGCGACGACGCCGAGCATGGCCGTATCTCGCTGCTTCGACGGCTCGTCGATACGAGCCAGGCGACCGGCTTGCGGGATGTCGGCATGATTCGCATCAGCGTCTTTCTGAGCGATCTGTTCGAAAGCGTGGATGCGAGCAAGCTGATCCGCGGCAGCGCCTTGCAGATCGAGACGAAGGACAAGCAGATTATGTTCGCCTCTGGGCCGCGAGAAGAAGCTCCAGCCAACTGGAAGGGCATGCCGGTGGATCGTCATCTGATCATTCAGGATCATCTGCCGGATCTGGGCTACAATCTCGTGGCGGCGATCCCGATCGACGTGCTGGAATCGGGCTCCCGAAAAATCACCTGGATTACGATGCTTGTCTGCGTGCTGAGCGCGATCGTCATCGCTGCGGTCGCGCTGACTGTGACGCGAGCGTTCATGAAGCGGATCAACAAGATCATCCATATTCTGCAAGCGTTCAGCCAAGGCAGCTACAGCAAGCGCATCCGCTACCGCGGCCAGGACGAGTTCGCGCAGATCGCGGACTCGCTCAATGCGCTCGGGGCGCGGACCGACAATTTGATCCAGGAGGTCTATCTGACCAACCTGCGCAAGAAGGAGGCGGAGCTCGAGTCGCTGCAGGCGCAGATCAATCCGCATTTTCTATATAATACGCTGTCCTCGATCAGCCGGCTGGCCAAGTTCGGCGAGGTGGAGAAGCAGCATCGGATGATCATGAACCTGGCGAAGTTCTACCGCATGTCGCTCAACGAAGGCAAGACGATCATCCCCGCGGGCAACGAGCTTGAGCAGATCCAGGCGTACCTGGCCATTCAGCAGGTCAAGTACGGCGACCGGGTAAGCGTGGCGTACGAGTGGGACGCGGAGGTGAACCGCTTCATGATGACGAAGCTGCTGCTGCAGCCGTTCGTCGAGAACGCGCTGGAGCATGCGTGGAAGGGCGACCGGATCGAGCTGGCGATCGGCGCCATGCTGCTCCGCGAGGATAGCGGCTTATGTCTCGAATTCTGGGTACGCGACGACGGGATCGGCATGCCTCGGGAGCGGGTGGAGGAGCTGTTCTCCGACCGCCAGCCCGTGCGGCGCGGCTACGGCATCCGCAACGTCCACGAGCGCATCCAGCTGTATTATGGAGCTCCTTACGGCGTGCGCATCGAGAGCGATCCGGCTTGCGGCGGCACTCTCGTCCGCATCCGCATCCCGGCGCGCCGAGGCATGGAAGGGGCGTCCGCCTCGGTGGACGAGCTGCTTGAGGGACAGGCGGGCGGCTGAGCGGACCCGCTCGAACGGTTTTGGCATCCATCCTGGCATGCGCTATACTGGAATCATTCGGGTAGCAGGAGGTCAAGCAGGATGAATCAGGAAACGATGGAGCTATTCCGCACGATTACCGAGATGAGGGCCGTGCCGGGACAGGAGCTGGAGCTGCGCCGGTTCGTGGAGGCTGAGCTCAAGCGGCATACGGACGAGCTCGTCCACGACCGCCTCGGAAGCGTCTTCGGCGTCTTTCGCGGCGACGAGCAGGGGCCGCGCATCATGGTGGCCGGCCATATGGACGAGGTCGGCCTGATGGTGACGGCGATCACCGAGAGCGGCATGCTGAAGTTCGTGACGCTCGGCGGCTGGAACGCCCAGACGATGCTGGCGCAGCGCATGGAGGTCGTCACGGACGACGGGCCGGTCATCGGCGTCATCGGCTCGACGCCGCCGCATCTGCTCGACGATGCCGCGCGCAGCAAGGTCGTCGACATCAAGTCGATGTACCTCGATGTCGGCGCGGACAACCGCGAGGACGCGATGTCCATGGGCATCCGTCCCGGCCAGGCGATCGTGCCGGTATGTCCGTTCACGCCGATGGCCAATCCGAAGAAGATCATGGCCAAGGCCTGGGACAACCGCTATGGCGTCGGGCTGGCGCTGGAGCTGGCTCAGGAGCTCAAGGGCGCCGAGCATCCCAATGTAATCTATACGGGCGCCACCGTCCAGGAGGAGGTCGGCCTGCGCGGAGCGCGGACCGCGGCCAATCTCGTGCAGCCGGACCTGTTCCTGGCGCTTGACGCGAGCCCGGCGGCCGACTCCACCGGCGACCGCACGGCTATGGGGCAGCTCGGCAAAGGCGCGCTGCTGCGCGTCCAGGATCCGGGCATGATCACCCACCGCGGCTTGGTCGAGCTCATCCGGGATACGGCGGAGACGGAGGGCATCCGGTACCAGTACTACTTCTCGCAGGGCGGCACGGATGCCGGGCAGGTGCATCTGTCGGGCATCGGCGTTCCGTCCGCGGTCATAGGCTTGCCGGCCCGCTATATCCATACCGCCGCCGCCATCATGCATGTCGACGACTACGACGCGGCCAAGCAGCTGCTGTTCCGGCTGGTCCGCAAGCTCGACCGAAGCACGTTCGAGACGATTCTGTCCCGGTAAGGGAGAGGCGTCGGGCTAGCGCGAAAGACCCCTGAAGAGGGGTCTTTTTTCATGGAACGGGTCCGCTTTTTGTCCTAAAAGGAGAAGCCCGGCGAGGGACGGACTTCACCTTAATGGGATATGGTGGCAATTATAGAGGGATAATTACAACATCAAGTTAACGTATTGCTTTTATATTGCGTTAAAGCGTTGCATTAAAAAACAACAAAATTATACGAAAAATAATGGCTTTTTGCTTCAATTTGTACTGTGTCCAGCATTCGTTTCAAATCGAAATAAAAGCGTCAGATTTCCTGACATTTTGTTTGAATATCCCGAAAATCGAATACTTATCTCACATTCTCACTCCATTGATAATGGCCTCTAAACCTAACAGCGGTCTAACTGAAAGCGCTGCCCGATGAAAAAAGATTCTATGCATATTTATGCGATTAATAAAATTTTAATTATTTTCAGACATATCTATATTCTAACGTTAAAAAAGGTGCTACAATGAGACCGGAAAAACACAGTTTTGGCTAGAGCCAAGGAGGAATGTGGAGTGGCAGCTTCATCGTTTAAGTGGAAAGCCATGATTGCCAGCTTGTCCGTTATGGGGGTCATCGCCGCAGGCTGCGGCAACAATGACAACGGCACGAACACCGCCGGAAACACAAATACACCGGCGACGAACACCGCGAACGAGGGAGCGGCGTCCCCGGCTCCGACGGCTGAGCCTTCCGGCCCGGTCAAGGGCGGCACGCTGACAATCGGTACCTTCTCCGACATCGTCAACGCGAACCCGATTTACATCGCAGACACGTCTTCCGGCGATGCGGCGTACTTCATGTTCTCCAACCTGCTCGACTATGATGCGGGCGGCAACGTTGTCGCCGAGCCTTGGTCCCTGCTGGAGGCGCTTCCGGAAATTTCGGCAGACGGCCTGACGTACACGCTGAAGCTGAAGGCGAACGCCAAGTGGAGCGACGGCCAGCCGGTGACGGCGGACGACATCGCGTTCACGTTCAACACGATCAAGGATCCGGCCGCGGCATCCCCAGGCATCAGCACGTTCGACAAAGTGGACAAGATTAAAGTGATCGATCCGCAAACGGCGAAAATCACGATGAAGACCGTTTACGCTCCATTCCTGAACTCGCTTGTCACTTCCGTCGTTCCTGCCCATGTTATGAAGGACGTGCCGCTGGCCGAGCTGCAGAAGAGCCCGTACGGTATCGATCCGGCCAAGACCGTGACGAACGGACCTTGGAAATGGACGGAGTGGAATCAGAAGCAATACTTGTCGTTCGAAAAAGACCCGAACTATTGGGCGAAGGACGTCAACGATGTCAACATCGACAAGATCATCTACAAGATCTATGCCGATCAAAACACGAACGTGCAGGCTATTATCAAAGGCGATGTCGACATGGTCGGCGCCGTGCCGGTCACCCAGGTCGAAGCCGTCAAGACAAAAGAGAACCTCAACGTCATTCTCGAGCCGGGTCCTCTGTATGAGTACATGAGCTTCAACTTCAACAAAATGAACTGGGGCGGCAAGGAGTCTCCGTTCACGGGCGAAAAGACGCGTCAGGCGATCGCTTATGCGATCAACCGTCAAGGCGTGCTCGACAACATCCTCAAAGGCACCGGCAAGGCGCTCAACGCTCCGTTCCTGCCAGGCACCTGGGCAGATCCGGGCAGCGATGCCGTGACCTACGACTATAATGTCGAAAAAGCGAAGCAGCTGCTGGCCGAAGACGGCTGGAAAGACAGCAACAACGACGGCACGGTCGACAAGGACGGCTTCGAGTTCAAATTCGAGCTGCAGTACAACTCCGGCAACAGCCGCCGCGAAGCGGTATCCGCTGTTATCCAGCAAAACCTGGCCGACATCGGCATCGGCGTCACGACCAAGGGCATCGACTTCTCGTCCTGGATCGAGCAGAACATCACGCCGGGCAAATATCAAGCCGCGCTGCAGGCATGGTCGCTCAACAGTCCGGATCCGGACAGCGAATCGATCTTCTCGTCCAAGTACTTCCCGCCGAACGGCCAAAACTCCGGCTGGTACAAAAACGAGACGCTGGACAAGCTGTGGATCGAAGGCTACTCCACGACGGATCAGGAGAAGCGCAAAGAGATCTACAAGCAGGTCGCACAGCAGATCTCCACGAACCTGCCTTACGTCTTCCTGTATCAATATGGTACTCCCGCTGTATACAATACGCGCGTGAAGTATGAGGATGCATGGAAGCCTGTACCTGCTCTTGCATACGGAAGCTTCTTCGGCATTAACAAATGGTGGCTGGAAGAAAAGAAATAAAATCTTGTTCGCCTGAGAATCAGCCGATAGAGGGGGAAGGGCAATGTCCTTCCTCCTTTGTCCTTTCTCAGTCGCCGATCCAGCCTTATCCAGCGATGGAAAACGGTTTTGCTCCGCGCATAACCGCTTCTCGCGCAGAATGTCCGGTTATGCCCGGCGCAAAGCCGGCAATCCGTATTCGAGCAATCAGCATACAAGGAGGATAACCTTATGGGCGAGTATTTAATCCGACGGACGCTGCAATCCGTCATCGTGCTCTTTCTCATCACCATTTTCACCTTCGGCCTGATCCATGCAGCGCCGGGCGGCCCGACCCAAATCTTCCTTTCTCCCGGTCTATCGATCGAAGCGGGCCAGATCAAGGCGGAACAGCTCGGCCTTAACGACCCGCTGCCGCAGCAGTATTTTCGCTGGCTCGGAAATATGTTAAGCGGCGATCTCGGAGCGACGTTCAAGAACAACATACCTGTCGCAGATATTTTGTGGCCGACGGTTAAAAATTCCGTTATCTTAATGAGCGCGACCTGGATTTTGACGCTGCTGATTGCCATTCCGTGGGGCATCTATAATAGTACGAGAGAGTACGGTCTGTCCGACCAGACCGCTTCCTTTGTCTCCTATGTCGGCTTCGCGATGCCGACGTTCTGGTTCGGCATCATCTTGCAGAGTTATGTTTCCATAAAGCTGGACTTGCTGCCGCTATCAGACATGTATACGATCGGCAAAGAAGGTAATATTCCTGATCTGTTGATGCATATGGTGCTGCCGGTATCCGTGTTGACGCTTGGTTCCTTGGCAGGTTATTTAAAGTACTCCCGCTCCAGCATGCTGGAGGTGCTGCAGCAGGACTATATCCGCACTGCCCGTGCCAAAGGCGTAAGAGAGAATAAAGTGGTTTTCCGCCATGCGCTGCGCAACGCGATGATTCCGCTCATTACGCTTGTGGGCCTCGACTTGCCGATGCTGGTCGGAGGCGCCGCCTTGACGGAAGCGGTATTCAACTGGCCGGGCATGGGGCGGCTTTTCGTAGATATGGCGAATGCACGTGAATATTCCGTCCTGATGGCCATCACTTTGCTTGGTGCGGTATTCGTCGTCATCGGCAACCTCATTGCGGATATTCTGTATGCAGCTGTAGATCCGCGCGTCCAGCTGAACAAAGGAGGGAAGGCCGCATGAGCGCCCAATTGCAGTCTGCATCCAGTACAGAAGCTCCAGCCAGCCCCACTCCGCTGTCTGACAAGCCGCTCGGGCCTTGGCGGATGGCTTGGAACAAGTTCAAGCGTAATCCGTTCGCGATGAGCGGGCTTGTCGTTCTGCTGCTGTTTATTGTGGGAGCCGTCGCTGCTCCTTGGATCGCTCCGTATGATCCAGCTCGGCAAGACCTGCTGAGCGCCAATCTGCGGCCGTTCACAGGCGACCATGTGCTCGGCACGGACGAGCTGGGGCGCGATATCTTCTCGCGGATCATCTTCAGCGGACGCATCTCGCTGGCAATCGGCTTTGCTGTAGCAGCTGTAGCGGTTACGATCGGTTCTCTTATCGGTGCGATATCCGGCTACTTCGGCGGTTGGACCGACATCATTTTCATGCGTATCGTCGACGTCATGTACTCCGTGCCGACGCTGTTCCTGAACATCCTGATCGGAGCCATCTTCGGCACGAACTTCATGCTGATGATCATGATCCTGTCGTTCACGAGCTGGATGGGCGTGGCGCGGCTCGTCCGCGGCAACTTCCTGCAGCTGCGCGAGATGCAGTACGTCGAGGCCGCCAAGTCTATGGGCGTCAGCAGCTGGGGCATCATTTTCCGCCATTTGCTTCGCAACTCGACGTTCCCGATCATTGTAAATGCGACGCTCATGGTCGGCGGCGCGATCCTGGCTGAATCCGCACTCTCCTATCTTGGGCTGGGTATTCAATCCCCGGCTACCAGCTGGGGGCTGATGCTTAGCAACGCTCAGGAATTCATGCTGCTTGACCCGCTTCAGGGCGTGTATCCCGGCGTCTGCATTCTAGTCGTCGTACTAGCCGTGAACTTCATCGGCGACGGCATCCGAGACGCGATGGACCCTCGTCAAAAAGCACAACTTTCTCCAAGGAGGCTGGACCAATGGCGCGCAAAATTCTCGAAGTCAACGAAATGAGTGCCGGCTTCCTCGTGAACAAGGAGATCGTGAAAGCGACCGACCGCATCTCCTTCAACGTGGAAGAGGGAAAGACGCTGTGCATCGTCGGCGAGAGCGGGAGCGGCAAGAGCGTCACTTCCCTCGCCATCATGCGCTTGATTGATTACGCCGGAGGAGCGATCCTCGAGGGCGACATCTCCTTCAACGGCGAATCGCTGTCGGCGAAGGAGCAGGAGGAGATGCGCCGCATTCGCGGCAATCAGATCGCGATGATCTTCCAGGATCCGATGAGCGCGCTCAATCCGGTGTTCACGGTCGGCGACCAGATCGCCGAAAGCCTGCGCCTCCACCAGAACAAATCCGACAAGGACGCGATGAAGGAAGCGGTGGAGCTGCTGCGCCAGGTCGGAATTCCGTCTCCGGAAGTCCGCGCGAAGCAGTATCCGCATGAGCTGTCGGGCGGCATGTGCCAGCGCGTCGTCATCGCGATCGCGCTGGCGTGCCGGCCGCAGCTGCTAATCGCCGACGAACCGACGACCGCGCTCGACGTGACGGTGCAGGCGCAGATTCTGGACCTGCTTCAGAACCTGCAGCGGGAAACCGGCATGGCGATCATCCTCATCACCCATGACATGGGCGTCGCGGCGGAAGTCGCCGACCGGATCGTCGTCATGTATGCCGGCGGCATCATGGAAGAGGGCTCGGTCGAGGAGATCTTCTCCAAGCCCAGCCATCCGTACACCGTCGGCCTGCTGAAGTCGATTCCCGGCTTCGAGGCCAACGACGGCAACGACCTGTACACGATCAAAGGCACGATTCCGCGCATCAACCAGCTGCCGACCGGCTGCCGCTTCCATCCCCGCTGCGAGCATGCGATGGATGTCTGCCGCAAGCAGGAGCCGGGCTTCTTCCAGCTCGGACAGGACCATAAAGCCGCTTGCTGGCTGTTCGAGGAGCATGCCGCCGAGTCGAAGGTCTCGCCGGCACGGGCAGCGATCGAGCACGGGGAGGTAAGGGTATGAGCAAGCAGCTCTCGAACGAGACGCTCATCGAGGTCAAGCACATCAAGAAATACTTCCCGATCAAAAAAGGGCTGCTCAGCCGCGTCGTCGGCCAAGTAAAGGCGGTCGACGATATTTCCCTGGAAATCAAGAAGGGAGAGACGTTCGGCCTCGTCGGCGAGTCCGGCTGCGGCAAATCGACGCTCGGCCGCGTCATCCTGCGCCTGCAGAGCGCGACAGACGGCGAAGTCATCTACAACGGCCAGAACATCCACGCCCTCGGCAGCTCGAAGCTGCGCGACCTTCGCCAGGATCTGCAGATCATCTTCCAGGATCCGTTCGGCTCCTTGAACCCGCGCTTCCTCGTCAGCGACATCATCGGCGAGCCGCTCAAGGTGCATACGAACATGACGGCCGCGCAGATCGACGCCCGCGTCGTCGAGCTGATGGAGCTGGTCGGTCTTGACGCCTCCCGCCGCAATCGCTATCCGCATGAGTTTTCGGGCGGCCAGCGCCAGCGCGTCGGCATCGCGCGCTCGATCGCGCTCAATCCGAAGTTCATCGTCGCGGACGAGGCGGTAAGCGCCCTGGACGTTTCGGTCCAGTCCCAAGTGCTCAATCTGCTGGCCCGACTGCAAAAGGAGCTGGGCCTGACGTTCCTGTTCATCGCCCACGGCCTGAACGTTGTCCGCCACATTTCCGACCGGGTCGGCGTCATGTATTTGGGCAAGCTGGCGGAGGTCGGACCGACGGAGGAGCTGTACAACAAGCCGCTGCATCCGTATACGGCGGCGCTGCTTTCCTCGATTCCGCGTCCAAATCCGGCGCTCAAGCGCGAGCGCATCATCCTTAAGGGCGACGTGCCTTCTCCGGCCAATCCCCCGAGCGGCTGCCGCTTCCATCCACGCTGCCCGATGGCGCAGGATCGCTGCAAGGCGGAGGAGCCGCTGCTCGCCGAAGCGCTGCCGGGCCGTCAGGTCGCCTGCCACTTCCCGCTCGTCGAGGACGGCTCGCTGGAGCGGCTGGCTGCAAAAACGCTCGGCTGAGCCGAACGAACGACAAGCTGTTCCGCTATGCCGGCTGCGCTGGCAAGGGCGGAACAGCTTTTTTTGACGGGAGCTGCGCTGGAGCCGCTGCGATGGGGACGAGTCCGGCCAATCCCCTCGAATAAGCGCCCCGCTCCGACATAAAATGGGACTAAGGAGCCTAAGGTCAGTCATCGGGGAGGGAACGCGAGTGGGAACCGATTCGGGCATCGATTCGATCTTTACGACGGCGGGAACGAGCTTGACGATTCTGATCGCGGTCATCGCGGTCATCATCGGCGCAGGGCTCATCCGTTCGTATGCGAGCTGGAGCCGCAACAGCGCGCAGCCGCTGCTCTCGGTCAAGGCGGCGGTCGTCAGCAAGCGCTCGCGCGTGCGAAGCCAGCAGCCGTACGAGGAAGGGCAGCCGCAGCAGACGAAGACCGATTATTACGCGACGTTCGAGGTGGAAAGCGGAGACCGGATGGAGTTCGCGATCAGCGGACGCGATTACGGCCAGCTGGCCGAAGGCGATATCGGCAAGCTGTCGTTTCGCGGCAGCCGCTTCCAGGGCTTCGAACGCGACAACAACCGCGTCATTCAGTTCGGCTGAAGGCAAGCGGAGCTTGCGCGGCGATTCCGCCGAATATCGTCTTGACCCGGAGGCCGAGCACGGCGCCCGCACCGGATAGAGCCGGATTTCCTCTTGAGGAAATCCGGCATTTTGGCGTGGTTTTCTTTTTCAGGCGAATCCGGAGTTGACTCTCCTGCAAAAGGAGGGTGTACAGCAAGGCAAGGAAAGGAGGAGGGCGCATGCTTGGGGGGGAGCGAAATGGCGGAGGAGAGCGGCGTGACGGTCGACGTATTGAAGATCAGTCGACATGGGAGCTTGCTGGCGTATGGACAAGCTTCTGTCAGAACAGCAGCTGCAGGAATTCGTCCAGCTCGACCGGGCCAAGATAAGGGACGAGATCGACGCCGGCGAGCGCTTCGCGTACCGCTTCGGGCTCATAGCGGATGCCGGACAGCAGCTCCTCCAGCTCGGCGACCTCGGCGATGCCGAAAAAGTCGCCGTAGATCGAGGCTTGCTCGATGCGGCCCGAGGCTACGTTGAGCCGGACGTCGTACGTGCCGGCGGACAGGCGCTTGACTTGCCGCATGTTGAACGCCGGCGAGCGGCCGTAATTCCAGTCCCAGCTGCGATACCGCTCGTCCGCGAGCTTGCGGACGCCTTCCCAGTCGGCTGCGGAGAGCTCGTACGTCTCCGGCGTACGGCCCTCGTACAGCGCCGAGAGCAGGCGGGAGCGGAATTGCTCGACCGACATCGGTTCCTGCAGGAACTCGGAGATGTTGGCGACGCGGCTGCGGACCGATTTGGTCGACTTGGACTTGAACTTCTCCGGATTGACCTTGAGCGCGGAGGCGACATGGGAAATGTCGGATTGGAACAGCAGCGTGCCGTGCGTATACATGCGGCCGCGCGTTGCGAACTGCGCGTTGCCGGATATTTTGCGCTCGCCGACCTGGATGTCGTTGCGTCCGCTCAGCTCGGCCTCGACGCCCATCGAGCGCAGCGCCTCGATGACTGGAGCGGTAAACTTGCGGTAGTTGCGGAACGACTCGCCGTCGTCCTTGGTGATGAAGCTGTAGTTGAGATTGCCGTGATCGTGGTAGACGGCGCCTCCGCCGGAAAGACGGCGCACGACATGGATGCCCTGCTCCTTGACGTACTCCTCGTTGATTTCCTCGAGCGTGTTCTGGTTTTTGCCGATGATGATGGACGGCTCGTTGATGTAGAACAGGAGGTAGTCGTTGTCGGCGGGAAGATGGCGCAGGATGTATTCCTCCAAGGCGAGGTTGAGGGACGGATCGTGCATGTCCCGATTCGAGACGAACAGCATGGCGGCTTCTCCTCCATTGGATAGGATGCTTGCGATGAGAACAATGTACCATATCGGGCAAGCGATTCCCAATTCGGGCAGCAGCAGAAAAAGCCCCGCTCCACGTCATGCGGAGCGGGGCAGGCCTGAGCCATCCGATCAATAAAGCGAGATCGTCAGCGTATCCTTTTCGTTGTACGTATGAAGCGTCGCTTCGCTGCCGGTAATTTCCACGCTGATCAGCGAACGGAGGCTGTTCTTCAGCGAATTCTTGCCGGTAAACAGCTTGCGGTTCATGACCTCGCCCAGTTTATCCAGCGCTTTTTTATTGTTTTGTTCCGTTACATAAACGGGAATTTTTTTGTTTTGAAAGGAAATGAGCGTTCTCATCGCTTTTCACTCCAATTCTTTTCGAGTTGGTCCTGCTTTTATCGGTCTTTCCTCGTCGTTCTTGGTTGTTCTTATTGTAACCAAGCAAGATTAAGAGATTCTTAAAAAAGCGTTATGAAATGGTTACAAAGGCATTGACATGGACGTTTGCAAGCATAAATAGCATGCAATTCGTCTCTTTCATAAAGTAAGTATAATCAAACTTGACAACAGTTGCAACCTCTGATACAAATTTCTTCCCTACAAGGTTTTCTGGATCGAATCCGTCATTCCTGCTTGCGTACGCAAGAGATCAGGAATTTCTTTTGGGCAGCTGGATTCGGGACTGCTCCAGGCGCCCGTACGTCATCGAATCGCTGTAAATGCCATGCACGCCGATCGCCGCCAGATCGCGGATGATCGTCTCGTCGTTGACGGTATGCGCATAGACCGGCACGCGCATGGAAGCGAGCTTGGCGATGAACGGAGCGGACTTCAGGGCGCGGTCCTGCGCCATCGTGATAGCGTCCACCTTCGGTTCCGCGAGGACGAAGTCGAGCACCTGACGCTCGCTGTCCTGCGATTGGTACAACGTATATATATAGGAAGGAAAAGCATGGATGCTTTCCACCCAGCGAAGCATGTCCCGGCTGTAAAGCTGCGGAATGACGCGCTCCAGCACGCCCTCCTTGCCGCTTGCGGCGCGCATCATCGCCTCGAACTGCTGCCGCACTTCTTCCTCGCTCGTTCCTTTCGTATCGGTGACGATCCATAGATCGGGATGGTTTTGCAGCAGCTCGACGATCTGCTCAAAGCTCATCGCGTGGTATCGGCCGTAGATCGGCAAGGAGAGCAAGGGCTCCAGCGGAGCCGGGCGGTCCATCTGCTCGCGGGGGATGACCTGCTTGAAGCGGTCGTACAAATAGTTGCCCCAATCGTGGCGGCTGAGCAAAAAGCCGTCTGTCGTCAGCTGCAGATCGACCTCGAAAACGCGATAGCCGCGTGCATAATTTTGCTCGAAGGCTTCGCGCGAATTTGTAAAGAACAGCTGATCCACCGACCCCATCGCATGAGCGACCAAGGACTGGCTCGTCCAGGCCGGCGGCGGCTCCCGCCAATCCAGCAGGGCGGGCCGGCTGCCGGACAGCAGGGGCAGAGCGGCTGCGGCGAGCGCGATTCCAATCGCAGCCCGCTTTAATCGTTCGAACATGATTTCTCTTTCCTCGCTCTCTCGGAATGCAATCCTATCTATTATATAATCCGAAGCCTTGATTTTCGATCTTTTTCCAGCATTCGGAAGGCGCTTGACGCAAGCCCTTGCGTTGGCTTACGGTTAAAGGCGGAACGTCACTCGGAGTCGGGAAGGAAAGAATGATGGGAACTCTAGTCAAATACGGGCTGACCGGCGTCATGAACACGCTGGTCGATTACGGCGTATTCGCTTTGCTGCATGCGCTGCTCGGCGTCAATTACCTGATCGCCCAGACGGCAAGCTTCGCATGCGGGACAATCAACAGTTATGTGGTGAACCGCAGCTGGACCTTTGGTCGCAGAGGCCGGGCCCAAAAAGCCGAAATGCTTAAATTCCTTGCCGTAAACGGTCTAATGTTCGGATTATCGACCTCCATTTTAGTGCTTTGCGAGGAATGGCTCGGCTGGAATGCGCTGATCGGCAAAGCGATTTCGATCATTGCCGCTACTGGAATCGGATTCATCCTGAATCGGCTGTGGGTATTTCGAGAATCGGGGCCAGCGGACGAGGCGACCAAAGTCGCGAGCCTTGTCGAATCGGAGCCGGGAAAGAGCTGATCCGGGAAAATCGACGGGGAAGCTGATTCGCAAGTCCTTGTCCTGCCGCCGGCCCGGCAAGGCCATGTCAGCTGATCCGTCACCGTCAAAGACCGAAAAAGCCGCTCTGCGAGCGAGATTTTCGGTCTTTTTCACGTTGACCGGATCATGAGTCCGAAGTCATTGGCGCTGGCGAAGCGAACGTTTTCTAGGAATAGGAAAGGGAGCGCATACATGGCAGTGGAAGCGGAAACAAATCTGAATATTCATGCGGGGCTTCCAGCCGGAAGTAGGAGAGGAGGCGTGAAAACCGGGCATGAAAATGAACAGGAAAGACTAATCCGAAACATGCCTTTCTTCCCTCAACCAGTTGCTACTATTTGTGTCATAATCGTTACGAACAAGCTATCCCCTGTCGGATGCTTGTCCGTAAAGCGAAGCGGTTTCTGACGGCTGTTGTCTGATCCATGCGAAGTCTGATGATTCGGGGAGGAACCGATATGGCGCTTCAAAAGCAGGCGGAAGAGGGATCGCTGACTGCGAAGCGGGAGAGGCTGCGCGCTTTTTTCGATCGCCTGGCGCTGGACGAGACGCTGGGGGCGAACGGACCGAGAGCCTCCGTCCGGGCGGACCGTGCGCTCGCTTCGGCCGGCGCGGGCTCGCCTGCGGATGCGGCCGGGCTGCTGACCGGACTGTTGCGGGAACGCGGCATCGCCGATTGCGTCGAGCAGCTGGTGGAGCATGTGCTGCGCGGAGGCAGCGTCGAGGCGTTCCTTCAGAGAGCGGACGATAAGCGAAGATAGAGCAGACAAAGGAGAAGGATCCGATGGATGCTATTTTTTTTCCTTGAAAGTTCTCGTTTCGAATAATTAAAACTATTTAATAACTCGTTTAGAATTCTCATTTGGAGGGGACATCTTGGAACTCAACCACTACCTGTTCATTATCCGCAAGCGCCTCTGGATGATCGCGGCCATCGTCGTCATCAGCGGCTCGCTCGCGGCGACCTACTCTTACTGGTATGCGAAGCCGCAGTACGAAGCCTCGGCCAAGCTGCTCGTCGGCCAGGTAAAGGATGGCGGAGGGCTGATGTCCAGTCTGGATCTGAATCTCATCAACAGCAATATCCAGCTCATCAAAACCTACAAGGAAATCATCAAGACGCCGCGCATCATGCAAATCGTCGCCGAGGAATATCCTCAGCTGCATCAGACGGCCGGCGAGCTCGCCGGCAAGGTGACCGTCAGCTCGGTCAACGACACGCAGGTCATGTCGGTCACGGCCAGGGACGGCAGCTATGAGAGCGCGGCGCGGATCGTGAACGCCGTCTCCGTCGTGTTCTCCAACGAGATTCCGAAGCTGCTGCAGGTCGACAACGTCTCGATCCTCAATCAGGCGGATCCGCAGGCGGTGGCCGCCCCGGTCGCCCCGAACGCGAAGCTCAACATCGCGATGGCGCTGGCGCTCTCGCTGCTCGCGGCGCTGGGCCTGGCGTTCCTGCTGGAGTATCTGGACGATACGATCAAGACCGAGGAGGATGTCGCGGAGGTGCTCGGGCTTCCGGTGCTGACCGTCATTCCGAAATTCAAGGACAGCGAGGCGCTGCCGCCAGCCGGCACGCATCGGGACAAGAAACCGTTGCCGGCCGCGGGCCGAGTAGGGAGGAAAAGCAATGTCACGCTCGACGCGTAGCTGGAGCCTGATCGCCCAGAACAATCCGAAATCGCCGATCTCCGAGTCGTACCGCATGCTGCGGACGGGGGTCGAATATGCCGGCGTCGACGAGCCGGTCGACCTGCTCATGGTCACTTCCTGCCGAGCCGGAGAAGGAAAAAGCACGACATCGGCCAATGTGGCGGTGACATTCGCGCAGACCGGACAGAAGGTGCTGCTCATCGACGCGGACATGCGCAAGCCGTCGCAGCATCATATCTTCGGACTGTCGAACCGCGCGGGACTGACCTCCGTGCTGCAGGGAAGATGCAGCCTCGCCCAAGGCATCCAGGAAACGTCGGTGGAAGGACTCGACGTGCTGACCGCCGGCCAGACGCCGCCCAATCCGTCGGAGATGCTCGGCTCCAAGGCGATGACGTCGCTGCTGGAGCTGGCCAAGGGCAGCTACGACCGGGTCGTCATCGATACGCCGCCGATCATGGCGGTGACCGACGCGCAGATCGTCGCCGGCAAATGCGACGGCGTGCTGCTCGTCATCGACTCCGGCAAGGTGAAGAGCGATATCGCCCGCAAGGCGAAGGCGGTGCTGGAGCAGGCCGGCTCGCGGCTGCTCGGCGTCGTGCTCAACAACGTGGACCGCTCGAGCGGTAGCGGCTATTACTATTACTACTACGGCGGGGAAGAGCAGCAGGGCTGAAGCCGAGGCTGTCCGCGGACAGACCGGCCCGGACCGGAGCAGGGCGGGCCGAGCGTCAACCACCAATTCGATCCAAAGAAGGGATGAGGGGCATGCAAAAAGTAAGGAAAGCGATTATCCCTGCCGCAGGGCTCGGAACGAGGTTCCTGCCCGCGACGAAGGCGATGCCGAAGGAAATGCTGCCGATCGTCGACAAGCCGACCATCCAGTACATCGTGGAGGAAGCGATCGAATCCGGCATCGAGGACATCATCGTCGTCACCGGCAAGGGCAAGCGGGCGATCGAGGATCATTTCGACATCGCCTTCGAGCTCGAGCATACGCTGGCGGAGAAGGGCAAGCTCGACATCCTCGAAAAGGTGCGCCGCTCCTCCAACGTCGAGATCCACTACATCCGCCAGAAGGAAGCGAAGGGGCTCGGCCATGCCGTCTGGTGCGCCCGCAACTTCATCGGCGACGAGCCGTTCGCGGTGCTGCTCGGCGACGACATCGTGCAGTCGGACATCCCGTGCACGAAGCAGCTCATCGAGCAGTACGAGCGCTCCGGCAAGTCGGTCATCGGCGTGCAGACGGTCGGCGTCGACCAGACGCATCGCTACGGCATCGTCGATCCGATCGGCCATATCGAAGTGCCGCAGAGCCGGCTGCACGGCGTCAGCCGCTTCGTCGAGAAGCCCGCTCCGGGCGAGGCGCCGTCGAATCTGGCGATCATGGGCCGGTACGTGCTGACGCCGGAGATCTTCGACTTTCTCGGGAGGCAGGAGGTCGGCGCAGGCGGAGAAATCCAGCTGACCGACGCGATCCAGCGGCTCAACGAGAGCCAGGGCGTATTTGCCTACGACTTCGAAGGCATCCGCTATGACGTGGGGGAAAAGCTCGGCTTCATCCTGACGTCGCTGGAGTTCGCGATACGCAACCCTGAGCTGCGCCATCCGCTGCTGTCGGAGATGAGCGAGATGCTCGAGCGCGAGCTCGGCCGGGGCCTGATGGCGGCGCGGGGCGAGTAGCATGAAGGTGACTGTTGCGATCTGCACGCACAACCGTGCAAAAGACACGCGAGAGGCGGTGGAAAGCGTGCTCGCCCAGCAGGTCGACGAGTCGCAGTACGAGGTGCTCGTCATCGACAACCGCTCGACCGACGGCACGGCGGATGCGATCCGCGGCATCCAGGAACGACCCGGCGTCGGCCCGGAGCGGGTGCGCTGCATCCGTGAGGACAAGCTCGGCCTGTCGGCCGCGCGCAATCGGGCGATCCGCGAGGCGAGGGGCGAGTACATCCTGTTCCTCGACGACGACGCGGTGGCGAGGCCGGGCTGGATGGGCGCGATCGTCGACGTGTTCGAGCGGGACCCGGCGATCGGCTGCGTCGGCGGACGCATCGACCCGGTGTGGGAGGGCGGAGAGCCGGACTGGCTGCCGGAGGCGTTCAAGACGCTCTACACGGTGCTGGACTTCGCGCCGCGCGTCGTCGAAATGGAGGCGCCGCGCATCCCGTTCGGAGCGAACGTCGCGTTTCGGGCCGCGCTGTTCCGGGAGCATGAGCCGTTCCGCGAGGATCTCGGCCGCGTCGGCAGCAGCCTGCTGTCCAACGAGGAAAGCGAGCTGATCGGCCGCATCCGCCGGAGCAGCACCGTCTACTACACGCCGCATGCGGCCGTCGACCATAAAATCGACCGCAGCCGCATTAGCCGCAAGTGGTTCCTGCGCCGGGTGTACTGGCAAGGCATCAGCGACGCCGCGCGCGGAGGCCGGGGAGCGGCCTACATGCTAAAGCAGGCGCTCAAGATCGGCCCGTCGGCGCTGCTGCTGCTGCTCTCGCTGCCGAATCCGCAGAAGCAGATGGTGCAGCTGCGGCGCATCCAGTACAGCAACGGCTATATTGCCGGGAGGCTCGGCTGGTTCAAGTAAGGAGCGGACGGCTGCGGCGGCGCGCGGCCGGGCGAGCTGACGCTCTTATGGTCGCATAATGAATAATTTTTAGTGAAAAAGGAGAATCGCTCATGAGTCTGGACCCGATCCGGCCGGAAATCGCGCTCCCGGCGCAGCCGCCATCCCGGCGGCGGGGCCGGATCGGCCGCCTGGCCGGCGCGCTCCGCGGCAAAGGCGCGCTGGCGACGATCGCCCGCACGAGCGGCGTCAACCTGCTCATCCTGCTGCTCGGCACGCTGAGCTCCATCCTGACGGCCCGCCTGCTCGGAGCGGAGGGCAAGGGCGAGCTGGCGGCGATCCTGTTCTGGCCGGCCTTCCTCGCCGGGCTGACCGGCTTCGGGCTGCCGACGTCGCTGATCTACCAGGTGAAGCGCGGCGCGGCGCTGCGGGAGGCGGCGGCGCTCGCCTTCTCGCTGCTGCTTCCGGTCAGCCTGCTGACCGGCACGCTCGCCTGGTTCCTGCTGCCGCAGTGGATGGACGGCTATAGCGCCGAGGCGATCGCGGCGGCCCGCTTTTACGCCGCGCTCGCCGTGCCGATGGCGCTGGCGGCGAACCTGATCGCCGCCGCCGCCCAGAGCCGCGCGAGGTTCGGCGTGTACAACGGCCTCCGGCTGTACGTGCCGCTGCTCAACCTCGCCGGACTGGCGGCGCTGTGGGCGGCGGGAGCGCTGACGCTGACCGCCGCCGCCTCGGTCTATCTGGCGACGACCGGCGCGGTCATCGCGGCGGCGCTGTACGCCTTGCGCGACGAGCTCGGCTTGGCGCCGCTGCGGCAAGCGTGGAGCCGGCGCGTCGCCGGTCCGCTGCTCGGCTACGGCAGCCGCGTGTACGGCACCGACCTGCTCGGCACGCTGTACGGCCAGTTCGACAAGCTGATCATCCTGGCGCTGCTGGCGCCGCGCGACTTTGGCGTCTACTCCGTCATCTACGCGCTGTCCCGCATGTTCAACGTCGTGCAGACGGCGATCACGAGCGTCGTATTCCCGAAGGTGACGGGCGAGAGCAAGGAGGTCGTCATCGCCTCGGTCAGCCGGGCGTTCCGGCTGTCGATGGCGCTCATGACGCTCGCGGTCGTGCCGGCGATGTGGATCGGCGGCCGCCTGATCGGCCTCGTGTTCGGCCCGGACTTCGCCGGCTCGAGCGCCGCGTTCTACCTGCTGTCGATCGAGTGCATCGTCGGCGGCGGCTCCTGGATCCTCGCCTCGGCGTTCAACGCGATGGGACGGCCGGGCATGGTGCTCGTGCGGCAGCTGGTCGCGCTCGCCGCGACGATCGGGCTGTTCTTCGCCTTCGTCCCGCTCTGGGGACTGGAAGGACTGGCGCTCGCGCTGCTCGGCGGCGCGTTCATCCGGATGGCGTTCTCGATCGCCTCGATGAAGCTGCTGTTCGGCGTCCCGATCCGCCGCATCCTGTCCGGCAGCGAGGACCTGAAGTTTCTGAAGGCTCGAATCCAAGCAAGAAAAAAGGCGGCATCCGCCGCCGAAGGGGGAGCATGAGACGCATGGGCAAGACCGAGATCGAATCGCCGCTCGCGGCGGGCCGCCTGGGCCTGCATCCGATGGAGCAGCTCAAGGAGAGGCTGTCGCTCATTACGAAGAGCATCCCGAAGGGCTCGGAAATCATCTACATCGACTACCCGGTCTACAGCAACATCGGCGACATCCTCATCATGAAAGGAACCGAGGCCTTCTTCCAGGCGCATGGCATCCGCGTGAAGGCCCGCTACAGCGTCGCCGACTTCCCGGACGATCTGCGCGTGCCGCCCGGCGTCATCCTCGTGCTGCAGGGCGGCGGCAACTTCGGCGACCTGTACGCCAAGCATCAGCTGCTGCGCGAGAGCGTCGTGGAGCGCTATCCGGGCAACCGGATCGTCGTGCTGCCGCAGACGATCTTTTACAAGAGCGAGCTGAACTTCGGCCGCACGGCCAGCATCCTGAACCGCCATCCCGACCTGCATCTGTACGTCCGGGACTCGCTCTCGTACGAGATGGCGAGCAAGAAGTTCAAAAACGTGCAGGTCTACCTGTCGCCCGACATGGCCCATCAGCTGTATCCGATCGCCGCGCCGGAGCATCCGACGAAGGACACGCTGTTCTTCCTGCGGACGGACGTCGAGAAGACGCCCGAGCAGGAGAAGCTGGAGCGGAAGGCCGGCGGCTCGGAGAGCAAGGACTGGCAGCATCTCTACCATCCGGCGGAGCGGAAAGGCATCGTGCTGATCATGAAGCTGTACCGCTTCACGGCAGCCCGGGGGCTGCTGCAGCGCGTCTGGTACCGCTACTCGCAGCATCTGGTGGACAAGGCGGTCAGGCAGTTCGGCTCCTACCGCATGATCGTCACCTCCCGGCTGCACGGCCACATCCTCGCCAGCCTGATGGATCTGCCCCATGTCGTCCTCGACAACTCCTACGGCAAGAACATGAGCTATTACCAGGCTTGGACGAGGGATGTGCCGGGAGCGGAGCTGTCGACGGCCGAGCAGGCGAACTGATCGGGGAACGACGGGCGAACGGACCGGCGGGCGGCCGCCGGTCGAACGAATCCAAGGAAAGGGGAACGGTTCACTTGGCATATCCAGACCGAAGCGAGGAAATGATGGCGGCGGGAGGCGGATGTCCGGCCCAGGCGCGGCAGATCGCTTTGTACGAAGGCATGAAGCGGGCGGTTGACGTCGGCTGCTCGCTGATCGGCCTCGTGCTGCTCAGTCCGGTGTTCGTGCTGATCGGCTTGCTGATCAAGCTCGAGGATCCGAAGGGAAGCGTCTTTTTCTACCAGACGCGCGTCGGCAAGGACGGCAAGCCGTTCCGCATGTTCAAGTTCCGCTCGATGGTCTCGAACGCGGAGGAGCGGCTGAAGGAGCTGCTCGCGCAGAACGAGGTCCAGGGAGCGATGTTCAAGATGAAGAACGATCCCCGCATCACGCGGGTCGGCCGCTTCATCCGCAAGACGAGCATCGACGAGCTGCCGCAGCTGGTCAACGTGCTGCAGGGCAGCATGTCGCTCGTCGGCCCGCGGCCGCCGCTGCCGCGCGAGGTCGCGGAGTATACGCCTTACGACCGCCAGCGGCTCGACGTCACGCCCGGCTGCACCGGGCTGTGGCAGGTGAGCGGACGCAGCAGCCTGACGTTCGAGCAGATGGTCGAGCTCGACCTGCAGTATGTGCGCGAGCGCTCGCTCGGCATGGACGCGCGCATCCTGCTGCGGACCGTGCGGGTGCTGCTCGGCAGCAAGGACGCGTTTTAATCCCATCAGCAAAAAGGAGCGGAAGGACATGGACAAGCAATCGGCCATCTACGTCGCCGGCCATCGCGGACTGGCGGGCTCGGCCATCTGGCGGGCGCTCGAGTCCAGAGGCTTCGCCAATCGGATCGGCCGCACGAGCCGCGAGCTCGACCTGCGCGACGCGGGGGCGGTCGAGGCGTTTTTCGCCTCGGCGGGAATCGAGTACGTCTTCCTCGCCGCCGCCAAGGTCGGCGGCATCGTCGCCAACAACGACTACTGCGGCGATTTCATCCGCGACAACCTGCTCATCCAGACGAACGTCATCGACGCGGCGCGTCGGCATGGCGTGAAGAAGCTGCTGTTCCTCGGCTCGACCTGCATCTATCCGAAGCTGGCGCCGCAGCCGCTGCAGGAGGACAGCCTGCTGCGCGGCGACCTGGAGCCGACGAACGAGGCGTACGCGATCGCCAAGATCGCCGGCATCAAGATGTGCCAGGCGTACAACCGCCAGTACGGCACGACGTTCATCTCGGCGATGCCGACGAATCTGTACGGTCCGAACGACAACTTCGACCTGGAGACGAGCCATGTGCTGCCGGCGCTGCTGCGCAAGATCCACGAGGCGAAGGAATCCGGAGCGCCGGAGGTGCAGATCTGGGGCACCGGCACGCCGCGCCGCGAGTTCCTGCACGCGGACGATCTGGCGGACGCCTGCCTGCATCTGATGGAGCATTATGACGGCAGCGACATCGTCAACATCGGCGTCGGCGAGGACATCGCGATCCGCGAGCTGGCCGAGCTGATCGCCGGCGTCGTCGGCTACGAGGGCCGGCTGGCGTTCGACGCCTCCCGCCCCGACGGCACGCCGCGCAAGCTCGTCGATACGAGCCGCATCAACGGCCTCGGCTGGCGCGCCTCCACCCCGCTTGCGGACGGCATCCGCCAGGTGTACTCCGGCTATCGGCAAGCGGCGCTGGCTTAGCTTTTCAACCAAAAATCTATCATCCAATAGGGGGATGCGGCATATGAAAAAAGCGCTCATCACAGGGGTAACCGGTCAAGACGGATCGTATCTGGCGGAGTTCCTGCTCGGCCAAGGGTATCAGGTGTACGGCATGCGCCGGCGCACGAGCACGCCGAACTACGAGAACGTCGAGCACATCAAGAACCGCATCAACTGGGTGTCCGGCGACCTGACCGACCTCGCCTCGCTGATCGAGGCGGTGCGCGTCTCCGATCCGGACGAGGTGTACAACCTGGCCGCGCAATCGTTCGTAGCCGCATCCTGGCCGCAGCCGCTGGCGACCGGCCATCTGACGGCGATCAGCGTGACGAACATGCTCGAGGCGGTGCGCATCGTCAAGCCGAGCGCGCGCTTCTACCAGGCGTCTAGCAGCGAGATGTTCGGCAAGGTCGTCGAGACGCCGCAGAAGGAGACGACGCCGTTTTATCCGCGCAGCCCGTACGGCGTAGCCAAGGTGTACGGCCACTGGATCACGGTCAACTACCGCGAGAGCTTCGGCATGTTCGCCTGCTCCGGCATCCTGTTCAACCACGAATCGCCGCGCCGCGGCATCGAGTTCGTGACGCGCAAGGTGAGCGACGGCGTCGCCCGCATCAAGCTCGGCCTGCAGAAGGAGCTGCGCATGGGCAACCTCGACGCGCTGCGCGACTGGGGCTTCGCCGGCGACTACATCAAGGCGATGTGGCTCATGCTGCAGCAGGACGAGCCGGACGACTTCGTCATCTCGACCGGCGAGATGCACACGGTGCGCGAGCTGCTGGACGTCGCGTTCTCCCATGTCGGCCTCGACTACCGCGACTACGTCGTCATCGATCCCGAGTTCCAGCGGCCGGCGGAGGTCGACCTGCTGCTCGGAGACTGCGCCAAGGCGAAGGAGAAGCTCGGCTGGACGCTCGAGGTCGGCTTCGAGCAGCTCGTCAAGATGATGGTCGACGAGGACCTGAAGCGCGTCCAGCACGAGGCGTCCTACCTGCACGCGATGAGCGTGAACGCCTAGCGCCATGGCCATGGCAAGCTCGCAGCCGCTGCAGCCCGCTTTCCGCCGGAGCGGCCGCTTGAGGGGGACGTCGCTAGAGGACTGGGCGCGCCGGGGGCTGATCGCCTACTTCATCTTCGCCTCGATGGCCTATTTGCCGGAGGCGCTCAACGATATCGCGAACATGCGCGTCTCCTACGCCAAGTTCGCGATCGGCGAGCCGCTGTTCGGACCGAGCCTCCGGTACGTCAAGGACATCCTGATGGTCGCGCTGCTCGGGCTGTTCTTCTGGATCGACATGCGCAGGCAAGAGCGCTACCGGCTGGCCGCGCACTACCTGCCTGTGATCCTGCTCCTCCTGTATGGCACCGCCGTGCTCGCCTATCGGGAGTCGACGGTCAACCTCTATCAGGTCGCGGCCGGAGGCCGCTCGCTGCTGCTGATCCTGTTCTGCGTCAAAGCGATCGGGCTGATGCGCGGCCGACCGGAGTTCATCCGCGCGCTCGCCCGCTGCATCGGCTGGCTGCTGCTGGTCGAGTTCATCGTGCTGGCGATCCAGTACGCGCTGTTCACCAGCCGGTTCGGCGTCGTGAATCCGTTCTCGCTGCGGCTGATCGGCACGTTCGGCGGCATCTCGCTCGCCGGCTACCTGGCGCTCGGCAGCGCGATGATCCTGTACGCCGCCCGGCCGCGGCTCGGCCGGGTCCAGCGCAGGCTGGGGCCGCTCCTGCAGCTGCTCGCGCTCGGCGTCGCCGGCATGTCCGGCACGCGCTCGGCGATCATCGGCTGCTTCCTGATCGTGTTTTTCCTGCTCGTCGAAAAGGTGCTTCTCGGAAGGAAGCGCCCCGGATCGGCGTACTTGACGCCGGCGATCATCTGCTTCTCGCTGCTCGCCCTCACGGGCGGCGTGCAGGCGGCGACGCTGATGGCCGACCGCGGCAGCATCGTCGAGGCGCAGGTGGAGGGCGGACGGATCGACATGCTGACCGGCTTCTTCACTTCGAATCCGCTGAGCGTCGTGCTGTTCGGCGACGGCATCGGCTACGGCACGAATGCCGGCGTCAACCTGAACAAGCAGCTCGAGGTCGAGCTCGACCACCAGATCATGGACGGCACGTTCAACTCGATCCTGACCCAGTACGGCCTGCTGTCGCTGTCGCTGCTGCTGGCGGCGGCGATCGCGGCCGCGCCGGGCCTGCTGCGCAAGCTGCGGAGCCGCAGCCTGCAGCTGTACGTGTTCGTCGTCGTCAATTTCGTCCTCTGCATCTCGACGAACATCCTGGAGCAGTTCGTCTACCTGTTCCTGCTGGCGGCCTGCTGGGCCGTGCTGACGGACGGCGAGCCGAGCCGCTCCGCCTCCGGAGCGCTCGGCCGGACAGCCGCTCCGATGCCAACCTGAAGGGAGAAATGACGCCATGAAGCCGCTTGTACTGCTCACCGACGCCTATGGCGGACACGGCGGCATCGCCAAGTTCAACCGCGACCTGCTCGGCGCCGTCTGCTCCAGTCCGCAGGTCGAGCGGGCGACGGCGATCCCCCGCATCATGCCTTATCCGCCGGGAGAGCTCCCGCCGAAGCTCGACTACGTGACGGCCGGCCTGAACAGCAAGCCCCGCTATCTGAAAACGGTGCTCGGCTCGCTGCTGGGACGGGCGAGAGGCAGCGACGTCATCCTCTGCGGGCATATCAATCTGCTGCCGTTCGCGGCGCTCGCCAAAAAAATGACCGGCGCCAAGCTGGCGCTCATCATCCACGGCATCGACGCCTGGGACCCGGTGACGCGCGGCGGCACCGGCTGGGCGCTGAGCCAGCTGGACGCCGTCATCTCGGTCAGCCGGCTGACGCTGGACCGCTTCTGCGGCTGGACGGGCCTGGCCGGCATTCCGTCCTACGTGCTGCCGAACTCGTTCGAGCCGGGACAGTTCACGCCGGGGCCGCGGCCGGCTTATCTCATGGAGCGCTACGGGCTGCAGCCGCAGGACCGGATCGTCATGACGCTGGGACGGCTCGCGGGCCAGGATCGGCGCAAGGGCTTCGACGAGGTGCTCGAGGCGCTGCCGACGCTGAGGCGGCAGGTGCCTCGCCTGCGCTATCTGATCGTGGGCGACGGCAGCGACCGCGCGCGGCTGGAGGCGAAGGCCGCCGCCCTCGGCGTGGACGATGCCGTCGTGTTCACGGGCTTGATCGCAGAGGAGGAAAAAGCCGACCACTACCGGCTTGCCGACGGCTTCGCGATGCCGAGCCACGGCGAAGGCTTCGGCATCGTGCTGCTGGAGGCGATGGCCTGCGGCGTGCCGGCGCTGGCCTCGAGCAAGGACGGCAGCAGCGAGGCGCTGATGCACGGCAAGCTCGGCGAGCTGATCGATCCGGCCGATCCGGAGCAGGTGCAGGGGGGCATCCTGCGCCTGCTGTCCAAGCCGCGCGGGGAAGTGCCCGAAGGACTCGGCCATTTCAGCTACGCGAACTATACGGCAAGACTGCATGACATCCTGCAGCGGATCGGCGGCGATGCGGCCGTTCCCGCAGGGGGCTCCTTGCGCAGCACGGGCAAGCTGTCCGGCTGACCATTTTGAGAACAGGGAAGTGAAGGCATGAACATCCTGCATGTGATCGCCAATCTGGCGCCCCGCTACGGCGGCCCGGCAAAGGCCGGAATGGAGATGGCGGCGGCCCTCGCGGCGCGCGGCCACGACGTGACGATCTTCACGACCAACCAGGACGGAAGCGGCGTGCTGGAGGTGCCGACCGACCGGACGATCCGCAAGAACGGCGTGGACATCCGGTACTTCCCGGTCATCCAGCCGAAGTTCTGGCGCACCTCGCCGGCGATGGCGGCCGCGCTGAAAAAGGAGATGCCGCGCTTCGACATCGTGCATATCCACTCGCTCTATCTGTTCCACGGGATGGCTGCCGGCCATTACGCCCGCAAGCACGGGGTGCCGTACATCGTCCGTCCGCACGGGACGCTCGATCCGGTCATGCATGCCCGCCATCGCTATCGCAAGAAAATCATGGAGACGCTGTTCGAGGACCGCAACATCCGCCGCGCCGACGCGCTGCACTACACGACCGAGGAAGAGCTGCTGCTCGCCGAGCCGTACGTGCACGGAAGCTCCGGCTTCGTCGTCCCGAACGGCATCAACTCCTCCGACTACCGCGAGCTGCCGCCCAAAGGAACGTTCCGCTCCCGCTACAAGCTGCTGGAAGGCAAGAGGATGCTGCTGTTTTTCAGCCGCATCAACTTCAAGAAGGGGCTCGACGTGCTGGTCGAGGCGTTCCGCGACATCCATCGGCGCCATCCCGATACGGTGCTCGTGCTGACCGGACCGGATGACGAGAATTACGGCCAGAGGGTGCGCGACTGGCTGAAGGCGGCGTCCTTGAGCGAGTTCGCGATCTTCACCGGCATGCTGACCGGGACGGACAAGCTCGCCGTGCTGCGCGACGCCGACCTGTTCCTGCTGCCTTCGTACTCGGAGAACTTCGGCATCGCCGTCGTCGAGGCGATGGCCTGCGGCGTGCCGGTCGTCATCTCCGACAAGGTCAACATCTGGCGCGAGGTCGTCGCCGAAGGGGCGGGGCTGGCGACGCCGGTCGACCCGATCCGGGTCGCGGACGCGGCCTGCCAGCTGCTGGACGATCCCGAGCTGCGGGAGCGGATGGGCGAGCGCGGCCGCGCGATGGCCTCGCAGTATTACGAGTGGTCGCAGGTCGCCGCGCAGCTGGAGCAGGAATATCGCAGGCTCGCCGGAGAGGCCGGCCGGGCCGGAAGCGGGCGCGGCGCTCAAGCCGGCCTGACCTGGGGCTCATGAGCGCGAACCGCATCCGGCTCGACCGGTACGACCAGAGCGGGTACTCGCGCGGACGGAGCGGGGCGGTCGTGCTGCTCTGGTGGCTCGTGCAGGGCAGCCTGTTCCGCTACTCGCTGCATCCGATGTACGGCTGGCGGCGCTTCCTGCTGCGGCTGTTCGGCGCGCGGATCGGGCGCGGCGTGCAGGTGCGGGCGACGGCGCGCTTCACCTACCCGTGGAAAGTGTCGATCGGCGACTGGTCGTGGATCGGCGACGAAGCGGAGTTCTACAGCCTCGACCGGATCGAGGTCGGCGCCCACTGCGTCGTCTCGCAGCGCAGCTATCTGTGCACCGGCTCCCATGACATCGAGGATCCTCGCTTCGGCCTGGTGACGCGGCCGATCGTCCTCCGCGACGGCGCCTGGGTCGCGAGCGACGCGTTCGTCTATCCCGGCGTGACGGTCGGCGTCATGGGCGTCGTCGCCGCCCGCAGCACGGTCACCCGTCCGGTGCCGGACGGCGAGGTGCATGCCGGCACGCCGGCGGCGTTCGTGAAGCGCCGGATCGTCAAGGACGGCGCGGAAGGCGCGGGAGGCGCGGGAGTCGCGGAAGGCGAGGCCATGACGGACGGCGGACTCCAGAAGGACCGCCGCGCAGGACGGAACGCCGGTTGACAATCGGCATCAAGCGAGGGAGACCGGCCGCAGCGCCGGCGAGCCCGCACGAAAGGAGGCCAAAGGGCGATGAGCAAGCCGCGCATCGTGTTCGTCATCAATTATTTTTATCCCGACTATGCCTCGACCGGGCAGATCCTCACCGAGCTGTGCCTGCATCTGCAGCATGACTTCGACATTACGGTCATCGCGCAGCAGCCGGGCTACGCCGGGGAGAAAAAGGACGCCAAGGCGCCGCGCTACGCCGAGGACCGGCTGGAGAACATCTCGATCCTGCGCATCCGCCTGCCGGAGGTGGACAAGCGCAGCAAGGCGAGCCGCCTGCGCTACATCTCGGCCTACTTCCTGCATGCGGTGCGGCTGCTGCTGCGGCAGCGCAAGGCGGACTTCGTCTACACGATCTCGCAGCCGCCGGTGCTCGGCGGCCTGATCGGCACGATCGGCAAGCTGGCGCTGCGCTCCAGGCACATCTACAACATCCAGGACTTCAACCCCGAGCAGGCGCAGGCGGTCGGATTCATGAACCATCCGCTCCTGCAGCGGACGGCGCTCCTGCTCGACAAGCTGAACTGCCGCCTGGCGGACCACGTCATCCTCGTCGGCCAGGATATGAAGGAGACGCTCGTCCGCCGCTTCGGCGGCAAGAACGTGCCGCCGCACTCGGTCATCAACAACTGGACCGACGAGCAGGACATCGTGCCGCTGAGGCGCGACGATCCCGGCGTGGCGGCGTTCCTGAAGCGGCACGGGCTGGAGGACAAGTTCGTCGTCATGTACTCCGGCAACCTCGGGCTCTACTACGATCTCGAGAACCTGATCCGCATCGCGCCGCAGTTCCGCGAGCTGTCCGACCTGATGTTCGTGTTCATCGGCGAAGGCGCGGTCAAGCCGCTCATGGAGCAGTTCGCGCGCGAGCAGGGGCTGACGAACGTCCTGTTCCTCCCCTACCAGCCGAAGGACCAGCTCCGCTACTCGCTCGGCGCGGCCGACGTGCATCTGGTCGTCAACCAGAAGGGCATCAAGGGCGTGTCGGTGCCGAGCAAGATCTACGGCGTCATGGCGGCGGGCAAGGCGGTCATGGGCGTGCTGGAGGAAGGCAGCGAGGCGCATCGCCTCATCCGGGACAGCGGCTGCGGCACGTCGACCGAGCCCCAGCGCTACGGCGACGCCGCGCGCCAGCTGATGGCGCTGTACAGCCTCGGCCGCGCCGGCCTCGCCGAGCGGGGACTGCAGGGGCGCGACTATCTGGAGCGCCATCTGCGCCGCAGCCTGTCGCTCGAGAAGTACCGCGAGCTGCTGCTGTCGCTGCATGCCGGCGGCGGCCGCGGCCGCAAAATTCCGGCTGGCCGCGCGGCGGCGGCCGGCCGGCCGCAAGCAGAGGCGGGAGCCGGCGCGCGCGTTCTTACCCATTCCAATCTGAAAGGCGGAGATCGATGATGAAGCTCGTCCTGTTGTCCGGAGGCTCCGGCAAGCGGCTGTGGCCGCTTTCCAACGACCTGAGGTCGAAGCAGTTCCTGAAGGTGCTCGAAGACGGCGAAGGCTCCCGCGTCTCCATGGTCCAGCGCGTCTGGGGCCAGATCGAGGAGGCGGGCTTCGCCGGCTCCGGCTACATCGCGACCGGCGCCACGCAGACGGAGCTGATCCGCGGCCAGCTCGGCCCGGACGTGCCGCTCATCGTAGAGCCCGCGCGGCGGGATACGTTCCCGGCGATCGCGCTGGCGGCGGCGTACCTGTTCTCCGTGGAGAAAGTCGATCCCGGCGAGACGGTGGCGGTGCTGCCCGTCGACCCGTACGTCGAGGACCGCTTCTTCCAGACGGTGGCGAGCCTGGACGGCGTGCTGCGGGACAGCGGCGCCGACCTCGCGCTGATCGGCGTCAAGCCGACCTACCCTTCGGAAAAGTACGGCTACATCGTGCCGGAGGCGGGAGGGGACGCTCCGGGCGCAGGCGGGACGCTGCGCGTCGGCGGCTTCCGCGAGAAGCCGTCCGAGGCGGCGGCGCAGGAGCTGATCGCGAGCGGCGCGCTGTGGAACTGCGGCGTGTTCGCCTTCAAGCTCGACTACATGCTGAACATCATGGCGGCCAAGGGCATCCCGCTGTCCTACGACCGGCTCGCCGCCGACTACGAGAGCCTGGAGAGCATCAGCTTCGACTACGAGGTCGTGGAGCGGGCGCAGAGCATCGCGGCGGTGTCCTATGACGGCTATTGGAAGGACCTCGGCACATGGAACACGCTCACGGAGGAGATGAAGGACGCGCGCATGGGGCGCGGCATCGTCAGCGGCGACTGCACGAACACGCATCTCGTCAACGAGACGGACATCCCGGTCACGGTGATCGGCCTCTCCAACGTCGTCGTGGCGGCCAGCCCGGACGGCATCCTCGTCGCCGAGAAAGGCGCCAGCACGCGGCTGAAGGAATTCATCGGCCACGACCAGCGCCCGATGTACGAGGAGCGGCGCTGGGGCTGGGTGCGCGTGCTCGACGACCGCAGCTACGACGACGGCACCGCCGTGCTGACCAAGCGCGTCGGCATCGACAGCGGCGCCAGCATCGGCTACCGGCTGCATCAGCACCGCGAGGAGGTGTGGACGGTCGTGAAGGGCTCGGGCGAGTTCATCTGCAACGGCACTTATATGAAGATTCGCGCGGGCAACGTCGTCCACATCCCGATGAAGACGCTGCACGGCGTCCGGGCGGCGGACGATCTGGAGTTCATCTCCGTGCAGACCGGCCCGAAGCATCTCGAGAACTCGATCATGGAGCTGTACGGCAGCTGGGAAGAGATCGAGCAGAACTGCCTGCGGGCGTAGAGCGTCCGCGGATGCCGCGGTCATCCGCAGATTTCAGCTAGGGCAAAGGAGGCCGCGAGGCATGGCTTTATCGATCGCCTATTACGTTTCGGACTACGGCTACGGCCATGCCTCGCGCTCCATCGCGGTCATCCGCGAGCTGCTCCGCCAGGCGGACGAGGCCGGGCTGCCGCTGCAGCTGCATCTGGCCAGCGGCCGCACGCTGCCGCTGCTGGAGCGCTCGCTGGCAGGCGGCTTCGCCGCAGCGGCCCGGTCCGGCGGCCTCGATCATCGGCTGCTGGCGCGGCGCATCGATTCGGACCCGGGCTACTCGCTGCGCCCCGGCAGCCTGCAGGCCGATCCGCCGCGGCTGCGCGCGGAGGTCCTCGCCTACCTGGAGGGGCTGCCGCTGCGCATCCGCCGGGAGGCGGCCTGGCTCGGCTCGACCGGAGCAAGCCTGACCGTCTCGGACATCGTCGCGGAAGCGTTCCCTGCCGCTCGGCGGGCGGGCATCCGCAGCGTCGGCCTGTCCAACTTCACCTGGTACACCGCCTATCAGGAGCTGCTGCCCGAGGAGCTGCTCGCGCCGCTGGCCCGGCCTTATCTGGACATGGACGCCTTTGTGGCGCTGGCCGGAGCGAGCGAGCCGCAGTGGGGGAGCGAGCCGATCGAGCGGACCGGATATTTTTGCCGGGCTGCCGATCCGGAGCGCGCGGCCGAGCTGCGGCGCCGGCTTGATCCGAGCGGAGAGAGGCGGCTGCTCGCGCTGTTTCCCGGCATGGGCTCGGGACCGGGCAGCCCGCTCGAGCGGCTCGGCCTGCTGCGCGATCCGCGCTGGCTGGCGGTCGTCTCCTCCGGCATGGAGCTGCCGGACGGGGCGGAGGCGGTCCGCATCCCGGAGAGCTGCACGGAATCGCAGCTGTACGTCGCGGCCTGCGACGCGGTGCTGACGAAGCCCGGCTGGGGCACCGTCTCCGAGGCGGTCTGCCTCGGCAAGCCGCTCGCGCTGCTGGAGCGGCCCGGCTTCCGCGAGGACCGCTGCATCGCGGAGACGCTCCGCGGCCGGCATCCGCTGCTGATGCTCGGCGAGCCGGAGCTCGCGTCGCCGGAGCTCGGCGGCCGGCTGCTGAAGCTGCTTGCCGGCGGGCCCGGCTCGGCGGCGGCGGCGGCCGGCAGCCTGCTGGAGGAGGCGCCGCTCGCGCCGCCGGGAGAAGCGGCGCGGATCGCCGCCCGGCTGCTGGAGCGGGCCGCCGCAGGCGGACAGGCGCCCGGACTGAGCATGTAGAGAGTGTCCAATAAACGATCGGGAGTGGAAGCGATGAAGATTACGGTAGTAGGGACAGGATATGTCGGCCTCGTATCGGGCGTTTGCTACGCGGAGCTGGGGCACAGCGTCATCTGCGTGGACAAGGATCCGCTGAAGGTCGCGACGCTCCAGAACGGGGAGATCCCGATCTACGAGCCGGGCCTCCAGGAGCTGTCCGTGCGAAACGCGGAGCTCGGGCGGCTGCGCTTCACGTCGAGCCTCGGCGATTCGGTCAAGGGCGCGGATCTGATCGTCATCGCCGTCGGCACGCCGCCGCTTCCGGGCGGCCAGGCGAATCTGGCGTACATCGAGCTGGCGGCGCAGGAGATCGCGGACGCGATGGAAGGCCGTCCCGTCGTCGCCATCAAGAGCACGGTGCCGGTCGGCACGAACGAAAAGGTGCGCGAGCTGATCCGGGAGCGGACCGACTGCCCGTTCGACAGCGTCTCGCTGCCGGAGTTCCTGCGGGAAGGCTCCGCCGTCTCCGACACGATGCATCCCGACCGGATCGTCATCGGCACCGACTCGCCGCGCGCCGAGGCGCTGCTGCGCGAGCTGCACGCCGGCCTCGGCTGCGCCTTCGTCGTCACTGACATCCGCAGCGCCGAGATGATCAAATACGCCTCCAACGCCTTCCTCGCGACGAAGATCTCGTTCATCAACGAGATCGCCAACATCTGCGAGAAGGTCGGGGCCGACGTCACCCGCGTCGCCGAGGGCATGGGCCGCGACAAGCGGATCGGCGCCTCGTTCCTCAAGGCGGGCATCGGCTACGGCGGCTCCTGCTTCCCGAAGGACACGCAGGCGCTCATCCAGATCGCCGGCCACGTCGACTACGAGTTCAAGCTGCTGCGCTCGGTCGTCGAGGTGAACCAGGACCAGCGGTTCAACGTCATCCGCAAGCTCGAGACGATTTTCGGCGGCGAGCTGTCCGGCCGCACGGTCGCCGTCTGGGGCCTCGCGTTCAAGCCGGACACCGACGACGTGCGCGAGGCGCCCGCCCAGGAGATCATCGGCGAGCTGCTGGCGCGCGGCGTCGAGGTGCGGGCGTACGATCCGATCGCGATGGACAACTTCCGCAGCCAGTTCGGCAGCGGAGACGGCTCCGTCGTCTGGTGCGGCAGCGCGCTGGAGGCGGCGGCGGGCTCCGACGCGGTCTGCCTGCTTACCGAGTGGAGCGAGTTCGGCGAGACGGACCTGCAGCGGCTGCGCGCCGTCGTCCGCGAGCCGGTGCTGATCGACGGGCGCAACGCGTTCGACGAGGCCGCGCTCCAGGGAACCGACTTCATCTATTATTCCGTCGGCAGGCCGAGCCTCGCCCGCGGCGTCAAGGCTCCCGTGCCGGAGCTGAGCTACTAGAACCAAGCCGCACGCCGCTTCGGCGGCGGCTTTGCGCGTCAAGCCGAGCGCCGGGCCGAGCGGCAGGCAGAGCGTCAAGCTGCACGCCAGGCCGTCCGCTCGGGCAGCGCGCCGGGCAGCGCTCAAGCCGCGCCTTAAGCCGGGCGCGGTACGGCGCCTTGCTCGGCGGCCGGCCTGCTATCTCCCGCAACGCCTATCCGAACAATCGAGGTGAGGAAACCTATGACGAATCATCGCAAGCTGTCTCTGGCCATGCTCGCCGCTGTCATGGCGGCCGGCCCGTTGTCCGCGCTGCCTTCGGCCGCGCTTTCTTCCCTGTCCGGCGGCGGCATCGCCAGCGCGGCCGGCTCGCTGCCGCAGCCGCCGAACATCGACGGCGCGCTGGCGCAGCTGTACGCGCTGCATGAAGCGCTGCTCGCCGGAGATCCGTCCGACCTGCAGGACGTGCTTCGCTTCCGCGAGGAGCTCGAGGCGCTCGATCCGGCCGCCGAGTTCCAGCTCGCCGCGCCGGTATGGGACAAGATCGACGCCAAGCTGCCGGCTTCGGCGGACCGCGAGTTCATCCGGAACAACCTGTTCGCGCTGTACCGCGACACGCTCGCGCTGACGTACCGTCCTACCTACGACGACCTGCGCAAGCTGCGCTCCAACGCCGACTACCGCGCGGCTCTGGCCGCGATCGTGCGCGCGGGCGGCGACAGCGACCTGACGATGGACGAGGTCGTCGCGTTCTTCTACGGCGACGGCGGCTCGCGCCTCGGCGTCGAGGGCACCGTGCGCAAGCGTATCGCCGAGCTCAGCCAGGCGCAGCTGTTCCAGCTGCTCTACGAGCCGCAGAAGCGCAACGAGCTCATGCTGCGCGTGCTGAACGACCTGCTCGCCCGCACGGACGAGTATACGTTCGCCGCGATGCTGCAGGAGTACGGCATTACGAGCATGGACCTGCAGCAGACGATGGTGGGCTTCCAGGAGCGGCTCGCGTACGAGAAGCCGGCCGCGTCGGCGCTGCTCGTCGCGCTCATGCGGCTGACGAGCGCCGAGCAGGTGCAGGTGTCCCAGCAGGGACGGCAGCATCAATACTCGCTGACCGTCAGCGGCATCGCCATTCCTTCGGTAGCGCTCACCTGGGCCAAGCTGTCCGGCAGCGACGACGTGGCCGTCACGGGCAGCGGCATCGTTACGATCCCCGGCAGCGCCTCCTCGGGGAGCGCGGTCATCCAGGCCCGGCTGCTCAACCCGTACGGCGGCCCGGACAAGGTCATCTTCCAAAAGGAGATTACGCTGACGGCCGAAGGCGCGACGCCGACGCCAAGCGCGTCTCCGACGCCGACGCCGAGCGAGTCCCCGACGCCGACGCCAAGCGCGTCTCCGACGCCGACGCCGAGCGAGTCTCCGACACCGACGCCAAGCGCGTCTCCGACGCCGACGCCAAGCGCGTCTCCGACGCCGACGCCGAGCGAGTCTCCAACGCCGACGCCGAGCGCGTCTCCGACGCCAAGTCCGACGCCGGACCCTGGCGGAGGCGGCTTCCCGGGCTTTCCCGGGTTCCCCGGCTTCCCGACGCCGACCCCGGGCAGCGGAGGCGGGTCCGGCGAGGAGCCGGGCAACACCGGTCCGGGCAGCGTAGCGGAGCAGATCGCGGCGATCCTGCAGCAGTATTTCGCCAAGCTCGAGTCGATCAAGCAACGCTACAACGCCACGAGCTCGATCAGCGAGAAGCTGAAGCTGATCCGCGAGGCGTTCAAGGCGGCGCAGGAAGCGCTCGATGCGATCGGCAAGATCAAGGTGCCGGCGCCGACGCCGCGCTCGGCCGGAGCCTTCAGCGCCGAGTGGAACGCCGAGGAGGCGGGCAGCCAGTTTTCGGCCATCTCGGACGCGGCGGCCCAGATCAAAGGCGCGCTCGCCGATTTCGAGGGAGCCGGACAGGCCGGCACGAGCTCGCTGCGGGTGAGCGCGGAGCTTGACTTCGAGACCGAGCAGGCCGACAGCTGGTCGCTCGACATCCCGGCCGAGGTGCTGGAGTCGGCCAAGAGCAGCGGCATCGACTTCATCGGGCTCCAAGCGGAGGGCGCGCGCGTCTCCGTACCGGTGGCGGCGCGGACCGGCAAGCTGTCGATCACCTTGAGCCGCCTGCAGGACAGCGCCGTCACCTCCGCCTCCAGCCTGCCGCTGGCGTCGAGAGCGTACACGTACGAGATCGAGCAGTCCGGCCGCAAGATTACGAGCTTCGGCAGGCCGGTGCGGCTCGAGCTGCCGCTCTCGCGTTCCGGATCGGTCGACGCCGACCGGCTGAGCCTCGTCAAGATCCGGGCGGGCCGGGCAGCCGACTTCCAGTCGGGCGTCGCGGGCTCGGTCTACTCGGCGGACGTGCAGGATGCCGGCTCGGTGTACGCGGTCGTCGAGAACCGGGTGGCGTTCAAGGACATTCCGGCCTCGCACTGGGCGCGGACGACGATCGAGACGATGGCGGCCAAAGGCATCATGAACGGCGTTTCGGCCGGCGCCTTCGAGCCGTCGCGCAGCGTGACGCGCGCCGAGTTCGCCAAGATGCTCGTGCGCACGTTCAACCTTGGCGCCGACGCGGTGCCGCTGACGTTCAAGGATGTCCGCGAGTCCGACTGGTTCGCTCCGTATGTGGGCACGGCGGCAGCGAGCGGCATCACGAGCGGCCGCAGCGCCGACAGCTTCGCTCCGCATGCGGCGATCAGCCGCCAGGAGATGGCCGCGATGATCGCGCGCGCGCTCCAGCAGGCGGGCGGCTATCCGACGTCGCTGCTCACCGAGCAGGCGCTCGCGAGCTTCAAGGACCGGGCTTCCGTCAGCGCTTCGCTGAAGCCGGCCGTAGCGATCGCCGCGCAGCTCGGCATCATCGGCGGCGGCGGCGAGCTGAAGCCGCAGCAGCAGGCTTCGCGCGCCGAGGCGTCGGCGATGCTGTACCGCGCCGCCAAGCAGCTGTAGCCGAATCGAATCGCGGGGGCGGAGCCTTCGCCGGACGGAGGGACATCCGTTCGGCGTCCGCCCTTGCTTTCGTTGCGGGGAAGGAGGATGGATCATGCGCAAGCGCGTGAAAAGGCTGCTGATCGGCCTCGCGGCCGCGCTGCTGCTCGGAGGCGGAGGCTGGATCGCCGCCGAGCGCGCCGCCGACAAGGCGCTGGCCGCCTTCATGGAGCAGCTCGCTCCCCAGCTGGCGGCGGAGGCGGGAGCTTCGGCAGCGGCCGCAGGCGATCCGCTCCTGGCGGGAGCGGTCCCGCCCGCTGCGGGCGCTGCCGCCCCGCCGCTGGAGGCGGAAGGGGCTCCGGCAGCGGCCGGCTCCGAGGCGAGCGGCGGCCCGTCCGGCGCGGCAGCCGCGCCGGCAGTGCCGGCGGCCTATGCCGACGCTGCCGCCCGGCTGTCCGCAGCCGAGAAGCGGGAAGCGCTCTCCATCGTCGCCGGCGCGATGGACCGGCAGGAGGCGCTCGGCCTGCTGCGGCTCGCCGCAGGCGGGGTGACGGCGGAGGAGAAGGAGCAGATCAAGCGCAAGCTGCGGGCCGGACTGGACGAGGCCGATTACGGCCGGCTGCGCGAGCTCGCGCGCAAGGCGCTGGACAAGAAGGATGAAGGAGGCTGATCGGATATGAATCGGAATGGGGCAAGCAAAGGGGCGCTGCTGGCGGCCGCGCTGCTGCTGTTCTCGCCCGCAGCGGCGGGATCCTCGGCGGCCGCTCCGGCCGCCAAGGCCGCGGCAGCGGCGAAGACGGTGTCGGCGCTGTCGCTGCCGGCGACGATCGCGGTCGGGGGCCAGGTGCTCGTGCTGGACAAGGGGAGCTCGGTCTTTTTGCATGAAGGAAGGACGTACCTGCCGCTGCGGGCGGCGTCGGAGGCGCTCGGACTGGAGGCGGCGTGGGACAACGCCGCCAAGAAGCTGTCGCTGCAGCAGCCGTCCGATGCCGGGCGCCAGGCGCTGGCGGCGAAGCTGGCCGCTCGGCTCAAGGCGGAAGGCCGCTCGGCGGACGGAGGCGTCAAGCTTGCCCTGACGCCGGTCCCGGTCCGCTTCCACGCCTTCGGGCAGGAGGCCGCGCTTCCGTCCGGGCAGCAAGTATTCATCGCCAAAGGCACGCTTTACGTCCCGCTGCGCTTCGCCGCGGAGCTGACGGGAGCGTCCGTCGCCTGGGACGGCAAGCGGCTGCGCGTCGACATCGCGCCGGAAGCGCAAGCCGGCAGCGGCGGCGGGGCCGAGGACGGACTGAGCGGCGGGGAGGACGTCGCCGCTCCGCCGGCCGGCGGAGCCTCGTCGCCGGCCCCGACCGCTTCGCCGTCTCCGGCCGTCCCGCCTGCAGGCGGAGGCGGAGGAGGCTGGGCTCCGCCTCCGGCAACGCCTGCGCCGAGCGCCTCTCCGGCTCCATCGGCGCCTCCGGGCTCTCCGGCTCCGTCGCCGACGGCATCGCCGTCTCCAGGCGCGACGCCGACGCCATCTCCAGGCGCAACGCCGACGCCGTCTCCAGGCGCAACGCCGACGCCGTCTCCTTCGGCATCGGAGGAGGAGATCCATCGCCAGGCAAGGAGCGAAGCTGACGCGCTGCGCGGCAAATGCCGCAGCGATCTCGTCGCGCTCGCGCTGCGCTACTCGTCCGCCTCCACGGGCGCGGAGAAGGCGAAGGCGCGGCAGGAAGGAGAAGCCGTATTCGCGGCTTGCGACGCTGCGTTCGAGCGCATCATGAGCGGGACGAGAGCGAAGCTGGAGGCCGGGGGCTATTCGACCGAGCGTCTGCAGGAATACCGCAAGGAATATGAACGGGAACTGGCGGAAGGGCGCGCGCTGCTGGAGGGACTGCTCGGCTGATTCAAGGACGCGCGCAGCATAAGCGAAAGAGGGGACGGTCATCATGGGCCATCGAAACAAGCGCAAGAAACGTTCCGTCGTCGGCCGCGGAGGGCCCCGGGCCGGGCGCCTGCTGCTCGCGCTGGCGATGGCGGCGGCCGTCGTGCCGGCCGTGCTCGGGTATCTGAATCATCGCGAGCTGGAACGGGGAACGACGGAGACGGCGATGGCGCTGCTGCCGCAGCGCTCCGCGGCTCCCGCGCCCTCGCCGGCAGGCGCAGCAGCGGACCCTGGCGAGGGCACGGGGGCGAGCGGCGCGGCGGCGAGCGGAGACGGAGCGGCCGAAGCTGCGCCTCCGCTCGCCGCTGGTGCCGGCGACGCTGCGAAGGAAGCTTCCGGCGAAGCTCCCCAGTCGGCCGCCGCCGGTGCCGAAGGCGACGCGGAGGAAGCATCCCAGTCGGCCGGCGCGGGAGCGGGCGGCATCGCGAAGGAGGCTTCTCGGCCAGGCGGCGCGGGAGCGGGCGGGCCTTCGCCTGCGGGAGGGCAGTCGGCCGGACAGCCGGCGGGAGCTGCTCCATCGGCGGCGCCGTCTGCGGCGAAGCCGCCGGCCGCGAGTGCCGAGCCGGACACTGCCGTCTACGAGCGGAGGCTGGAAACGATCCGCGAGCAATGCGTCTCGGCGGGAGCCTCGGTGCTCCAGGAAGGCGAGGCACGGCTCCGCGAGGCGAGGAGCGGAGAGCTGACGGAGCAGCAGCGGCAGCAGGCCGGCGCGGAGCTTGCCGGCGAGATGGAGGCTGCCGAATCTGGCTGCCGCAGCCGCTTCGACCGGCTGATCGCGGAGGCGGAGCAGGCGAATGTCCCTGAGAGCGAGCGCAGCAAGTGGAAGCAGAGCTACGAGCAGTCCCGCGTGCTGCTGCGCGCCGGGCTGAGCAAGCAGCTCGACGCCTTGGCGTCGGCTGCAGACCCGCTTAGTTAGTTAGGGGCATCTATCCCCGCCTTTTTGCCCTCTGCTTCGTCACGCAGGCTCGACGTACCCCTGGGTACGCCTATGCCTGCATTCCTGCAGGGATCAAAAATCCGGCCCTATCTGCCTCCTTCGGAGTATGCAAACACGCCCTAGAGCGTGCCCTAGAGCGTGCCCTAGAGCGTGCCCTAGAGCGTGCCCTAGAGCGTGCCCTAGGGCGTGTTCCGCGACGGCCGGCGCCTGATCCGCGACGGGCCGTGGGCGTTGGCTGGCAAGCGAAAGGGGCCGCAACTTCAAGAGGGCTGTCCCGCAGGTCGATATCTGACCTCGGCCAGCCTGTTCGTTGCTTCCGCATGCGCGGTTTTTCCGCGCGTAGGAGGCGCGCCCAAGCCGCAGCGGCAAGCTACGCGCGGTTTTTCCGCGCGTAGGAGGCGCGCCCAGGCCGCAGCGGCAAGCTACGCGCGGTTTTTCCGCGCATAGGCGGCGCGCCCAGGTCGCAGCGGCAAGCTGCGCGCGGTTTTTCCGCGCATAGGCGGCGCGCCCAGACCGCAGCGGCAAGCTACGCGCGGTTTTTCCGCGCATAGGCGGCGCGCCCAGACCGCAGCGGCAAGCTACGCGCGGTTTTTCCGCGCATAGGCGGCGCGCCCAGGTCGCAGCGGCAAGCTGCGCGCGGTTTTTCCGCGCATAGGCGGCGCGCCCAGGCCGCAGCGGCAAGCTACGCGCGGTTTTTCCGCGCATAGGCGGCGCGCCCAGACCGCAGCGGCAAGCTACGCGCGGTTTTTCCGCGCATAGGCGGCGCGCCCAGACCGCAGCGGCAAGCTACGCGCGGTTTTTCCGCGCATAGGCGGCGCGCCCAGGTCGCAGCGGCAAGCTACGCGCGGTTTTTCCGCGCATAGGCGGCGCGCCCAGGCCGCAGCGGCAAGCTACGCGCGGTTTTTCCGCGCATAGGCGGCGCGCCCAGGCCGCAGCGGCAAGCTGCGCGCGGTTTTTCCGCGTGTAGGCGGCGCGCCCAAGCCGCAGCGAGCTGTGGCGGTGTCTGACTGCTCTCAGGCAGATAAAAAAACCGGTCAAGGCAGTTCAGCCTTGGCCGGTTTGATCGTTGCGGAGCCTTTCGCGGACGACGCGCTCGAGCAGCAGCCGGACGAGCTCGACGTCCTCTTCCTCCAGCGGAATTCCGTCCCAGTGCAGCTGCTGGAGGTTCAGCCATTCGCGGGCGTTGCTGCTCGGCTCGACCGGCTCGGCATATTCCGTGAGGCCGAGCAGATAATCGGACGTCGTATGCAAGCGGCGCGCGATCGTCTGGATCGATTCCAGGGTCGGCTGGCGGTATCCGGACTCATAGCCGGCGTAGGTGCTTTTGGCGACCCCAACATAATCGGCTACTTCCTGCATCGTAAGCTTTCTCTTTTTACGCAGCGCTTTGAGTCGTTTCGCAAACATCCGCCACCATCCCCCCCTGCGGCCTACGTTCCCGTCCGGTGCCGCCAAGGCGTTCCAGAGGGTTCATGCCGGTCTGAAAATGTCACATGTACTGAATATTCGTATTATAGCATGGCTTCTAGGAAGATGCACCCGTAATTATAGGACATTAGTAACATGGCATTGAGACTATAGTCTCAACATCGAGCCGAAAATTTGTATAAATTGTCATTATTGGACGTGACGGGTTATTTCAAGCGGGCTTTCTCGTTCCGCAGAGCGGCGTTTCGAAAAGCGAACCGCTTACGGCGCTGTTTATCGGCAAGCTCCGTTATGGTATGCTTTGGAGAAAGACACTCGGCGAACGGAGCGTACGATTCATGGATACCAAACAATGCGCCGTATGCGGCCGCGACAAACCAGAAGGAGCCTTCCCGAAGCGCACCGGCCGCAAGGGGCGCAGAGGCACGTGCAGAGCTTGCCAGCGCAGGCGCAAGCGGGACGAAGTCGGTGCGGAGGCTCTGCTCCCGCCGGCCGCCGCTCGTCGTGCGCGCGGCCGCGCGGCCGTCCTCGCCCCAGGAGCGTCCGCCGCCGCGCCGACCGCCGGCGGGGGCGAGCGTGCCCCGGGAGCGTCCGTCGCCGCGCCGGCCGCCGGCGGGGGCGAGCGCGCCTCGCAATCCGTCGCCGCGCCGGCTGCCGCCGCGGCCGAACGGGACCCTGCCGCCGGCAAAGGAGCGGCCGCCGTTGCGGCGGCGCGGAGAACCGCGCCCGATCCGCCGGCCGCCGCTTCCGGACGGGAGCCGAGTCCGGACAGTCCGGCCGCGGAGGCGCGGCCTTCCGCCGGCGCTTCCGGCACTGCCGCCGCCCGCTCGCCGGAGGCGGTCGTCTCGTCGGCCGATGCCGTCTCGGAGACGGGACCGTCCAAGCGCAAGCGCAAGCGCCGCCGCCGCCGCAAAGGGCGCAAGGCGGCCGTCGCCGCTTCGCATTCCCATACGCCGGGAGTGCGCTTGCCGTACAAGCCTATCCGGCCGTTCAAGGGTCCTTTTTCGTACGATCCGTCGGTGCTCAACGATAGAGGAACCGGCCTCATCCAGCTGCGGGGCCGCCGCGAGAGCGGCAAGCGCTGGCATACCGAAATCGACCGCGACATCGCGGTGCGCATGGTTCAGGAAGGGGCGGCCGGCATTCTGCATCCGCGCCTCATCCACAAGCTGTACACCAAGAGCGATTTCCGCCTGCTCATCCTGCAGCGGGACAACTATGTCTGCCACTATTGCGGCCGCTTCGGCGATACGATCGACCATGTGTTTCCCAAGTCCAAGGGCGGCCTGAGCACCCCGGACAACTGCGTCTGCGCCTGCTCCGCCTGCAACCTCAAAAAAGCCGATACGCTGCCGGACTATCTCTAGATCCAAAAGTCGAGCCGGATGCGCTCGGCTTTTTTTCGTTCTCTTTTTCCCGTTTGGAACTCCGAACGCCGATGAGAGAATTCTCATTGCTCTCAGGACGCGTTTCGCAACCCGCATCCCGACTGAATTTCGAGCCTTCGAGCGTTCTCATTTTTCAGTCTCCAGCTTGAGTTGCCAGGAACTAACAGCGTTTTTCGGCGGATCGGCGTGCTAGGATAGAGGAGCGAAAGGCTTGCACGGCCTTTTACTCGACCTTCGGCTGACGAAGGATAACAGGAGGAGAATTCATTTTGAATAAGAAATTTCTATCTCTAGCATTGGCCGCCGGAGTCGCGTTCACGGGCGTCTCGGCCGCCGGAACAGCCAGCGCAGCGCCTGCTCAGCCTTCTTCTTCGGCCTTGCTTCAACAGCTTTATGCCGGCTCGGGCTTCAACTTTGAAGAGCTTTTGAATAAACTGCAGCAAAACGGCTTTACATGGCCGGGATATACGGCGAAGCCGACGACGGCCCCAACGGCGACGCCGAAGCCGACGACGGCCCCAACGGCGACGCCGAAGCCGACGACGGCCCCAACGGCGACGCCGAAGCCGACGACGGCTCCAGGGTCCGGACAGGAGGAGAGCGGCACGGCCACCTTTGCGCAGCAGGTCGTCACGATCGTGAACCAGGAGCGCGCCAAGCAAGGATTGGCCGCGCTCAAGAGCGACTCGCAGCTGTCTGAAGTCGCGCTCGTGAAAGCGAAGGACATGTACACGAACAATTACTTCTCGCATACGTCCCCGACGTACGGCTCGCCATTCGACATGATGAAGCAGTTCGGCGTGACGTACAGCTATGCAGGCGAGAACATCGCCAAAGGCCAGCGCACCCCGGCCGAAGTAATGAATGCCTGGATGAACAGCGCGGGCCACAAGGCCAACATCCTGAAGGCCGAGTACACGAACATCGGCGTCGCGTACCATAACGGCGTTTGGGTGCAAATGTTCAAGGCGTAATCTCTCTCTGTAGATCGGCTTGACCGGGCAAGGGCTGTCTCCGATTCGCCATGAGGCGACCGGGGGCAGCCCTATTCGGCTTTCCGGACGGCATTGAGGGCATCGGGGGCATCGGACGGGATCCAGCTGCATGGAACGAAATCTAGCGGCATCGGACAGGATCGGCAGGCAGCGGGCGGCCCGGAAAATGACGCGGCGGCACGGAGTTTTTGATCGCCGCCCACGCGGGCGAGGCTGCATTAGAGTTTTTTCATCCGCCGCCCATGCGCGGTGCCTGCGGGACGCTTCGGGCCTTGCGCGCCTAAGGATTGACCGCTGTCGGGCGAAAATGAGAGCCTTTCATAATCCGCAGCTGGTTGTTTTTGGCTGGTCCGCCGCGAGGAAGCCTGTGTTATTCTGACACCCGTAGGTTTTTGCGCGGACCGCACCATTCCGCTGCCGGGCCCGACGAACGGAGCCCGAAGCGTCCCACCAAGGAGGAACCATGCCCATGACGATGAAGACCATGCTCCGCCCGATGATCAAATCCGCCGCCGCCGTTTTGGCCGGCCTCGCGCTTTTGAGCTCTCCCGTATCGGCCTCCGCCGCTACGACGTATGTCGCCAAGGACGGCGATACGTTCTGGAAGCTCGCGCAGGCGTTCCATGTTCCGCTGGACAAGCTGATGGAGATGAACGAAGGCATCGAGCCGACGAACATCTACTCCGGCTTGAAGCTCTCCATTCCGGCCGGCACGACGATCCACGCCTCGTCCGCAGGCATCCGCCTGATCGCCGCCGACGAGGGAACGAAAAAAGTCATCGATCCGACCGGCAAGTCCTACGAGGTAGGACGCACGCTTCAGATCAAGGCAAGCGCCTATACGTCCGCGGCTTCCGAAAACGGAAAATGGGGAGCGGTCGACTATTTCGGAAACCCGCTTCGCGTCGGCACCGTCGCGGTCGATCCGAAGCAGATTCCGCTTGGAACGAAGCTGTACATTACCGGCTACAGCTACGACGGCCTGCCGGTCGGCGGCATGATCGCGACCGCGACGGATACAGGCGGCAGCATCAAAGGAGACCGAATCGACATCTTCGTGCCCGGCACGACGGCCGAAGCTCGTTCGTTCGGCTTCCAATGGGTCAAGGTGCATGTCCTGACCTGATCCAAGCCAAACCAAACCATACCATACCGCTTCATTTAGATAGAAGAACCGGCTCCTTTCGCCAAGGAGCCGGTTCTTTGTCAATAGAGGCGCATTTTCTCGATTTCTTCCGATTCGCCGAGCAGCTCCGGCACCGTCACCATCTCGTAGCCCTGATCGCGCAGCATGCGGATGAGGCGGGGCAGCGCCTTGACGGTGCCGCTCAGATCCTCGCCGATGCCGCCGCCGGCATGCTGCAGGATGATGCTGCCCGGTGCGAGCGTCTTTTGGGCGTTGCGCACGATCTGGTCGGCGGACAGCCCTCTCCAGTCCTGCGTGTCGACATCCCAATTGACGACGAAGTAGCCGCGGCTCTGGGTCCACATCAGCTGGCGGGGCGTGATTTCTCCGTAGGGAGGCCGCAGGAAGCGCGGCGTGAAGCCGAGATGGGTCCTGAGCAGGCGGCTCGTCGACTCGATCTGTTCCTCGAACTTCGAGGGAGGCAGATGGGCGTAAGACGTATGGTCGTACGAATGATTGCCGATGGCATGGCCTTCCGCGCGGATGCGGCAGAGCACGGAGGGCGCCTTCGCCGCTCTTTCTCCGACGACAAAAAAGGTGGCCCGCACATGCTCTCGGGCCAGAATGTCCAGCACCTCCGGCGTATACTGCTCGTCCGGCACATCGTCGAACGTCAGCGCCACGCGCTTGATGCCGGCCGGTCCGCGCGTGGCGAACGCCCCGGGATACTCCCGCGATAGCGTAATCCAGGAAACCGTCCTTGGCTTGAGGGCGGCCGCCTGAACGACCGCTTCCGCCGGGGCAGCGGTCGGGGCCTCCCCGGCGGAAGCGGCGCCGGCGATCTTCGGCGTTCCGCCCAGAAGCGGCAGCAGCGCGAGCAGCAGGGCGGGCCAACCCGGCCAACGGCGCAAAGGCTTCATCGGTACACCTCCTACAGGGATCAAGCCGGCCTTCCGGATGGCGGTCCAGAGGCTTGCGGATTAGCTATTCCCTGCGTTCCCCCGCTCCATACGGCCCATCGGCCATGAAGAGAGCGACGGCCGATGGCGGCGTCCTTCGCGGACAAGAGACGGATCAGAATTTGAAAATCTGAATCGTGCGCTGCAGCTGGGAAGCCATCTGCTGCATCCGTCCGGTCTCCTCGACGATCGTCTGGATGGAGTCGACCTGCTCGTTCATCGAAGCGGACACCTGCTGGGTGCCGGCGGCGGACTGCTGCGTGATCGCCGAGATGTTGCCGATGGCCTCGGAGATGGCGCGCGCGTTGTCCAGCATGCTCTCGCTCTCGCGGGCGAACTGCTCGATCTGGCTGGAGATGAACTGCACGCTCTCCACGATCTCGCGGAACACCGCTTCGGTCTCGCGCAGCATCTGCGACTGGAGCTCGACGGCCTGCTCGTTGATCTTGATGTTGGCGTTGGCGTCCTTGAGGCCGTGCTCGATGCCTTTGACGAGCGTGAACACTTCCTTGGTCGACGCCGTCGATTCCTCGGCGAGCTTGCGCACCTCCTGGGCGACGACCGCGAAGCCCTTGCCGTGCTCGCCGGCCCGGGCCGCCTCGATGGAGGCGTTGAGCGAGAGCAGGTTCGTCTGCTCCGCCAGATCGGAGATCGTGCGGGTGATGGCGGAGATGCCGCCAGCCGCCTCGGACAGGCGGGCGATCGCCTCGGAGACATGGGCCGCGGCCTCAGCCGTGCGGCGGGTGCCTTCGGCCTGCGTCTCGACGGACTGCTGCCCGCGCTCGACGAGGCGCATCGCCGCCTCCGAGCGCTCGTTCATCATGCGGCTCGATTCGGCGTAGGTGGCCACCTTGGACTCGATCTCGCGGATCGAGTCGCTCATGCCGCCGACCTCCTCGGCGATTTCGCCCGCTCCGGAGGCGAGCTCGCCGGCCGAGGTGCCGACCTGCTCCATGACGGCTTTCACTTGCGAGTTTTTGTTGTAGATGCTCGTGCTCGTCTCGTTGACCATGCGGCCGATGCGGGACGTGTCGGCGAGAATCTCGCGGAGCTTGTCGATCATGCTGTTGAAGGAGTGGGCCAGCTGCCCCAGCGAGGCGCTGGACGTATCGACCCGCTGCGTGAAGTCGCCCTTGGAGATGCCGTAGGCGACCGTCGTCATCTCCTCGATGGAGCTGGTGAGCGAGCGCTCCACGACGGCGGCGAGCGGATAGGAGGCGGCGGCTCCGGCGACGAGCGCGACCGCGACCGGCCAGAGCGGCGAGCCCGCCATCAGGCTGAGGACGAGGAAAAACAGGATGGATACAGCGAGCGCCGTAAAGATGCCGAAGCGAACCTTGTTCTTGATGGAGAGAGAATGATACCATTCCATGCTGAAATCGACTCCTATCGCTGATATGGATAAAGAAAGCGTTACCTAATAATCGGTAATCCGACCATGAAGATGTAGACCTGGGGCCAGGGAAACGAAAAAAAGGGGGAATTGCGTCGAAAGGTGCTTAAGTCCTATTGGGAAGTAGATCGATGTACCCTAAAAAGGGTTAAAACTCTATCCTATTCTGTTAATATTTAGTTGAACCTGAAAAAACGCTGTCCTATAATGTCGCTAAACGACTTCATTTCGATCGGAGGTGAATTAGATGCAAAGCAACAGCGCTTCGCCTCTGGCACGGCAAGTCGACTTTGTATTCCGTCAGCTTGAGTCCGAGCTTACCCATGCCTCCTCGGGTACAGTGCTGATCCATATCCGCAACAATACGGTCGGAAAATACGGCATCCGCCACAATCCTATCGAGCTGAAGCCTCCCGCCTCCCCCCAATCGCCAGCGGGATTGACAGCCGAGCAGGTCAAGGAATTCCGGCAGATGGCGGTGGATGCGCTCAAGAGCAAGTGGAGCTGGACCCATGGCGAGCTTCTATACGACTTCTCGGTGCGCCGCCAAGGAGCCGCCTCCAGCTGGTCGGCCAGCATGCTATGCGAATCGAATTACAATATGGCCAGTTCTCATTTCCGCTACGAGCCGAGGCATCCCGGCCTGTGGGATCGCGGCAGCGTGTCGGAAGAATGATGTTCCCTGAAAAACAGCCTTTGTCCATGGCGGACAAAGGCTGTTTTTCGTTCTGTCTTCGGAGCTGCGCTCTCAGCGCATAGGACGGGCGTTGCCGGACAGCTGCTGCTCGGCGATCTCGACCAGACGTTTCGTTATGTAGCCTCCGAGAGAGCCTGCATCGCGGGTCGCCATGTTGCCGTAATAGCCGTCTTGAGGAATCTGGATGCCCAGCGCCTGAGCGGCCTCGTATTTCATCTGCTCCAGGGCGGCTTGGCAGCCCGGAACGACGAGCCTGTTGTTGCTTGCCATATGCGTCACCTCCTTTTTGATGGAGGTAGTATGCGCCTCGTCTGCCAATATATGCACATCGAGGTCCTCGATTTAAAAATCGGGATCGAGATAGACGTACGGGGAGGCGGGCGGAGGAGCGGATCGCGTCTGTTCGGCTCGGAGCACGAGCGCGGGCTGGCCGTCGTAGACGCCTTCCTCGAGCACGCCTTCCACCGTGAGCCACTCGTCGGTCCGCCGCTGCTTCGCCTGCGCGTCGAGGACCGGCAAGCCGTAGGCCCGGGCGTCGGCGGGACAGCAGGAGACGGCGAAGCGGCTGAGCAGATAGACGCCGTCCGTCGCGCCGGAATCGCGATGGACGAAGCCGGTCAGGCGGATGCGATGGCCTGCGAACGCTTTTCGGTACAGGTCGATCGACGAGAGCGTCTCGATATAAAGCGGCTCCGGAACGTCGATCAAGGGCAGCGCGTGCAGCCGGCGGGCCAGCTCGGCGTAAGGACGGGTGAATTCGTCGAACGGAAACGCTTCGGCATCCGCCGCCGTGTCGGAGCGCTGCGGGTGCTCCGCCGCGGCGCCAGGCAGATGGATGCCGGCGCGGGCGGCGTCGGCGCTGCCGAGCGGCACGGCGGGCAGCAGCCCGAAGACGATCGGCAGCAGGAACATCGCGTACACGGCCAGCTGCCTCGGTCCCGCAGCCGCAGGGCCGTGGGCGCCGCAGCCGCAGTCCGCCTCGGCGTCGTCGCCCTGCCAGGCGCGCAGCGCGATCCAGAGCCGGAATACGGCGAGCGCGAACAGGGCGAGCGCGGACAGCTTGACGCCGAGCTCGAGCTTCGGCGCGATGTAGCGGTTCAGCGTCCCGGTCCGTGCAAGCTGCGTGAGCGACAGCGACAAAGCCGCGAGCACGGCCGATTTGGCCGCATGATGAAGGGCGGCGAGAGCGGTTGGAGCCATTTTGCGGAGCGCCTCCTTGTCAAGGAAGATAGACGGCTTCGAGCAGCCAGGAGCCGGTCAGCGTGAAGACGGCGGCCAGGCTGGCGACGAGCAGAACCGTGCGGGCGCGGAACGAAGCGAGCAGGAGCAGCAGGCTCTTGAGATCGATCATCGGTCCGAAGACGAGGAAGGCGAGCAGCGCGCCGTTCTCGAAGCTGCCGCCGAAGGAGGCGGCGACGAACGCGTCCGACGTCGAGCAGAGCGAGAGCAGGAAGGCGACGCCCATCAGGAACAGATGCGACAGCAGCTGGTTGCCGCCGAGCTCCTCGAGGAAGGAGCGGCTGACGGCTGTCTGGAACAGCGTGGCCAGCGCGGCGCCGAGGATGAGATATTTGCCCATGTCGAAAAACTCGTCCGTCGCATGGAGCGCGGCCGACTGCAGCCGGCCTCCGAAGGGGCGCGCCGGCGGCTCCTCCTGCGGCAGCGAAGCGTAGAGCGAGGCGAGATCGGCCTTCAGCGGATCGCTTTTGAGCGTCTTCCACAGGATGGCTCCGATCGCGAAGGCGACGGCGAAGGCGAGCCCGGTCCGCGCGATGGCCATCTGCGGCGTGCCGCCAAACGCGGCCCAGGTGGACGAGAAGACGACGGGGTTGACGACCGGTCCGGCGAGGATGTAGGCGATGCCCGCGTAGGCGGGCATGCCTTTGCGGATGAGGCGCCGCACGGCCGGGATCATGCCGCATTCGCAGAGCGGAAAGACGATGCCGAGCAGTCCGGCCGCCGTCACCGCGAGCAGCGGATGGCGGGGAAGGAGGCGGCGCAGCAGCCGCTCCGACAGATAGATCTGCACGACGGCGGAGATGGCGACGCCGAGCAGCAGGTAGGGCAGCGCTTCGAGCAGGATCCCGATGAAGACGGAGCCGAAGCGGGAGGCGGCAGCCGCGTCCAGCCCCATGTCGCGCCGCGCGATCAGCAGCAGGATTGCACCCGCGCCGATCGTCGAAACGGCGGCGAGCAGCGGCAGCAAGCGTCGGGTCATCGAAAGGAGCTCCTTTCCGGTCCGGCTTGTCCTGTCCTGCGCCGAGAAAGGGCGGACAGGCTGGACGTTCCTCCTCCATGCCTATGCGCGCTCCGCCGAGGACAGAACGGGAACTTCCGCTTTCTGGCCGCATCGCCCAGTTTGGCGTGCTCGCCTTGACTTTTCGCAGAGCGGGACTATAATCGTTCTAAAGGCAACGACAGAATGGAGTACGCGCAGCCAAGGACGTTTCCCAGAGAGCCGGCGGATGCTGAGAAGCCGGCGGAACGGACCGCGCGGAATGGACTCTGGAGCCGGGCTTGTCCCCGCTTGATCCCCGTTAGCGGATCCAAAGGCCGATGCAGCCCCGAAGCGGGCGCCGGCGAATTAGGGTGGCACCACGGTCTCTCGTCCCTTGCGGAGGAGAGGCCTTTTTTGCGTTCAAAAATTCCAAGAGAAGGCGTGAAGCAAGATGAAAAAAGTGCTTTCCGGCATCCAGCCGAGCGGCCAGCTGACGCTCGGCAACTACATCGGAGCTCTCCAGAACTTCGTCCGCCTGCAGGAGACGCATGAATGCTACTTCATGGTCGTCGACCTGCATGCGATCACCGTTCCTCAGGAGCCTGCCGCGCTGCGCGAGCAGTCGCAGTCGATCGCCGCCCTCTATCTGGCGGCGGGCATCGACCCGCAGCATGCGGCCATCTATATGCAGTCCCATGTGCGGGCGCATGCGGAGCTCGGATGGCTGCTGACGACGCTGACGTCGATGGGCGAGCTGGAGCGGATGACGCAGTTCAAGGACAAGTCGGCGGGCAAGGAGTCGGTCGGAGCCGGGCTGTTCGTCTATCCTTCGCTCATGGCGGCCGACATCCTCGTTTACAATGCGGATCTCGTGCCGGTCGGCGACGACCAGAAGCAGCATCTGGAGCTGACGCGCGATCTCGCAGGCCGCTTCAACAGCCGCTACGGCGACTATTTCACGATTCCGGAGCCGTACATTCCGGAGATCGGCGCCCGCATCATGTCGCTCGACGACGTTTCCAAAAAGATGAGCAAGAGCAACCCGAATCCGGGCAGCTTCATCGCTCTGCTCGACGAGCCGGATGTCATCCGCAAGAAGATCAGCCGCGCGACGACCGATTCGGGCCGCGAGATCCGGTTCGACCGCGAATCGAAGCCCGAAGTGAGCAATCTGATGGGCATCTACTCGCTCATGTCGGGCCTCTCGCTGCCGGAGGTCGAGGCGAGATTCGAAGGCCAGGGCTACGGTCCGTTCAAGAAGGAGCTGGCCGAGCGCATCGTCGACGTGCTGGAGCCGCTGCAGCAGCGCTATCGCGAGATCCGCAGCTCCGGCATGCTGGAGGAAGTGCTGAAGCAAGGCGCGGAGAAGGCGTCCGTCGTCGCCGACCGCGTCGTCGCCGGCGTCAAGGAGCGCATGGGCTTCCTTAAAGCCTGATCCGGCCGCAGGCCGAGGCGCGAGGCTGGCGGGTCGCCTTCCGCGGGCTCAGGCAAGCCGCATGAGCCATGCGCGCAAAAAAAAGAAGCGTCTGCCCTTGCGGGCGGACGCTTCTTTTCGTTTTGCCTGCAGCCGGCCGCTCAGCGCTTCTTGAGGCGCGACTTGAGCACGAAGCCGGCTCCGATGAACAGGAACGTGGCCAGTCCGAGCGCGATGGCGGCGCGGCCGCTGTAGCTGATGGAGATCGCGGTGGCGGTCATGAGCGCTACGGACAGCAGGGCGTAGACGAGAGCAAGGGGCTTGGACATGGGGAACGGCCTCCCGAATATAAAGTGGAGAAAAAAACGCGATAGTGAGAATAGAACGAAGCAATCGGAACATAATAAGCTTGCAAGCTTGCAACACACACAACACAGTGCGAACTTCGAAAGGAGCAATTCACAATGGCAAGCAACAACAGCGGCAGCAACAGACTGGTCGTACCAGGCGCAAAACAAGCCCTTGAGCAACTGAAATTCGAAGCGGCACAATCCCTGGGTGTTCAAATCCCGGCTGACGGCTACTACGGAAACGTAGCTACGCGCGACGCTGGATCGCTGGGCGGCTACATCACCAAGAAACTGGTGCAAATCGCCGAGCAGCAGCTGTCCGGAACTCAACGCTAAGCCATACAAGAAAAGGTCCAAGGGAAACCTTGGGCTTTTTTTCTGCTTTTGCCGGGCCAGGCGCACGGGAAAAATGCTGCGCGGCGCACGAAAGCCCCCATCTATTGTGCAGGATGGGGGCGCTCTCGGTCAACCGGCAGGACGTTCAATACGTATTCATCCGCAGCCTCTTCTGCAGCCGCTCGTCGCTCAGCCAGCCGACGTAAGAGCCGAGCGTCTTGTAGTCGCGGTCCATGACGACGACGGCGACGAACGGATATTGCTTGCGATGCCGATAGCGGACGTCGAACCAGCGCACCTCGTACCCCCAGGCATGCTCGGTCATTTCCGAGCAGGCGAACGAGGTGAAATAAAGGAAGGAGCGGACGGAGGCGTCGAACTTCGACTGGTCGATCGCCTCATGCTCCTCGCAGCGGGCGGTGCCCGTCCACGAAAGCTTGCCGCCGCGCAGGTCTCCGATGCGGAAGGCGCCGTCCTTGAGCTGCTTCACGACGTTCCAGCTGGCGGGCTTCAGCGTCGGGATGAGGATGTAGCGCTCGCCCTCGGCCGCTTCGGGGTCGAGTCCGGGCAGCGAGCTTGCGGTGCGCCGATGGACGAGCGTTCTCCAGACGTAATAAAGCACGACGAACGCGTAGAGGACCGGGAAGACGACCTGCGGGGCGGCCGCTCCGAGCGCCCACAGCAGCAGGGCGGCGGCATGGGCGGCGAACAGGAACGGATCGAAAATATGGATGATGTTCCAGGAGATCCATTTGGACGAGATCGGACGGGCCGCCTGCGTGCCGTACGTATTGAAGCAGTCGCTGAAAACATGCACCGAGACGGCGAGCAGCACCCAGAAGGCGAGATGCGTCCACGAGACGTTTCCGCGCCAGGCGAGCCCGATCGCGGCGGTGATGAGAAGCGTCCAGCCGAGCACGGCCGGCAGCGAATGCGAGGCTCCGCGGTGGTTGCGGATATAAAGCGCGTTGCTTTTCAACCTTAGCAGGCCGTCCAGATCCGGCGCCTGGGAGCCGACAATCGTGCCTGCGAGGACGGCGCCGAACATCGCCGGGCTGGCGGCGACGATGGGATCGACGGTGGCGAGTCCGGCGAGTCCGAGACCGAATACGAGATGAGTGCCCGTATCCATCGGTGGATGTCCCCTTTCGATGTTGGACTTCTCTCTAGGCTCCCCCGGGAGAAGGCGGATTATCCGGCTTGAGGCGAGCCGGCCGGGACGAGCCGCGCTTGTCCGGCAGGCCGGTCAATGGTAGGATGAGGCGATCGACCTCGGGCGTTGCGCCGCCCGGGTGCGGACAGGAGGACAAAGATGGACGGATATGCGCTGATGGTGGAGTACAAGATCGAGGAGCGGCACCGGCACGAGTACCTGGAGCGGCTCCGGGAGCTGCGCGAGCGCTGGCCGGACGTCCGGCTCTATGAAGGCTCCGAGCAGCCGGGACTGTTCGTGGAGATCTGGCCTGCGGCCTCGGAGGCGGCGGCCAAGGCATGCCAAGAAGAGCGTCTGGACGGACGCTCTCCTTGGTCGGCGATCGGAGGCTGGACGGCAGGCGGGGCGGGCCGCATCCATGCGTGGACGTTCCGCCCGGCGCCGCTCTAGCGCTGGGCGGCCGGAGTCTGGTTCGTGATGGTCTGCCCCTGGAAGCTGTACTCGTACGCGATCGGACCGTCGAACGTGACATAGTCCAGGTTCAGCGTGAGCAGCAGGTAGCGCATGCCGGTGGACGGATCGCTGATGATGATATGGTCGCGTCCGGCCGCCTCGACGATGCCGCGGAAAATTTTGGCGTTCCACTCTTTGTTGTTCTCGTACGTCATGTAGAACGTAGCCATCTTGCCGCGGTTCAGGCGCAGGATGTTCTCGACGTAGGATTCCTCGGTCGCCGGCAGCATCTGCACCGTTCCGCCCTGAGGCGTGACGACGGCGCCGCTCGGCACGGCCGGCGGCATGGCGACGAAGTTGCCTCCGTAAGGCGATTGCATCGGCATGCCGGGATAGCCGCCGTGGGCGTACATACGGTAATCGTAAACATTCGACATGGTTGTTTCCCCGCTCTCTAGTGGTTGTCGTTGCTTGGTCCTGCAGCTTGCTTCAGTAGACGTTCGGACAGTCCTCGGCGGTCGGCGCGAAGAAGCAATGCGCCTTGAAGCGGCCCGTATTGGCCTGATTGTACCAGGTGCCGGGGCAGCTGCCCGACGGCCGGAAGAACCACAGCGCGTTGCTCGCCGGATGCTGGCGCTCGCCGGCGATGACCCGCTCGGCGAGCCGGATCTCCTTGTCGCGCGCCTTCTGATAGAAATAGCTTTTTTGCACGGCCTCGTATCCGCCCGGACTTTGATACACCATATCGGGAATCGACCGGATGTTGCGGAAGTCGAGGCAGTTGCCGAGGACGCGGTTGACGCTGACGTTGCCGACCATGAGCATGCCGAGCTCGCCTTCGCCTTCCGCCTCCGCCCTCATCAGCCGGGCTAGCAGCCTCGTATTCTCGGCGTTCGTCTTGATGACGGCCATCTTTCTGATCACGCTCCTCCTGCGGGAGTCTGGCCTTGAGCCGGATGCCCTCCGCCTGGGCTCCTGACCACATCTCTAATCTATGCGGGCCGCCGCGGTGTGTTCCTGCGGACAATCCTGCAGCTGCAAAAAAAGTCGGATTGTTGACGCTCCGGCATGTCGAAATCTTGAACAACTTCGGCGCTCCGTTGTCACCGTGTTTGATTTTCGGTATCATAAGTACCGTTGACTACTGAAGCCCTTAGCGCCCCGTTGCGCTTTTGCCGCTCCAAAAACAGGAGGCGCACGAATGTGCTGAAAGACCTGATCGCTCTTACCAAGCCGGGCATCGTCCGGATGAATGCTTTTGCCGCGTTCGGCGGCTTCTGGGTGGCGTCCAAATGGCAGGTCGACTGGCTGCTGCTCGTCTGGATGCTGGCCGGAACTTGCTTGACGATGGCTTCGGCCTGCGTCATCAACAATTACTGGGACCGCGAGCTCGACACGCGCATGGAACGCACCCGCAACCGCGCGCTGCCGACGGGCCGGGTCTCTCCCCGCTTCGTCATCACATACGGCGTCGTGCTCGGCGCGGCGGGACTGGCGCTGCTGTTCGCGCTCGATCCGCTGACCGGCTGGCTCGGCCTGCTCGGCTGGTTCGTCTATATCGTCGTCTACACGATCTGGCTCAAGCGCAGCTCGACGTGGAGCACCTCGATCGGCGGCGTGTCCGGCGCGATGCCGCCGGTCATCGGCTATGCCGCCGTCACCGGCGAGATCGACGCCGGAGCCTGGATCCTGTTCGCGCTGCTGTTCCTCTGGCAGCCCGCCCATTTCTGGTCGCTCGCCATCCGCAGGGTGGAGGAGTACCGCGCCGCCGGCTATCCGCTGCTGCCTGTCGTCAAAGGCATCCGCCGCACCAAGCTGCAGATGATTCCGTATGTGCTGCTGCTCATCCCGACCGTCATTCTGATGTATGCGTACGATTATGTCGGACCGTGGTTCCTGTGGATCTCGGGCATTCTCACCGTCGTCTGGTTCGTGCATACGTTCACCGGCGTCTACGCCTCCACCGAGGAGAAGACGGAAAAATGGGCGAAGGTCAACTTCCTCATTTCGGTCAATTATCTGCTGATCGTGTTCCTGCTCATGATCGCGGACACGTCGCGCCAAGCCGGCCTGTCGATCTGGACGAGCCTATTCTCCTGATCGGCCTCGCGCCGCCGGAGCCCGCAGCGGCTCCGCCTACATAAGGCCATGGGGGCCATAAGGAGAGAACCACGTTGACCTTCATCCGCAGGCACGCCTTCAAGATCGCCCTCTTCGCGCTGTGCGCGCTGATGGGCGCCTATCTGCTCGTCACCTATCTGCAGGACAACCGCAGCTCGGTCAGCTTCCCGATGGACACGCCGGCCCCGGCGTACACGCTGCAGAGCGAGCTGGACGGCGGCAAGGCCTTCTCATCCGCCGAATCAGACGGCAAGGTCCGCCTCGTCTACTTCTATTGGGCGAGCTGCCCGGACGTCTGCCCCGCGACGACGTTCATCCTGTCCAAGGTGCAGGACCAGCTCAAGGAAAAAGGGCTGTTCGGCACCAAAGCCGAGCTGCAGTCGATCACGTTCGACCCTGAGCGCGACACGCCGGAGGCGATCCGCTCGTTCGCGGCCAAGTTCCATGCCGATCCGGCCGGATGGCGGTTCCTGCGCCAGGACGACGCGGCCGCCTCGGAGCAGCTCGCCAAGGACTTCGGCCTCATGGTCGTCAAGGACGAGTCACGCAATTATTCCCATACCGACGCCATTTTCGTCGTCGACAAGAAGGGCAGCATCCGCAAGTACATCATCGGCGGCAACGATCTCAAGAAGACGCCGGACGAAATCGCCGCCTCCCTCGTCGAGGCGGTCGAAGCTCTCACCTAGACCAGGCTGGCCGCTCGCAGCGCCGCGTCCTATCCCGGGCCGCGCCGCGAGCGCCGGCCTTTTGCCGTCCCGCAAAGAAAGGAAGGCGCGCCCATGGCTCTGCTCGGCTCGATCCTGCTGCACAACATCATTCCGCTCTGCGTCATGATCCTGATCGGGGTGTCCCTGCAGCGCATCTTCACGCTCGACATCCGCACGCTGTCCAAGCTGAACTTCTACCTGTTCTCTCCGGCCGTCATCTTCAAGCTGCTGTACTCGACGGACATTCCGGTCTCGCTGATCGGGCAGGTGCTGCTGTTTTTCGCCGTGTTCATGGCGCTCCAATACGCCTTCGTCGAGCTGGTTGTCCGCCTGCGCGGCTACGAGGGCGGGATGCGGGCGGCGATGCGCAACAGCGTGCTCTTCTACAACAGCGCCAACTACGGCATTCCGCTCAACCAGCTCGCCTTCGCGGCGAATCCGTTCACGCTGTCGATCCAGGTGCTCATCATGATGATGCAGTCGCTGCTGCCCAATACGTACGGCATCTACAGCGTCAACGCGCATAAGAGCAGCTGGGCCGGCATCCGCCGCCAGATTCTGTCGCAGCCGGTCATCTACGTCATTCCGCTTGCCTTCCTGCTCAACTGGACGCAGACGCCGATGCCGGTCTACCTGCAGACTCCGCTCGACTATGTGGCCGACGCGTTCATCGGCACCGCGCTGCTGACGCTCGGCGTGCAGCTCGGGAGCATGAAGCGGGGCGCCGCGCCCAAGGCGGGCCGCGGGCTCGATCTCGGCCTGTCGCTCGGGCTGCGCCTTGCCGCCGGACCGGCGCTCGCCGCGCTGACCGTCTGGCTGCTCGGCATCGACGGCCTCGCCGCCAAGGCGCTGATCGTCAGCTCCGCCGTGCCGACCTCGCTCAGCAGCGTGCTGCTGGCGGTCGAATTCGACAACGAGCCGGAATTCTCCTCGCAGGCGGTGCTGCTGTCGACGGTCGCGAGCATCGCGACGGTGACGGGCGTCATCGCGCTGCTGGACCTCTAATCGCGCTTCCCCCCAGTGCCGATAAAGGGAAGAGTTGCATCAAGACGATTCGGCCTGCCCGTGGGGCCAGGCCCGGAGGGAGTCCGCCGCGTGAGAGAATCCATCCGCCGCTACATGCCGTCCCGACGCGAACGCCTGACCTTGTGGGGGCTGCTCGGCTTGCTGTTCATCCTGCTTTCGTCCATGGTGCTGTGGAGCACCGCGCTCTACCGCCAGCAGCTCGTCGACGAGGCTTACCGCGACGCTTCCCGGCAGATGGCGTTCAAGGCCAACGAGCTGAGGCTCGGCGTCGAGCGCCGGGTGCTGCTGACGGAGAGCCTGGTCGCCTTCGTCGAAACGGAGCTGCGCTACAACGGCCATGTCGATTACGGCAGGTTCAACCAGTTTTCCTCGCATTTCGTGCCGGCGCTGCCGGATGTGCGCAATCTGTCCCTCTACCCGAACGGAGTAGCCTGGTACGTCTATCCGCAAAAGGGCAACGAGCTGCTGCTCGGGAACGACTTGTTCAAGGACAAGCGTCCGGCGGTCAAAGCCAACGCGGAGCGGGCGAAAGGGCTGAGGACGGTCACGCTGGTCGGGCCGCTTGACCTGATCCAAGGCGGAAGCGGTCTCATTACCCGACAGTCGGTCTATCTGGACGACCAGTTCTGGGGCTTCGCCTCGGTCGTGCTGGACATGGAGGACCTGCTCAAGGGCATTTCGGACGAGTTCGTGGACGAGCAGTTCGACATCGCGCTGCGGGTGAACGGCAGCGTGCTGCTTGGCGACTCCGGCTTGTTCGGGGACAGTCGCCTCAGGGAGCTCGTGGACGTGCCGGACGGGACATGGGAGCTCGCCGGGGCGCTCAAGAAAGAAGTTCTGGGACAGATCGAGCTGAAGCTGTGGCTGGCCCGCATCGGCAGCGTCGTCGTCATGATGCTCGTGCTGTACTTGCTGTACATGCAGCTGACGGGCCGCTACAAGCTGGAGGCCAAGGTCGATATGCGCACGCGCGAGCTGCAGGAGGCGAACGAGGAGATCGAGGCTTCCAACGAGGAGCTGATCGCGATCGAAGAGGAGCTGCGCGCCCAGAACCGCATGCTGGCGAGCAAGGAGCGGGAGCTGCATTTCCTCGCCTACCGCGATCCGCTGACGGGGCTGTTCAACCGCTCCTGCTTCAACCTGCATCTCGAGCAGACGATCGCCAGAGCGGGGGAGACGCCGGGGAGGAGCGTGGCGCTCCTCTACCTCGACCTGGATCAGTTCAAGCTCGTCAACGACACGTTCGGGCATCAGCTCGGCGACCACCTGCTGCGCGAGGCTTCGCTGAGGCTGACCGACCGGCAGGAGCGGGGGCTGGAGCGGATGCCGGGAGACGGCCCGGCCTGCTTCCGGCTCGGAGGCGACGAGTTCACAGTCGTGCTGCCGGATGTCTCCGGCATGGCCGAGGCGGAGGCGCTGGCCGATGCGATCATCGGCCGCTTCCGGATGCCGTTCCAGCTGCGCGGAGCGGAGTATTTCCTGACGACGAGCATCGGCATCGCCCTCTATCCCGAGCATGGGGCGGACGCGGAGGAGCTGACGAAGCACGCCGATCTGGCGATGTACCGGGCCAAGGACGAAGGCAAGAACCATTACAAATGGTTCGACGGCACCGAGGAGGCCGGAGCCGCGGAGCTGATGGAGCTGCGCAACGGCCTGCGCCGCGCGCTGGAGCGGGGAGAGTTCGAGCTGTACTACCAGCCGCAGATCGAGGCGGCCTCCGGCCGGCTGACCGGGCTGGAGGCGCTGCTGCGCTGGAACCATCCGCGCCTCGGCCAGGTGTCGCCGCAGACCTTCATCCCGCTCGCGGAGGAGACCGGCCTCATCGTCGAGATCGGCGCATGGGCGCTGCGCGAGGCCTGCGCCCAGAACAAGGCCTGGCAGGACGCCGGCGCGGCGGGGCTGCGGATCGCGGTCAATCTGTCGGCGCGCCAGTTCGCGGCTCCGGATCTGGTCGGCACGGTGCGCGGCGTGCTGGAGGAGACGGGGCTCGACCCGAGCTGCCTGGAGCTCGAGATCACGGAGAACATGGCGATGCGCAACGAGAATCTCGCCACGCTGGAGCAGCTGCGCGACATGGGCATCCTGCTGTCGATCGACGACTTCGGCACGCAGCATTCCTCGCTCAGCTACCTGAAGCGGCTGCCGGTCGGGCGGATCAAGATCGACCGCAGCTTCGTCAGCGGCATCGGCGTCGACGAGCGGGACGAGGCGATCATCCATGCGATGCTGCTCATCGCCAGGAGGCTGAAGCTGTCCGTCGTCGCCGAAGGCGTCGAGTCGGAGCTGCAGCTGAGCTATCTGCTGGAGCATGACTGCGACGAGCTCCAGGGCTATCTGTTCTTCCGGCCGCAGCCGGCGGAGCAGACCGGAGAGGTGCTGCGGCGCGTCCGCCACCGTCCTTACGGCTCGCGCCAAAAAGGCCCGGAGCGGGCCTGAGGCTGAGGCGGCTCGCCGGCCTCCCGCCCGCGCCCGCCGTGCCAAGTTTGCACGGACTTCGCCTCGCGAGAAAGAAAAAGAAGACGGCCTGCGGCGCATCCATGCGCTACAGGCCGTCTTCTTTGCTCCAGCGGACGCCCTCCGGCTGCTCCGGGAAGATCAGCTCCTCCTCGAAGCCGGCTTTCTGGAGCTGCTCCAGCAAATATTCCGGCGGCGTCTTCTCTACGCCGGGGTAGCCGCGCCGCGTGTAGATATGCTCGGCGTCCGGGAACTGGTCGCGCAGCATGCCGCGGATGCGCTTGCCGGACGCGTCGTTGTCGGTGAAGATGAACACCTGGGCGTCGCCGGCCTGCTTGCGCAGCAGCTCCAGCTGCGCCGTGCCCGGTGTGCCGTAGGTGCACAGGATGCCGACTTCCTCGCGCAGCACGCGCCGCAGCCGGCTGCGGTCGTTCTTTCCTTCGACGATGATGACGCTCCTCATTCGCCGCCACGCTCCTTTTCGCCCGGCGCGGGGGCGGCTTGTCCGCTCCCGCGCCGTCTCTGTCTTCTTACGATACCCTTCTTGGGGATCCGCTACAAGCAGGCGGGCCGGGCCGGCAACGCGCTTGTCCCTCCTCCTTTCAAAAGGAAGGCCCGCCGAGGCGGGCCTTCAAGGGGTTTTTATGAGAGCGGGGGCTCCGGATTAGTAGCAGAAGCTGCTGATGATGATTACGAGCAGAATGAACAGGACGAGGATCGCGCCCGTGGAACCCCACGCGCCGCCGACTCCGCCTACAGGACCGCAAGCGCCTGCACCTGCAACACCTTCGACATAAGACATCTGATTTGTCACCCCTTTGCTTGCATGTTGGGGTCGTTCGGAGGGAAGCGCCGACGCTTCGGCGTGCTCTCCGGCAGACATGATGCAGTATATGTCCCTCCCTGGCACGCGCCCTGTGCATTCACCCAGGTTCAGCGCAATTGGGCGGTCGGGGAGGCGGAGCGGCGCCGGAAGCCGCCGTAGAACGGCAAAATCGCCGCCGCCGTCATGAGCACGAGGAACGAGATGAAATAAGGCGACACGAGGTGGCGCACATGGCCGGCGATCATCGGACCGAGGAAGGCGCCGACCGAAAAGGAGATCGACAGCATCGAGAACGTGCGCCCGTAGCGGTTGCTCGGACTGAGCTCGATGAGCAGCGTCGAGAGGGCGGGGAAGATGACGCCCTTGGCCATGCCGACGACGAACAGCAGGTAGACGAGCGGCAGCGGAGCCTCGGCGGCGATGCCGTAATAGGCGGCCGCGAGCAGAAGCGCGCCGAGCAGCGTGCGCGAGAAGGCCGAGACGCGGTTCAGGAACAGCATGCTGAGCGTGACGAGTCCGCCGAGGCTGACGACGGAGAACAGGATGCCGGTGCGCATCATGCCTTCGGTCGTGGCGGACAGCAGCGGCAGCTCGAAGGAAAGGATGCCCTGCGAGCAGCTGACCGCTACAGGCAGCGCATAGAGCAGCCACGGGATGCGGGCGGTCCCGCCGGCCGCCGCCGAGGGGGGCTCGATGGCGGGCGCGGCCGCCTCGGCCGGGGCGGTCTTCGGATCGCGCACGAACAGGATGGAGCAGACGGCGGTGGCGATCAGCACCCATCCGAGCAGGTAAAACGCGCTGGCGAAGCCGATGCGGGCGACGAGGAAGGCGCCGGCCGCCGGCGAGACGACGGACGCGAGCGTGTGCACGAGCCCGCTGCCGGACATGAGCCGGCCCTGCTGCAGCGCCGACGTGGCCATGCGCGCGAGCAGCGCGCTGCAGGCCGGCGAGAGGAAGGCGAGCACGAAGCCGCTCACCGAGCGCAGCGCGAGCAGCTGCCACGGATTGGTCACCTGCGCCTGCAGCAGCAGGATGACGCCTGCGCCGAGCAGGCTCAGCGAGATGAACAAGCGGCTGCCGAAGCGGTCGATGCCGTAGCCGGCGATCAGGTTGCCGGGCAGATGCGTGAGCGAGTACAGCCCCATCATCAGGCCGATGAAGGACGGCGCCGCGCCGAGCGAGACGGCGAACGGCGTGAGGATCGGATACTGGGCGTGCAGGTCGAAAAACGCCACGAAAAGAAACAGGTACAGCCAGACGGCTGTCTTCACGGCGAACAACCTCCTTTGCGGCGTTCATTTGCCCCGGCGGGGCATGCGGTCAGGCTCTACTACTTGTACGCCCTGCGGCGCCCGGATATGACGGGCCTGGACCGGGGCCGCGTTTACGCTCCGAAGGGAGGCGGGTATAATGGGGACTGGGGATAGAAGAAAGGCGCCGACAATCCGCGCGCCTCACACAGGGGGCTTGAACGATGGATCTTTCCGGACTCGATCTGGATACATGGAAAACGTTCTTCGAAGAAAACTGGCTCGTGCTGGCGGCGGGGCTTGTCGTGCTGCTGCTCGTCGTCGGCATCGTCAAGACGGTCGCCAAGTGGGCGCTGGCGGCGGTCATCGTGATCGGGCTCGTGCTGTACAGCGGCTACAACCTGCAGGATCTGCGCGATCTGGGGGACAAGGTGCGCGACCAGGCGGTGACGGCGATGGCCGGCGAGGCGGCGGAGGCCGTCTACAAGGACAACGGTGACGGCACGTTCACGGTGACCACCCGCAATCTCGAGCTGACGGGCTCGAAGGGCGAGGACAAGGTCGACGTCTCGTTCAAAGGCGCGCCGCTCGGCAGCTGGAGCATCGACGGCACGATCCGCGCCCTGATCGACGGCGCGAAGCGCGGCGGCTAGAAGGAAGCCGCTGCGGATGCGGCTAGCGCCGCCGGAAGGGAGGAGAAGTCGATGGAGGAGCCGGCATGGCTGCGCTCGCTGCTCGGGCTGGAGCCGGTCGCTCTGGCCGTGCTGCTGCTGATTGTCGTGTCGCTGCTGCAGGGCTTCCGCCGAGGAGCGGGGCGCTCCTCGCGGCGGCTGTTCTCATTCGTCTGGGACGGGGTACTGCTCGTCCTGTCGCTGCTCGGCGCGGCCAGGCTCGCGCAGCTGCTGTCCGCTCCCGCGGCCGACTGGCTGCGGAGCCGGGTGGCCGTGCCGGAGCGCGGCCTCGGCTCGTTCGAGCAGATCTGGTACACGTTCCTGACGAGCGTGCGCGATCTGCCGCTGCTGCGGCTCGGCGTGCTGTTCCTGCTCGCGTATGCGGCGCTGCGGCTGCTGCTGTCCGCGTTTACGCCGCTGGCCTGGAAGGGCTACGAGGCGCTGGCCCGTCCGCCGCGCAGCGACGACGAGGATGAGCTCGGACCGGAGCGGCATCATCGCGGCGAGCCGTACGCCGAGCATCGGCGTCGCGGGCGGGACGGCGGATACGGGCAGGATCGCTGGAGCGCTCATGACGAGCCGGATGGGACGTACGGGTACGATCCGGAGGAGCGGCATGCGGAGGAGGACGGACCGCGCCGCGGCGGTTCCTTCCGCAGTCCGCGCCCGTCGCGCCGCTCTCCGGGAGGAGGGCTGGCCAGCCGCGCGGCAGGCGCGCTGCTCGGCGGGCTGCATGGCATCGGCCGCTCGCTCGTGCTGCTGGCGGGGCTGTTCCTGTACGTCTCGCTGTTCCCGGCGGCGCCGCTGGCGGCAGGCATCGAGAGCTCGCCCGTCTACCGGCAGGCGGCGGACCGCCTGCTGCAGCCGCTTGCCGGCGATCTGCTGAAGGGCGGCGGTCCGGTCATTACCGAGGCGGTCGGCAGCGAGCTGCAGCAGGTCATGCAGCGCCGCTACGAGCTGATCGACGCCGACATTCCCGACGAGATCGCCGCGGCGGCGCTCCGGATTACGGCCGGCGCGGACGGCGACCGCGACAAGGCGCGGCGGCTCTATGACTGGCTCGGCAGCCGCATCGCCTACGATTGGGACAAGGCCGACGGCTATGTCGAGCGCGGCGTCTGGAAGGAGCAGAATCCGGAGGATACGTTCCGCACCCGCAAGGGCGTCTGCATCGACACGGCCCGGCTGTACGCCGTGATGGCGCGTTCGGTCGGACTGGAGGTCAAGGTCGTGACGGGCATGGGCGCCGACGGCCGCGGCGGCTTCGGCTCGCATGCCTGGAACGCGGTCCGGCTGACGGACGAGGACGGCGGCTGGATACCGCTCGATGCGACGTGGGCGCGGACGGGCGACTGGTTCGACTCGCCGGATTTCGAAAAGACGCATGTCGCAAAAGCATGAACGCAGCCGGTCAAGCCGGTTGCGCAGCACGGCCGCAAGGCGCGCCGTCTCCGCTCGTTCCCGATTTCGGGAGCGCGCCGGGGCGGCGTTTTTTGCGTTCGACGCGACCCGGAAATGTTAGTCCGACAAAAATATGTTGCACAAGAGAAACAAAATTGTGTAGGATGAACATATAGTCGCTCGGCCAACATGTCCTCGGGATAGGCAAGGAGCGGAAGAGGAAAAGGAAAAAGAGAGGGGAGACGCTAGCGATGCAACGAAGCATGCAGAGGCTGATCGGCAGCATGGTCCTGCTCGGAACGATGCTGGCCGTCCAGGCTTGCGGCCAAGCCGGCGAAGCGGGAGGCAAGGAGGAAGGAGGCGCAGCGGCCGCGCTGGCCGTGACCGCCACGACCGGGATGATCGCGGACGCGGCCAAGGAAGTCGGAGGAGAGCGGGTGAGCGTGACGGCGCTGATGGGACCGGGCGTCGATCCCCATCTGTACAAAGCTTCGCACGGCGACATGGTGAAGCTCGACGAAGCGGACGTCGTGCTTTACGGCGGGCTGCATCTGGAGGGCAAGATGACGGAGGTGCTGGAGAAGCTGGGCCGCTCCCGGCCCGTCGTCGCCGTCACGGACGGCATTCCCGAGGACCAGGTGCTCGAGAGCGAGCCGGGCTCGGGCTCGCCCGATCCGCATGTCTGGTTCGACGCCAGCCTGTGGAAGCATGCCGTGGAAAAGATCCGCGACACGCTGATCGAGCAGGACCCGGAGCATGAGGCGGGCTATCGCGAGCGTGCGGACGCCTACCTCTCGGAGCTCGAGGAGCTGCATGCCTACGCGCTGGAGCGGATCGGGTCCATCCCGGAGCAGCAGCGCGTGCTGGTCACCGCCCATGACGCCTTCGGATACTTCGGCCGCGCCTACGGCCTGGAGGTGACTGGGTTGCAAGGGATGAGCACCGCCTCCGAATACGGCTCCAAGGACGTCGCCGCCTTGCGCGATTTCCTCGTCGAGCGCGGCATCCCGGCCGTATTCGTGGAGTCGAGCATCCCGCGCAAGTCGATCGAATCGGTCATCGAGGGAGCAGGACGCCTCGGCCATAAGGTCGTCATCGGCGGAGAGCTGTTCTCCGACGCGATGGGCGAGGCGGGCACGCCGGAGGGAACGTATGTCGGCATGTTCCGGCACAACGTCGATACGATCGCGGACGCATTGAAAGGAGAGAGCGCATCATGAGCAGCAGCGAACGGAATGAAATCGGGCTCGAAGCCTCGCCGTCCGAGCAAGGCCAAGGAGCAGGCGCGCGGCCGGCCCGGCGGCAAGAGGGCGCGCCGCCGGTGCTGGAGGTGAGCGGCCTGAGCTCCGCCTACCGCAGCCAGGCCGTGCTGCGGGAGGTGAGCTTCGAGGCGCCGCAGGGCGAGCTGATCGCGATCGTCGGCCCGAACGGAGCCGGCAAGTCGACGCTCATCAAGACGATCCTCGGCCTGAACCCTTCGCTCGGCGGCAGCGTGCGGGCGTTCGGACGGCCGGTCGCCGAGGTGCGGGGACGCATCGGCTACGTGCCGCAGCGCGAGTCGGTCGACTGGGACTTCCCGACGCATGCGCTCGACGTCGTTATGATGGGCCGCTACGGCCGGCTCGGCTGGTTCCGGCGGCCGGGCCGCAAGGAGAAGGCGATCGCCATGGAATGCCTGAGAGGAGTCGGCATGGAGGCGTTCGCCGAGCGGCAGATCAGCCAGCTGTCCGGCGGCCAGCAGCAGCGGATCTTCCTGGCGCGGGCGCTGGCGCAGGAGGCGGACCTGTATTTCATGGATGAGCCGTTCGCCGGCGTCGACGCCGCCACGGAGAAGGCGATCGTCGAGCTGCTGCGCCGCCTCCGCTCGGAGGGCAAGACGGTCATCGTCGTGCATCACGACCTGGCGACCGTGCCGGACTACTTCGACAGCGTGCTGCTGCTCAACGTCTCGCTGCAGGCGTTCGGCCCGACGGCCGAGACGTTCACGCAGGAAAACCTGCAGCGGACGTACGGCGGGCGGATGGCGTTCGCAGCCGCTGCGGCAGCCTCGTCTCCGGCGGCATCCCCGCCCGCTTCCGAGCTCGGAGCGGCTGCGGCAGCGGGACCGCTCCGCGCGGCCGAAGCCGCCTCCGCATCGGCGAAGGGGGCAGAGGCATGAACGGCCTCTGGAATTCCTTTTCCGCGCTCGCCAGCGATCCGAACCTGCGCTGGATCGCGCTCGGCTGCATGCTGCTCGGCCTGAGCAGCGGCATGATCGGCTGCTTCGCCTACTTGCGCCGCCAGAGCCTCATGGGCGACACGATCGCGCATACGGCGCTGCCGGGCATCTGCGTCGCCTTCCTGCTGAGCGGCACGAAGTCGCTGCCGCTGTTCATGCTCGGCGCCGTCGCCGCCGGCATCGTCGGCACGCTCGCCATCCGGATCATTACGGCCCGCTCGCGGATCAAGCCGGACGCGGCGATGGGCATCGTGCTGTCTTCGTTTTTCGGCGTCGGCATCGTGCTGCTGACGATGATCCAGCATAGCGGCGACGGCAGCCAGAGCGGGCTCGACAAGTTCCTGTTCGGCCAGGCGGCCTCGATGATCGGCTCGGACGTGCAGCTCATGGCCGGCGTGAGCGTCGTGCTCGCGGCGGCATGCACGCTGCTGTTCAAGGAATTCAAGCTGCTCTCGTTCGACCCGGCGTTCGCCAAGGGAGCGGGCTTCCCGGTGTCGGTGCTGGACTTCATCCTGCAGGCGCTGTTCGTCACGGCGGTCGTGGCGGGCATCCAAGCGGTCGGCGTCGTGCTCGTCGCCGCGCTGCTCATCACCCCGGCCGTCTCCGCCCGCTTCTGGACAGAGCGGCTCGGCCGCATGCTCGCGCTCTCCGGCCTGTTCGGCATGGTGAGCGGCCTGCTCGGCGCGTGGATCAGCTCCCAGGTGAGCCAGCTGCCGACAGGTCCGGTCAGCGTGCTGGCCGCGGCGGCGCTGTTCCTCGTCTCGGTCGTGTTCGGCACGAAGCGAGGGCTGCTGACGGCCCGTCTGACGCGCCGCGAGGCCCGCCGCCGGCTGCTGCTGCATGCGGCCGAGGCAGCCTCGTCCGCGTCGGCATCATCCTCGACATCGGCAAAGGAGGCCGGCTGACATGAGCATGGACTTCTGGATTTTGCTGACCGGCTCGCTCGCCGCCGTCAGCTGCGCCATTCTCGGCTGCTTCCTCATCCTGCGCCGGATGGCGCTGATCGGCGACGCCATCAGCCACTCGGTGCTGCCCGGCATCGTCATCGCCTACATGGTCAGCGGCTCGCGCGGCTCGATCCTGATGCTCGTCGCGGCCGCGATCATGGGGCTGCTGTGCGTGTTCCTGATCCAATGGTTCAATCAGCGCGGCATCCAGAGCGACGCCTCCATCGGCGTCGTGTTCACGGCGCTGTTTGCGATCGGGGTCGTGCTCGTCAGCCTGAACGCGCGCCAGGTCGACCTCGATCTCGACTGCGTGCTGTACGGCGAGATCGCCTACGCCGCCTGGAACACGCTGCAGATCGGCGGCGTCGATCTCGGCCCGCGCTCGGTCTGGCTGCTCGGCGGCACGCTGCTGCTCGTGCTGGCCGTCATCGGCACGTTCTACAAGCAGTTCAAGCTATGCGCCTTCGACCCGATGCTCGCTGCGGCTGTCGGCATCCCGGCGGCGCTGTTCCATTACCTGCTAATGGGACTCGTCTCCGTCGCCACGGTCAGCTCGTTCGAAAGCGTCGGCGCGATTCTCGTCGTCGGCCTGCTCGTCATCCCGCCGTCTGCGGCTTATCTGCTGACGGACCGGCTCGGCGTCATGATCGGCCTGAGCGCGCTTATCGGCGTCGCCTCGACGGTGCTCGGCTATGCGCTGGCCGTGCGGCTCGACGCCTCCATCGCCGGCTGCATCGTCGTCGCCGCGGCCGCGCTGTTCGCCGCGTCGTTCCTGCTCTCGCCGAAGCACGGCCTGCTGTCCGCCAAGCTGCGGCGCTCCCGCCTGAGCCGCCGCGCGGCATGACGGAAGGCGCCGTCGCCGATCAGGCATGTGGCGGCGGATGGCGGAATCCATTTCAACCGAACGCCGGACTTCCTCGCGGAGGCTCCGGCGTTCTTTTGACGAAAGAAGGAAAAACGCGAAAAAACGCGAAAATCTTCCCTAAAAATGAGGGATAGGGGAGAACTCATGCAGCCAACCGTCAGCATCGTCATGCCCGCCTATAACCGCGCCCATGTCATTTCCCGGGCAATCGGGTCGATCCGGGAGCAGAGCTTCCAGCACTGGGAGCTGATCGTCGCGGACGACCGCAGCACGGACGGCACGAAGGGCGTCGTCGAGGAGCTGGCCCGGCTCGATCCGCGCATCCGCTATGTCCGCAGCGAGCGGGCCAAAGGACCGGGAGGAGCGAGAAACTGCGGCCTGCTGGAGGCTCGGGGGGACTATGTGGCGTTTCTGGATTCCGACGACCGCTGGCTGCCGCGCCATCTGGAGGCGAGCCTGGACACGCTCCGGCGGACGGGGGCGGAGGTCGCCTTTGCCCTTTGGCTCGAGCGGCACGGTGACATCGAGACGAATACCTTCGACGGGGAGACGGAGCAGCGGCTGCTGCGGGAGATGGGCGAGCGGTTCGACCGCGACGGGACGGCGATCGTGTTCGGAAAGGGGCTGTTCGAGCAGTTTCTGCGGATGCCCCGCAATTTCTTCCAGCTGAACACGATGGTGCTGCGGCGCGAGCTGCTGGACCAGGTCGGGCTGATCGGAGAAGAGCATCATCTGGGCGAGGACACGACCTTCCTCATGCGCTTCTTCGACCGCTTCCGCATCGCGCTGCAGCCCGAGCCGCATTCGGTCTATTACGAGTCGGACGACAGCCTCTACTTCTTCTGCGACCGCCGCCGCATCGATCCCGATGCGCTCGATGCCGAGCTGCTGAGCCGCTTCGAGGCGCTCGGCGAACGCTCCGTCGCCGTCCGCCGCCAGCTGCGGCTGCAGGTGGAGCGCTCGGACGCGATCGGCGAGTCGGCGAGAAGGCGCTGCCTGAGAGGCATCGACTACGGCATTGCCGGCAAATACTTCACGATGGCCTATCTGGCCAAGCGCGACCGGGCGAAAGCGCTGGCTTACTGCCGCCGCTCGCTCGCGGCCAAGCCGCATCTCTATGCGCTGCTGCTGGCGGCGCGCCTGCTGACGGGAAGAAGCGGCGGCAGCCGGATGCTGCGGCGCGCGCTGGATCTATGGTAAGCGGCCGCGGGAGCGGACATGCCAAAATCGAACGAGGATTCGCCAAGATCGGATGGAGAATGGCCGGGCCGTACGTCCTATAATGAAGAGGCCGGCACGTTCAAACGGTTGACCCTCTTCGCCGAGCGTTTGCCCGCCCGCTGTGATAGAATGGCAGGGGAAACCATCTGGCAGGGAGGAACTTCGCACAATGTACAAGCTGCTTGCCCTGGACATGGACGGAACGACTTTGACGGACACGCAGACGATCAGCGAGGAGAACGCGGAGTGGATCGGACGCGCCATGGAAGCCGGAATCACGGTCTGCTTCTCGACTGGCAGGGGCTTTCAGGGAGCGATTCCGTTCGCCGAGCAGCTCGGACTCGAGACGCCGCTCATCACGGTCAACGGCAGCGAGATCTGGAGCCGGCCGCATGTGCTGCACCGCCGGACGCTCATGGGAGCGCAGGAGATCCGCCGCCTGCACGAGCTGGCCGTCCGCCACGCGGAGCCTTGGTTCTGGGGCTATGCCGTCGAAGGCGTGTTCAACAAGGAGAAGTGGATCGAGCCGGCGGACGGCTTTGACCGTCTTCACTGGATGAAGTTCGGGTATCATACGGAGAATGACGCGATCCGCGAGTCGATCCGTCAGGAAATCGAGAGCTGGGGCTCGCTGGAAATCACCAACTCCTCGCCGTGGAACCTCGAGCTCAATCCGCTCGGAGTGAACAAGGCGTCGGCGCTGCGCGAGCTGTGCGGCCTGCTCGGCATCGCGATGGAGGAAGCGGTCGCCATCGGCGACAGCCTCAACGACATCGCCGCCATCCGCGAATGCGGCCTCGGCATCGCGATGGGCAACGCCCAGGACGAGGTCAAGGAAGCGGCCGACGCGGTCACGCTCGGCAACAACGAGCATGGCGTCGCCTATGCGATCCGAGAGCTCGTGCTGAAAGGGCGGGGATGACGATGGCGCTCGACATCGTCGGCTGGGTGCTCGTCATCGCCCTGTTCGCGGTCGGCATGGCGGGAGCGGTCTATCCGATCCTGCCGGGCGCGCTGGCGATTTACGCCGCCTTTTTCGTCTACGGCTTCTTCATCGGCTTCGAGCCGTTCGGCTGGGTATTCTGGACGCTGCAGACGATCATCGTCGCGGCGCTGTTCCTGGCCGATTATGCGGTCAACGCCTGGGGCGTCAAAAAATTCGGAGGCTCCCGCGCTTCCGTCATCGGCAGCACGATCGGCATCATCGCCGGACCGTTCGTCATTCCCGGCTTCGGCCTCCTGATCGGTCCGCTGGCCGGAGCGGTCATCGGCGAGCTGATCGCCGGCTCAAGCTTCGACAAGTCGCTCAAGGTCGGCTTCGGCGCGGTCGTCGGCCTGCTGTCGAGCACGCTCGTCAAGATCGCGCTGCAGCTCGCCATGATCGTGCTGTTCGTCATCTGGCTGCTGAATTAACCATCCATTCAATCATCCAATCTGAAAGTCGAAAAGGAGATCCATTCCCATGATCAAGCTTACGATCTGGAACGAATTCGTTCACGAGCAGGAACACGAAGAGGTGCGCAAGGTGTATCCGGACGGCATCCACAACACGCTGGCCAAAGGGCTGGCGGACGCCGAGCTGCAAATCCGCACCGCGACGCTGCAGGAGCCGGAGCACGGCCTCAGCAAGAGCGTGCTGGCCGACACCGACGTGCTCGTCTGGTGGGGCCATATGGCGCATGACCGCGTCGACGACGCGATCGTCGAGCGCGTGCACAAGCGCGTCATGGAGGGGATGGGCCTGATCGTGCTGCACTCCGGCCACTTCTCCAAAATCTTCAAGAAGCTGATGGGCACCGGCTGCGACCTGAAATGGCGCGAAGCCGGCGAGCGCGAGCGCATCTGGGTCGTCAACCCGGCGCATCCGATCGCTTCCGGCCTGCCGGAGCAGTTCGTGCTGGAGCAGGAAGAGATGTACGGCGAGCATTTCGACATCCCGGCGCCGGACGAGCTCGTATTCGTCAGCTGGTTCGAGGGCGGCAACGTCTTCCGCAGCGGCTGCACGTTCCATCGCGGCCAAGGCAAGATCTTCTACTTCCGTCCCGGCCATGAGACGCATCCGACGTACTATGACGCCAACGTGCTCAAGGTCATCGGAAACTCCGTCCGCTGGGCCGCTCCGTCCAACGCCGCGACCCCGGTGCGCGGACATAGCGAGCCGGCTCTCGAGCCGATCAGCGCCAAAAACTAAATCCTTATCTGCTGCGTCTAAAGCAAAAGCGCAGCAGGCATCCGAGCCGAATCCGGCCGCCTTCGCGCGGCCCGGATTCGGCTTTTTTCCATTCCGCGGCGATGCGTCCGAACGGCTGGGGCAAGCCCGCCTTTTGTGATACACTGTCAGAAGCCGGCCTGACGGCCTCTTGCACTCGTCATTCTCAGATCGACGCCAGATCTGCACAGGAAGAAGGATGGACCCTCCTATGGTCAAAAAGGACTCTCTCATTCGCGGCACGCTCATTCTGGCTGCCGCGGCTCTGATCGCCCGCGTGCTGGGCGTGTTCCAAAAGGTTCCGCTCGATTACTTGTTCACCGGCGGCGGCTCGGGCTATCTCGGCATCGCCAACAACGTCTACCTGTATCTCCTCGTCATCGCGACGGCAGGCATTCCGAGCGCCATCAGCAAGATGGTGTCGGAGCGCTATGCGATCGGCCGTCCGGACGAAGCCCAGCGCATCTACCGGGCGGGGCTGCTGTTCGGCGTCGTCACTGGCGTGACGCTCGCCGTGGCTCTGTGGGCGCTCGCTCCCTGGTATGCGGAGCATATCGCCAAATCTCCGGGCGCGGCGGCATCGGTGCGCGCCATCGCGCCTGCGCTCATCCTGTTCCCCGTCATCGCGATGATGCGCGGCTATTTCCAGGGCCGCCAGATGATGAGCGCGGGCGGCATCTCGCAGATCGTCGAGCAGATCGCGCGCGTGCTGCTCGGCGTCGCGCTCGCGGTCGCCGTCTTCAACCTCGGCTGGGGCGACACCTGGGTGTCCGCGGCGGCGACGTTCGGCAGCGTGTTCGGCAGCATCGGCGCGTTCCTCGTCATGCTGTACTACGCCCGCAAGCTGAAGCGCTCCGATCTAGAGGAGCGGCTGGCGGCAGGCGCGGAGGCCGCGGCGGCCTCCGCCGCCGAGACGGGGCGCCGCTCGGCGCCGCCGATGCGGCTGAAGGCCATCTACAAGGAAATGTTCGCGATGTCGATTCCGGTCGTCGTGACCGCGATGACGGTGCAGTTCATCTATCTCGTCGACGCGTCGTTCTTCATCCGCTGGACGGACGGCTTTTTCGCCAGCGAGGCGGCCGCGGAGCAGGTGCGGAACTACCTCATCTACAACGGCCAGTCGATCGCCGGCATCCCGCCGATTTTGGCGATCGCGCTCAGCCAGTCGATCCTGCCGGTGCTGTCGGCGGCCAACTCCGTCGGCCGGCTGGACGAGGTGCAGCGCCAGGCGTCGCTCGTCATGCGCATCGTCGTGTTCACCGGCGTGCCGGCGGCGCTGCTGCTCACCGTGGCCGCGCATAGCGTCAACGGGCTGCTGTTCGTCGACCCGGCCGCCAGCGGCATGGTCGCGGCGCTCACGGTCGGCACGATTTTCCAGATTACGATGATGACGTCCAACTCGATCCTGTTCGGACTCGGCACGCCGCGGCCGGCGATGATCAGCACGCTGATCGGCTACGCCGTCAAGATCGTCGGCAGCCTGCTGCTCGGTCCGCTGCTGGGAGGGTACGGCTTCGTGCTCGCCTCGATGCTCTGCTTCATGGTCATCACCTCGCTCAACCTGCTGGCGATCCGCCAGAAGGTGCGGCTGCAGGTGCTCGGCAAGCGCTGGACGCCTTATCTGGCGGCGGTGCTCATCACCGCGGCGGCCGGCTTCGGCACGGACATGACCGTGCGCGGCATGCTCGGCACGGCGCTGCACGCCAAGCTCGTCTTCCTCGCGGGCGCGATCGCCACGAGCCTCGTCTGCGGCTTCTTCTATCTTTTCCTGCTGATCGCGCTCGGCGTCATCCGCGAGGCCGACGCCAAAAGCTTCCCCGGCCCGCTGCGCAAGCTGCTGCTGCCGCTCGTGCGGCGGCTCGGACGGCGCGAGGGACAGGCCTCGGCAGGCTTGTGAGCCTCTCTTTCCCATTCGTTTCCTGTCATGGTAGAATAGACGGGATTTGATAGAGACGAGAGAGGATCGTGGGTCTTTTGAACCGTAAATTCCGATTAAGCTTGATCCTGCTTTGCCTGCTGGCTGTCACGGCGGCCGGCTGCCAGTCGATCGCCGGACTGGACCTCAACACGGCGATCTTGCAGTCGATGAAGGCCCAGACTCAAGAAAGCCGCAGCACGGTCGCGCTGGCCGTCGCCTTCGAGCCCGAAGCGTTCGAGGGATTGGACAAGCGCGAGCGTCAGCAGCTGGAGCTGCTGCGCGACCTGCGCCTGCGCATCGACTCCGCCAAGGTCGAGAGCGGATCCCGCAGCTCCGCGAGCGGCGCGCTGCTCGTCGGCGGCAAGGAGATCGGCTTCTCGCTGCAGCAGGACGAGACGTCCGCGATTCTGCGCATCGACGGCTTGAAGCGGCCGATCTCGCTGGCGCTCGACGAGGCGTCCTTGCTCGAGCTCGGCTCGGGCGCCTCGCTGACGGATATCGTCGGCGGCTCCGAGGCGACGCCGGAGCAGACCGGCGCGCTCGTCCGCGATCTGGTCGACCGCGCCGGCGCGTACTGGATCCACAACCTGCCGAACGCGAGCCGCTTGAATGTGCAGCCGGTCGCGCAGAGCGTCTACGGCGGCGGCTCGGCGCTGTGGCAAGTAGACGCCGGCTGGAAGGGAATGGAGCTGTTCGATTGGGCGCATGCTTATGTCAAGGCGCTGCTGTCCGACTCCGAGGGGCTCGCTGCGATGCTGGACGGCCTGTTCGAGGTGCTGCAGGACCATCCGGAGGCCGGAGCGGCCAATGAGGACGGAGAGCCGCTGTCCGACGCGGACAAGCCGGCATTCGTGGAGGAAGGCCGGGAAGCGCTCGCGGAGATGCTCCAGGAAGCATCCGACTCGATGCAGGAAGCCCGCGACGCGGGCGAGCTCGAGGAGATGTTCACCGACGGCAGCTCGCTGAACGTCAAGCTGCTGCTGGATGCCGGCCTCGACATCCGCAGCCTGGATGCGGCGCTGACCTGGGCTCCCGGAGCCGCGGCGTCCGAGGACATCCCGGTGTCGTCGGTCTCGCTGCGGATCCAGACGGAGCTGTGGAACGTGAACGGAGCCGTCGCCGCCGACAAGCCGCAAGCGGATGCCGTGAGCTGGAGTCCGGAGCGCTGGTCCGGGACAGCCGGAGCTTCCCGCTTCCTCCGGGACTTCGACCGCGGCTCCGACGCGTATAAGCTGCTCAAGCAGGAGCTGCGGCTGGGCCGCCAGTCGGCGCAATTCTACGCGTACGGCTACGACAGCTACATCTCGGTGCCGTCCGGACAGACGCTCGTGCCGCTGCGCTCGCTCGCGGACAGCATGGGCGCGTCGCTGACCTACGACAGCGGCCGCAGCAAATGGGCGCTCCAGGATGAAGCCCGCGGCCAGACGATCTGGCTCGCCAAAGGCAGCAAGACCGTTTATTCCGGCGCCGCCAAGACGCAGCTGAGCTTCCCGCCGACCGTCGTCGACGGCACGCTTTATGTCCCGGCCCGGGACATCGCCAAGCTGCTCGGAGCGACCGCGAGCATGACCAAGGCCAGCTATTCCAACATCGTCGAGATCGTCCGCGAAGTCGGATAGTCCCGCAACCGGAAAGGAAGATTCCCATGCAGAAGCTGACGACCGAAGAGCAGTACCGCCAGACCGTCTCGAATAGCGGCGTCACCGTCGCCGTATTCAAGACGACCTGGTGCCCGGACTGCCATTTCATCGATCCGTTCATGCCGGAGCTCGAGCAGAAGTACGCCGGGCGCATCGCGTTCGTCGAGATCGACCGGGACGACCTGCCGGAGCTCTGCTCCGAGCTGAATATCCTCGGCATCCCGAGCTTCGTCGCCTTCCGCGAAGGCAAGGAGCTGGTGCGCTTCGTGAACAAGCTGCGCAAGTCCCGCGAGGAGATCGAGCAGTTTCTGGATCGGGCGCTGGAAGTGGCGGACGCCCTCCCGGGCTGACCGCCGGCGGATAGGAGGAGGCCGAAGCCGCTCTAGGCTTCGGCCTTCTTTGATGTTCTCCGTCACCGGAACGGACCGGAGACGGAAGGCGGCTGCGCGGGCCGAGCCACTCCCGTGGGCAAGAAGGGGGCTTCGCAGGCCGTGCCTTTCTCGGCAGGCAGCCGGCAAGTCCAATGGACAAGAAGCCCGCTGCGCGAGCCGAGCCACTCCGGTGGACAAGAAGGCGGCTGCGCGAGCCGAGCCACTCCGGTGGACAAGAAGGCGGCTGCGCGAGCCGAGCCTTTCTCCGATTCCACTGGAAGCCGGATGCCCTGATTTTTTGACCTCCTATTCGGAGGCCATCCGTCTTCCAAGAGGACCGCTGCCGCTTCTCCGAAAGGCATCGTCTCGCTCCGCTTGCCTTGTCCCTGCCCCGCCCCTCCCTCTTTTTATTTGGGGGAGGGGGCCGTCTCCCGCATACCTGGGAGACGGCAGCGCTTCTCGCGGCCGGTACGATTCGGCGGCTGCAGATCAGCCAGCAAGCCGCATGCGGCTTGCTGCCCCGCCCCCCTCGACTCGGGCGTGTAAACCATACCGGGCGCGAACCAAGCGCTTTCGCCCCTCATCGAGCAGGCGCGCCAATATCCTGCGCTCCAAGGAAATCTCGACTCGGTCGTCTCGGATATGTGAAGGTCGAACGGTCAGAGTTGCGCGGGAAAACCGAGTAACTCGGGCGAGTGAAGGGTCAAACGGTCGGAGATACGCGGAAAAACCGAGTAACTCGGGCGAGTGAAGGGTCAAACGGTCGGAGATGCGCGGAAAAACCGAGTAACTCGGGCCAGTGGAGGGGCGAACGGTCGGGGTTACGCGGAAAAACCGAGTAACTCGGGCATTGGGAGGCCGAACGGTCGGAGATGCGCGGAAAAACCGAGTAACTCGGGTTAGTGGAGGGTCAAACGGTCAGAGTTGCGCGGAAAAACCGAGTAACTCGGGCGAGTGGAGGGAGAACGGTCGGGGTTGTGAGGTCAAATCAAGTCATTCCGGTAGGCAGGCGTATCGGTTGCAGCCTGAAAGAAGGGCTTGCGAGCCGCTGTAACCCGAATTATTCGGGTTGGAGCCTGAAAGAAGGGCTTGCGAGCCGCTGTAACCCGAATTATTCGGGTTGGAGCCTGAAAGAAGGACTTGCGAGCCGCTGTAACCCGAATTATTCGGGTTGGAACCTGAAAGAAGGGCTTGCGAGCCGCTGTAACCCGAATTATTCGGGTTGGAGCCTGAAAGAAGGACTTGCGAGCCGCTGTAACCCGAATTATTCGGGTTAGGTTTAAAAGACGAACGGTCGGAGATACGCGAAAAACCGAGTAGCTCGAGCGAGTGGAGGATCGGACGGGAGCAGGACTGCACTTTGGCGAGCGCAGAGGAGAACGGAACGCCGCGGGTGTCCGGGAGGAATTGGGAACCAGGAGCGAAGCGGACGGGGGCTCGTGGAGAAGCGGCAGCGGTTCCCTTGGAGGCCGGATTGCACCCCTGCTGGGGAATGGGATCAAAGGAATCTGGGCTCCAGGGAGATCGGAACGAGTCCCCGCTCCGCGAAGCGGTTTCGGTTTCGATCCCGCTGGTGGGTCCCGGCGCCGGTTCCGAGTCCCCGCTCCGCGAAGCGGTTTCGGTTTCGATCCCGCTGCGGGGTCCGGCGCCGGTTCCGAGTCCCCGCTCCGCGAAGCGGGGCCGTTCCGGCACCTCGTTTCGGTCCGACGTTCCGGCCTCCGCCCAATAATGGCTTGAGCTTGGTATTTGCTCCGTTTTTCCCCGTCCGCTTCCCGTCCGTTCCTCGTCCGCTCCTGGTCCGTACCTGGTCCGCATCTCGTCCGCTCCCCGTCCGTTCCTCATCCGCACCTCGTCCGCTCCTGGTCCGTTCCCCGTCCGCTCCTAGTCCGTTCCTCGTCCGCACCTCGTCCGTTCCGCCGCCGCTTATTGCCACTTGGAACGAGGACGGGAGCACCGCTTTCGGGGCAAGCTAACGAGGCGGCCGAAAGCGTCGGAAAGACACGGCCGGAGCGGCCCGGACCGCCACGGTTTCGGGGCGGGATCGTCACATTTTCAACATGGCTTTTGCATTTTTTTGCCGCTATAATGAGGGTTGTATCCATAGGAAGAAGGGGTGACAACCGACAATCATGTTCTCCCGAGCTTACCGCCTGCTTGCATGGATGTCCTGCATCGGCATGTTCCTGGTCCTGCTGGCCGGAGCGCTTGTAACCAATACCGAATCCGGCCGCGGCTGCGGAGACGACTGGCCGCTTTGCAACGGCAAGTTTATTCCCGCCTTTACGCTGGAGACCGCCATCGAATACTCCCACCGCGCCGTAACCGGCGTCGTCGGCATCATCGTGCTCGCCACGTTTGTGCTGACCATCCGGCTGTTCCGCCGCCACGGCCATCGCGAGCCGCTCTGGTACGCCGGCCTGACGCTGGCCTTTACGATCATCCAGGCGCTCATGGGCGCGGCCGCGGTCATGTGGTACCAGAGCCCGCCGGTCATGGCGCTGCATTTCGGCATTTCCTTGCTCGCGGTCGCATCGACCGTGCTGCTCGTCATCTGGGTCCGGCGCCACAGCAAGGGCTACGACGCCGCGACCGCCCCCCGGCTGCCGCGCTCGGTCTATGCGCTCGTGCTTACGGCTTGCATTTATTGTTATGTCGTCGTTTATCTCGGCGCGTTCATCCGCCATACCGACTCCGGCGGAGGCTGCCTCGGCTGGCCGCTCTGCAACGGACAAGTCGTGCCTGAGCTGACCGGCGCGACCGGCATCGTCTTCATCCACCGCGTCGCAGGCCTGCTGCTCGGCCTGCTGTTCCTGTGGCTGTACCTGCGCGTGCGCAAGCATGCCCCGGCAGGAGACCGAGCGACCCGCTCGGCCCGCCTCGTGCTGATCCTCGTCGTCTGCCAGATCTTCAGCGGCGCCTGGCTGACCGCGACGATGCACGACGAGCAGTGGTTCCTGTTCACCAACATGCTGCACAACCTGATCATCACCATTCTCTTCTCCATCCTGATCGATCTCGGCATCCAGGCTTGGAAAAGACAGGAAGGACGGACTTCATGAATTTTGCGAATCTGAGGCAATTCACGGAAGCGCTTCGCCAGGACGGCGATCTGGCGGTCATCGACGCCCCGGTCGACCCGAATCTGGAGCTTGCCGAGATCCATCGCCGCGTCATCGAGGAGGAGGGCCCCGCTCTCCTGTTCACGAATGTGAAAGGAAGCACATTCCCCGTGCTCACCAATATGTTCGGCACGGCGCGCCGCGTCGATCTGGCCTTCGGCCCGAAGCCGGAGCAGCTCATGAAGACGATCGTCGGCGCCGCCGACCGGCTGCTCCCGCCGACGCTCGGCGCGATCTGGGGCGAGCGCGGCATGATGCTCGACCTGCTCAAGGTCGGGCTCAAGGATGTGCCGAGCGGCTCGGCTCCGGTGCTGCAGCAGGTGCGCCGCGAAGCTCCGCTTCAAGGGCTGCCGTTCCTGACCAGCTGGCAGGAGGACGGCGGTCCTTTCGTCACGCTGCCGCTCGTCTATACGGAGCATCCGCTTCATCCGAAAAAGCATAACCTCGGCATGTACCGCATGCAGATCTTCGACGACCGCACGACCGGCATGCACTGGCAGATCCACAAGGGCGGCGGCTTCCACTACCATGAGGCGGAGAAGCTGAACCAGGAGCTGCCGGTGAGCGTGTTCCTCGGCGGTCCGCCGGCGCTCATCGCCGCGGCGATCGCGCCGGTGCCGGAGCATCTGCCGGAGCTGATGATCGCCTCGCTCATCCTCGGCGGCAAGCTGCCGGTGACGCAGGATCCGCTCGGACGCCACCGCATCCCGGCCGAGGCCGAATTCGCCATCCACGGCACGGTGCCGCCCCATGAGCGCCGGCCCGAAGGACCGTTCGGCGACCACTTCGGCTACTATTCGCTGCAGCATGACTTCCCGGTGTTCAACGTCAAGCATATGCATCACCGCAAGGACGCCATCTATCCGGCGACGATCGTCGGCAAGCCGCGTCAGGAAGACTACTACCTCGGCGAATACCTGCAGCGCCTGCTCAGCCCGGCGTTTCCGATGGCGATGCCCGGCGTCAAGGACCTGTGGGCTTACGCCGAGACCGGCGTGCATGCGCTCGCGGCCGCCGTCGTGCGCGAAAGCTACTCGCGCGAGGCGCTCGGCACCGGCTTCGCCATCTTCGGCCAAGGCCAGCTGTCGCTGACCAAGTTCCTCATGCTGACCGATCAGCCGATCGACCTGTCCAGGTTCGATACGCTGCTCGAGACGGTGCTGGAGCGATTCCAGCCGGAGACGGATCTGTTCGTGTTCGACAACACGTCCCACGACACGCTCGATTATACGAGCGGCAAGCTCAACCACGGCAGCAAAGGGCTGCTGATCGGCGTAGGCGAGCCGGTGCGGACGCTGCCCTATGAATATACGGAGGGCCCGATTGCGGAGATTAACGACATCGCCGTCTACTGCAAAGGCGCGCTGGTCGTATCGGGGGCGTCCTACGCCGCCGATCCGGAGCTGGCGTCCAAGCTGCTGGAGCGCGTCGCCGAACGCGGCACCGAATGGCCGCTCATCGTGCTCGTCGACGATGCGTCCACGGTCGCCTCGGCGCAGACGCCGTTCCTGTGGACGGTGTTCACCCGCTTCAATCCGGCGGACGACATCTACGCGCTGTCCGACGCGCGCCGCCATCATCTGGCCTATCGTCTGCCGATCGTCATCGACGCCCGCATGAAGCCCGGCTACCCGGACGAGCTGTTCCCGCGCGAGGATATCGTGCAGCTGGTCGACCGGCGCTGGAAGGAATATTTCCCCGGAGCTTGAATTACATCCTAGAGGAGGTCGGCCCATGCTCCGCATGCTGTTTGGAGAAGAGCCGGCAGCGCCGGCCGGCGTTGTCGCCGATGCGCTGAAGGCCATGCAGGCTTATGCCTCCGCCATGCATCTTCATGCCGTCGCGGGACGAGACCAGGACCACAAGGCGCGTACCCGCGAGGTCATGGCCTTCGGCCTGATGGCCTCGCTCGACGAGCTGGAGCAGAGCTGTTATGCCGCTTCGCGCTTCGGCGCGCTCGTGACGAGCGATTCCTGGGCCGACATGCCTCAGGAGGAGCGGCTGCATTACCGCCGTTACGTCTATTTCGACAAAAATGCCTTCATCCGCCTGTTCTCCCTGCTGGACAAGCTCGGCACGCTGCTGAACGAAGCGCTGGAGCTGAACACGCAGCAGTTCAAGGAGCGCTTCTCTTACTTCACCGTGCTGCGGCGCATGCGGGAGAAAAAGCTGCATCTTGCGCTCGGAGGGCCGCTGAGCGACCTTAAGGCCCGGCATGAGAAGCCTGTCGCGCGGCTGCGCAAGCGCCGCAACGAGGAGATCCATAACCTGAACTCCGAGCTGCAGGACGATCTGCTGCAGATGCATCTTCATTTCGGCGAGGAGATCGGCCTGGAGAGCATCTCCGACCAGCTGGAGGACATGGCGAGCGGCCTGGAGCTCGCGGCGGCGTCCCTGCAGCTGGCATTCGCCTACTTGGCGAAGCTGGCGGAGGAGAAAGCCCCGCAATCCGGCCGATAATCGGCGAGGAGGAACGATCCGTGGAGCTGAAAGGAAAAACGGCCCTGATCACCGGCAGCGCCAAAGGGCTCGGCAAGCGGGCGGCGGAGGAGCTGGCCCGCTGCGGCTGCGATATCGTGCTCAACTACCGCACGAGCGCGGACGATGCAGAAGCGCTGGCGCGGGAGCTGGAGAGCCGCTTCCGCGTGCGCAGCCGCGCGATCCGGGCCGATCTGGCCCTGCCCGGCGAGGCGGCAGAGCTGGCCCGCGAGGCGCTGCGGCTGACCGGCCGGGTGGACATCCTCGTCAACAATGCCGGACCGTTCATCCGCGAGCGCCGGGTGTTCGGCGATTACGAGGAAGAGGAGATCATCGCGCTGCTGCACGGCAACCTGCTCGGCGCGATGCTGCTGGACCGCCATCTGCTGCCCGCGATGCGCGAGCGGCGGTGGGGACGCATCATCCACTTCGGCTTCGGCCATGCGATGGAAGGCCGCGCCTGGCCTCATCGGGCCGTTTATGCCGCGGCCAAGACCGGGCTCGTGTCGTTCACCAAGACGCTCGCCGTCGAGGAGGGCTCCCATGGCGTCACCGTCAACATGGTCTGTCCGGGCGACATCCGCGGCGACTACAAGGAAAAGTCGATCGCCGACGTGCAGGGCATCGCGGACGACGACTCTCCGCTGGGCCGTCCCGGCACGGGCGAGGACGTCGCCCGCGTCATCGCCTTCCTGTGCCTGCCGCAGTCGGACTTCCTGACGGGCAACATCATCGACGTGACGGGCGGCTTCGACCCGATCCGCACGAGCATCAAGCCGGCCTCGCCCGGCTGAACAAAAAAACGGCTGGCATCCCGGGAGGGGAGCCAGCCGCTTGTTATTTCGAAACCTTCTTAGAAGACCTGGACAACCTCTTGCACGCCTTCGACTTCTTCCAGCAGGGCGCGCTCGATGCCGGCCTTCAGCGTGATCGTGGAGCTCGGGCAGCTGCCGCAGGCGCCGACGAGACGGAGCTTGACGATGCCGTCCTCCACGTCCACGAGCTCCACGTCGCCGCCGTCGCGCTGAAGGAACGGACGAAGCTTGTCAAGAACATCCAGAACCTCGTCGTACATCGTGCTTTGTGCGTTTTCGCTCATTGCATTCAACTCCTTTCTTCCCTATTATAATACAAAGCAAGACGATTGAAAACGGAGGTACGCCATGCTGAAGCCCGTCGTTGAATTCTGCTCGAGCAACATGCATCATGGCACCGACCGGCTGATGCGCGCTCTAGAACAGGATGACCGATATGAAGTCATCGAATACGGCTGCCTCGGCAATTGCGGCGAATGCTATCTGTCGCCGTTCGCGATGGTCGACGGCGAGATCGTCGCGGCCGATACGGTCGAGGAACTGGAAACGGCCCTGCAGGAGAACGTTCTCCGCAAGGCCGCCGAGCGCGAGGCGCTGGACAAGCTGATCGACGACCTGTAGGCGCGATCGGCTTGTTTTCCGTCTCATCCGAAATGGTTTTTGGAACGCCAGAGCACGCCGGTTTTGAGCACTCGCGGCACGCGGCCCATGATGGCCGTATTGCCCATGAGGCCGAAGCCGGCTTTTTTGCCGAGCGAGCCGAGCGTGCCCTTGAGCTTGATCTTGCCGACCTTCGGCGTGCGGCCTTTCCAGATCGCCTGCATGACGTCCGCGACCTGCTTGCCCATCGCGCCGGCAAGCTGTCCGCTCGGAGAGAACGGCACGGACGCGCAGTCGCCGATGACGAATACTTCCGGATAGTCCGGCAGCTGATGAAGCTCGTTGAGCACGAGGCGGCCCTGATGGTCCTTGGCCACGTTCAGCTCGCGCACGACCTCGACCGGCTGGATGCCCGCGGTCCAGACGGTGGCGTCGGTGTAGATCGGCTCCGGCGAGTTGCCGTCATGCAGGACGCCGTCCTCGAGCAGCTTGAGCGACACATGGCCGCGCATCTCCACATGATGCTCGAGGAACCACGCCGAGACGTACGTCTTGAGCTTCGGAGGGAAGGCCGAAAGGATGCTCGGTCCGCGGTCGATGATGCGGATGTTGAGATCCTTGCGCGCCTCGCGCAGCTCCGCGGCGATCTCGACGCCGCTCAGGCCGCCGCCGATGATCGATACTTGGCCGTACGGCTTGACGTCGCCGAGCACCTGGTAGGTGCGGCGCGTGTTCGCGAACGTCTGGATGCTGCAGGAGTTCTTTTCGGCTCCGGGGATGCCGTGATAGTTGTCCGTGCAGCCGAGGCCGATCGTCAGCCAGTCGTACGATACCGGGTCCTGCCCTTCGAGCAGGACGCGCTTGCCGTCGAGGTCGATGCCCGTCACCTCGCCGTAGGTGATGAGCAGGCGCGAGTCGCTCGGGAAAGAAACCCGGAGATCGATCTCCGGAGACGTTCCCGCGGCCAGCGCGTAGTATTCCGTCTTGAGTCCTTGGAAAGGCATGCGGTCGATCAGCACGATGATCGTATCCGAAGGGATGTCCCCGTCCAGCAGCTCCTGGGCCAGAGCCATGCCTCCGTATCCGCCGCCCAAAATGACAAATCGCTTCATTCGTATCCCAACCCTTGTTCGCTTTTCACGGTGCCGCGATGAAGATGGATGAACCTAATATGCTCGCTGCCGAGCGGAATTACTCGAATACCTTGATCTCGTTGTAAAAGGTGTCGCGCTCGACGGGAACGCGGCCCGCTCCTTTTATTAACCAGATCAGGTCCTCGCGCGACAGTCCTTCCGGCGTGAGCGCTCCTGCGGCATGGCTGATGCGCTCGCGCACGAGCGTGCCATGCACGTCGGAAGCGCCCATCGTCAGCGACACCTGCGTCAGCTGCGGGCCGATATTGATGAAGTACGCCTTGATGTGGTCGAAGTTGTCGAGCATGAGGCGGCTGATCGCGATCGTCTTGAGATCCTCGTAGGCCGAGTTGCGGCGGCGGATGCCGGCGCGCGGGCTATGCGGCTGCATGGACAGCGGGATGAACACGAGGAAGCCGTTCGTCTCGTCCTGCAGCTCGCGGATCGACATCATGTGCTGGATGCGCTGCTCATGCGTCTCGACGGCGCCGTACAGCATCGTCGTATGCGTCTTGATGCCGAGGTCGTGCGCCGTGCGGTGCACGTCGAGGTACTGGCTGACGTCGGCTTTCTCGACGCGCATCTTTTTGCGGTACTGGTCGGAGAGGATCTCCGCGCCGCCGCCGGTGAGCGATTCGAGCCCGGCCTTTTGCAGCTCCTGCAGCACCTCGCGGTAGCTGAGCCCGCTGATGCGGGAGAAGAAGTCGATCTCGGCCGCCGTATACGTCTTGAGCGTCACATGCGGGTACTGCTTCTTGAGGGCGCTCAGCGAGTCGACGTAGTATTGGAAAGGCACATGCGGGTTATGGCCGCCGACGATATGGAACTCGCGCACCGTCGGGGTGATGTGCTTGTCGACGTAGTCGATCATCTCCTGCGGAGAGAGCGTATAGGCGCCCTCGTCGCCTTCGTCCTTGCGGAAGCTGCAGAACGCGCAGTGCGCTTCGCAGACATTGGTGAAGTAGAGCGTCATCGTATCGATGAAATAGACCTTGTTGCCGTTTTTGCGCAGGTTGGCCTCGTTGGCCATCTGGCCGATGCTCAGCAGGTCGTCGGACTTGTACAGGAACACGCCGTCCTCGAGGCTGAGCCGCTCTCCCGCGCTGACCTTCTCGCGGATGCCTTGCATGACGGAGGCTTCCGTCGGAGTGATGATGTTCATGGATATGGACCTCCTTGTCCGTGCATCCTGCCTGGCCATGCCTGGCGGGCAGAAGAATCGGGAATGGTCGGCAGGGCGGTTGCCTTTCGCGGCTGTCCTGCCTTGGAGAACTTTGTGAAAAAAGGAACTTTCCCGTGCGTCTACTGCAAACAAACCGTCTTCATTATAAACCTATGGTGGTGAAGCTTCAATATAAAAACGGCAAATGAAAAGGGAAGATGAAGGGGAAACGGATGGAAGGATGTCCGCGCTGAGAGGACGCGGCAGCGAAGCAAAGCAGCGAAGAGAGCCGGCTTGCAAGCCTCACTCCGCCGGCGCGGCGCCGCTTCGCTTGCGGAATTCGCCGGGCGGCATTCCTTTGGCGGCGCGGAACATGCGGGTGAAATAATGGACCGAGGCGAAGCCGGTCCGCTCGGCGATCGCCTTGATCGGCAGCTCGTCGAGCGTCAGCAGCCGGGACGCCTCGCGGATGCGCTCTTGGCGGACATAGCCGGAGAAGCTTTCGTGGATGCCTCCGGAAAACAGGCGCGACAGCTGGCGCTCGGACAGATGCAGCGCGGAGGCGACCTCGGAGAGCGAGAGCGGACGGGCAAGGTTGTCGCGGATGTACCGCTTCGCCCGGCGCAGCAGCCGGCTCGGCCTTGGAGAAGCGGGAGCGGTCCCGGCAGGCTCTGCGCCGAACAGCGTCCGCAACGAAGCCAGCAGGGCGAAGGCGGCGGCGGGGAGAGCGCCGTCAGGCAGCGGGAAGCGCCCGTCCTCGCGGGTCAGCAGCGATTCCCACAGCAGAGCCGACGGCGTGCCGGAGGCATCGGTCCGAACCGGCTGAGCGGAGCGTTCCAGCTCCCGCCAAGCGGCGGCGGCCTCGGGCTCCGAGCCGGACTCGTCCAGCTCGAACGCGACGAAGACGATCGCAAGGCCGTCCTCGGTCGTGATCTGATGCTCGACGCCCGGACGGGAGAGGAAAAGGACGCCGCTTTGCAGCTCGTAGAGCGCCTCGGCATCCCGGTACGTTCCGGTGCCCCTCAGCACATAACAGGCCTCGAAGAAGGAATGCTTGTGCGCCGGATTGCTCGGCAGCCGTCCGTCGGCCCCCCAATAGTGGATGAAAAACCGCTCGGCGCCCGTCTCCGCTGCGGAGATCCGGCTGTTCAGCCGCTCGGCGCTTTCCCGGAATCGGTACATCGATTTCCGCCTCCCTTGGCTTCAAAGTGCAAAACGAAGGCTTCGGCTTCCAAAGACGCCGCCTCCTCCTTTGAGTACGATTATAAGCAAGAACGGCGCAAAATCAATCGGGTGTCCATCGAGGAGGAAACGTCATGATCAGCGAGCGCGAGGTCGATTTTTACAAAAAGAACGGGTATCTGCTCGTCAAGGGAGTGTTTTCGGACGAGGAGGTGGAGGAGATGAGAGGCGGCGTGGAGCGCATCATCCGCCGCGCCGCCGAAGCCAAGCGGGACGACAACGCCGCTTGGCAGGGCGAGTTCCTGCCGCCGGCAGAGCTGAAGAAGCTCGTGCTCAAAGGCTTCCACGACGTCCATTACCATGAAGCCTGCTTCATGCGGGCGGTCGTGCATCCGAACATGGCGGCGATCCTCTCGCGCCTGATCGGGCCGAACGTGCATCTCCACCATACGAAAATGCTCGTGAAGCCTCCCGAAAACGGAGCGGCGTTTCCGATGCACCAGGACTATCCGTACTTCCCCCATGCCCAGCATACGATGCTGGCGGCAAGCGTGCATCTGGACCGCGCAGACGAGCAGAACGGCTGCCTGAGGGTCGTTCCGGGCTCGCATGCGGAAGGCAGCCTGCCGCATGTCGGCTCGTACTATTTGAACCACAAGCAGTATCCGATCTCGGACGGCATTCCTTGTCCCGCGGATGCGGGCGACGTGCTGTTCTTCAACTACCTGACGATCCACGGCTCGGACGCCAACCGCAGCGAGCGCACGCGCCGCAACGTGCTGTTCCAGTACAAGGACCCGGCCGACGAGCCGACGGAGAACGTGCACGTCGATTGGGGCGCGGGCCTGATGGTATGCGGCGGTAACCCTCGGTTCGACAAGGTGAAGCCGGAGTTCCGGGTGACGGGAGTCTAGGCTCGTTCGGTCGGAGCTAGGTTTGGCGGAAACTTGCATCCTTGACGAGAGCTGTGGAAGCTGGCGTTCGGAGCGCTGTGCGCTTCTCCCTTGAGCGTCCCGGGCAAGAGGAGTATACTTGGGAGACGAAGGGCAAGACTACGCAACGCTTCGAACAGGAGGATGATGAGGATGATCGAGATCAGCGAAACAGCCTCGGATAAAATAAAGGAAATGCTCGCGGCCGAGGAAGGGCAGGAGCTGTTCCTGCGCGTCGGCGTCAAGGAGGGCGGCTGCAGCGGCTTCTCCTACGGCATGGGCTTCGACGACGAGCAGAAGGAAGACGACCAGCAGCTCGACGTGAACGGCGTCAAGGTCGTCGTCGACAGCGACAGCGCCAAGTATTTGCGCGGCCTGGAGATCGACTGGAAGGAAGGCGCCATGGGCGGCGGCTTCACCATCCATAATCCGAATGCTACGGTCACCTGCGGCTGCGGCTCGAGCTTCCGCACGGCGAGCGACGCCGGCAAGCCGAAGCCGGACGAGTGCTGAGCGCATGACGATAGCAAGAGCCTGAGGGATCATTCTCTCAGGCTCTTTTTTTGCAGGACTTACATGCAAGGATGCAAAAAAAGCCTTCCTGGAATGGGATATTTATCCTCATCGTATACGCCATGTCCAGGCTCGTCAATGCTCAGCCGGAAACCGCCTTCAGCCCGGTCACGCCGACGATGATCAGCGCCAGGCTGAACAGCCGCAGCGGGCTGCGGGATTCGCCGAAAAACAGCATGTTGACGATAACGGCCAGCGACGTGCCGAGCCCTACCCATACCGTATAGGCGACGCTCAGCTGCAGATGCTGGAACGAGGCGTACAGCAAGGCGAACGAAGCGGCGAAGCCGCAAATGAACCAGAGGCCGTTTTGCAGCGTCTTGCGCTCGGTGAAGCGGTTCAGGCCGACGACGCCTGCCAGCTCGCAGAACGCCGCGGAAAATACGAATACCCAGCCCATGATGATCTCTCCTTGGATGCGAAAATTGGTTTCGATGTCCGCGCGCGGACTAATCGTCAGCGCGAAGAATCGTCTTTGCCGTCGGCAAGCTTGAGCAGGATGACTCCGCTCAGCAGCAGCGCCATGAAGCCGAGCTTAGCGAAGCTGAGCGAGCCGCCGAACAGCAGCAGGTCCATGAGCGCGGCTCCGGCGGTGCCGGCGGCGGCGAAGATGGCGTAGACGGTGCCGGTAGGCAGCAGCTCGCAGGCGCGGAACAGAAAATAAAAGTCGACGGCGATGACCGCGGCGACCAGAACGAAGTGGAGCGGCGCAGTCGCGGCATGAAAGCCGTATACCCATACCAGCTCCATGATGCAGGTGAGCGTGACGAACAGCCAGCCTTTGTTCATGCGGGGCTTGGCTTTGGTCATGACTTGAGAGGACATCTGGAAAAGCTCCTTTCGGGGATAGGAATGAGTTGAACTTAGTGTGGCCTCGATGGACAGGGTTACTCCGGTCCGCAATCGCTTCTGTGCAAGGAAGCAAGCGGCAGGCAAGCACCGGCAATTATGAATGACTGTCAGTCATTTCGGGGCGAAAAGACCGCCGCGTTCAGGCGATCGGCTCCGATCCGAGCGCTGCGGCGAGGAATTGCTTCAGCTCCGCCTTGTGCCCGGCTACCGCGTCGGCCTCGGCGGACGCATAGAGGAAGTTCTGCTCGGCGGCCGTTTCGATCAGCCCGAGCACGAGGCGAGCCGAGAAGTCGGGGCGAGCGGTCGGACGAATTTCGCCGCGCTCGCGGAATTGCTCCAGACGCTCGCGGATCCAGCCGTAGATCGGATCGTAGATCGCTTCCCACTCGCGCACATGCTCGGTCTGGGTGATGCCGGAGTAGATCAGCGCCGTCAGATCGCGATGCGTCTCGGTCACCTCGAAGATCGCCTCGACCATGCTGTCCAGCTGGTCGCGAGCCGAGCCGTCCGGGCGGATCTCCTGCAGCCGCTCCAGAATCCGTCCGACCATGATCTCCGCGATCGCGGGCATGAGCGCGAGCTTGGAGGGGAAATAGAGGTAGAACGTGCCCTGCGCGATGCCGGCCCGCTTGACGATATCGGAAATTTTGGCCTTCTCGATGCCGAGCTCCTGAAAGACGTCGAGCGCCGCCTCGATGATCCTCTCCCGCTTGTCCAAGCGATCCTCTCCTTCCGCGAATGAGATGAATGACTGTCAGTCACTATTAAGATTCATTCTAGCACGCGCGGCTCGATAAAGGCAACCCGGGCAGCGGCGCGAGCGACCGACAAAACGCCTCGGGCAAAGCTGCCCGAGGCGGGTAAGCCGGATTGGATCGGCGAAGCTTAAGCTTTGTATCCTTAGTACCGTGGAGGCGGACCGTAATGCTCGGGACGGCGAGGACCGCCTTGGAACGCCGACACGAGGAGCAGCAGCGCGGAGATGACGTGCAGGAAAAAGCCGAGGAACGGAATCCAGCCGAGCAGCGAGGCGGCGAGGCCGGCGGCGCTGCCGTACACGGGCTCGCGATGCGAGAGCGAGACGAACAGCACGATCAGATGGAAGACGAACATGAAGCCGAGGGCGGCATAGCCGCTGGAGATGACGAACAGGCCGCCGAGGATCGGGATGGCGAGCAGCCCCTCGCAGATGCCGCTGATGAGCCGCAGCGCTTTGGACAAAGACATGGACAAAACCTCCTGGTGGATGGACGTTGCCGGCAACCGTCCGTTTGAGCCAACATACGAAGCATCGGCAGCGAAGTTTCAGGGCTGAAGCTTTTTGCGAAAAAATCCGTGCTTCGGTCCAGCGTCTGCGGCCTGGCGGCCCCGTCCGGGGTCCAGTCGGGATCGGCCGGAGGGTGTGGTAAACTAAGGCGACAGATGGCGTCAAGCATCGGAAGGAATGGTCAAGGAGGAAGGCTCAATGTATCGCATCACGATCGTCGAGGACGACGACAAGATCGCCCGCCTGCTCGGAGAGGCGCTGGAGCGCTACGGCTTCCAGCCGCAGCGGGCGCAGCGGATGAAGGAGCTGACGCTCGACTTCGAGGAGCAGACGCCTCATCTCGTGCTGATGGACATCAATCTGCCGTACTTCGACGGCTTTTATTGGTGCAGGCAGTTCCGCCAGCGCTCCACGGCTCCGGTCATCTTCATCTCGGCCCGCTCGGGGGAAATGGATCAGGTGATGGCGATCGAGAACGGCGGGGACGACTTCGTCACGAAGCCGATCCATCTCGACCTGCTGATCGCCAAGATCAAAAGCGCGCTGCGGCGCAGCTACGGCGAGTATGCCGCCGCGCCGCTCGAGCCGGAGAGCGGCTCCGGCCTGACGGCGCCGGCCGGCGACGAGGCGGGCCGCGCTTCGTCCGCAGGCGGCTTCGAGCTGCGCTGCGGAGAGCTGCGGCTGGACGTAAGCCGGAGCCTGCTGCTCTGGCGCGAGCAGGCCGCGCAGCTGAGCCGCAACGAGCGGCTGCTCGCCGAGGCGCTGCTCGAGGCGGACGGCGCGATCGTCTCGCGCGACCGGCTGCTGGAAAGCCTGTGGGACGATACGTCATTCGTCGACGACAATACGCTGACCGTCAACGTGACCCGCCTGCGCCGCAAGCTGGAGGAGCTCGGGCTCGGCGGCGTGCTGGAGACGCATCGCGGGCAGGGCTATCGGCTGAACGACGCCGAGCTGGCCGCCGGACCGGATGGGGGTAGCCGATGATGCCGCTCGACATCGTCCTGCAAGCGGTCGGCAGCCCCGGTCGGCCGCTGCCCGCTGCAAGGAGGCTCCGATGAGCCGCAAAAATGGAGGCGCAAGCGCAGCCGGAAGCAGCTCCGACCGCCGCCTGCGGCGCACGCTGCTGGCGCTCGGCCTCTACGCGCGCGGGCAGCTCGCCGCAGCGGCCGTGCTGGCGCTTGCGCTCGGCGCCGGATCGGTCATCTGGTATCTGGAGCGTACCGGCATCGGCCAGAGGATGGACTGGAGCAATCTGCTCTATTTTTGGCTGCTGTCCGCCGCCGTCGGGGCGACGGCCTTCGGCATCGGCTTCCTCCGCCAGCGCAGCTATCTCGATGCCCTGCTGCGCCTGTCGGAAGCTCCCGGCTGGCGTCCGCTGCAAGGCGCGGCGACGGCGGAGCAGCGCCAGACGGCGCGCATGCTCGAAGGTCTGAGCCGCCTCGCGCAGGACCGGCTGCAGGCGCATGACCGCGAGCGGGAGCTGCATCGGCATTTTGTCTACCAGTGGGTGCATCATATGAAGACGCCGGTCTCGGTCATCGACCTGATCGCGCAGAGCCAGGCTGCCAAAGCAGGGCTCGGGCAGGACGAGCTGCGCGAGCTGACGGACAGCCTGCGCGAGGAGACGGACCGCCTGGCGCGCGGCCTGGAGCAGATGCTGCATACGGCGAGGCTGGAGGAATTCGCGCTTGATCTGCATCCCCGGCGCGTCGCGCTGCATGAGGCCGCCCGCGAGGCGGTCAACCAGCACAAGCGGCTGTTGATCGCGGCGGGCGTCTATCCGCGCATTGAGGGCGAGGCCTGGGCCGAGACCGACGGCAAGTGGGTGCTGTTCCTGCTCGTCCAGCTCGTCGGCAACGCGGTCAAGTATTCCAAGCCGAAGCCCGGCTCCAAGCGGCTCGACATCGCGATCGGCGCCGGCGAGGACGGCGCCGCCTGGATCGAGGTGGCCGACGAGGGCATCGGCATTCCGGCGCAGGACGTGCCGCGGGTGTTCGATCCTTTTTTCACCGGGGAAAACGGCAGGCGGACCGAGGAGTCGACCGGCATGGGGCTCTATCTGTGCCGTCAGGTAGCGGCCAAGCTCGGCTTGACGCTCGAGCTGCGATCGGAGGAAGGGCGGGGCACGACGGTCCGCATCGGCTTCGAAGGCCGCGCCATCCACAACCTGACAAGATTGTAAGCTTCCGTGTAAGGTCGATCGATGGGTGGCGTTCCTTGGTCCGGGTATACTGGAGTCATTCGATAGACGAAACCGGGAGGACGACATCGCATGGACGTATTGGAAGTAAAAGCGTTAGGCAAAATCTACAGCACCAAAGGAGAGGTCAGCTACAAGGCGCTTGACGGCATCGACATGACCGTGCAGACGGGCGAGTTCGTCGGCGTCATGGGCCCGTCGGGCAGCGGCAAGACGACGCTGCTCAACCTGCTCGCGACAATCGACAAGCCGACCTCGGGCAGCATCTCGGTGCGCGGCATCGACCCGTCGGGGCTGAGCGACCGCAAGCTGGCGCTGTTCCGGCGCCGGGAGCTCGGCTTCGTGTTCCAGGACTTCAACCTGCTGGACACGCTCAGCCTCAAGGAGAACATCGCGCTGCCGCTCGTGCTCGAGGGCAAGTCGCCGGCGCAGATCGAGCGGGCGCTGCAGCCGGTGGCGTCGCTGCTCGGCATCGCCGCCATCCTCGAAAAGCGGCCGTACGAGGTGTCCGGCGGCCAGAAGCAGCGCGCCGCGATCGCGCGGGCGATCATTCACGAGCCGTCGCTGCTGCTCGCCGACGAGCTGACGGGCAACCTCGACTCCAAGGCGGCCAAGGACGTCATGGAGTCGCTCAAGGATCTCAACGAGCGGCTCGGCGCGACGGTGCTGATGGTGACGCATGATCCGTTCAGCGCGAGCTACTGCAAGCGGATCATGTTCATCAAGGACGGACGGTTCTTCTCGGAGATCCGCCGCGGAGACAATCGCCAGGCGTTTTTCCAGCAGATTCTGGATTCGCTGAGCGTGCTGGGAGGGAATTTCGATGACGTTCCGTTCGCTCGCGCTTAACAATATCCGCGGCAATTGGCGTTCGTACGCGGCCTTTTTCCTCAGCAGCGTCTTCTCCGTCCTCATCTTTTATCTGTACGCCTCGTTCGTGCTGCATCCCGATGTCGTGAACGGCAAGATCGAGCAGGCGCAAGGGGTGAAGAAAATGATGGAGGTCTGCATGTACCTTATCCTCATTTTCTCGTTCTTCTTCGTCCTCTACTCCAGCTCGGCGTTCGTCAAGACGCGCAAGAAGGAGTTCGGCCTGCTGACGCTGTTCGGCACGACGCGCGGCCAGCTGCGCAAGATGGTCGTGTACGAAAGCCTCGCCGTCGCCGCATTGTCGATCGCGGCAGGCCTCGGCCTCGGCATCCTGCTGAGCAAGCTGTTTATCCTGACGCTCGGCGTGCTGATCGGCACCGACGTGCCGATCCGCTTCCTCGTGCCGGGCCGGGCCGTGCTGCTGACGGCAGGCGGCTTCCTGCTGCTGTTCTTCGTCATCTCGCTGCTGAGCGCGCTGCGCGTCGGGCGGTCGGAGATCATCGACCTGCTGGGCGAGGGACGGCGCCCGAAGCGGCCGCCGGCCTTTTCGCCGGGGCTGTCGGCGCTCGCCGCGCTCTCGCTCGGCGCCGGCTACGCCATGGCGGCGATGACGACGGTGCAGACGTTCATGATGCTGGCGCTGCCGATCATCGGATTCACGGTGCTCGGGACGTATTTCCTCTACACGCAGCTGAGCGTAGCCGTCATCCGCCTGCTGCAGCGGCGCAAAAGCTTCTACTATAAGGGCACCAATCTGCTGTCCATCTCGCAGCTGGCGTTCCGCATCAAGGACAATGCCCGCATCCTGTTCGTCGTGACGGTGCTGGGCGCGATCGTCATGAGCGCGGCCAGTACGGTGTATGTATTCCAAAAGCTGCAGCGCGACCAAATTCTCGAGCATACGCCGTATACGGTCGGATATGTGGAGCAGGGTCCGGGCCATTCGGTCATGGACCCGGATCAGGCGGCCGCGCTGCTGGAGCAGGACGGCGGCTCCGTAACCGAGCGCTCCGAGGTGAAGGGACTGCATGCGAGCGGTCTGGTCGGAGCCGCGTTCCGCGACGACCGTCCGGGCGACGCGATGGTCGTCGCGCTCAGCGACTACAATCGCGAGGCCGAGCGGGTCGGCTTGCCGAAGCGGAGCCTGGACGGCGACGCCGGCTTTCTCGTCGAGCCCTTCCGCAGCATGCAGGAGAAGGGCAAGCCCGAGGGCGAGCTGCTTGGACGGATCGGCGACGAGCCGCTGCGGCTGAAGCTGGACGAGTCCGCGTACGGCGCCGCGCTGAGCCCGATCGCCCAGGCGTCCTGGCTGCTCGTCGTGTCCGATCGGCAGATGGAGCGGTGGACCGCCGCGGCTCCGGCCTCCGCCAAGCTGGCGTTCTACGGCTTCGAGCTGGCCGATTGGGAGCATCGCCTGGCCGATGTGAAGCGCTTCGACGAGGCGCTGACGCCGGCAGCCAAGGAGCAGGCGCAGACGTACCGCGTCTCCAGCTATATCGAGATGCGGCAGTCGATCGGCCTGACCGTATTCATCGGCCTGTTCATCAGCGTGCTGTTCTTCATCGCCTCGGGGAGCCTGCTGTACTTCAAGCTGTTCACCGAGCTGCAGGAGGACCGCAGCCAGTTCCGCGCCTTGAACCGGATCGGCCTGACGTCCGGCGAGCTGCGCCGCACGGTCGGCGTGCAGGTGGGGCTGCTCTACCTCGTGCCGTGCCTCGTCGGCATCGTGCACAGCCTGTTTGCGATGCAAGCGCTCGGCACGCTGATCGGGCGGCCGGTATGGATGTACGGCCTCGTCGTCATGGGCGTCTATATTTTGATGCAGGCGGCCTATTGCCTGATCTCCTGGACGACGTACACCCGCAGCATCGTACGGGATTCCCGGGTCTGACGGGCGACTTAAGAATCGGCCGGAGCCCCTGCCCGCGGCGCGGGCGCGGCGGATGAATCTCCAGTCAAAAAAGCTCCTTTCGGAACCCGGTTCCGAAAGGAGCTTTTGGTCGTGCCGGCTCGCTGGCGTCAAGCCTCGATCAGTCTTCGCGCCGCTTGCGAGAGAGCAGCAGGAACGAGCCGCCGAGGATGAGGACCAGCGCAGCATACGGATAATAGCTGTCCAGGCTGGCGGTCAGCGCGCTGATGGAAAAGACGGCGCCGAACAGCAGGCTCAGCACGATCAGGATGTTGATCGGAATGAGCAGCCACCGGTTGCGTCCGCCGAACCAGTAGAGCTCCCAGAGGCCGAGCGCGACGGCCAGGATGAAGCCGGGCCAGATCGAGCCCCAGTTGTCCAGCAGCATGGCGAACTGGCTGACAAGGCCGGCGCCGAGCAGGATCCCGCCGGGGACGAGCAGGCCGACCCCTCTGCGATTGAGCATGGAGAAGTACATCCAGTGGAAGAAGATGCCGAGCGGAATGACGAACAAGCTTGGCCAGAAGTGGCCGAAAATTTGCGCGGGCCCGATCCGGGCTCCCTGCTGGAGCATGAGATAGGCTCCGAGCAGGACGAGGACGGCGCCGAGCACGGCCTTGGCATGACGATTCATGGGAGATCCACCTTTCCTGATCCGATTCTTCGATGCCTCTACTTTATCAGCCCCTGCGGCATTTGTCCTCCATCCCGAGACGGAGCTCCTCCGGACGATAGGCCGAGACCGTTGAAGGACGATCGCCTGATCGCATTCGCCGGGAAACAGGGCGGTTCGGCCGCGGACAATCATCCAAGAGAACGGACGCCCGAAAGCATAGAATAGAGTAGAAGAAGAAAGGAGATCAAGAGGATGAACGAAGAGATTCGCTTGGAGGCGGCGCCTGCTCCCGATGCCGCCGCCGCGCTCCCCGCTCCCGCCGAGCCGGTCCCTGCCGCCGCGGCCGAGCCGCTGCATGCGCATGCCCCTGCCGAGGAAGGGGCGGCAGACGCCGAGGAAGAGCTCGCCTATGTGCAGAAGGTGCTGTCCAAGCCGTTTCCGAAAGGAGGCGCGAGCGGACGCATGCTCGCTAGCAAATGGGCGAAGACAGCCGCGCTGCTCGGCCATCCGTCGATCGCGCCGCATATTCCGCCGACCCGCCTCTATTCCGAAGCGGCGCTGAAAAGCATGCTCGACCAGCATGGGATGGTCGTCATCAAGCCGGTGCGCGGCACCGGAGGGCTCGGCGTCATCAAAATCAGCCGCGTGGACGGCGGCTACAGCTATTCGTCCGGCTCCAGCACGAAGCGGGCTTCGTCGATCGGCTCGCTGCATCTGGCGTTGAAGCCGCTGCAGAAGGGACGCTCCTACCTGATCCAGAAGGGCATCCATCTGGCGACGGTCGGAGGCCGTCCGATCGACTACCGCGTCAAGTACGTCAAGAACGGAGCCCGCTGGGAAATCCGCTCGATGGTCGGCCGCGTCGCCCGCTCGGGGCTGTTCGTCACGAATCTGTGCCGGGGCGGCAGCCAGCTGACGGCGTCGCAAGGCATCGGCCGCTCGCTGCCGGGAGCGAGCATCCGCGGCAAGAAGCAGGAGATGAGGCGCTTGACGAGGCTGTCGGCGGCGGTGCTGGAGTCCAAGTTCCCGGGCATCGGGCAGCTTGGCTTCGACTATGGCCTGGACCGGAGCGGCAAGATTTGGATTTTCGAGGTGAATACCCGTCCGAAGTAATCAAGGAAGAAATATCCATAAAACTTATTTATCGCTATTCCCGCGTATTCAGCTGTGTATAACTCTATCCACATCCTTCCCCTGATTTTTCCTCGTAATTCCCGTTCTACTCACATATTGTGCACATCTTGTCCACGAGAGACTGTGGATATTCGAACGCTTGTTCCTCGATTTCCGCTCATGCTAAGATTGGGAAGCACATCCAATCCGCAGCGGAAGGAGGCTGGTAAGATGGAGCTGTTGTCTGACGAATTGCTGATCGAAACCTACTTCAGCGCGGTTCAATTCAATCTGGACATGGAATTCATCAAGCTGCTCGCAAGCGAGATCAAGCGCAGACAACTGAACCCGGAAATGATTCGACTAGGAGCCTGAAGCCCGAACGTGACGCCTGACAAAGAGGCCGCTACGGAGCAGCCGTAGGGCCAGCCGGAACCGCCCTACCCCAGCGTAAGCGGAACGCCGGCATCGCTGCTGTGCGAACAGACGGTACAATACAGCCTGTGCATGCAAACCGGTACCACCTGCCGCTCTTTTTCGGGAGCGAGCATCGACACGGCCGCGGCCGGCCCGTAAGGGGCGTACGGACCCGCCAGATCCTGTTCGGGGCCGCAGTCGAGCAGCGGCTCCAGGCAGCGAGGGCAGTCCGCCTCAAGCAGTCGAATGCCATTGCATACGGGACACATCATGAAAAGGGCATCCTCCCTCGGCATTGAAGTCGAGGTGTAGGATGCCCTTTGGCCGCTTCAGCTAGTCGAATCCGTCCGGCGGCGGCGCACCGCGGAGCCCGGGGGGCTCCGGGCGAGAGGCGGGAAATCCGCGGCTACAGCTTGAGGTTGCTGCTATGTCCGGGAGACAGCTTGGCGGTCGGATCGAGATACACCTTGGCGTTGTTGATCGCCGTAGGCGCCTCGCCGAAGCCGACGGCGATCAGCTTGAGCTTGCCGGGGTAGGTCGTAATGTCTCCTGCGGCGAAGATGCCGGGGATCGACGTTTCCATGCGGGTGTCGACGACGATGCTGCCTCCTTCGATGGCGAGGCCCCACTCCGCGATCGGGCCGAGCGAGGAGACGAAGCCGAAGTTGACGATGACGTCGTCGACGTCCAGCGTCTGTTCCTCGCCGGTCTTGGCGTGGGCGAGCGTGACCTTCTCGACGTACACCTCGCCCTCCAGCCGCGCGATCTCCATCGGCACGAGCACCTCTACGCTCGACGCCCGCAGCTTCTCGACGCTATGCTCATGGGCCCGGAACTTGTCGCGGCGGTGGATGAGCGTCACGCTCTCCGCGATCGGCTCCAGCATGAGCGCCCAGTCGACGGCGGAATCTCCGCCGCCGCTGATGAGCACCTTGCGGCCCTTGAACTGCAGCAGGTCGGTGACGAAATAATGGAGGCCCCGGCTCTCGTAGGCCGCCGCCTCCGGCAGCTCCAGCCGGCGCGGCTCGAACGCGCCGACTCCCGCCGTAATGATGACCGCGCGGGCGAGATGCGCGCCCTTGTCGGTGCGGATCTCGAATTCCCGCTCGCCGTGCTTGATCAGAGCGGTCACCTTTTCCTCCAGGCAGATCTCCGGATTGAAATGGTCCATCTGCCGCCGCAGCGAGTCGACGAGTTCCTGCGCCGTCACCTTGGGAAAGCCGGCGACGTCGTAGATGTACTTCTCGGGATAAAGGGCGGCGAGCTGTCCGCCGAGCTGCGGCATGCTCTCGATCAGCTTCACGGAAGCCTGCCTCATGCCGCCGTAAAAGGCGGCGAACATGCCTGCGGGTCCTCCGCCGATGATCGCGATGTCGACCGGCTCCACTTTCACGTCTGTCATTGCCTCGCACCTCCAGATCGTGTTCCTTTCCCTTCCATTATACGTCTCGGAAGCGCGCGTAGAAAGCGCGCCTTCCTTGCGGCCTTTGTACGTTCTTCTAATATTTTTCGTAGGAATTCACCTTGAAGTGGCTCTTGCGGATTTGTTATCATGGCTTGAGTATAAATAAAGGGATTAGAGATGGATGGGAAGGGACGCACCATATGAGCAATATACCAAAGATCGTCATCTTGGGAGCCGGCTATGGCGGCATTCTGACCGCCCTCAAGCTGCAGAAGCAGCTCAACTACAACGAAGCCGACGTCACCTTGGTGAACAAGCATGATTACCACTATATCACGACCCATTTGCATATGCCTGCCGCCGGCACGGACAATCCGGAGAACGCCCGCGTCAACATCTCCAAGCTGATCGACGAGTTCAAGATCGACTTCGTCAAGTCCACCGTCGTGCAGATCCGCACGCAGGACAAGAAGGTCATCCTCGAGGACGGCACGCTGTCCTACGACTATCTCGTCATCGGCCTCGGCGGCGAGCCGGAGACGTTCGGCATCCCGGGCTTGGCGGAGCATGCGATGAGCATTCGCAGCATCAACTCGGTGCGTCTGATCCGCGAGCATATTGAATATCAGTTCGCCCGCTACAAGCGCGAGCCGCATCGCACCGACTACCTGACGTTCGTCGTCGGCGGAGCGGGCTTCACCGGCATCGAGTTCGTCGGCGAGCTGGCTGACCGCATCCCGCAGCTGTGCCGCGCCTTCGACGTCGACCGCTCGCTCGTCAAGCTGTACAACATCGAGGCGGCGCCGAGCGCGCTGCCGGGCTTCGATCCGGAGCTCGTCCAGTACGGCATGGACGTGCTCACCAAGAAGGGCGTCATCTTCCGCATCGGCACCGCGATCAAGGAATGCTCGCCGGACGGCGTCATCGTCGGCGACGGCGAGGAGATCCGCTCCAAGACCGTCATCTGGACGGGCGGCATCCGCGGCAGCCGCCTCATCGAGGAGGCCGGCTTCGAGACGATGCGCGGACGCGTCAAGGTCGACGACTACCTGCGCGCGCCGAGCCACGAGAACATCTACATCATCGGCGACAACTCGCTGATGTTCAACGAAGAAGGGCGTCCATACCCGCCGACCGCCCAGATCGCGATGCAGCAGGGCGTCACCTGCGCCCATAATCTCGTCGCGGCGATCCGCAGCCAGCCGCTCAAGACGTTCGCCTTCAGCAACAAGGGCACGGTCGCCTCGCTCGGCAAGGGCGAGGGCATCGGCGTCGCCTTCGGCAAGAAGTATCTGGGCCGCAAGGCCGCCTGGCTCAAGAAGCTGATCGATCTGCGCTACCTGTTCATCATCGGCGGCATCCCGCTCGTGCTGCGCAAAGGGAAGTTCTTCTAATGCGGCACTGCAGCGTCCAGGTGCGCGGCCTGCTGACCCGCGAGGAGCTTGACCGCTACAACGCGCTGATGGAGGTCGGCTCCTACCTGGAGTCGCAGAGCCGCCACGATCTGGCGTATGCGATCCAGCAGGAGGTCGACCGGCTGATCGTGCCGGGCATCGAGCGGCTCAAGGAAAAGGGCCGCCAGCGCGACCGCGACACGGAGGCGTATCTGAGCGCCAAGCGCGAGGCGGCCGATTCGGACGAGGACGAAGACGAGGACTAGAACCAGGGCCGCCCCCAGGCGGGTGAAAAATGGAACGCGAAATGAAGGACGGCGAAGCTTTCGCCGTCCTTTTTGGGCATTTTTCCAAAGGAAAAACGGCGGCTGGCGCTCGGCGAAGCGGAATCGTAGAATCGGACCTCATCCTCGTAATATAACCCATAACGTTCCTGTTTTTATCCTTATATAATGGGCCAATAGCGCGGCTTTGACTACAACTGCTCTGGGGGCGGGCCCGATGATGCATCGTCTGTACAAGCTGAATCTGAAGCAGCAATTCGTCCTGTTTTTTGTTTTGTTGATCGTGCTGCCCATCCTGCTCGCCTACTGGCTGGTCTCCGTGAAGGTGACCTCGGTGACGGAGAAGCAAATGGGCGATACGCTGTTCCAGCTGGCGAAGACGAGCCATCTCACGCTGGACGAGGTGATCGCCTCGGTGGACGGCACCTCGGAGAAGCTGCTGATCTCGCCGGAAATCAGACGGCTGCTGGACGCGCCCGTGTACACGGATTACGACCGGCTCAAGGAATATTTGGCTCTGGATCAGCTGCTCATGAACTACTCGTCGCCGAACGCGATCAATTATTCCGTCTGCATCCCCGATCTGGCGATGCGATATACGTTCGCGCCGACGTCGGACGTGAAGCCGAACGGAGTGTTCTTCTCCTGCGATACGCTGCCCGGCGGCTGGTTCCAGGATGCGGTGAACGGACGGGGCTCCGGCATCATTCGCATTCTGGTCAAGCCTGGCGACAATGCGAGCAGCGAGAAGACGGCCGCCTACGTGCGGGGCATGACGAGCGCTCACGACAAGGACCGGCCGGCAGCCGTGCTCGTCATCACGGGCTTGAACAGCCTGCTCCAAAAAAATATCCAGTCGCTGCGCATCCCGAGCGGCGGCCAGATCGTGCTCCTCGACAAGTCCAATACGATTTTGGCCGACAATGCCGAAAATCTCGCGGTCGGCGATGTCCTGTCCGTGCCGGCGTCGGTGAGCGGCGCCGAGCAGGGCGTCATTTTGGAGCGGAACGGGCGCGATTCCTGGATGTACGCCTTCCACAGCAGCGCGGACAGCAAGACGAAGCTGCTGTTCAAGATTCCGCGCCAATCCATCGTCGGCGAGCACGAAGGGATCCGGCAGCTGTTCAATACGCTGATGATCGCCTATTTCATCCTCCTGCTGCTCGCCAGCCTTTATTTCATCCGTCATATTTTAAGTCCGCTGTCGCGATTGACGCGGCTGACGCGGTCGTTCGAGCCGGGACGGACGCTCGGCAACGACATACGGGTCGACCGCCATGACGAGATCGGGATGCTCCACCAGTCCTTTATCGAGATGACCAAAAGGCTCAACCAGACCGTTCACGACAAGTACGTCCTGGAGCTGAAGCATAAGGAATCGGAGCTTGCCTTATTGCATTCCCAAATCAATCCCCATCTGCTCTACAACACGCTGGAATCGATCCACTGGCGGATCCGGCTGGAGGGCGGCGAAGAATCGGCGGAGATGGTCCGCGATCTGTCGCTGCTCATGCGCATCGGCCTGAGCCGGGGGGAGAGCCTCATTACGGTCGAGGAGGAGCTCCGGCATGTCGAGGCGTACATCCGCCTGCAGCTGAAGCGGTATGAGTACGGGTTCGTCGTCCACTGGGACATCGAGGAGGAGACGAAGGCCGTTCGGATTCCGAAGGTCATCCTCCAGCCGCTGGTGGAGAACGCGATCCTTCACGGCATCCGCAAAATGGGCAGCGACGGCCGCCTGAGCATCTCGCTGCGGATCAAAGCAGGCGACCTGCAGATCGCGATCGCCGACAACGGCTACCGCGCGGCCGACATTTCCAAGCTCCATGCGATTTTAGAAGGCAAGCTGCCCCAGCAAGGGTACGGCATCACGAACGTGCACCGTCGCATCCGGCTTCATTTCGGAGACGGCTATGGCCTCTCCTACAAGGAGGTGGCCTCGGGCGGCACGCAGGCCGTCATGGTGATGCCGCTCCATCCGGCCGACTGAGCGCGCGGCCCGCCTCGGGACCGAAAAGCGTAATTTTACACCTCACGCCCGTTAGATCGCACCTCGAAGGGAAGGCCGGTCCTACCCTACAATAAAGGTGCAAGCAAATATAGGGAATGCGAGGGGTTAGACCATGAATAAAGGGAAAAGCAAACGCGCGCTGGCGTACGGAGGCATGGCGATGTTCGTGCTCTTGGCCGGATGCGGCGGCAATGCGAACACCGAAAACACGAAAACGAATTCGAACGCGAGCGCAAACGCGCCGACGGAAAATGCGGCTGCGAACGTGCAGGAGGAAGCGCCGCCTGCCGAAAAGGTGAGCATCGTCGCCTACGCGTACCCGCCGGACAAAACCGCGGAAAACGCCGCGCTCGACGCCCGGATCAAACGGTTCACGGAGAAAAATCCGAATGTCTCCATCACGCCGAAATACTGGAAATACGAGAACTCGGAAATCGCGATCAAGATGGCGTCGAACAGCGCGCAGACCGAATTCACGACATGGGCGACGGAAGGCAAGCTGCTGACCGACAAGAAGTGGATCGCCGATCTGAGCGACTACATGGCGAGCTGGCCGTATGCGAAGGACTTGAACGCGTTCGCTACGAAGCCTTTCGTCATCGAGGGCAAGACGTACGGCATTCCGATCGATGCCTACGGCATGACGATTACCGTCAACAAAAAAATCTTCGAAGACAAAGGCGTGCCGCTGCCGCCGATGGATTGGACGATGGAGGAATTCATCGAAGCGGCGAAATCCGTGAACGATCCGGCTAAAGGCATCGCGGGCTTCATCCCGATGGGCAAGGGCACGGAGGCCGGCTGGAACTGGACGAACTTCCTCTACACGGCAGGCGGCGACATTCAGACCGTGGCGGACGGCAAGGTGACGGCGGCGTTCAACAGCGAAGCCGGACTGAAAGCGCTTCAATTCTACAATGACCTGAAGGTCGCGGGCGTCATTCCGAAGCAATGGGCGCTCGGCTACGGCGACGCGCTGGCGATGTTCAACCAAGGACGCGGCGCGATGGTCATGTGCGGCAGCGGCAACGCGCTGGATGGCGCGATCAACCAGGGCGGCATCAGCAAGGACGACGTCCTGATCTATCCGATTCCTTCCGTCTCCAAAGGCGGCAAGCATATCGGCGTGGCCGGCGGCAACTACAAGGTCATCAACGGCCTGGCCGACAAGGCGCAGCAGAAGGCCGCGTTCGACTTCGTCGTCGACGAGTACTTCACGCAAGAGTACCTGGACGCGATCGATCAGCAGATCGTCGACCAGAAATCCAAAAACCAAGTGTACGTTCCGCAGCTGATCAACTACTGGAACGACGACTCCGAATACGGCAAGAAGTATCAAGCGGTTCTGGATAAGCATGACAACGTCTATAAATATTCCCCTGAGCTGATCCAGCTGATGGAATCGAAGCCGGAAGCGACGTACGAGACGCAGGCCTACTATGCCGAGATGGCGAACGTCATCCAGAAAGTGCTGATCAGCAAAGGCGATCTGGATCTGCAGAAGCTGCTCGACGACGCGGCGGCCAAGGTGCAGAAGGAAAACTTCGATAAAGTCAAGGTTCAATAAGACCGGCAGGCAAGGGGGACCGAGCGGACAAAGTTCGGCGTCCCCCTTTTCGATTGCCCGCACGGGCGATTGCGGCGGAAAGGAAGGAGAAGGGATATGGCGATGCAAGTTCAACCGCAGGCGCCGGCGAAGGCGGATGCGCCCCTTGCCCATGCGAGCCTGGGCAGGCGAATGAAAAAATACGCGTGGGGAAGCTTGTTTCTGCTGCCGGCGGTACTGATTTTCTTGTTGTTCCTGTGGGTTCCGATCGCCAAAGGGATCGGGTACAGCTTCTATCAGGTCGATTTCGTCAATGGCAATACGTTTGTCGGATTGCAGAATTATCAAGAAGTGCTCGGAAATCCCGACTTTTATACGGCAATCAAAAACACGCTGTATTACATGGGGCTGGCGCTCGTCATCGGCTTCTGGGTGCCGATCGCGATGGCGATCGGGGTGTCGGAGCTGAAATGGTTCCGAGGTCCGGCGCGCATCATCGGCTATTTGCCGAGCATCATCCCGGCCATCGTGCTTTACGGCATGTGGCAATGGTTTTACGATCCGATCGGCCCGATCAACACATTCCTGAATTTCTTGGGCTTGCCGAGCTTTGACTTCTACAGCAAAGAACACGCCATGTTCTCGCTCGTCATCTTGGAAACCTGGCAAAATTTCGGGAGCGCGACATTGATCTATATCGCAGGGCTGTCCGCCATTCCGAAGGACATGTACGAGGCGGCCGAGCTGGACGGCGCCGGCGTATGGGGACGGATCCGGTACGTGACCTTGCCGGGCATCAAAAATCTCATCCTGCTGCTGCTCGTGCTGCAGCTGATCTCCACCTCGCAAGCGTTCCAATCCCAGCTGATCATGTTCGGCGGCGGCCCGGACAACGGCACGCTGACCTATCTGCTGCTGACGACGCGCGAAGCGTTCACGTACTTCAACTTCGGCAAGGCGAGCGCGATGGGCGTCTTGATGTTTGTGTTCCTCGTCGTCTTCTCGCTGCTTACGATCAAGCTCAGAAAAGGAGATGATGCCGCATGAAGGCCGAGCAGGAGCGGGCGATCATGTCCCGCTATGATTTTCGCAAGCCGGCCGTCCGGGCAATCTACGGCTTCGTCGTGCTGGCGATCGCGCTCATCTCGGTGTCGATGCTGTACCCGTTCGTCAATACCGTGCTCAACTCGCTCAAGTCGACGCAGGAGTTTTTCGAGTTTCCCGCGCCGTTTTTCCCGAGCGAGTGGCACTGGAGCAATTACAAGGAATCGTTCGGCTACCTGAACATCCCGATGCATTTCAAAAACACCTTGCTCATCTTCGTCGGCAACACCGTCTTCTCGCTGGTCGTCCTCGGCTTGGCCGCTTACGGCTTGTCGCATATGCAGGTGCCGTTCAAAAAAGCGGTGACGCTCTACTTCATGTGCACCCTGCTCATTCCGGCCGCGTCGTACTTGATCCCGAACTTCTTGAACCTGAAGGATCTGGACCTCTTGAACCGATACTGGGCGTTCTGGCTGCCGGCAGGCGCCAATGCCTTTTATCTCATGCTGCTCAAAAACTTCTTCGACGGCATCCACAAGGAAATGCTGGAGGCGGCCCGCATCGACGGCGCTTCCGAGCTGCGGAGCTTCGCGATGATCGCCGTTCCGCTGTCCATGCCGATCCTCATCACGATCACGATGCTCGGATTCTCCACGACCTGGAACGACTTCTACTGGTCCAGCCTCGTCATGCAGGAGGACATGCAGCCGCTCGCCGCGGCGATCTATACCAAAATCATTTATGCCGGCTCCACGATCAACTGGAACGTGCGGTTCGCAATTCTGTCGATGACGCTGCTGCCGCCGGCGGTCATCTTCCTGTTCTTCCAAAAGTATATCGTCGGCGGCTTGAGCGCCGGCGCCGTCAAAGGATGAAAAGCGGGCCTGGCCTCGCATAAAAAAGCCGCTTCCCAAGAGGGAGCGGCTTCATCTTTTGGCGGGCGCGGATCTTACACCTGGAGCAGCTTGACCAGCTTGTCCGCATCGAGCCGATTGCCGACGTAGAAGTCGCCGAAATCGCCGTAGCGGGCGCTCACTTCGTCGAAGCGCATCTCGTACACGAGCTTCTTGAACTGCAGCGCGTCCTCCGCGAACAGCGTCACGCCCCACTCCCAGTTGTCGAAGCCGACGGAGCCGCTGATGATCTGCTTGACCTTGCCGGCGTACTGACGGCCGATCATGCCGTGGCTGCGCATCATCGCGCGGCGCTCGTCCATGCTCAGCATGTACCAGTTGTCGCCGCCGTCGCGGCGCTTGTTCATCGGGTAGAAGCAGATGTGGCGGGCCTTCGGCAGCGTCGGCTTGAGGCGCGCGACGATGTCGGGATTGGACATCGGGTCCTCGCCCGGCTTGCTCATGTAGTTCGACAGCTCGACGATGCTGACGTACGAATACGCCGGCTTCGTGAACGCGGCGAGCGGGCTCTTGTTGAAGCTGGTCTCGAGCTCATTCAGCTCCTCGAGCGTCTCGCGCAGGTGCATGAGCACGAAGTCCGCCTTCTGGCCGACGATGGCGTAGAACGCCGTGCTGCCCTGGCGCTGCTCCTCCTGGGCGCTCCAATCGGCGAGCATCGACTGGATCGCGTCCAGCGCGGCGGCTCGCTCTCCTTCTCCGGCCTGCTTCCAGGCTTGCCAGTCGATCGTGCGGAAATCATGGAGGACGTACCAGCCCTCCAGCGTTTGTGCGGCATCACTCATCGTTGCATGGCTCCTTCCTTCATTAAAGGGAGCGGCGTACGCTCCCGAATTTCGCTCGTAGATCCATTCCCCATTGTAGCCGATCCACCCGTCTTCGTCGAGCCGGACGGCCTTTTGCAAATTGACTTGCCAGGGGGCTTGGCATAAACTGAAAAGGAACGCTAGCCGAAGGGATGATTGGCCGCATGCTTCAAATCGTGATTGCGATGGTGTTGTTTTTTGTCATGATGTTCGGGATCGGCTTCATTCTCAACATGCTGATGAAGACGACTTGGTTCCCCATCTATCTGTTCGTCATCGTGCTGGTGCCGCTTTACATATGGTCGACCTGGGATCACGCCGCTACCTTCAGCGCCAACCTGGCGGAGTTCACCTTCATCGACTGGCTGCCCGTCGTCGCGGCGCTTGTCGGCGCCTACGTGAGCGGCTACGCCATCCGCGCCCTGCGGATCGGCGGCTACAAGATGTTCTAGGGCGCAGGCCGGACAGGCGGCCCGCTTTTCCAGACGGTTCCACCGGAGCCGCGGGAGGAGCGGGCCGTCCTCTTTTTCGGCGACGCCTCCGGGAGACGCAAATGGCAAAAGGAGGCCGCCGCTTTCTCGTGGCGAATGCTGTCGGATGCGGCCGCTCTATGATAAACTGATAGGACGAAAAACGGATTTGAACGGAGGAGAGGCACGCCCATGCGCATCGGAAGCAAGCTGGCTTTTACCGAGCATCACCGGTTCTGCGTCTACCGGGGCTTCGCGCTGAGCCCGCTCGACCAGCGGATGCTCGCGCTCATCTATCAGCCGATGACCGGCGGAGCGGCCTCTTCTCTGTATCAGCTCCTGTACCATCAAGTGGACGAGGGCTACAGCGGCTACTCTCCGATGGACGCGCAGCGCAGGCTGTTCCTCGGGCTCGGGCTCGATCCGAGCGAATCGGGACGCCGCGAGCTCATGCGCTGCGCCTCCGTGCTGGAGGCGCTCGGCCTGCTGACGACCTGCCGGCTGTTCCTGCCGGGGCAGGAGGAGGTCGTCTACGAGTACGAGCTGCATGCGCCGCTGTCTCCGGCGGAGTTTTTCCGCAGCCAGCATCTCAGCATGCTGCTGCGCGACAAGGTCGGCAAGTACGGCGTCGTCGCGCTCCAGGAGACGCTGCTGCGGCGAGAGCCGGACGAGCTGGCGCAGCATGAGCTGCAGAGGGAGAATATCTCGATGCCGTTCTACGAGCTGTTCCGCCTGAGCGCCGCCGTGGACGCCGAGCTGGAGCAGGCGCTGGAGGAGTCCGCGCCTCTCCGGCAGCCGCCGGAGCCTGTCGCCCAGCCGGGAGCGGGCATCGAGTACGGCGACATTCTGTACCGCTTCCCCCGCGGCTCGCTCAACCGGCCGTTCGTGGAGCGGATGCGCGGGGACAAGGACGCGCTCGCCCAGCTCAACTACATCGCCTACAAATACGAGCTCGGTCCGGCGGATCTATGCCGCCTGCTCGACGAGGAGGACGCCTTCGACCGGCGCGGCGGCATCCAGACCGACGCGCTGCAGCTCAAGGCGGCCCAGCTGCATCGGCAGGACCGCAAGCGCGAGGAGGAGCGGCGCGCCGCCGGGTCGCGCCTGCAGGAGGAGGCCGACGCCGAGCTGCCGGAGCAGGGCGTGCAGGCCGAGCATTACTTGCCGGTGCCGTCCCAGCTGACGGGACGCTGCGACATCCAGCAATACAACATGCTCATGCGCAACGAGCCGCATACCCGCTTCCTGAAGCGTTTCTTCCCCGGAGCGGTGCCGGACTGGATCGAGCGGCAGTTCGAGCGCATCGACCTGCACTATCGGCTGCCGGCCCCGGTCATCAACGTGCTCGTGCATTATGTGTTCGGCATGAAGGGCTCGGCGCGGGTGACCAAGACGTTCATCGAGGCGGTCGCTTCGAACATGCTCGTGCAGCAGGTCGACGAGTTCGAAAAGGCGGTGCTGTACGTGCGCAGCCAGACCGAGCTCGAGCGCAGCAAGGAGGCGGCCGAAGCCTCAGGCGCGGCCAAGCCGGCAGGACGCGCCGCCGCCGGAGCGAGAAGCGCGGGCGGGTATCGGCGCGGAGCCGGCCAGCCGCGCAAGCCGGTGCTGCCGGTCGTCGGCGACGATGCCGCGCCGGAGCCGGAGATCAGCGATGAGGAGCTGGAGGAGATGCGCAAGCTCGCGCGCAAGCTCGACGGGCGCTAGCGCAACGAGCCGATCCGAACGAAGGAGGTGGAAGCAATGGAATCGCTGCGCGATCTGCTGAAGAGCATGCCCGGCGGCAGCAAGCTGCGCGCCCGCGCGCAGGAGCAGCTGGACGAGCTGATGCGCGAGCCTAAGGTGCGGAGGCTGATGGAGCAGCATCCGGAGCTGGACGAGGACGTGCTGCGGCGCAACTCCAATCTGGTGTACCAATACGTGCGCGAGCATCGGAGCTGCGAGAGCTGCCCGGGACTCGATCGCTGTCCGAACGATTTCCAGGGCCACTACACGCTGCTGTCAACCGAGACGGTCGCGGACGAGCTGCGGCTGATCGACCGCAAGACGGCCTGCCGCAAGTTCATCGCGCGCCGCAACGAGGAGCAGATCCGCTCCCGCATCCGCAGCTTCTACGTCAGCGAGCGCACGCTGGAGAGCGCCTACTCGGCGGACGAGATTCTGATGAAGGACCGCGCCCGCTCGACGGCGGTCATGAAGGTGCTGGAGTACATCCGCCGGACCAAGGAGCAGGGCCTGCAGCCCGAAGGGCTGTACCTGACCGGCTCGTTCGGCACGGGCAAGACGTTCCTGATGAGCTATCTGCTCAGCGAGCTCGCCAAGAACGGCTGCTCCGGCGTCATCGTCTACATGCCGGACTTCGTCGAGGATCTCAAGGCGATGTTCGGCGAGCCGGGCAAGCTCAAGGAGACGATCGACCTGATGAAGGAAGCCGACATCCTCGTCTTCGACGACATCGGCGCCGAGAATCTGAGTCCGTGGGTGCGCGACCATGTGATGGGCTCGATCCTCAACTATCGGATGGAGCGCAAGCCGACCTTTTATACGTCCAATCATGCGCTGGACGACCTGGAGCAGCATTTCAGCTTCACGAGCAAGGACGGCGAGGAGTATCACAAGGGTCGGCGCCTGATGGACCGGATCCGTCCCTTCGTCGAGGTCGTGCATGTCAAAGGCACGAACAAGCGCGGCCGCAAGGACAGCGCCGAGGAATAGAAGACAAGCCGCTTTTTTCGATCCGCTTGCCGGACGGAAAGAGCGGCTTTTTTTGATCCTCCGTAAAGATGCCCGCGGGCTGCCGCGCTTCGTCGCGCCTAGAGCAGCTTGAGGATGGCGATTCCGTCGTCTCCGAGTCGTCGGAGCTGTGCGGAAAAACCGCGCAACTCGGGTCGAACGGGTGCCGGACGGGGGAGTTGCGCGGAAAAACCGAGTAATTCGGCTCGAATGGGTGCCGGACGGGGGAGTTGCGCGGAAAAACCGAGTAATTCGGCTCGAATGGGTGCCGGACGGGGGGAGTTACGCGGAAAAACCGAGTAATTCGGGGCGAACGGGTCTCGGACGGGGGGAACTGTCAGCCGTGCCATTGGATTGCGGATGGCCGAGCGAAGCGGCAGAGCGAACCAAACCGGAAAGCGAAGCGGACGGGGGCTTGTGGAGAAGCGGCAGCGTTTCCCTTGGAGGCCGGATTCCTTCCTTTTTGAAAAATTGAATCAAAGGAATCTGGGCTCCAGGGAGATCGGAACGAGTCCCCGCTCCGCGAAGCGGGTGCCGGTTTCAAATGCTGCTCCGCGAAGCGGGCGCTCTCGATGTCAGTCCCCGCTCCGCGAAGCGGGTGCCGATTTCATATACGCTCCGCGAAAGCGGGCGCTGTTTCCGATGCCCGCTCCCCGAAGCGAGAGCCGGGCCCTCGTTTCAATTTCCCGCCGCGTTATCCCTTATAAGCTCTCCTTATGCGTTGCATAAATCCGGTTGAAAAATCCGTTGACACGGATAGGAATAGGCTGGTATGATTCGTTTCATAAACCAACTAAACAACTGGGAATTGACGGCTTGTTACCGGACCACCGGCATGAGCGCGGATCGACCAAAAAACCAAGGGGTGTGTCCATCATGTCCAAAAGAAACTCGCTCTCCAAGTGGCCTGTCCTGCTCCTCACGGCTTCGCTCGCTCTCGGTCTGACCGCATGCGGGTCCGGCAACAACGCTGCAAATTCGGCAGGAAGCGGCGGCGCCGCGAACGCGCCGGCTGAAAATACGGCTGCGAATGCCGGCGCGACGGAAGCGCCGGCGCCGAAGGATCCGGTCGAGCTGCTGAACGTCTCCTACGATCCGACGCGGGAGCTGTATGTGTCCTTCAACGCGGCGTTCGCGAAGTACTGGAAAGACAAAACCGGTCAGGAAGTAACCGTGAAGCAGTCGCACGGCGGCTCCGGCAAGCAGTCGCTGTCGGTCATCGGCGGCCTCAAGGCCGACGTCGTGACGCTGGCGCTCGGCTACGACATCGACGCGATCGCCGAGAAAGGCCTGCTGAACAAGGACTGGAAGGGCAAGTTCGAGGACAACAGCGCGCCGTACACGTCGACGATCGTCTTCCTCGTCCGCAAGGGCAATCCGAAAGGAATCAAGGACTGGAGCGATCTCGTGAAGGACGGCGTTCAGGTCATCACGCCGAACCCGAAAACGTCCGGCGGCGCCCGCTGGAACTACCTGGCGGCATGGGGCTACGCGCAAAAGCAGGACGGCGGCGACGAGGCCAAGACGAAGGAATTCATCAAGAAGCTGTTCCAGAACGTGCCGGTGCTCGATTCCGGAGCCCGCGGCTCGACGACGACGTTCACCGAGCGGGGCATCGGCGACGTGCTCCTGGCATGGGAGAACGAGGCGTTCCTGTCCCAAAAGGAGCTCGGCGACAAGTTCGAGATCGTCTATCCTTCGCTCAGCATCCTGGCGGAGCCTCCGGTCGCGGTCGTCGACAAGGTCGTCGACAGCAAGGGCACGCGCGAGGTGGCGGAAGAGTACCTGAAGTATCTCTACACCGACGAAGGCCAGAAGATCGCCGCCGACAACTTCTACCGTCCGATCAACCCGGATATCGCCGCCCAGTACAAGGACACGTTCAAAGACCTCGAGCTGCTGCAGATCGACAAGGACTTCGGCGGCTGGGCGGAAGCGCAGAAGAAGCACTTCGCCGACGGCGGCACGTTCGACGAGATCTACACGCCGGGCTCCAAGTAAGCTGAGCGGACCGACCGCGCTATCCTACCGTTACAGGAGCTGACTTCACATGAAAGGTTCCCGGTCTCGCAGCGTGCTGCCGGGCTTCGGCCTCACGATGGGCATCACGGTGCTGTATCTCGGCATCATCGTCCTCATCCCGCTGGGCTGCATCTTCCTCAAGACGTCCGATTTGAGCTGGGGCGAGTTCTGGACGACCGTGACCGCCCCGCGGGTGATGGCTTCCTACCGGATCAGCCTGCTCACCTCGCTTGCCGCCGCTCTCGTCAACCTGCTGTTCGGGCTGATCGTCGCCTGGGTGCTCGTGCGCTACCGGTTTCCGGGGCGCAAGCTGCTCGACAGCCTCGTCGACCTGCCGTTCGCGCTGCCCACGGCGGTCGCCGGCGTCGCGCTCACGGCGATCTACGCCCCGAACGGCTGGATCGGCCAGTGGCTCGAGCCGCTCGGCCTGAAGGTCGCCTTCACGCCGCTCGGCATTACGATCGCCCTGATCTTCATCGGCCTGCCGTTCATCGTGCGGACCGTGCAGCCCGTGCTTGAGGATCTCGACAAGGAAATCGAGGAGGCGGCGGTCATGCTCGGGGCGGGACGCTGGCGCACGGTGCTGCGCGTCGTGCTGCCGGAGCTGACGCCGGCGCTGCTGACCGGCTTCGCTCTCGCCTTCGCCCGCGGCATCGGCGAGTACGGCTCGGTCGTCTTCATCTCCGGCAACATGCCGATGAAGACCGAGATCGCGCCGCTGCTCATCATGACCAAGCTGGAGTCGTTCGAGCTCGAGCAGGCGACGGCGATCGCGGTCGTGCTGCTCGTGATGTCCTTCGCCATGCTGCTCGTCATCAACTACATCCAGTGGCGCGCCAGCCGGCGCGCCCTGGCGGAATAGGAGGGATCGCCCATGGCAGGCGGAATCGCCACCTCCCGCTCCGTCCGCAAGCCGGCTCCGGCCGACATCGGCCGTCCGACTTCGGAGCCGGCCGCCGTCCGCTGGCTGCTGATCGGCATCGCCGTGCTGTTCCTGACGCTGATCGTGCTGCTGCCGCTCATCACCGTGTTCGTCGAAGGGCTCAAGCGCGGCTGGGAAGTCTACCTGAGCGCGCTCATCGACCCCGACGCCGTGTCGGCGCTCAAGCTGACGCTGCTCGTCGCGGCGATCGCGGTGCCGCTCAACACGGTGTTCGGCATCGCGGCCTCCTGGCTCATCGCCAAGTTCAGCTTCCGCGGCAAGAGTCTGCTGCTCAGTCTCATCGATCTGCCGTTCTCCGTGTCGCCGGTCATCGCCGGCTTCATGTTCCTGCTGCTGTTCGGCGCCCAGGGCTACCTGGGGCCGTGGCTGGACGAACGCGGCCTGCAGGTCGTGTTCGCTCCGCCGGGCATCGTGCTGGCGACGATGTTCGTCACGTTCCCGTTCGTCGCCAGAGAGCTGATCCCGCTCATGCAGGCTCAGGGCATTCAGGAGGAGGAGGCGGCGGCCACGCTCGGCGCCAAGGGCTTCCGCATTTTCTGGAGCGTCACCTTGCCGAACATCAAGTGGGGCCTGCTGTACGGCCTCGTGCTCTGCAACGCCCGCGCGATGGGCGAGTTCGGAGCCGTCTCGGTCGTCTCCGGCCATATCCGGGGCGAGACGAACACGCTGCCTCTGCATGTCGAGATTTTATACAATGAGTACCAGTTTTCCGCATCGTTCGCGGCGGCGTCGCTGCTCATGCTGCTCGCGCTGCTGACGCTCGGGGCGAAAAGCCTGGTCGAATGGAAGACCGCTCAGCGGAATCAAGATCTGGAGGGATGAATCATGGCGAAGCCGGTGGAATTGGATGAAGCGTGGCTCGATCGGATCGCAGATCAGGTCAACGGTCTGGAATACGGCTCGGTGCTCATCACCGTGCATGACGGGCGGATCGTGCAGATCGACCGGACGGAGCGCAAGCGGTTCGAAGCTGCCGCGGCACGGCAGCAAGGAACGGCCGCCTCTGCCCAAGGATGATTTCGACGGCAGCGCGGGTCGACTCAAAAAAGGACAGGAGCGGATTTCCGCTCCTGTCCTTTTTTTGACTCGACGAGGCCGTCCGGCAGGCGCTACGCCCGCTGGACGGCGATGCTGGAGCTTGATTTGCGGAATGGTTACTTGGCGTCCTCCAGATCGATCTCCTTCCTGACGATGCCGGCTCCAGGCAGGATCGCCTTTCGGCGCCTCGCGGCTGCCGGGCTGAGATAGCCGAACGATGCGGCTGCGGTCAGCGTCGCGACAGCGACGGCTGCGGCACCGATCCCGCTCGTGGCCGCCAGCGAAGAGCTCTTTACGGCCAATCCGCCGAGGCCGGCTCCGGCTGCCATGCCGAGCTGGAGCATGGAGCTGTTGAGGCTCAGCATGATGCCGGCCGCTCCAGGCGCCAGCGTGAGCAGATGATACTGCTGGGTCGGACCCGACGACCAGGCCGCTATGGACCAGAGCATGAGCAGCGGAACGACGATGGCGGCAGAGTCGGCGAACAGGAACAGCAGCAGCAGGAAGATCGAGTGGAGAACCATGCCGCCGACCAGCATGCGGGGGAAGCCCCACCGGTCCGTGCCGAAGCCCCCGAGCTGGGAGCCGATCAGGGCGGCGATGCCGAGCGCGAACAAGGCGATGCTCACGCTTCGATCGCTCATTCCCGTCACGTCCAGCAGGAAGGGAGAGATGTAGGTATATGTGATGGAATAGCCGCCGATCCAGAAAAACGTGATCAGGAGTCCGATGGCGACCCTCGGATTCGCCAGCAGCTTCAGCTGCTCCCTTAGCGGAGCCGGCTTCTCTCCGTCGGTCGACGGAACCGCATAGATCACGAGCAGGATCGCGAGCAGGCCGAGCAGGCCGATGGCTCCGAACACGAGATTCCAGTCGTACGCGGAGGCGATGAGCCGGCCCAGCGGCACGCCGATGATCAGCGACATGCTGAAGCCCATGACGAGCGTCGCGATGGCGCGGCCCTGCTTGTCAGGCGGGGCGAGCTTGGAGGCGACCGTCATCGCGGTGACGATGAAGACGCCGCTGCTGAGAGCGAGAATGATGCGGGAGACGATCAAGGCTCCGTAGCCGGTGAACGCGAGCGCGGCGAAGTTGCCGGCGGCGAAGACGGCGAGGGAGACGATCATGAGCTTTTTGCGGTCGGCCTTGGCCGCGGCGGCCAGCAGGAAAGGAGTGCCGAAGGCATAGGCCAGGGAGTAGACGGTGATCAGCTGGCCGGCTGCGGCGAGCGAGACTCCGATATCGGCGGCGACCTGATCCAAGATTCCGGCGATAATGTATTCCGACGTGCCGACCAGAAAGCTGACGATGGCCAGCATATAGATTTTCCATTTCCAGCTTGCCGTCATTTTTCTCCAGCTCCTATTTGTTTATATTTCTAAAAATATCGAAATAATAGCCATGAAGTTATATTTCCATAGATGTCGAAATAAAAGGTGAAGAAAAATTACTCCAGCAAATAAGGAGCATACTTGCGGGCGATCTCTTTGTTGACGCTGTAATAAATGTACGTTCCGTCCTTGCGCTGCTTCAGCAAGCCGCTTTCCGTCAGCTGCTTGAGGTGGTGGGAGAGCGTGGAGCCGGCGACAGAATCGAGCTTGCCGCTGATGTCGGAGCAGCAGAGGTTCTGTTCTTCCGTGAGCAGCATGGCGATTTTTATGCGGGTCGGTTCTCCGAGAGCTTTGTAGACCTTGACGGCTTGCTTGACGTCCTCGTTGTCCTCGACCATGTCATCCCCGCCTTTCCCAATAGTTCTATAAAGATAGAAATAAACTACCACAGACGCCTCGCCGGCGCAAGAAGGACCTTGAAAAAATGAATACCCTCCTGGCCGAGGGCCGGAGGGTTGAGTTGGATGGGGTAGCGGAACGTTAATCGATGATGTATTTGACAATCACCATGATGATATAGGCGACGGTCATAAAGCCGATCATGCCGCCGAATCCGAACACGAGATCCTTCAGGTCGTCTCGCGGTTCCTCGTTCACATGCTCGCGCGGGTCTCTGACGTTGACGTTCTCCATAGTGCGTCCTCCTCGCTTCAATATCGCTGTCCTGCCGCCGGCGCGGCGGAGTCCATGGCCGGGGGCCAGCACCTCACGTGACAACTTCTCCTAGTAGTATACCCAGACTCCGGAACTTATGTAAAGGCGAATTTTGCCTGTCCGGCTCGGATGGAAGCGATTGCCGCCGAGCGGCCGCCAGCCCTTGCGGACAGGCGGGGACTGACTCGCCGAAGCCCCCTGTGCTACAATAGAAGGTACGGCAATCCAGCGGATGCGCCGCGAAAAGGAGGCCTCTGGACGATGGACCACATCAAGGGCAAGCTCGCCCTGCTGCCCGATCAGCCGGGCTGCTATCTGATGAAGAACGGGGAAGGCACCATCATCTACGTCGGCAAGGCGAAGGTGCTGAAGAACCGGGTGCGCTCGTATTTCAACGGCACCCACAACGGCAAGACGCAGCGTCTCGTCTCGGAGATCCGGGACTTCGAATATATCGTGACGGCAAGCAACATGGAAGCGCTCATTCTCGAGTGCAACCTCATCAAGCAGTACCACCCGCGCTACAACGTCCTGCTCAAGGACGACAAGACGTTCCCGTACATCAAGATCACGAGCGAGAAGCATCCGAAGCTCGAGGTGACGCGGCGGATCGTCAAGGACAAGGGGAAATATTTCGGCCCCTATCCGAACGCCTATGCGGCGCAGCAGACGAAAAAGCTGCTCGACCGGCTGTATCCGCTGCGCAAGTGCAACACCTTGCCGGACAAGGTGTGCCTCTACTATCATCTCGGACAATGCATCGCTCCATGCGAGTACGACATCGAGCCGGGCACGTACGAGGCGATGGTGCAGGAGATCGCGCGCTTCCTGAACGGCGGCCAGGACGAGGTCAAGGCGGAGCTGCAGCGCAAGATGGCGGCCGCGGCGGAGGCGATGGAGTTCGAGCGGGCCAAGGAATACCGCGACCAGATCCAGGCGATCGACGCCGTCATGGAGAAGCAGAAGATCACGCTGTCCGACGCGCTCGACCGCGACGTGTTCGGCTATGCGACCGACAAGGGCTGGATGTGCGTGCAGATCCTCTACATGCGCGGCGGCAAGCTGATCGAGCGGCGCACGACGTCGTTCCCGTATTACGGCGAGGCGTATGACGATTTCATGACGTTCGTGACCCAATATTACAGCGACAACCCGGCGTTGCCCAAAGAAATCCTGCTGCCGCTGCCAGGCGCCTCCGCGGCCGTCAAGGAAGGCGAGGCGGACGCCGGGGAAAGTCTCGCTGCGTCCGCTTCTGCCGCGGACTCGGCGGCAGAAGCGGACGGCCTCGCGGAGCCGGAGCCGGAATCGGACGGCGCGGACCCGGCCCCGGGCTCGGCCGCCGACGAGGTGAGGGCCTCGCTCCAGAGCTGGCTCAAGGTGAAGGTGCATTTGCCGCAGCGCGGCCGCAAGCGCGAGGTCGTAGCGATGGCCGAGGGCAACGCCAAGGTGACGCTCGACGAGAAGTTCAAGCTGATCGAGCGCGACGAGGAGCGCAGCGTCAAGGCTCAGGCGGGCCTCGCGGCCTATTTGGGAATGACCGACATCCGCCGCATCGAGGCGTTCGACAACTCCAACATCCAGGGCACGAACCCGGTATCCGCGATGGTCGTGTTCACCGACGGCAAGCCGGACAAGAAGGAGTATCGCAAATACAAGGTGCGCACGGTGCAAGGGCCGGACGACTACGAGACGATGCGCGAGGTCATCCGCAGGCGCTACGAGCGGGTGCTCAAGGAAGGGCTGCCGCTGCCGGATCTGATCGTCGTCGACGGCGGGCGGGGTCAGATCAGCGCGGCCAACGACATCCTCGAGAACGAGCTCGGGCTGCAGGTGCCGGTATGCGGTCTCGTCAAGGACGCCAAGCACAAGACGGCGCAGCTCATGGTCGGCGACCCGCCCGAGCCGGTGACGCTGCCGCGCGACAGCCAGGAGTTCTACCTGCTGCAGCGCATCCAGGACGAGGTGCACCGGTTCGCGATCTCGTTCCACCGCGAGCAGCGCGGCAAGTCGATGACCGAGTCGCGCCTCGACTCGATTTCCGGCATCGGGGAGAAGCGGCGCAAGCAGCTGCTGCGGCATTTCGGCTCGCTCAAGAAGATCCGCGAGGCGAAGGCCGAGGACTTCCGTCCGCTCGGCATCGGCGACAAGCTCGCAGAGCGCATCGTCGAGGCGCTGCGCGAGGAGTAGCGGCGAGGGCGGCCGGCCAGCAAAAAGAGACGAAGCGGGAGGGAGTCCGCTTCGTCTTTTTCGTCTGCGCCGGCCGCGTCAGGCCGGCGGCGGATAGGCGGCCGCGCGCCTTTGCAGGCCGTACCGCCGCATCAGCCACGCGACGGCGATCGGCGCGACGATGTAGATGACGCCGGCGACCGTCTCGGCCGGACGGCCGGTCATGAACAGGGACATCGACATGAGCACGCTGTTCATGACCGCATGGGTGAAGACGGCGGTGAAGAAGCCGAATTTCAGGAACAGGTACGAGAACAGCAGGCCGAGGATCGTCAGCTCGATGAGCCTCGTCGTCGACGGATAGATCGGGTAGGTGACATGGCCGAGCGCCCAGATCACCGTCGGGATGAGCGAGGCGAGGAACGGATTTTTGATCCATTTCATCAGCAGGCCGATGCCGAACAGCCGGTACACCGCCTCCTCCTGGATGGCGGCGCACCATGCGAGCAGCGGCATGAGCCAGAGCGCCGCCATGTTGTACGGCGACTGGGTCACGTCCGTCGTCGCCCAGGCGCCTGTGGCGGCCGAGAGACCGCCGAGGATGAGCGTCTGCAGGCCGAGCAGCAGGAAGGCGAACGCGTAGGAAAGCTTCATCGCGCTCCACGCCTCGGCTCCGAAGCCGGGCTCCGAGCCGGCGGTCCAGAGCGGCCGGCCCTGGGCTCGCCACAGCCCGTCTCCGGCCACGAGCGAGAAGTACGCTCCGACCGCCATGACGAAGGTGAGCGCCGTCATGAAGACGAGCTGGGCCATCGCCGCCAGCTCTGCGTTGACCTCGCCCCCGTAGATCGCCCGCAAGCCGTCCAGCAGATTGAAGTTGTTGATTGTGTAGAAGGCGAGGAAGACCAGCGCCAGCGCCCAGCCCCGGCGGAACGACGTGAAGCGCCTCATGACGATGGCGTAGACGATGGCCAGCAGCGTCATGATACCGGACGGCAGCAGATTGCCGAGCAGCGACAATTGCTCGCCGAGCCGGTCCTGCTCCATCGTATAGGCGGCGTAGGAGGCAGGGACCTCGTAGACGGGCTGGAAGCGGGTCAGCCTGATCTCGCCCTCCAGGCGCTCGCCGGCGGCGAGGACGATCAGGCCCGCTTCGCCGACGGTGATCGCCGCCGCCTCGTAGCGGACGGAGCCCTCTTTGGCCGGGCCCGAGCGTCGCAGCTGGCCGAGTCCGAGCTCGTCGGCCTGTCGCTGGACCGTCCGGTCCAGCGCCTCGCCCTCCAGCGCGGAGCTTCCTCCGTCGCCTCCGGTCGGACCGAGCACCTGCTTCCAGCCGACGAGCTTGCCGCTCGTCATGCCGATCTCGACGAGCAGCCGCCGGCCGTCGTCGAAGTTCTGCGTCACCTGCCAGACATCGACGGGCACCTTGAGTCCGGCGCTGCTGTCCAGCGTCTTGCCCAGCTTCTCCTTCGCCACATAGCCCGCCATCAGCCTGTCGGCCTGATGGACCGCGTGGGCGTTCTGGGGCAGCGCGCGCAGCTGCTTCTGGGCAAAGTCGGCCGCAGCCGCCATCGCCTGCCCGCGGCTGACCGGGTGGACCGGCTCGCTCTCCGCGCCGACTCCGGCTGCCGAGGGGATGACCTGCAGCAGCAGGAATAAAGCGGCTCCGATTGCGCCACACCAAACGTATCTTCGAAAAGCCTGGTCAAGATGGGATGAATTCATCGAAGTCCTCCTTGCTGATGGCGCTGCCTGGTTGGATCCATGGTTTAACCTTACCACAGCGGCTTTCCTTTTATCCATGCCGCCCGGCCGCGCGGACGAGCCAGCGGGCAAAAGAGCGAGCGCGGAGGGGCTAGCATCCTCCGCAATGTCCGCCAGCCTCCAAAAACGAAGCAAATCGGCCGCCAACGCCTGCGGACGCATTTGGTAACCTGTCCTTTATCCTATATAATCAAATCCGATCCTATAGAACTTTAAACTGCCGAATTCCGGACGACAAGCGCCGGGAACGGGGGAACCAGCGCGGACGGCGGCTCGTGGAGCCGGACAGCCGATCCGCAGGGGTGAATTCCGCTCGGAACTTTTCCGGGGGGATAGGGCGGCCGTCACGCCCGAATCCGTCAGCTAACCTCGGAGGCTTCCATGACAGGACTCACACAGGCGCTGGGCACCGGGTGTTTCCGGTGCCTATTTGTCGTGTGCAAAAAAAGGAGAATGGCCGCCTATGACCGCTTGGAGGCTGCAGCTGAGGCAGCTGCTCATCCCTTCCCCGCCGAGGATTCTGATCGCCGGCTTCGCTTTCATCATCGCGCTCGGCTCGCTGCTGCTGATGCAGCCGTTCGCGACCGCGGACGGCCTGAGGACGCGCTGGATCGACGCGCTGTTCACGGCGACATCCGCTACCTGCGTCACGGGCCTCGTCGTCGTCGACACCGGAACGCATTATTCGCTGGCGGGCCAGCTCATCATCCTGGTGATGATCCAGATCGGCGGACTCGGCTTCATGACGATGGCGACGCTGTTCGCGCTCGTGCTGCGCAAGCGCATCTCGCTCAAGGAGCGGCTGCTGCTGCAGGAGGCGATGAACCAAGGCTCGATGGAGGGCATCGTACGGCTGATCCGCCGCGTCCTTTTGTACTCGCTCGTCATCGAGGGCTGCGGCGCGCTGCTGTATGCGCTGCGCTTCCTGTCCGACATGCCGCCCGGGCAGGCCGTCTATTACGGCATCTTCCATGCGGTGTCCATGTTCAACAACGCCGGCTTCGACATCATGGGCAACTACAGCAGCATGACCGCCTATGTCGCGGATCCGCTCGTCAATCTCGTCACCGTCTCGCTCGTCATCCTCGGCGGCCTCGGCTTCATCGTCCTGTCCGATCTGGTCGACTTCCGCAGGCATCGGCGGCTGACGCTGCACTCCAAGGTCGTGCTGCTGACAAGCGGCGGCCTGGTGGCGCTCGGGACGGCCGTCATCTTCCTGTTCGAATACGGGAATGCCGGCACGATGGGACCGCTCGACCTCGGCGGCAAGCTGCTCGCGTCGCTGTTCCAATCGGTCGCGACGCGCACCGCCGGACCGAACTCGGTGGACATCGGAGCGCTGACCCAGGCGAGCCTGTTCTTCATGATCCTCCTCATGTTCATCGGAGCGTCGCCCGGCTCGACCGGCGGCGGCATCAAGACGACGACGTTCATGACGCTCGCGGCGGCGATGTGGGCGATGCTCCGGGGCAAGGAGGACATCGTGCTGTTCCGCTACCGGCTCGCCAAGGAGCGCATCCTCAAGGCGCTGACGATCACGATGCTGTCGATCGCCATCGTGCTCGCCTCGACGATGGTGCTCTGCACGCTCGAGGACCGCGACTTCCTGCGCATCCTGTTCGAGACGGTGTCGGCGTTCGGCACGGTCGGGCTGAGCACCGGCATTACGCCGGGGCTGCAGGATGTCAGCAAGCTCGTGATCAGCTTCGTCATGTTCGCCGGCAGGCTCGGCCCGCTGACGATGGCGTACGCTCTCCGGCCCAAGGCCAGCAAGGAATATTACAAGCATCCGGAAGGCAAGATCATCATCGGATAGGAAAGGAAAGAAAGAGAGACAATGGGTAAGGGAGCCAAAGGAAGTCAATTCTGCGTCATCGGACTGGGCCGTTTCGGATCCAGCCTCGGCAAGGAGCTCGTGCAGCTCGGCCATGAGGTGCTCGGCATCGACCGCAGCGAGGAGCTCGTCGACGATCTGAGCGGCACGCTCACGCATACCGCCTGCGCGGACTCGACGGACGAGGAGGCTCTGCGCGCGCTCGGCATCCGCAATTTCGACTGCTGCATCGTCGCCATCGGCGGGGATATCCAGGCCAGCATCATGACGGCGATCCTCGTCAAGGACGCCGGGGTCAAAAAGGTCGTCGTCAAGGCGGTCAGCGAGCTGCACGGGCGCGTGCTGGAGAAGCTCGGCGCCGATCGGGTCATCTATCCCGAGCGCGATATGGGCATCCGCGTCGCCCATCAGCTCGTCTCGCCGAACCTGCTCGACTACATCGAGCTGAGCTCCGATTACTCCGTGGCGGAGCTGTCCGTGCCGCGCTGCTTGGCGGGCAAGACGCTCGCCGACATCGATCCGCGCAAGCGGTTCGGCTGCAGCATCGTAGCCGTCAACAAGCCGCAAGGCATCATCATCGCGCCCAAGGCCGAGCAGGTGCTGGCCGAGCGCGACGTCATGGTCGTCATCGGCACGAACGAGGGGATCGAGGACTTCGAGAACATGGTCAGCGAGCGCTGACTGAGGGCATCCGGCTGCGGCGGACCGAGCCGGCAAGCGGCTACGGCTGGCCCGGCAGGCCGCTGCGGGCGCTCAGCGGCAAGCCTGAACGCGCCGCGTAGCCGGCCGCCGCTTCCGCGATCCATTGGCGGACGACAGGCTCGAGCAGCGACGGATCGCCGTGGATGAGCGAGGTCGTGCGCCGAGTCTTTTTCAGCTCCGGCAGCGGCACGAGCATGAGGTCGTTGTCCTCCGCCATCTGCGGCCGGATGTACGATCGCGGCAGCAGCGTCGCCGCTCCGCATGTATGCAGCAGGCGCAGGATCGCCTCGAAGGAGTCGATCTCCATGCGCACGTCGGGATGCAGGCGGAACTTGTCGAACAGCTCGTCGGTAAGCGTGCGGAACCAGGTTCCCTTGGAGAACAGGATCATCGGCAGCCCGTTCAGGTCGCCGATCGCGAGCTTGTCGGACAGCATGCGCCCGCGCGGCAGCACGAGCTCGAGATGGTCGTCGAACAGCTTCACGCAGTGCAGCTGCGGATCGTCGATGACGGATGCCACAAGGCCGAGCTCGATTTTCCGGTCCCGGACGAGCGAGACGATCTCGTGGGTCTTGCCGGTCACGGCCTTGATGTCGATCTCGGGATGGCTGGCGGTCAGCGCCTGGATGAGGTCGGGCAGCGTCGTCTGCAGCGTCGTCAGGCTGGCGCCGATCGTCAGCGTGAAGCGGTGGGTCTGCTTGAACTCGGCCAGCGTGAGCAGATACTGCCGATGCATCTGGCGCAGCTGCACGGCGTAGTCGTACGTCAGCTCTCCGATGCGCGTCAGCTCCAGGCGGCGTCCGACGCGGCGGAACAGCGGCGCTCCGAGCTCCTCCTCGAGCTTGGCGATCTTGCGCGAGAGGGCGGGCTGCGACAGGTTGAGCAGCGCCGACGCCTTGTTCATGCTCGACTGCTCGACGATGACGGCGAACAGCTGAAGATCTTCCTGCATCGCGTTCCATCCTTTCGGCGATCCGATTTGCTTATGCTCCTATGTTATAACATTGTATAAAAAATAAACAATATCTTTATAAGCGAAAAAAGGGTACGATGGGAACTGTGGCTAATCTGTGTCCGTCCTGAAGTCGGATGCTGTCGTGAATTGTTGACGCTCCCAAGAACGGGCTGTAAAATGGATAAGGTTTGTCCCTGACGATGATTACGCATTCAAACGGCTGGAAAGGAGAACGCATTATTTATGAAAGGAAATTCCTATTTGGCGCGCAAGCTCCACTCGCTGCTCGGGGTCGTTCCGCTCGCCCTGTTCCTCGTGAATCACGCCATCACCAACTACTCGGCGTTCGAGGGAGGCCCGGAAGGGTTCAACGAAAGCGTCGAGATGCTCAACGGCTTGCCGCTGATCTTCTTCCTGGAGATTTTCGGCATCTTCCTGCCGCTGATCTTCCACGGGGTATACGGCCTTTACGTCGCCTACCAGTCGAACTGGAACAACTCCCGCTTCCAATACGGACGCAACTGGGCGTTCACGCTTCAGCGCCTGTCGGGCGTCATTACGTTCATCTTCATCGTATGGCATGTCTATCAGACCCGCTACCAGGTGCTGATCGGCGAGCTGACGCATGAACAGCTCGGCCATCAGATGCATGAGATCTTCACGAATCCGGTCAGCGTCGTCCTGTACACGATCGGCGTCCTGGCCGCCGTCTTCCACTTCGCCAACGGCATGTGGTCCTTCCTCGTGAGCTGGGGCATCACCGTCGGCCCGCGCGCGCAGCGCATCTCCTCCTACATCTGGATGGGCGTCTTCGTCATCGTGTCGGCTCTGTTCCTGCTCTCGATCGCGGCCTTCCGCAGCGACGAGTTCGCGGAGACGGCAGCGGCCGTACGGACCTGGATCGGATAACACGATAGAGAAGGAGGACCCACTCACATGGCTAAAAACAACATCATCGTCGTCGGCGGCGGACTGGCCGGGCTCATGGCCACGATCAAGGCGGCCGAAGCCGGCGTCCACGTCAACCTGTTCTCCCTGGTGCCCGTAAAACGCTCGCACTCCGTGTGCGCGCAAGGCGGCATCAACGGAGCCGTCAATACGAAGGGCGAAGGCGACTCTCCTTGGGAGCACTTCGACGATACGGTCTACGGCGGCGACTTCCTCGCCAACCAGCCTCCGGTCAAGGCGATGTGCGAGGCCGCTCCCGGCATCATCCACCTGATGGACCGCATGGGCGTCATGTTCAGCCGCACGCCGGAGGGCCTGCTCGACTTCCGCCGCTTCGGCGGCACGCAATACCACCGCACGGCGTTCGCGGGCGCGACGACCGGCCAGCAGCTGCTGTACGCGCTGGACGAGCAGGTTCGCCGCTGGGAGGCCGCCGGCCTCGTCAGCAAGCATGAGCATTTCGAGTTCATGGGCGCGGTGCTCGACGACGACGGCGTCTGCCGCGGCATCACCGGCCAGGACCTGCGCACGATGGAGGTCGTCTCCTTCCGCGCGGACGCGGTCATCCTGGCGACCGGCGGCCCCGGCATCATTTTCGGCAAGACGACCAACTCGGTCATCAATACGGGCACCGCGGCGAGCGCGGTGTACCAGCAGGGCGTCAGCTACGCCAACGGCGAGATGATCCAGATCCACCCGACGGCCATCCCGGGCGACGACAAGAACCGCCTCATGTCCGAGTCGGCGCGCGGCGAGGGCGGACGCATCTGGACGTACAAGGACGGCAAGCCGTGGTACTTCCTCGAAGAAAAGTATCCCGCCTACGGCAACCTCGTGCCGCGCGACATCGCCACCCGCGAGATCTTCTCCGTCTGCGTGGACGAGAAGCTCGGCATTGGCGGCGAGAACATGGTCTACCTCGACCTGTCGCACAAGGATCCCAAGGAGCTTGACGTCAAGCTCGGCGGCATCATCGAGATCTACGAGAAGTTCGTCGGCGACGATCCGCGCAAGCTGCCGATGAAGATCTTCCCGGCTGTCCACTACTCGATGGGCGGACTGTGGGTCGACTACAACCAGATGACCAACATCCCGGGCCTGTTCGCTTGCGGCGAATGCGACTACCAGTACCACGGAGCCAACCGTCTCGGCGCGAACTCGCTGCTGTCGGCCATCTTCGGCGGCATGGTGACGGGACCGAAGGCAGTCGAATACATCAAGGGGCTCAAGAAGTCCGCCGAGGACGCTCCGTCCTCCATCTTCGACCGCGAGGTCAAGCTGCGCACGGACAACTACGAGTCGATCCTGAAGCTCGGCGGCACGGAGAACGCCTACGTGCTCGGCAAGGAGCTCGGCGAGTGGATGACGAACAACATGACCGTCGTCCGCTACAACGACCGCCTCGTGCAGACGATCGACAAGATCAAGGAGCTCAAGCAGCGCTATTCCAACATCAACATCAACGATACCGCGCGCTGGAACAACGCCGGCGTCGCCTACACGCGCCAGCTGTGGAACATGCTGGAGCTGGCCGAGGCGATGACCAAGGGCGCCCTGCTGCGCGACGAGAGCCGCGGCGCGCACTACAAGCCGGAGTTCCCGGAGCGCAACGACGAGCAGTTCCTCAAGACGACGATCGCCAAGTGGACGACGGAAGGTCCGGAGATCTCGTACGAGGATGTCGACACCTCGCTCATCAAGCCGCGCAAGCGCGACTACTCGAGCAACAAGTCCTAACGAGGAGGGAGAACGACCATGGCAACCGAAACCCCGGTCAAGGCGGGCAAGACGGTCAAATTCATCATCACCCGCCAAGACTCGCCGGAAGCGGCTCCTTATACCGAGGAGTTCGAGCTTCCGTACCGTCCCAACATGAACGTCATCAGCGCGCTGATGGAGATCCAGCGCAACCCGGTCAAGACCGATGGCGCCAAGACGACTCCGGTCGTCTGGGAGTCCAACTGTCTCGAGGAAGTTTGCGGCGCCTGCTCGATGGTCATCAACGGCAAGCCGCGCCAGGCGTGCAGCGCGCTCGTCGACAAGCTGGAGCAGCCGGTGCGCGTCGCTCCGATGAGCACGTTTCCGGTCGTGCGCGACCTCGTCATCAACCGCGAGCGCATGTTCAACGCGCTCAAGCGCGTCAAGGCCTGGATTCCGATCGACGGCACGTACGACCTCGGTCCCGGACCGCGCATGGCCGAGACGAAGCGCCAATGGGCCTATGAGCTGTCCAAGTGCATGACCTGCGGCGTCTGCCTCGAAGCCTGCCCGAACGTCAACGACCGTTCGAGCTTCATCGGCCCGGCGGCGATCTCTCAGGTACGCCTGTTCAACGCCCATCCGACGGGCGAGATGAACAAGGCCGAGCGCCTGGAGACGCTGATGGAAGACGGCGGCATCGAGGGCTGCGGCAACTCGCAGAACTGCGTCCGCTCCTGCCCGAAGGGCATCCCGCTCACGACGTCGATCGCCGCGATCAACCGCGACACGACGGCGCAGCTGTTCAAGAACTGGCTGAGTTTCTAGGCTCGGCAATAGGAAAGCCTTCCGGACTGCTCTTTGCGAGCGGTTCGGGAGGCTTTTTTGGCTTGGAAAGGGGACTTCAGGGGACAGGAAGTCGGCTGCGCGATCCGGGCTACTCCGGTGGACAAGAAGCCCGCTGCGCGAGCCGAGCCTTTCTCGGCAGGCAGCCGGCAGCATACTAGGGACAAGAAGCCCGCTGCGCGATCCGAGCCACTCCGGTGGACAAGAAGCCCGCTGCGCGAGCCGAGCCTTTCTCGGCAGGCAGCCGGCAGCATACTAGGGACAAGAAGCCCGCTGCGCGATCCGAGCCACTCCGGTGGACAAGAAGCCCGCTGCGCGAGCCGAGCCTTTCTCCGACTCCACTGGAAGCCGGATGCCCTGATTTTTTGACCTCCTATTCGGAGGCCATCCGTCTTCCAAGAGGACCGCTGCCGCTTCTCCGAAAGGCATCGTCTCGCTCCGCTTGCCTTGTCCCTGTCTTCTCTGCTCCCCCTTTTTATTTGGGGGAGGGGGCGTCTCCCGCTTACCTGGGAGACGGCAGCGCTTCTCAGCGGCCAGCACGAATCGGCCGCCGCAGATCAGCCAGCAAGCCGCATGCGGCTTGCTGGCCCGCCCCTCGAATAGGGCGTGTAAACCAAACCGCTGGCGCGAACCAAGGCGCTTGCGCCCCTCATCGAGTCAGCACGCCAACCATCCTTTCGGAGTTGCGCGGGAAAACCGAGTAACTCGGGCATTGGGAGGTCAAACGGTCGGAGATGCGCGGAAAAACCGAGTAACTCGGGCGAGTGAAGGGGCAAACGGTGGGAGATGCGCGGAAAAACCGAGTAACTCGGGCATTGTGAGGCCAAACGGTCGGAGTTGCGCGGAAAAACCGAGTAACTCGGGCGAGTGGAGGACCAAACGGTCGGAGATGCGCGGAAAAACCGAGTAACTCGGGCAAGTGGAGCCGAACCGGGCGGAGTTGCGAGGTCAAATCAAGTAACTCCGGTAGGCAGGCGTGGCGGTTGGAGCCTGAAAGAAGGACTGGCGAGCCGCTGTAAGCCGAATTATTCGGGTTGGAGCCTGAAAGACGGGTTGGTCAGCCGCTGTAACCCGAATTATTCGGGTTGCAGCTTGAAATAGGGGCTGCCGAGCCGCTGTAAGCCGATTTATTCGGGTTGGAGCCTGAAAGACGAGCCTGCGAGCAGCTATAACCCGATTTTCCCAGGGGTTCAGCCCGTTATAGAGGCTTTAGAGCGTTGCGGAGAATGCGCGATCGCCGAAATCCTCGAGGGCATGGAGATCGGAGCGACTCTCTGCGAAGCGGACGTGGCTCGTGGAGAAGCGGCAACGGTTCCAGCACCGCTGTCCGCTTCCGGGCGAAAAAAAACGGCCTATAGGCCGTCTTTTCAAAGGATCGTCTGTCCGCTCGCCATCAAGATCAAGGAGCTGCTGTATCCGTCGCTGCGGCTTGGATCAGCTGCAAGGAGTTGTCGAGCTTTTGCGTGTCGGCGCGGATGGTGGCGATGAACGTGTTGCCGGCAAGGCCCATGCTTTTGATCAGCGGGCTGTCGGAGACGTCGACCCCGAACCATTGCTCCGTCGACGGATCGTCCGTCGTCACGGTGCGCACGGCGCGGCTGTCGTCTGCATCGAGGCCGAGCTTGGCGGCGTGAGGGGCGAGATCGACCAGGGCGCCGTCTCGCGCCAGCTTCTCGAAGTTCAGCTTGTCCAAAATATAGACGTCGTCCTTGTTCGAGATGAGGTCGATGAGGCTTTTTTGGACCATGGCCATATCCTGACTCGACTGCGGCTCTTCCGGGACGAAGGTCAGATGCACGATCGCCCGCTTCCAATCGGGGAACCGCTTCACGATCTGCTCCTCGGCCGTCTTCAGGTCGACGCCGCCGCCGATCGGGCTGCTGCCGTCCGCGCCGATGAACTGGCCGAAAAACGAGACGGCGATCGCGGCCGGAGGCAGCTTGGCCAGCTCGGCCTCCTCGCGCTTCTTGTCCTGATAGGCGTTGATGCCGTAGACGACGGCGGCGATGAGCACGATCGCTCCGAGCAGATGGAATTTATAATAGCTGAAGAAATGGTCGATCTTCTGCATCGCGGGAGCCATGCCTTTATATTTGCCGTAGGCCTGCTCGTTGTACGCTTCGGTCGATTCCGCGCGATCCCGCTCCTGGATGGTCCGGTAGGCGGCGTTGATCCGCTCCAGCTCGACCTGGCCCTCCTGCAGCTGCGCTCCCGACCTGCTGCTGCGCGCGCGGCGGAGCAGCAGGTCGTACCGCTTCTCCACGTCTTCCTTCGCGGCGCCTGGCTCCAGCCCGAGCTCCGCATACGCCTGCTTGATCTTTTCGTTGTCCATGCCTCACCCTCACTGTCCGCTTGTAGATATCCTCTTTAGTATATCGCCCGCGAAGAAGCGTTTCCACTATCGATGCGGAAGCTCGGCCGTCAAGAGCGGTCCTAATCCCGGCCGCGCGCTCATATGCTGCTAACGGAACGAAAAAAAGCCGCCTGCAGGCGGCGCGGCGGCGATTAGAGCCAATCTTCTCCCCAGTCCTGAATGGACTCGATGACCGGCTTCAGATGCCGTCCCTTTTCGGTCAGCTCATATTCAATGCGAACCGGCATCTCCGGATACACGTTGCGGGTAACGATCTGGCTCGTCTCGAGCTCCTTCATCCGGTCGGTCAGCATCTTGTCGCTCATCTCCGGAATCTGCTCCTTGATTTCCTTGAACCGCTTCGGTCCTCCAAGCAGCACGCGGATGATCAGGCCCGTCCATTTCTTGCCGAGCAGCTCGATCGCCGCCTCATACTTGGGACACATCGTGGAGTAGTCCATTCGCATCACTCCTTCTGTTGCCGCTATTGTATCACATTGACTAAGGAAATGTAAGTGACTGCGGTCCACTAAATAAAGAAAATATATTTACTTGACTTTAGTTAGTTATGGGGATAAGATAAGTCCATCGCAAGACCAGAACCGATAAAGGAGAGGGTTGGAATGTTGGATACGGGGTTGCTCATCTTGAGGATTGTCGTCGGCTTGCTGTTCATCGGCCACGGCGCGCAGAAGCTGTTCGGCTGGTTCGGAGGCTATGGCATCAAAGGCACGGCCGGCTGGCTGGAGTCGCTCGGAGCCAAGCCGGGAGCGCTGATGGCCGTGCTGGCCGGAGGAGCGGAGCTGCTGGGCGGCCTGCTGCTCGCGCTCGGCCTGTGGGTATGGGTGGCGGCCGCGCTCATCGTCTTGACGATGCTCGTAGCGATCGTGAAAGTGCACGGAGCGAACGGCATCTGGTCGACAGCGAACGGCTACGAGTACAATCTCGTGCTGATCGCGGCCGCGCTCGCGATCGGCTTCACCGGAGCCGGCGCTTATTCCATCGACGCGCTTCTATAATAGCCGGATCATACGCACAGAACGTCCCTTCGTCAGGATGCCGACGAGGGGATGTTTTTTTTCGTTGATGCCGTCAGGAGGGGCGGCCGGACGGCAGGCGATGCGGCGCATTCGGGCTCGTCCCGGGGATGGAAATGAGAGGAGCTGCGCAACTTTTGCGGCCAAGATTCGTCTTTTGAGTAAGATGCTCGGCAAAAAGAGATGAGATGGCGGCAAGCATTCGTTATAATGAGTGGAACGGATCCACCAGAGAGGAGGAGACTCCATGCCGGATGATTGGGGATTTTTCGAACGCTTGACGGAGTCCAAGGAGCAGATGAGGATCCTCGTCAATTGCGCCTGGAAAAAAGAGACGCCTCCCTCCGGTCTGAACCGGCTGCTCTCCATCACGATCAACCTGTACTCGGTGCGCAGCCGCCAAAAGAAGAAGGCGGCCATGATCGCCGAGCTGGAGAAGCTGGAGCAGCGCCTGGAAGAGGCCGTTCTGGCGGGCGGGGAAGCTTTTTATGCCGGACGGATCAATACGCCGAAGAGGCTGGAATATTACTACTACATCGCGGAGGACGCCGGGCTGGAGCCGCTGGAGAACATGATCCGCGGGCATCAGGACTACCGGCTGCAATATTATGCGAAGCCGGATCCGCAGTGGGAATTTTACCGCTTCATGCTGCCGGATGCGCTGGAGGAGCTGTTCATCCATAACGCGCAGATGGTGTATGCGCTGCTGAACCGCGGGGACGACATCCGCCAGCCGCGCAACGTCTATCACTGGCTGCTGTTTCGGGATTCGGACGACCGCAAGCTGATGCGCATGAAGCTCGAAGGGATGGGCTATCGCATCGAGGAGGGGAAAAGCGGGGAGCCGGAGCCCGATTATCCGTATCCGCTCGTCATCAGCCGATTCGAGGACGTCCGTCTGGAGACGGTGAACGGCCGCGTCGACGAGCTGTACCGCGTCCTCGGCGGAGGCGGCGGCAAGTACGACGGCTGGGGCTCGGTGATGAAGCAGCCGGCTCTGTACCGGCTGCGCCAATGGGCCAAGAAGCGGCTCGGCATCCAGCGGCTGTCGGGCCGGACCAAGGGCTGAGCCGGACGGCTACAGCCGGATGACGATCAGCCCTGCCATGAGGCAGGCGAAGGCGAGCCATTGCAGCCTTGTCAGCCGTTCCCGGTACAGCAGGATGGAGCCGGCGGCGACGACAAGGCTGTTTGTCGCGAAGATCGGTGCGGCAAGATTGGCGGGGCCAGTCTCGAGCGCCCAAGCGTACAGCTGCAGCCCGCCATAGGAGAACAGTCCGGCGAGCAGGCCGAAGCGCAGGCCGATGCCGAACGGCGATGCGGCCGCGGACGGCTTCTTTGGAGCGGACAAGGGAGAGGCGCCGACCGTTTCCGCGGCCGGCCGGCGGGGCCGCTCCCGCCAAGCGGCGGCGGCGAACCAGGCCAGCGACAGCAGATAGCCGCTGAACAAGACGGCCGAGGAGGGCAGGCCGGCTTCGCCGGTCACCTTGAGGCCCCCGTTGCGGAACGTGAACAGCAGCACGGCGGCGCCGGTGTAGATGTACCAGAGGCGGCTGGAGAGGCGGAGCTTCTCCGCAGGACGGATGGCGATCAGCACGGCGGACGCCAGCAGTAGCGCGATGCCGGCCGCTTCGGCCAGGCCGAGCGTCTCGCCGTACAGCCCGACCGACAGCGCCACGACGAGGACGATGTTGAGGTTCGTGAGCGGAGAGGTGATGCTCGCCGGACCGTGCTCCAGCGCCTTCATGAACACCGCGTTGCCCCACGCCGAACCGGCGCCGACGATGCCGCCGGCGAGCCACAGCCGCCCGTCGCCGAGCGCGCTCCAGCCGCCGTCCATCAGGCACTGCGCGGCAAAGCCGGCCGTGCCCGTCGCGTACAGCCCGAGCAGCAGCGCCGTCCGTCCGCCTTCCTTCATTTGGGACACCTTCATCCACCAGCCGGCGAGGCCGAAGACGAGCGCGCTGCCGATCGCGGTCAGCAGCCAAGGCATGTCAGCGGGCATGAGGCGGCGTCTCCTTCCCGCGGCTCGTCCGGCGGACGGGGTAGTCATGCATTTTGTTACACAAATGAAATATTCCTGTCACCGTTTTATTACAAGGAGCGGTTATGATAGTTGCATGACCCCCTTTTAATAAATATTTCTTGGGACCTTCCTTCGGGAAGGTCCACTTTTTTTTGTCCGGCCGCCGGCCTCAGAGAGGCACGCGCACCTGCTGCTTTTGCCGATAGAAGACCCACTCCCGGTAACCGATCTCCTTGAGCTTGGCCCGCACTTCCTCTATCTCGTCGCCGACGCGCGACGGCACATGGGAATCGGAGCCGAAGCTGACCTGCACGCCGTAGAACAGCGCGCGCTCGAGGATCGCATCGGACGGATACCAGCCGCCGACCGTCTTGGTCTTGCCGGAGGTGTTGATCTCGATGGCGGCGCCGCTGCCGGAGATGGCCTGCAGCGCCAGGTCGATGCTCTCGGAGGCCGGGATGTCGGAGAAGGCCGGGTAATAGCCCTTCATCGCGTCGATGTGGCCGAGCACCTGGAACATGCCGCTGACGGCCGACTGGCGGATGAGCTCGTAGTATTCCCGTTTTTGCTCGATCTGCACGAGGTCGGACAGCCCTTTCCAGCGGGTGCGGTTGAAGATGCTCTTGCCCCCCGACAGATGCACGGACCCGATCAGGTAGTCGAACGGATACGGCTCGTAGGCGCGGCGGTACGTCTCGGCATGCTCGGGGAAAAAGTCTGATTCCATGCCGAGCAGCACCTCGATGCGTCCCTCGTACTTGGCCTTGAGCGCCAGCACCTCCTCGACATAGCCCGGCAGCGAGCTGCGGGCCATCGCGATGCCCGGCTGAGGATGATCCTCCTCGCTGCCGAAATACGGCGAGTGGTCCGAGATGCCGATGACGGACAGTCCGGCGTCGATGGCGGCGCGGATATAGTCCTCGATGCAGCCCTCGGCGTGTCCGCATCGCGCATGGTGGGTATGCAGGTCGAATTTCATGGGAACTCCTCCTATTCGCTGCTGATGAACTGCGCCTCGGGCATGCCCTTGAGGTCGCTCAGGAACTGCTGCATCGCCGAATTCAAATAGCGGCCCGACTTGTAGACGACGCCGACCGGATGGCTCACCTCAAGCTCGCTCACCTTGATCATGCGCAGCGTGCCGAGCCGCAGCTCGCTTGCGATCGACTGCTTGGAGACGACGGCGGCGCCGAGGTTGATCTCCGCCATCCGCTTGACCTCCTCGCTGCTCGACAGCTCCATGACGATGTTGGGCACGATGCCGTGCTCGGCGAAGACGCGGTCGACGAAGCGGCGGCCGAGCGTATCCGGCGAGAGCATGATGAGTGGCACGTCCCGCAGCTTGTCGAGCGAGGCATGCTTGAGCGAGGCGAGCGGATGGCTCGGAGAGACGACGAGCTCGAACGTGTCGTAGTACAGCGTCGCCGTCCGCACATGGGGATGATGCTCCATCAGATAGGTCAGGCCGAGATCGACGCTGCCGTTCTCGACGCTCGAGAGCACCTGCGCCGAGGGCATCGTATGGATCGTCGTCTTGATGAGCGGGAACTGGTTCTGAAAATAGGAGAGCACGCGCGGCAGGATCTGGATGGCGATCGAGCTTGTCGTGCCCAGCACGATATGGCCCTGAGGCGTATGGTTCAGGTCGGAAAGCTTCTGCTTGAGCTCCTCGACGATGTCGAGGATGCGCGTCGCGTGGTCAAGGAACACTTGGCCGCGATCGGTAAGCGTGACCGGCTGATTGCGGTCGACGAGCACCGTCTTGAACTCCTCCTCCAGGCTCTTGATCTGGGCGGAGACGGCGGGCTGGGTCAGGTTGAGCAGCTCGCCGGCCTTGCGGAAGCTCATCGTTTTGGAAATGGTAAGAAGCGTTTCCAGCTGGCTGATATTCAGGGGCAGGCTCCTCTCTCGCCTCCGGCAGGGATAGGATTCGATCATCCCCGGTCGATAAGACTTTTTTATCACTCTGCTATTTAGTATAGCCAAGCCGAGGGCGGGTAGTAAAGCGAGCGGGCCTTTACGCAAAAGCAACGAGGAAGCGGCCGTCAAGGGGGCAGGAATCGGCCGGAGGGCGGCGAAGCTCTAAACCGATGGACGGCGAGCCGTCCGGAGGAAACGGGGGAGTTAGGGATGGATCGAAAAGCGATCCGAGGCTGGATCTGGTACGACTGGGCGAATTCAGCCTTTGCGACGACGATGCTGGCTGCCGTCATGCCGGTCTACTACGAGGGAGTGGCCGCGAAAGGCTTGGCGGAGGGCGCCGCTCAGTCGTACTGGGCGAATACGCAGAGCATCGCGATGCTGCTCGTCGCCGTGCTGGCGCCGCTCGCCGGCGCGGCGGCCGACCTGTCGCGCTCCAAGCTGCGGTTCCTCATCGCCTTCACGGTGCTGGGCGCCGCATCCAGCTCGCTGATGGCGCTGGCCGGGGAGGGCGACTGGCTGCTCGCCTCGTGCCTGCTCGTGCTCGGCATCGTCGGCTTCTCCACCGGCAATACGTTCTACGACGCGCTGCTGCGCGACGGCGTGCCGGAGGAGCAGCGCCATGCGGTGAGCGCCAAGGGCTACGCATACGGGTATGCCGGAGGCGGCGCGCTGCTGGCGATCAACCTCGTCATGATCCTGCAGTGGGAGGCGCTCGGCTTCCCGAGCAAGACGGCCGCGACGCAAGTCGTCTTCGCGACGGTCGGCCTCTGGTGGCTGCTGTTCTCGCTGCCGCTGTTCACCCGCTGGAAGGAGCGGCCGGCGGCCGCGGCGAAAGCGGGCGGGCCGACCGTGCTGCAGGCGGCGGGAGCCTCGTTCGGCCGCATCGCCCAGTCGCTGCGCAGCCTGCGGCGCTATCCCGAGCTGCTCAAGTACATGGCGGCGTTCTGGCTGTTCAACGACGGCATCAGCACGGTCATCGTCATGGCGACGATCTACGGCGCGGGCATCGGCATCGACTCCGACGACCTCATCCTCGCGCTGCTCGTGACGCAGTTCGTCGGCCTGCCCGCGACGCTCGCGTTCGGACGGCTCGTCGGCCGCTTCGGCGCCAAGCGCATGCTGAGCGCGTCGCTGCTCATCTATCTCGGCATCGTCATCCTCGGCTACTTCATGACGACGTCGCTTCATTTCTTCGTGCTCGCGACGCTTGTCGGACTCGTCCAAGGCGGCAGCCAGGCGGCCGCACGCTCGCTGTACGCGCGGCTCGTCCCGGCGGACCGCTCCGGCGAATGGTTCGGCTTCCTGGCGCTCAGCAGCAAGTTCACGTCGGTGCTCGGGCCGCTCGTATTCTCGCTCAGCGCGACGCTGACCGGCTCGAGCCGAGCCGCGATCCTGTCGGTCGCCGCCTTCTTCGTATTCGGCTGGCTGCTGCTCCAGCGCGTCGACTTCCGGCGCGGCGCGGAGCAGGCCGCTGTCGGCAGCGGCGACGGCCCGGGGAGCGGATTGCCGCCGGCGGGCCTGTCCTCCTGACGTCAGGAGCGAGCCTTGGCTGCGCAGCTGCTGCATGGACGCAGCAAACCCCCTTGTCGGTTCGGCCACGGGCCGGCAGGCAAGGGGGTTTTTCGGGTTCGGGCTCGGGCTCGGGCCGATCCGGCGCGGCGGGGGTCACAGCCAATCCTTTTTGCGGAAAAGGAACAGCATGCCGCCGCCGAGCATCAGCATGAAGCCGAGCAGGAGGTAGAAGCCGTAGTAGAAGTTCTGGCCGGGCAGATGGACGAAGTTCATCCCGTAGATGCCGGTGATGAACGTCAGCGGCATGAAGATCGTCGTCAGCGCGGTGAACACGCGCATGATCTCGTTCGCCCGGTTGGACAGGCTCGACTGGTACGCCTCGCGCAAGTTGGCCATGAGGTCGCGGTACGTGTCGAACGTCTCGGTGATCTTGACGGCGTTCTCGTAGATGTCGCTGAAGTACTTCTGCAGCTGGTCGTCGATCAGGCGCAGATCCTTCTTGTTGAGCGTGGCGATGACGTCGCGCTGCGGCCCGAGCACCTTCTTGAGCCACAGGATCTCGCTGCGCAGGCCGATGATCTCGTTCAGATGGGACTTCTTGGTATGCATCAGGATGTCTTCCTCGAGCCGCTCGATGCGCACCTCGATCCGATCGCCGACGAGGAAATAATTGTCGACGACGATGTCGACGAGATGGTACAGGAAGCGGTCGGGCCGGCTGACCTCCTGCTCCCACAGGATCGGCTTGAGCGAGCGCAGCTCGTTGATCTTCTGCTTGGTGACGGTGATGATGAAGTGCCGCCCGAGGAAGATGTTCAGCGCGCGGAGGAAGATCTCCTCGTCGTCGAAGCGGATGCTGTTGATGACGATGAAATAATGCCCTTCGTGCAGCTCGATCTTAGGGCGCTGCTCCTCCTCGCTGAGGCAGTCCTCCACCGCCAGGTCATGCAGGCCGAACAGCGGCTGCAGATAGGCGAGATCCTCGACGTCGGCGTCGATCCAGTAAAAGCCCTCCAGCGGAGGGGCGAGCGTCGTTTCCAGCTCGTCTACAGGCGTGAATACGCCGTTGTTGACCATTCGAATCTTCATGGCCGTTCAATCTCCTCTCGTGCGCGAAGACGGACGAGAGCCGGCCGGGCATCCGGGCCGCGGCGCGCCGAAGCGGCCGTGCATCCGCGCGAGCGGTGGACGGCACGGCGGCAACGGGCGGCGGCGAAGGGAGGTCATCCGCCATGCGAGGCGGGGTCCGGCTGGTCGTCTTCGCGATGCTTGCTTGCGGGTGCTGCTGTCGGGACGGGCTTCGGCCTATCGCCTTCCATGGCGTTTCACTCCTTTGCTACCGGTTGAAAGTCTTGTCTAGTATACTCTTCCGGCCGACCACACTCAAGAAGGAAAAACAGGCTGCGCGGCGGGCGCGGCCGGGGCCGGCTGGCGGCGCTCGCAGAGCCGGCTGCGGGGCGCAGACGCGCCGGCGGGGAGCGCGCCGAGGGCAGCGAGCGCGCAGGTCGGCGAGCGCGCCGAGGGCGCGGGTCGCGCCATGTCCGCTCGGGCGGACATGGCGGCCTTTCAGCGGCGCCATTCGGGCCATGGCCCATCTTATTCGACTGCCGGGAAAAGGTGCGGCCAGGCCGAGCAGGGCCTGGATGCATCGCTCGGCGCCATGAAAGGTCATCTCATCGGTTTAGCGCAGGACGAGCCGTCAGCTTTCCGGACCACGCCTCCGAGGCTGGCTTTGCCCGCACGCCGCCGGCTGAAAATGGCAGCAGAGCGCAAAGACCCTCGATACGCAGAATCGGCTCTGCCATCGAGGGTCTTTGCGCGCTTAGGAGCGGCCTTTCTCATCTATTCCTTCCTGGATGCGGCGCTCCGCGATCCAGGCCGGGCTGCGCTGCCTTATCGGCTCTGCGGCACCAGCTGCAGCAACCGCCACAGCGCGACCGCAGCCTCGGCGCGGGTCGCGGGCTTGGCCGGCAGCAGCCTGCCCTCGGCGTCTCCGCCGAGAATGCCGGCAGCAGCCAGCGCCTGGACCGAGCTGCGCGCATACGCCGCGATAGCCTCCCGATCCCGGAACTCGGCCGCAGCGGCTGTCGGCGACGCGGAGCTCCCTGCCGCGTCGAGCCGCTGCCGCGCGCGTTCGAGCAGGACGGCCATGTCCTGCCGCCGGATCGGAGCGGCCGGATCGAAGCGGCCGTCGCCGGTTCCGGCCGCGAGGCCCGCGCTGGCCGCGGCGCTCACCTCGGCGGCGTACCAGGCTCCGGCCGGAACGTCGGCGAACGTCGAGGCGCCCGGCTCCGCCGCCGGCAGCCGCAGCGCGCGGACGAGCAGCGCTGCGAATTCGGCTCTCGTCATCGGCCGCTGCGGCTCGAAGCGGCCGCCCGGCACGCCTTGCACGAGACCGAGGCGGGCCAGCCCGCTCGCGGCCGCTGCGGCCCAATGCGTTTCCTTCAAGTCGATGAAGGAAGGCGAAGGCGAGGCGCTCGGAGCTGCCGAGGCGGTCGGAGCCGCGCTGGCCGACGGGGCCGGCGTCGGGGCTGGCGTCGGCTGCGGAGCCGAGGTTGGCGACGGAACGCCGCCCGTTCCCGGAGATGCCGTTGGTCCCGCGCTCGGCTGCGGATCCGGGCTCACGCTCGGGCTCGGCTCCGCGCTCGGCTGCGGGTCCGGGCTCGTGCCCGGCAGCGGCTCGATCTCGCCGGACGGCTCGCCGACGACGATGCCGAGGCCGTTCGTCGCCATGTAGACGCGGCCGTACACGCGCGGATCGCCGGTGATCGCCCGGTTGGCGGCGCCGAACTGATGGGCGTCGTCGTTGATGCGGATCCAGCTCGCGCCGCCGTCGTCGGAGCGGTAGACGCCCCATTGGCCGCCCTGCTTGGCGTAGCTGTACAGAGCCGGCTCGTCCTGTCCCGGAGCGGCTTTGCCGAAGCCGATCGTGACCGCTTCCTCGATGCCGTCCAGACGCTCGAACGTCGCGCCGGCATCGGTCGAGCGGTACAGCCCGAACGCGTCGTCCGGATTTTTGTTGTCCCGGCCGCCGGCGATCCACACCTCGCCCGCCCGGCCGGGCACGGCCTTGAGCTTGCTCGTGATCTTGCGCGGCAGCCCTTCCGCGCCGGTCGCGGCGAACGTCGCTCCGCCGTCCTCGCTCGCATACAGCACGCCGTCCGCGAAGCCGTAGAAGCGGTCGGGATCGACGCGGTCGGAGGCGACGATCGCGCCTGCCGGGATGCCGGCCGCTGCGGTCCACGTCGCGCCGTCGTCCGTCGAACGATAGACGGCTTGTCCTTCCGCTCCCCAGACGATCGAGCCGCCGTCGGCCGCCATCGCGACGAAGCCGCCGTTCACGGACGCGCCGCTGCCCCATGGATTGGCGCCGGGCTGCCAGGTGACGCCGTTGTCATGCGAGACGCCGATGCCGACATCGCTGCCGGAGACGTTGCCGACGCGCACGACATCGTTCGGATCCAGCTCGGCATAGTCGATGTCGGTGCTCGAGCCGATGTACGGATTCGTGATCATCTCCGGCGCACGGCCCAGATCGGCATGGCGGAAGCCTCCGATGTCGCCCATCGCGCTCAGCAGCGGCGCGCCTGACGGCGGGCTGACGAGGCCGAGCACGGCCGTCTCCTCGATGCCTTCGGCCTTGACGGAGATGCGCACCTTCTCGTACACGTCGCCGCCGACCGTGACCGGACGGTCCATCGCGGTCGCGTTGTCCGAGCCGTACATCGTCGCTCCGGTTCCGTAGAGGAAGGAGTCGGAGTCGAACGGATCGATCTTGAGATCGCCGATCATCCAGCCGAGCTTCGGCGACGTCTCCGGCAGCGGATCGGTCTTGCGGCCCCAGTCGAGCCATGGCGACAGCGAGTAGTCCAGCTCGTACTTGTTGACGCGCTCGGGATAGCTGCCGAACGTCCAGAACGGCGTCCAGCTGCGGCCGCCGTCGAGGCTGCGGTAGATCTGCTCGTCCGGCCACCACTTGTTCAGCGTAGCGGCCATCACGATGTCGGGGTTCTGCGCGTCGACCGCGAGCCCGCCGTACGGGCTGGAGGTGGAGCCGGGCCCTTCCGGACTGATGTCGGTCCAGTCGCCGCTCTTCGTATCGAGCGCCCAAAGCGAGCCTTCGCCGCCGTTGTAGGGGCCGATGTCCTTGGCATAGCTGACGTAGAGGCGGCCGTCGCGCGAAAGCACCCCGCGGTTCGGCAGGAAGCCCTGCTCCGGCTGGCCCGGAACCGGCTGCCACGTCTCGCCGGCATCCGTCGAGCGGTAGATCGGGCTTGTCCGCTCGGCCGTTCCGGCGTAGAGCGTCGGCGTCGGGCTGCCCGGCTGCCCGGAGGACTTGTCGAAGACGACCCAGGCGATGCCGAGCGGATCCTTCATGTAGTCGTCGGCGACTTGGCCGACCGCGGTGAACGACGCGACGCGCGCCCAGGTCGCGCCGGCGTCGGAGCTTTTCCAGAGGCCGTTGCCGCTGCGCGCGCCGAAAAACAGCACCCGACCGTCGTTCGGATCGACGGAGAGCCGCTCGCCCATGTTCCGGCCCGGCATGTTGCCGCCGAGCTTGAACGGAAGCTCTGTCCGCTGCCACGTCTCGCCGCGGTCGCTCGAGCGGTACATGAAGCCGTTCATGTCCGTCCAGTCGTTCGTATACGTGCCGAGAGCGGCGTAGACGCGGTCGGCATCGGACGGATCGGCCGCGATGCTCTCGACGCCGAGCAGGTTCCATTCCTCCATGCCGACGCCTTCGAGCAGCTGCTTCCACTTGCCCCCGGTCGAGGCGTCGCGGCGGTAGGCGCCGCCCATGTCGGTGCGCGCATACGCGAGCCCCGCCTCCGCCTCGCTGTAGACGATGCCGGGGATGTATCCTCCTCCGACGACCGCGGCGCGGCTCCACGCGTACGGCTGCTGACGCACGGCAGGCTCCGCGCCTTCCGCCGAGGCTGCCGCCGCGGACGCAGGCGGGACGGCCAGCGGCGCGAGCAGGCAGGCGGCCAGAGCGGCAACGCTCCATTTCTTGAACATCCGATCAGCTCCTTCTTCTCGTCGGCTTCAGCAAGCGGGACTAGGAGAGGAACGAGTCCAAGCCCGCTTTCTGAAAGCGATTTCATCAATCCCTCCTAGTATAAGCGGGAGGTTCGGGACAACCTACCGGCTGAATTGGAGAAATTATCCGTTCACGATCGGACATTTGCGCGGCGGAGAAGGAAAAGACAAACAGGACGAAGCGGAGTCCGTCTCCGTTTCGTCCTGTCTGGATGGGATGAGCATGAGGGGCGATGCGCGCTCGGCGCGATGCGCCTGGCGCGGCGCAAGCGGCCTGCAGCCGCTCGCGGTCAGTGAGCCGACTCCTCCCTGTCGTTGGACAGGCGGGTCACCTCGAACAGCTTGAACAGCAGGCTGAACACGATGGCGGCGACCGTGGCGAGGCCCATGCCCGACAGCGTGAAGTCGCCGATGACGATCTTCGCGCCGCTCAGGCCGGCGACGAGCACGATCGTCGTCAGGTAAAGGTTGGTCGGGCGGCTGTAGTCGATCTTGGACTCGACGAGCATGCGCAGTCCCGAGGCGGCGATGACGCCGAACAGCAGCAGCGATACGCCGCCCATGACCGGCTCCGGAATGTAGGCGATGAGCGCCGAGAACTTGCCGAGGAAGCTGAGCAGGATCGCGAAGACGGCGGCCCCGCCGATGACGTACGTCGAGTAGACGCGGGTAATCGCCAGCACGCCGATGTTCTCGCCGTACGTCGTGTTCGGCGTCGCGCCGACGAAGCCGGACAGGATCGTGCTGATGCCGTTGCCGAGCATCGAGCGGTGCAGGCCGGGATCCTTGGACAGATCCTTGCCGACGATGTTGCCGGTGACGACCAGATGGCCGACATGCTCGGCGATGACGACGAATGCCGCCGGCACGATGACGATCATCGCGCTCAGGTGGAACTCCGGCGTCGTGAACACCGGCAGCTTCAGCCAAGCCGCGTCTACGACGGCCTCGCCTGCCGGTCCCGTCATTCCCATCGCCCAGGCGAGCATGTAGCCGCCGACGATGCCGACCAGGATCGGGATGATTTTCAGGAATCCGCGGAACAGCACCGAGCCGAGCACGGTCAGCAGCAGCGTGGCGATCGACAGCAGGATGGCATCGGTATTCGGCGTCCATTCGCTGCCTGGCTCCCGATTGATCCAGCCGGCCATGCCGGCGGCGACCGGAATCAGCTCGAGGCCGATGACGGCGATGATCGCGCCCATCGCGGCGGGCGGGAAGATGACGTGGATCCAGCCGGTGCCGGCGAGCTGCACGATGATCGCGACAATCGTGAAGACGACGCCGGCGGCGATGAAGCCGCCGAGCGCGGCCGCGTAGCCGCCCCCCGATGCCTGGGTGCCGATGACGGTCAGAGCCGGCACGATGAACGCGAAGCTCGAGCCGAGATACGCGGGAATCTTGCCTTTGGTGATGAAGATGTACAGCAGCGTGCCGATGCCGTTCATGAGCAGGCAGATGGCCGGATCGACGCCGAGGATGTTCGGCACGAGCACGGTCGAGCCGAACATCGCGAACAGATGCTGCAGGCTCAGCAGCAGGCCGAGCCCGGTTGCCGGCCGCTCCAGCACCCCGATTTCTTTTTTCATTTGACTAAGACGCCCCTTCGACTAGCGGATGGTCGGAACGATGCGGATCGGCTAGGCTTGCCTCCGGCCGCATGCACAAACGGTTTCATTCTACAGGGATCGACGCGGTTTGACAATGATTATTCCCTGCTCGCTCTTGTTTCCTGCAAACGATTCTTGACGGAGGACGGCGCAACCCTTATTGTAGAGGGGAGCAGCAACCTGACCACGAACTGAATACGTAACTTTCTTATCAAGAGTAGGCGGAGGGACCAGCCCGATGAAGCCCGGCAACCGGCGTTGACACGCACGGTGCTAATTCTTGCGGACATGAAGCGCATGTCTGAGAGATGAGAGAGGTGCATGTGTTTCCATACACGACCCCTCTCTGTCAGGATAGGGGTCTTTTTTTGCGCCCTTATCCGTGACGGTATTCGGTACGGCCGATTCGCTAGCCGAGAAGGAGTGACCATCATGCCAATCAAAGTGCCCGATTTTCTGCCGGCCAAGGAAGTGCTGGCGGAGGAAAATATTTTCGTCATGGACGAGAGCATCGCCTACCAGCAGGACATCCGCCCGCTGCGGATCGCGATCCTGAACCTGATGCCGACCAAGGAGACGACCGAGACGCAGCTGCTGCGCCTGATCGGCAACACGCCGCTGCAGGTGGAGGTCGTGCTGCTGCATCCGCAGTCCCACACGTCCAAAAATACGAGCTCCCAGCATCTGCAGTCGTTCTACAAGACGTTCTCCGAGGTGGCCCATCTGTACTTCGACGGGCTCATCATCACCGGCGCCCCGGTCGAGCATCTGCCGTTCGAGCAGGTCACCTACTGGGAGGAGCTCAAGGACATCATGGACTGGAGCCGCAGCCACGTCACCTCGACGTTCCATATCTGCTGGGCGGCGCAGGCGGGACTGTACCACCACTACGGAGTGGAAAAATACGACCTCGACCAGAAGATCTTCGGCGTCTACCCGCACACGATCAGCAAGCGCAACGTCAGCCTGCTGCGCGGCTTCGACGAGCTGTTCTTCGTGCCGCAGTCGCGGCATACGGACGTGCGCCGCGAGGACATCGAGCGCATCGGCGATCTCGAGATCCTGTCCGAGTCGCCGGATGCCGGCGTCTACCTCGTCGCCTCGCGGGACGGACGGCAGATCTTCGTCACCGGCCATTCCGAATATGATCCGGAGACGCTCAAGTACGAGTACGACCGCGACATCGCCAAAGGCATGGCCATCGCGCTGCCGGCCAACTACTACCCGGGCGACGATCCGTCCCGGCAGCCGTTGTCGACCTGGAGAGCCCATGCCAACCTGCTCTACAGCAACTGGCTCAACTATTACGTGTACCAGCAGACGCCGTTCGAGCTTGGCGCGCATATCTGATTCGCAAAGGAGACCTTGAAGCCCATGAAGATTGAAAGCCGCCTTGCCCAGATCGGATCCATCCAAGAGCCCGTCACCGGTGCCGTCAGCTTCCCGGTATACCAGGCGACGGCGTTCCGCCATCCCCGCCTCGGCGAAAGCACGGGCTTCGACTACGCCCGCACGAAAAGCCCGACCCGCGCCGTCCTCGAGGAAGCGGCGGCGGAGCTCGAATCGGGCGACGCCGCCTTCGCCTGCAGCTCCGGCATGGCCGCGCTGCAGACGATTTTCGCGCTGTTCAGCCAAGGCGACCATCTGATCGTCTCGCTCGATCTGTACGGGGGCACGTACCGGCTGCTCGAGCGCATCATGTCCCGTTTCGGCGTCACGACCTCCTACGTCGACACGAACGACATCGAGGCGATGGACAAGCTGCTGCAGCCGAATACAAAGGCGGTCCTCATCGAGACGCCGACGAATCCGCTCATGATGATTACGGACGTCGAGGCCGTCTGTACATGGGCCAAGGCCAAGGGCATCCTGACGATCGTGGACAACACGCTGCTGACGCCGTTTTTCCAGCGCCCGCTCGAGCTCGGCGCCGACATCGTCATCCATAGCGCGACCAAATATCTCGGCGGCCACAACGACGTGCTCGCCGGCCTCATCGTCACCAAGGGCAAGGAGCTGTCCGCCGAGATGGCGGTGCTGCACAACTCGATCGGCGCCGTCCTCGGTCCGCAGGACAGCTGGCTGCTCATGCGCGGGATGAAGACGCTCGCGCTGCGCATGGAGCGCCATCAGTACAATGCGACCCGCCTGGCCGAGTACCTCCAGGGGCATGACGCGATCGCGGAGGTGTTCTACCCGGCGCTCCCCGAGCATCCGGGCCATGACGTGCAGAACCGCCAGTCGTCCGGCAACACGGGCATTTTCTCCTTCAAAGTGAAGGACGCGCGCTACGTCGAGCCGATTCTGCGGCATATCCGGCTGATCGCCTTCGCCGAAAGCCTCGGCGGCGTCGAGTCGCTCATGACGTATCCGGCCGTGCAGACGCATGCCGACATTCCCGAGGAGATCCGCCGCGCCGTCGGCGTCGACGACCGGCTGCTGCGCTTCTCCGTCGGCATCGAGCATGCCGACGACCTGATCGCCGATCTCGGCCAGGCGCTGGAGGCGGCGCGCCGGGAGATCGCCGGCGAGGTGACGGCATGAGCGGCCGCGTACCGGGGCAGGACGACGCGCGCGGACCTCACAAGGCGCCCTCCGAGCGCCGCTTCGCCACGAAGCTGCTGCATTTCGGCGGAGAGATCGACGCGGTCACCGGCGCCTCCAGCGTGCCGATCAACCAGGCGTCGACGTTCCACCATCATGACATCTACGCCCCGCCGGCGTTCGACTACAGCCGCTCCGGCAACCCGACGCGCGCGGCGGTCGAGAGCGCGATCGCGCTGCTCGAGGGCGGCACGCGCGGCTTCGCCTTCGCCTCCGGCATGGCGGCGATCTCGAGCGCGCTGCTGCTGCTGTCGGCGGGCGACCACATCATCGTCACCGAGGACGTCTACGGCGGCACGTACCGGCTGCTGACGACGATCCTGACGCGCATGAACATCGAGACGACGTTCGTCGACATGACCGACCTGGGTGCGGTCCGGGCGGCGCTGAAGCCGAACACGGCCGCCGTCTTCATGGAGACGCCGTCCAATCCGACGCTCAAGATCACCGATGTCGCCGCCGTCGCCGCCTGGGCCAAGCAGCATGGCCTGCTGACGATGGTCGACAACACGTTCATGACGCCCTATCATCAGCGTCCGCTCGAGCTCGGCGTCGACATCGTGCTGCATAGCGCGACCAAGTTCCTCGGCGGCCACAGCGACGTGCTGGCGGGGCTGGCGGTGACGAAGGACGAGGCTCTCGGCAAAAGGCTGTACGCGCTGCAGAACGGCCTCGGCTCCGTGCTCGCCCCGCAGGAAGGCTGGCTGCTCATGCGCGGCATGAAGACGCTGCAGGCGCGCATGGACCAGAGCGAGCGCAGCGCGAGACGGCTCGCCGAGTGGCTCGCCGCGCGCCGCGACATCGTCCGCGTCTACTATCCGGGCTTGCCGGAGCATCCCGGCCGCGACGTGCATGAGCGCCAGTCGCTCGGCTACGGGGCCGTCGTCTCGTTCGACGTCGGCAGCGGCGAGCGGGCCAAGCGCGTGCTGAGCCGCGTCCAGCTGCCGCTCGTCGCGGTCAGCCTTGGCGCCGTCGAGAGCATCCTCTCCTACCCGGCGATGATGTCGCATGCCGCGATGCCGCCGGAGGTCCGCGCCGAGCGCGGCATCGGCGACGGACTGCTGCGCTATTCCGTCGGGCTGGAGCATATCGACGACCTGCTGGAGGATCTGGAGCAGGCGCTTGACGAGAACTGACGGTTTTCAGATGTGACTTTTTTCCTAGCAGTCCCGTCGGCTCGTCCGGCCGGGCTGCTTTTTGCATCGTGGACACAAGCCGAGCTCGGATGCAACACCGCGCGCGGCTTGAATGGAGCGGCTGCGGCGGGCGGAAGCTCCGCTTGCTCCTCCGTGCTCGCTCTACGTCACGGGATTGCAACGTGACGAGGGATGCCGTTCATGTTACGATAGGCTGTGAAAATAGGAACGTAGTGAATCATGACAGCGGCGGCGCCGCCGGGCGATCGGGCCCGGTCGCCGCCTCGCGATAGAAGGAGGCCGCAAGGATGCAACAAGTGGACCGCGTGCTGGACAAGGCGCTGCAGGGCGAGCGGATCAGCCTCGAGGACTGCATCGTCCTTCTGGAGTCGGACGAGATTGAAAAAATGGGACGGGCCGCGGACGAGATCATGAGGCGGCGCCATCCCGAGCCGATCGTCACCTTCAACATCGGCCGGAACATCAACTACACCAACGTATGCGACGTGTACTGCCGCTTCTGCGCGTTCTACCGTCCGCCGGGCTCCAAGGAAGGCTATGTGCTGCCGGACGAGACGATCCTGCAGAAGATCCAGGAGACGGTGGATGTCGGCGGCGACGAGATCCTGATGCAGGGCGGGGTCAACCCGGACCTGCCGTTCGAGTATTACCTCAATATCCTGCGCAAGATCAAGGACCGGTTCCCGGGCATCACGATGCACAGCTTCTCCCCGGCGGAGATCCAAAAGATGAAGGTGCTCTCCGGCCTGTCGCTCGACGAGACGCTGCGCGAGCTGCATGAGGCGGGTCTCGACTCGCTGCCGGGCGGCGGCGGCGAGATCCTCGACGACCGGACGCGCCGCAAGATCAGCCGGCTCAAGGGCTCCTGGACGGACTGGATGGACACGATGAAGGCCGCCTGGCGCAACGGCATGAACACGACCGCCACGATGGTGTACGGCTTCGGCGAGTCGATGGAGGAGCGGGCGCTGCATATGCTGCGCGTGCGCGAGGCGCAGGACGAGTGCAAGGAGCTCGGCTATCCTTCGCCCGGCTTCCTGGCGTTCATCACCTGGCCGTTCCAGCCGGACAACACGAACCTCAAGCGCGAGAAGTCCAAGCCGGAGGAATACCTCAAGATGGTCGCGATCAACCGGATCATGCTGGACAACATCCCGAACATGCAGGCGAGCTGGGTGACGATGGGGCCGGAGATCGGCAAGCAGTCGCTGTCTTACGGCGTCAACGACTTCGGCAGCACGATGCTGGAGGAGAATGTCGTCTCCGCCGCCGGCACGACGCATAAGGTCAACATCGAGCTGATCCTGCAGTATATCCGCGAGGCCGGCAAGATTCCCGCGCAGCGCAACACGCGGTATGACATTCTTCGCGTCTTCCACGAGGGCGAGCATGCCGAGCGCGATTTTGTGATGCAGAACTGAAGCTGGACGTAGTGGAGGAGCCTTTTCCCGATTCCGGGAAAGGGCTTTTTTGTCGTTGGACAAGAAGCCCGCTGCGCGAACCGAGCCACTCCCGGTGGACAAGCAGTCCGCTGCGCGATCCGAGCCACTCCCGGTGGACAAGCAGTCCGCTGCGCGAGCCGGGCCACTCCGTTGGACAAGAAGTCCGCTGCGCGACCCGAGCCACTCCCGGTGGACAAGAAGGCCGCTGCGCGACCCGAGCCACTCCCGGTGGACAAGAAGTCGGCTGCGAGAGCCGGGCCTTTCTCGGCAGGCAGCCGACAGCATACTAAGGACAAGAAGCCCGCTGCGCGATCCGAGCCACTCCGGTGGACAAGAAGCCCGCTGCGCGATCCGAGCCACTCCGGTGGACAAGAAGTCCGCTGCGCGAACCGAGCCTTTCTCCGATTCCACTGGAAGCCGGATGCCCGGATTGCCTGACCTCCCATGCGGAGGCCATCCGTCTTCCAAGAGGACCGCTGCCGCTTCTCCGAAAGGCATCGGCTCGCTTCGCTTGCCTTGTCCCAGCCCGCTGCTCCCCCTTTTTATTTGGGGGAGGGGTCGTCTCCCGCTTACCTGGGAGACGGCGGCGCTTATCGCAGCCGGCACGATTCGGCTGCCGCAGATCAGCCAGCAAGCCGCATGCGGCTTGCCGCCTCTCCCCCCTCGACTCGGGCGTATAAACCAAATCGCTGGCGCGAACCAAGGCGCTTGCGTGCCCCCCTCGTAGAGCCGGCACGCCAACTATCCTTTTGGAGATGCGCGGAAAAACCGAGTAACTCGGTCAAGTAGAGGGGCAAACGGAGGGAGTTACGCGGAAAAACCGAGTAACTCGGGCAAGCAGGGGCCAAACGGTCGGAGTTGCGCGGAAAAACCGAGTAACTCGGGCAAGCAGGGACCAAACGGTCGGAGATGCGCGGAAAAACCGAGTAACTCGTGCATTGGGAGGGCCAAACAGTCGGAGTTACGCGGAAGAACCGAGTAACTCGGGCAAGCGGAGGCCGACCCGGTGAGAGTTGCATGGAAAAACCGAATAACTCGGGCAAGTAGAGGGGCAGCAGAGGCGTTTCGAGAAAACACGGAACGAGTCCAAAGAAGCTGCAATGCAATTGGAACAAGGCAATGCAAACCGAATACCAAGCGCGAAGCATGAGTTTGAACTAGGCAGAGCTTGCGAGCAGCTGTAACCCGATTAATTCAGGTTGGAGGCCGAAAGACGAGCTTGCGAGCAGCTGTAACCCGATTAATTCGGGTTGGAGGCTGAAAGACGAGCTTGCGAGCAGCTGTAACCCGATTAATTCGGGTTGGAGGCTGAAAGACGAGCTTGCGAGCAGCTGTAACCCGATTAATTCGGGTTGGAGCCTAAGAGACGGGCTTGTGAGCCGCTGTAACCCGATTAATTCGGGTTGGAGCACGAAAGACGGCATTAGCACTTAACCGATCGGATCGTGATGGGGCTAGCGGTAATGAGCGAGGGCACCGAGCCTATCGTTGAAACCAAAGAGCGAAGCGGACGGGGGCTCGTGGAGAAGCGGCAGCGGTTCCCTTGGAGGCCGGATTCCTTCCGTTTCGGAAGAATAGAATCAAAGGAATCTGGGCTCCAGGGAGATCGGAACGAGTTCCCGCTCCGCGAAGCGGATGCAGGTTTCACTTGCTCCGCGAAGCGGGTCCAGGTTTCACTTGCTCCGCAAAGCGGGTCCAGGTTTCAGCCGCTCCGCATCGCCGATGCCGGTTCAACACGTCAGCCACCCGCTCCGCATCGCGGATGCCGGCTTCACCCGCCCCGCGAAGCGGACAAAAAAACAGCCCCTTCCCGCAGGAAAGGGCTGTCATAATACTCACTGCCACGCGAAGCGGGACTTCGACCCGGGGTCGGGCTCCGCTGCGGCGGTGACGATGCGATTTTTGCCCGTGGACTTGGCGGCGTAAAGCGCCTGATCCGTGCGCACGAAAAATCGCTCCTTGCCCTCGCCGAGGTAATCGGCGAAGCCGATGCTCACCGTGATCTTGCGCGAGCCGAGCTCCTCGTACGAGGCCGCCTCGATGTTATGGCGGATCGTCTCGAGGAGCTGCAGCGACTTGTCGGCGCTTTTGTCCGTGAAGATGAGCGCCAGCTCCTCGCCGCCGTAACGGGCGACGAAGTCGTTCATGCCGGCCTGGGAGCGGACGAGATCGGCGACCTGCTTGAGCACGGAGTCGCCGGCGCGATGGCCGAACTGGTCGTTGACGGACTTGAAGTTGTCGATATCGATGAGGGCAAGCTGCAGCGGCATCGAGGTCGTATCGTGATGCTCGATCAGCTTGTCCAGGTATTCGTGGAACGTAATATGGTTGTACAGCTCGGTCAGCGCATCGGTCTTGGCCAGCTTGTCCATCAGGATGTTCTTGACGAGCAGCTCCTGGTTGGACTTGGCGGCGTGGATGTAGTAGCTGCGCATCTCCTTGCCTCGGGAGATGACGCCCCAGGCGATGAGGCAGAACGCTCCCAGCATCGCGGTCAGCGACAGGATGCCGACGACGGAGATGTCCAGGCTCCGGTTGAAGAAGTACAGGCTGTACAGCGTCGTCAGCGACATGACGACGGCGGCGATGAGCTTGCGCGAAGAGAAGTAGAAGATCGAGACGAGCACGGGCAGGAACAGCGCCGGAATGATGTAGCCGATCTCGATATTGATGTCGACGATGATGAAGGTCAGCAGCGAGGAAGCCGCCAGCAGCGCATAGTCGCGCAGCCGCTCCTCGAGAAAGCGCAGGCAGAGCTCCGTCAGCACGAGCACGCTCAGATGGAGTGACGTCGGCAGCAGCATGTAGCGCCGCAGAAAAACATCCGGAGCAAGCGGAGTGATGAAGATCAGAAACAGGCCTTCCAATATGACCATCAAGACGAGCAGGCACCAGAAGCCGTTCATCAGCATCCGGTTCCAACGCGCCCGGGTGAAGTCGAGCAATTGATCATCCAAGGTTAGGTTCACTCCAGCTAGAAAGCTAATGATGCACGCACGTTAACCAATATACCATGAATATGGATTCAATCCAATCCTCCTCTAAATAGATATTTCATGATTAACCACCATTTTCCTACATCTATAGGGCTTGGAGCCGACGCCTTCCGAGCCGCATATCCGACCGCGCTCAGCCATATACTAGCGGAAGGAAGGGAGGCGGATGGCGATGGAACTGCTTGTCGTGGAGCTCATCGATAAAGGAGAGGACGGCGGAGCCGCGCTGCTGGACCGTCTGAACGCGCTCGCCGCCTCGGTCGCGAGCCAAAACGGAGCCGCCTCGGAGGAGCCTCTCTGGAGCTGGCGGCTGTCGGAGGAGGGCTGCCGGCTGAGCTGCATGGCGAATCTGCCCCGCTTCCGGCTCGGCGAGCATGGAGCGCTGCTGTACGACGGCGCGGCCAGCGTCCTGTCCGACTATATCGTCGATCGGCATGAGGGCGATCTGATCCGCCACATCATCCGCAAGAACTACCGCTATTCGCGGGAGGAGGAGCTTGCGGTCGAGCGCTGCTGCGGCCTCGTGCTGTCCGGCGAGCAGTGGAGCCCCGGAGAGGACGGTCCTTCGCCGACAGCCGGACGCAGCCAGCGGAGCGGCCGGATCGCCGCCGAGCTGAGGGCCTACATCGAGGAGAACTCGAGCCTGCATCTGCAGGGCTACGTGACGTTCCGCCTGCACGGCTATTGGCAGGAGCTGCGGGAGGCGGCGGAGTACGCGGTCGAAGAATACGTGATGGATAAGCAGTATCAAGAATTCATCTCGCTGCTCAAGTATTATGTAGCCTCGCAGCCGAGCCGCCGCGGCCTCGTGCATGTGCTGCATGAGCCCGAGCGCGGCATCCGGCTGCTCGACGAGCGCTGCGAGCCGCTCGACATGCGGTCGGAGGAAAAGGCGCTGTCCGAGCTCGTGGACGCGGAGCTGAACATGGAGGACATGGTGCTCAGCAGCCTGATCGCCGCCTCGCCGGCTTCGATCCGGATCCATACGTCTGATCCGGAGCATCAGGTCGTGCGCACGATCCGGTCGATCTTCGACAGCCGGATCGGCATCTGCGAGGGCTGTCCCGACTGCGCCGGACAGCGCAGGGAAGGATTGGGCGGCGGGGAGCCTTGACGGGCTCGCCTGATCGTCGCTATAATGGCATCACAAAGCCGTGACGAAGACACGCGGCATCCGACAGCCCTTTTTCAGAGACGGGAGCCTTGGCTGCAAGCCCCCGATGCGAGCGCGGATGGCGTACCCCTTCGAAGCTGCAGGATGGAACCCGGTCCCCCGGCAGTATATCCTGACGACTCGTCCCCGTTACCGGACATCAGGAGAACGCTCCTTTTTCGGCCGGCGCGGCCGAGGGACGTTGAATGAGGGTGGAACCACGGGTCTGAACCGACAGCACTCGTCCCTTTGCGGGACGCAGTGCTTTTTTGCGTCCTGACACACTTCTATTTCACGGAGGCGAATGGACATGGCAGTAGAAATCAAGCTCCCCGACGGAGCGGCGCGCTCGTACGAGGCGGGAGCGACCATCGAGGACGTAGCCGGCTCGATCAGCTCCGGCCTGCGCAAAAACGCGGTCGCCGGCAAGCTGGACGGCAAAGTCGTCGACCTGAACACGCCCGTGACCGAAGGCGCGGTCGTCGAGATCGTCACGCTCGACTCGGCCGACGGCCTCGAGGTGTACCGGCACAGCACGGCCCATCTGATGGCGCAGGCGATCAAGCGCATCTACGGCGACAAGACGGTGAAGCTCGGCATCGGGCCGGTCATCGAGGACGGCTTCTATTATGACATCGACATGGAACAGTCGCTCACGCCGGAGGATCTGGAGAAGATCGAGAAGGAAATGGAGCGCATCATCAAGGAGGACGTGCCGATCCGCCGCCGCGAGGTAAGCCGCGAGGAAGCGGTCCGCCTCTTCGCCGAGTTGGAGGACCCGCTCAAGCTGGAGCTGATCCGCGACCTGCCGGAGTCGGCCGTCATCTCGATCTACGACCAGGGCGAGTTCTTCGACCTGTGCCGCGGACCGCATCTGCCGAGCACGGGCCGCATCAAGGCGTTCAAGCTGCTCAGCGTGGCGGGCGCCTACTGGCGCGGCGACTCCAAGAACAAGATGCTGCAGCGCATCTACGGCACGGCATTCCCGAAAAAGGCTCAGCTCGACGAGCATCTGCATCTGCTCGAGGAAGCGAAAAAGCGCGACCACCGCAAGCTCGGCCGCGAGCTGAAAATGTTCACCTTCTCCAAGGAAGTCGGCCAGGGCCTGTCGATCTGGCTGCCGAACGGCGCGCGCGTGCGCCGCACGCTCGAGCGCTACATCGTCGACCTGGAGGAGCGTCTCGGCTACCAGCATGTGTACACGCCGGTGCTCGCCAACGTCGAGCTGTACAAGACGAGCGGACACTGGGAGCACTACAGCGAGGACATGTTCCCGAAAATGGTCATGGACAACGAGGAGCTCGTCCTGCGCCCGATGAACTGCCCGCACCATATGATGGTGTTCAAGAGCGACATGCGCAGCTACCGCGATCTGCCGATCCGAGTCGCCGAGCTCGGCACGATGCACCGCTACGAGATGTCCGGAGCGCTTACCGGCCTCCATCGCGTGCGGGCGATGACGCTCAACGACGCGCATATCTTCTGCCGTCCCGATCAGATCAAGGAGGAGTTCGCGCGCGTCGTGAACCTGATCCAGCAGGTGTACGAGGACTTCGGCATCAAGGAGTACCGCTTCCGCTTGTCGTACCGCGATCCGAAGGATACGGAGAAATACTTCCAGAACGACGAGATGTGGGAGATGAGCCAGCGCATGCTGCGCGAGGTCGCCCTGGAACTCGGACTGCCGTTCTTCGAGGCGGAGGGCGAGGCGGCGTTCTACGGGCCTAAGCTCGACGTGCAGATCAAGACGGCGCTCGGCAAGGAAGAGACGCTCTCCACCGCCCAGCTCGACTTCCTGCTGCCGGAGCGGTTCGAACTGGAGTACGTCGGCGAGGACGGCAAGAAGCATCGTCCGGTCGTCATCCACCGCGGCATCATCAGCACGATGGAGCGCATGACGGCGTTCCTGCTCGAGAACTTCGCCGGCGCGCTGCCGCTCTGGCTGAGCCCGCAGCAGGCGCGCGTCATCCCGGTGTCCCAGGCGTACGAGAGCTATGCCCGCAGCGTCGAGGAGCAGCTGCTCGCCGCCGGCGTGCGCGCCGAGAGCGACCTGCGCAACGAGAAGCTCGGCTACAAGATCCGCGAGGCGCAGCTGGAGAAAATTCCGTACATGCTCATCGTCGGCGAGAACGAAGCCGGAGCCGGCACCGTCTCCGTGCGCAAGCGCGGCGAGGGCGACCTCGGCGCCCGTCCGGTCGCCGAGCTGGCGGCTCAGCTGGCGGAGGAGATCCGCAGCAAAGCCGTGCAATAGGATCACGTCTACAGGTATCATCGACACCTTATGGATCGTGATCAACGACCCCAAATCAGCGCTCTCCAGCAAGTGGAGGGCGCTTTTTTTGGCCCAAATCTGAATAAGCCCCGGCGGCGGCGGGTAACCTCCGTCTAAAGGGGAGATTGCCACCATGCCGAAAGGCTATCGAAAGCAACCATCTGCGAATCCGCGGTTCGCCTGGACGTTCGTCCATCCGCTGCTGCTCGTGCTCGTCGCCGCGCTTTGCCTGGCCGCCGGACGAATCGTCGTCGTAGCGGACGAAGCGAAGCAAGCCGCTGAGCCGGCAGCCGCTGCCGGGGCGAAGCGCGAGGAGCCGCGCGAGACGAGCCGAATCCGGCTCGCGGCAGCTCCAGCCAAGCCGCTGCGCGAGACCGCCGGACTCGTCGCTCTGAACGCGCGAGCCGCCGTCCGTGACGGCGCGCAGGGCCAGCCCGGCATCGCCCGGCTGCAGCGCGTCATCCGGGCGCGCGAATCCGCGGCGGCGAGGCCGGCGATTCCGCAGCGGCGCCATGCGGCGGACAAGCTTGCCTCCGCCGCTCTGGCGAGCCGCGCGGTTCCGGCCGCCCTCAAGTCGATCTCGGTGCTCGCGACCGGCTATACGGCCGGCATCGAGTCGACAGGCAAAAAGCCGGGGCATCCGCTCTACGGCATCACCCGCTCCGGCGTCAAGGTCCGGCGCGGCGAGGTGTCGACGATCGCCGCCGACACGAAGGTGATGCCGATCGGCACGATCGTTTATGTGCCCGGCTACGGGTACGGCGTCGTCGCCGATACCGGCTCCAAGATCAAGGGACGCCGCATCGACCTTTATTTCGATACGACGAAGCAGGTATACAAGGAATGGGGCAAGAAGCAGGTCACCGTGCAGGTGCTGAAATACGGCAGCGGGAAGCTCGACCAGTCGACGCTGAACCGGTTGAACCAAGCGATGAAGGCCGGCAAGGGACTGCTGCTCGACGAACAAAAAAGCTGAAGCCTCCCTCGGGAGGCTTCAGCTTTTTTGCGCTTCATATCGGAATGCTAGACGTCCAGCCCGCTGGCTGACTTGTATTTCTTGATCATGAGCTGGGTCTGCACATTGACGACGCCTGGGAGCACATAGAGCTTGTCGTAGAGAAACATCTCCAGCTCCTCCTCGTCCCGCAGCAGGGCGTGGACATGGAGCGTGCTGGAGCCGGTCATCTGGTAAATGCTGATGACCTGCACCTCCTCGGACAGCTGGAGGCCGACGGCGTCGACGTGGCGTGGCTCGACCTGCACTTCGAAAAAGGCCGAAACCGTCCGTCCGAGCTTGGCGACATTGACGCGGACGGTGAAATGCTCCAGCACGCCGCTCTCAAGCAAGGACTCGACGCGCTTTTGGATGGCGACGCGCGACAGGCTCAGTGTCTCCCCGATCTTGGCGTAAGGCATCCGTCCGTTCTCTAGAAGCAGCTGTACGATCCGTTGATCGATCTCGTCCAGGTGGGGGAGCTTCATGGCCGTTGAACTCCTTTCTAGAATCCACTTTAATGTTAATAAACATAACATATGGATAGGAAAATGAATAGAGGTTTTTGATTGCGAACAGCAACGCCGCCTCGTCCATTTAACGCTTTATGCAAGTAAAATGAGGAGGCTGGAGAGTGCGGCGGGAAAAAATGGATTCACTGGAGCGCTTGCGCCGCATGAGCTATGTGAGATGAATGTGAGGAAAGCGGCTTCGGGCGGCTTTCCCTTCCAGCTGCCGAAAGCAGGAGCCGCAACCTGTCCTCGGTCTGCAGACCGAGGCGGGCATCGACCGCCAGCCTCTGGAGGGATGCATTTCCATGCGCTATACTTCAACTATCACGAACGGTACTACATCCAAGGAGCGTGTCATAGATGAACCATGCCAAACTGAACCAGGTGCTGACGGGCCTCGCCATCGTCGGAATCGGGGCGCTGTTCCTGTTCCACACGGCCGGACTGTTCGGCTTCGAGCCGCTCGGCATCGGCGAGTTCATTTCCCGCTACTGGCCGATCGCGCCGCTTTATGTCGGCGTGTCGATGCTGCTCGGCGGAGGATGGCTGCCGGGAATCGCGGTGACGCTATTCGCGCTCGTCATGCTCAGCCGCAATACGGGCATCTACGATCTAGAATTCAGCGACGCGATGCGCTACCTGATTCCGGTGGGCATCATCGCTTATGGCCTCCAGCTGCTGCTGGGCCGCTCGGGCAAAAGCCATCGCAAGGAGCTCAAGGAGGATGAATGGACCTCCTACAATTCCTATCCGGACGACGTGCCGGAGCCGCCTCCGCTGCATCCCGATCCGCTCGGCAAGGATCTGGATCGGGAAGGCCGGCCGGAGGCCGGCTCCGCTCCTCCGCCGCCTTATGGCGACGAGGCCGGACGGCGCGGAGACGCCGGCGCGGGCCAAGGCGGCGGTGGCGGCGGTGGCGGCGGTGGCGGCGGAATATTCGGAGGCGGCGGTGGCGGAGGATCTCAGGGGAAGGACGACTGGCGGGAGGAGCTGCGCCGCGCCAAGCAGGAGCTGAAGCATGATTTCAAGGAGATCAAGGAAGATATCCGGGAAGCGGCCAAGCACGGCCGCCACTCCCATCGGTCCCATCGCCGCGAGCGCCAGGAGGGGGCCGGCGGGCGCACCGAATGGTGGAACACCGACGAGAACGTCCAGACCCGTTCCAACTTCATCGGGGACATCCATCTCGGCCATGACTATTGGGATCTGGTCCCGCTCAACATCTCGCATTTCATCGGCGACACGGTGATCGACTTGACGCGCGCGAACATCGCGCCCGGAGAGACGCGGATTACGGTCAGCTCGTTCATCGGCGACGTCAAGGTATTTCTGCCGACGGACTGCGACATCGGCATCCAGGTCGTCTCCAGCGCGTTCATCGGCGACTCCAAGGTGCTGGGACGCAAGGAAGGCGGCATGTTCCGCCACATGGACACGCAATCGTCCGGCTACCGCGACAACGAGCGCCGGATCAAGCTGGTATGCAGCACATTCATCGGCGATGTGCGAGTGACGAAGGTCGGGTGAGAAATCGGTCATGATGGTCAAGCTGCTGAGAAGCGGGAAGATGGAGCTCGTGATGTTTTTCATCGTCAGCTCCGTGCTTCCGTGGAGCATCCTTTATGCAATCAAGCATGCGGTCATGCCGGAAGCCTCTACGGCGCAGCTGTGGGCGATCGGCACGATCGTGTTCACGCTGACAAGCGTAGGCTTCGGGTACGGCGTGGGCCGCAGGCAGCAGTCGCGCATCGACGCTCTGCACCTGGCGCTCAAGCAGGCGGCGCAGGGCAATCTCGCCGTTCGCCTGCCGGAGCGCGAAGGCTACTCGCTGGGCGCCGCCTACGCGGAGTTCAACGAGCTGGCGAGCAAGCTGGAGCGGCGGCTGCAGGTGATGCAGCGGCAGAACGAGATGCATGTGCTGCAGCAGGCGGCTTCTAATGAAGAAGCGGTGCTCGAGGAGCGCAAGCGGCTGGCGCGCGACCTGCATGACACGGTGAGCCAGCAGCTGTTCGCCATCCATATGTCGGCCTCCTCGCTGCCCAAGCTGCTCGCGGCGAGTCCGGAGCGCGCGGGCGAGGTGATGGAGCAGCTCATCACGATGAGCTCCCATGCGCAGAAGCAGATGCGCGGCCTGATCGCCCAGCTGCGCCCGCTGGAGCTGGAGGGGCGCTCGCTCGAGGATGCGCTGGAGCGATGGTTCCCGGACTATTGCCGGCAGAACGGCCTGCAGGGCGAGCTGGACTGGCGCGTGCAGGGCAGCATATCCGAGGCCAAGGAGCATCAGCTGTTCCTGATCGTGCAGGAGGCGATGGCCAACGTCGTCAAGCATGCGCAGGCGACGAGCGTCACGCTCAGCCTGTCGGACAACAGGACGGGGCTGACGATGCTGCTGCAGGACGACGGCCATGGGTTCCGCGCGGATCAGGTCCGGCCGGGATCGTACGGGCTGTCGACGATGCAGGAGCGGGCGCTGCAGCTCGGCGGAGACGCCGCCATCGTCAGCAAGCCGGGAGGAGGCACCCGCATTCGGGTGTCGCTCCCTAATTATGGAGCAGAGGAGCGGGCGGAAGGATGACGGAGACGCAAACATGCCGGATCATGATCGTAGACGACCACGATATGGTGAGGATGGGACTGAAGACGTATTTGATGCTGGAGCCGAAGTTCGAGGTCGTAGCGGAGGCGGGCAGCGGCGAGGAAGCGCTGCGGCTGCTGGAGAAAGGCTTGCCGGACGGTCCGCCGGACCTCGTGCTGATGGATCTGATGATGCCCGGCATGGACGGCGTCGAGACGACGCGCCGCGTCATCGAGGCGTTCCCGGAAATGCGCATCGTGCTGCTGACGAGCTTCCTCGAGGACGAGAAGGTCGTCGCCGCGGTGGAAGCCGGGGCGGTCAGCTACGTGCTCAAGACGGTCAGCTCCGAGGAGCTCGTCTATGCGCTGAACGGAGCGCTGCGCGGCATGCCGGTCATGACCTCCGACGTATCCCAGGCGCTTACGCGCGGCTTGCGCCAGCGCTCCGCGCAGGGCGTCGACGAAGGGCTGACCGAGCGCGAGAAGGAAGTGCTGCTGCTCATCGCCGAAGGACGGGCCAACAAAGAAATCGCCGAGGAGCTTCATATCAGCATCAAAACGGTTAAGACCCATGTAAGCAACCTGCTTATGAAATGCGAGATGGAGGACCGGACCCAGCTGGCCGTCTATGCGCACCGCAAGGGCTGGGCCAAAAGCTGACCGGCCGGGCGCGGCACGAGCGCCTGCGCGCCTCTGGCGCCGATCCGCTCCGATGAACATCGGGCGCTGCTTGCATGGCGCCTCTTCTCTCGCACATAAGCCGGCTCCCGTCAGGGAATGCTGATCCTACTTGAGCCGACAAGGAGAGGTGTCCATGATCGCGATTCAATCCCCGCTGGAGGGGACCGAGCATGATTTCGTTCAGATCAAGCGCGTGCTGGAAAAGCAGGGCTTCGTGCTGGGAGGCAACTGGGACTACGGCAGCGGCTCCTTCGATCTGAACCTCGACGAGCAGAACAAGGTGTGGCTGCGCCTCGGCTTCGACGTGCTGCGCGGCAACATCGACGACCAGACGGAGGACAACGACGCCTCCATCAAGCTGACGACGCCGTATGTGCTTCGCCATCTGTACCGGGAAGGCAACGATCCCGAGGCGAAGGCGCGCACGGTCGGCGCGCTGTTCGACCAGTTTCAGGCGCCGGTCGATCCGGACGCCGAGGTGGACGGCAAGTGGGTCGATCAGGCCGGCGAGCAGCTCCGCCGCGCGGAAGATCAGCTGCTGACGGCGCGCTGACGTGGATATCCGGCTCGCGGGCAGCGAGGAGAGCGGGAATTTCAAAAGCCCATGTCCCGAAATTGGGGAGCATGGGCTTTTTTATGTTGTCTTAAACGCTTTTTCAGTTTCTTTTAAGGAAGGTTGTGCATGATAGGAACATACCAGTCAGGCGCCGCTAGGCGCATCTCATAGAGGACTAAGAGGAGGAACATGGACATGGACGATCGCAAGCGCTATGACGAGTTTTGGAACGGCAAGGACTCCGAGCCGGGGCAGGAGCGGGAAGAGCGGCAGGAGCGCGAGGAGCGCTCGGATCGAGCTCAAGGCTCTTCCTCCTACTATTATTCGTACGGGCCGTTCAAGCAGGGCCAGCCGGACGGCGCGCAGCGAGAAAGCTCCCGTCTGCCGGAGGAGCGGGCTCAGGCCGATAGCGAAGAAGCCGCTCCCCGCAACGTCGTCGTCACGCCGCCGCGCCAGCTCCGGCCGTTCGTGCCCGCCTCCTCGGCCGGCAAGGGCGAATGGCAGGGCGGCGGCGGCGGAGGCGGCAAGAAGCGCGGCAGCGGGCTGCGCACGGCGGCCGTCTCGTTCCTGGCCGGCGTCATCGCCGTCGGCGGCCTGATGTGGAAAGCCGACACGGACAATTGGTTCACCGGCGATTCCGCTCCGACGGTCGCCCTCTCCGGCCAGAACTCCACGAACGTGCCGGCGAGCGGCAAAGCTTCCACGGCCGCCGATACGACCCGCCCGATGAACATCGCCCAGATTTCCGAGCAGGCGTCGCCGGCAGTCGTGCTCATCACGACGTTCGCGAGCGGGCGCAGCAGCAGCTCCGGCAGCAGCCTGTACGACGATCCGTTCTTCCGTCAGTTCTTCGGCGACCAGTTCGGAGGCGGCCAAGGCGGCCAGGGCAACGGCGGTCAAGGCGGAAGCGGCGGCGAGCTCCAGGAAACGGGCCTCGGCTCCGGCTTCTTCTTCGAAAAGGACGGCTACATCCTCACCAACCAGCACGTCATCGACGGCGCTCAGGAGATCAAGGTCAAGGTGCAGGGCGAAAGCAAGGAGCTGACCGCCAAGCTGCTCGGCTCGGCCAAGGATCTCGACCTGGCCGTGCTGAAGGTCGAGCCGGTGGACGGCAAGGAATTCCCGACGCTGCCGCTCGGCGACTCTGAATCCGCGGCGATCGGCGACTGGCTCGTCGCCATCGGCAACCCGAACGGCTTTGACCATACGGTGACGGTCGGCGTGCTCAGCGCCCGCGAGCGCACGATCCAGGTCGCGGCGGACAGCACGGGCAGCACGGCGCGCACGTATCAGCATCTGCTGCAGACGGACGCCTCCATCAACCCCGGCAACTCCGGCGGACCGCTGCTCAACACGAGCGGCGAGGTCATCGGCATCAATACGGCCATCAGCGCGGACTCGCAGGGCATCGGCTTTGCGATCCCGACGTCGACGATCAAGGAAGTGCTCGAGCAGCTGAAAAGCAGCCAGAACGTCACGATGCCGACGCCGTTCATCGGCGCGACGCTCGCGGACATCAGCGAGCAGATGCAGCAGAACCTCGGCCTGCCGAGCACGGACGGCTCGATCGTGCGCGAGACGCTGTTCAACTCGCCTGCGTACAAGGCCGGACTGCAGCAGTATGACGTCATCACCGGCCTGGACGGCAAAGCCTATGCCAAGAAGGAAGAGCTGATCGCGGAAATTCAGAAGAAAAAAGTCGGCGACAAGGTCGTCCTGGACGTCATCCGCAAGGGCGACAAGATGCAGGTGACCGTGGAGATCGGCGACAAGAGCAAGTTCGACGTGCAGTAATTCCCGGGAGCCGGCGATTTATGGCGGCAGGCCGGAGCCGCTCCAGACGCGCAGGCGCTTTGAACAGGCGCCTGCGCTTTTGCATGCGGCAGGAATACGGTACGATAGAGGCAGCATGGACGGAAGGGGAGCGGAACATGAGACCGCATATCGTCATCGTCGACGACGACGAGAAAATCATATCGATGCTGCGCCGCAGCCTGGCTTTCGAGGGCTATGAGGTGACGACGGCGAGCAACGGACTGGAAGGGCTCAAGGTGCTGCTCGGCATCGAGCCGCAGCTGCTCATCCTCGACGTGATGATGCCGCAGGTGGACGGCTGGGAGGTATGCCGCCGCGTGCGCGAGGGAGGCAGCTCCGTGCCGATCCTCATGCTCACGGCCAAGGACGACATCGGCGACCGGGTCAAAGGGCTCGATCTCGGCGCGGACGACTACCTCGTCAAGCCGTTCGCGCTGGAGGAGCTGCTGGCGCGGGTGCGCGCCCTGCTGCGGCGCAAGCCGGACAAGCTCGAGGAGCCGTCGAACCGGCTCGTCTTCGAGGACCTCGTGCTCGATCTCGATTCGCGCGAGGCGATCCGCGGCGGGCGGCGCATCGAGCTGACGGCCAAGGAGTTCGACCTGCTGCAGTATTTCATGAGCAACCCGAAGCGGGTGCTGACGCGCGACTCCATCATGGACAAGATCTGGGGCTACGACTACAGCGGCGAATCCAACGTGCTCGAGGTGTACATCGCCATGCTGCGCCAGAAGACCGAGGACGCGGGCAAGGAAGCCCGCCTCATCCAGACGGTGCGCGGCACCGGCTACGTGCTGCGCGGGGGAGGGGGCTGAAGATGCCGATCCGCCTCAAGCTGACGCTTTGGTACAGCGGCATCCTGGCGTTCGTGCTGCTCATCCTGAGCGGCTCGGTGTATGCTTTCCTCTACCACAACACGTATAACGAGATGAAGGGCAAGCTGCAGAATCAAGGCCAGGAGCTGGGGCAGCAGATCGTGCAGAACAGCGTGTTCGATCCCGGCCGGCTGCAGGTGAACCGGTCTTCCTATCTGCAGGACGAGTATTACATCCAGATCTACAATTATCGGACCAGCGAGGGACAGCAGTCTACGGGCCTGGCGCAGCGCAAGCTCGTCTTCCCGTACGAGAAGGACCCTTCCAAGGTCGGCGAGGCGCGCTTCGTCAAGACGGTCGTCTCCGGCAATCCGTTCTACATCTACGAGGTGCCGATCCAGGCGACGAGCACCCAGCAGACGGTCGGCCTGCTGCAGGTCGGGCTGTTCGTCGGCGCGCAGGAGAACCTGCTCCAGCAGCTGCGCACGATTCTCGTGTTCTCGTCGATTATGGGGCTGCTGCTGGCGTTTTCGGTCGGGCTCATCATGGCGCGGCAGGCGCTGCGGCCGATCGAGATCGTCATTCAGGCGGCGGAGCAGATCGACAAAGGCTCCGACCTGCGCATGCGCATCGCCTGGGACGGGCCGAACGACGAGCTCGGGCGGCTGACCGATACGCTCAACGGCATGCTCGGCCGGATGGAGCGCGCCTACAACGAGCTCGACGAGGCGTACGACGCGCAGCGCCGGTTCGTCTCCGACGCCTCGCATGAGCTGCGCACGCCGCTGACGACGATCCGGGGCAACATCGACCTGCTCGAAAAGATGTGGACGCCCGCCCTCGAAGCCGAGGCCGGCCGCTCCGAGCCGATCTCGGAGCAGGAGGCGCTGCGCCAGGAGCTGTCGCGCGAGTCGATGCGCGACATCGGCGACGAGGCTCGGCGCATGAGCCGCCTCGTCAACGACCTGCTCGCGCTCGCCCGCGCCGACGCCGGCTTCGTCATGGAGAAGCAGCCGGTCGAGCTGCTGCCGCTGCTCGAAGACGTCGTGCGGCGCGCCGCGCTGCTGCCGCGCACGGCGCAGTGGCGTCCGGGCGACCTGTCGGCGCTGGAGGGCGTAGGCGTGGTCGGCAACGCGGATTACTTGCGCCAGCTCATGTTCATTTTCATCGAGAACGCGTTCAAGTACACGCCGGAGGGCTTCGTGCGGCTGGAGGCGACGCTGAGCGGCGGCCAGGCGGGCATCCTGATCCGCGATACCGGCCTCGGCATGAGCCCGGAGCAGATCCCGCACATCTTCGAGCGGTTCTACCGCGCGGACGAGTCGCGGGGCGTGACGAGCGGCACCGGCCTCGGCCTGTCGATCGCCAAGTGGATCATCGACGAGCACGGAGGCTCGGTCGAGGTGCATACAAGTCCCGGCGCGGGCACGACGTTCACCGTCTGGCTGCCCGTCGCCTTTTCCGTCCCGGCTAGATAGAGTATACTGGAGACAGCTAGCGCCGCGGGCTCGGGGGATGCCGGATCGGAATTCCGCGAGCGGCGGCAGGGAAGGCAGGTCATCCAAGTGGAAGTTGTCAAAATATCGCCCAGGGGCTACTGCTACGGGGTCGTCGACGCGATGGTGCTGGCGCTGCAGACCGCGCGCAATCTCGACCTCCCGCGCCCTATCTATATTCTCGGCATGATCGTGCACAACGCGCATGTCACGGACGCCTTCAAGGAAGAAGGCATCATCACGCTCGACGGCGAGAATCGCCTGGAAATCCTGGAGCAGGTCGAGTCGGGCACTGTCATCTTCACCGCGCACGGCGTCTCTCCGGAGGTGCGCCGACGCGCCAAGGAGAAGGGGCTGACCGTCGTCGACGCCACCTGTCCGGACGTCACCAAGACGCATGACCTCATCCGCGAGAAGACGGCGGAGGACTACCAGATCATCTATATCGGCAAAAAGAATCATCCCGAGCCGGAAGGCGCCGTCGGCGTCGCGCCGGACCGCGTGCATCTGATCGAGCGCGAGGAGGACATTGAGCGGCTGGACGTGACGGGCGACCGCATCCTCATCACGAACCAGACGACGATGTCGCAGTGGGACATCCGCCATCTCATCTCCCGCCTGCTCGAGAAATTTCCGCATGCGGAGATCCATAACGAGATCTGCCTCGCGACGCAGGTGCGCCAGGAAGCGGTCGCCGACCAGGCGGGCGCGGCGGAGCTGACGATCGTCGTCGGCGATCCGCGCTCCAACAACTCCAACCGGCTCGCGCAGGTGTCGGAGGAGATTTCCGGCGTGCCGGCATACCGGATCGCCGACCTGTCCGAGCTCAAGCTGGAGTGGCTGCAGGGCAAGCAGCGCGTCTCGGTCACGTCCGGCGCCTCGACGCCGACGCCGCTGACGCGCGAGGTGATCCAGTTCCTGGAGCAGTACGACGAGCAGGACCCGGCCACCTGGGAGCTGAAGCGGACGGTCGACATGGCCAAGCTGCTGCCCAAGGTCAAGGTCAAGTCGACCCCATGACCGCCCGGAGAGCAGCGGAAAGGCCGCGGCGGGCGGGACTTCGCGGCTGGCTGGCCGGCATCCGCCGCTGGGCGCGCTTCAAGCTGCTGCAGCTGCTGCGCGCCCCGGGCGGGCCGACCTTCGTCGCGACGGGCTTCGCCGTCGGCTTTTTCTGCGAGATGTTCACGCTGCCGACGTACGGTCTCGCGTTTTTCCTGATCTTCCCGCTCATCTATGTGCTGCGGGGGAGCCTGGCGGGCGCGCTCGTCGGCTTCGTGCTGGGCAAGGTCGTTTACCTGCCGCTCGCTTACCTGCACTCCGTCGTCGGAGGGTGGGTGCTGCCGACGCGGCTCAGCTTCCATCTGCCGCTCATCGGCGAGGAGATCAACCGCATGCTGCTGCTCAACCTCAAGCTGATCGTCGGCGGCATGGTCGACGGGCTGTGGATCGGCGCGGTGCTGTTCATCGCGATGCGCTCCTTGCTGCTTTATCTGGCGGCGCAGCGCAAGGAACGGCGCCGGCTTCGTCGGCGCCCCGGTGCTGCAGCCGAGCCGGACATCGCGCGGGGCTGAGCGGAGCGCTGTCCGCTTGGCGGCCCGCCGATGGCCGCCGCCGGCGCAGGCAGCGTCGCATTTGCAATTCGACTAAGCCGTCCGCGAGCTTCGTGCTCGCGGACGGCTTTTTGCGCGTCACGCCGGTCTTCGGAGTAGCGCGGAAAAACCGAGTAACTCGGGCAGGCAGGTGGCGAACCGGTGGGAGTTACGCGGAAAAACCGAGTAACTCGGGCAGGCGGGGGCCGAACCGGTGGGAGCTGCGCGGAAAAACCGAGTAACTCGGACAGGAGGAGGGCGAACCGGCGGGAGCTGCGCGGAAAAACCGAGTAACTCGGGCAAGCGGGTGGCGAACCGGTGGTAGTTGCGCGGAAAAACCGAGTAACTCGGGCAAGCGGGTGGCGAACCGGCGGGAGCTGCGCGGAAAAACCGAGTAACTCGGGCAAGCGGGTGGCGAATCGGAGGGAGTTACGCGGAAAAACCTAGTAACTCGGGCAGGCGGGTGGCGAACCGGCGGGAGCTGCGCGGAAAAACCGAGTAACTCGGGCAAGCGGGTGGCGAATCGGAGGGAGTTACGCGGAAAAACCGAGTAACTCGGACAGGAGGAGGGCGATGCGCATCAAGTACCTTTTGCCAAGCATGAGTTGGAACTAAGTGGAGCGAAGTAAACGGGGCTCGTGTAGCGACAGCGATTCCTCTGAAGCTGGATTCCTTCCGCTACAGAGGGGCTTACGAATAGCTGTAACCCGATTTAATCGGGTTGGAGCTTGAAGGACGGGCTTGTGGGCCGCTGTAACCCGATTTAATCGGGTTGGAGCTTGAAGGACGGGCTTGAGAGCCGCTGTAACCCGATTTAATCGGGTTGGAGCTTGAAAGGCGAGCTTGTAAGCCGCTGTAACCCTAAGTTTTCGGCATTCAGCTCGATATAGGATTTTTTCTAGGGTTCCGGAGAAATGCGATCAAAGAAATCTGGGGTGCATGGAGAGTATAATGAGTTTCCACTCCGCGTTCGGAGGCAGATTCGGCATTATTCTCTAAACGATCGTATCGGTGAGGTCACGAGAGTTAGTGCTGATGAGCGAGGGCACCGAGCCTATCGTCGAAACCAAAGAGCGAAGCGGACGGGGGCTCGTGGAGAAGCGGCAGCGGTTCCCTTGGAGGCCGGATTCCTTCCGTTTCGGAACAGGGAATCAAAGGAATCTGGGCTCCAGGGAGATCGGAACGAGTCTCCACTCCGCGAAGCGGATGCAGGTTTCGAATGAGCTAGCTCCGCTCCGCGAAGCAGGTGCAGGTTTCGAATGCGCTAGCTCGCAGCGAAGCGGGTGCAGGTTTCGAATGGCCAGCTCCGCGCAAAGCGGCCCATTCAGATCCCGAATCCTGGTCGTCCGCCCCAGTGGTTCGTTTTGAGCGCGGCCTCGTTCATTTTTCGTTCATTTTGATCCCGTAAGATGGTGGAATCAGCCCGGATTGGACGAGGAGAGTGGGAAACGATGAACGGACAAGAGAAGGCGGCGCGGCTGCGCCGCGGCATCGCCGTGGACGGCTGGCTGCTGGCGGCGGTCGCCGCCGCGGTCTTCCTGAACGGATACGGCATCTGGCAGGAGGCCTACGCCAACACGTACTACACGACGGCGGTCGGAAGCATGCTGCAGAGCTGGCACAACTTCTTCTACGGCTCGCTGGACTCGGCCGGGTCGGTGACGGTCGACAAGCCGCCGCTGACCTTCTGGATCCAGGCGGCGTTCGCCTGGGTATTCGGCCTGCAAGGCTGGTCGGTCATCCTGCCGCAAGCGCTGGCGAGCGTCGCGACCGTACCGTTGCTGTTCGCGTGCGTGAAGCCGACGTTCGGCGCAGTGGCGGCGCGTGCGGCCGCCTGGGCGATGGCGCTGACGCCGGTCGCGGTCGCGGTGTCGCGCACGAACAACATCGACGGGATGCTCGTGTTCACGCTCGCGCTAGCGGCCTGGTTCCTGCTGCGCGGCGTCCGCGAAGGACGCGCGGGCAGCCTGCTGGCCGCCTTCGCGCTGATCGGGGCGGGCTTCAACATGAAGATGCTGCAGGCGTACATGGTGCTGCCGGCGTTTTACCTGCTTTATGTGCTGGGCGTGCGGATGAAGGCAAAGGCGAAGTACGGCCTGCTGGCCGGCTGCACGGCTCTGATGCTGCTGATCTCGGTCTCGTGGGCGGTTGTCGTCGACGCGGTGCCGGCGGACAAGCGGCCGTACGTCGGCAGCAGCGAGACGAACTCTGTGCTGGAGCTGGCGTTCGGCTACAACGGCATCTCCCGCCTGACCGGCGACCGCGGCGGAGCTGGCGGTCCAGGGGGACAGGGCAGCTTCCCCGGCGCGATTTCGCCGGACGGCACGATGCAGGACGCAACCGGGCAGGACTCGGCAGGCGGCTTCGGCCAAGGCGCGGCGGGTGGCGATGGGGCTCGCGGGAATGCAGCCGGCAGGCCGGGCGCGGCTGGCGGCGCAGGCACAGACTCCGGAGCAGAGCGGCCGGAGGGCGGAGGCGCAGGAAGATTCGCTGCCGGAGGCTTCGGTTCCGCCGAAGGCAGGACGTTCGGCGATGGCGGAGGCCGGATGGGCGGCGGAGGCGGCATGTTCAATACGGGCGAGGCGGGGCCGCTGCGCCTGTTCCAGCAGTCGCTGTCCGGCCAGGCCAGCTGGCTGCTGCCGCTGGCGCTGCTGTCGGCGCTCGTCCTGCTCTTTCCGCTGCGCCTCCGCAGCCTGACGGCAGCGCAGAAAGAGACGCTGTTCTGGCTGGCGTGGCTGCTGCCGGCAGCGGCATTTTTCAGCGTCGCAGGCTTTTTCCACTCGTATTATCTCATCATGCTGGCGCCGCCGATCGCCGCGCTGGCAGGCGCCGGAGCGTGGACCCTATGGGTCCGCTATCGCGAGGGGGCGGGCTGGCAGTCCTGGCTGCTGCCGGCCTCGATCGCCGCGACCGCGCTGTTCCAGTGGTACATCCTGCAAGCCTACGAATCCACGATCGGGCTCGGCTGGTCGATCGCCGTCGCCGGTCTCGGCCTGCTCGGCGCGCTCTTGCTCGGCGCGACCGCGACAGCGGGAAGAGACCGCCGCTCCGTCCGCTGGATCGCGGCAGCCGGGCTGGCCGTGCTGCTGATCGGCCCGGCCTACTGGTCGGCGACGCCGATCGTGTACGGGCAGAACGCGATGATTCCGGCCGCCGGACCGGACTCCGGCATGGGCGGCTTCGGCGGGGCGATGTCCGGCCGAGCTGCGGCCGGGATGGCCGGCGGTTTCCCCGGCGGATTGCCCGGCGAAATGCCGGCCGCGGGGGGACCGGGCGGCGCCCAAGGCAATGGCGCGGATGACGGCGCAGGCGGCGGCTGGAGCGGGGGAGCTCCAGGCGGAGGGCAAAGCGGCAGGGCCGGCGGCGCGGCGAATCCGCAGGCGCAGGGCGGCATGGGCGGCATGGGCGGCATGGGCATCATGGGAGGCATGATGCCCGGCTCGTTCTTCGGAGGAGGTCGCGGCGAGGCGGCTGCGGTCGATCCTGGCCTGCTCGCGTACTTGCGGGACAACCAGACGACGGACTACCTGCTTGCCGTATCCGACTACGGAACGGCGGCCCCTTACATTGTCGGCGAAGGCGAGAAGGTCGTCATCCTGCACGGCTTTCAAAACTCCGATCCGGTCTACGACGAACAGAAGCTCGAAGCGCTCGTCCGTTCGGGCAAGGTGAAGTATTTCCTCGTCGGAGGCGGAGGCTTCGGGGGCGGCGGACGCGGCGGCAGCAACGGCGGCAGCGGCAGCGATCTGAATGCCTGGATCGCCGAGCACGGCAAGGCGGTCGATCCGTCCGCCTACGGCTCCTCCGCGAGCGGAGCGGCGACGCTGTATGAAGTGACGCTCGATTAGCGGCAGGCGGCCGCTTTTCGTGCGAGGAGCGGGCCGCCTGCTCTGGAAGGGCGTCTTGACAGAGGGAGCGGAATCGCGTATATTTACTTTAGCAAATAAAAGCATAAAAGCTTAAAAGCGAACAAGTGCGAAAGTCTTGTCCGAATGCATAGCGCCACCTTATCCGAACCCCGAAGGAGAGAACCATCCATGATCGTCATCACTCAGCCATCCGTCACCGACGAGCGCATCGCCGAGATTGTCGCCCAGATCGAGCAGGCCGGCGTCACGGCCCATGTGTCGAGAGGAACGGACCGCACCGTCATCGGCATCATCGGCCAGGCCGCGCCGACGCTCGCCGAGCATCTGCGCCAGCTCAAGGGCGTCGAGAACGTCATCAAGATCTCCAAGTCCTACAAGCTTGCGAGCCGCGACTTCCATCCGGAGGATACGGTCATCGACATCAAGGGCGTCCGCATCGGCGGGGATAATCTGGTCATCATGGGCGGTCCGTGCGCCGTGGAGTCGGCGGCCCAGATCGACGAGATCGCCCGCCTCGTCAAGGCGGCCGGAGGCCAGGTGCTGCGCGGAGGCGCGTTCAAGCCGCGTACGGGACCGTACAGCTTCCAGGGCGTCGGCGTCGAAGGACTGCAGATGATGCGCGAGGCGGGCGAAAAGCACGGCCTGCTCACGATCACCGAGGTGATGACGCCGGAGTACGTGGACATCTGCGCGGAGCATGCCGACATCCTGCAGGTCGGCACGCGCAACATGCAGAACTTCGACCTGCTGCGCAAGCTCGGCACGATCCAGACGCCGGTGCTGCTCAAGCGCGGCTTCAGCAGCACCTACGACGAATTCCTCAACGCGGCCGAGTACATCCTCGCCGGAGGCAACCCCAACGTCATGCTGTGCGAGCGCGGCATCCGCACGTTCGAGACGTACACGCGCAATACGCTCGACCTGTCGGCGATACCGGTGCTGCAAGGGCTGAGCCACCTGCCCGTCATCTCCGATCCGAGCCACGGCACGGGGCGGCGCGAGCTCGTCGAGCCGATGGCCAAGGCGTCGGTCGCCGCCGGCGCGAACGGGCTCATCATCGAGATGCATACCGATCCGGACAACTCGATGACCGGAGACGGCGTCCAGTCGCTCTTCCCCGACCAGTTCGCCGGCCTGCTCAAGGATCTCGAGCGCCTCGCCCCGATCGTCGGCAAGAAATTTGACACGAAAAAGGAGCAGCCCGAGGCGTTCGCCGTCTGGCAGCGCTGAACGGAGCTTTTCGAGGAGAGAGAAAGAAAGCGTTTTCGCATAAATATGTAGAGAGACGAATAACGACAGGCTCCGCATTCGCTCCTATTGTTCGTGAACATCCGTAAAACCTTGGATTCTCAGGGATTTACGGATGTTCGTGCGGAAAGGCGGTTCGCAATGTGAATATTGTATAAATGTTGTGAGTAATGCTTACACTTGTGCCAAAAATACCTTACATAGCTATTGACGGTGTTAATCGAGAGTTTTATAATTACTTCAAGGTTTAGGGTCAAAGTTGAACAATTTGGGCTCCAATCAATGCTAACGTTCGGAAATGGAGGAAATTTCAGATGTCAGTTCAAGGTGTTTTGGACAAAATCAAAGAAAACAGCATCCAGTTTGTCGATTTCCGTTTTGTGGATCTTGCCGGCCGCGCTCACCACATCACCCTTCCTGCGACGGAAGTGGATGGTGACACGTTCGTCAACGGCGTAGCGTTCGACGGTTCCTCGATTCCGGGCTTCCGCGGCATCGAAGAGTCCGACATGGTCATGATGCCGGATACGGAATCCGTCTTCATCGATCCTTTCACGGACCATCCGACGCTCAACGTGATGTGCAACATCCACACGCCTGACGGCGAGCGCTACGATCGCGATCCGCGCAGCATCGCCCAAAAAGCGGAAGAATACCTCCAATCCTCCGGCGTTGGCACGGCGGCATTCTTTGCCCCAGAGTCCGAATTCTTCATCTTTGACGACGTGCGCTACGAGAGCTCCATGAACACCTCCTTCTACTCGGTCGACTCCGAGGAAGCGGCTTGGAACACGAACCGCAAGGAAGAGGGCGGAAACCTCGGCTTCAAGGTCGGCGTAAAAGGCGGCTACGTGCCGGTGGCGCCGGTCGACTCCCAGCAGGACATCCGCAGCGAGATGGTCCGCCTGATGCAAGAAGCGGGCCTGCGCGTCGAGCGCCATCACCACGAAGTGGCGACGGCCGGCCAAGCGGAGATCAACTTCCGCTTCGACACGCTGACCAAAACGGCTGACAACCTGCTGCTGTACAAATACCTCGTGCACAACACGGCTCGCCAGTACGGCAAGGTCGCGACGTTCATGCCGAAGCCGCTCTTCGGCGACAACGGCAGCGGCATGCACGTCCACCAGTCGATCTTCAACGGCGACAGCCCGCTGTTCTACGAAAAAGGCGCTTATGCCAACCTGAGCCAGATGGCGCTGCACTACATCGGCGGCATCCTGCACCACGCTCCGGCGCTGATCGCCCTGACGAACCCGAGCACGAACTCCTTCAAGCGCCTGGTTCCAGGCTACGAAGCTCCGGTCAACCTCGTGTTCTCCAAAGGCAACCGTTCCGCCGCGGTGCGCATTCCGGTCGCAGCGGTCACGCCGAAAGGCTGCCGCATCGAGTTCCGCACGCCGGACTCCACGGCCAACCCGTACCTCGCGTTCGCCGCGATGCTGCTTGCCGGCCTGGACGGCATCCAGCGCAAGATCGACCCGACGGCTCTCGGCTACGGTCCGTACGACAAAAACATCTACGAGCTGTCCGACGAAGAGAAAAAAGAGATCCGCAGCGTTCCTGGAACGCTGGACGAGGCTCTGGACGCTCTCGAGGCCGACTCCGCGTTCCTCACCGAAAGCGGCGTCTTCAGCCAGGACTTCATCGACAACTATGTGGCCTTCAAGCGTCAAGAAGCCAAAGCCGTCGCGATTCGTGTCCATCCGCACGAGTACGGCCTCTACTTCGACTGCTAGTCGGAACGCACTCATACCTTCAAGGCTCCCTGGTTCAGGGAGCCTTGTTTTCATGCGAGGAGCGGCGAGGCATAGTTCTAGCCTAAATCCGAATGATGTCGGGTCTTTTCCCGGTCAGCATTCGCGAATTTGCCCTTGAAGGATGAACTCAAACTTGTTAAGATACTCATAACTTTACTGGAGCGTTTCGTTCCAGCGACAGAGACAGGGGTGCGAGAGCGTGACGAAGAGAGCCTACAATTTCAATGCCGGTCCGGCGGCGCTGCCGCTTGAAGTGCTGCGGCAGGCACAGGAGCAGTTCGTCGACTACAACGGAGCGGGCATGTCCATCATGGAGATGTCCCACCGCAGCAAGGCGTTCGAGGGCGTCAACGACAACACGGAACGCCTCGTGCGCGAGCTGTTCGGCGTGCCGGACGGCTACAGCGTCATGCTGCTCCAGGGCGGAGCGAGCACCCAGTTCGCGATGGTGCCGATGAACCTGCTTGCGGACGGCAAGACGGCCGCCTACGTAAACAGCGGCAGCTGGGCCAAAAAAGCGATCAAGGAAGCGAAGCTGATCGGAGAGACGCGCGTCGTCGCCACGTCCGAGGACGCGCGCTTCACCCGCATGCCGGACCTCGCCTCGGTGGAGCTGCCGGACAATGCGGCCTACCTGCATCTGACGTCCAACGAGACGATCGAGGGCACCCAGCTCGCTTCCTTCCCGAGCACGGGAGCGGTTCCTCTCATCGCGGACATGTCGAGCGACATCATGTCGCGTCCGCTCGACATCGCCTCGTTCGGCATGATTTATGCCGGCGCGCAGAAGAACCTCGGCCCGTCCGGCGTCACGCTCGTCATCGCCCGCGACGACCTGCTGGAGCCGAGCCGTCCCGGCGTGCCGACGATGCTCCGCTACGATACGCATGCCAAGTCCAAGTCGCTTTACAATACGCCGCCTTCCTTCGCGGTCTACATGGTCGGCCTCGTGCTGGAGTGGATCCGCGGCAAGGGCGGGCTGGCCGAGATCGACCGCCTCAACCGCGAGAAGACGGGCCTCATCTACAGAGCCATCGACGGCAGCGGCGGGTTCTATCGCGGCGTAGCGGAGTCCGGCAGCCGCTCGCTCATGAACGTCACGTTCCGCTTGACGAGCGAGGAGCTGGAGAAGAAGTTCATCCAGGAGTCCGAGCGGGCCGGCTTCGTCGGCCTCAAGGGCCATCGCGACGTCGGCGGCCTGCGGGCTTCGACCTACAACGCGGTGCCGCTCGAGAGCTGCCGGGCGCTTGCCGAGTTCATGGCCGAATTCCAGCGTAAAAACGGCTGAAGCGGAACGCGCCGCTTGGCCTGAAGCAGCAGCGCCCTTGCCGGAGATGCCGGCAAGGGCGCTGCTTTTTGGGGCGAGAAGGCGGGGAGCGATGCCCTTGAACAGGTTCGCGAGCACGCTCTAGCACGCTCTAGGCCAGCGCGCTCCTCCGATCGTTCGGTCCGGGGCCGGTGAGCTTGTATCCGACGTTGCGCACGGTCATAATGAATTCCGGGGAACGGGCGCTGCGCTCGATCTTGTCCCGCAGATGGCTGATATGCACGTCGACGATGCGGGTATCGCCGAGGAAGTGGTAGTCCCACACGCCCTGGAGCAGCTGCTGGCGGCTCAGCACCTTGCCGCGGTGCCGGCAAAGGAAGGCGAGCAGCTCGAATTCCTTCGGGGTCAGCTCGATCGCCGCGCCGTTCAAGTGAACCTCGCGGCGGCCGAGATCGACGCGCAGCGGGCCAATCTCGTAATGGATCTCTTCCATCTGTCCGGGCTGCGCCTGCACGCGCCGCAGGACGGCCTGGATCCGCGAGATCAGCTCCTGCGGACTGAACGGCTTGGTCATGTAATCGTCCGCGCCGTTGTCGAGCCCGGCGATGCGGTCGGTGACGTCCTGCATCGCCGTCAGCATGACGATCGGAACGGCGTTGCCGCGCCGGCGCAGCTCGCGGCATACCTCGATGCCGTCCATCTTGGGCAGCATCAGGTCGAGCACGATCAGATCGGGACGGAACGGCTTGAGCATATCGAACACGGCCAAGCCGTCGTGGACGGAGCGGACTTCAAAGCCGGCAAGGTTGAGATTGAATTCCAGAAGCATGGAGATGGAAGGCTCGTCATCAACAATGAGAACTTTTTTTTTCGTCACCTTGGTCGGTCTCCTTTTCCAGGTTCTTTAATTCAGAATAAAGCGTTACCTTCAGAAAGGAATTAATGGCGCGTAAAAGGAATGTAAAAGCGTAAACGAAAGGATGCATGAAAGCCATGGCTTTTCATATCGTACTCGTCGAGCCGGAGATTCCGGCCAATACCGGCAATATCGCCCGCACCTGCGCGGCGACAGGCGCCCATCTGCATCTCGTCCGCCCGCTGGGCTTCCAGACGGACGACCGGACGCTGAAGCGCGCCGGCCTCGACTACTGGCACGCGGTCCGCGTGTCCTACTACGATTCGTTCCAGGAGGTGCAAGAGCGGTTCGCGGAAGGGCGGTTCTTTTTCGCCTCGACCAAGGCGAGCCATCGCTATGATAAGGTCGCATATCGCGACGGTGACCTGCTCGTATTCGGCAAGGAGACGAAGGGGTTGCCGCCGGAGCTGATCGAGGCCAACCGCGAGACGGCGATCCGCATGCCGATGACGGGCGACGTGAGATCGATGAATCTGTCCAATTCAGCCGCTGTCATTTTGTTCGAGGCGCTGCGCCAGAACGGGTTTCCGGGGATGGACTGAGCTTCGGAGAAGAGAACCGCTTTCCGGACCATCCAAACGAAGTCCATTTTGCCAAGAGTTGGACTATATTAAGAAATAAGGCGATTGCGGAAGGATTCTGATCGCGCAAAGCGAACAACAGGGGAATAGACATCCAATAGCCCTGAGACTGCAAGGTCCGCCGAGGGTTGGTTGTGACTAGATTTTCAGACATAAGGAGAGAATACAACCGATGAAACCGGCCGGAGTCGTGCGCAAAGTCGATCAGCTGGGACGAATCGTCCTGCCCAAATCGCTGCGCAAACGCTATCAAATGAATGAAGGCGATCCCGTGGAGATCCTCGTGCAAGGGGATCACATCATTCTCGAGCGCTATCGTCCCCGCTGCGTCTTTTGCGGATCGATGGAAGAGGTAAGGGAGTTCAAGGAACGGTTCCTGTGCGCGGAGTGCATGGGACAGATGCTGCAGCTGCGACGCTGAGCCGTTGCAGAGGCGGAGCACGCGCAAGAAAAAGGCCAGGCTGGCCGGAGAGATCCGGGCTGCCTGGCCTTTGTTGTTCGTCGTATTGCAGTGCCGAGCCGAAGCCTTTTTACAGGCCTTTGGTCTTGTCGTCGTTGTACGCCGCGGTGAGCATCGCCGTCAGGAAGAGCAGCGAGACCAGCACGACCACGATAAACGGTAAGGACATATGTAGCACCTCCGTACGAATTGTCTTCATTATACCCAACTGGGGAAAAAAAGAAAACGATTCAAGTTGTGAACAGAATGTGTCAGTCGCGATGGCGGTATTGGCCCGGCGAGCAGCCGGAATGCTTCTTGAACACTTTGCTGAAATATTTCTCGTCCGTATAGCCGACCTGGGCGGCGACGTCGCTGACGCGCAGCTCCGACGAGGACAGCAGCTTGCGGGCCTTGTCCATGCGCAGGCTCTCGACATGCTCGCTCAGCGTCTGGCCGGTCTCCTGCTTGAAGCGCCGGCTCACATGCTCGCGGCTGAGGAAAAAGCGCGAAGCCAGCGCCTGCAAGCTCAAGTCTTCCTCCAAATGCGAAGCGATATACGAGCTCATCTCGTCGATGATGCTGCGTTCCTGGCGGATGCTGCGCAGCAGCGCGTCGAGCCAGTCGAGCAGCAGGAGGCGCCATTCCTTCTCCGTCTCGTCGAGCAGCAGCCGGCCCTGGTCGCTGAACACCAGCGGCAGCTCCTGGTCGCGCAGCGTATCGATCTCGTACTCCTGCTCGATGCGGCTGCGGATGACGCCCATCTGCGTCTCCCACGCGCGGACGGAGGCCGGCGTGACGACGCCGTGGCTGCGGACGAGGCGGAACCAATTGCCGAGCGCGGAGGTCGCCTCGGCGGCGTTGCGCACTTGAATCGACAGGCGCAGCGCGTCGCCGAGCGCCGACAGGTTCGGGAGCGCCGCGCCTGCCGCCGCCGGAATGCCGCCGCGATGGATGCGCAGCTCCGGCGTCAGCAGATTGCGCTGGGAGAGCGCGATCCGAGCTTGCTTGACGGACTGCCAGGCGGCGGACGCCCGCTCTTCCTTGCCGCCGATGCCGGCATGCAGCTCCGCCTTGAGCGTCATCGACACCGCCTCGATCAGCAGGCGGACGCGCTCCTCCAGCAGGTCGAAGCGGTCCCAGAACAGGGCGATCAGCTCGTCGGGCGCCTCGGAGCTGCGGAACGCGTAGCCGCAGCGCCACTCCGAGCGCAGCAGGTCGTTCAGCACGTTGACGATTGCAAAATCGAGCAGCTCCCGGTCGCCGCGGAAGCGGCGCAGCAGCTTGTCCGGGATCGGGTACAGGCTGAGCAGCACCGCTTGCATCGGCGCCTGGTCGGGAAAGCCGGAAAACTCGGCCTTCAGCTGCACGGCGGCCGCCTCGGCCTCCTGGGAGCCGGCGAGCAGCCGGCCGAACAGATGGCTCCAGTACACGGGCTTGTACTGGTTCAGCGCGATGCCGCTCTCGACCTGGCGCTGCTTTTCCCTCGTCTCGCTCCGATGCTCCTCGAGCGCGCGCTGCACCGCCTCGTTCAGCTGGTCGGGGTCGATCGGCTTCAAAATATAGTCTCGGCCGCCGTACTTCATCGTCTTGCGGACGTACTCGAAGTCGTTGTAGCCGCTGATGGCGATCACCTTGGCTTCCGGATGATGCGTGCTGGTCCACTCCATGAAGCGGATGCCGTCCGTGATCGGCATATGGATGTCGGTCAGGATGAGCATCGGATTGTGTTCATCCATGAGCATTTTGGCGGCTTCGCCGTTGTCCGCCTCGAGCACGCGCTCGAAGCCGAGTCCTTGCCAGTCGACAAGCAGCTTCGCCGCATCGCGCGCGTGGCTCTCGTCGTCGACGATCAATACGTTCATGGGGACACCTCGCTGGTCTGGGATGGAAGCTGATCGGGCAGCAGGAGCGTGACGGAGAAGCCGCCGAGCGGCTCCAGTCCGGAATCGAGCCTCATCGAGGCTTCCTCGCCGCAGTGAAGGGCGAGCCGCGCCGCGACGTTGGCGAGTCCGATGTGCTCGCCGATCGAGGCGCTCTCGTCATCGACGCCGAGCAGGCTCGCGCGCAGCGCCTGCAGCCGCTCCGGCTTGACGCCGGGACCGTTGTCGGCGATCTCGATCCGGATCCGGCCGTCCTCGCGGAAGCAGCGGATCGATACATGGACTTCTCCGCCGGACGGATCGAAGGCATGCTTGAATACATTCTCTACGATCGGCTGGATGACCATGCGCGGCAGCGGCGCCTCGCCGACTCCTTCGTCCATCGCGATCTCGTAGGTGAGCTTGTCGTCGAAGCGATGGCGCTGCAGCTCCAGATAGGAGCGGGCATGGTCGATTTCCTGGGAAATAGCGACAAATTCCTCGGCCGTATTCATCGAGTACCGCATCATCTTGCCCAATTGCATGATGAGCTTGTACAGGTCGGGAACGCCGCGCTTGAGCGCGGTCGTGCCGATCGACTGCAGCGCGTTGTACAGGAAATGCGGATGCACCTGCGCCTGAAGCGCCTTGAGCTGGTTCGTCTTGTTGGCCAGCTCGAGCTTGTACTCGCGCAGGACGAGGTTGTTGATCGTCTCCATCATCATGCGGAACCGCCGGGCGAGCTGGCCGATCTCGTCGGCCTGGCCGAGATGGATGTCGGTCTGCAGCTGGCCGGACTGGATCTGGCTGACGTAGCCGGTCAGCCGCTTGATCGGGCCGGTGATCCAGAACGAGATGAACAGCGCGGCGGCTGCGACGATGAGCAGCGAGCCGATCAGCACGCCGGTGTTGACCTGCGTCACTTGATTCGTCGCCCTTCTCAGCACGGAGTCGGGAATGCGCTTGACGAGCGTCCAGTTGCTGTCCCCCGCCTCGATCTGCTCGTAGATGAACACCGCTTCGTGATCGCCGCCGCCGAGCCGCGTCGAGCGGGCTCCGCCCGGAGCGTCGTGGCCATCCGGCAGCGACGACTGCTCGAGCAGCTCCTGCGCCCACTCGGCATCGAGCTTGAGGCCGAACCGGTCGGAATCGGGACCGTAGATGATGACGCCGGACGGATCGAGCAGGTACACCTCCTCGCCTTGGTCGCGCTGATACAGCTGATCGCAGATCGAGATGATCATCTCGGGCGTGATGTCGAGCGAGAGCGTGCCGATCTGTTTGTCGCTCGGAATTTGCAGGATCGGACGGATGACGGTGATGACGCGCTTCGAGAGGAACGGCGGCGCGGCGCTGATGTTGTAGTTGGTGCTCATATGCAGCGGCCGGATCGAATAGGCGACCCCTTCCGGCAGCGACGTGCCGGGAGCGTTGACGATCTGCTCCATCCGCTTGTACTGGCCCTTGGAGTACAGGTAGCCGCGTTCGGCAAGCGGAGAGTGGAGGTACACCTGGTAGATTTCCTTGACCGACGACGACATGAGCTGCAGGCTGACGAAGATCTGGTTGTCCGTCAGATAGTCGCTCCGTCCGGTCTCGAGCGTGCGGTACAAGGTCGTGTCGGAATAAGGCGCGAGCGAGGTCTGGAAAAAGGAACGGAAATAGTTGTCCAGATTCGTCTTCCCCTGGTAGAGCAGATTGGAATTTTGCCGGATCGTGTCTTCCTCGACGAAGCGGGCCGTCCGCGTATTCGTAATCGTGATGGAGACGAGCATCGGAATGCCGATCGCCAGCAGCAGGAAGACGGCCAGCTTGGTCCGGATGCTGCGCCTCACCCAGTAAAATTTCACGGCAGAGCGCTCCTTTGCCTGCCTTCCGGTCGGGAAGGGCTATCGTTCGATTATAGCGGCAAGCGGCTGCAGCATCAATATTTTACACCTTTCCCGTCATCATCCTCGGTGGGAGGAGGGTCCTTCCGCCTTTATACTTAAGGATAATCAGGCAAGCGGTGGGCATATTTCGACATTCTGCAGGCCAAACTGACTACGATTCAAGCGAAAGGGGAGATACGGGATGAAAAGCAGCGGATGGTCCAAATCATGGATCCAGCAGATCGTCTTCACGGGCCCGGTCACGCTCGCGTTCGCGATCATTGTTGCGCTTCCCTTCTTTATGGGCATGTACTACTCGTTCTTCGAGTGGAACGGCGTGTCCGACAACGCCGAATTCATCGGCCTGAGCAACTTCATCAACATTTTCAGCGATCAGACCTTTTTGAGCTCGTTCGCCTTCACGGCGCGGTTCACGGTCGCCGCGGTCATCCTCTCCAACCTCGTCGGCTTCCTGCTGGCGCTGCTGCTCGTGCAGCCTCTCAAGTCGCGGAACGTGCTGCGCACGATCTTCTTCATGCCGAACGTCATCGGCGGCTTGCTGCTCGGCTTCATCTGGCAGTTCATCTTCGTCAAAGGCTTCGCGGCCGTCGGCGAAAAGACAGGCTGGGCGCTGTTCAACCTGCCTTGGCTCGGCGACGAGACGACCGCCTTCTGGGGCATCGTCATCGTGACGATCTGGAGCACCGCCGGCTATCTGATGGTCATCTACATCTCCGCGCTCATCAACGTGCCGCGCGAGCTGATCGAGGCGGCGTCGATCGACGGAGCGACCCCTTGGCAGCGGCTGCGCCACATTACGGTGCCGCTCATCATGCCGGCCGTCACGATCTCGCTGTTCCTCGCGCTCAGCTGGTCGTTCAAGTCGTTCGACATCATCCTGTCGCTGACCAAGGGCGGACCGTACAACTCGACGCAGTCCGTCGCGCTCAATATCTACAATGAAGCGTTCCAAAACAACAACTACGGTCTCGGCACGGCGAAGGCGCTGGTCTTCTTCATCGTCGTCGCGCTGATCTCGTCGGCGCAGGTATGGCTGACGAAACGCAAGGAGGTGCAGGTCTGATGGAAAACAGCCGCTATCGCTGGTCGACGATTATCCTGGAAATCGTCGCGGTGCTCATCGCGCTCGTGTTCCTCGTCCCGTTCTACTTCCTCGTCAGCAACTCGCTGAAAAAGTACGCGGACATCCTGCTCGACTCCGCCGCTCTGCCGAATCCGTGGACGTTCGACAACTTCACCCGCGCCTGGGAAATCATGAAGTTTCCGGCGTCGTTCATGAACTCGTTCCTCATCACGGTGACGAGCATCATCGGCCTGGCGATCATCTGCTCGATGTGCGCCTACCGGATGGTCCGCCATCCGTCCAAGTACAACAACATCCTGTTCATGGTGTTCGTCGCGGCGATGGTCATCCCGTTCCAGTCGATCATGATTCCGCTGATGAAGGTAGCGGCTACGTTCGGCCTGACGAACAGCATCTGGGGGCTGTGGGTGTGCTATATGGGCTTCGGCTCGTCGCTCACGATCTTCCTGTATCACGGCTTCGTCAAGTCGATTCCGGTCGAGATCGAGGAGTCGGCGACGGTCGACGGCTGCTCGCCTTACGGCGTGTTCTGGCGCATCGTCTTCCCGCTGCTCAAGCCGATGACGGCGACGATCATCATCCTGAACAGCCTTTGGATCTGGAACGACTTCCTGCTGCCGAACCTGATGCTCGGCGAGGCGAACCGGACGATCCCGCTCTCGACGTATTCCTTCTTCGGGCAGTACACGAAGCAGTGGGACTTGGCGCTCGCCGGCCTCGTCATGGGCGTGCTGCCGATCCTCGTGTTCTTCCTGACGCTGCAGCGTCATATCATCGAGGGCATTACGGCCGGCTCGGTGAAGGGCTGATCGGATCAAAGGAGCATAGCCGGACATTCCCCGAGGGGGAGGATGTTGACCCGCGCGAAAGCGAGGTCAATATCCTCCCCCTTTTGCCGCAATATCGTATGTGCCAACGTTTGCACAGAACGGGTATACTAAGGCCATAAACCAGAGACGCTTCCGCATCCGATGCCGAAACATTGGCATACTAAAGGGAGCAAGGATAGGAAAGGGGCTTGAAAAAGATGAAAAAGAGCTTGATGACCGCGGTATCCGCGGGCGTAGCCATCGCCATGCTGGCCGGCTGCAGCACGACGAACAACGGCGGTGCCGGCAACGAGGCGGCGGGCAATTCCGGAGGCGCCGGAAGCGGCGAGAAGGTGACGCTGAACATCTTCCAATTCAAGGTGGAGATCGCCGACGCGATGAACCGCCTCAAGGCCGATTACGAGAAGGAGCATCCGAACGTCACGCTGAACATCGAGACGATGGGCGGCGGCGCGGACTACGGCGCGGGCCTGAAGGCGAAATTCGCCTCCGGCCAGGAGCCTGATATTTTCAACAACGGCGGCAACGCCGATCTGACGACCTGGGTCGACAAGCTGGAGGATCTCAGCGGCGAGCCTTGGCAATCCGACGTTATCGATACGGCGAAGGAAGGCATCACCTCGGGCGGCAAAAACTACGGCCTGCCGATGGGCATCGAAGGCTACGGCCTGCTGTACAACAAGGATCTGTTCGCCAAAGCGGGCATCGATACGCCTCCGAAGACGCTCACCGAGCTGAAGGCGGCCGTCGAGAAGCTGAAGGCGGCCGACATTACTCCGTTCGCGAACGGCTATCAGGAGTGGTGGGTCCTCGGCAACCACACGTTCAACGTCGCGCTGGCGGATCAAGAGGACCCGGCCGCGTTCATCCAGTCAATGAACGAGAAGAAGGGCGATCTGGCGGGCAATAAAGTCGTCGGCGACTGGTTCAACCTGTTCGACCTGATGATCCAGAACAGCAACAAGAACCCGCTGACGACGGACTACAATACGCAGGTGACGCTGTTCGCGAGCGGCAAGGCGGCGATGATGCAGCAGGGCAACTGGACTCAGGTGCAGATCGACGGCATCACCCCGGACATGAACATCGGCGTGCTGCCGATGCCGATCGACGACAGCGAGAAAAGCGGCAACATCTTCGTCGGCGTGCCGAACTATTGGGTCGTGAACAAAAACGCCAAGAACAAGCAAGCCGCCAAGGACTTCCTCAACTGGCTGGCGACGAGCGAGACGGGCAAGCGCTACACGGTCGAGGAGTTCAAGTTCATTCCGGCGCTCAAGTCGATCGAGGTGACCGACGAGAAGGTGCTCGGCGCGATCGCGAACGACATCATGGCCTATTCCAAGGACGGCAAGACGTCCGGCTGGTACTTCAACCAGATGCCGGAAGGGCTGCCGCAGGAAGTCGGCGCGGAAATGCAGGCGTACGTCGCCGGCAAGTCGAGCAAGGAGCAGATGCTTAAAAACATTCAGACCAAGTGGGGCACGTTCGCGAAATAAGGCGGCAAGCCCGCAGGGGGAAGATATTGATCCGGAGATTCGGCATCAATATTTTCCCCCTTTTTGTTCAACATCCTCGGTGGTAGCGTTTGCATGACCGAAGGTATACTTGGATTGTTCCCAGGAGAATCTAAGGGAACATCAGCCAATATAGAACTCAGGGCGCTTGCAGGACGAACGAGGGTCATTATCCAAGGAGGAAAAGCGAATGAAAAAAACGATGGTAACCGTCTTGTCCGCCGGTCTGGCGCTCAGCCTGGCGGCAGGCTGCAGCACTTCCGGCAACTCGGGCTCGAACGGCAACGAAGCCCCGGCCAATACGGCGACGAACGCCGGCTCCGGAACGAACGCGGGCAGCGGCGAAAAGGTCACGCTCAATATCTTCCAATATAAAGTCGAGATCGCCGATGCGATGAACCGTCTGAAAGCCGACTACGAGAAGGAGCATCCGAACGTCACGCTGAACATCGAGACGATGGGCGGCGGCGCGGACTACGGCGCGGGCCTGAAAGCGAAATTCGCTTCCGGCCAGGAGCCGGACATCTTCAACAACGGCGGCAACGCCGAGCTGACGACCTGGATCGACAAGATGGAGGATCTGTCCGACCAGCCGTGGGTAAGCGACGTGCTCGACACGGCGAAGGAGCCGATCAGCCGCGACGGCAAGATGTACGGCATGCCGATCGGCATCGAGGGCTACGGCTACATTTACAATAAGGACCTGTTCGAAAAAGCGGGCATCACCGAGCTGCCGAAGACGCTCACGGAGCTCGACGCGGCCGCCAAGAAGCTGCAGGACGCCGGCATCACGCCGTTCTCCAACGGCTACCAGGAGTGGTGGGTGCTCGGCAACCATCTGTTCAACGTCGCGCTCGCCGATCAGGATGATCCTGCGGCGCTGATCCAGGGCCTCAACGAGGGCAAGGGCGGCCTGGCCGGCAACCCGGTCGTGGAAAAATGGTTCAACCTGTTCGACCTGACGATGAAGTACAGCAACAAGAACCCGCTGACGACCGACTACAACACGCAGGTGACGCTGTTCGCCAGCGGCAAGACGGCGATGATGCAGCAGGGCAACTGGACGCAGGTGCAGATCGACGGCATTACGCCGGACATGAACATCGGCGTGCTGCCGATGCCGATCGACGACAGCGAGAAGAGCGGCAACATCATGGTCGGCGTGCCGAACAACTGGGCGGTCAACAAGAACTCCAAAAACAAGGAAGCGGCCAAGGAGTTCCTCAACTGGCTGGCGACGAGCGAGACGGGCAAGCGCTACATCGTCGAGGAGTTCAAGTTCATCCCGGCGCTCAAGTCGATCGAAGTGACCGACGAGAAGGTGCTCGGCGCGATCGCGACGGACATCATGGCCTACTCCAAGGACAACAAGACGTCCGGCTGGTACTTCAACCAAATGCCGGAAGGCTTGCCGCAGGAAGTCGGCGCGGAGATGCAGGCGTATGTCGCGGGCAAGGTGGATAAAGCCGGCCTGCTGAAGAACATCGAAGCGAAATGGACCAGCATGGCGAAAAAATAAGCGGTTCTAAGGCGCGTCCCTGAAGCATATATGCTTCAGGGGCGTTTTTTTGCGCGGAGGGATCGAGGCAGGCGCCGGGCAAGGGGCGGATGGAGCGGGCTGGGCGAAGGCGGCCGTGCGACGGCGGCGTGGAATGGAGGGCCTGATGCTGGGCCGAAAAAAGGAGGGCGCCGGGCATGGCGATGGAGAGAAGCTTCGGCTGCATAGCGCTGGACCGTCCGGGAGAAGCGCTGCGGCTGTACGCCGACAGCGAGGTGCTCGAGGCGGTTCGGCGGGCGCTGGCGAAAGGGAAGTCGTCCATAGGCGAGGATGCCGGCCAGCGGCTGGCCGCGCTGCTGCAGCGCGCGCTCGGCGCGGAGGAGACGGCGCGGCCGGGCGAGGGCATCGTCGTCGCGGCGAGCGCGGAGGCGGCGCTGGAGCTGGTCCGGCGCGCGCTCGCCGCGACAGGCGGCAGGCTCGGCCCGGTGCCGCAGCGTCAAGGCGCAGGACATCTGCGCGAGCAGCCGGAGCGGAGCGATGGGAAGCGAGCGCGCGGGCCAGCGGGCGAGGAGCGGCAAAGTCCGAGGCGGAGCGACGCCTCGCCGGACGACGCGAATGAGGAGCCGAATGCTTGGCAGGTCGAGCTGCGGCCGGACAGCGCCTGGTCATGGCGTCCGGCATCGGGAGCAGGTGCAGGCGGAGTCGCAGGGGGGCGTGCAGGAGCAGGCGGCGGCGCAGGAGCGGATGCAGGAGGGCGTTCAGGAGCGGGCGGAGGCGCAGGAGCGGATGCAGGAGGGCGTGCAGGAGCAGGCGGAGGCGCAGGAGCGGATGCAGGAGCGGGCGGCGGCGCAGGAGCAGATGCAGGAGGGCGTGCAGGAGCGGGCGAAGGCGCAGGAGCGGCGGCGCCGGCGAAGCGGGGCGCGCCTGGCGGGCATGCCGCCAGGCGGCTGCTCGCCGTCGGCTCGCTCGCGAGCGGCGTGCCCGGCCTGGGCGCAGCCTGGGCGAGCGGGCCGCCGGAGCTGCTGCGGCGGGTGCGCGAGGAGCAGCGGCGCTCCGGCGCGGCGAGCGGCTGGGAGCTGCTCGTCATGGAGGAGCTCCTCGGCCTGGGCGAGCTGGAGCCGCGCCGCGGCGGCAGCGGCTTGCGAAGCGGCGCTGCAGGAGCTGGAGGAGGCGCTGGACGCCGCCTCCATGCCGGCCGGGCTGCGCTGGCGGCGCGATCCGCGCGGCGCAGCGATGGAGCTGCTGCTGCCCGAGGGGCTGGACGCGCGCGCTCTGCAGCGCGCGGCCCGGCTGCGCGGGCTGTGCATCGGGGTTGCCGGCGCCGGCCTCGGCGCAGCGCCGGGTTCAGGCGCCGCGAGGCTGGCCGCCGGAGCCGCGAGCGGAGCGCAGCTGGCGATGGCGCTGAGCGGACTCGCGGAGGCGATGCGCGAGTTCACCGCGCGCAGCTGAAGAAGCCGGGGAGCGCGGCCGTATCCGCCGCCGAGCGGGGAAGGCGCTTGGCCTCTCGAGGCTGGCGGCCGGTCCGTGCCGAGGCAGATTCGAGCCTCGCCGGAGCGAGAGCCGCTCCCGGCTCTCAGTCCCGCTCCGCCTCCCGCGCGGCCGCGCCCTGCTGCAGCAGCCAGCCGTCGATGACGGCGGCATGCTCCGCGAGAGCGGCTTCGCCGGCCGGCAGCAGCCGGTAGACGCCGCGCTCGACCTTGGCGAACCAGCCGTAGTAGTTGGCGCGCAGGAACTCGCCCGACTTGGCGACGCCGGTCAGCTCGCGCGCGCGCGCCGGCGACAGCGCTCCGTGCGCCTGGAGAGCCCAGGCGAGGCGGAGCGCTTTTTCGCGGTAGGCGGTCATGAGCCGGCTGCCCCGGACGCGCCCGCTGCCGCCGACGTTGTAGTCGCCGCTGCGCTCGCGGAACTCCTGCAGCAGCCGCCGCTCGCGGGACGGGCGCCGTCCGCGCAGCGGCGCGTCGCCGGGCTTGCAGAGCAGCTCCAGGACGGGAGATTTGGTCTTGTAGAACGTAACCGTCATCAGGCCGAGCCCGAGCATGCGGCACAGCTCCGCCAGCTCGCCGAAGCGCTGGTTGACCGCCCCTTTGCGGGAGCGGTTGCGCTCGATCGCGAGCAGCACCTTGTCCGCGATCCGCAGCCGCTGGACGCCCTGCAGCAGCAGCGCGAGCGTGAACGTCTTTTTCATCTCGACGATCAGCGTATCGCCGTCCGGCCGGACCGCCACCAGATCGCAGCTCAGCACCTCGCCCTTCACCTCGTAGCCCCGCGCCTCCAGATAGGCCTTCACCGGCCCGTACAGCTCCGCTTCCTCCTTCACCGCCATGCCCTCTCGGCCTCCCCGCCGCCCGCCGCGCCACCGGCACAGGCGTTCTCATTCCGTCCATTATAGGAGATCCCCGAAGGTCTGGCAAATCTTGTCCGACTCCAAATTTCCGGTCAAGTTATCGCCCCCCTCCGCATAGGCTTTAATACTTCGAATACGATGCTATTCAGGAGTGGGAAGCAGAGATACAGCCTGGGCGGAGCGGACGGCGAGGGTCTTGACGCGGAAGGAATGGGAGGAGGCGCAGCATGGATATTTTCAAACGGATCGCGGAATACAAGTCGGAGGGCGAGCGGCTCGCCTGGACGGGGACGTTCAAGGAGTACATCGAGCTGCTGCGGAACGATCCGGCGCCGGCGATGACGGCGCATGCGCGGGTGTACGAGATGATCAAGTCGCATGGCATCAACGAGAAGAACGGACAGAAGAGCTACAAGTTCTTCGAGCAGGAGATTTTCGGCCTCGACCGGGCGGTCGAGAAGCTGATGGAGGAATATTTCCACTCGGCGGCGCGGCGGCTGGACGTGCGCAAGCGGATCCTTCTGCTCATGGGTCCGGTCAGCGGCGGCAAGTCGACGATCGTCACGATGCTCAAGAAAGGGCTGGAGAAATTCTCGCGCACGGACCAAGGGGCGGTGTATGCGATCAAGGGCTGCCCGATGCACGAGGATCCGCTCCACCTCATCCCGCATGAGCTGCGGCCGGAGCTCGAGCGGGAGCTCGGCGTACGGATCGAGGGCAACCTGTGCCCGCACTGCCAGCTGCGGCTGAAAAACGAGTTCGAGAACGACATCGAGAACGTGCAGATCGAGCGGGTCTTCCTGTCGGAGGACAACCGCGTCGGCATCGGCACGTTCAGCCCGTCGGATCCGAAGTCGCAGGACATCGCCGACCTGACCGGCAGCATCGACTTCTCGACGATCACGGAGTACGGCTCGGAATCCGATCCGCGCGCCTATCGGTTCGACGGCGAGCTCAACAAGGCCAACCGCGGCCTGATGGAGTTCCAGGAAATGCTCAAATGCGACGAGAAGTTCCTCTGGAACCTGCTGTCGCTGACGCAGGAAGGGCAGTTCAAGGCCGGCCGCTTCGCGCTCATCAGCGCGGATGAGCTGATCGTCGCCCATACGAACGAATCCGAGTACAAGGCGTTCATCTCCAACAAGAAGAACGAAGCGCTGCAGTCGCGGATGATCGTCATGCCGATCCCGTACAACCTGCGGGTGTCGGAGGAAGAGAAGATCTACAGCAAGCTGATCGCCCAGAGCGACCTGCGCCATGTGCACATCGCGCCGCATGCGCTGCGCACGGCGGCCATCTTCTCGATCCTGACGCGGCTCAAGGAGTCCAAGAAGCAGGGCATGGACCTCGTCAAGAAGATGCGCATGTACGACGGCGAGGAAGTCGAAGGCTACAAGGACGCCGACCTCAAGGAAATGCAGAACGAATTCCTGGAAGAAGGCATGTCGGGCATCGACCCCCGCTATGTCATCAACCGCATCTCCAGCGCCCTCATCAAGGGCGAGATGGACCATATCAATGCGCTCGACGTGCTGCGGGCGCTCAAGGACGGGCTCGACCAGCATCCTTCGATCACGAAGGAGGAGCGCGAGCGTTACTTAAACTTCATTTCGGCGGCGCGCAAGGAATACGACCAGCTGGCCAAGAACGAGGTCCAGAAGGCGTTCGTCTACTCGTTCGAGGAGTCGGCGCGCACGCTGTTCGAGAACTATCTCGACAACATCGAAGCGTACTGCAACTGGTCCAAGATCAAGGACCCGCTTACCGGCGAGGCGCTCGATCCCGACGAGCGGCTCATGCGCTCCATCGAGGAGCAGATCGGCGTCTCGGAAAACGCGAAGAAGGCTTTCCGCGAGGAGATCCTTATCCGCATCTCGTCCTACTCCCGCAAGGGGCGCAAGTTCGACTACACGAGCCACGAGCGGCTGCGCGAGGCGGTGGAGAAGAAGCTGTTCGCCGACCTCAAGGACATCGTCAAGATCACGACGTCGACCAAAACGCCGGACGAGAACCAGCTCAAGCGCATGAACGAGGTGACCAAGCGCCTCGTCGACGAGCACGGCTACACGCCTGCCAGCGCCAACGAGCTGCTGCGGTATGTCGGCAGCCTGCTGAACCGGTAAGGGCGAAAAACTTGGAGGAAACCTCCGAATCGTAAAACGTGGATTTCGAAAATAACCCGTTTCCAGTGGCTAACTTGGACGGGTTATTTTCGTTTTAAGTAAGCGAGCAATGCTAGCAGGAACATCCCGAGCATCATCACTTCCTGTAGCGAAAATGACATAGGCGTCACCTCCGTTCTGGAGGCGAGCTTTTCCATCCAAGCGTCGTGCATGGACAAATAGACGAATTCAGTAAGCCCCTGTATAGGGGGCTTTTTTGCACTCTAATAATGTCAACTATATTGACATAAATTGATAGATCCTTGTATGATTGGGTAAAAATACCCAAGCGCTTCGATCCATCATGGAGGGCACCTCGAGCGTTTCCCGCTGCAGGTTGACCCGGAGGGAGGCCGTCAGCCATGTCTACCGCAGAACCGACCCGTATTCCAGCCTATGATTCCCGTTCCTTCTACGACGAGATGTATGACGAGCGAGGCCGCGTGCGGCTCCACTACGAGCATGTGCATCGGAGCTTCGCCGCGATGGGGCCGTCCGAGCTGGCGAGACGCCGGCAGGCTTTCGGCAGCCGCATGCTGGAGGAAGGCATCACCTTCACGCTCTATGCGCCGGGAGCTCCGGACCCGCTGGAGCGCACGATTCCTTTCGACTGCGTCCCGCGGATCATACCTGCCGCCGAATGGAGCCTGCTCGAGGCCGGGCTGCGCCAGCGGACCGTCGCGCTGAACCGCTTCATCCGCGACCTTTATCACGGCCAGCGCTGCGTGCGCGACGGAGTCATCCCGCGCCGCATGATCGTCGGCAACACCTACTACCGGCCGGAAATGGCCGGACTGGACGCGCCGGGAGACGTCTACGTCACGGCGGCCGGCATCGACCTCATCCGCGACGAGACGGGCTATTACGTGCTGGAGGACAATCTGCGCAGTCCGTCGGGCTTCTCCTATCTGTTCAAGGGGCGCAGCCTCATGAGCGAGCTGTTTCCCGACCTGTACCTGCCGAGCGCGATCGAGGATACCGAGCGCAGCCTGAACGTGTTTTTGACCAGCCTCCGCTCGCTCGCCCCCTCGGGCAAAAAAGACCCGTTCATCGTGCTGCTCACTCCCGGCCCGTACAATTCAGCCTATTACGAGCATGCCTTCCTCGCGCAGCAGCTCGGCATCCATCTCGTCGAGGGAAGGGACCTCGTCTGCAAGGACCACAAGATCTACTTGCGCGACCTGCGAGGATTGCGTCAGGTCGATGTCATTTATCGTCGCATCGACGACGAATTTCTCGATCCGCTTTCCTTCCAGCCCGACTCGATGCTCGGCGTCGCCGGCCTGATGAACGCCTATCGCGCCGGCAACGTGGCGATCGCCAACGCTCCCGGCACCGGCGTCGCCGACGACAAGGCGGTCTATGCCTATGTGCCGGACCTGATCCGCTATTATCTGGGCGAGGAGCCGATCCTGTCGAACGTGCCGACCTACATCCTGTCCCGCAAGGAGGAGCGCGAATATGTGCTGGATCGCCTGGAGGAGCTGGTCGTCAAGGAGACGTCGCTGTCGGGCGGCTACGGCATGCTGATCGGACCGCAGGCGTCGGCGCAGGAGCTGGCGGCGTTCCGCGAGCGGATCCGGGAGCAGCCGGGCCGCTATATCGCTCAGCGCACGATGAAGCTGTCGACCGCGCCGGTCATGGGGGCGGGCGGCATGATGCCTCGCCACATCGACCTGCGGGGCTTCGTCCTCAGCGGCAGCGGCGGAGAGCCGCATGTCGTCCCCGGCGGGCTGACCCGGGTCGCCTTGCAGGAAGGCTCGCTCGTGGTGAATTCCTCGCAGGGCGGCGGCGTGAAGGACACATGGGTGCCGAGGCGCGGACGTCCAGGCCCGCGCGGCGATCAGAGCCGGTGCGAGGCGCAGAGTCAAGACCAGGATCGGAACGAGGAGGAATGCGGATGCTGAACCGGAACGCAGAGGCACTATGCTGGATCGGACGGTATATGGAGCGGACGGAAAACCATGCGCGCTTCGTGGACGTGCTCTATCATCTGCAGCAGCTGCAGCCGCGCGAGGCGGTCGACGACCGCCTGAGATCGGAGGTGGACAACGCGGGCAAGTGGGCGCTCGTCGTCGGCGCCATCGGCGACCGCAAGGAGTTCGAGAGCGCGTACGACGGCTATTACGAGGATGACGTGCTCCAGTACGTCACGATGGACCGCGCCAATCCGAACTCGATGCTCAGCTGCGTAAGCGCCGCGCGCGCGAATTTGCGGACGCTGCGGGAAAAGCTGCCGGGGGAGCTGTGGGATGCGCTCAACGGCATGTACCTGTGGCTCCGGGAACGGCAGGAAGACGGCTGGCGCAAGGAGGCGCCGCATGCTTTCTTCCGCCAAATGAAGGATTGGGCGAGCCTGTTCCAGGGCTATAGCCAATCCGTCATGCCGCGCGAGAATGAATGGCGCTTCCTGGAATGCGGCCGCTATCTGGAGCGGATGGAGAACACGCTGCGCATCCTGCAGGCGGTGCGCGGATGGGTGCCGGGCGGAGGCTGGCACGAGCCGGAGGCGTATCCGTACCTGCAGGCGGTGCTGCGCTCGATCAGCGGCTACGACTCGTTCCGCCGCTATCATGCGGACGGGCTCGGCGTGGATGCGATCATGGAGTTCGTGCTGCTCAACGCGGCCTTTCCGCGCAGCGTGCAGTATTCCCTCCGCAAGATGGACGCGCATCTGAGCCTGCTGGAGGCGCAGGAGCCGGCGATGCGCGCCCGCCGCGACAAGCTGCTGCGCAGCTCGGCGCGGGTGCTGGCCGATCTGGCCTGCCTCGAGCGCGACGACCTGCTGCTCGATCGGGACGGCCGGATCGTCGCGCATCTGCTGGAGCAGTCGAGGCAGCTGGGGGCGGCGATGGAGGCGGCGTTCTTTCGCCTCGGGGAGGCTACCGCATGAAGCTGCGCATCTCGCATGTCACCACGTACCGGTACTCCGACCCGGTCCGGGACAGCGTCAACGAAATCCGGCTCACGCCGGTGACCAATAAGCATCAGTCCTGCTATCAGCACAGCATCTCCGTCGAGCCGAACGCGCCGCTGCTCGCTTACGAGGATGCGTTCGGCAACAAGGTGCATGCCTTCACGGTCAACGCCGCCCATCGCTCGCTGACGGTGCGGACGCACTCCATTGTGACGACAAAAGAGCCGGGCGGGGCCGCCGGACGGGCGGAGGCCGAAGCAGATGCGGCATGGAGCTGGCTCGGCGGGGACGAGGCGCTCGACCGCTTCGCGGAATATTTGCTGCCGACCGGCTATACGGAGCAGACTGCGGGCATCCGCTCCTACACGGACGGCCATCCGCCGGACGAGCGGGGCGTCGGCTCGTGGCTGGAGCGGCTCTGCGGCCGGATCCGCGACGAATTCATCTACGATCCGCTGGCGACGACGGTGCAGACCAAGGCGTCCGATCTGCTGCAGACGCGGCGCGGCGTCTGCCAGGATTTCGCCCATCTGATGATCGCCTGCTGCCGCTGCCAAGGCGTTCCGGCCCGGTATGTGAGCGGGTACCATTTCGTCGGCGACCTGAGCGGCGGCAACGCCGACTTCGAGCAGGCGTCCCACGCTTGGGTGGAGGCCTACGTGCCCGGCGCGGGCTGGAGAGGCTACGATCCGACCAATGCGTCGCTCGTCGGCGAGCGCTACGTCAAGCTGGGGCACGGACTCGACTATCGCGACATCGTCCCGTTCAAAGGCGTCTATCTCGGCAGCGGCGTCCAGACGCTCGAGGTCCATGTCGACGTCAGCCCGGCGGAGGAATGACATCGGGCAAAAAAAGCAGCCGGCTCCGTCATGAGGACGGGGCCGGCTGCTTTTAGGCGCGCGCGCGGATGAGGTGGACGGCGTAGAGGAGCAGCGGCGCGAACACGAGGAAGATCGAAGCGAACGGCGTCCAGTTCTTGGAGAGGAAGTCCTGGACGAACACCGTATTGGGGTAGCACAGCTGGGCGACGACAACCATGCCGACGCCGAGCGGCAGCGTCAGCGCCAGCGTGGAGCGCAGGCCGAACAGCTGGCCGAGTCCGATGAGGGCGGCGTCGAACGTGATGACGATCTTGATCAGGATGGACAGCACCCAGATGAAGATGATCATGCCTTCGATCCGCTCCAGGAAATGCCCGATGCTGATGTTCTTGGCGAGCGCATAGGCCGGGAACAGCTGATTGGCCGTCACGCCGGCGCACAGCACGCCGATGCTGGCGGCAGTCGTGACGACGAGCACGATCCCGCCGAGCACCGTGCCTCCGATCATCGCGCCGGACCTGCCGGCCGCCCGGCGCACGTACGGATAGAGCATGAGCAGCACGATCATCTCCTGCAGCGCGAACAGATTGATGCCGCCCTTGACGATCGGCCGCAAGCCGAACTCCAGCAGCGGCTCGAAATTCCGGGGATCGATCCGCGGAAGCGTCGTCAGCACGAGCAGCGTGAACAGCAGCAGCAGAAACGGAAAGAACAGCTCCGCCGCCCGCGAATAGGCCGACTTGCCGAGACGGACGGCGTAGACGGCGAGCAGGACGAACAGCAGCTGCAGCACCTCGATCGGAGTCTCCGGCAAGTTCTGCGTCGTCAGGAAATAGCCGAGATCTCCGATCATGAGCGAGGCGAGCAGATAGAAGAAGGCGACGAAGGCGAGCCCGAGCAGCCCTCCTGCCCAGCGGCCGAGCGCGCTGACGCACATCTGCACGAGCGACTCGTGCTGGCGCAGCTTGCCGAGGGCGGCATAGAGCGCGACGAGCGCGATGTTCAGGCCGACTCCGAACAGGGCGGCCATCCATGCATCCTGCTTGGCCGCGAGGGCAAGCCCGGCAGGGGCGATCAGGATGGAGGTGCCGATCATGAAATAAACCGTCAGCACGGCGAACCCGCGCGCGGAGATCGAGGTGTTCCGTTCCTCATTCATGAGGCCAGCCTCCTTCGTTAGGAAAAGAGCGAATTAAAGACGTCGACGTACCCGTGCAGCGCCACGGCGATCCATTGCAGCGGATTGGGCGGCTCGGGGAGAGTCCCGTACAGCGTCGCTCCGATCGCCGCCGCCGCCCAAGCCGCAGCGGCGGCGAGACGTTCCTTCGCCGCTCCTTTGCGGCGCAGGCGGGGCCAATCGAGGAGCAGCGCGCCGAGCAAGCCGGCGCACAGTCCGATCCAGAGCCACATGGCTTTTCCTCCTAAGGTCGCGATTCGTCCTTCATGGACTTGAAGGTCGTGCCGATCCGGCGAATCGTCGTTTTTGAGCGGATGTCGATCTTGGCCCGGTCGTAGATCGAATCCCAGTCCTCGATGCGCCGCCACAGGCCGGGATGCTGGCGATGAAGCGCGCTTCCGAAGCCGAACACGTCGACCTTCAGCTCCTTCTGCGATTTGCGGATGCTCCGCTGAAGCAGATCGACGAGCTTGGCGTCGACCAGTTGCTCCAGCTTCTCCTGATTGGCCGGATCGATCACGTCCATCTTGCAGCCGATGTCGGCGATGTCCTGCTGCGAGCGCAGCTCGACCTCGAACGCATCCGGACGATGCGCGGTGATGCGCGCATGCGCCTGATTCAGCTCCAGCGTCACGAGCCCTTCCTCGTTCGGGCACTCGACGGTGAGGAAGGTATGATGCGTCTCGTTCTGCAGCAGGTTGAGCGCGCGGACGTCATTCTCGTTGAGCCAGCCGACCATGCGATCGCCCCGGAAAGCCGCCATGCCGTCGTATCGGAGCAGCGTCTGCGGCTCGATGTTCTGGGCGCTTTTCATCTCCTCGCCGCTGTGGCGGTTGCCGAGCAGCTCGATGGACGTGAGCGCGGGTCCCTTGCCTTCGGTCGCTAGATCCCGGATGAGGCGGTCGAGCGTCACCTTGCCGGTCGCCGACCAGATATCGTCCGACGTGTCCAGCTTCGTGTACAGGCTGTTCGCCGGAATCGGATCGATCGGGCTGTACATGTCGAGAATATCCGAGGCGGACGCCTTTTTGGCGACGACGAGATAAAAGTCCGTCCGCAGCTCGCGGTTGCGGGCGATGAAGTCGAGCGGCTTGCTCAGGCCGCTGCGCGCGATCTCCTCGCCGATGACGAGGATGCGCAAATGGGCGAGATAGAGCTCGCGGGCCGCCTTGAGCGTCAGGCGCGCCAGAGCGTCGGGCAGCGTCTTCCCGTAGGAGCGGAAGGTGACGACGGGACTGAAGGAGCTGGTGGACGTTTTTTTCGTCGTCACCTGGCTCGGATTGACGATCTGGACCGACACGATGTACCCGTCATCCTTTGCCTTGTCCACGCCCATGCCGACGACGATGTTGATGCCGTTGAGCTCGTTGCGGCTCCAGCAGCCGGAGAGCGGGGCGGCCAGCGCGGCGATCAGCAGCAGCGCGAGCAGCCTGGACGCCAGCCCGAAGCGGTTCATTGCTGCCTCCGCAGCTTTTGCGGCTTGAGGCTGATCGGCCGGTTCTTCATCCAGGGAATCGGCAGGCGGAACAGCGTATCCTTTTGATCGTCCCGCTGGTACGGAGCGAGCGGCGCCATATACGGAACGCTGAAGGAGTGGAGGCTGCACAGATGCAGCACAAGCGCGATGATCCCCATGAACACGCCGTACAAGCCGAACGAGGCGGCGAGCGTCATGAGGCCGAAGCGGATGATCCTCGCGGCGATGCCCATGTTGAACGCGGGCAGGACGAAATTGGCGATGGCCGTGATGGAGACGACGATGACCATGGCCGCGCTCACGAGCCCGGCGTCCACCGCCGCCTGGCCGACGACGAGCGTGCCGACGATCGAGATCGACTGGCCGATCGTCTTGGGCATGCGCACGCTCGCCTCGCGCAGAATCTCGAACGTCACTTCCATGAGCAGCGCCTCGATGAATGCGGGAAACGGCACACCCTCGCGCTGGCTTGCTAGGTTGTAGAGCAGCGTCGTCGGCAGCATCTCCTGATGGAACGTCGTGATGGCGATGTAGAACGACGGCGTGAGCGTCGCGAGCAGGAAGGAGAGGAACCGCAGCAGGTGGATCAGCGTGCTGAAGTCGGCTCGCTGGTAGTAGTCCTCGCTCGACTGGAAAAACTGGCTGAACAGGGCCGGGACGAGCAGCGCGAACGGCGTGCCGTCGACCATGATGGCGACCCTGCCCTCGAGCAGGCCGGCGGCGACGACATCCGGCCGCTCCGAGTTGAACACGGTCGGAAACGGCGTGTAGATCCGATCCTGGATGTACTCCTCGATGTAGTTGCTCTCGAGGATGCTGTCCATGTCGATCGTCGCCATCCGGTCCTTGACCTCTTGAAGCACCTCCGGCGAGACGATGTCGCGGATGTATACGATCGCGACCGCGGTATTCGTCACCGTCCCGAGCGTCGTCGGCTCGAACCGGAGGTCGGGACTGGCGATCTTCCTCCTCAGCATGGCGATGTTCCAGGCGAGCACCTCGGTGAAGCCCTCGCGGGGGCCGCGCACGACCGATTGGACGTTCGGCTCCTCGATCGAGCGGGCCTTCACATCCTTGGTCGCGACGGCAAGCGCGTGCGGGCTGCCGTCCGCGAACAGGACGGTATGGCCGTCGAGCAGCATCGAGCAAACCTCCGCCAGCGTGCCCAGGACATGGATCTCTCCCTCCGGCAGGATGCGGGCGCGGCATAGGTCGAGCCATTCCTCGGCGCTGCCGCAGATGAGGCTTCTTCGTACATCCGGGGCGAACAGAGCCTGCAGCAGCGGAGCGGAGTTCGAGATGCCGTCGATCGCCCACGCCGTTCCGCGCAAGATCTCCCCGCCGTCCAGCTCCGCCTGGAACTCGCGCGCGAGCAAGTCGGGGCTGATGCCGAAGCGGTCGCGGAGCCGGCTGTCATTGACCTCCAGCGAGCGGCTGAGCGAGTCCGCGGACTCGGCGGTCGACTGTTTCGTCATCCTCTCACCTGATTTCCTTTCCAGAATAGATGCCTTGAACTAGGATGTTCCAGTTGAGGGGCGGCTATCCATTATTGGCGAAGCGGGAGCGGCGGCATCGCAAAAAGCGGCTTTCCGCGCGGCGCGAGGCCGCGGGAAAGCCGCTTTGGGGACAGTGCGGGAGGAGACGTCCGCGCTTGCCCGAGGGATGGGGGGCGAGGAAAGGGAGCGGCAGAGCCTCGGCTCAGCGCCGGTCCTTCACTGATCCGCTCTCGACGAGCGAGACGTAGATCCGCTCATGCTCGACCTCCTCGCCGGCGATCATCCGCAGCAGCTGCTCGGACGCCATCGCGCCCCAGCGGTACTTGGAATACTCGATCGTCGCCAGGCGAGGCTGGATGTAGCGGGTGAGGGCGATGTTGTCGAAGCCGACGAGCGACAGCTCCTCGCCGACGCGGATGCCGGAGTCCGACGCGGAGACCGCGTTGAACAGGCCGATCGCCATCTCGTCGTTGAGGCAGAAGACGCCGGCCGGTCCTTGCCACTGCTCCAGGATGAGCCGGCCGGCCGCTTCGCCGGAGCCCTGATTGAAGTCGCCCTCGAGCACGGTCGCTTCGAGCTCCGGATGCCGGTCCAGCGTCTGCCGCACGGCGCCCATCCGCTGGCGCGCGTCGAAGCTGTCGGACGGGCCGGCGACGATGTAGAGGCGGCGATGGCCGGTCTCGATCAGATAGTCCATCGCCAGATTGGCGCCGGCCTTGTTGTCGAGCAGCACCTGATTGACGGCGGGATGGTTCAGCTCGCGGTCGAGCACGACGAGCCGGTGGCCCCGGTCGGCGTAGTCGAGCAGCTCCTCGTCCGAAAAGGCCGAGTCAAGGATGATCGCGCCATCGATCATCCGCTCGGGCAGCAGCCGATGCGACTGCAGTCCGCTGCAGACGATCAGGTCGTAGCCTTTGCGGTTGAGCACTTCCTTCATTCCTTGCAGCAGATCGCCGTAGAAAGCGCCGGTGAAATCGGTCAGGAACGCGCCGATGATCCGGGACTCCCGCTTCTTGAGCTGGCGGGCCGCCCCATTGGGAATGTAGTTCATTTCCTTGGCGATCGCCCGTATTCGAGCGCTCGTTTCAGGGGTTACCTTGGGATTGCCGTTCAGCGCATAGGAGACGGTCGAGATCGACACGCCGGCCTTGCGGGCAATATCCTTGATGCTGACCACCGCGATACCTCCCGTGGACGGCTTTTTGTTCACTATACCACAACTTTCCATCGCTGTTCTCGTGCGGCTGCGGCAGCGGAAGCTCAAGCCTCGACGAGAATGTCCTGCAGCGCCCCGGATTCATCGTTCCAGAGCGGCTCCAGCTCGTCCAGAGACAGCTCCGCGCCTCCGCTCCGGTACGGATGGGGCAGGCGGGCGAAGGCGGCCTCGCGGCCGTTGACGGAAATGCGCGACACCGGCGATCCGCTCAGGCGGTACACGATGCGGACCGGCCTGCCGGCGAGCTCGAAGCGGACGGAGAGGCCGTCGAGCGATGCGGGCAGCGCCGGGTCGAGCACGATCCGGCCGGCGGCCGCGCGGATGCCGAGCACGCTGGACACGAGCTGGTTGAGATAGATGCCTGGACCGCTCGAGTAGATGCGCCAGCCGCCCTTGACGGGCGCCGCGCCGCTGCGCAGCTCCTCGAACCGCGCCGCCGCCTCGCGGCGATTGGCGAAGGCGCCGTCCGAGCTGCTGAAATAAGCGTTGCTCTGGCGCGGAGCGGCGTTCGGGACCGCCTCCTCGATGCCGACCGGACTGATGACCTGCAGCGCATGCCACGCTTCCTCGCTTTGGCCGAGCTTGGCCATCGCCTCGATGTAGCGGATATGCGCATGCACGTACTGCAGCCCAATCTCGCGGCCGAAGTTGGCCGCCTGCTCGGCTCGCTTGAAGCGCACGCTCACTCCGCCCTCGTAAGCGGCCGGACGGTTCATGAGGCGGACGCCGTCCGGGAAGCGGAGCTCGCGCCGGATGAGCTCCCGATGCGCCTCCGCCTGCTCGGGCGTGAGCAGCTCCGCGATCATGCTGCGCGTCATCGGCAGCAGGCGGTAGCGGATGCCGGTGCGGACGTCGTCCGGATGGAGCAGCTTGGCCGGACGGGCCGGGTCGGCGAGATCGAGGAAGCCGGGAATGACGCCGTCCGGATCCATATAGGCGGCGAAGTCGCGGCGGATGCCGTCCGCCAGGGCGAGCAGCTCCTCCGACCAGGAGGCGTGCCCGGGCGCGGAGGCGAGCGCCCGGCCGAGCGTCCGCATCGCCTGATAGGTCAGCGCCACCGTCCAGCTGCTCGCCATCGAGGCGCGCAGCTCTGGACGCGCCGGCTGCAGCGTGTCGTCCCAGTCGCCGTCGCCGTAGGCGGACAGCATCGTGCCGGGCAGGAAGCGGTCGCGGATATGGGCGAGCTGCCGCTCGACATGCTCCCGCAGCGGATGCCGCCCCGCCGTAAAGTCGAACGTCGTCTCATCCGTGTACGGAAGCTTCTCGTCCAGCAGGCCGTAATCGCCGGTGGCGGAAAGATAATCGCCGAGCAGCTTGAGCGGCCACACGACGATGTCGCCGTGGCTCTCGTGCTGCTGGATGCGGCTGTAGCGGTCGAACATGAACCATTGCGGCCAGCCGCCGCTCTGCTCATATTGATGCTCGTACACGGTCCGCAGGATGCCGCGGACCGCGTCCCAGCGCTGCATCGCGAGGAAGAACTCGGCCGGACCCTGGCAGACGTCGCGCGTGCCCCAGGCGGCGCCTCCGTACTGCTCGAGGCCGTGCGGAGAGAGGAAATGCACGCGCATGTTGTGGACATACCACCATGACAGCAGATCAAGCCGCCGCACCGACGGATCGCCGCCGGGATGCTCGAGGCGGAAGCCGCGCATGAGCTCCGCCATGCCGGCGCGGTACGCCGCCGCCGACTGCGGGAGCTCCGGCGCCGGCGCGGCCGCGGCCGGCAGCCCGTCCAGCCGGCCCTCGATCCGCACGCTCCAGCTCGCCGACGCTTCCGTCTGCAGGACGAGCAGCGGCGAGACGCCGGGCTCCAGATCCGGCACGAGCCTGCGATCGTCGAAGCGCTCGAAGCCCGTGCCGGCGACCGTCAGCCGGTACGCGAGCTCGGGGTAGGCGCCGGCGATCGGCGAGCCGGCGGCCGCGCGGAAGCGCAGCGAGCCGTCCGCCGGCGCCTGGAGCCGATACGGGCCTTCCAGCTCCCGCTCGCCCATCGTAATCTGCGCCGTGAGCAGGTAGCGCCGCGAAATGCCGGCGGCGGACGCGATGTCCAGCGTCGCCTCGGGCGCGTCCGCGGACGTCCAGCTCGTCACCGTGACGGTGTCGCCGTCCAGCGCATACACCCAGCGGGCGTAGTTGAAGCCCATCTCGAACAGGCTCGGCATCGCCAGCAGGCGGAACCGGCCGTCCTGCTCGGCGTACAGGCGCAGGCCCGACGCATGCGCCGCGTTCAGCGCGCTGCGGGCATGGCCGATGAGCTTGTTGAAGCTGGTGTTGCCGACGACGAGCTGCGAATGGAAGATGCCGTACATATAAGCGGTCGTGGCCAGCACTTCCGCTCCGGGCATATCCGGCGCTCCGCTGAGCAGAATATGGCCATGCGGCCGCTCGAGGAGCAGCTCCTTGGCCTTGAGCGCGACGTGGGCGTACTCCGGCGTGAAGAAGGCATGCAGCTCCCCGTCCCGCCGCTCCTCCTCGATCCGCAGGGGGTAGAGCGCCGCGATTTCCTGCTCGCTCAGCGAGCGCGCCTGCAGCGGCTCGCCGAGATCGTCCGCGCGGCGCGGCGTCGGCTGCGTCGGGACGGCTTCATTTTCCTCTCGGCAAAGCTCCGTCCACGCCCGCTCGATCTCCTCGCCGAACTCGGCCCGTTCGACCGCCTCGGGATGATCGTCGCGGAACAGTCCGTAAAATACGATCTCCGCGCCGTCCGCCGGATCGACCTCGCGCGACTGGAGCGCCGTATAGGCGAACTCGTACTGCAGCACCTCGCCCGGCAGCCGGTCCAGCTTCAGCGCCTCCGGCTGATGCGTCTCCTTGAACGAGCGGCCGAAAAAGGCGAAGCCGTCGGTCGCGAACGAGACCGCCCCGGTCAGGCAGCCTTGCTGCGCATACGGGAAGCGTCCGTCCTGCGGCTGGTTCTGGCGGGTGCAGACGATCCAGCCGCGATGCTCGTCCTCGTAGGCGGAATGGTCCAGGTAATGAGCGTTGTACGCTTCGTTGCCGCGCACGGCGCCCGGAGCGCCCAGGCCGATATCCTGGCCGTAGACGATGTCGGCGGAGCGTCCGCGCTCGTCCGCCTCGAGCCGGACGCTCCAGAACCAGGCGCCGCCCGAGCCGAGCCGAAAAGCGGCCTCGTAGCGGACGCCGGCGGCCTCGCCGCTCCAGACGATGCGGTCGCGCCCGCGGCCGACGCGGCTGTCCGAGCGGATGCCGATCAGCGGATAGGCATGCATGCCCTCGGGGCCGCGCACGCGCAGGTACAGCTGGTTGAGCGAGCCGTCCAGCGGATGGCTGCGCAGCTGGTTCAGCATCATGCCGCTGCCGGACGCCTCGTACAGGTCGCCGGTCGGGTGGAAGGTGAAGGCAAGTCCGTCGCGCTCGAGCCGCCAGCTGGCGGATGGCAACGGCTTGGATTGGGATCGCATGGTGCTTCCTCCTTTTCTTGCAGAGCCGCTTGATAAAAGTCGTAGAAACGTTTCGAAAACAACCAAGACGAGTATATACAATAGCGCTGAAGGAAGTCAAACGGCGCTCCGGGCCATGGCGTCGAACGGGTGTATCGACTTCCCCGCTATTAATGAAGCGAAAAATGATTGGCAAAGAGGACTTGAATGCGATTTCAATTTGATTTATACTTTGTTCGAAACGTTTCACTTATAACGGGAAGCAACCGGAATCCAGGGGAGGATATGGCGAATGGATACGAAAAGAACGATCGCGGCGCTGGCTGCCGCCGCGCTGGCAGGCAGCCTGATCGCAGGCTGCTCGTCTGGCGGAAGCGGCGCAGAGGAAGGCAAGACGAAGCTCACCGTATGGGCGATGGGAGACAGCAGCAAGCCGATGGAGCAGATGGCGGCCGCGTACCAGAAGGAGAACCCGGACGTCTCGATCCAAGTGCAGGCGATTCCGTGGGGCAGCGCGCATGACAAGCTGCTGACGGCCGTCGCCTCCAAAAAAGGTCCGGACGTGCTTCAGATGGGCACGACGTGGATGCCGGAGTTCGCGGCGGCCGGCGCGCTGGCCGACCTGACCGCCGACCTGGCCGACTACCCGGAGCTGGCCGCGGACAATTTCTTCGACGGCACGGTCACGTCCACGCAGTTCGACGGCAAGACGGTCGGCGTGCCGTGGCTGGCGGAGACGCGCGTCCTGTTCTACCGCACGGACGTGCTGCAGTCGGTCGGCTACGATCATGCGCCGAAAACCTGGGATGAGCTGCTCGACGCTTCGAAGAAGCTGACCGAGCGGGGCAAGGACAAATACGGCATCGGCCTCGATCCCAAAGAGCCGACGCTCAGCTTCATGTTCGCCCGCCAGAACGGCTCCAAGCTGATCGAGGACGGCAAGGCCCAGTTCGATCAGCCGGCATTCGCGGAGACGGTCCGCTACCTGGACGGGTATTTCAAAAACGGCTACGCGCCGGTCGATCTCGGCCTCGATACGTCCCAGACGTTCGGCGGCGACGGCATGGTGCCGATGTTCATCAGCGGCCCGTGGATGATCAAGACGGTCGCGGACCAGATCCCCGACATCGAGGGCAAGTGGGCGACGGCGGTGCTGCCGTCCAAGGACGGCAACATGAGCTCGCTCGGCGGCTCCAACCTGAGCGTATTCGGCTTCACCGAGCAGAAGGCGGCCGCGATGAAGTTCATTGCGTTCCTCAGCAAGCCGGAGAACCAGCTGGAGTGGATGAAGCAGACCGGCGAGCTGCCGGCGAACAAGAAGGCGTGGGAGGACCCGCAGCTGAGCGGCGATCCGAACATGGCCGTCGTCGGCGAGCAGCTGAAAAATGCCGAGCCGATGCCGCTCGTCAAGGCGTGGGACAACATCTCCCAGAACTTCCTCAAGACGTTCGAGGAGATCTACCGCGCGGACGCGGACATCGACGCCAAGCTGAAGGACTTCAACGAGCAGTCGCAGAAGCTGCTCGACAAGTAAACGAACGAGGCCGCGGCGGCGGCCGGAGGACGGGAGCAGCCCGCCGCCGGCTTCCGCCTGCCGTTCGGAGCGGCCACGACTTGCAAAGGAAGTGAGTGTATGAAGGGTTCCTCCAAAATGGCGCCGTATGTGTTCATCGGACCGACGCTGCTGCTGCTGGCGGTGTTCTCGCTGCTGCCGATCCTCGTCGCGCTGGGCATCAGCCTGACCGACATGGACCTCGCCGGGCTGGCCGACTATTCGTCCATCTCCTTCGTCGGCCTGGCCAACTATGCCGACGTGCTGGGCGATCCGGTATTCCTGCTGGCGCTGCGCAACACGCTGTTCTACGTCGTCATCGGCGTGCCGCTCGTCATCGCCTGCTCGCTCGGCGTGGCGCTGCTCATCCAATTCGGCCGCTCGCGGCTGTTCAAGGTGTTCCGCGTCGTCTACTACTTGCCGTCGGTGACGAACGTCGTCGCCGTGGCCGTCGTCTGGAGCTATCTGTACAACCCGGGCATCGGGCTGTTCAACTACATCCTGACGTCGATCGGCTTCGACAAGGTGCCGTGGCTGACGGAGCCGACGATCGCCAAGCTGTCGCTCATCCTGCTGGCGCTGTGGCGGAGCATCGGACTGAACATGATCATCTTCATCGCCGCGCTGCAGGGCATCGACCGCTCTTATTACGAGGCGGCGCAGCTTGACGGGGCGAGCGGCTGGCAGCAGCTGACGCGGATCACGCTGCCGATGATGCGCTTCGCGATCTTCTTCGTGACGATCACGACGATGATCGGCTGGCTGCAGTTTTTCGAGGAGCCCTTCGTCATGACGCAGGGCGGACCGCTGAACGGCACCGTCTCGGCGTCGCTGTTCATCTACCAGAACGGCTTCCAGTACAGCCACTTCGGCTATGCGGCCGCCGGCTCGTTCGTGCTGTTCTTCCTCATCATCGCCGTCACGATGGTCCAGCTGCGCCTGCAGCGGAAGCAAGCCGAGGAATAGGAGGAGGCTCTCATGAAACAAGCGACGACTCGAAAGCCCGCCTCGGCCGCTCCGAGAGGCCGGCTCCAGCAATGGGCCGCGGGCATCGTGCTGACCGTATTCGGCATCGCCATGGTGCTGCCGTTCGTCTGGATGGTGCTGTCCGCCTTCAAGACCGAAGGCGAGATCAAGCGCATCCCGCCGACGCTGTGGCCGGAGGCGTTCACCGTGGACAATTTCACCCGGCTGTTCACGGAGATGGACTTCGGCACGTACTTGGGCAACACGCTGCTCATCACGCTGTTCTCGTTCGTCGGCCTTCTGCTGAACGCGATGGCGGGATTCGGCTTCGCCAAGTACCGGTTCAAGGGGCGGGAAAAGCTGTTCCTGCTCGTGCTCGCCACGATGATGATCCCCGGCCAGGTGACGATGATCCCGGTCTACCTCATCCTGAACGGCGTCAGCCTGACCAATACGATGCTCGGCATCGTGCTGCCCGGCTTCACGAGCGCCTTCGGCATCTTCCTGTTCCGCCAGTTCATGAGCACGCTGCCGGAGGAGATCATGGAGGCGACGCGGCTCGACGGCGCGAGCGAGTACCGGCTGTTCGCGCAGGTCGTGCTGCCGATGTCCAAGCCGATCCTCGCCGTGCAGGCGATCCTGACGTTCATCGGCGGCTGGAACAGCTTCCTGTGGCCGCTCATCATCGCCAACGACGAGAAGCTGTACACGCTCTCGGTCGGCCTGCAGCTGCTCAAAGGGCAGAACACGACCAACTTCGCCCTGCAGATGGCCGGCGCGGCGTTCATGGTGCTGCCGATCATGGTCATCTTCATCTTCTTCCAGCGGCAGATCATCGAGAACTACAATATTTCCGGCATCAAGTGAACGGATGAGAAAAGGATGACAGCGAAAAGCGCCCCTTCAGGGCGCTTTTTTCGCTTTGTTGCAGATCAGCTTGTAATGCCGTCCGTAGCCTTTGCCGTACTCGACGATGCGCCGGATGATCGCCGGATCGTCGAGCTTGGTGAACGGGCATGGATCGGGCCGCGTGTTCACCTCGAGAATCCACGGCTTGCCGCTCGTATCGACCGCCAGGTCGAGGCCGAGCTCGCGCAGCGCCGGGTACGACCGGCCGAGCTCGCCCGCCGTCTGCAGCGCGATCCGGTCCATGCGGCGCAGCAGCGCCTCGGCCTCCGTCTGGCCGAAGGCGGGCGCGAGCAGACGCATCGGCTCGAAGATCGTGCCGCCCTGGCTGCCGTTGCTGACGATCTTGGCGGGATGGGCGACGCGCGCCGCGGTGCCGTTGCATGCCCATGCCCCCGACCGGTCCTGCTGGATCATGAGGCGAAAATCGAACGGACGTCCTTCGTGCTCCAGCATGCGGATGCCCCTCTGCACCAGATAGGGCGTATCGCCGATGCGCTTGGCGAGCGAGCGGTACAGCCCGCTGCGCGTCGCGAAGCGCCGCACCTTCTCTCCGCTCTGGTAAGCCCAGCCGCTGCCGGTCCGCTCGACGCGCATGACGCCGATGCCCATCCGGCCGACGTCGGGCTTCACGTAGACCATGCGGTGCTTGCGGAGCAGCTCGGCGAGCGACTCCTCGTTCAGCCAGCGCGTCGCGGGCACGGACTTGGCCAGCTGCGGATGCTGAAGCAGCCGCTGCGTCTTTTCCATCTTGCTGGCGACGGATCGCCGGGTGGCGTCGCCGCCTTCGCCGCTAGACATGCCGCTGGCTCCTCTCGCTAGGGATTGGTTCCAGTGTATGGGCAATTGGCGGCGGGCGACTGGGCGCGCGGGGAAGGATCGTGACCGTGGAGCTCGTAGAGCCCCATTTGCCGTTGGCGGCGGCGTTGCGGGCACATACGCACGAACCTGACAGGCGTCATGGGCATACGGTAGTGCGATGGGCGGAATCGACTCCGCCGACTAGAGGAGGGCGAAGCGATGCGGACAGCGGAGTGGAGCGCGGCGATCGGACGGCTGCGCCGGAGCTTTCCGTGGATCGATGGGCTGGCAGGGGCAGCCGTCGAGGGAGCGGCGGGCAGAGCGGATGCGGCGGCCGGGGCAGCGGAAGGAGCCGGCGGCGGAAGGCCGGATGAGGCCGAGTTCGGCGGCGGTCTGGCGGGGGCCGCGGATGCCAAGGACGAAGCCGGCGGCGGAAGTCCGGATGAGGCTGATTTCGGCGACGGTCTGGCTGGGGCCGCGGATGCCGAGGACGAAGCCGGCGATGGAAGGCCGGATAAGGCTGATTCCGGCGACGGTCTGGCCGCGGCGCTGCAGCTGCTGGAAGGGTTGCCGCTGCTGACGGCGTCGGCGCTGGAGCGGCACTACTATGCCGAGGGCAACCCGCTCGCCGCGCAGCCGGGCCTGAACGTGTACCGCACGTCCGGCACGAGCTCCGGCCGGCGCAAGGCGATCTACTACTCGCCGCAGGACGAGGCGGATTACCTGCGCGTCAAGCTCGACGTGTTCCGCGAGCTGCTGGCCGGCGGCGAGTGGCGGACAGCCGTCTCCGACATGGGCACCGGCCATGCCGAGGCGACGGCGGGCGAGGTGTTCCGCGAGCTCGGCTTGTCCGTGGAGACGCTGCCGTTCCGGCTGCCGATCGCCGAGCATGTCGCCGCGCTCGAGCGGCTGCGGCCGGAGGTGCTCTACACGATGCCGTCGATTCTCGACCGCATCCTGGCGGCGGCGGCGCGGCCGGCGGAGCTCGGCATCCGGCGCGTGCTGCTCGTCGGCGAGCTGGCCTCGCCGGGATGGCGGCGCGCGGCAGCGGCTCGGCTCGGCTTGACCGAGCTCGACATCGCGGATACGTACGGCTCCATCGAGATCGGCACGATCGCCTCCTACTCCCCGGAGCATGGCCGCTATTTGCTGGCTGACGGGCTGCTTGCGGAGGGCGTGCCGGCGGAAGCGCTCGGCGACGGGCTGGAGCCGCTGCCGGAGGGCGAGGCGGTGCTCGTGCTCACCTCCGCGCTGCGCGAAGCGTTCCCGGCGCTTCGATATGTCACCTATGACGTCGTGCGCGACCTGCGGCCGATCGTCGCAGGCGGCCGGCTGCGCCAAAGCTTCGCCGGACTCGTCAAGCGCATCGGGCCCGACCTCAAGCATGGCGAGAAGATCAGCCTCTATGACATCGAGGACGCGGTCAGCCGCCGGCTGCCGGACGCGCGGCTGCGCGTCGAGGTGCGGGGCAACCGGCTGGCGATCGGCATCGACAGTCCGTCCGCCTCGGACGAGGAGTTCGAGCTGGCGGGGCGGGACGTGGAGGCGCGCATCCCGGCGATCGGGGAGATGATCCGCAGCGGCTTGCTGGAGGGCATCGCGGTGCGGCGGGTGCGGCTCGGGGACGAGGCGGCCGAAGGGCCGATCAAGCGCAAGAAGATCTTTTACGGAGAAGGAGAGACGCCGTGATGCGGGAACCGGATCTGAATGGAGGCATCGCGTCGGCGATCGGGCGGACGCCGCTCGTGCGGCTCTCGCGGCTGTTCGAGGGGGAGGCGTTCGAGGTCCATGCCAAGCTCGAAGGGATGAATCCGGGCGGGAGCGCCAAGGACCGGGCCGCGCTCCATATGCTGAAGGAGGCGATCCGGCGCGGAGAGCTGGCCGCCGGCGGCACGGTCGTCGAGTCCAGCTCCGGCAATCTGGCGATCAGCCTCGCCCAGCTATGCCGGCAGGCGGGCCTGCGCTTCGTCTGCGTCGTCGATCCGCGCACGACCGAGGCGCATAAGGCGCTCATCTCCGCTTACGGCGGAGAGATCGAGCTGGTGAGCCGGCCCGATCCGGCGACCGGCGAGTTCCTGCCGGCGCGCATCGCCCGCGTGCGGCAGCTGCGGGCGTCGATTGCCGGGGCGTACTGGACGAACCAGTACGCCAACCCGGACAACGCCGCCGCGCATGAAGCCACGACGATGGCCGAGATCGCCGAGAAGCTCGGCACGGTCGACTGGCTGTTCTGCGGCGTCAGCTCCTGCGGCACGATCCGGGGCTGCTCCGACTACATCCGCGGCCGCGGCTGGCCGACCCGGATCGTCGCGGTCGACGCCCAGGGGAGCGCGCTGTTCGGCGGGGGCAGCGGCGTTCGCCGCTTTCCCGGCCTCGGGGCGGCGCTGGAGCCGGGGCTGCATCGCGCGGACTTGGCCGACGAGGTCGTCCGCGTCAGCGACGCCGATTGCGTGCGCGGCTGCCGCAGCCTGCTGCGGCGCGAGGCGATCCTCGCCGGAGCTTCCTCGGGCGGCGTCGTCGCCGCGATCAAGCGGATGGCCGGCAGCCTGCCTGCCGGAGCGGTCGTGGCGGCGATCCTGCCGGACCGGGGCGACCGCTATCTCGATACGGCGTTCGACGCCGGATGGGCGAGCCGCGAGCTCGGCCTTGGACCGGACGAGGAGCTGGCCGCCGCGCCGTGACGGAGCGTTTGAGCGGCAGCGAGACGGGCAGCAGCGAGACGACGGTCGGGGAAAAGGCCAGGAAGCGCAGGAAAGAGGAGGAGAAGCGATGCTTTACTTGAACGACGAGCATATCCGCGAGCTCGGCTGGGACTGGAGCCGCTTGGCGGATCTCATCGAGGAAGCGGTGCGCACGATGGACGCGGGCGGTAGCGCCGCTCCGCTCAAAGGCTATCTGCGCTTTCCCGGCACGCCGAACCGGATCATCGCGACTCCGGCCTATCTCGGCGGAAGCACGGAGCTGGCCGGCATCAAGTGGATCGCCGGATTTCCCGGCAACCCGCAGCGCGGGCTGCCGCGCGCCCGCAACCTGATCGCGCTGAACGATCCGTCGACGGGCGAGCCGCTCGCCGTGCTGCGCAGCGATCGGCTGAACGGACTGCGCGCGGCGGCGGTCAGCGGCGCCATGCTGCGCTGGTACGCCGAGCTGCGTCCGGCGTCCGGGGGCGGCTTCACGGTCGGCATCATCGGCTGGGGGCCGATCGGCCGCCTGCATCTCGACATGGCGGCGGCGCTGCTCGGGCCGCGCCTGGAGCGGGTGCTGCTGCATGACGTGCGCGGCATCGCGGAGGACAGCATCCCGCCGGAGCTGCTCGGCCGCGTCGAGGCGACGACGGACTGGCGGGAGCTGTACCGGCAGTCGGACGTGACCGCGACCTGCACGGTCGCGCCGAGCCGCTACATCGACGAGCCGCCGCCGCAGGGAGCGCTGCTGCTGCATGTGTCGCTGCGGGACTACGAGCCGCACAGCGTCGCCGGCCTGCGCACGTTCGTCGACGACTGGAGCCAGGTATGCCGCGAGGATACGGACATCGAGCGGCTGCACGCGGCGGGGCTGCTGGCGGAGCCGGACGCGCTGACGCTGGCGGACGCCGTCTGCCGCGACGCGCTGGCTCCGCTCGCGGGCGAGACGATCTTTTTTAATCCGATGGGGCTCGGCATCTTCGACCTGGCGCTGGCGGGGGATTTCTACCGCCGCGCGCTGGCGGAGGGGCTTGGGGTGGGGCTGGATTGACCTGACGAGATCATTAAGGTCGCAAGGATGATTCTGCAGGAGGGGGAAGGGAGCGCGTTGCGCCGCCAGGCGTGATGCGCTTCCAGACCCGCTAAGCTCCATGCCCGCCAAGCTCCAGACCTGCCGAGCTCCATGCCCGCCGCGCCGCTTCGCTCGCCCATCGGGGCGAGCGAAGCGGCGTTCCCATACGCCTGCTCCGCGATCTAATGATACTCACAGACCTTATTTCGTCCGATTGGCGCCGAATGAAATCCTAACGATACGGACAGACCTTATTGCTGCCCAAGTCGCTCCCGAAGCTGCTTTTTCGACAAAATAGCGCTCCTCCGTATCGTTGGCTGCGAAAAAACCATCAAAACCGCCGAATAGCGTTTCCTGGTATCATTGAGACGTCAAAAAGTTCGATCTGGCTGCATAACCAGCCCCTCCTCCCAACGAATCTTCGTTCATGAACCGTCCGCGGTCGGGTCATGCCCGCGAGCTTCCGCATAAGTTCATCATCGTCATCTGATGACGGGATATGACTCGTTCTCGATTCGCGCGATAGGATCGCTTTGCTTTGGAGGAAATTTTAAAGTTGACGATCTTGCTTTTCATCCCTAGAATAGGTTGTGCAAACGTTTTCTGTGAAAGCGCTTTATATTTATCCTGGTGCTTGCCGTCCCGTGGATTGCCTTCGTTCCTTGGACGAGCGGGTATCTTTTTCCACCCTTATGCAAACGTTTGCTTAACGATCATTGTCTTAGGAGTCATTCATTCAGAGGAGGGTCTAGTTGAACATGATCATGAGCGCTACGACGAAGCGTTTCGCTTCCATCACCGCCATTTTCGCGCTGCTGCTGTCGCTGTTCGCCGGGGCTTTGCCCGTGCAGGCGAACGCGGACGCGGCGGCTGGCGAAAACGCAGCCGTGCAGGCGGAAACGGCGCCGCCGGTGGCGGATGGCCATCTGCGCGTCCATTACCAACGTACGGACGGCAACTATGAGGGCTGGGGGCTATGGCAATTCGAGGACGTCGCCCAGCCGTCTTCGAACTGGCCGAACGGCGGCACGCCTTTCCCGGCCGGACAGGCCGACGGATACGGAGCGTACGTCGATATTCCGCTGAAGGCGGACGCCAAGAACGTCGGCCTCGTCGTCATGAAGCCGGCCAACGGCGACAAGGACGCCGGCGACAAGAAGTTCTCGCTGGCCTCGCCGGCGATGAACGAGGTGTGGCTGAAGCAAGGCTCAGATGCGGTACATAGCTTCGAGCCGGTCGAGCTGCCGGCCGATACGGTGCGCGTGCATTATCAGCGCTCCGATGGCGAGCATGCCAAATACGGCGTATGGTCGTGGGGAGAGGTCGCGGCTCCTCCGTCCACATGGCCGACCGATGCGGCGATGTTCTCCGGCGAGGACGCCTATGGCGGATTCGTAGATCTGAAGCTCAAGGAAAACGCCCAGGAAATCGGCTTTCTGCTGCTTGATCCATCCAAGGGCGACGCCGGCAAGGACGGCGGCGACAAGAAGTTCGCCTACGTGAGCAGCTACAAGCATCTGTTCGTGAAGCAGGGCGACGACAAGGTGTATATCTCTCCGTTCGGCGAGCTGCCGGTGAACGAAGGAGCGCCTGCGCTCCTGTCCGCTCAGCTGCTCGCCGGTGGCCGCATTCATGCGGACTTCACGCTGACGACAGGTCTGGATACGGCGGCGCTCAAGGAGGCGCTGCAGCTCAAGGACAAGAGCGGAGCGCAGCTTTCGATCGCTTCCGTCGAGATCGACAGCGCGACGTCGATCCGCATCCAGGCGGATTTCTCCGACGCCCAAGCGCCGCTGCAGCTGACCTACGAGGGCAAGACCGTCGCCGCCGCTGCCGGCTGGCGCATGATGGACGAGCTGTACGCCTACGACGGCAGCGATCTCGGCGCGACCTATGCCGCCGGCGGAGCGACGCTCAAGCTGTGGGCGCCAAAGGCGTCAAGCGTCACAGTCAACGTCTACGACAAGGACGACGCGACCGTCAAGGTCGGCTCCCTGCCGCTCGACCAAGGCGAGCGCGGCGTCTGGTCGATCCAGCTCCAGCCGAACGATCTCGGCGTGACGGATTTCAAGAACTATTTCTACCAATATGAAGTGACCAATGGCGGCGTGACGAAGCGCGTGCTCGACCCGTACGCCAAGTCGATGGCCGAGTTCCACGTCAATACGAAGGGCGAGACGGGAGCGGACGGCGACGCGGTCGGCAAGGCGGCGATCGTCGATCTGGCCGGCACCGATCCGGAAGGCTACGGCTTCGCCGACATCGACGGCTACGAGAAGCGAGAGGACGCGGTCATCTGGGAGATCCACGTCCGCGACTTCACGTCCGATCCGTCGGTCGAGAGCGACCTCCACGAAGCGACCTGGGGCACGTTCGACGCCTTCAAGCAGAAGGTCGACTACATCAAGTCGCTCGGCGTGACCCATGTGCAGCTGCTGCCGGTGATGGCCTGGTACTACGGCGACGAGGCGGCAATGAAGGAGCGCGAGCTCGCCTACTCGGCGATGAACAATGAGTACAACTGGGGCTATGATCCGCACAGCTACTTCTCTCCGGACGGAGCATACTCCGAGAATCCGGCCGATCCGGAGCTGCGCGTCCGCGAGCTGAAGGCGATGATCGACGCGATCCACGACGCCGGCATGGGCGTCATCCTGGACGTCGTCTACACGCATATGGCCAAGGCGGACTTCCTGAACGACATCGTTCCGAACTACTATGCGTTCCAAGGACCGAACGGCAACTTCCTCGGCGGGTTCGGCAACAACCTGGCGACGAACCGCAAGATGGCCGAGAAGCTCATGGTCGACTCGGTGAAATATTGGTTCGATGAATACAAGATCGACGGCATGCGCTTCGACATGATGGGCGACGCGACCTATGAGTCGATCCAGAACGCTTACGACGCGGCCGCGGCGATCAACCCGCAGGCGCTGTTCATCGGCGAAGGCTGGCGCACGTTCGCCGGCCATCAGGCAGATCCTTACCTGGCGGGCCACGGCGCCGATCAGGACTGGATGGACAAGACCGACGATGTCGGCGTCTTCTCCGACGAGTTCCGCAACGAGCTGAAGTCCGGCTTCGGCAGCGAAGGCGAGCCGCGCTTCATCACGGGCGGGGCGCGGGACATCAGCGTCATTTTCAACAATATCAAGGCTCAGGCCGGCAACACGAAGCAGGACGATCCCGGCGACATGGTGCAGTACGTCGAGGCGCATGACAACCTGCCGCTGTACGACATCGTGGCGCAGGCGATCAAGAAGGATCCTTCCGTTCCCGAGAACAATCAGGAAATTCTGAAGCGCGTCCGTCTCGGCAACCTGCTGACGCTCACGTCTCAAGGGACTGCGTTCCTGCATGCCGGTCAGGAATACGGCCGCACGAAGCAGTGGCTCGGCGAAGGGGTGCCGGAGCAGAAGTACCATGAGCTCAAGGATGAAAAAGGCGTTACGTTCGGCTATTTCGTCCATGACTCCTATGACTCCTCCGACGCGATCAACAAGTTCGACTGGGCGAAGACAACGGATGCGAACGTCTACGGCGAGAACGTCAAGACCGTCGAGTATACGAAAGGCCTCATCGATCTGCGCCAGTCGAGCGACGCGTTCCGCCTCGGCGACAAGGCCCTGGTGGATCGCAACGTGACGCTGCTCCAGGTTCCGGAAGTGAACGCGCAGGATCTGGTCATCGCGTACAAGAGCCAGTCCTCCGACGGCAAGGACGACTTCTATGTGTTCGTCAACGCCGACAGCAAGTCCCGGAAGCTGACGCTCTCCGAAGACCTGACCGGCGGTCTGGTCGTCGCGGACGACGACGAAGCGTTGGCGGCGGGCGTATCCGCTCCGAGCGGCTTCTCGCTCGAGTCCGGCTCGATCACGCTGCAGCCGCTGACCGCGGTCATCATCCGCACGGAGGGCAAGACGGCTCCTCCGACGGAGAAGCGCTACGTGCAGGTCAACTATATCCGTCCGGACAAGAGCTACAAGGACTGGAATATGTGGGTATGGAATACGGGTGTCAAGAACGACCAAATCGATTTCCAGACGTTCGACAACGGCATCGCTTCGGTGCTCATCGAGGTCGCGCCGCAAGCGACCAGCGTCGGCTTCGTGCTTCGCAAAGGCACCGATTGGAATACGGCGAAGCAGGATATTCCGGATGACCGCATCATCCCGCTCGTTCCGGGCGAGGCCTTTACGAAGGTCAACGTGACGAGCATGGTCCGCGAGCTCGACATCAAGCCGAGCCTGACCGGTCCGACGCTCGACGACGGAACGATCACGTTCCGCTATCGGGACGATGCGCTGTTCCGCACGAACCGCATGAATGAGATCGAGGGCGTGAAGCTCCTCATCGGCGGACAGGAGCATGCGATGACGTATGTGCCGGAGCAGGAGCTGTTCCGCTACGTGCTGAGCGGCATCGAGCCGGGCACGCATGAGTATTCGTTCGCGGTGACGAAGAACGGCCAGACGGCCGAGATCACCGATCCGAAAAACACGGTGGATGGAAAGTCGACCGTCACTTATGTAAGGCCGGATGTAGCCATCTCCGCATCGGCATCCCCAGCAGCGATCGCTGCAGGCCAGCACGCCGTGCTGGAAGTGGAAGCGGAAGCTTCCGAAGAAGTTGCATTCAAGGAAGCTTATCTGGATCTGACGGCGCTTGGCGGACCGGCCAAGGTGAAGCTGGACACGGAGCTCATGCAGCAGACGGTCGCCGTCAAGGACTCGGTGCCTGCGGGAGAGAAGACAATCCCGATTACGCTCGTCGATTCGTACGGCAACCGCCACCATGGCAGCGCCGAGCTGACGGTGCAAGCGAAGAGCACGGCCGGCGGCAAGCTGGACTTCGACTTCGACGAGTCCCGCATCTACTTCGTGCTGACCGACCGCTTCGCGGACGGCGACGAGACGAATAACTTCAACGTGAACAAGAACCATCTGGAGGCGTATCATGGTGGCGACTTCCAGGGATTGATCGACAAGCTCGACTACATCGAGGATCTTGGCGTCAATACGCTGTGGATCACCCCGATCGTGGACAACATCGACTTCAACAAAGGCACCGACTTCGGCGGCGAGCAGTACGGCTACCATGGCTACTGGGCCAAGGACTTCGCCAAGCTCGACGAGCATCTCGGCGATCTGGACACGTTCAAGCAGCTCATCGACGAGGCTCATGACCGCGGCATCAAGATCATGGTCGACGTCGTGCTCAACCATACGGGCTACGGCATGAAGCCCGGAGATCAGTACCCTGGCGTGACGCAGGCAGACAAGGATCGCTTCGCGGGCATGCTTCGCACGGACGGCCTCTCCGCCGATACGGATGCGATCAAGGGCGAGCTGGCCGGCTTGCCGGACTTCTTGACGGAAAATCCGGATGTCCGCAGCCAGGTCATCCGCTGGCAGACCGACTGGCTGGAGCGCGCGAAGAGCGATCGCGGCGATACGATCGACTACTTCCGCGTCGATACGGTCAAGCATGTCGAGGACACGACGTGGAAAGCGTTCAAGAACGAGCTGACGCGCATCGATCCGAACTTCAAGCTGATCGGCGAATACTTCGGCGCGACCGTCGACAGCGACGGCGGCACGCTGCAGAGCGGCCAGATGGACAGCCTGCTCGACTTCGGGTTCAAGGGCCAGGCCAAGGCCTTTGTCGAAGGCAACGTAGAGGCGGCAGACGCTTATCTGACGGAGCGCGCCGCCAAGCTGGACAATACGCGCGTCATGGGGCAGTTCCTGAGCAGCCATGACGAGGACGGCTTCCTGAGCGAGTATGTCGGCGGCGACAAGGCCAAGCTGATGGCTGCCGCGGCCATGCAGATTACGGCCAAGGGCCAGCCGGTCGTCTACTATGGCGAGGAGCTCGGCCGCTCCGGCAAGAGCGGCGGCAAGTTCGAGAATGGCGAGTTCAGCGAGAACCGCGGCGACATGCCGTGGGACAAGCTGGAGTCCGAGTCCAAGCTGCTGGCGCATTACCAAAAGCTGCTCGGCATCCGCGCCGACTATTCGAAAGTGTACGCCAAAGGCGAGCGGGTCAGCCTGGAGGCTTCCAATGAGAAAGGCTACATGGCCTTCCTCAACCGCTATGAAGGCGAGCAGCTCGTGACGGCGCTCGGAGTCAAGACCGCCGCGCAGGAAGTGACTCTGGCCGTGCCGTTCGCGGCAGGCAGCAGCGTAAAGGATCTGTATGGCGGCAAGACCTACGCGGTCTCTGCCGACGGCAAGGTGTCGTTCTCGCTGCCAGCGATGGCGGATGGAGGCACGGTCGTGCTGGCGAGCGTGAAAACGACGCCGACGCCGACACCGGAGAATCCGACGCCGACGCCGGCAACCCCGACGCCGACGCCGGAGAACCCGACGCCGACACCGGCAACCCCGACGCCGACACCGGCAACCCCGACGCCGACACCGGCAACCCCGACGCCGACACCGGAGAACCCGACGCCGACGCCGGCAACCCCGACGCCGACGCCGGAGAATCCGTCGCCGACACCGGAGAACCCGTCGCCGACGCCGGAGAACCCGTCGCCGACGCCGGAGAACCCGTCGACACCGTCGCCGGTCACTCCGACTCCGGCGCCGAGCTCCTCTCCTGCCAAGCCGGAGAACGTGGTCGAGCTGACCGCGGATGCGCTCAAAGCCTCGGCTTCCATCACGCTTGAAGCTGGGATCGCGGAAGTCCGCCTGCCGCTTGACGCGAGCACGATTCTGGGCTCGAAGCCGCTGGAGCTGAAGCGCGAGGGACTGACGGTGCAGCTGCCGTCAGCTCTGCTGGCGCAGCTCGCCAAGCTGATGCCGGCAGGCGAGTCGGAAGGCGCGTACCTCCGCTTCCAGGCCGCCGATCTGGATGCAGCGGCAGCCGTAGCGGCCGCGGATCAAGCGGCGACGAAGCTGGATGCCGAAGTCAAGCTCGGCAGCAAGCTGGTGGAGCTGAGCCTCGCCGTCGTGACGAAGGCAGGCCAAGCCTACTCGCTTGATCGCTTCGAAGCTCCGGTCCAGCTGACGTTCGCGCTGGACTCCGGCGTGAGCTTGCAGCTGGCCGGCATCTACTACCTGTCCGGCGAGCAGCCGGAATACGTCGGCGGCAAGCTGGCGGATGGACGTCTGACGGCCAGCGTAAGCCACTTCAGCCGCTATGCGGCGCTTGAAGTCGACAAGACGTTCGCCGATCTGTCCGGCCACTGGGCCGAAGCGGCCGTGAAGCGGCTGTCGGCGAAGCAGATCGTCGCCGGCACGAGCTCCACGACGTTCACGCCGGCCAAAGCCGTCACCCGCGCCGAGTTCGCCGCGATGCTGGCGAGAGCGCTCCGACTGGACGCGCCGGCAGCGGGCAGCGCGTTCAACGACGTTCCGTCCGGCGCCTGGTACGCCTCCGCCGTCGAGGCGGCTCGCCATCACGGCATCGTCACCGGCAAAGGAGACGGAACGTTCCAGCCGCACGCGGCGATTACCCGCGAGGAGATGGCGCTGATGCTGGTCCGTGCCTACCGCGCGCAAGCGGCGGATGCCGCAGCTGCCGCTCAAGCGGCTGCTGTCCGCGATCTCGACCGCGTATCCGCATGGGCGGCCAAGGACGTGCAGGACGCGCTGGCGCTCGGCCTGCTCAAAGGCCGCGCCGACGGCAGCTTCGCGCCGGCGGCTTCCGCAAGCCGCGCGGACAGCGCGCAAGCGATCCTCAATCTGGCGGATCGTCTCGGGCTGTAGCGAGCCGAGGCGACTCCAGCAGCATGCTGCATGCAAAAAGGACTGCCCTTACGGGGCAGTCCTTTTTCGGTCTTCAGGTACAGGCTGATTTTCGCCTTCCAGGGAGAGAAGCACACAAGCGGCGCGTCTCCGCATGGCTTACGAGCTGAAAGACGAAGCAGTCCGAAGCGAGCATGCTGGATTTCATCGAGAGCGTAGACAACCCGCAGAAGCGCGAAGATGCCTATCGGCTGCTGGACCTGTTCACGGGAACGACCGGACAGGAGGCGAGGATGTGGAGGCCGAGCATCATCGGCTTCGGCTCCCCTATCCTTACAAGTACGCCTCCGGTCACGAATCGGTGCAGGGGCCTTTAACCAACCCCGTCACCTTTTCGCCCACGCCGGTTCATTCAAGGCTGGCTTTTATGAGCTGCTTCCGATAAGCCATCAGCTCCGCGATCGCTTGAAACTGCCGCTCCAGCTGACCGTTCAGCTTCTCCAGAGCGAGCTCGAAGGAAGCCTCGACGCTGGAGAGCTGCCGGCCGTCCAGCTCATCGAGCAGCTTTTTCATGTTGTCTATCGAATAGACCGATTGTCTCAAGCTGCTGATGACAAGAATCCGGCGCAGCTGGCGATTCGAGAACAGGCGGTAGCCGTTGGCGGGATTCCGCTCGGAGGCGATCAGCCCCTCCTTCTCCCAGTGGCGGATCGCGGATGGCCGGACGCCGGCCAGCTCCGCCGCTTCTCCGATCGTCCTTCCTTTCTTGCGGTCCGCTCTCTCTGGCGGATCCGACTCAGCCGACCGGATCCAGACGAGGAGCGACTCGACCCGCTCCTTTTCCGCCTGGATATCGGCTTGCTGCCGATTGACGCCCCACAGCGCCTGCCCGCCTCGTCCCTGCTTGAGGAGCCGCATCGTTTCGTAGGCGAGCGGGATCGAGCCGGCCTTCAGCAGAGCCCGGATCGTCTGAAAAGCTTGCCGATGAAGCTCGGCATAGCCTCTGCGTCCGCTTTCCGTTCGAGGCACATCCGGGATCAGGCCCAGATCCTCGTAGCGGCGCAGCGTCGTCGTGCTGACCTTCAGGAGCTCGGCCAGCTGGCTAGGCGCGTAGAGCTTCTGCATCTTCTGCATCGCCTCACCTTTCCTCCTTCATGTAGAACCTTGAAGCGCTACAACAACATTGAACCGGATTGAGACCCGCAAATCAAGGCTTTCCGCCCGTCGAACCGAAAGCTTGCCTTCATGTAGTAGCCTGATAAGGAGAGGGAAAAGGAAAGGAAGGATGCCGAATGGACCGAAAGGCGAAGCTGTCTCGCGGGGAGATCGATGTCGGGGTTGCGGGGAGGCCGGATGGACGAGTCGTCCTGCTGCCGGGAGCAAAACGGAGCGTATACGGAAAGGAGGCCGATGCGCTCTTGCAGTGGGGAGTCGACCCGCTTCTTGGAGAGCGGTTCGTTCAAGGGCTGGCGGAATCGTTTCGGGTCGTATATTTCGACTATGAAAGCTATCTTTTCTCGAATCCGTATCCGGAAGGCTTGACTGCCGAGCGAGCCGCAAGGGACATGCTGGAGATCGCGGATGCCGCGGAGGTCGGGCGCTTCAGTTATTACGGGTACTCGTGGCTCGCTCTGGTCGGCTTGCAGGTGGCGATCCGCACCGATCGGATGGAAAGCCTCGTCATGGGAGGTTTCCCTCCTCTGGACGGGCCTTATGCAGAGATGCTGGAGGTGACCCGCCGCACGCATGAGCTGGCCCGGCAGAACTGGCTGCGGCCTGGCGCTTCCGTGCCGCCTCCAGAGTCTCCGCCATCCATGGAGGAGCATGACTGGGACAGCGCTCCGGTCACGGTCGATCCGCAGGTCGCGCTGCAGTTTCGGACGTTGTATGAAAGCCTGGCGGACTTCGATGATCGGCGCGTCCAGGACAAGCTGGGGATGCCGAGGCTGGTCTTTGCCGGAGAAAGGGACATGATCGCCTACGGGGAAAGGTTCGGCGGCGTGACCGTCGATATCGCCGGGCCGATCGAGCGCCATCGGAGATCCATGGAGCAGGCAGGATGGCGGGTGGAGCTTCTTCGGGGAGCGGATATGGACCATGTGAAAGCGATGCAGCCGGACGCCGCGCTGCCGCTGATCAAGCCCTGGCTGGAAAAAGCTCTGGCTCCCCGATGACCCGGCATCGGTCGCCCGAATAGCAAAAAAACGGAGGATCTCCATGCCAGGCATGGGGATCCTCCGTTCGTGGTTGCAGCCGTTTCTTAGAAGTCGGAAGCGACAGCCTTCACTTTGTCCAGACCTTCGCGCAGAATGTCGGCGGAGCGGTCGCGGAACTGGTTGTGGCCTTCGATGACGAGCTCTTGCACGTCGGCTCCGAACAGGCCGAATGCGCCTTTGAGCGGACGGACAGCCGCTTCGAAGTCGGCCATCGGACCTTCGGAGTACACGCCGCCGCGCGCGCTCAGCAGCACGACTTTTTTGCCTTTGGCCAGGCCTTCCGGACCGTTCGCCGTGTAGCGGAACGTCTTGCCGGCTTGGGCGATGTATGCGACATAGTTGATCAGCGGAGCCGGAGCGGCATAGTTCCACAGCGGAACCGTGATGACGACCTTGTCGGCTTCGAGGAACTGGTTGACGTATTGGTTGACGCGATCGGCCGCTTCCTGCTCCTCGGCCGTCAGCTCCATGCCTTGCGCGCCTTTGAACATCGCGGTCATCGCCGTGTTGCCGTAGAACGGCAGGAGCTCCGTGTACAGATCAAGCTCGGTCACCGTGTCGCCGGCATGAGTGCTCTTATAAGAGTCCAGGAAGGCGTCGTACATTTGAACGCTGACGGCCTGATCCGAAGGACGGTCGTTTGCTTTGATGAATAGAACATTTGCCATGAAAAAAATCGCTCCCTTGAAAATGAATTGTGACTGAATAAGTCACAGTATAGCGTGATAACTAAAAATGTGCAACTAACTTTTTTTAGGACTGAGGACAGGATCTGGGGATCGGTCCTGAGGATTCGATAGCTTGCCTGTTGGAAGCGATCTCAATGTGTCGATTCCGGGGCGGTCGGCATATTTACACGATAAGGAAAAATCTGTATGCTAGATCCATCGAAATGAGGTGGGTTCATTGAAGGATGGGTTGGCTTCGACCCTCGGCGAGCCGATCGGCAGGGGGAACACGGCGACGATTTACCGCTGGGGAAAAACGGAGGTCGTCAAACTATTCCATGACGGTTCGACGGCTCGTCAGGAAGCCGAGAAAGAAGCGGCCAAGGCCGTCTTTTTTCAGAAGCTCGGCTTGAATGCCCCTTCTTTTGGCGGATTCGTCGAGTTTGAAGGTCGGCCGGGACTGATTTATGAGCGGATCGAGGGCTTGACGATGCTATGGACGATCGAGCCGTCGGCGGCAAGCGTTTCCGCCTATGCCCGGATGATGGCTCGTCTGCAGAACGAGCTGCACGGCGTCCGCGCCGAGGGCGGTCCGGAGCTCAAGACGGATATGGCGCGGATGATCCAATGGGCGCCTTGGCTCACGGAAAGCGAAAAGCAGGCGTCTCAGGCCGTGCTGGACGTTCTGCCTGCAGGCGAGCGAGTATGCCATTATGATTTTCATCCGGACAATATCATTCTGTCTCCGCGAGGACCGGTCATCATCGACTGGATGAACGCGCTTGTCGGCGATCCGGCGGCGGATGTAGCCCGCAGCTCGATGATGCTCCAGGGGCGGTCGCTCCCGCCCGGCGCTCCGGAATGGGTGCGCCGGCGCGAGCTCAGGGAGCTATTTCATCACGACTATCGCCAGGAGTACTTCTCGCTGTCCGGGATGGACCCGGCGCTGGCGGATGCCTGGATGGTTCCGACCTTCGCGGTCCGCGCTGCGGAAATGGACCGTGGCGACGACGGCAGGCATGCGGCTCAGCTGCGCAGCCTGCTCGCCGCGACGCCAGGAGGATGGACATGATTCTAATCGTGCTTATCGCGCTTCTTATGCTGACGTTCAGCCTGTACCAGAAAACGAAGTCGGTTCAGGAGGATTTGACCGCCATTCGCGAAAAGCTCGGCCTGCTGCGGCCGGAGGAGCTCGCGGAGCGCGAGCTGAAGCGGGCGATGGAGGAGGAAGCGAAGCTTGCGGAGCGCGAGACGCATGATCCCGAGCTTGAGGCGTACAACCGCGAGATCGAGGAAGAGCTGGAGAGGATGCACGAACCAGAAGAATCCGTCTCTAGCGCTGACGGCTCGGGGCCTGGCGCGCAGGTGCGGCTGGTTCCGGCTGCCGTCGAGGATGCGCCGCGACTTGCGCAGATGAATCGGATGCTGATCGAGGACGAGCGCAGCTCGAACCCGATGAGCGACGAAGAGCTGCTGGAACGGATGCGCGGCTGGCTCCTCTCGGAGGAGTGGCATGCCCAATGGATCATGCTTGACGAGCGGACAGCCGGTTATCTGCTGCATCGGCGGAGCGAGGATGGGAACGGCCAGATCCGGCAGCTGTTCGTGGAACGGCAGCATCGGCGCAGCGGCATCGGGCAGCAGGCTGTCCGGCTGTATGTGGACCGCCATGCTTCTGCAGGCACGGAAGTGACCGTCGATGTTTTGGAGAGCAATCCCGAAGGGATGGCTTTCTGGAGAAGCGCTGGCTTTCGGCCCTATTCGACCCGGCTGAAACGGCCGACAAAATCTGCGGCAGGAAAAAATGCCGCTGAATCCGAGGAGGAGCAATGAATTCGGCTACCGGCTTTTCCGCATTTAGCTTCTTTTTGCCCCTTGGCATTGGCATCGTCTACCTGCTATTGATTGGTATTGGATTTTACGTGCTCTATCTTCTAATTAAGCTGCTGAAACGCGCTATCGCCGCGCTGGACATCTACCTGGACGAAAAGCGCAACCATCGGCTCTAGTTCCTTACGCTGATACAAAAAGAAATCCAAGGCTCTCATAAGCCTTGGATTTTTTGTTCAGCCGGCGTTGGCCGCTTGCCGGTTCAGCTGGCGGCGGATCGCCTGGACGGCTCCGATATGCAGTCCTTCGTGAAAGATCGTGCGCACAAGCACTTGCTCGATCGTATGCATCCCCATCTCCGTCGGCGGATAGCTCTCCTCGAGCCGATCGCCGTACCGCTCCCTCAGCTGCAGCGGCTGCTGCCGCAGCAGCTCCAGCAGCTGGCCGTACGAGGGGGTCTCGGCCGTGAAAAGGCTCGGGTTCGTGCCGTATCCGAACCAAGCGGGGAAGCCTGGCGGCAGGGGGACCTCCTCCTTCGTCAGCGCCCGGATCCACAGGTACTGGTCCGTGAACACATGTCCGAGATTCCAGCGGATGTTGTTGGCGAATCCGTCCGGGATCCGGTCGGCGGCGTCCTCGCCTGCCGCCTCGGCGAGTTCGAGCAGCTCGCTTCGATACGCTTCAAGCTGGTTGAACAACACTTCATGCCGGGTCTGCATCGCTCATTCCTCCTCCTTTTTCCACGACTACTTTGGCATCAGAGGGCCGAATTCCTCCAGTCGTGTAAAAATCGGGGAGAAAATGTCGCGTCGTCGTCCCGATCAGGCTATGCGCTTAATGCGCGTGGTCATGCTCCTCGCCATGCTCATGCCCTTCGCCGTGGGCATGGCCGCCCGCGCCGAGCAGCTGGATGCCGAGCAGGCTTTCCAGATCATGCTCCTGGATGTAGGCGGAGCCGCCGACGAGCCGGATCGGAGCATGCAGCTCCGCCGCCTTGCCGCCTGCCTTCGCCGTCCGGCCGCCGATCGTCAGCTGCACGGACAGGCCCTCCCCGCTCACCGCGATGCCGGCGCCGGCTTGCCACTGCACGCGCAGGCCGAACGCTGCGGCCGTGCTGCGCAAAGGCAGCCAGGCATGATCGTCCTGCATCAGCGGAGCGGCCGCCAGCGGCACGGATTTATCGCCGCGCTTCAGCGCCGGCTCCGCTGCCGCTGGAGAAGCGGACGGCTCGGAGGCGGACGGCGCATCGTCGCCGCCCTTTTTCTCCAGCAGCTCCAGCCGGGTCGGCTCGCCGCCGACCTCCAGGTAGCGGACGAGCTTGCCGGAGGCCAGCTCGACCTGGGCGATCCGTCCCTCGCCGGGCAGGCTGACATAGGCGTAGCGCGCGCTCGTGGCGATATCCGGCAGCACCGCCTTGTCGACATGCTCATGGAAGTCGGCGCTCCAGCCTTTGCCGATCGCCGTCGCGCGCAGCAGGCTGCCGCTGGCCGAGTCGCGGATCTCCAGCATGCCGGATCGGCGCAGGCTCAGCAGGTACGCCTGATCCGAGGACACCGCCTGGCGGATCGACGGCTCGATCGCGACCGTCTCATACGCATAGGGCTGGCGGCTGGCGTCCAGCTTGTACAGCAGCGGCAGCGTGCCTTCCGTGTAGCCCCAGAACACGCGGTCCTTGCCCTCCAGGAAAGCGGCGACGCGCTGCTTCTCCGGATAGTCGATGCGCGCGACGGCCTTCGCCGTCTCCGCGCCCTGCGTGCCGACGACCAGCGTGCCGTTCTGGCAGCCGAACAGCAGGCGGCCGCTCGGCTCGTCCTCGGCGATTCCGTGCAGCACCGGGCAGCCGGGGATGCGCGTCTTTTCCTGGCCGCTCTCGAGGTCGAGCACCTGGACGAAGCCTTGCTGCAGATGGCCGACGTAGAGCAGGCCGCCCGCCTCGGCATAGTGGTAATGGGCGTTGCCCGCCAGCGCGAGCTTGCGTACGCTCACGCCGTCCAGCGAGTCGAGATCGCCGCTGAGCAGCAGCAGCTCCGCTTTGGATTCGTTGGCGATCGTCGGCAAGCCGGCCACGGGATGCGAGCTGTCGGGCGAGTAGCCCTCGAACGTGCGTGAGACGATCGGAGGACGGGCGGCGCCGGTCGCCGGATCGAAGCCGGTGTTCACGACGGTGACGTAATCCTTGTCCGTGTCGCGGCCGCGCGTGACGAACAGATGGCGGGCGTCCGGCGCCAGGCTCAGGCTCATGATCGAGGCCGGCGTGGACAGCCGCGAGACCGTCTTGCCGCTCGGCAGATCGATCGTGACGAGATCGCCATTCTGGCCGTCAGCCACGAACAGCCGGGCTTCGGCTGAGGTGCTTTCCGAAATGCGTTCTACCGTCCCGTGCGCCATGGCGCCGGATGCAGGCAGCAATAGAGCAAGCGCGCTCAGCGAAAGCGCGAATGCGGACAGCTTGTTCAATCCAACCCTCTCCTATATGTAAAAATTACGAACAAGGATGATGCTACAGCTATTCGGCAATGCTTGTCAATGCTTTTTTCAAGGAATGGCGGCTGAAGGATGGACGAGCCGGCGGTGCTGGCCGTATAGTGGAAAGTAAAATCGGAACCGCCGAACGGAAATGAGGACGGAAGCATGATTACGCTGCGAATGACCCAGTCGCTGCTGAAGGACATGAAGGCAAAGCCGGACGAGCAGGCGGCGGACGGCCTGTACAGCTGGCATGCGAACATCATCAAGCTGAACAACCGCAAGCAGATCCTGCTCGTCAATGACGAGACGCTGCTCTGCCTTTTTCTCGAGGGCATCCGCGCCGGCCAGCTCGACAAGCTGCAAAGCGCCTTCGTGCAGACGCTGCGGGAGTACCTGCTGCAGCAAAAGCTGGAGGAGCGGGCGGTAAGCCTCTACCTGGAAGAAGCCACGACTTTCTCCATCGCAAAAACGAACAGCCGCAGCGTCATCGGCACGATGACGGAAATCTCCTTCTTCCAGCGGGATGATTTTGCCCATCCGCTTGACCGCATCGGCTATCATAACCGCATCATCCGAAAGCCGCTGAACTACGACCGGCCGATCGAAGCTTTCCAGAAAGCGCTGTGGCTGAACATGAAAGCAAGAGCGGGCGGCTGACGTCCGGAGTTTCCCTGCTCAGACAAGCAAGCCGTCCCGTTCGCGCGGGGCGGCTTGCTTTCGCTTCCGATTCAGATGAATTTCCGGCTCGTCTTTTTGCCGTCGCAGCTGAAGACGATTTTTTTGTCCTCGACGACCGTCTCCAGATGGACCGCCTTGCCCCAGAGGTTGACGACATGCGGCAAGGTGCGCTCGACGTACTTGAGGTCGAGCTCGACGCCCTCGTACTTGTGCCCGAGGTACAGCTCGCCGACGCGGTTGAAGTCCCCGTTCAGCACCTCGAGCACGGGGAAGCCGCCGTTGATGCGGGAGACGACGAGCTGCTCGCGGACGTTTTTCCACGTCTTGTCGGTGATTTTCCACTCCGGGCCCTTCTTCTCGAAAATGTACAGGTCCATGTCCTCGACGAGCTGCTTGGTCAGGTAGTTGCGGAGGAACGAGATGTCGGAATCGAGCTCGCGCACCTCGAAGATCTTCTCGCGGCCGCGTCCCGGCTTGTAGCCGAAGCGGCGCCGGTCGTCCTCGCTCGGCTCATCCCAGCGCTTCTCGATGTCCTCGAAGATCTTCAGCCCCAGGTAGTACGGATTGAGGCTGCCGCGTCCGGGGATGACGACGGAGGAGTTGAGCTTGGCGAACTCGATCGTCTCCTCGCTCGTCAGGTCCATCTCGCGGATGATGCGCTGATGCCAGTAGGAGGCCCAGCCCTCGTTCATGATCTTGGTCTCCATCTGCGGCCAGAAATACAGCATCTCCTCGCGCAGCATGCTCATGATGTCGCGCTGCCAGTCCTGCATCGTCGGACTGTGCTCCTCGATGAACCAGACGAGATCCTTCTCCGGCTGGCGGGGGAAGCGGTGGGGGTCCGGCTGCACGTCCTGGTCGCCGGCATCGTCCTCGTCGAGCGACCAGAGGTCGTCGTAGGCGCCCGCGGGCGGCGCTTCGGCTTCCTCGGCTTCCCGGCGCAGGAACTCGCCCTGCAGCGACTTGTCGAGCTGGCGCGGCTTCACGAGCGCGGGATCGATATGCTCCTGGATGGCGAGCACCGAGTCGATGAACGCCTCGACCGTCTCCGTGCCGTACAGCATCTCGTACTGCGTCACGCGCTCGGCCGTAGCGGACATGCTCTCCACCATGTCGCGGTTCGTATTGCGGAAGCGGGCGTTGTTTTTGAAAAAGTCGCAGTGGGCGAGCACATGCGCGACGATGAGCTTGTTCTGGATGAGCGAGTTGCCGTCGAGCAGGAAGGCGTAGCAGGGGTTGGAGTTGATGACCAGCTCATAGATCTTGCTGAGGCCGAGATCGTATTGCAGCTTCATTTTGTTGAAGGACTTGCCGAAGCTCCAGTGCGAGAAGCGGGTCGGCATGCCGTAGGCGCCGAACGTATAGATGATGTCCGCGGGGCAGATCTCGTAGCGCATCGGGTAAAAGTCAAGGCCGAAGCCGGCCGCGATCTCCGTGATCTCGTCGATCGCCCGCTCCAGCTGGCGGATCTCGTCCTGAGTCATGTCCGTTCCATCCCTCCGTGCGAAAGTTGAGGTTCATACCCAATCTATGCGACGGTGGACGGGACTATGAGGGATGGGGGCAAGTGCAGTCCCTGAAGAGATGGGGTATACTTTCCCTAGAACGATCCGAGGATGCAGGAACTCGAAGGAGGAGAGACCGATGTCATTTCCGGACGAAAAAGCCGTCTACAGCTACCAGGACTGGCAGACATGGGAAGGAAACTGGGAATGGATCAACGGGAAGGCGTACAGCATGTCTCCCGCCCCTACACCGCTCCATCAGTCCGTCGTCGGAGAGCTCCATTTCGCTTTGCGAGCTTACTTCCAGCGCAGAAGCTGCCAAGTCTTCGTCGCTCCCTTCGATGTCTTTCTCAGCGAAAGCGGTGATTACCGCTCGCCCGATCATGTGGTGCAGCCGGATCTCTCCGTCGTATGCGCCAAGGATCAGATCGGGAAAAAGGGCTGTCATGGAGCCCCGACGCTGGTCATCGAGGTCTTGTCGCCGTCCACCGCCCTCAAGGACTTCAATGAGAAATTCGAGCTGTACCAAAAATATGGCGTCGCCGAATATTGGATCGTAGACCCAGGCAACCGTGCCGTCCATGTGTTTGCGCTGGCAGATGGCGAGTACAAGGTCAAGGAGCTGTATATGGATAAGGGCAGCGTGCCCTCCTTTGTATTCGAAGGGTTTCAAGTCCAGCTGGAAGAGCTGTTCCGCTTGGAGGCGGATGCCTGATGGGGACGATCGGCATCACCTCCGACCTCGTCCAGAGGCTGATCGCCCGCCAGTTCCCCCAGTGGAGCCGTCTGGAGGTGCGTCCGGTCGACGAGAGCGGCCATGACAACCGCACGTTCCGCCTCGGTCCGGAGCTGGCCGTCCGCCTGCCGAGCCATGAGCGCTACGCATCCGCCGTGGAAAAGGAGCAGAAATGGCTCCCCGTCTTTCAGCCGCATCTGACGCTGCCGATCACCGTGCCCGTCGCCAAGGGCGAGCCGGATGAGGAGTATCCGCTGCCCTGGTCGGTCAATCGCTGGCTGGCCGGCGAGCCGGTCTCCCGTGCCGCGATTCGCGATAAAATCGAGTTCGCCGAGGATCTTGCCGCTTTCCTGCTGGAGCTGGAGGCCATCGACGCGACGGACGGCGTGCCGGCAGGCGAGCAGAATTTTCATCGCGGCGGCGATCTCGCGGTTTATGAAGACGATGCCCGCTCCGTGCTGGCGAGGCCGGGCGCTCCGTTCGATGCCGCGCTGCTGACTGAGGTCTGGGAGAGGGCGCTGGCGGCGCCGTTCTCCGGCCAGCCGGTCTGGCTGCATGGAGACGTCGCGGTCGGCAACCTGCTGGCGAGCGGCGGCCGCCTGAGCGGCGTCATCGACTTCGGCACGATGGGCGTCGGCGACCGGTCCAGCGATTTGGTGATGGCATGGAATTTTTTTGATGCCCCAAGCAGAGCCGTGTTCCTGGGGCGCATGGCCGCCGACGAGGGCGTGATCGACCGCGCCCGCGGCTGGGCGCTCTGGAAGGCGCTCATCACCTACGAGTGGCATGAAAAAGGCTCGGAGCTGTCCGAATGGGGCAGGCGCGTAATCGATGAGATCGCGGCGGAGCATCGCGGCCGGCGGAGCTGACGGATCGTCGGCTATCCGGGCCGATAGGAGGGGGACAGCGTTCGGGGCCGGCATCCGGCGCCGAGCGCTCTTGACCGTTGCGCAGCGGAGTGATATAACCCAGTGAGTAAGTACTTACTTTTGAATCGGGAAGAATGAGGTGAACGGAGGTTGACCAGCAACCTGTTCCAGGAAATCCTGCTCTCCGGCGCATCCAAGCTGACGGTCAAGCAGGAGCGGATCGTCGAGGCGGCCATTCAATTGTTCGCCGAAAAGGGCTATTCCAATACCTCGACGGCGGAAATCGCAAAAGCGGCCGAGGTGTCGGAGGCGAGCATCTTCAAGCAATACGGGACGAAGGAGAAGCTGCTGCTTCATCTGCTCGTCCCTCGCGTCAAGGAAATCTTTCCGGTCATGGCGGAAGAGGTCATTGGAAGCATCGTCCGCACCAACTCGTCGCTCGAAGGGTTCCTGCGGGCGTTCATCCGCAACCGGGTCGATTTCGCGCTGGAGAACAAGGACATCCTCCGCGTCCTGATCAAGGAGCTGATCTACAAGGAAGAGCTCAAAAACGACATCCTGCCCTATCTGGCCGATGTCGCGGCTTCCCGGCTCATTCCGGTCATCGAGCTGTTCCAGCAGCGGGGGGAGCTCATTGAACTGCCTCCAGCTATGCTGCTCAAAAATCTGTTCACGTTCGTCGGCGGATTTTTCGCTTCGCGCCTCGTGCTCCTGAACCAGGACGTCATCGAGGACGAGGAGATCGAGGAAGCGGTCCGCTTCCTGCTCCGCGGAATTGGAAATCCATCGTCTATCTAAAGGGAGGATCCTGACATGCAAGCCAAAGAAAAAAAGCTCGTCCTGCTCGCGCCGGTCATCGCGCTGCTGATCGTATTCGTATTCTCGCTCACGCTGTTCCCGAGCGTGCAGGTCAAGCCTCGGCAGCTGCCGATCGCCGTCGTCAACGAGGATCAGGGAGTCGAGATCTCCGGCCAGCCGAAGCTCAATATGGGCGAGACGATCGTCGAGACGATCCGGCAAGCGCCGACGGCCCCCGGCGAGGAGCCGGCTGTCGAGTGGGTCGTCGTGAAGGATGAGGACGCGGCGCGGCAAGGCCTGAACGACAAGGACTATTATGCCGCGCTCGTCATCCCGCAGGATTTCAGCGCCAAGCAGGCTTCGCTGCGGACTCCGTCTCCCTCGTCGCCGGAGCTTCGGATCTACCTCAATCAGGGCTTGAACGCGGCGGCGGCTACCGCGGCCGGCCAAGTGCTGAACGGCGTCGTCGATACGTTGAGCGAGAAGATCCGCGCGCAGGTGCTGGATGCGTTCCAAGCCCAGGGAGCGACGCTGTCGCCCGACCAGGCGGCCGCGCTGGCCGTTCCGATCGCCAAGAAGGTGACGAACGTCAACGAGATCGGCACGAAAAGCGCAAACGGCAACGCGCCGATCTCGCTGTTCCAGCCTCTCTGGATGGCGAGCATGGCCTGCTCCGCCGTCCTGTTCCTGGCATTCGGCAAATCCGCGGCCTCCGATCGCAAGCGGTCGCTCGCGACGAAGCTCGTCCACATCGGCGCGGGAGCCGTCGTGGCGCTGCTCGTCGGCTTCGGCTTCGCCTGGATCGCGGAGGCTATGATCGGGCTTGCGATTCCGCAGTTCGTCGATACGGCTTTGTTCCTCGCGCTTGCCTTCTTCAGCTTTTTCCTGCTCATCACGGCCGTGGTGTCCTGGCTGGGGCTCAAGGGCATCGCCGTGTTCGCGCTGATGCTGTTCTTCGGCGCTCCGCTGCTCGCTCTGGCTCCGGAGATGATGTCGCCGTTCTACCGGGACTGGATCCATCCTTGGCTGCCGATGCGGTTTATGGTCGACGGACTTCGGGAGCTGTTCTTCTTTGGCAAAGGACTGAGCTGGAATCATGCCGTCGCCGCGCTGACCTGGATCGGAGCGGGCGGAGCCGCCGTCACGCTCGCTTCGGCTCTCAAGTCCGGCGCAGCCGAGAAGCGCCGCCGCCAAGACTCTGCTTTTCGCTGAAACAAGTCGGATATCTGTATGTCATCCCGCTCGTGAAGCCGTTATAATCCATTACAAACGACAGCATGCGGACGGAGCAGGCCGAATGTCCGCATGCTTTTCAGGAAATGGAGGGCTTGGACGGATGAACATACTGGCTTCCGCGGACCGGCTGAACCAGGTGGCGGATCGGGTGGTCGACTATACGTTCGGGATGGATCTGACCTGGGACTGGCCGGGCGGCGTCGCGTTTTACGGCGTCAGCCGGGCATACGAGGCGACGGGCGACAAGACGTATCTGGAGCGGATGATCCGCTGGGTCGACGAGTATATCGAGGTCGGCCTGCCCGGCTGGACGGTGAACACCTGCGCCATGGGGCATATGCTGCTCACTCTGTACGAGGAGACGAAGGATCAGAAATACCTCGACATCATCCTGAGCAAGATCGATTATTTGGAAAATCGCGCGCTGCGGTTCGGCGACCGGGTGCTGCAGCATACCGTGTCGTCCAAAAACGACTTTCCGGAGCAGTGCTGGGCGGATACGCTGTTCATGGCGGCGTACTTCATGCTGCGCGTCGGCGTCAAGCTGAACGAGAAGCGGCTGATCCATGACGGGCTGCATCAGTTCCTGTGGCACATCAACTACTTGCAGGACGAGGACAACGGCCTCTGGTACCACGGCTACACCCACGTCCACCAGAACCATATGTCCGGCATCCACTGGGCGCGCGCGAACGCCTGGGCGGCCTATACGATGTCCCGAGCCGCCGGCGAGGTGCCGGAGGGCTACCTGTATCCGCCGATGATGCATATCTGGAGCTCGTTGCGCGACCAGCTCGCAGCGCTCAAGAAGCTTCAGAAGGACGACGGCCTGTGGGGGACGGTGCTGGACTGCCCGGATGCGTACGGCGAGGTGTCGGCGACAGCGGGCATCGCCGCGGCGATGGTCCAGCAGGGCAACCCGCTTCATACGAAGTACGTTCAAAAGGCTCTCGACGGCGTGCTGGCGAATATCGCCGACAACGGGCGGGTCCGAAACGTGTCGGGCGGCACCGCCGTCATGAACGACGTCGACGCTTATCTTCAGATCGACCGCAAGTGGGCGCAGGGCTGGGGCCAGGGACTGGCGCTCGCGCTCCTCTCGTCCGTCATCCAGCGGGCGGCAAAGCGGAATGAAGCCGCAGCGGCCGGGCCGGCGGAAGAAGAGGCGGCAAGCGCAACGGAATAGAAGGACAACAGCGTCGGCGGATCCCGCCGGCGTTTTTGCTTGCGGGGAAAAAAAGCGGCCCGCCGGTGGCAGCCGGCGAGCCCAAGATGATGCTCTATTCAAAGGGGGGTCATGTGTTCATTTTAAGCATCGAATCTTAAACCAACCTGAAGAAAAAATCTCAATCCCGTTACATCTCGTTTACAAATGAAACTGCCGGTGGAAAACAGGTTAAGCCGAATCGGGCCTCGCGGGGGAAGAGACGCGCCTCTATGATGGAGGGAGATGCAGAATAAAGGAGCAGGAACGACATGGCAATCGACAAGCGCGGCCGTCTGAACGAAGAAATATTTACCTATAAGCGCACCAAAAACAACGGGATATTCCTCTATTGGAATGGCAAACATGTAAAGACTCTCGCCGGCAAGGCAAGCGACAGGTTCTTGAGCGCGATTGCAGGCCAGGACCATAAAGGAACGCAGCTCGTCATGGCCAAGCTGACCGGAAACTTCAAGCACGGCAACGAGAAGGACGACAAGTCCAGTCATTGAGCCGCCTCCGCCGAAGAGCTCTTGCCGGCTGCAAGGGCTCTTCGGCGCGTTCAGGCCGAACGGGACGGCTCGAATTGCGTTTCGGAAGGATGGTTTTCGGTTGAAAGGAGAGAAGCAAGAAGCTTAGGTGTAAATGTTTATTTACAGCGATAAGGGCCGGGTGTAAGATACATCATGGCTCCGGCGCAGACGGGGCCGCCAGCACTCAACCATGTCAAGGCGCAGCGCGCGCAAAGGGGAAAGCAAGCATGATGGCAAACCGAATGAAACGGCTGCTGATCGGCCGGCCGATGAAAAGCAAGGAGCTCGAAGGAGAGAAGCTGGGGCGGCTTAAGGCGCTCGCCATCCTGTCCTCGGACGCTTTGTCCTCCGTCGCCTACGGCACGGAGCAGATCCTGATCGCCTTGATGGTCGCCGGCTTCGCCGCGGTCTGGTACAGCATCCCGATCTCGATCGCGGTGCTCGGCCTGCTGCTGATCCTCATCCTGTCGTATCGCCAGACGATCTTCGCCTATCCGATGGGCGGCGGCGCCTATGTCGTGGCCAAGAACAACCTTGGCACGACGACCGGCCTGCTGGCCGGCGGCTCGCTGCTGATCGACTACATCCTTACCGTCGCGGTCAGCGCCTCCGCCGGCACCGATGCGATCACGTCGGCGTTCCCGTCGCTGCACGACCACCGAGTGCTGATCGCGACGGTCGTCATCCTGTTCCTCACGCTCATGAACCTGCGCGGCGTCACCGAGTCGGCCTCGGTGCTCGCGATTCCGATCTATCTGTTCGTCGTATCCATCTTCGTGCTTATCGTCTCCGGCGTCATCCGCTACCTGACCGGCGGAGCCCATCCCGACATTCCGGAGCTCGGCACGGCCGTCAGCAACGTCAGCCTGTTCCTGCTGCTCAAGGCGTTCAGCTCCGGCTGCTCGGCGCTGACCGGGGTCGAGGCGGTGTCCAACGCCATTCCGAACTTCAAGCAGCCGGCCGAGCGCAACGCCGCCGCGACGCTCGTCATGATGGGCCTCATCCTCGGCGGCATGTTCCTCGGCATCAGCGTGCTGGCGTATTGGTACGGCATCACGCCGAGCCACAACGAGACGGTCGTGTCGCAGATCGCCGCCTCGACGTTCGGCCGCGGCTTCCTGTACTATTTCATCCAGGGCGTGACGGCGCTCATCCTGTTCCTGGCGGCCAATACGGCGTATTCGGCGTTCCCGCTGCTGGCGTTCATGCTGGCCAAGGACAAATACATGCCGCATGCGTTCATGGTGCGCGGCGACCGGCTCGGCTTTTCCAACGGCATTCTATTCCTCGCCGCGTTCTCGATCGTGCTCGTCGTGCTGTTCGGCGGCGATACGGAGAACTTGATCCCGCTGTACGCCGTCGGCGTGTTCATCCCGTTCACGCTGTCGCAGCTCGGCATGATGGTGCGCTGGGTGCGGCTGCGGCCCAAGGGCTGGGGAGGCAAGCTCGCGATCAATACGGTCGGCATGCTGACGACGCTGGGCATTACGCTCATCTTCATCTTCACGAAGTTCTCCCAGGTGTGGATGGTGTTCGTCTTCCTGCCGGTCGTCATGTGGCTGTTCCTGCGCATCCATCGCCACTACGTCAAAGTCGCCGACGAGCTGCGCATCGACCTCGCCGCCGACAAGCCGGTCATCAAAGGCAGCACGGTCGTCGTGCCGGTCGCCGGCATCACGCGCGTCGTGAGCAACTCGATCGGCTACGCCAAGTCGCTCACGGACAACGTCGTCGCCGTCTACGTCGGCTTCGACGACGACTCCATCGAGCGGATGGAGGCCAAGTGGGCGGAGTGGAACCCGGGCGTTCGCCTGATCGTGCTGCGCTCCAGCTACCGCAGCATCACGCGGCCGCTGCTCAAGTTCATCGACACGGTCGAGTGGAAGACGGCGGAGACCGACCATATTACGATCCTCATCCCGCAGTTCGTGACGAAGCACTGGTGGCAGCACATCCTGCACAATCAGACCGGCCTGCTGCTGCGGACGTATCTGTTCAACCGCAAGGACATCGTCATCGCGACGGTCCCTTATCATTTGAAGCATTGACGAGAGACAAGAGCGCTCCGCTCCGATCTCCTGCGGCCGGCTCGACTTTGAATGAAGCCGCTCGAAATGGATACGATAGGGAAGAGCCGAAAAGGGACGAGGCGGGCGCTGCTCGCAGCGTCCCTTTTTCATGGGAACGAATCGGATCCGCTGACGATTGCATCTATTTACTTTATGTATTATACTAACTAAAAATAAGTAACTAATGAGGTGCATCCATGATGAATAATCCTTTGCAGGGCTCGATCGATCCCGCCGTCCGCATCGGCAAGGTCCGGCTCAAGATCCGCGACCTGGACCGTTCCATCGCCTATTATCGCGACATCCTCGGCTTCCGCGTACTGAGCCGCAGCGGCGGCGAGGCCGCGCTGGGCCATGCCGGCTCGGACGAGGCGCTGCTGGAGCTGGAGGAAAGGCCGGATGCCGCGGCGGTCGACCGCCGCTCGGCGGCCGGACTGTATCATTTCGCGGTGCTCGTGCCGGATCGCCGGTCGCTCGGGCTCGTGCTTCGCAACATGGCCGAGGCGGGCATCCACATCGGCCAGGGCGACCACTGGGTGAGCGAGGCGCTGTACATCACCGATCCTGACGGCAACGGCATCGAGATCTACCGCGACCGTCCGCGCAGCGAGTGGACGTACGACGAGAGCGGCCATGTGCGGATGGGCACCGATCCGGTCGACGTCGAGGGCTTGCTCGCGCTGGCGGAGGGCCAGCCGTGGGAAGGGCTGCCGGACGGCACGGTCATCGGCCATGTCCACTTCCATGTGGCGGAGCTGGAGGCGGCCCGCCAGTTCTACTGCGGCCTGCTCGGCTTCGATCTGATCGTCGACGGCTGGCAGTCGATGGGGGCGCTGTTCATTTCCGCCGGCGGCTATCACCATCATATCGGGCTCAACATCTGGGCCGGACGAGGCGCCAAGCATCCGCCGGAGAACGCCGTCGGCCTGAAGTTCGCCACGATCCTGTTCCCGGACGAGGCGGCGCGCCAGGCGGCGGCGGACCGGCTGCGGGCAGGCGGCGTCGACGTTCGCGAGGCGGAGGGCGGCCTTGAGGTCGTCGATCCTTCCGGCATCACGCTGCGCCTGTCGATCGGCTGAGCCGAGCGCGGCAGATGCCGGGAGGGGCGCGCTGTGGTATAATCGCCTGCGAGCAAGCTAGACGCGAGGGGAGGATGCCGCAATATGGCCAAAAAGAATCGGGGCCGCGCGCCGGAGCCGCGTCCGGAAGCGGCGGCGAAGCCGGCGACGCTGAAGGATCTGCTGCCGGCGGAGCTCGTCGACCGCCTGAAGAACCAGGCGGGAGACATGCGCGCGGAGCAGGAGCGCGTCCGCGAGGAAGAGCGCCGTCGCGCCGAAGAAGCGCGCAAGGCCGAGCAGAAGCGCAACGAGAGCAGCATGGAGTATCTGCTTGAGAACAGCAGCATGGACTGGAAGAAATTCAAGTAGAATCGAGCCCTTTTTCCGCATGCTCTGCGGCGGATGGACCCTTTCCTTTCCGGCAAGGCCCTTCCCTTCCATAAGGGAGGGCCTTTTCGTTGTTTCACTCGGACTCGCGGTGGTAATAAAGGAAGCGGACGGCAGCGAGGGCTGCCCGGCTCGGAGCGAAACGAGCCCATCCGGACCGAAACGAACGCGAGAAATCAGGAGGTACGACAACGATGAATTCCATGATGATGATGAACGAATACAGGATGCAGGACGATCGGCTGAGCCAAGGCTTTGCCGCCAGCCAGGCGGGGCCGGGGGAGCTGGAGGAGCTTGAGCTGACGCTGGCCGAGATGCGCCAATATGTCGAGCGCTACCCGGAGGACGAGACGGGGGTGCTGCATCTGCAGCAGTTCGAGCGCAAGCGCGCGGCGCTCGCCGGCGAGCTGGAGCTGCTCGATGCGGCGATCCTCGCCTGCTCGATCGGCGGCGCGGAGACGGCCGGCTCGCTGCAGGTCTAGACGATGAGCGAAATTGCCAACTCCCAGTCCCGCCCGAAGCGCCGGCGCAGCACCAAGGCGGCGATGTGGATCGGCGCCTCGCTGCTCCTGCTGGCTGCGGCCGGACTGATCGCGCTGAAGGCGCTGAGCTACGGTCCCGCTGCCGAGGCCGAGGAAGCGCTGCGGGCAGCCGACGTCGAGGTCGAGCAAACCGACTCCTTCATCGCCTTTGTCCCGACGGGCGATCGCAAGAGCCCGTCCGTCCTGCTGTATCCCGGAGCGCTTGTCGATGAGCGCAGCTACGCGCCGCTGGCGCTTGAGCTCTCCCGCCGAGGCTACCCGGCCTATCTCATCCGCATGCCGCTCGACCTCGCCGTGCTGGGAGGGAGCCGCGCCGACGGGGTGCTGGACTCGGCCCGGGACGGGAGCTTTGTCATCGGCGGCCATTCCCTCGGCGGCGTGATGGCGGCCCGATATGCGGCGGAGCATCCGGACCGGCTGGCGGGCGTGTTTTTCCTCGCCTCCTACCCCGACCCCAAGGGCGACCTGAACGGAAGCGGCCTGAAGGCTCTGTCCGTGTTCGCGACGAACGACGAGGTGATGGACCGCGGCGATTGGGGCCAGGCGAAGCGCTGGCTGCCGCCGGACACGGCGTACGTGCCGATCGAGGGCGGCAATCATGCCGGCTTCGGCGCTTACGGCGAGCAGCGGGGCGACGGCAAGTCGACTCTCCCTGCAGGCGCGCAGGCGCGTCACACCGCCGAAGCGATGGCCGCGTGGCTGGAAAGCCTGCCGTGAAAGCGGTCCTCCCGCAAGGCGCATGGCGCAGAGGAATGGAAGCAGCAAACGAGACGAAGCCGCAGGAAGCGGCTTCGTCTCGTTTGCGTTGCATCATTTTCTTGACGGCGCGGCTCGCCTGGCGGAGAAGCTTCGTTGCGGCCTGGCCGGTTCGCTTGTCGTCTCCGTGCTGGCTTGCAAGCCAGCAGCCGGAATGATGCCAACGAGCAGCTGAACTGCTGCCGGCAAGCAGCCGGAATAATGCCAATGAGCAGCTTGAACTGCTGCCGGCTGACGGCATTCCGCGGCAACGATCCCTGGTGCGCTTAGAGCCCCATATTCCGCCTTCATGATCGACTAACGACGCGTCATACGCTTAAACCGCTCCGACGCCCCCATTTCGCTCATTTTTTTCGTCTTTTTAACGGCTAAGCCCGCCACGCGTCGTTAGGCATGGAAATGGCGTCATTTCAACCTGCTAACGATCTGATTCGTCGTCAGCTCCCTGGCTTCGGCAAGAGAATTGCTTCGGCCGCTCGAGCCGCCGCTGAATCGTTCCAGATGGACGATGCCGATTCCGTCTAGAGCCGGTCGGCTTGCCCATTTGCGGCCATTTCCATTCCACGATCTAGAAATACGTCCGGCATCTGCAAAAGGATGTCCTGGAAGCGCTTCCCTGAACCGAGTAGACTGGGCTTGGCGCATCTCGCATATGCGACCATCCCAAGGAGGAATCGATCATGATCAAACGCCTCGCCCTGATGGCCCTCGCCTGCTTCCTCGCCGTCACGCTGGTGCTGCCGCTCGGCGCCGAGCGCGCGCATGCCGCCCCGGTCTCGACCTTCTTCAACGTCATCAAGCAGGACGGAGCCGATCCATGGATGTACAAGCATACGGACGGCTACTACTATTACACGCAGACGACGGGCGGCAACATCACGCTGTCCCGCTCCAGGACGCTCAGCGGCATCGACGCCGGCGAGAGCGCCGTCGTCTGGACGCCGCCCGCAGGCACGATGTACAGCTCCAACCTATGGGCGCCCGAGCTGCACTATCTCGACGGCAAATGGTACGTCTACTTCGCCGCCGACAACGGCAGCAACGAGAACCATCGCATGTACGTCCTGGAGAACGCCAGCGCCAATCCGATGACCGGCAGCTGGACGCTCAAGGGCAAGATCAGCGACGCGACCGACCGCTGGGCGATCGACGGCACCGTGCTGACCGTCGGCGGCAGCCGCTACTTCCTCTGGTCGGGCTGGGAGGGAACGGTCAACGACAAGCAGCATCTGTACATCGCGCAGATGAGCAACCCGTGGACGATCAGCAGCGCGCGCACGCGCATCGCCACGCCGACGTACAGCTGGGAGACGAACACGACGCCGCAGGTCAACGAAGGCCCGCAGGTCATCGTGCGCGGCAGCACGATCAGCCTCGTCTACTCGGCGAGCGGCAGCTGGACCGACGGCTACTGCCTCGGCCTCATCACCGCCGGCACGTCCGCGAACCTGCTGAACGCTTCGTCCTGGACGAAAAAGAGCACGCCGATCTTCGCCAGCGCGAACGGCATCTACGGCCCCGGCCACCACAGCTTCACCAAGTCCCCGGACGGCGCCGAGGACTGGATCGTCTACCACTCCGCCCGCTGGCAGGGCGCCGGCTGGACGCGCCAGGTGCGCGCGCAGAAGTTCGGCTGGAACGCCGACAATACGCCGAACCTCGGCTCCCCGCCGCGCCGAATGCGCCGATCGCCGTTCCGTCCGGCGAGCCGTCCCGCGAGCGCTATGAGGCGGAGAACGCCGCGCTCGGAGGCGGCGCGGCGGCGACCAACGAGGCCAGCGCCTCCGGCGGCCGCAAGGTCGGCTACATCGATACGGCGGCGAGCTACGTGCAGTTCACGGTCAGCGCTCCTGCGGCCGGCTGGTACGTGCTCGCAGCGCGCACCGGCAACGGCACGAGCGGCCAGCCGTGGGCGATCCACGGGCTGTCGGTGAACGGCGGAGCGGCCTCGAACTTCTATGTCGCCTACTCCGGCTGGAACAACTGGGGGACGTCCACGGCCAAGGTCTATCTGAACGCCGGCTCGAACACGGTGCGCTTCACCCGCGTCAGCAACTACGCCGAGATCGACAGCCTGGATCTGTTCCCGAGCCTCTGACCGAAGCCGGCAGCCTCGAGGGATGCCGGCGCAGCGTCTTGTTTTTGGAACGACTCCATCGGAGTCCATCGAAAGATGAGGGTCAAGCCAAAATGGAGCGGACATTCTGAAGCACGCTCTTGAAAAAGTCCGATTCCGGCGCCGCGTTCCCGACGACCTTGATCTTCCTTTTCCGAACGTCAAGGCTCTTGAATTGATCGGTCAGGACAACTCCGGAAAACGCCAGGCCTTCCGGAATCGGCACTTCAAACGCATAGTCTTTGGCTTGATTGGTGATGGGACATACAACGGCAAAGCCGGTAAGCTCGTTGAACAAAGCTTCCGACAAGACAAGGGCGGGGCGGCGGCCTGCCTGCTCTCTGCCTGCCTGCGGATCAAAATCGAGCCAGACGAGATCGCCGCGTGCGGGAAAGGTCAAATGAGCTCGTCTCCTTCGATTCCCAAGTCGATCTCCTCATGCCGCGAGGAATCCGGCTTGATTTTCGAGAGCAGCATGTTCAGATGCTCCCGCAATTGTTCGTTCGCATCCGTCTGATTCAGCGGACGCAGCAAGATGCAATTATCTTCCGTCAGCACGGCTTCCATTTCCGCGCCTTCGACCAGATTCATCCTCTTGAGAAACTGGTTCGGAATTCGGATGCCGCTGCTGTTGCCCCAACGGCTGAGCGTTACCGTCGTCATAAGGACCCTATCCCTTCGTATTTGATGGCTCAATTATATCGCCCTCCTCCCAATTTGTATATCCACAGGATATACATATAAGCGGGTTTAGATTCCTCTTTCCGAAGACAGGACCTGTAAAAATGTCCACTTCATCTGTAGAAGCGCCATTTTTCAAAGCGTCTCCTTCCCTTACGATAAGGCTATCCAACGAGCCTCGCTCGTGGAAGACCGACATAAAAGGGGAGTATCTCGGATGAGCAAACGCAACCGGAAAAAAGCCTCGATCCTCGCCATGACGCTGATGGTGCCGCTTCTGGCCACCGCCTGCTCGGGCAACGGAAACGGAAATGGAAACGGCAGCGGCAGCGCGGCCGAAAATCAGTCCTCCGGAGGAGGAAGCGGCAAAGCGACGGAAATTCTGTTCTGGTCTCCTTTCTCCGGCTCGGACGGCCCGTTCATGAAAAAGATCGTGGACCAATACAACAGCTCGCAGGACGCCTACAAGGTGAAATTCGTCATCCAGCCGAACGGCGAGTACTACAAGCAGCTCGACGTCGCGCTCAGCACCGGCAAGGAGCGGCCCGACCTGATGATCATGCACGTCGACTCCGTGCCGACGTACCAGAGCAAGGACCAGCTGCAGCCGGTCGACGACCTGGCGTCCCAGGCCGGCATCAACGCCGCGGACTTCGCCGAGGCGCCGATCAAGTACGCGACGATCGACAGCAAGCTGTACACGATCCCGCTCGACATCCACCCGGCCGTCATGTACTACAACAAGGATCTGTTCGAGCAAGCCGGCATCTCCGCTCCGCCGACGAACCGCGCCGAGTTCGACGCCGCCGTCGAGAAGCTGACGAACAAGGACAAAGGCGTGTACGGCTACGTCGTGCCGACGCTGTGGCCGCAGCAGTTCATCTTCCCTTCGCTTGTCTGGCAGAACGGCGGCGAGCTGTGGAACGGCTCCGACGTGGCGTACAACTCGCCGGAGGCGGTCGAGATGGTGCAATGGCTGCGGGATATGGTCGAGAAGGGCATCTCCCCGGGCAACGTGCAGCAGGACGGAGAGAACACGCTGTTCCTCCAGGGCAAAAACGCGATCCAGTTCAACGGTCCGTGGATGAAGTCGCAGTTCGACGAAGCCGGCCTGAACTACGGCGTCGCCGTCATGCCGCAGATCGGCAAGGCGAAAAAAGCGGTCTACGCCGGCTCGCACGGCTTCGTCGTGCCGAAGGCGGTCACGGATGCGGATAAGCTCGCCGCGATCGGCGACTTCCTCAAGTTCGTCTCCGGCGACTCGCTCGCTTGGGCGGAGTCCGGCCAGGCGGTCGCTTCCAACAAGGTGCTGGAATCGCCGGAGTTCAAGGCGCTGGAGTTCCAGAGCACGGTCGCCGGCAGCTTCGCCGACGTGCAGTTCGCGCCGAACGTGCTCAACTGGGGCACGATCGTCGAGCCGCTGTGGGGCGAGCTGAGCAACGCGATCCTCGGCAAGAAGCCGGCCCAGCAGGCGATGGACGACGCGGTCGCCAAGTCCCGCCAGGCGATGAAATAATCCGGCTTGCCGGGAAGCGAAAGCGGAAGGACGGCAGAGCGGGCTGTGCGCTCTCTCGTCCTTCTTTCCTTCTCGCCCGCCCGCTGCCCATGAAAGGAAGGACCCATCCATGAAATGGACCTCGCGGCTCACCTCGTTCCTGTTCGTGCTGCCCTATCTGGCCTGCTTCGGCCTGTTCCTGCTGTTCCCGATCCTGTACGGGGTCGTCATCAGCCTCCAGGACTTCGAGCTGCTCTCGAGCGAGCATGCGTTCGTCGGCCTGAGCAACTATATCTCCATCCTCACGCCGGGCACGTACGAGAACAGCCTGTTTTTCCGCGGCCTGTGGACGACGGCGCAGTTCGTCCTCTACTCGGTGCCGCTGCTCATCTTCGTCGCGCTCGCCCTGGCCATGCTGCTGAACGCGCTGCCGGCGCGCGTGCGCGGGCTGTTCCGCACGTTCTACTTCCTGCCGTACGCGCTCTCGGCGTCGGTCATGGCCGTCATCTGGCTCATGATGCTCGATACGAACGCCGGCTTCATCAACAGCCTGCTCGCGCGGCTCGGCTTCGCCGGCATTCCGTGGCTCACCGACACGCCGTGGGCGTGGGTGTCGCTGATCGGAGCGACGATCTGGTGGACGATCGGCTTCAACATGATCATTTTCATCAACGCGCTCAACGAGGTGCCGGAGGAGCAGTACGAGGCGGCCTCGATCGACGGGGCGGGCGCCTGGTCGAAGTTCGTCTCCGTGACGCTGCCGACGATCCGTCCGGTCATGCTGTTCGTCATGATCACCTCGACGATCGCCTCGTTCAACATCTACGCGCAGCCGTTCCTGCTGACGCGCGGAGGGCCGGGCGACACGACGCGCGTGCTGCTCATCAACGTGCTCGACCAGGCGTTCGCGCGCAAGGACGTCGGCTCGGCGTCGGCGATGGCGATCCTGATGGCGCTGCTCATCATGGCCGTGTCCGTCGTGCAGTTCAAGCTCACCAACCGAAAGGAGAAGGCTTAGATGACGACTTCGAAACGGAACCAGGCGATCCTTCTCCTGCTGGCCGCGATCATCGCCGCGGTCATGGTGCTGCCGCTGATCTGGATGCTCTCGACCGGCTTCAAGAACGACTTCGAGGCGCTGTCCGGACGGATGGACTTCCTGCCGCGCAAGCCGACGCTCGACAACTTCCGGCAAGGGCTCGGCGGCGAGCTGATGAACACGCCGGTGCTGCGCTGGATCGCCAACTCGCTGTCCGTCGGCGCCATCGGCACGGCGATCGTGCTGGTCATCGACTCGATGGCCGCCTTCGCGCTGGCGCGCCTGACCGACCTGCCGCTGCGCCGGCTGCTGCTGCCGATGTTCATCGCCTCGCTGATGATTCCGGGCGTGCTGACGTTCCTGCCGATGTACATGGAGTTCAACGCGCTCGGCCTCATCAACACGTATCCTGCGCTCATCCTGCCGGCGACGGCGGGCGCGTTCGGCGTGTTCCTGCTGTACCAGTTCTTCCTCTCGTTCCCCAAGGAGATCGAGGAGGCCGGCCGCATCGACGGCGTCAACAAATGGCAGCTGTACGCCCGCATCCTCATGCCGTCGGCCGTGCCGATCCTGGTGACGCTCGGCATCTTCACGTTCATGGGCATCTACAACGACTTCGTCTGGCCGCTCTACGCCACGACGTCGCCGGAGATGCGCACGATTACGGCCGGCATCGCGATGATGGCGACGGGCAGCTACACGCAGAGCTACGGCAAGCTGATGGCGATGACGACGGTCGCCGCGCTTCCGGTCGTGCTCATTTTCATCCTCGGGCAGAAGTCGTTCGTCCGCGCGATTACGAGCAGCGGCGTCAAATAAGGCAGCTTAGAAGGAGAACGAGGCGATGCGGCTGAAAAGGAATCGAGGGACGGCGACGCTGCTGGCGGCGCTGCTCCTGCTTTTGATCGCGGGAGGAGGCTATTGGATGTGGAGCAAGCAAGGACATCCGGATGAGACGGATGCGTCGTACGCCGGACACGGCGGCACGTTCAAGAACACGCTGGCCGAGATCGACACGCCGGACCCGAGCGTCGTCCATCACGGCGGATTCTACTACATGACGTTCACCCATGGCGGCACGGACATCATGGTCATGAAGTCGCGCACGCTCGACTTCCGCTCCGCCGAGCGCAAGGTCGTCTGGCATCCGCCGGTCGGCACCGCCTATTCGGCGAACCTGTGGGCGCCGGAAATCCAGCATGTGCGCGGAAAATGGCTGATCTACTTCGCGGCCGACGACGGCGACAACGCCAACCACCGCATGTACGCGCTCGAAGCGGCGACGGACGACCCGATGGGCGAATACGCCTTCAAGGGCAAGATCGCGGACGACACGGACAAGTGGGCGATCGACGGGCTCGTCATGGAGCATGAGGAGCGGCTGTACTTCATCTGGTCGGGCTGGGAGGGCGACGTCAACGAAGCCCAGAACACGTACATCGCTCCGATGAGCGATCCGCTCACGATCAGCGGGCCGCGCGTGCTGCTGAGCCGTCCCGACCTGGACTGGGAAAAGGCCGGCGGACCGCCGTACATCAACGAAGGGCAGTCGGTGCTGCGCCGGGACGGACGCGTCCATATCGTCTATTCCGGCGCCGGCAGCTGGACGCCGTACTACAGCATCGGCGCGCTCTCGCTGCGCGAGGGCGGCGATCCGCTGCGGGCGGAGGACTGGAGCAAGCATCCCGAGCCGCTGCTCGCGCCGGACGCGGAGGCCGGCGTGTACGGGCCGGGGCACAACTCGTTCGCGGCGTCGCCGGACGGGACGGAGACGTGGATCGTCTACCACGCGACGAGCGGCGAGTCCGACGGCTGGGCGAACCGCAAGGCGCGCGCCGCCAAGGTCGGCTGGACCGCGGACGGCCTGCCGGACTTCGGTCCGCCGCAGCCGCTGGAGGCGGCGATCGAGGCGCCGTCCGGCATGGGCGTCCTGCGGGCGGAGGACGCGCGGCCGGACGGCGAGGAGCTTGTGTTCAGCGACGTCGTCTCCACCGTCGAGACGGTCGTGCCGGTGCTGCTCCACTACCGGATGGCGGAGGGCGGCGCGGGACGCATCTCGCTGAGCTCCTCCGCCGGCAAGGCCGAGACGGCGGAGCTGGAGCCGACCGCGACGGGAGCAGTCGGCTATGCCTACGCCGAGCTGAAGCTGCCGGAGGGCGGCGGCGAGCTGCGGGCGCGGGCGAGCGGCGGAGCGGAGCTGCTGGCGCTGGAGCTGCCGCGCTTCGAGGCGGAATGGGGCGAGATGCTCGGCGGCGCGGAGGAGAACGAGAACGTGTTCGCCTCGCGCGGCGCTGCCGCGCTGCTGCATGAGGCCGGCGCCGGCGTGCGGCTGCCGAACGTGCGCGTGCCGAAGTCCGGCACGTACACGGTGTCCGTGGCCGTGCTGAACCCGGCGGACGGCTCCAAGCTGGAGATATCCGCAGGCGGCGCGAAGCGGACGCTCGACATCGAGCCGCAGCAGCGGGGCGAGCTGCGGATGTACGAGGCGGAGCTGAAGCTGCCTGCCGGCGCGAGCGCCATCGAGCTGACGGCGCGGGCCGGCAGCCTGCGCGTCGACTTTGCCGACATCTGGATTCGTCCCGGCGGTTGACGGCAGCCGCCTTGCCGGAGGAAACTTAAGGCGACAACGATGAAGCGGCAGGGGGATGGCGCATGAGAAGCGGCGGACAGCTCGGCAGGAGCGGCGGACGGCACGGATGGAAGCGCGAGGGCGGCAGCATGGACTGCGAAGCCGGAAAGGCGCGGCGGAGCGGAGCGCGCGCCGCCGGAGACGGCGGCAGGAGCGCCTGGAAAGGCAGCGGCGGCTGGAGAGGCTGGAAAGGCAGCGGCGGCTGGAGAGGCTGGATCGGCCGGAGAGGCTGGCGGCGGCTCGGATGGGCCGCAGCGGCGGCGGCGCTGCTCGCGGCGGGCTGCTCCGGGGCGGCCGAGCCGCAGCCCGATCCGGGCCCGGCGGTCGAGCCGATCGTGCTCGAGTACTGGACGCCGTTCAGCGGCGGCGACAACATTTTCATGACGGATATCGTGGAAGCGTTCAACTCGGAGCATCCGGACATCCGCGTCGAGCAGATCAACTCGCGGCTGGACGACTACTACTCCCGCCTGCGCACGGCGATTCTCGCCGGCAACGCGCCGGATCTGGCGATCGTGCATGCGACGAACCTGCCGCAGTTCGTGCAGAACGGCTACATCGAGCGGCTGGACGAGCCGGCGGCCGCGGCGGGGCTGGACTGGAGCCAGTTCAACGCCAACATCGTCGAATCGACGCTCTACGAGCAGGCCCACTATGCGGTGCCGCTCGACACGCATGCGCTCGTGCTGTACGCCAACCAGGCGCATCTGCGTCGCGCCGGGCTGCTCGGCGACGACGGCAAGCCGCTGCTGGAGCCGGGCAAGGAGGGCTTCCTCCGCTTCCTGGAGCGGCTCAAGGCGAGCAGTCCGCCCGGCGTCGCTCCGCTCGCGCTGCCGAGCACGCGCATCGACTCCGTATGGCTGTGGTGGAGCCTGTACAACCAGATGGACGGCGGCGGCGCGTTCTACAGCGCGGACGGCGGCAAGGCGGTGTTCGACAATCCGCAGGCGCTCGAGGCGCTGGAGCTCGTCGACAGCCTGTACCGCAAGGAGCTCATCCCGTCCGGCATCAACGACGCGTTCCAGCTGTTCCACGACGGCGACGCGGCGCTGCTCGTCACCGGCATGTGGGGCACGGGCGCGTTCGAGCAGGCGCCGGGACTGGAGCTGTCGGTCGTGCCGTTCCCCGTGCTGTACGACCATGCCGCCGTCTGGGGCGACACGCATACGCTGGCGCTGCCGGCCAAGGCCGGCTTGACGCCGGAGAAGCGGGCGGCGGCGCTGACGTTCGCCAAGTGGGCGGTCGAGCACGGCGACCTGTGGGCCAAGGCCGGCCATGTGCCGAGCTCGAGCCAGGTCGTGGCGAGCGAGGCGTACGCGCGGCTCAAGTTCCGCAGCGACTATGCGGAGGTGGCCAACGACGTCGCCTACTGGCCGCGCCAGGTGAAGCAGTGGAGCATGATCGAGCTGCTCATCAAGGAGTGGGAGCGGATGATCTACCGGCAGCAGACGCCGGCCGAGGCGCTGCGGCGGGCGCAGGCGGCGGTCGACGCGGCGCTGGCCAAGTAGCGGGCGAAGGAGAGAGGCAGCATGAAGGCATTCGGCATCTGGTTCCGCAGCCTCGAGCTCGCGCGCAAGCTCATCCTCATCAACGCCGTGTTCATCGTCCTGCCGCTCGGGCTGATGGGCGGCTTCGCCTTCGCCCGCTTCTCGGAGACGACGGAGGCCAAGGTCGGCGAATCGCAGCTGCAGGCGATCAAGCAGATGACGCTGAACATCGACACCTATATGAACGAGCTGAACCGGCTGACGGTCATGCCGTACCAGTATCCCAAGGTGACGGCGTTCCTGGAGTCCAAGCGGACGCCGGGGCAGCCGCTCACGCTCGAGGAGATCAGCGAGCTCAACAATTTCGTGACGCAGGTGTTCCTGAACGGACGGGTCGACATCCTCGGGGTGTCGCTCTACGGCCGCGACGGCGCCTCCTATGTCGTCCTGCCGGAGAGCCAGTACGTGACGACCTACAAGCTCGACGAAAGCGTCGCCTGGCTCGACCGCTTCGAGGGCCATTACGGCGAGCCGGTATTCGTGCCGACGCATGATGTGCGCTCGACCGGCGGCATCGTCTACCAGGCGTTCTCGATCGCGCGCGAGCTGCGCAGCTTCGACAGCGGCCGCACGCTCGGCCATATCGTCATCGACGTCGACCCCAAGTTCATCCGCGAGATCCTCTCCAAGGTGAAGCTCGACGCGGAGGAGTCGCTGTACATCGCCGACGACGAGGGAAAGCTCGTCATCCGCAAAGGCGGGGGCGGGGCGGCAGCCGCTCCGCTCGACCTCGCCGGAGCGGGAGCGTCGCTTGTCGCCGGAGGCGACGGGCTGAGCCAGGTCGAGGAGCGGGGCCGCGGCCTGCTCGTCTCCCGCTTCAAGTCGGAGGTGACCGGCTGGACGACGGTCGGCGTCGTGCCGCTCGCGAGCCTGATGAAGGACGTCGACACGCTGCGCACGTTCCTGATCCTGTTCGGCACCGTCTGCGTCGGCCTCGCGCTGCTGCTCTACGTGTTCATCGCGTACCGCGTCACGCAGCCGCTGCGCAAGCTGAGCCGGCTCATGCGGGGCGTCGAGCGCGGCGACCTGAGCCAGCGCTTCCCGGCCGAGGGGCGCGACGAGGTCGGCGCGCTCGGCCAGTCGTTCAACGAAATGACGGCGAAGCTGAGCGAGCTCGGCTACCTGCTCTACGAGACGGAGATCCGCGAGAAGGACGCGCAGATCGCCGCGCTGCAGAGCAAGATCAATCCGCATTTCCTCTACAACACGCTCGGCTCGATCAGCATGTATGCGGAGATCGAGGGCAATCGCGAGATCATCACGATGGCCAACAGCCTCAGCCGCCTGCTGCGCTACAGCCTGAGCGGGCGCAAGGAGCGGGTGACCCTCGGCGACGAGCTCGACCATGTGCGCGGCTACATGAGCATCCAGCAGATGCGCTACGAGGAGCGCATCAAGTTCACGCTGGAGGCCGATCCGGCGCTGCTCGGCTGCGAGGTCATCCCGCTGCTCGTGCAGCCGCTCGTCGAGAACGCGATCAACCACGCGATCGACAAGGGCGCCGGCGAAGGCCGGATCGTCCTGAGCGCCGCGGCCGAAGGGCAGACGCTCGTCATCGCCGTCGCCGACGACGGCATCGGCATGACGGGCGAGGCGCTGGAGGCGCTGCGCGAGCATCTGCGGCATACGCGCGAGCTCGGCGGCAGCTCCGGCAACGGACTGCTGGGCGTCCACCGCCGCCTCGTGCTGCACTATGGAGAGGAGTACGGCCTGCAGCTGGAGAGCATGCCGTACCGGGGCTTCCGCGCCGCGCTGCGGCTGCCGCTGCTGCCGCTCGATACCGGAAAGGAGGAGGATTCGGATGCCGAGCATCCTGATCGTCGATGATGAATCGATCTTCCGCAAAGGGCTCCGCAAAATGATCGGCGGCCTCGGCGAGGACTGGACGGTCGCCGGGGAAGCCTGCGACGGCCATGAGGCGCTGGACCGGCTCGAGGAGCTGGCGCCGGACGTGCTGCTGACGGACATCCGCATGCCGCGGATGGACGGCATCCAGCTGCAGCGGCTCGCCGCCAGCCGCCAGCCCGGCCTGCTGACCGTCGTCGTCAGCGGCTACGACGACTTCTCCTACGCGCAGCAGTCGATGCGCCAAGGGGCCAGGGACTACCTGATGAAGCCGATCGAGCGCGAGGAGCTGGCGCGCGTGCTCGGCCGGCTCGGGGAGGAGCTGCGGACGCGGCGCAGCGCCGAGCGCCGGGCGGAGGCCGGCTGGAAGGCGCAGCCGGAGGTGCGCCGCCATCTCGCCGGCCATCTGGCCGAGGCGCTGCTGGCGGGCCGGATCGGGCCCGGCGAGCTGGAGCTGCTGGAGCAGATGGGAGCGAGCTTCCGCCACCCGTACTTCGTCTGCCTCGTCATCAACCTCGACAAGCATTCGGTCGGCGAGGAGCGCTACCGCAGCGGCGATCCGTCGCTGTTCCAGCTGTACATCCAGCAGTTCGCCCAGGAAATGCTCGACCGCCATGCGGAAGGCATCAGCTTCGTGCTGTCGGAGACGAAGGTCGTCGCGCTCGTGAACCGGCCGACGCCGGAGCCGCTGCGCTCCGGCGCGGACTCGCTGGCGGAAATGATCCGCCGCCAGATCTCGTCGCTGTCGCGGCTGACGGTGACGATCGGCGTCAGCGTGCCGGCCGAGGGGCTGGGCGGCATCCCGCGCGCCTACGGCGAGGCGGAGATCGCCCTGCTGCACCGCCTGATCGCGGGCGGCGACTGCGTGCTCGACTACGCCGAGGTCGGCGGCCGCGGCTCGGCTGCCGGCGAGGCGGCCCGGCGCTCGGCCGACCGGCTGGAGCAGGCGGTGCTGGAGGGAGCGCCGGAGCGCATTGCCGCCGAGGCGGCCCTCTGGGTCGGCGAGCTGTGCGAGGCGGCCCGCTCGCCGGAGGCGATCCACCAGCAGCTGTGCAAGCTGCTGCTGCGCTACTACGAGCTCGCGGAGGAGCTCAGGGCGTCGTCCGCCTGGCTCGGCGGCCAGGACATCGGCAAGCGGCTCGCGGAGGTATGCGCGATCAGCTCGCGCGAGGAGCTGTCCGAGCGGCTGCAGGAGCTGCTCGTCCGGCTCGCGGCGGCGATCGCGCAGGCGCGGGCGCTGCAGGAGCGCGATCCGGTGGCGGCTGCGGCGCGCTACATCGCCGAGCATTACCGGGAGCCGCTGACGCTGCGCGACGTGGCGGAGGCGGTGTACCTGAATCCGGCCTATTTCAGCAATCTGTTCAAGCAGCGCACCGGCGAGACGTTCGTCGAGCATTTGACCGGACTGCGGCTGCGCGAGGCCGAGCGCCGTCTGGCGCTCACCTCCGACAAGATCCAGGCGATCGCCGAGGAGACGGGCTTCGCCCATGTGAGGCATTTCAACCGGGTGTTCAAGAGCCGGACCGGCGCATCGCCGAAGGAATATCGGGAACGCATGAGAGGGAGCGCCGAGGCGCGCTCCCGCTAACACGAGGAGGATTCGCAACATGGCAGAACAACCGCGCGCGGAGCATCCGCGGCCGCAGTTTTACCGCGAGGCATGGATCAATCTGAACGGGGAATGGGAGTTCCAGTTCGACGACGCCGGCGAGGGCGAGAGCCTCGGCTGGCAGCGGGGAGAGACGGAGCTCGGGCGGCGCATCGTCGTGCCGTTCGCGCCGCAGAGCAAGCTCAGCGGCATCGCCGAGCCGGGCTTCCACGACATCGTCTGGTACCGGCGGGAGCTGGAGCTGCCGGAGGCGTTCGCCGGCAAGCGCATCCTGCTGCACTTCGGCGCCGTCGACTACGAGGCGAGCGTCTGGGTGAACGGCGCGCTCGTCGTCCGGCACGAGGGCGGCCATACGCCGTTCCGCGCGGACATCACGGACGCGCTGCGGGCGGCGGGAGACGGGCCGCAGCGGCTCGTCGTGCGGGCGGCCGACTACAGCCGGGACGTGACGCTGCCGCGCGGCAAGCAGTATTGGAAGGAAGACTCGGCCAGCATCTTCTACACCCGCACGACCGGCATCTGGCAGACGGTATGGCTGGAGGCCGTCGAGGCGACGCGGCTCGACCGAATCAAGCTGACGCCCGACATCGACGCCGACCGCATCGAGCTGCGCTCCTGGGTGAAAGGTCCGCTGCCGGACGGGCTGACGCTGCGCGCCGACATCTCGTTCGAGGGCGAGCCGGTGGCGAGCGACACGTTCTCCGTGCGGCGGGGCGAGGAGTCGCGCGCCATCGCGCTCGGCGACTTCAGCGACCACGGCCTCGGCCGCTGGTGGTCGCCGGAGAAGCCACAGCTGTACGATGTCGCGCTGCGGCTCGTGGACGGCGACGGCAAGACGCTCGACGAGGTGCAGAGCTATTTCGGCATGCGCAAGATTTCCGTGGAGAGCGGGCGGCTGTGCCTGAACAACCGGCCGTACTTCATGCGGCTCGTGCTCGACCAGGGCTACTTCCCGGACGGCAACCTGACGCCGCCGAGCGACGAGGCGATCCGCCGCGACGTCGAGCTGACCAAGGACATGGGCTTCAACGGGGCGCGCAAGCATCAGAAGCTGGAGGACCCGCGCTACCTGTACTGGTGCGACCGGCTCGGCCTGCTCGTGTGGGGCGAGGCGGCCAACGCCTACGCCTACTCCGAGGAGTATGTCGGCCGCTTCACGCGGGAGTGGCAGGAGAGCGTCGAGCGCGACTACAACCATCCTTGTCTCGTCGCCTGGGTGCCGCTCAACGAGAGCTGGGGCGTGCCGAACATCGCCGTCGACAAGCGCCAGCAGCAGCATGCGCTGGCGATGTACCATCTGACCAAGTCGCTCGACGCGACGCGGCCGGTCGTCTCCAACGACGGCTGGGAGATGGTGCGCACCGACCTGTTCAACATCCACGACTACGAGTGGCGGCGGGGCGTGCTCGAGCGGCGGTACGCCACGGCGGAGAGCGCCGTCGCCGCCTCGCCGGCCGGCCGCGTGCTGGCGGTCGACGGCTTCCCGTACGAGGGACAGCCGATCCTCGTCACCGAGTTCGGCGGCATCGCCTACAAGAAAAGCGACTGGGAGGGCTGGGGCTACTCCGGCGCGTCGAGCGACGAGGACTTCGCCGAGCGGCTGGACAACGTCATCTCGCCGCTGGCTGGCGGCGTCGTGCAGGGCTGGTGCTACACGCAGCTGACCGACGTCGAGCAGGAGATCAACGGCCTGCTGACGTACGACCGGCAGCCCAAGCTGCCGCTGGAGACGATCCGCGCGATCGTCGAGGGACGGTACGCGCAGGGCTGAGGCGGGGCAGCGGGAATAGGAAGGCAAAAACAGGACGATGCGAGGGACCTCCCTCTGCATCGTCCTGTTCGGTTTCCATGAAGTTGAATCGGCTTCAGCTTCGCGCGGAGCTTTATTTCCTGCTCAGCGTGATGCCGAACGCCGAGCCAGGCTCGCCCGCGAAGACGACCGTTCCGCCCGCCGGCAGCGCGACGGAGGTCGTGCCGATGGCGACGCTGCTGCCTGCGGGGAGGCCAGCGGCGTCATACACGGTGAATCCGCCTGCGGCCGGCAGCTTCACCGTCATCGTCTTGCCCGCTGCCGCAGCGGGAATCGTGAACCATCTGGCATGGCCGTCCTGCTTCACCGTCACGGCCGACTGCTTGCCCGGATGCAGCGGCTTGACCGCATCCTCGCTGATATAGCGGATTCCGGCCGATTCCAGGTATTCGGCGCCGGCCTGGCGGTAGAAGCGGTAGGCGGCCAGATCGCGGCCGCCCATGGCGGGAATCTGCAGCCGGCTTGCGGCGCTGTTCGGGCCGGTGATCTGCTTGTCGTTCGCATACCCGCCGAACTCGACGACGCGCCGGATGTCCTGCTTCGGGTTCAGCAGGTAGAGCATCGACGTGTATTTTTCATTGAGCGGGTAGTAGGTCTTGCCTTCCCGTTTCGCCCAGGCCGAGGCCGTCTCCCGGGGAAGCGGATTGCTGGCGAGCTTCTGCATCGTATAGTGGGACAGCGCGGTCTGTCCGAGTCCCGGCACCGAAATGTACTGGCGGACCCAGACATAGGTCTGGCCGTTCGTTTCCTTCACGAGCTCGATCTTGACGGTTCCGGCTTCGTCCATGAACGTTCCGTCTGCCGTATACATATATTTCTCCGCGGGATATTCCGGCGCGTTAGGCAGCGTGACGGACATGCCGTCGCCCTTCAGCTCGACCTTCGCCAGCTGTCCGGACATGCCGTAGTAGCCGGCGAGCTTCTTCATGCCGGCCGGCAGAGGGGCCGGCGCCGGCTTGCCGAACGATTTGTCCGGCTTGATGTCTGGGATTTCTCCTTTTTCCTTCAGCGCCTCCAAAAGAATCTGGTTCGCCAGCAGCTGGGCGGTCGAGCTGCTTCCGCCCGAGGACAGGACGGCCGCCGCCATGTCCTGCTCCGGCAGGACGACGAGCGACGCATGGTAGAACATCGTGTCGCCGCCCTTGGTCAGCGCCTGGATGCCGTAATCGCCGAACGGATACAGGCGGACGCTGTCCCAGCCGAGGCCGTAGTCGATGCTGTTGTCCGCTTCTTCGGGCCACAGCCCCCTCTTGTATTCGGGCTGCTCCATGGCCTCCGCCGCCTCGGCCGAGAGGATGCCCTGCTCCTCGTCCGTAAACAGCTGCGAGAACCGCGCCAGGTCCTCCGCCGTGGAATAGATGCCGCCTGCGCCGAAGATGTTGACCGTCTCATTCGGCAGCTGCCGCGCCATCGCCGGGAAGTACAGTCCCGCCATCCGGGCGGGATCGACCCCGTCCGCAGGCGTCTTCGTATGCTCCATGCCGAGCGGATCGGTGAAATGCTGGTGCACGAAGGCGGTGAAGGCGATGCCGCTCACGCGCTCCACGAGCAGCTCCGCGAGCGTGAAGCCGTCGTTGCAATAGACGGAGAAGGCGCCGGGATCGGCTTTCAGGCTTTGCTCGGCCAGCTGCTGCAGCAATGTATCGTGGGCGTAGGAGTCCGGATCCTCGAACAGAAACACGTTGTTCAGGCTCGAGCCCGGCAGTCCGGAGGAATGGTTCAGCAGCATGCGCGGGGTGATCTGCTTATGCCGCTCGTCCTTCATCGTGAAGTCGGGCATGTACTGGACGAGCGGGACATCCAGGTCGATCTTCCCCTCGTCGACCAGCTTCATGACGGCTGCTGCGGCGAACATCTTGCTGACCGAGCCGATGCCGTACATCGTGTCCGCGGCCAGCGGAATTTTCCCTTGCTCGTCGTTCTTGCCGTTCTGGCCGGAGACGACGATGCTCCCCTCGTCGATGAGCGCGTACTGGACGCTGACCGTGCCGTACTGCTCGGTGAGCAGCCTTGCCTTGTCCGCGGCGATCCGCTCCAGTCCTTGTCCTTGGGCGGGAGCGGCCCCTTGCGGGGCGGACGGAGCCGCGGAGACGGGCAGCACGGGAGTCGCGACGAGCGCGGCGGCCAGCATCCAGGCGATCCTTTTTTTCATTGAAAATTCCCTCCTTTTGTAAGGCGATCCATCTTTCGTACGCCTGAAGCGCCGGCAAAGTTCAAGATCGGCGATAAAAAGGAGTTTGGTCGCAGCTTCTAGGCTCCTTCTAGGACCTGCCGGCTAGTACAGGTCCGAAGCAGCCCTCGCCCCGAGGCGGGGGCTCGAGCCGGCCCTCCGCCGGGGCGGGGTCCCGGTGTCAGCCCTCCGCCGGCATGCCGCCGCCGTAGCGCCGGACATACTGCGCCAGCACGCGCAGCGGCCAGATGTAGCGGCTGCTGCCGTAGTGCAGGTATACATGCCCCGGCAAGCCGCCGCCGGCGGGATAGCGTCCGCGCCAGTCGTCCGCCTCGAGCAGCGCGCACAGGCAGGCGATGCCGCGCTCGACCGCCTCCCGCGGCGCATGCGGATGGGCGAGCAGCCCCTCCAGCGCCCAGGCGGTCTGGCAAGGCGTGCTGGCGCCGAGCGGCACATACTTGCCCTCGACGTCGCTGGCGCAGGACTCGCCCCAGCCGCCGTCGCCGTTCTGCACGGAGAGCAGCCATTGCATGCCGCGGTACAGGGCGGACGCCGAGCGGGGCGCCTTGACGGCGAGCAGGCCGGCCAGCGCCGCGCCGGTGCCGTGCACGCGGCAGATGCCCCAGCGTCCGGCCCAGCTGCCGTCGCGGTCCTGCTGCGAGACGATCCATGCGCAGGCCCGGCGCACGGCGGCAGCGGCGGCGGCCGTTTCCGCATCGTCGTCCTCCGCCTGCAGCGCGGCGGCGAGCCAGCCCGGCAGCGGGGCGGAGGCCAGCGCCGCCCACTGGAGCGTGCGCGCGGTCAGGTCGACGGTCGGCGGATCGGTTACGATCTGCGCGCTTTGCTCGAACTGGATCAGCCCGATGAGCGGGCTGCCCGACTCGCGCTCGAACGCCGGCCAGCCGCCGCTGCGGTTTTGCAGCGCCCAGGCCCAGCGGCTGCCGCGCTCCTGCGCGGCCTCGCTCCAGTACGGAGCGCCGCCGCTCTTGCCTGCCGCCCGCTGCAGCAGCAGCAGCGCCGCCGTCGTATCGTCGACATCGGGATAGCGCGTGTTGACGGCGCTGAAGCCCCAGCCGCCCGGCTTGACGCCGGGAACGCGGCGCCGCCAGTCGCCGGCCTCGCTCTGCTGCCGGGCGGCGACCCAGCGGGCGGCCCGCTGGATCGCGTCCGCTTCGGGGGGCATGCCGCTTTCCAGGAGGGCATTGGCGATCATGGCCGTATCCCACAGCGCGGAGTCGGCGATCTGCAGATGCGCTCGCTCCGGCTGCGGCGCCGGGCCGGCCGCGGCATGCTCCGGAGGTGCCGATGCCGTTCCCGTGGCCGCCGCCGCCGCCGCGATTTCCACAGCCTCGGCCTCTTCCGGCTCCTGCCAGACGAGCGAGCGGACGCCGTCCAGCGCGCGCCGGATCGTCTCGTCGCCGGGATCGTAGCCGATCGACAGCAGCGCCGCGACCATGAGCATCGTGGCGGTCGAGTACGTGAGCAGCGTGCCGTTCGGCTCGATCCGCTCCAGCAGGTAGCGCTCGGCGCGCTCCAGCGAGGCCGGGTAGAGCGGCGTGTGGCCGTCCGCCATCGCCTGCAGCATGCCGGCGAGCGGCTCGGGCAGCAGCGTCGGCAGCGAAAAGCCGCGGTCCTCGCCGGCGATCAGCTCCGTCAGCTGCGGCAGCCGGCCCTCGCCGAGGCGGAACGAGCCGGAGCTGAGCATGAGCACCGGCACGAGATGGGCGCGCGCGTGGCCGGACAGGTCGAACAGCGACAGCGGCAGCCAGGAGGGGGCGAGCAGCGCCTCGACCGGCAGCCGCAGCTCCTTGGGCCACGGCAGCTGGCCCGTCATCGCCAGCAGCACCTGCGTCATCATCGCCCGCACGCGGGTCAGGCCGCCCCGCTCGAGAATGAAGCGGCGGGCGTGGACGAGCGCGGGATCGCCGTATTCCAGCGCGCCGCTCGCGAGCAGCGCGTAATACGCCTCCACGCTCGACTCCAGATGGCCTTCGCGCTGATCGGCATGCAGCCGCCAGCCGCCGTCCTCGTGCTGCAGCGAGGCGATGCGCGCGGCGATGCGGCGGATCAGCTCCTCGTCCTGCGGCGGGCGTCCGAGCGCCTGCAGCAGGATGAGCAGGTAGGCGTCGCTCATGACGCCGCTTTCGCATATCATTCTCCAGGCGCCGTCGCCGCTCTGGCTGCGGAGCAGCTCCTGCTGCAGCCTCGAGATGGCGGCCGAGGCGAGGCGGGCCGGGTCGGACATGGCGTTCAGGCCTCCTTTCAAGATCGGATCGTTCCGGCTGCAAGGGCATGGGCATGCGTCCAGAGCAAACGCCCGAACCGGGCATATGCTGGACTATTCAAGGCAAAAGGAGTGAAGCATCCATGTCATATGCTGCAGGAGCCGGGGCAGGCTGGACCAGCACGAGCGTCATCCTCGTCCTTTTCATTCTTCTCGTCATCATCAGCCGCATCTTCCTGGTGTAGCGCCTCGGGGCTGAAGCCCGGCGCGCCGCATCCCGCCAGCCAAAGGGCTGCGCATCTTCCGCGACCTGCATGCAGGTCGCGGAAGGGCGCAGCCCTTTTTCATGCCGGACGCCGGCGGACAGGCGGGGCGCCGGGCTCAGCCGGCGGGCTTGGCGAAAAACTTCTTGAGCGCGTCGTACACCTCGCTCTTGTCGCGGATGACGGAGAACAGGAATTTTTTGTCCTGGATATGCTTGTAGGCGGACATGAGCGTGCTGCTGCGGTTGTACTGGTTCACCTCGCCGTAGCCGAACAGGTTCGAGCGCTTCATCAGCTCGTCGATCAGCTTGACGCATTTCTCGTTGTCGGAGGTCAGGTTGTCGCCATCGGAAAAGTGGAACGGGTAGATGTTCCAGTTCGCGGTCGGATAGCGGCTGTCGATGATGTCGAGCGCCTTCTGATAGGCGGACGAGCAGATCGTGCCGCCGCTCTCGCCGCGCGTGAAGAACTCGTCCTCGGTCACCTCCTTCGCCTCGGTATGGTGGGCGACGAAGACGATCTCCACATGCTCGTACTTGCGCCGCAGGAACTTCGTCATCCAGAAGAAGAAGCTGCGCGCGCAATATTTCTCGAACGAGCCCATCGATCCGCTCGTGTCCATGAGCGCCAGCACGACCGCGTTGGAGTGGGGCTTCATGACCTCCTGCCACGTCTTGTAGCGAAGGTCCTCGGGCGTGATGCCGCCGATGCCCTTGCGTCCGCTGCCCGCGTTGCGGCGCAGGTTCTCAAGCAGCGTCCGCTTCTTGTCGATGTTGCTCATGATGCCCTTCTTGCGGATATCCTGAAAGACGACGTCGGCCGCCTGCACGTTCTCCTTCTGCTTTTGCTCCAGCCGGGGGAGCTCCAGCTCCTCGAACAGCAGATCCTCCAGCTCATCCATCGTGACCTCGGTCTCGAAATAATCCTCGCCCGCCTGGTCGCCCGCGCCCTGGCCCTTGCCGGAGCCCTTGGCCGAGCTCGGATCGACGCCGAGCACGTCGCCGACCTGCGAGTCGCCGTCGCCTTGTCCGACATGCTGCTTCTTGTTGTAGTTGTACACGAACCGGTACTCGTCGATGCTCTTCACCGGCACCTTGACCGTCTCCCTGCCGTTCGACAGGATGATGCTCTCGTCGCTGACGATGTCCTTGAGGTTTTTCTTGATGGCCTCGCGGACCTTCTGCTGATGCCGGGTCTGGTCCTGATAGCCCTTGCGGTGCAGGGACCAGTCCTCGCGCGAGACGATGAACAACGGTTCCGTCATGCCGCTCACCCCGCTTCGTTCGATATTCAGAGTCCGCCGGACCTGTTCTCCAAGTATATTCAGATGGAGGACGATCATGACGGAGCGCCGGGCGGCGCGGACGGGACCGGCGCCGGCGGGTTGTGCTATACTACGGTAGAATCCGTTCCTTCCGGGACGACAGAAGAGGTGAGTCCAACCGATGTTTCCCCGCTACGTCGCCTTCGGCGCCCTTTACGCTCTTGCGGGCGTCGCTCTCGGCGCTTTCGGCGCCCATGGGCTGGAGGCTCATGTGGAGCCGGACCGGCTCGAGATTTTTGAAACGGGCGTGCGCTATCAGATGTACCATGCGATCGGCCTCATCCTGCTCGCCTTCGCCGCGAGCAAGCTCGGCGACCGGAGGCCGCTCCGCCTCGCCGGCCGCCTCATGCAGGCCGGCATCTGGATCTTCTCCGGCAGCCTGTACGTCCTCGTCCTGAGCGGCGTCACCTGGCTCGGCGCGATTACGCCGATCGGAGGCGTCTGCTTCATCGCCGCCTGGGGGATCGCCGCCTGGAGCGCCTGGAGGGCGAGGGGAGAAGGCTGATCTGCCGCATCGGCCCTCATGCTTTAAAAAAGAAGACCTTGCCTCGGACAAGCATCGAGGCAAGGTCTTTTGAGTTGGGAAAAGGTTCGGGCCGCCAGCCGCCAGCCGGCGGCTACAGCAGGAAGTCGTCGATCTCGCCGATGCCGAACGTGTACACCTGCTTCTCGTCGACATGGTAGACGGTCAGCAGCGAGGACGGCTCGTCCCAGCGCAAGATCCGGCAAGGCACGCTCAGCCGCACGCCTTTGCCGCGGTTGATGCTGAGCCGTACGAGGCGTCCGTCATCGACGCAGCGCCGGATCAGATCGAGCGCGAGATCGCGCAGGCCGTCGGCAGGCTGGCCCGGGGTCGGGACGGGCGCGGCCGGGACGGTCGCGGCGCCGGATGCGGCAGGGGCGTCGGTGTCGGGCAGGAGCGAGAAGCCGATGAGGGTTCCTTTGCCGATCCGGTAGCGGTCGAGCCCCGCCTCGTCGAGGCGCTGCCTGAGCAGCGCCTCGGCCGCATCGCGGGTGCTTGCCTCGACGACCAGATCGGTCTGGAAAGAATAGGTATGGAGTCCTTTTCCATTCTTGATAGCCATAGTTCCTCCGTACTTGATTGAGATAGTTCATTAACTATATCATTGGAATTGTTGAACATATAGTCCTATTTTTCTCGGCATTTCAAGGCTCTCTTTGAATATGGTAGGATGGGTGAATGGACGTTTTTTCTCGCTCCATGCCGGGATGTACGGCAGCGACATTTCCGCCGAGGCGGTTAAGGAAGAGGTGGATCATGGGCCAATCGATCATGGAACGGCTTCGCGGCCAGACCGCGGAGGAGCACGAGCGCATGGAGGAGAACCGGTATGCTCGGGCGATCATGGAAGGCACGCTGGATGCGGCGGGCTATCGCCGCTATCTGGAGCTGTTCTACGGCTTCATCCAGCCGGCGGAGGAGCGGATCTATCCCGATGCGGAGCTGGAGTCGCTCGGCCTCGAGGCGGCCGTTCGGCAAAAGGCGCCGCTGCTTGAAAGCGATCTCGAGAAGCTGGGGTTGTCGAGGGAGGAGCTCGGCGCCATTCCGCGCTGCGCGGAGCTGCCCGACTTGTCCGATCCGGCGCGCAAGCTCGGCTATCTGTACGTCCTGGAGGGCTCCACTCTCGGCGGACAGATCATTTCCCGCAAGCTGGCGGCCAGCCTCGGGCTGGACGAGGACCGGGGACTCGCTTATTTCCGCGCCTACGGAGACGACACCCGCAGCCGCTGGCTGGAGATGAGGAGCATCATCGAGCAGGGAGCGGCGGGACGCGAGGAAGAGACGATCGCCGCCGCCAAGGAGACGTTCGCCCTGCTGGAGCGCTGGGTCGCCGCCTCCGCCTGACGGACGCCGCGCGTTCCGCGAATCCAACCGCCGAGGAGGAGAATTCCCATCAAGAAGGAACGAGCAAGCATGGAGGAGGGGACGCTGGACCGGACTCTTCTGGACGAGGGAGAGTACGAGCACGGTGCGCAGATCGACCTGACGAACTGCGACAAGGAGCCGATCCATATTCCCGGCAGCATCCAGCCCCACGGGGCGCTGCTGGCGGTGACGCGGGACGAGCGGCCGCTCATCGTGCAGGCGAGCCGCAGCACGCTGGAGCTGTTCGGCTATCCGGCGGAGGAGCTGATCGGGCAGCCTCTCGAGCGCCTCGTCGGCCAGGACAAGGCGGAGCAGATCGCAAGCACGGATCCGGACGCGACGATGACGGCGGACCTCCATTATGTCGCCGTCCCGGTCTCGCGCGCCGACGGCAGCCGGATGACGTTCACCGGCATCGTCCATGTGAGCGAAGGGCTGCTCATCCTGGAGCTGGAGCCGTGCGAGGAGGAGCTCGGCCCTTCGCTTCACGATTTCCAGTGGATCAATACGTTCTTTTCCCGGATCAAGCAGGCGTCGAGCCGGATCGAGGCGAGCCAGGCGGCAGCCGAGCAGGTCAAGGAGATGCTCGGCTACGACCGCGTCATGATCTACGAGTTCGATGCGGACTGGAACGGCAAGGTCATTGCCGAAGCCAAGGAAGAAGGGCTGGAGCCGTTCCTCGGCCATCACTATCCGGCCTCCGACATTCCGAAGCAGGCGCGCGCGCTGTACTTGCGCAACTGGCTGCGGACGATCGTCGACGTCCGGTACGAGCCCTCGGCCATCGTGCCGACGGTGCAGCCGCTCACCGGCAAGCCGCTCAACCTCAGCCTGTCCTCCCTGCGCAGCGTGTCTCCGCTCCATATCGAATACTTGGGCAACATGGGCGTCGCGGCGACGACGACGATCTCGCTCATCCACGACGGCGAGCTGTGGGGCCTCATCACCTGCCACCACTATTCGCCCAAGTACGTTCCGCATCGGGTGCGGAGCCTGTGCAACTTTCTCGGCGCGTTTTTCTCGAACGAGCTGTACCAGCGCCAGCAGCTGGAGGAGTACGAGCGGACGCTGAGCACCCGCTCCGCCGCGTCCCGGCTCACCGGCCTGTTCGCGGGCGGCAATGCGCTGCGGACGATGCAGAAGGTGGAGCAGAGCCAGCGGCAGCTGCTCGAGCTGCTCGGAGCGAGCGGCGCCGCCGTCTGCTTCCGCGACAAGCTGCAGCTGTTCGGCAGGACGCCGACGGCCTCGCAGGTGCGCGAGCTGGCCGGATGGATGGGAGCGCAGTCGGCCGACTACGCGTACCATACGTCCAGGCTCGGCCAGGAATACGCTCCCGCCGCCGCTTATGCGGACAAGGCGGCGGGAGCGGTGTTCCTCGCGCTGTCGCCCGGCCTGCAGCATTACATCCTCTGGTTCCGTCCGGAGCAGGTGGAGGTCGTCGAGTGGGCGGGAGATCCGGCCAAGGCGGTCATCCAGGCCGATGACGGCTTGCGGCTCTCTCCGCGCAAGTCCTTCGAAAAATGGCGAGAGGTCATCAAGGGCAAGTCGGAGCCGTGGAAGGAATCGGAGCTGAGCGCGCTGCAGGAGCTGAAGTCGATCGTACAGCGCGAGACGGAGCATCAGCTCGTGCAGGCCGAGGAGCAGGCGCTGCAGAACGCCCGCGTGCTTCGCGACAACGAGAACCGCTATCTGCAGCTGATGGAGTACTCTCCGGTTCCGTTCCTGACCGTCACGGGCGGGCGCGTCGTATACGCCAACGGCCAGGCGGCGGAGCTGCTCGGCTGCAAGTCGGCCCGGGAGCTGGAAGGGGCCGGATTCCTCGACTTCTTCGACGAGCAGGGACGAGGCGAGCTCGGGGCGCGGCTGGACAGCCTGGGCGAGAACGTCGCCCTTTTGGACTCGTATCGGGGGACGTTCCTGCCCAAGGGGAGCGGTCCGGTCGAGCTGGATCTGACGCTGGCCTCCGTCATCCACGGCGGAGAGCCGTCCGCGATGGTCATCGCCAAGGAAGTCAAGGCGGAGCCCGAGCAAAAGGAGAATTTCTCCCATATCGCGAGCCAGCTGGAAAGCTATGTGACGAGCGATTCGCTCACCGACCTGCCGAGCCGGCTTACGTTCGAGCGGGATCTGGAAGCCGACTGGGACGAGCCGGAGCGGACCGGCGAGCCGCTGTCGCTGCTGCTCGTCGACATCGACGATTTCCGGTCGTACAACGCGCTGCACGGCTTCCGCGGCGGCGACTTGTGCCTGCAGTGGGTCGCTGACGCTCTCGGCGTCATCTCCAAGCAGCATGGAGCTTATTTGGCCAGAATCACGGGCGATACGTTCGTGCTGAAGCTGCGCGAAGACGAGGAGGCCGCGGCGCGTCTGGCGGAGGAGATCCGCAGCAGCGTGCTGTCGCTGCAGATTCCGCGCGACGGCGCGAGCGGCGGCTTCATCTCCGTCGGCACGGGCGCGGCGACGGCGCGGCCGGCCGACGGCCAAGCCTCCGCGCAGCTGCTGCAGGCGGCGCAGGAGGCGCTGCGGCAGGCGAAGGCCGCCGGCACGGGCCGCGGCGCGAGCGCCTCGCCGCAGTAGGCCGCGGCCGCGATCCGGCAGCGGCGCGCGTTCGCAGCGCGCGGCAGCCAGAGGCTGTGGCGGCGTCGGAGCTGATCGCCGCCGGCGATAGAGTGAAACGAGCGGGGAAGTCCAAGGCGGGCCGACTCGTCGAATCCAAGGCATAAATGTGCCTTGGATTGCCGGACGCAGGCCGACTCGTCGAATCCAAGGCATAAATGTGCCTTGGATTGCCGGACGCAGGCCGACTCGTCGAATCCAAGGCATAAATGTGCCTTGGATTGCGGACCGCCGGCCGACTCGTCGAATCCAAGGCACAAATGTGCCCTGGATTGCGGACCGCCGGCCGACTCGTCGGATCCAAGGCATAAATGTGCCTTGGATTGCGGACCGCCGGCCGACTCGTCGAATCCAAGGCATAAATGTGCCTTGGGATTCAACCCTCGTGACACCGTCACAAGCAGCGCGCAAAAGGCCCAATAGCACGAATAGCGCGAATAGCGCCAAACAGGCGCAAAAGCAAAAAAACCGCCGGCCTCCCAAGCAATCGCTGGGAGGCCGGCGGCCTTTCGCGTCCAGCTTCAGCCTTCGCCGAAGCCGAAGTAACGAGCGGCGTTGCCGTAGGAGATGTCGCGCACGAGCGCGCCGAGCGTCTCGGCGTCGTCCGGCGCTTCGCCGCGGGCGGCGTACTCGCCGAGCAGCTCGCACAGCACGCGCCGGAAGTATTCGTGCCGCGTGTAGGAGAGGAAGCTGCGCGAGTCGGTCAGCATGCCGACAAAGCGGCCGAGCAGGCCGTGGTCGGCGAGCAGCGTCAGCTGGCGGCGCATCCCTTCGCGCGTATCGTTGTACCACCAGCCGGAGCCGAGCTGCATCTTGCCGGGCACGTCCTTCTGGAAGCAGCCCATGAGCGCGAGCAGCGCCGGATAATCGTTCGGATTGAGCGAGTAGAGGATCGTCCGCGGCAGGCCGCTCGACGTCTCGGCCCGGTCGAGCAGCCGGGACAGCGCGGCGGCCAGCGGCCCGTCCTGGATCGCGTCGAAGCCGGTGTCCGGGCCGAAGCGGCGGCCCATCGGGGTGTTGTTGTTGCGGCTGGCATGGATATGCAGCTGCATCGTCCAGCCCTGAGCCTCGTACATGGCGATCAGCTCGAGCAGCAGCGCCGTCCGGTAGGCGGTCTTCTCCGACTCTTCCAGCTGCTCGTCGCGGATGCCTTTGGCGAAGATCCGCTCCAGCTCCTCCGGCCCCGCCTCGCCATAGGCGAGCGTATCGAGCGCATGATCCGACAGCCGGCAGCCCTGCTCATGGAAAAAGCCGACCCGCGCCCGCAGCGCCTGCACCAGCTCCGCATAGCTGCCGACCGCCGCTCCCGACGCCTGCTCCAGCCGTCCGATCCACGAGGCGAAGCCCTCGGCATGGATGTTCAGCGCCTTGTCCGGACGGAAGGTCGGATAGACGGAGAACTCGCTCTCCTCCTCGCGCAGCAGGCGATGAAACTCGAGGCTGTCGGCGGGATCGTCGGTCGTGCAGATGACGCGCACCTGCGAGCGCTTGATCAGGCTGCGCCGGCGGAACGCATCGGTGGCCAGCAGAGCGTTCGCGCGCTCCCAGATATCCGGGGCGGTCCGCTCGCTGAGCAGCTCGTCGATGCCGAAAAAGCGCCGCAGCTCCAGATGCGTCCAGCTGTAGAGCGGATTGCCGACGGCGAGCGGAAGCGTGCGCGCCCAGGCGAGGAACTTGTCGTAGTCCGGCGCGTCGCCGGTGATGAGCTCCTCGGGGATGCCGTTCGCGCGCATCAGCCGCCACTTGTAGTGGTCGCCGGCGAGCCAGGCTTCGGTCAGGCTGCGGAACGGCTTGTCTTCGTAGATCTCTTTCGGATCGAGATGGCAGTGGTAGTCGATGATCGGCTGGCCTGCGGCATGATCGTGGTACAGGCGGCGCGCGGTGCCGGTCGTCAGCAGGAAGTCGTCGTTCAGAAAGCTCATCGCAATATCGCTCCTTGTCGATTGAGGATCGGCGTGCCTGCAGCGTCACGCCGGTATTGAAGGGGGACGTTCCGGGACGGTCTCGGAAGGCGTTCCGTGTTTCGGTTCCGATTTCGCACACGTTAACATCTTGCTGCAAAAAGCGGACGCTACCGCAGGTCCGCCACGCTGTCCCTCGCCATCAGCTCGGTCTTCACCAGCAGCTGGGACGCCGCGAGCGACGGATCGCGCATGAGCGCCAGCAGCTGCTCCGCTCCGAGCCGGGCGATCTCCGCCACGGGACGGCCGACGGTCGTCAGCGCCGGGCTGGCATAACGCGCATAGGGGATGTCGTCGAACCCGATCAGCGACATCCCGGAGGGAATCGCGACGCCCTGGGCATAACAGGCGTTCATCGCGCCGATCGCCATGTCGTCGTTGGAGCAGATGACGACGCTTGGGCGCTCCTCCAGCTCCAGCAGGCGGAGCATGGCGGCATGGCCGCTTTCGGGGCCGTAGTCGCCCTGGACGAAGCATTCCTCGCACAGCGGCAGGCCGTGGCGGATGAGCCCGTCGATGTAGCCGGCCCGGCGCTGCGCGGTCGAGCGGAAGCCGCTTCGTCCCTCGATCAGCGCGAAGCGGCGATGGCCTCTGGCGGCCGCGTAGGCGACCGCTGCGGCGACGCCGTCCCGGTCGCTGGCCGACACCGTCGCGACGCTGGGATCGTCCAGCTGGCGGTTGAGCACGACGAGCGGCAGCGACGCCTGCCGGACATGGTAGATGAAGCCGTTGTCCGCGTCGCTCTGGCTCATCAGCAGGATGCCGTCGTAGCGCTGCGGCGTGACGGAGTCGTAATGCTCCATCATGTCGAGGCCGGCTACGGACAGCAGGTAGTCCTCGCCGATCTGCTGGCGGATGCCTCGGAGCGCCTCGGCGAGGAAGCTGGCCGACGTGCCTTGCGCGATGCTGGAGAAGAACAGGCCGATCGTGTACGTCCTGCGCTGGACGAGGCTCTTGGCGCTGAAGTTCGGCGCGTAGTTCATGTCGGCGGCGATGCGGGCGATGCGCTCGCGCGTCTCGCGCTTGATCTGCGGGCTGCCGCCGAGCGCCCGCGAGACGGTCGTGTGGGAGACTCCGGCCGCGCGGGCGATGTCCTTGATGGTGACCATGCTGTCGTCGTCCTTCCTTTCCCGCCGCCGGCTCGATTCCGTCCTTCGTGCATTTGGCGACGCCTTCATTGTAGGCCCGGCCCGCGAGCCCGTCAAGGACCGGAAAGCGTTTTCCGCACACGTTTTAAAAATATTGGCAGATCATGGAATGCGAATTATAATAGGGCAAGAACGCTGAAGAGGGGCTCATATCGCCATGACCATCCGGTTCCGCCAAGGCAAGACCTTCTACCGCATCTTCCTGCCGATCCTCGTGCTGGGTGTCGCGCTTGCTTCCGGGCTCGGCAGCTATATTTACATGACGACGACCCATTCGGTCATCGACCGGCTGGCCGCGGGCAAGCTGAGCTTCGTCTCCCAATCCAAAAATACGCTCGAGCAAAGCATACGCACGATTGAATACGCTTTCACAACCTACAGCACGACGAGCTCCTTCCGGGAGGCCGTCTCGCAGCCGATCAGCGAGCAGTCGTTCCAGGAGTTCCGGAGCGTCAACTCGCAGCTGAACTACATCGCCACGATGGGGATGGACGGCGCCGAGTATACGCTCATCAGCCTCCAGCAGCGCTGGCAGATCGCCAGCGGCAAGCTGACCCAGCTCTCGGACGAGGAGCTCCGGCGGCTGCAGGACGACTACATCGGCGGCCGCAGGACGGGCTTGTTCTGGATGCCGACGCAGGACGGCCTGCGGCTGGTCCATACGCTTCCGGCCTTCTCGATCGCCAAGACCGCCGTCGCGCTGTCGGACCTGCCGAAGGCGAGCCTCGACCGGATGCTGGCGACGCGCGAGGACTCGCCGCTGCTCATCCTCAACAGCGAGGGGACGCCGCTGTACGAGCCGCGTCCGCTCGGACTGGACGCCGCCGCGGTCCGCCTGCTGGCCGGGGAAGCCGCCAAGGGGACATCCGGCGTCGTGACGCTGACGGACAGCTCCGGGCGAAGGACCCAGGCGGCTTACGTCCGCTCGGACTACAACAGCTGGGTATACGCGACGCCGCTGCGTCCGCAGGAGACGGCCCAGGCGCTTCGCCCCGCTTTGTACGGCCTCATCCTGATGGGAGCGCTCATCGCCGGCCTGATCGTCGTCGTCGCTTATTTCATCGCCTACTACTTCGCCAACTCGATCCGCCGCATCCAGGTCCGCCTGCCGAGATCCGCCGGAGCGCAGGCCGCCGACGCGCCGGCCAAGGACGAGATCGACTGGATCGTCCGCTCGATCGACCATCTGCTCGTCGAGAAGCAGAGCCTGGAGAGCCTGCTCGAGACGGAGCTGCCCAAGCTGGAGACGCAGCTGCTGCTGAACCTGTTCCGCGGCCGCATGGAGGCGGACGAGCTCGCTCACCAGCTCCGCCGGTTCGGCTACCGCCTGTCGCCCGAATGCCGCTATGCGGTCATGCTGATCCAGCTTGACAGCTACGGCTCGCGAGGCGCGGCTGACAAGGACATGCTGCTGCTTGCGGCCAGCCGTCTCGTGGAGGAGCTCGTGCCGCGCGAGCGAAGGCTGCTGCCGATCGTGCTCAATGAAGGCACGCAGGCGACGGTGTTCACGTTCGACGGCTGGACCGACGAGGAGATCCAGCGCTGCCTGCAGCAGGCGGCCAAGCAGGCGATCGTCGGCGCGCGCGAGCGTCTCGGCGTCTCGATCAGCGTCGGCTTCAGCCGGATCTACCGGGATCTTGCCGGCGGCAGCAGGGAAGCCGTCGAGATGGGCAAGCAGGCGCTCCATCAGCGGCTGCATCTCGGCAAGGAATCGATCATCTTTTACGAGGATGTGGCGGAGGTCGTCTCCGGTCCGGTGCTGCTCCGCTATCCGGCGCAGCTGGAAAACATCCTGTTCGACGCGATCCGCCTCGGCGACGAGCAGGCGGCCGCGGCCGCGCTGTATCCGTTCCTCGCCGAGTGGATGAAGACGAGCAAGAACTCGACCGACTTCGAGGTGATGCTCGTCCGGTTCGTGCACGACCTGATCCAGCTGGAGCAGCTGCTCGGCATCCAGGTGCTGCTGGCGCCGGACAACGAGTCGCTCTACCAGCGCGTGCTGCAGATCCGCAATCCGGAGGAGATCGAGCGGATCCTGATGGAGGGCGCGGTGCTGCCGATGGCCCGCTCGATGAAGCAGAAGACGAACGAGCAGTTCCGCTCGCTGTCGGACCGGATCGCCGCGATCGTGCGCAGCGAGTACGACCGGGAGCTGTCGCTGGAGTCGATCGCGGACCGGCTGCACTACAATCCGAACTACTTGAGCAGCATTTTCCGCAAGGAATACGGCATCACGTTCAGCGAGTTCCTCATGAACTACCGGCTCGAGACGGCGAAAAAATGGCTGGCCGAAACGGAGCTGCCCGTCAAGGAGATCGCGGAGCGGCTGCAGTACCAGAATCCGCAGAACTTCATCCGCTCCTTCCGCAAGAAGGAGAACATGACCCCGGGCGCCTACCGCAAGGAGCGCCGCGGAGCGTGAGCCTCAAGCGGCGCCGCCCTGCGGGCCGCCGGCCGCGCCCGCAAAAAAAGCGAGGAGGGAGCCCGCCCAGGCAGGCTCTCTCCTCGCTTTTCTCATCCCTTGACCGCCCCGAGCAGCGCTCCCTTCACGAAATGCCGCTGCACGAATGGATAGGCGAGCAGCATCGGCAGCGTGGCGACGACGATGACGGCCATCTTGATCGTCTGGGCGGGAGGGACGACGTCGACGGAGCCGCTTTCGGCCTGCATGCCGCTCGAGACGATGACGATCTGCCGCAGCAGCACCTGGATCGGCCAGCGGACGGAGTCGGTGATGTAGAGGATCGCGGTCATGTAGGTGTTCCAGTAGGCGACGGCATAAAAAAGCGAGATCGTCGCCACCGAGGGCAGCGCCAGCGGCAGCATGATCTTGAAGAAGATGCCGAGGTCGTTGGAGCCGTCGATCTTGGCCGATTCCTCCAGGCTGTCCGGGATCGCCTGGAAGAAGTTCCGCATGATGATGAGGTTGAACGCGTTGACCGCGACCGGCACGATCATCGAGGCATAGGAGTTGATCAGGCCGAATTCCTTGACGACGAGGAACGTCGGGATCATGCCTCCGCTGAACAGCATCGAGAAGACGACGATGAAGTTGATCGCTCCGCGGCCGCCGAGATAGCGGCGCGACAGGCCGTACGCCATGAGCGCCGTCAGCGCCATGCTGACGATCGTGCCGGCCGCCGTCACGCCGAGCGAGACGCCGAGTCCTTTGAACAGCGTCGGCGTGGAGAGGATGTAGCGGTAGGCGTCGAGCGAGAACGTCGTCGGGAACAGGATGAAGCGCCTCGAGACGACCTCGGATGTCGAGGCGAACGAGCTGGCGATGACATGGATGAACGGCAGCACGCAGACGAGCGCGGCCGCACCCAGAAAGCTGTAGTTGAACACATCGAACAGCCGGCTTCCGGGAGCGGGACGGTGGGATCGGTTCATGCGAATTCCTCCTTGGAGATGGTCCATGCTCCGACTGTATCAAGGGAACGGAGTTCCGCCTATAATCACCAGGCGCGGATCTGCGATGCCGTCCGGAAGCGCCGCCGCGCGGCGGCCGCCGCTGCGATGATCCTCAGCTGATTCCATGCGCTCCGTCTCAGCTCCATGACCGGAAAAGCCCGCAGCGGCAAGGAAAAGGCCACGATGATCAGCAAATGATTATAGGCGGAATGGCGGGCGCGGGCTATGCTGGAAACAGATTTGACAGCGCTTGCGAGGGGGCAATGATTCATGAAGGATTCCTTGGCGGCACCGGCGAGCCGCTCGCCCGGAGCCGCTCTGAAAAGCAGGGCCGCGCATCGATGGAAGGGATGGCGGCGAGACAAGCTCCTCTATCTGATGATTCTCCCCGGCTTCCTTTATTTCGTCGCATTCAAGTATTTGCCCATGGGGGGGCTGATCATCGCCTTCAAGGACTATCAGCCCTTCCTCGGCCTCGGCGGCAGCCCGTGGGTCGGACTGAAGCATTTCGAGCGGTTGTTCGCCGAGCCGACGTTCCTGATGCTGCTGCGCAACACGATCGTGCTGTTCCTGATGGACGTGCTGCTCGTGTTTCCGCTGCCGATCCTGTTCGCGCTGCTGCTGAACGAGGCGCGGGCGAGGCGGTTCCGGAACGCCGTCCAGACGCTGCTCTATTTGCCCCACTTCATGTCCTGGGTCATCATCGTCTCCATCTGCTACGTGTTCCTGTCGGTCGACGGAGGCGTCGTCAACGAGGCGCTCGCCAGCGTCGGGCTGCCCCGGATCGACTTCCTCACCTCGCCGGAATGGCTCCGCTTCATGTACATCGGCCAGATCATCTGGAAGGAGCTCGGCTGGTCGACGATCATTTTCATCGCGGCGATCTCCGCCGTCGATCCGCAGCTGTACGAGGCGGCGGACATGGACGGCGCGAGCCGGCTGCGCAAGATGTGGCATGTGACGCTGCCGGCCATCCGTCCGGTCATCATCACGCTGCTGATCCTCAAGATCGGCCATACGCTCGACCTCGGGTTCGAGCATATGTATCTGCTGCTCAACTCCATCAACCGCGAGGTGGCGGAGATCTTCGATACTTACATCTATACGGCGGGGCTGAAGAACGGACAGCTCAGCTACAGCACGACGATCGGCCTGTTCAAGGGGCTGGTCGGCCTGGCGCTCGTCATGCTGGCCAACCGGCTGGCGAAGAAGATGGGCGAGGACGGAGTCTATTGAATCAACCACATGAAGAAAAGGGGCGAGCGACATGGAAACCAAACGAATGAAGCAGGCTGGGCTGACGCTGCTCGGATGCGCGCTGCTGCTGTCGGCATGCAGCGGCAATGGGGCGGGAGGACAAGCGGAAGGCAAGGGCAGCGCAGGAGCGAATGCCGGAGCGGCAGGGACGGGCGGCGCGGCCGAGCCGGCCGAGCCGGTGTCGATCACCTGGCTGAACGTGCTGCATACCGCCTCGCCTCCGACCGGCACGGTCGTGAAGAAGATCGAGGAAGCGACGAATACGAAGCTCAGCTTCTCCTGGATCCCGGACGCTTCCAAGGAAGAGCGGATCAATACGTCGCTCGCGTCGGGCTCGCTGGCCGATATCGTGACGCTGACGATTCTGGACAATTCCTCGGTGCGCAGCGCGCTCAAGTCCGGCATGTTCTGGGAGGTCGGGCCTTATCTGGACGAGTTCCCGAATTTGAAAGGCATCTCCGCCGATACCCGAAAGTCCGCCTCGATCGAGGGCAAGCTGTATGGCGTGCCGCTGCAGAAGGCGCTCGCCCGCAACGGCGTCATCATCCGCAAGGACTGGCTCGACAAGCTCGGCCTGCCGCTGCCGAAGACGACCGACGAGCTGCTGCAGGCCGCCAAGGCGTTCACCGAGCAGGATCCCGACGGCAACGGCATGGACGACACGACCGGATTTACGGACCGCAGCGATCTCGTTTACGGCGCGTTCAAGACGCTCGGCTCCTATTTCGGCACGCCGAACGTATGGAAAGTGGAGAACGGCAAGGCGACCCCGGAATTCGAGACGGAAGGCTACCTGAACACGATGAACTACATGAAGCAGCTCTATGACGGCGGCTACATCAATCAGGACTTCGCCGTGACAGCCAAGACGGACCAGCAGCAGAAGCTGGCGCAGGGCAAGGCCGGCATCTACGTCGGAGCGCTGTTCGACAGCAAGAACCTGCTGAACATGGCCAAGGGCGTGCAGGACGGCATGGAGCTCGCGATGGTGAACGACATTACGGCGCCAGGCCAGCCCCGCGCGCTGTGGAGCGCGAACAACGGCATCGGCGGACTGCTGGCCTTCCCTCGATCGGAAGTGAAGGACGAGGCGGAGCTGAAGCGGGTGCTGAAGTTCGTCGACGATCTGATGAGCGAGGACATCTACGCGCTCACGACCTACGGCATCGAGGGCGTCCACTATTCGGTCGATGCCGACAAGGCGGCGACGATCACGAACCAGGATCTGTGGCAGCAGGAGGTGCAGCCGCTCGCCGGCTCTCGGCCGAAGGACTACGATTACGCCATCCATGACGCCGACAAGCTCAAGCAGGAGGCCGACCGGCTGATCGCCGAGAACGCGGATTACGCCGTGCTGAACCCGTTCTATTCGCTGGAATCCCAGACCTGGTCGACGCAGGGCTCCGAGCTGCAGAAGATCATCACGGACGCGACGTACAAGTTCATCCTCGGCAAGATCGACGAGGCGCAGTTCAAGGCGGAGGTCGAGAAGTGGAGGAAGTCCGGCGGCCAGTCGATCATCGAGGAATACGAAGCGGCCTACAAGCAGGCGGGGCATTGACATGAGGGAGACGACCTGGGCGGTCCGGACGGCCGAGACGATCCTGCAGCGGACGCCGCTGCTGAGCCGCGACAAGGGTTATGGAGGCAAGTGGTCGTACGATTACGGCGTCGTGCTGCAGGGCTTCCTGCAGCTCTGGAAGACGACGGGGGAGAGCCGCTGGCTCGACTTCATCCGCACGAACCTCGACGAGTTCGTCGCGGAGGACGGCAGCATCCGCAGCTACCGTCTGGACGAGTTCAACATCGACCATATCAACAACGGCAAGCTGCTGTTCGACCTGCATCGCGAGACCGGGGAGGAGAAATACCGGCTCGCCGCCGGCAGGCTGCGCGAGCAGCTGCGCCGCCACCCCCGCACGGCGGAAGGCGCGTTCTGGCACAAGCAGATCTATCCTTATCAGATCTGGCTGGACGGCCTGTACATGGGAGCGCCCTTTTACCTGCGATACCTGCTCGAATACGAGGGCGGGGAAGGGCTGGACGACGTGACCCGCCAGTTCCTCCTCAGCGAGCGCCGCACCCGGGACGAGAAGAGCGGCCTGCTCTATCATGCCTGGGACGAAAAGCGCGAGCAGCCGTGGGCGGATCCCGTCACCGGGCAGTCGCCGAGCTTCTGGTCGCGCTCGATGGGCTGGTATGCGATGGCGCTCGCGGACGTGCTGGAGCTGCTGCCGGAATCCCACCGCGATCGCGGAGAGCTGATCCGCATCCTGAAGGACCTGCTGCAGGCGCTGCGCCGCGTCCAGGACCCGGCCTCCGGCGTCTGGTTCCAGGTGCCGGATCAGCCCGGCCGCAAAGGCAATTATCTGGAGGCGTCGGCTTCGTCGATGATCGCGTTCGCGCTGGCCAAAGGACTTCGCCTCGGCGTGCTGCCGGAAGAGTGGCGGCCGATGCTACATCAAGCGTTCGCCGGCATCGTGGCGGAGTTCGTGCTCGAGACGAAGGAGGGCTGGATCAACCTGAACAAGGTATGCCAGGTCGCTGGCCTCGGCGGCGCCGACAAGCGGGACGGAACCTACGCGTACTACATCAGCGAGCCGATCGTGGCCAATGATCAGAAAGGCTTGGGCGCGTTCCTCCAGGCCTGCGTGGAATATGAATGGAAGCTGCTGCAGGGAGTGCCGCCGTTGCAGGCGGGGCAGGCGGCCCAGACGCCAGGCGGGCCTGCCTGACGGCGGCACCATCCCTCCCCTGGCTCGCATACGATAGGGAAGCGAGCTTGGGAGGAGGTAGGGGAACGATGATGCAACTGGTTCCGATCCCGCTCGGGGACGGAATGACGGCGCTCGGCGTCGAGGTCAAGCTGCCCAAGACGACGCTGCTCGCCGTGACGACGGACAAAGGCTACATCATGTGCGGTGCGCTCGACGTAGCTCTGTTCGACAGCAATCCGAAGCTCAAGGAGCGGGGCGTGCTGGCCGCGCGGGCCGTCGGCGTGCGCACCTTGCAGGAGCTGCTGGACGCGCCGCTGGAGTCGGTCACGGAAGCGGCGCAAGCGGCAGGCCTGTCGGTCGGCATGACCGGCATCGACGCGGTGCGCAGGCTGGCTTCGCTTTAAGCGGGCCGAAGAAATGAAAAAAGGCATCGCGTTTTCCGAAATGGAAAGCGCGATGCCTTTTTTGCTCAGCCTTGCTTCAGCTTTTCGAACAGCTTTTTCAGGCTGTCGCCGTACGGCGGGCGGATGACGCCCTTCTCGGTGATGATGGCCGTGACGTACTCGGCCGGCGTCACGTCGAACGCCGGATTGAACACCTTGACGCCCTGCGGCGCGGTGCGCTTGCCGAAGCCCTCGGTCACTTCCTCCGCGTGGCGCTCCTCGATCGGGATCTCGGCGCCGGTCGGCGTGCCCATGTCGATCGTCGACAGCGGGCAGGCGACGTAGAACGGGATGCCGTGCGCCTTGGCCAGAACAGCCACGCTGTAAGTGCCGATCTTGTTGGCGACGTCGCCGTTCGCCGCGACGCGGTCGGTGCCGACGATGACGGCGTCGATCCAGCCCTTGCCCATGACCATGCCGGCCATGTTGTCGCAGATGAGCGTCACGTCGACGCCGGCCTGCTGCAGCTCGAACGCCGTCAGGCGCGCGCCCTGCAGCACGGGGCGGGTCTCGTCGGCGAAGACGCGCAGGTTCATGCCCTGCTCCTTGGCCAGATAGAACGGCGCGAGCGCCGTGCCGTACTTGGCCGTGGCGAGGCCGCCGGCGTTGCAGTGGGTCAGCACGCCCATGCCGTCCTTCATCAGCTCGAGCGCATGCTCGCCGATGCGGCGGTTCGTCGCTTCGTCCTCGCTCTGGATGAGGATCGCCTCGTCCAGCAGCGCCTGCTTGGCCTCGTCCAGCGGCACGAGCGCTTCGGCGAGGGCGGCGGCGCGGGCCTTCATCCGGTCGAGCGCCCAGAACAGGTTGACGGCCGTAGGACGGCTCGTCGCCAGGTAGGCGGCCGTTTCCTGGACGCGTCCGAGCCAGGCGCCGAGGCTGTCGTCCGGCGCTTCCTGGCCGGGCAGGCCGCTGCCGAGGACGACTCCGTAAGCGGCGGCGATGCCGATCGCGGGCGCTCCGCGCACCTTCATGTGGCGGATCGCTTCCCAGACGCCCTCGGCGTCGGTCAGCGGCAGATAGACGGTCTCCTCCGGCAGCAGCCGCTGGTCGAGCAGCTGCAGCTGGCTGCCGGCCCAGATCAGCGAGATGAGGCCGGGATACGTGCTGGCAGTAGTCATGTTGAATGTTCCTCCATTTCAAATCGCCATGCGGTCAGGCCGGCATGAGGCGGCGGCCGGTCAGCGCGCGGCTGCGGTGAGGGCGATGTCGATCGCCTGCTCGATCGAGCGGATCGAGCGGTTCTGGCGGATGAGCTCCTTGCCGATGGCGAGGGCGAGGCGCTTGGCGCGCTCGCGGACGGCGTCGTCGGGAATCGTGTCGAGGTCCGCGACATGGGCGAAGCCGACGACGCGGCGCACCATCTTGGCGCCGGCGAAGCCGATCGTATCCTGAAGCAGCCGCTCCATATACAGGTCCTGATAACCCGGAGCGTTGGAGAATACCGGGTCCTTGCCGTGCTCGTCCCACAGCGTGCGGAACTTGGCGCTGAACTGCGTCCACGTGCCGCGCACCGTCTCGAGCAGGAACTCGCGGTACTCCTTGCGGGACGGCTCGTCCGCGCTCCAATGCTCCTGGCCGGCGTAGTTCAGCAGCAAGTTGGCGATGACCGCGCCGATGTCGAAGCCCATCGGGCCGTAAAAGGCGAATTCCGGATCGATCACCTTGGTCGAGTCCGGCAGGGCGAAGATGCTGCCCGTATGCAGGTCGCCGTGCAGCAGCGCCTCGCCGCGCGTCAGGAACTTCTCGCGCAGCAGCGCGATCTCCGTGCGCAGGGCGCCGTCGGAGCGGAGGGCGGCCGCCTCGTCGGCGATGGCGTCCTCGTAGTTGTTGCGCTCATGCTCGCGGTACGGCTCGTCGAAGATGAGGTCCTCGGTGATCTGGCACAGCTCCACGTTGACGAACGCTTGCTGGCGCAGCTTCTTCTCCTGCTGGCTCATGCCGAGGTCGGAGGTGAAGAACAGCGTCTGCGCGAGGAACGTCGAGATGTCGCCCGCGAAGCGCGGGTAGACGGTCCGGTCCATCAGCCCCTTGCGCAGGATGACGTGGTCGCTCAAATCCTCCATGACGGTGATCGCCTGCTCGTGGTCCGTCAGGAACACCTGCGGCACGAGCTCGGGCGCGAGCGCATGCTGGATCTTGAGCGCCTCGCCCTCGATGCGGGCGCGGTCGATCGACAGCGGCCATGATTCTCCGAACACCTTTACATAAGGAAGGGCCTGCTTGATGATGAGGCCCTTGCCCGTCGCCGGCTCGGTGATGTGGAAGACGAGGTTGAGGTTGCCGTCGCCGATCTCGCGGCAGCTCAGCTCCGCTTCGGGAGAAAATACGTCCGGGAACGAGCGCGCCAGCTCGATCGCTTCGGCTTCGCTGTAGGGATGATAACCTGGCATGATGGTTGAACCGCCTTTCCTGCTCCATTTAATAAGGATTGTCCAATTATAGCCCATCTTTTTTCGACTTGAAATAGCGGGATTTGGTATAATGGCACGAGACATGGAAGGATAAGGAGCGTGAGGACCGTGACGAACGGGGAAGCAGCGGAGGCGCGGACAGCCGAGGCTGCGCTCATGGAAGGACCGGCCGCCCTCAAGGAGTGGGCCGCCACCGTGCGGGCGCTCGAGCAGGGCCGCCAGATCGTCGTGCTGCGCAAGGGCGGCATCGCCGAGGAGACGCGCCGCTTCCGGCTGGAGACGCCGGACTTCTATTTGATGCCCGCGTACGAGCATCAGCGCCGGGAGCTGCTCAAGCCGGAGGCGCAGAGCCTGCTGGACGAGGTGCTGGGCGAATGGGAGGGGCCGCAGGCGGGCGCGATCGCCATCTCGAGCCGCGCCCATGCGGCCGAGGACATCCTCGTGACCGATCCGGAGGCGCTGCTGCGCATCCGCGATCTGCATATCTGGACCGACGCGTTTGCCGAGGAGCGGCTGAAATGGAAAAAGCGCGAGCCGCTGCATGTGCTGCTGCTTCGGGTGTACCGGCTGGCGGAGCCGATCCGGCTGCCGATGGAGCCGGCGTTCACCGGCTGCAAGTCGTGGATCGCCGCCGGGCCGCCGATGGCAGGGGACGGCGCCGTGCCGGTGCTGGACGACGCCGAGTTCGCCCGGCGCAGCGACGAGATCCGCCGCCGGTTGGGAACAGCTGGCGAACATTGATTTATAACGAGTTTTATACTAAAATTATTATTGAGAATCAAATGAGAATGACCTTCCTCGCCGCGGATCCGGTCCGCGCGGGGACGATGCATGCGAATACCCGCTTGACCGCCAGCGGCGGCAAGTACTCATAGGTCGAAGGGAGCAAGGTTCATTATGGCAACGCAATTCACGATTGAAGGACTCAAGGCCGAGATCGAGGGCAAGGAAATTCTCAAGGGGCTCAGCCTGAGCATGAAGGGCGGAGAGATCCACGCGATCATGGGTCCGAACGGCACGGGCAAGAGCACGCTGGCCTCCGCGCTGATGGGACATCCGAAGTATGAGGTGACGGAGGGCTCCGCCGAGCTGAACGGCGAGGACCTGCTGGAGATGGGCGTCGACGAGCGCGCCCGCGCCGGCCTGTTCCTGGCGATGCAGTATCCGAGCGAGATCACCGGCGTGACGAACTCCGACTTCCTGCGCAGCGCGATCAACGCCCGCCGCGAGGAAGGCAACGAGATCAGCCTGATCAAGTTCATCCGCCAGATGGAAAGCAAGATGAAGGAGCTGGAGATGAACCCCGAGTTCGCCCACCGCTACCTCAACGAAGGCTTCTCCGGCGGCGAGAAGAAGCGCAACGAGATCCTGCAGATGATGCTGCTCGATCCGAAGGTCGTCATCCTCGACGAGATCGACTCCGGCCTCGACATCGACGCTCTCAAGATCGTCGCCCAAGGCGTCAACGCGATGCGCGCCGACGACCGCGCGTTCCTCATCATCACCCACTACCAGCGCCTGCTGAACTACGTCAAGCCTGACTTCGTGCACGTCATGATGCAAGGCCGCATCGTCAAGTCCGGCGGACCGGAGCTGGCGGAGCGCCTCGAGGCGGAGGGCTATGACTGGGTCAAGGCGGAGCTCGGCATCGTAGACGAAACCGTCGGCCAGGCTTAAGAGAGACGGGAGGGATTAGGATGAGCACACAACTGGACAATCCCGTCGGACGGGAATTCGCGGAGGCGCTGTCCCGCAGCAAGGGAGAGCCGGCATGGCTCACTTCCCTGCGCGGCGAGGCGGCCGAGCTGGCCGAGTCGCTGGAATGGCCCAAGCCGGAGAAGATCCGCATCGACCGCTGGAACCTGACGGCATTCGGCGAGTATGCCAAGCCGCAGGCGCTGTCCTCGGAGAGCGAGCTGCCGGAAGCGGCCGCATCGCTCGTCTCCGGAGACGGCGCGCTGCTCGTGCAGCGCGGCTCGGGCACGGTGCTGCGGCGCCTGCCGGAGGAGCTGAGCGCTCGCGGCGTCATCTTCACCGATCTGGAGACGGCCGCGGCCGAGCATCCGGAGCTGGTGCAGAAGCATCTGTTCCAGGCGATCGCCAAGGACGAGAACAAGCTGACGGCGCTGCACGCCGCCCTCTGGAACGGAGGCGTGTTCCTGTACGTGCCGAAGGAAGTCGAGATCGACGTGCCGCTGCAGGCGTTGTTCTACAATGACGACGCGTCCGTATCGTTCGCGCCGCATATCCTTATCGTGGCCGAGCGCCACAGCCGCGTCACCTACGTCGACAACGCGCTGACGATCGGCGGCGGCGCGGATGCCGTGCACCACTCGATGATCGAGGTCATCGCCGGCGACGGCGCCAAAGTCGACGTCGCCTCGATCCACCAGCTCGGCGCCAACGTCATCGACACGACGATCCGCCGCGCGGTGCTGGGCAGCGACGCCCGCATCCAGTGGGTCATCGGCGACCTCAACGACGGCAACGTCCTCTCCGACACGCTGTCGGTGCTGAAGGGCAACGGCTCCTCGTCCGATGCGGCCGTCGTGAGCATCGGCGCCGGCAAGCAGCGCATGAGCCTGACGACGCAGGCCAAGCACTTCGGCCTGAACTCCGACAGCAACATGGTGACGCGCGCCGTCATGAAGGAAGAGGCGACGGCGATCATCAACGGCATCACCAAGATCGAGAAGGGCGCGACCAAGGCGAACGGCGTGCAGACCGAGAAGGTGCTCATGCTCAGCCCGAAAGCCCGCGGAGACGCCAACCCGATCCTGCTGATCGACGAGGACGACGTGACGGCAGGCCACGCGGCGAGCGTCGGCCAGGTCAACCCGGAGCAGGTGTACTACCTGATGAGCCGCGGCGTGACCAAGGCCGAGGCGGAGCGGCTGATCATCTACGGATTCCTGGCTCCGGTCGTGACGGAGGTTCCGATCGACGCCGTCCGCGAGCAGCTGCAGCAGCTGCTCGAAAGGAAGCTGGAGGCATGAACATAGAGGAAATCAGGAAGCAGTTCCCGATTCTCCATCAAGAGGTGAACGGGCATCCGCTCGTTTACCTCGACAGCGCGGCGACTTCCCAGAAGCCGCGCTCCGTCATTGAGGCGGTCAAGCGCTACTACGAGCTCGACAACTCCAACGTGCACCGCGGCGTGCATACGCTCGGCTCCCGCGCGACCGAGGCGTACGAAGGGGCGCGCGAGCGCGTCGCCCGCTTCCTGAACGCCCCGTCCGCGGAGCAGATCATCTTCACCCGCGGCACGACCTCGGCGCTCAACCTCGTCGCGACGGGCTACGCTCCGTCGGTGCTCCAGGAAGGCGACGAGATCGTTATCACGCCGATGGAGCATCACAGCAACCTGATTCCGTGGCAGCAGGCGGCGAAGCGCTCCGGCGCGGTGCTGAAGTACATCCCGCTGCAGCCGGACGGCACGATCGCGCTGGCGGACGTGGAGAAGGCGATTACCGGCCGGACCAAGATCGTCTCGGTCATGTACGTCTCCAACGTGCTCGGCGTCATCAACCCGATCAAGGAAATCACCGAGATCGCCCATCGCCACGGCGCGGTCATGGTCGTGGACGGCGCGCAGAGCACGCCGCATATGCGGATCGACGTGCAGGCGCTGGATTGCGACTTCTATGCCCTCTCGGGCCACAAGATGTGCGGTCCGACCGGCATCGGCGCCCTCTACGGCCGCCGCTCGCTGCTCGAGAACATGGAGCCGATCGAGTTCGGCGGCGAGATGATCGACTTCGTCGATCTGTACGAATCGACCTGGAAGGACATTCCGTGGCGCTTCGAGGCCGGCACGCCGATCATCGCCGGCGCCGTCGGGCTGGCCGCGGCGATCGACTTCCTCGAGGAGATCGGGCTGGACAACATCGACCGCCACGAAAAGGAGCTGGCCGCTTACGCGTACAGCAAGCTGTCGGAGATCGACGGCATCACGATCTACGGCCCTCGCGAGGGACGCGTCGGCCTGATCACGTTCAACCTGGACGACGTGCATCCGCATGACGTCGCCACGGTGCTCGATTCCGAAGGCATCGCGGTGCGTGCCGGACACCACTGCTGCCAGCCGCTCATGCGCTGGCTGGATGTGACGGCGACCGCCCGGGCAAGCTTCTATCTGTACAATACCGAGCAGGACGTAGACCGGCTGGCGGCCTCGCTGCTCCGGACAAAGGAGTTCTTCGATCATGCAATTGGATGATCTGTACCGCCGGGTCATCATGGATCACTACAAGAATCCCCGCAACCGCGGCACGATCGACGAAGGATCCGTGACGGTCAACCTGAACAATCCGACCTGCGGCGACCGCATCTCGCTGCAGCTGCAGGTCGAGGACGGCAAGGTGTCCGACGCCCGCTTCACGGGCGAAGGCTGCTCGATCAGCATGAGCTCGGCCTCGATGATGACGGAGGCGGTCAAAGGCCGCACGCTGGACGATGCCTACGCGATGGCGGAGAAGTTCTCCGCCCTCATGAAGGGCGAGCCGGTCGAGTTCGACGAGCTGGAGGACATCGAGGCGCTGTCCGGGGTCAACAAGTTCCCGGCGCGCATCAAATGCGCGACGCTCGCCTGGAACGCGCTGCGCAAGGGCGTCGAGTCGCAAGGCCAAGGCAAGCCGGAAGGGCATTGACCTTTCCATCCAAGCCCCACCACAAGGAGCGTGACCAAGATGGCAAAATCGATGCCGGAAATGGAAGAATATAAATATGGCTTCCGCGACGAGCACAAGGCGATCTTCCAGTCGGGCAAAGGCCTGACGCCGGAAATCGTCCGCACGATCTCGGAAATGAAGGGCGAGCCGGAGTGGATGCTGAACTTCCGCCTCAAGTCGCTCGACCAGTTCAACAAGATGGCGATGCCTAAATGGGGCGGCGATCTGGACGATCTGGACTTCGACGACATCCAGTACTACGTCAAGCCTTCCGAAAAGCAAGGCAAGACGTGGGAGGAAGTGCCGCAGGAGATCAAGGAGACGTTCGACAAGCTGGGCATTCCGGAGGCGGAGCAGAAGTTCCTCGCCGGCGTCTCGGCGCAGTACGAGTCCGAGGTCGTCTACCACAGCATGCAGGAGGACCTGGAGAAGCAAGGCGTCATCTTCACCGACACCGACACGGCGCTGCGCGAGCATCCGGAAATTTTCCGCGAGCACTTCGGCACGGTCATCCCGCCGGCGGACAACAAGTTCGCGGCGCTCAACAGCGCGGTCTGGTCCGGCGGCAGCTTCATCTACGTGCCGAAGGGCGTGAAGTGCGAGATTCCGCTGCAGGCTTACTTCCGGATCAACTCCGAGAACATGGGCCAGTTCGAGCGCACGCTCATCATCGCCGACGAGGACAGCTTCGTGCATTACGTCGAGGGCTGCACCGCTCCGGTGTACAGCACGAACTCGCTGCATAGCGCCGTCGTCGAGATCATCGTCAAGAAAAACGCGCGCGTGCGCTACACGACGATCCAGAACTGGGCGCCGAACATCTACAACCTCGTCACCAAGCGCGCCGTCGCCGACGAGAACGCGACGATGGAGTGGGTCGACGGCAACATCGGCTCCAAGCTGACGATGAAGTACCCGGCTGTCATCCTGCGCGGACGCGGCGCCAAGGGCATGGTGCTCTCCATCGCCGTCGCCGGCAAGGGCCAGCACCAGGACGCGGGCGCGAAGATGGTCCACCTGGCGCCGGACACGACGTCGACGATCGTCTCCAAGTCGATCTCCAAGCATGGCGGCAAGGTGACGTACCGCGGCCTCTGCTCGTTCGGCCGCGACGCCGAAGGCGCCAAGGCGAACATCAAGTGCGACACGCTCATCCTCGACAACCAGTCGACGTCGGACACGATCCCGTACAACGAGATCAAGAACGACAACGTCACGCTTGAGCATGAGGCGACGGTCTCCAAGGTATCCGAGGACCAGCTCTTCTACCTGATGAGCCGCGGCCTGAGCGAAGCCGAAGCGACGCAGATGATCGTCATGGGCTTCATCGAGCCGTTCACCAAGGAGCTGCCGATGGAGTACGCGGTCGAGATGAACCGTCTCATCAAGTTCGAGATGGAAGGTTCGATCGGGTAAGCGATAAAAGATGTAAAACTTAACTTTCGTTGAATCCGCAGAAAAGTTCTGCGGATTCTTTTTTATTGCAAGCAGGGCTCCACGCTCGATGAACGCCTTGCCCATACGGACTGAGAAAGCCCTTGCCGATGAAAATAAAAAAAGGCCCGCTAATTGCGAGCCCCTGTCCTATGCACACGATCGAAATGCATCTCCGCGTCTTTAGACCAGCATCGAGAGTTCTTCTAGGCCCCAGGTGGAAATGGACACCATGACGATTCTGTAAGTAGGCAAAAGCAATCAGGACATCAGCCAGATCCACATATCGCTTGAAGGCGACTGCCATACGCCTGCTTTGGGGCTCCGTTTCCAAGGAATGAACGAATACGCCGTCGTTATACTCCAGGGCAATGACGCCCAATATGTCATTAGACTGTGCACACTGAAGCTTATAGCATGTGCACTGTGGATGGCTTTTCATAAAGGTAGTCCAATCAAACCATCCATCACGATCCCGTTTCAGCATGGGACGAAGTCGTCTGCAGTCTTCCAAAGTAAGCGGAGTGATTTTTCCCTGATGGACGCGCCCCCCAGGATCATGTAACTTCCAAGACAATAACCAACACCTTGCAATGGCTATAATAAAACCACCTATGTCCAAACCTGCGGATCTCGTACCACAATCGGTTTAATGATTTCATGAATTTCCCAAAATGAATTGCTCATCCATGAATGGCGTGGCATAACCAAGCGGGGCGACATGGGGAGCCTCCAGCAGGATAAACCCAAAAACCACGCGAGACCGTCCTGACGGTTCGCGTGGTTTTTTACTATAGCACCCATCAGCGCTCGAACATCTCGACGACGCCGAGCGGATCGAAATAAAGCGTGAACCGGTCGAGCACGACCAACTGGCCGTACTTCTCCTGGTAGTGGACGATCGACTCCTGCAGGAACGCCTCGGTCACCTCCAGGTAGTCGGCGATCTCAAACGCGTTGCGGCAGCCGGCGAGATAAGCGCCGATCAGCTCCGACAGCGGGACGAGCTTCTCATAGCCCCAGTTGCGCGCGAGCTTCTCCTGCTTGCGGTTGGCGATGACGGACTGGTCGGTGATGTCGCCCGCAGTCGTATGGTAGTGCCCGAGCTCCTCGGCGAGAATGCAAGCCTTGTCGGCCGATGTGCGCAGGCTGCGGCTGAGCAGGATCGCCTGGACGGCGCGCGTTTCCATATACAGTCCCTTGACCGCTTCGGGCAAGTCGGCGTCCTCGCGAAGAAGGATGGGCGTCTGCTTCAGCAGGCGTTCATATTTGGACATAACCTCTCTCCTAAACGGGTCCTCGTGTCGTTCGTTACGGCTTGGCCAGGGCGATGCGCAGCGCAAGCTTGATCTGCTCCAGCTCCTGGCCGGTCAGCGGCCCTTCATGGCCGATCCGATGCGCGGCCAGCGTCAGGATCTGCTCTTCCGACAGCTCCAGCTCCAGTTCCTGAAGGCTCGGGGAGGCGGCAACGGAGCCGGCGAGCAAATAATCCGAGGAGACGCCGAGCAGCTCCGCCAGCTGGCTGAGCTTGTCGCTCGGCGGGGCGCTTTTGTCCCGTTCGTAGCTGGATATGTTCGCTTCCGACATTTGGAGCTTCGTCGCGAGCTGCATCTGGGTCAAGCCTCGTTTGACCCGGTATTCCCGAATTCGTTTGCCGAGCGACATGGCGGTCCTTCCTCCCTTTTCCATTTCCCTCTTGCTCAAATATAATTTGGGTGTTATGCTAGTATTCCGCAAGGATGCTCAAAGGAAATTCGTCTTTATGGATGCATTATACCTTGAAATAGGCTGATAGACAACAAGGGGTTGAAAAATGGAATTTCAACGGCTTGAACTCAAATTAAATTTGAGTAAACGGAAAGGGGCTTGGAAAGAATGGAACGACTCGAAAATCGCGCTGAAGCGGAACGGGGACGGAGACCGCTCGATGAGCTGCTGGACGAGCTGGACAATCGGCAGCTGGAAAGCCTCGTCCGCGACGAATGCCGCCGCTGGCGAGAGCTGAAGATGCAGGTGAAGGTGCTCGGCAGCTATTCGATCGGAGCCGGGATGACCGTCAGCCGCCTCAATCAGGAGGACCAGCTGCAGGACCTTCACCGCCGTCTGAAAGGGATGCCTTCCTATATGTATCTGAACGCTCGGGAGCAGAAACTGGAGACGATCGCAAATGCGTACCTCGATCCGGACAAGCATCCGGTCGGCACGAAAGCGCAGCTGGCGGCGATCCCGACGAGAGGGAATGATCTCGAGGACGACCGGCTGCTGCGGGAGCTGAGAGGCAAGCTGGAGAAGGTGATCGAGGCTCGCGCGGGGCGGATCGGCGATTATGATGCCGTGCTGGAGCGGATGGCGAAGCTGCAGCGGCTGCAGGCCGAGCTGGAGCAGCTGGAAGAAACGATGCGGCTCGCGGAGGAGCAGCAGGAAGGGTACGGCAGCCTCATTCGACTGTATTACGTTGAGAAGCGGACAGCCGAGGCTTGCGCGATGGCGCTTTGCATCTCCCGCCCGACGTTCTTCCGCTGGAAGCCGCAGGCGGCCCGGCTGTTCCTGCGGATTCTGGAATGGCAGCGGGATGGATAGAGGACCGCCAAGCGGCGGCAGCATAGGATGGAGATAAGGACGGAGCGAAAAAGCGCTCCGTCCTTTTTCATGCGCCGAAACGACGCGAGAAGATCAGCCTCCCCCGGTGAGACTCCAATGAGACGGAGTGGAGACGCGAAAGAGACGGAGTTGAGCCGCTGAGGCCGTTTTGACCGTGGTAAGATGCTAGTATCAGGAACGATGACAAGAGACGAGCCGCCCCTAACCGGGCGGCTTTTGTCGTTCCTGTGCCTGTCGGAGGAGAAGAGGCCGCGAGGAGAGCTGACGATCGGTCTGCACGAGAAACGGCGGGAAGCAAGAGAAGGAAGGAGGAGCTGGCATGGGAGGAATCGCAGCTTGGAGGCTGGACGATCCGGACCAGCTGCTGCGCAAGCTGAGGGAGCTGGAAAAGCGGGCGCCGATCGTGCTGGAGCGGCATCTGCTGGAGCAGGCGGAAGCCGCGGCTCGATCCGCAGCGGCTCGAATGCCGCCGGGAAGCGGCGAGCTGGCGAAGGGCTGGCGCGTCGGACCAGTGAAGCGCGCGAGCCGGGTGCTGTCGGTGGAGATCAGCCACCCGGCGCCGGAAGCCGCCCGTCTCGAGTACGGGACAGAGGGCGAAGGCGGACAGCGGGGGCGCTTCATGCTGGCGCTCGCGCTGGCGGAGCTGGAGCGGGACTGGCCCCGGCGTCTGGAGAGCGTGCTCGAGACGCTGCTCTCCGGGAAAGGAGCAAGCCGATGAGCGAAAGCTGGATCGACGTGCTGCTGGACCGGCTGAGAGCGGCGTTCCCGGATTACGCCGTGTCCGCCGGCCAGTCGGAGCCCCCGCCTGCGCAGCCGAGCCTGGAGCTGGTGGAGCTGGCGGTCGAACGGCAGCGGCTGCTCGGCGGCCGCTGGCGAGAGGCGTGTCGACTGGCGCTGATTTGCCGGTCCGCGGAGCGGGCCGACCTCGTCGCGGAGCGGCTGCTGCCGCTGCTGGCGTCGGTGCCGCTGGCGGACGGGCGGTTCGCCAAGGGCTCCGCCGTGAGCCGGGAGCTGGCCGAGGGCAAGGTCGTTTTTACTTGGAGCGTACGCCTGGACGGAGCGGATGAGACGGATCGTCCGCCGCTCATGCGGAGCTTGCGCAAGGAGGTCGAGTCGAATGGCATTTAGGAAAAAGGCGGAAAAAACGGCTGACGCGTCCCGTGCGGACATCAAGCCGCCGCAGCAGCAGCAGCAGCAGGCGAGCCTGGAGCCGCGCTTCACGAAGGCGGCGCTGCTGGGGAGCCGCAGGTACGGCGCCAGCAAGGACTTGATTTCCGTGCTGGTCGGCGACGAAGAGCGCTGCGGGCATGAGGAAGTCGAACGGCGCATTCAAGCATTCATTAAAAAGGAGGCCGACTAAATGGCTGGAGGCATGTTTACGGCAATGAATAAGGTACGTCCGGGGGTCTACATCAATTTTGCGACGGAAGGGACGGCGGTGACGACGGGCGACAGGGGCACGCTGGCGCTGCCGCTGCCGCTGTCGTGGGGAGAGCCGCGGCGGATTACGGTGCTGGAGGGCGGCGAGAATCCGCTGGAGAAGCTCGGCTACGCGCTGAGCGCGCCGGAGCTGCTGCTGGTGCGCGAGGCGATGAAGCGCGCGGGCAAGCTGCTCGTCTACCGCCTCAATGGTGGAACGGCGGCCAAGGCGACGCTTGGCGGCATCACCGCCGAAGCCCGCTATCCCGGCGTGCGCGGCAATGATCTGCGCGTCTCGGTCGAGGCGAGCGTGGACAAGCCGGGCCAGATGGAAGTCGCGACGTTTGTCGGCGGCTCGGAGGTCGATCGCCAGATCGTGCTGAACGCACAAGGCCTGAAGGCGAACGCGTGGATCGTCTGGACGGGCTCGGGAGCCCTCGAAGCCACGGCAGGCGTTCCGCTTGCGGGCGGTACGGACGGCGCGGCGACGAACGAGGATTATGCCGGGTTCCTGCAGGCGATCGAGCTGCAGGACTTCCATGTGGCGGTGTATCCGGGGACGGATGTCACGATGAAAAGCCTGTTCGCGGCGTTCGCCGCGCGGCTGCGCGAGGAGGAGGGACGCAAGATCCAGGTCGTGCTGGAAAACTACGCTTCGGCCAATCATGAGGGCGTCATCAGCGTGCGCAACGGCGTCACGCTGGAGGACGGCAAGACGCTGACGCCAGGACAGGCGGCGGTCTGGGTCGCGGCGGCGACAGCGGCGGCCGGTCCGGCCGCATCGCTGACCTACGCCGTTTATGAAGGCGCGAGCGACGCGTCTCCGCGCCTGACGAACTCGGCTACGGCGGCGGCGCTGCTCGGCGGCGAGTTCGTCTTCACGGCCCGCTCCGGCTCGGTCGTCGTCGAGCAGGACATCAACTCCTATCATAGCCCGACACCGCAGAAGGGCCGCATTTTCGCCAAAAACTCTGCGCTGCGCGTGCTCGACGGGATCGCGACGGACTTCAAGGCGACCTTCGAGAGCCTGTATATCGGCAAGGTCGGCAACGATGCGAACGGCCGCGCGCTGTTCCGCAAGGACTGCGTGAAGCTGCTGGAGCAGTACCAGGAGCTGGGGGCGCTGCAGAATTTCGACGCCTCCAAGGACGTGACGGTGGAGCAGGGAGCGGAGGCGGACGCGGTTGTCGTGTCCGTATCCGTGCAGCCGGTCGATGCGATCGAAAAAATCTACATGAAAGTACAGGTGAGCTAAATGAGCGTACTGAAAGCGGGAGACACGATTGCCGGGCACTCCGGGACGGCCTATGCGACGATTGGCGGACAGACGGTGGAGATGTTCTATGTGAAGAACCTGCGGGCAACCGCGAAAAAGAACAAGGCCGACATCAAGACGCTCGGCAGCCGCAACGTGCAGAAAAAAGCGGCCGGCTGGGAAGGCACCGGCACGATGACGCTGTATTACGTGACGTCCCGCTTCCGCGAGATGATGCGCGATTACATCAAGACCGGCGTGGACACCTATTTCGACATCCAGGTGACCAACGACGATCCGGCCTCGGCTGTCGGCAAGCAGATCGTCACGCTGATCGGCGTCAATCTCGACGAGGTCGTCATGGCCGCGCTCGACGCGGAGTCGGATGCGCTGGACGAGGAAATTCCGTTCACGTTCCATGACGTCAACATCGGCGAGCCGTTCAAGGACATCCAGGGACTGGGCTGATCGGGCGCGACGCGCCGACTCCAGGCAGAGCAAGCGTCCCGCCGATCCGCCGGCCTCATTCGCGGTCATTTGCCGGGAGCGTCCGTCACGGACGCTCCCGCTTCATTCGATTTTCCATTCCAAGGAGGAACTGTTCATGTCCATGAAGCTGTTTTTTGCCCACAATGCCGTCGCCGCCGAAACGCAGGAGGTCGTCGTCTCGGACCGATTCCGCGACGAGTCGGGCCGGCCCGCCGCCTGGAAGCTGCGCGCCATCTCGGAGGAGCTGAACGAGGAGCTGCGCTCCGCGTCGATGAAGCGGACGAAAGGAAAAGGCGGCCAGGCGATGCCGGAGATGGACTACAACGCTTATCTCGGCCGCATGGTCGCGGCTTGCGTCGTGCATCCGGATCTCAATGACGCCGAGCTGCAGCAGTCGTACGGCGTGCGCGGCGCGGCGGCCGTCGTGCGCAAGATGCTGCTGGCGGGCGAGTTCGCCAACCTGGCGGCCAAGGTGCAGGAGATCAACGGCTTCGACCGCGAGGTCGGCGAGCTGGCCGAAGAAGTAAAAAACGACTAGAGGAGGGGGAAGGCGAGTGGAATTATGCGTACTTCGCTCTCAATGAATACGGGGTGCTGCCATGGGAATTCGCAGAGCTGGGAACGCGGCGCAAGGCCGCGCTGATCGGCATGATCCGCGTGCGGCTGGAGGCCGAGAAGCAGGCGCGGCTCCAGTCCTCGCGGAGCGGCAAGCGCCGATGACGGAAAGGAGGGGGCGAAGCGATGGCGACGTTGCAAGCGACGATCCGGCTGTATGACCGCTTCAGCGGCGAGCTGCGCAAGGTGAATCAGACGCTGGAGCGCACGATTCAGCTGAGCGACAAGCTGCAGCGCCAGCTGGCGAAGCCGCTCAAGGTGTCGGTGCAGACGAGCGGCGCGCATCAGGAGATCAATGGCGTGATGCAGCGGCTCGGACGGCTCCGGCAGTCCCGCCTCGCGCTGCAGGTCCGCCTGAACGTGCCGGAGGAGGACATCAGCCGGCTGCGCAAGCAGATTCAGAAGCGGCTGGACGAGCCGTTCAAGGTGAGCGTGAAGGCGGCGGGGGATGGAGCGCAGAGGGATCCAGGCGGCGGATTCGGCAAAATGGACCGCGTTACGAGCATTTTTCGGTTCGTCGCTGGCGCTAAGGACTTCCTTAAAGCGCTCCCGGAGCTTACGAAAATGTTCCTGGCCTTCCGTGCGGGCGGGCTGAAGGCGCTGCTTGGGCTTGGCGCCGCTGGAGCCGGAGCTGCCGGAGCGGGCGCTCTGGGCGCCGGCGTGCTGGGAGGAGCGGCTGGCGCGGCCGCGGCAGGAGCGTCGCATGCCGGAGAGGGAGCACCGAGCGTCGCTCAGCTGATGACAAGCGGCCTGACGGCGGCATTCCGAACAGCGGTGCCGTTGTTCAAAAGCTCCGTCGGGGGCGCGATGGCGCAGCAGGAGACGATCGACCGCTACTCGGTGGCGGCAGGCAGCGACGCCGGCGGCCAAGCGATCTTCGATGCGGTGAGCAGGCAAGCGCTCGGCGCGAACGTGAATCCGGCGGAGGCGCAGCAGACGGCGCTGTCTTTCCTCAAGGTGACGACCGACCCGACGCAGGTGGCCGCTCTCAACCGGATGGCGATGCGGATGCAGAAGCTGAACCCTCAGAGCAGCCTCGAAGAATCGGCCGGCGCGATGAGCGCCATGATGGCGGGCGATCCTGCGGAACTGCTGAAAGGGCTTAATCTGTCCGAGAAGCAGCTGCAGGAGAGCGGAGCCGGCAAGGCCGTCGCTTCGGGCGACATGGACGGGTTCTTGCGCGCTATGGATGGATTGCTCGCCAAGCAAGGCATGAGCGACGCCGGCTTCGGCAAGCTGACCTCCACCCCGGGAGCCAAAATGGAAGGCATCCAGCAGAGAGCGCAGTTCAAGCTCGGCGAAGCCGGCATGCCGGCCATGGAGGCGCTCGTGCCGGTGATGGACAAGCTGCTGGCCGCATTCGACTCCGGCAAATTCGACCCGTTCTTCGACGCGTTGTCGGCGGGTCTGTACATCATGGCGGAGCTGCTTTCAGGGGCGGCGGATGCCGCGCTGTTCCTGATGGACCTGTTCGCCACGCACGGCGGAACGATCGCGGACGTGCTGACCGTGCTGACCGCGGTGCTGCTGCCGCTTATGGCCGTCTGGCTGTGGAGCATGGTTGCGCCGATCCTGGCGATGGCCGCCGCCTTCTTCATGGCGAACTGGCCGCTGCTGCTCATCATCGCGATCATCGGGCTGCTGGTATACGCGCTGCTTCAGACGGGCACGAGCGCAAGCCAGATCATCGGCTTCATCGTCGGGCTGTTCTTCGTCCTCGGCGCTACGATCTACAACATCATCGCGTCCGCCTGGAACCTGTTCGCGACGTTCGCGGAGTTCCTCATCAATCTGTTCATCGACCCGGTCTACGCCGTTCAGAAGCTGTTCTACGATCTGGCGATGATGTTCGGCAATGCCTTGTATCAAATGCTGCTCATGACGGAGTCCTTCGCAGGCGGCTTCATGGAAATCATTCTGGAGGGCATCAACGGCGTCATCGGCTTGGTGAACGGGCTGGGAGCCGGCATGGCGAAGCTGTTCGGCAAAGAATACAAAGGCATCGCAGAGCTGGACGTAAAGGATCCCCATGCCCTGAGCAGCAAGCTGAAGGGCATGCTGGATAAAATCGAGCCGCCGACTTCGGAGAAGGACCCCGTCCGCATCGGACGGTTGGATGCGCTGGATCCATCAGCGGCAGGCAAGAAGGGCTACGACTTGGGCAAAGGAGCACTGGACAAGGCAGGCTCGCTCTTCAACGGGGAGAAGGATCCCATAAAGGATCTCTTCGCAGGCGAAGACAAGTGGAAGGGCGGAGGCGGCATGGCCGACAAGCAGAACAGCATGATGGGCGGAGCCGGAGCAGGAGCCGCGCCGGGCGGAAACATCCCCAACATCGGCAAGGTCAACGAGGTCGGCAGCATCGGCAGCGAGGTCGACATCGGCAGCGAGGAGCTGAAGGTGATGCGCGATCTGGCCGAGATGAAGGCGATCCAGAACTTCGTCACGCTGACGCCGACGGTGCAGGTGACGACGGGACCGATCCACAAGCAGGTCGACGTCGACGACGTCGTGCGCAAGATCGCCGCGAGCATGGAGCAGGAGATCGAGTCGTCCGCCCACGGGGTGTACGCCCGCATTTAGCAACATTACGAAGCGCAGCATTGCGCGGAAAGGAGGTCGCCGATGGCTATACCGATTCGGGTCAGCCCTCAGCCGGCCAAAGCGTTCGCCGGCATCCGGCTCGACTTCAACCACGGCACGGAAGGCTGGGAGCTGCCGGTGATGCCGTCCAAGCTGTCGATCCGCCGAAGCGGCTCCGGCAAGGACTACAATCTGCTCGGGGCGGGACCGATCGCGACGATCGAGAAGCCGGGACTGGCCGAGGTCGAGTTCGAGAGCTTTTTTCCCAGCCAGCCCGGCCCTTACGTCGCGACCCGGTCCATCCTGAAGCGTCCGGAGCAGTTCGCCGACGACATCGGCCGCTGGATGCGCTCCGGCTATCCGCTGCGGTTCATCTATGCGCGCCATGCCGACCGGTTCGAGAATCCGTACACGCTGCAGATTCCGATGACGATCACCGGCTTCGACCGCTGGGAGGAGGCCGGCTCGCCGGGCGACGTGTTCTACACGCTCAAGCTGAAGGAATACGTGTTCTACGCGCCGGTGAAGCTGCAGGCGGTGAAGACGGCGGACGGCTCGACCGCCGTGGCGAAGGAGCCGGACAAGCGGCCCGATCTGAAGGTGCCGCCGAAAGCCTACACGATCGTCAAGGGCGACACGCTCAGCGGCATCAGCATGAAGCTGTACGACGGCGACAGCAGCCGCTGGCCGGAAATCCAAAAGCTGAACGGCATCGGCAACTCGGAGCTGAAGCGGCTGCAGATCGGCCGCGTGCTTCAGGTGCCGCCGCCGAAGGAGTGAGGGCATGCTGAAGATCGAGCTCGACCTCCGCGACGGACGGCTGTGGGACGTCACCGGCATGGCCACCGAGCTGAGCTGGAAGACGTCCCGCATCGGCAAGGCGGGCACGCTGGAGTTTTCGATGATGCGGGGGCCGAGCCTGGCGGCGCAAAGCCAGCTGCCGATCGCTCCCGGCAACGTCGTACGGGTGAGCGACGGCGGCGTACGGCTGTTCTACGGCTATGTGTTCACCTTGGAGGAGGACGAGGATCGGGTCGTGCGGGTGAAGGCCCAGGATCAGCTCCGCTATTTGCTGGAGACGGATACCTACGTCCGTACGAATGTGACGGCGACTCAGGTCATCCGCGACCAGGCGCTGGCTATCCAGGCCCGGCTCGGCCCCATCGCGGATACGGGCCATCCGATTCCGAAGTTCAGCCAGGACGGGCAGAAGCGGCTGGACATGATTTTCAAGGCGCTGGACGAGACGCTGCTGGCGAAGGGGAAGCTCTTCGTCTTTTATGACGATGCGGGCCTGCTGACGCTGCGCGACGTGGCCGACATGAAGGCGAACGTCGTCATCGGCGAGAACAGCCTGCTGACGGGCTATTCGTCCAGCCGCAGCATCGACAGCGAGACGTATAACCGCATCAAGCTCGTGCGCGACAACAAGCAGACGGGCGGGCGGGACGTCTATATCGAGCAGGACGGCGCCGCGATCGCCCGCTGGGGACAGCTGCAATATTACCAGAAGGTGGACGAGGGACTCAACGAGGAGCGGATCAAGGAGATGCTGAAGCAGCTGCTCCAGCTGAAAAACCGCGAGCAGCGGAAATTCAGCCTGGAGGCGCTCGGCCATCCGACGATCCGCGCCGGCTCGGTCGTGCAGGTGGCGATTCCGCGCTTGCAGCTGAACCGCCACTTTCTCGTCGAGGAGTGCACGCACGCCTATTCCGGCCGCTCGCACACGATGCAGCTTGAGCTGTACGTCATCGACGGCATGGTAAAGGAAGGATGAAGCATGAGCATCAACGATTCGATCAAGCAGATCATGGCGCGCTCGCTGGAGGCGCAGCAGCTGACGAAGGCGGTATTCGGCAAGGTGACGGGGCTCGAGCCGCTGGAGGTGGCCGTCGAGCAGCGCTTCACGCTGCCGGCGGAGCTGCTCGTCGTGCCCGAGCATCTGCGGGAGCTGGCGGTGGAGCTGGGCGGGGAGCGCTTCGTGCTGCGGCGCGGCCTTGAGCTCGGCGACCGGCTCGTCCTGCTGCGCTCGGAGGGCGGCAGCCCTTACGTCGCGCTGGGGAGGGTGGAGGCATGAGCGTGCCGGAGCAGACGGGATTGGACTGGACGGCGGCGGAGGCGGTCGAGCGGCCGAGCCTGACGTACCCGATCCATTTGGACGGACGCACGGGGGGGAGGATCGACGGGCTGGCCGCGATGCGCCAGTTCGTCTTCAAGCAGCTGTCGACCGTGCGCTGGGAGCATGAGGTGTACACGGGAGAGGTCGGGCTCGAGCGGTCGAGCTACGACATCGCCGCCGCGGTCGAGGAAGCGCTGCTGGCGGACAGCCGCGTGCTGGCGGTCGAGGACATGCAGATGAGGCGGGAAGGAGACGGCGTGTCCTTGACGTTCACGGTGCGCACCGTCTTCGGCTCGTTCAAGGAGGAGGCGATGGCCGGTGTATGAGCATCAGACGTACCGCGAGATCATGGGCCGCATGCTGGCCCGGATTCCGGATGAGCTGGACAAAAGGGAAGGCAGCGTCATCTTCGACGCGCTTGCGCCCGCAGCGGCCGAGCTGGCGGCGCTTTACGCCGAGCTGGACGTGCAGCTGGCGCTTTCGTTCGCCGATACGGCGGACGGGGAGTATTTGACGCGCCGCGCCGCTGAGCACGGCGTGCGTCGAAAGGCTTCGAGCCGGGCGATGCGCCTCGGCCGGTTCTTCGGCACGGCCGGAGGCCCGGCGGAGGTGCCGCTGCGCTCGCGCTTGGCGGCCGAGGGGACCGCCTACGAGGTGGAGGAGCGGCTCGCGCCGGGGACGTATCGCCTCGTGGCCGAGCAGCCCGGCCGAGCCGGCAACGAGGTGGCGGGAGCGCTGCTGCCGCTGGACTACATCGACGGCCTGGCCCGCGCCGAGCTGGCGGACGTGCTCGTGCCGGGCGAGGACGAGGAGGGAGACGCCGAGCTGCGGGCCCGCTTCTGGCAAGCGGTCAGCGAGCAGCCTTTCGGCGGCAATATCGCGGATTACCGGGCGAAGATCGGCGGCCTGCCCGGAGTCGGCGGGGTCAAGATCCATCCCGCTTGGAACGGCGGCGGCACCGTGAAGGCGACGGTAATCGCCAGCGACTTCGCTCCGGCGGCGGCCGCGCTGGTGCAGGAGGTGCAGGCGGCGATCGACCCGGAGTCGGCGGGACAAGGCATCGGTCTCGCCCCGATCGGCCATCGGGTGACGATCGTGGCGGCGGACGCGGTCCCCGTCGACATCGCCACGCAGCTCACGCTGCGCGCCGGCGTGAGCGCGGTCCAGCTGGAGCGGGACATCGAGGCGGCGGCAGAAGCGTATCTGCTGGAGCTGCGGCGAGCCTGGGCGGGAGAGAGCCGGCTGATCGTGCGCATCTCCCAGCTGGAGACGAGAGTGCTCGCGCTGCCGGGCGTCGAGGACATCGGCGGCACGACGCTGAACGGCGCGCCGGCCAATCTGGAGCTGGAAGCCGACGAGGTGCCGACGCTCGGGACGGTGACGCTGAATGGCTGAGCCGCTGATCGGAAGGCTACCGGCGTTTTATTCGGACAGCCGCGAGATGACGGAGCTGTTCCGTTCGGAGGATGAAGAGATCGCCTCGGCGGAGCAGGCGCTGGAGCGCCTGCTGGATGACCGCTTCGTGCTGACCGCGTCCGTGGAGGCGATCCGCCGCCACGAGCGGCTGCTCGGCATTCGGGCGGACGAGGCGCAGGAATCGCTGGCATTTCGGCGCGTGCGCGTCGTCAACCGGTATTCCACGAAGCCTCCTTTTACCCTGCGGTATCTGCAAGAGAGGCTGGACGATCTGGTCGGGAAGGGCCGCGCGCTGGCGCAGGTAGACCTGGAGGCGCAGGTGCTGACGATCTCGGCCGCGATCCAGAACGCGCCGCTGTTCCGCGAGGTGGAGCAGACGGTGACGGCGCTGAAGCCGGCGAGTCTGGTCTATGTGCAGCAGACGGCGGTTGCGGATACGCTGCGCCTGAGGGAGGGCATCCGCCATCGGCGGCTGGCCCGCGAGACGAGGCTCGGCAGCTGGAAGCTCGGCGCGACCGGATTCACGACAGAGAAGGAAGAGGTGATCGTACGATGATGGAGGCTTCGCTGATCCAGGACGTGGCCGCCTATGTGGACGGTCGGATCGCCCGCGTCTCGCTCAACGGCGGCGCGGTACTGCTGACGGAGTTCACGCTGAAGCGGGCGTCGCAGGGAGTTGTCGAGCTGAGGTATTACATTCCGGCGGAGGCGGTAGGCACGGTGCATCGGATCGAGCTGCAGGATGCGTACGGCAAGACGCTGAGCACAAGCGACGTGCAGATCCCGATTGCGAGCGATACGCTGATGCTGCAGTCGATCACGGTAGAGGAGGGATGACGATGGCCAAGACGGATTGGAAATTCAACGATGTCGTCACCGAGGCGGATCTGAACGCGCTCGGCGGCGAGGTGAACGCCGCGTCCGCCCATGCGGCGTCGACGAGCGGCGCTCACGGGGCGACGAGCGAGGCGTCGCCAGGCAAGCTCATGCAGCGCGACTCCGCCGGCCGCGTCAAGGTGGCCGCCCCGGCGGCCGCTGATGACGTGGCGCGGAAGGCGGAGGTAGATGCGGCGATAGCAAGGGCAGACGCATCGACAGCTCCCCTGGCTGCGGAGCTCGAGGATCGGATTCCGACAGCCGTTACGCTTGTTCCGGGCGTGCAGACGGTCCAGGTGCCGCGTCCTGCGCCGCTTCGGATCAAGAGCATCAAAGGACGGACGCTAGTGAATTTGTTAGGGCGAGTTGGTAACTGCGAAGATTTAAGCAAATTCGCTGCAACTGGAGCAACTGTCGCTCTTAGTGCTTCAGATGTCTATAGCGGTACAACGTCCCTAAAGGTAACCGCTAACGCTACCACGGCCTTTGCTTATTCGACTCAGCAATTCAGCCTGATCGCAAACCGCTTCTACATCCTTGTCGGCATGGTGAAGAATGGGAATGCGGCATCCGGAAAAGTGTATTTGGGAGGCACGTCCGCTTCCAAGGGAGACACGATTGCAGCTACCAGCACAACTTCCTACACTCCTGTCTGGAGAGCTTATGCGCCAACATCTGGCGTCTCCGGCTTAACGCTGCAGCTCGCCGTGACTGGAGCAAACGGGCAGTACGTGTTTGGAGATGCATTCAGGCTTTACGAAATTACGATAACGGAGTATGCAGCTTTGGATGGTATGACAGCCAATCAAATCGCGGCTAAGTATCCTTACGTCGATGACTTCAAAAACGTCAACGGTATTTATATTCGTCAGATTGCTGCGCAGTCTGCTGATGATCAATATATCTTTTATCCGGATTGCCAGCTCGCTGCTAGTACGGACGGGAATGTATCTGACGAGTTGTATATGGATTCGGATGGGCGGGCGCGGGTCAAGCGACGGTTTCGGTCACTGGAATTGACTGGGGACATGGCGTGGACTTTTTTAGGAGCTGCAACAGGGTATAAGACCTTGCTCTGCAAAATTCATAATCCCTTGAAAGACACAGGGCAGGTTGTTAAATATGACGGTAAATTAACAACTCGTATTAATCAAGGCGCAAATCCAATAGGTGTCGATCAGCACGTTATAACGGATGAAAGTGATCCTTCTAATAAATCGGTCGTGGGCCTTTTTGTTGCAAATATAGATTCTGGTTGGGGCGACAACTATATACCGTCGACGGATGAAATTAAGGCGTATTTTAACGGCTGGGTCATGTATGACGGTTCAGTTGGAGCGAATTATGCACCTTTTAATGGATCGGGCAGTAAATGGTGGGCCTATCGCCTTTCATCGTGGACGCCGACCAATCGATCGGCATTAGGGGGTGGAGGGGAGAATTCGGTCCCCTCAGCTAACGTCTGGGGAAATGGTTTTGCTCCTTACCGCTTGCAGTACCAACTATCTACGGCAGTTGACGAGCCACTGAGATCTGAAGGTGGGATTCTGCAGTTAGCGGGTACGAACAATGTGGAGGTCGGTTGCGGGGGAATCGTTCGGGAACTCGCTAACATTAAGATAAATACTACGAACGGTTTCGCAGAAATCAATTCGACAGGGGCAAGTGGCACGTCCGATAGTCGCCTTTCTTTTCGATCCAAAAAAATACTTTCAATATTTCGCAATCGGACGTTGGATCGGAATTGGATTGCGCATGAGCTGGCTGATATTACCGATTACGGAGTCGACCGGGCTTACATTCGGCTTAGTGAGTACGAAGCATCCGCCGTATACGAGGTAACCTATCTTGCATTGGACACACATCTAATCGGCATCCCGCCTGCACAGATTAGCGCGGAGTACACGACCAACCTGCGGACGATCACGACCGATGCCTCCAAGGCAGCCGTGCAGCTGGCGCGGCGGGTTTCGGTTCTGGAATACGGGTCTGCGCAAGTCAAGCAGCCTCAATGGATTACGCCGACGCTACTCAATGGGTGGGGACCTTATTCAGACCAGGTCTACTCCACCTCATATCGAACTGCGCAGTATCGTCTTAATACAGATGGATCTGTTTCCCTGCGTGGAGTCATATCCGGAAGTACGGGAACTTCTACTACCGCTCTGTTTATCTTGCCTCCGAGTTGCCGACCTCTTTATCCGGAGACATTCATTGTACCTTATTCGGGAAGTGGTGTGGCTTACACCAATCCCGGTCGTGTAACAATTATGCCTAACGGCATGGTCGTAATCGCAAACGACTTGACAACCCACAGTCAGACGGCGCCGTTTTGGCTTGCCTTGTTCGGCGTTAGAATCGGAGGTTCTCAATGAAAGAAGCCATCATCACAGACCTTGACGGCCTGCTCGCGGATGTCGCCCTCGCGGACGACAGCGAGACGGGCTATTCGCCGATCTACGAGACGGCGGCCGTGGGCGGCGAGCCGGAGCTGATCGGCTATCGCGTAGCCGTGCCGGTTCCTGCCGGACTGTACCGGCCGCGCTTTGACAAGCTGGCGTACGACGAGCACCAAGAGGCGTTGAGGCTGCACTTATCCGCTGTGGCTGCTTGGGAGGCTCTGCCGGAGCACGAGCGGAGCGAATGGCCCCAGCAGCCGGATGTTCCTGCTTTTTGGGTCGAAGGGTTGACCCCGGAGGAAATCGCATCGCTGCAGTCGGGCACACATGAGATTTCTCCAGTCGAGCAGCTGCAAGCCGATAATGCCTTGCTTCTGCTTGATCTTGCCGAGACACAGGCGCGCCAAGCCCAGACGGAGCAGGACAACGCCATCCTATTGCTGGCGGTGGCGGAGCTGGAGAGCAGGCAGCGCCAGATGGAGCAGGATTATGCGGCATTGAGGCTTGCGGTTGCCGAAAGAGAGGTGAGCTAAATGGACTGGCATGCCACGATCAAACGATATTACGAGCTTGGCTGCTACTCCGCGGCGCAAGTCCGTCGTTTTGCGGAGCTCGGAAAACTCACTGCGGAGCAGGCCGATGCGCTGCTTGACACGGCTCGGCAGGAGGTCCCCGCCAGCGAGCCGTAACTCGCCGCAAAAGCCCCCCGTTCGAAAGGAGAAACCCGGCATGAGCAGACCCGAGAACCAGCTCCAGGCGATCGTATCCCAAGTGGTGAAGCTCGAGACGCTGCAGGAAGTCAACACTCGGGCTCTCGGCGAGTTGGCCTCCGGAGTCGCGCGGCTCATCGAACGCCTGGAAAAAAGCGACGAGACGGCGCGCGAGGCCGCCCAGAGGGCGCGCGCCGCGCATCACCGGATCGACGAGATCCGAGCCAGCATCGACGGCATCAAGCAGGGCCAGCGCTGGCTGATCACGACCTCGTTCACGCTTATCGGCCTGGCGGCCTCGCTGCTGGGCCTCGTTTTCAAAATACTCGAATAAAGCGAAGCCAAAGGAGGAAGCCAGATGGACTGGACGCTCATCCAATCGATGATCCATCCCGAGCTGGCCGGCGTCGTCGCCGTCTGCTGGATCATCGGCTACGGCCTCAAGCGGACGGCCGGCATCCGGGACTGGATGATCATCTACTTTGTCACCGCGGCCGGCATCGTCTTCGCCGGCTTCACGGCCGGCTGGACCGCCGACGGCGTCATGCAGGGCATCTTTTGCGGCGCCGTCGCCGTCTACGGCAACCAGCTTGTGAAGCAGACCGCGCAGGCGCTGCGCAAGGAAGACGCCCATGATTGACCTCGGCTATCCGATCGAGCGCCGCTACATCCGCATCCGTCCGCAGACGAGGCCGGGCCTTCGGCTGACCGCCGGAAGCCCGGCTTTTTTTGTCGCTCATGATACCGGCAACCCGGGCGCGACGGCCGACGCCCATTACCGCTATTTCGACCGCCAGACGGAGCGGATCGCTTCGGCCCATGTGTTCATCGACGACACGCGGATTTTGGAGATCATCCCGACGGGCACGGGAGACGACCCGGCGGAAAAGGCGTACCATGTGCAAAGGCAGGCCCCGGAGGACAACCGCCGCTTCGGCGCAGACGCCAACGACGCCGCGCTCGGCATCGAGCTGTGCTATGGCGGCGCGATCCGCTTCGAGGCGGCCTACGACCGCTATGTCGCTTATCTGGCCTATTGCTGCGCCAAGTGGAGCAAGGTTCCTTCGACGCATATCGTGAGCCACGGCCAGCTCGATCCGACGCGCAAGCGCGACTGCGAGCAGGCGCTGGCGACGGCCGGCCGCACGCTCGCCGATCTGATCCGCGACGTCGAGCGCAAGCTGGCGGCGGCCGTCCAAGCGGAGGAATCCTCCGCCCGCCCAGCCGAGCCTTCCTCCGCCGGCTCCAGCGGGCGGAATCAAGCAGGAGCGGCCGCCGATTCGGCCAAGACGCAGCAAGACGGCGCGACTGCGGCCTCTTCGCCGGCTGCCCTTTCTGCCGCCACCTGTTCCCATCTTGTCCGCTCCTACATCCAGCCGGCGTGGCACGAGCGTATCCAGGCGGGAGACAGCGAAGGCGCCGCGCACTACGCCCGCTTGGCCGAGCGCCTGCGCCGCTGCGTGGACGGAGAAAGGCTGCTTAAAAGCAACGCGCAGGAAATCATCGTCGGCTGGCTGTCCCCGGCTTGGTTCAAGACCCGCGCCAAGGGCGAGAATCCGGACCGCTTCCGCGCCATGGCGGACGAGCTGCGCCGCTGCGCGGCCATTCCCCCGAGCGGATCCGCGCTATGGTAAGATAAGGCTATCTTTTCTTCCTCTTCGAAAGGAGAAGCCGATGACTCCAAGCTCCCTTTTTCTGCTCGCTCTCTTCGCTCTGCTCGTCCTGTCCCTCGTATCGGCTCGAACGAAAACTCGCCGATCGGCGGAGCGTCCCTTGTCCTCCTCCAAAAATCCGCGTCGGAACGCGGTCGCCGAGGCCGCCCGCGAAACCGCCGGCTGGCTGGATCTCGGCGCCTTGCCGGACGCGCCGCTGCAAGCGACGGCGGCCAAGCTGGACAAAGCTTTGCCCGCCTCCTATGTCGAGCAGCTCCGGCAGCGCTATTTGACGGAGCATCCCGACTGCTCGCCAGAGCGGTTCGAGCTGCTGCTGCTGGAGCTGAAGCGCTATTTCGTGCTCTGCTCGCTGCTGCGTACCGTGCCGATGTTCGGCGACGAGGTGGACGGGGTCTGGCATGAGATGCTGATGTACACCCGCGAATACGAGCGCTTCGGCAAAGAACTGATCGGCGGACCGCTGCATCACGCGCCGGCGGCCGAAAGCGTCCCGGATCCCGGAGGTCGCGCCTGGTTCGATCTGGCCTATGCGGCGCTGTTCCGTTTCCACGCTTTCGCTCCTGTCGCCTGGGGAGCCTTTTTCCGCCATCCGCTCAATGCAAAGAGGCTGGAGCGGCTGCAGGACGCGGAGCCGCGAGAGCTGCGCTCGGAGCTGTTCCGTCCCGAAGCGGACGAGCGGCTCGTCTCCTATATGCTGGATAAGCTCCGCCGTCAGGCCGCCGACGCGCGCGAGGCTCGAAGCGCCGATCGCAGCGACTCGCCTGGCCGATTGTCCGGGAGCAGCTATGCCGATCCCGGCTACGGAGCGATGCTGGGAGGAGCGCTGCTCATGAGCTCGATGGGCGGCTCGTTCGACGAGCAGATGGAGCGGCATCTGCCGGAGGCGGAGCGCGAGCGTTCCCAAAGCGGCTGCTCGGCATCGGGCTGCGCGGGCGGCGACTCGTTCGACGAACGGGGAAGCGGCAGCTCGGACAGCGGCGGAGATGGCTCTTCCGACGGCGGTTCCTCCAGCAGCTGTTCCTCGAGCAGCTGCAGCTCGAGCAGCTGCTCGTCCAGCAGCTGCGGCGGAGGAGACTGACGAGGGACAGCGAACGTCCGGGCCGACGCCCTGCATGCAAAAGACCCCCTAGCCGCCTCATGGCGGCTAGGGGGTCTTTTCAATTTACATATAAATCTGCGTAATCTCCAGCTCCCGCTGCTCGGACAGGTCGAGGAAATCCTCGCCGACCTGGATGAGCGGGCGGAAAAACTCGCTCGGATGCGTCATGATGAAGGTTCCGAACTGTCCGTTGTCGAGCTCGACGCTTTTGCCGATGAAGTTCGGAATCATATGGCGGATGAACGTGTGGGTCGTGTGCGGATCCAGCTCGTGGAAGCTCATGCGGTACAGCTCGCGCAGCACGTAGAGCAGGTCGCGCTTCTGCTGGTAGGAGCGGGTGGAGATCATGGCGCTGTACACGTCCGCGACGGCGACGATCTTGGCGATCGGGGAAATCTCGATGCCGTCGATGCCGTGAGGGTAGCCGGTGCCGTCCATGCGCTCATGATGCTGGAGAGCGGCGGAGGAGAGGAACGGATCGTCGTAGGTGCTGAGGATGATCTCTTCGCCGTACAGCGTGTGGCGCTTGATCTCGCGGTACTCCTCGCTCGTCAGCTTCTCCGGCTTGTTGAGGATGTCCTTGGAGATTCGGCATTTGCCGATGTCGTGCAGGAAGCCGGCCTTGCCGATGCGCGCCGCCTCTTCCTCCGGGAAGCCGAGCCAGGAAGCCAGGTAGTAGGACAGCATGCCCACCTGGACGGAATGCTGGTACGTATAGTCGTCGTCCGTATTGAGCAGCAGCAGCATCGAGACGACGTCTTTCTCCATCTGGAAGCTGGACATGAGCGGACCGAACGACCGGTCCACGTCCTCTTCGCTCACTTTGCCTTCTTCCAGCGCCTTGCGGAAAAGATCCTCGCAGCCGGAGATGGCGTTCTCGTAAAGGGGCTTTATGGACGGCAGCCAGCGCGGCGGCAGGCCGGACTCGATCGTCCGGTATCCGGCGGCGACAGGCGCCTCCATCTCGACCTCCACATAGTCGATGCTGTGCTGCGTCAGCTTGGCGATCTCGTAGGAGGTCAGCCGGGTTCCTTTGGCCATGACATTCAAGCCAAAATGGTTGAAGGCGTCGCTAGACAGCAGATCGCCTTCCTTTAGATCGGAAATATGAACCCTCATGGTGCACCTCGGCAAGGTTAGTCTTGGACGGCATCGTGCCGTCTGCTACTATTGTCGGATCTGAAAGCGGGGCAATATCGTTCGTCCGACCTATTATCATCCTAGTATATCGGCATAAACGGCTTTCGCTTTAATAGGATCTTCCAAGCCTTGGATGAGCGCTCTCGAATCGGGGAAAAAGACGACCGAAATCCGCTCGTCCCGCTCGTACCGGAGCGAGTAGGGAGTCAACCGGACTTCTCCCGCCATCGCGAGCCGTTCGGCCAGCGCGGGCAGATCGAGCGGCCGGCTGCGGGCCGGCCGGATCTGCACGGTGGCGCGCCCGCACAGCGCCGCCGCCATGTCCTCCTCCGGCTCGAGAAACGGAAATTCGCGGCGTCCGCAGCATTCGCAGTCGGAGCGCCTGGCTCCGGCTACGCCGAGCGGCATCCACGAGTTGCGCCAAAGATCCAGCTGCAGCAGGTCTCCCCGCATCTCCTCGCGCCGGCCGGAAAGCCACTTGATCGCCTCCATCGCCTGCAGCGAGCCGATCACGTCGACGAGCGGCGAGACGACGCCTGCCGTCTCGCAAGTATCCGCCAGCCCCGAGGCGGGCGGCTCGGGGAAGAGGCAGCGGTAGCACGGACCGGCGTCCGGCAGCACGCTCATCGTCATGCCCCCGGCTCCGACCGCGCCGCCGTAAATCCAGGGAATGCCGGCGCGCACGGCATAGTCGTTGAGGAGATAGCGAGTGTGGAAATTGTCCGTGCCGTCGAGGATCAGGTCCGTACCCCCGAGCAGCTCGTCGGCGTTGCCGGCATGCAGGTCCGCCGCATAGGCGCGGATGGAGACGCTGCTGTTGGCGCGGCGCAGCTTCGCCGCGGCGGCCTCCGCCTTGGGTAGGCTGGAGGCGGCATCGTCCTCGTCGTACAGCAGCTGCCGCTGCAGGTTGCTGAGCTCCACGATGTCGCGGTCGATCAGCCGCAGCTCGCCGACGCCGCCGCGCGCCAGATGCGAGGCGATGACGCAGCCGAGCGCGCCGACGCCGACGACGGCGACGACGGAGCCTCCGAGCCGCTGCTGGCCGTCCGGGCCGATCGGCGCGAAACGCGTCTGGCGGATGTAGCGGTCTGGGAGCGCCGGCCGGCTGCCTTCGCTCATTCGGATAGCTCCCGCTCGGCTCCGACCGCAGCCGCGGCTTCTTCCGCAGGAAGCTTGTCCGAGGCTGCGGGCGGGACCGGCGGAGCCAGGTCCGAGAGCGGATTCCAAGGCCCCGTCTGATGTCCTTTCCACTCCGAGCCGTCCTCCCACACTTCCTTCTTCCAGATCGGAACGATCTGCTTGAGGCGCTCGATCGCGTAGCGGCTCGCCTCGTAGGCGGCCGCCCGATGCGGCCCGGAGACGGCGATGACGACGCTCGCCTCGCCGATGCCGACGACGCCGATGCGATGATGGATCGCGCAGCGCGTGCCCGGCCAGCGCTCGTCCAGCTCGCGGCGGATCTGCTCCAGCGTGCGCAGCGCCATCGGCTCATAGGCTTCGTACTCGAGCTTGACCGTCCGCTGTCCGGCGGTCCACTCGCGGGTCGTGCCGATGAAGACGATCGCCGCCCCGTGGTCGGGATGCTCGACCAGCGAAGCGACCTCGGCCGCGTCGAGCGGCTCGGCGCAGATGCGGCAGGCGGCTGCCGCCGCGATAGGAGCGCCGCTGCCGTCGCCGCCGGATACCGGCGGCAGCAGCGCGAGCTCGTCGCCGCAGCGGACGAGCTCGCCGTCGGCGGCATAAGCTTCGTTGCGGGCCGCGAAGCAGACGGCGATCAAGCCGGCGTGGGCGGGATAGGCCTCGCTCAGCGCGGCCTTCAGCTCGCCGACGGTCATCTCGGACCGGTCGGATGAGAGCTCGGCCTGCCGCGTCCCGAGACGCTCCGGCAAGCCGGCGAACAAAGCGATGCTCCAGCTGTAGCTCATGGTAGATAACCTCACCTGTCCCCGCGGGGTTTTGCTTCCAGCATATCATAAGTCCGCCAAAAATGATAAACTGATAGACACGAAACTGCAGGCTTCCGGCAGGAAGCCCGGCCGAGGGGGAAACGCGATGCTGAGGGACCGATTCGGAAGAATACACGACTATTTGCGCATCTCGGTGACGGACCGCTGCAACCTGCGCTGCCTCTACTGCATGCCCGAGGAAGGAATGGAGTTCGCCGACTCGTCCGAGCTGCTGAGCTACGACGAAATCGTCCAGGTCGTCGAGGCCGCGGCCGGCCTCGGCTTCCGGAGGTTGCGCATCACCGGCGGCGAGCCGCTCGTGCGGCCGGGCCTGGACGGTCTGATCCGCCGGCTCAAGGCGATCCCCGGCATCGAGGAGATCTCGATGACGACGAACGGCATGCTGCTCGCGAAGCAGGCGGCCGCGCTGAAGGCGGCCGGCCTCGACCGCGTGAACATCAGCCTCGACACGCTGGATGCGGCCCGCTTCCGCTTCATCGCGCGGCGCGGCGGGCTGGAGCAGGTGCTCGCGGGCATTCGCGCGGCCGGCGAAGCCGGGCTCGGCCCGATCAAGCTGAACTGCGTGCTGCTGAAGGGCATCAACGAGGACGAGATCAAGAGCTTCCTGCGCCTGTCCGTCGAGCAGCCGCTCCATGTGCGCTTCATCGAATACATGCCGATCGGCCATGCCGACGAGCAGTGGCGCAGGACGTACCTGCCGCTGACGGCGGTCATGGACGCGGCGCGCGAGCTCGGCCTGCCGATGGCTCCGCTCGAGGAGCTCCGGGGCAACGGCCCTTCGGAAAACTGGGCGTTCGAGGGGGCGGCCGGCTCGTTCGGCCTGATCCATCCGGTCAGCGACCGTTTCTGCGCGCGCTGCAACCGGCTCCGGCTGACGGCGGACGGCAGCCTGCAGCCTTGCCTCTACTGGGTGGACGAACTGAACGTCAAGCCCGCGCTCGGCAGCCGCGCGGCGCTCGAGGCGCTGTTCCGGCGCGCCGCGGACATCAAGCCGGAGAACCATGAGATGGCGGCGAGGCTGCACGGCGAGGCGCTCAGCCATAGCCCGACGTCGCGGCGGATGTCGCAGATCGGCGGCTGAGCAAGAGTGCAGCGGATAGGAGAGATGGAGCATGGCAAAGGAAATTGAAATCCGGCAGCAGCGTCGGGGCGTCCGGGCCGCTGCGCCCGAGTCGCTCTCGGCGCGCATGATGGCGGAGCAGGCCGGCGCCGTCTTCCCGCTGTTGGAGCGGGTGCCGGACGGCAGCGGCGAGGCTTTCGGATTGATCGACTGGCATCGGGGCTGGCTGGAGCAGGCGGCCGCAGCCGGCAGGGAGGACGTCGTCGCGGCGCCGACCCATGTGAAGGTCGTCGCGGATGACCGCTTCGAAGCGGTCATTTCTTGGCGCGAGGCCGCTCAGGCGGCGTTTCTGTTCGCCCGCGAAGGCGTGCCGCTGGAGCGCGAAGGGCCGCTGCGCCTCTATGTGCCGGACGGCAGCAGCAAATGCCTGAACGTCAAGCGGGTCGTCTCGCTGACGCTGCTGGAGGAGCCCGAGCTCGGCGGCGACGCTGCGTACGGCTTCAAGTCGGATTTTTCGCCGGAGGACCTTAGGAAACGCCGCTGAAGCCGCCCGCCGGCCGGCACGCAGGCGAAAAAGGGCAGGCATGGAAGGAGCGCGCGCATGGAACGATCAACGGACAACAAACGAAGCCGGCTGCTCCTGCTGCACAGCAACGACGTGCACAGCCGCCTGGAGGAGGCGGGGCGGATCGCCGCCGCCGTCAAGGACGCGCGCCGGGATGAGGGCGAGCAGGGCGTGCTGTACGTCGACATCGGCGACCATCTCGACCGGATGCGGCAGGAGACCGAAGGCACCGGAGGCTCCGTCAACATCGCGCTGCTGAACGCGGCGGGCTGCGAGGCGGCCGTGCCGGGCAACAACGAAGGGCTGACGTTCACCCGGGACGAGCTGGAGCGCATCTACGCGGGCGCCCGCTTCCCGATCCTCTGCTGCAATCTGCTCGATGCGCGCACAGGCGAGCGGCCGGAGTGGCTGCTGCCCGGGACGGTGCTCGTCAAAAACGGGCTGCGCGTCGCGCTGATCGGCGCGACTGCGGCCTACCCGGCCTTTTACAGCCTGCTCGGCTGGACCGTCACCGATCCGCTCGAAGCGGTCCGCGAGCAGGTCGGCCGCCTGCGCGGGGCGGCGGACGCGGTCGTCGTGCTGTCGCATCTCGGCTTGCCGGTGGACCGCCGGCTGGCCGAGGAGATCGACGGCATCGACGTCATTCTCGGCGGCCATACGCATCATCTGCTGGAGGAGCCGGAGAGCGTCCGCGGCGCGCTGCTGTGCGGAGCCGGCAAGTTCGGCGAGCGGCTCGGCCTCGTCGAGCTCGGCCTCGATCCGTCGAGCGGGCGGCTCGAGGCGGCCGGCCGCCTGCTGCCGATCGCCTCGCTGCCGATCGACGAGGAGGCGGCCGAGCTGCTGAGCGAGCACGGCGAGACGGCCCGGCGCGAGCTGTCGCGTCCGGCCGCCACGCTCGAGCGGCCGCTCGAGCTCGACCCGGCCCGCGAATCGCCGCTCGCGAACCTGCTGGCGGCCGGCGTGCGCGAGTGGACCGGGGCGGACATCGGCCTCGTCAACGCCGGGCAGCTGCTCGGCGGGCTGCCGGCCGGAGAGATCAGCGAAGGGCTGCTGCATGCGCTATGCCCGTCGCCGGTCAATCCTTGCCGCATGCGGCTCGTCGGCCGGCGCATCCGCGAGGCCGTGGAGCAGTCGCTGCAGCCGGAGTTCTACGGCAAGGAGCTGCGCGGCTTCGGCTTCCGCGGCACGGTGCTCGGCACGCTGGCCGTGGACGGGCTTGAGATCGACTGGAGTCCGGCCGCGGACGGAGGCGGCCGGATCGTGTCGATCCGCTGCGGCGGCCGCGAGCTGGAGGACGAGCGCGAGTACGACGTCGGCACGCTGGACATGTTCACCTTCGGCGCCGGGTATTTGCCGCTCAAGGAAGGGCGGGACGTCCGCTATTTTTTGCCGGAATTCATCCGCCAGGTGCTTGCCGCCGAGCTGAACAAGCCGGAGGCGCTGCGGCGCTGCGGCGAGCCGAGGTTCAGGCTCGTTCGCTGATCTGTCGAATTGACGCCGATCGGCTCGAAAAACGCTGTCGAATCTAATGTTTTTCCTCGTCGATGTCGATAGATAACAGGATAGGATTCTAATCGTACCCAGGGAGCGACCCGTCCATGATACTGATGCCCCTAAGCATGTGCCGGCCCGGGATGAGGCTGGCCAAAAAGGTTCTCTCCGGGGAGGGACTCGTCCTGCTTGGCGAAGGCTTCGAGCTGACGAGCCGGCTCATCGAGCGGCTCCAGGAATGCCAGATCAATTTCCTTTTCATCCAGGACGAGGCGACAGACGACATCCTGATCAACGAGCTGATCAGCGAGGATACGATGCGGGTCGCGATGACGGAGATCCGGGCCAGCTTCCGGCAAATGATGGATTTGCCCCAGCGCAGGCGCGGAGCGGCCTATCCGTTCGTCGGACCGCAGCTGCGCGACGTCATGAATCGGGTCATCGACGACCTGTCCGCGCATAAGGAATCCGTCGTCATGCTCATGAACATGGCGTCGGTGGACAATTATCTGTACCAGCATTCGTTCAACGTCTGCGTCTACTCGACGATGCTCGGCATCCATCACGGCTACTCGCGCGACGAGCTGACCGTGCTCGGCATGGGAGCGCTGCTGCATGACGTCGGCAAGACGATGGTGCCGGTCGAGCTGCTCAAGAAGCCCGGTCTGCTGACGCGGGAAGAATTCGAAGAGATGAAGCGCCATACGGAATACGGCTACGAGCTTCTCCGCCATGAGGCGGGCGTGCCGGCCGCCGCCGCGCTGTGCGCGCTGCAGCATCACGAGCGGCTCGACGGCAGCGGCTATCCGTTCGGCCTCAAGGGCAAGGAGATCCACGAGTTCTCCAAATGGATCGGCATGGTCGACTCGTACGACGCGATGACGACCAACCGGATCTACCGCGAGCCGATGCTGCCGCATCAGGCGGTCGAGGCGCTGTACGCCGGCACCGGCACCCAGTACGAGCAGTCGATGGTGCAGCTGTTCCGCGACAAGGTCGCCATCTATCCGGTCGGCATGACGGTCCGCCTTAAGACCGGCGAGATCGGCGTCGTCGTCGACGTGCGGCCGAGCTGCCCGCATCGGCCGGTCGTGCGCGTCCTGCGCGACGACGAGGGCGTGCGGCTGCGCGCGCCGTACGAGATCGACATGTCGCTGCAGCTTACCCGCATGATCGCCGGCGTCAACGACGAGTTGCCCGAGGCGCAGCTTGCGGGCGCGCCGTCCTGATCGTTCCGGCAGCATCAGGCAGCGGTTTCGGGGAGCCTTCGGGCTCCTTTTTTTGCGTTGGCCGCGCCCGGCGGTTTGATTCGATCGGGAAGGGGAAGTACAATAAAGGCCAAGTGTTTCATTAATAAACGATAAGGTGCTGGATCGAACATGAACCCAGAAATGACGCTTCAACCGCTGCTGACGCCGCTGTCCCCGCAAAACGACCCGTGGGACCCGCTCGGCAGCCTGGAGCGCTTCGGCCGACATGCCCTGACGAGCGTCGAATTCACGGTCACGAACCTGTGCAACATGCGCTGCGAGCATTGCGCGGTCGGCGACACGCTGACGATGCGCGAGCCGGACAAGCTGCCGCTCGAGCTGATGCTCTCGCGGCTCGACGAGGTCGAGCAGCTGCAGACGATCAGCATCACCGGCGGCGAGCCGTCCTATTCCGAGCGGACGGTGCGCGACTATATCGTGCCGCTGCTGAAGTACGCTCGCAGCCGCGGCATCCGCTCCCAGCTCAACTCCAACGTCACGCTCGACTATTCGCGCTACGAGCTGATCGCTCCTTACCTTGACGTCATGCATATCTCGTTCAACTACACGTCGGCGGACGACTTCCATGAGGTGGGCTTCGCGCGCTCGGGCCATTCGGTGCCGCGCTCGGCCGCGGTCCGGATGTACGAGCGGATGATCGACAACGCGCGCCGGCTGAGCGACGCGGGCGTGCTCGTCTCCGCCGAGTCGATGATCAACTACCGCACCTGGCGCAAGATGCCGGAGATCCACCGGCTCATCCGCGAGATGGGCTGCGAGCGCCATGAGGTGCATCCGATGTATCCGAGCGCCTGGGCCGGCGATCTGCCCGCACTGAGCAAGGAGCAGATGCGTCAGGCGGTGGAGGAGCTGCTCGACGCGCGCGACCCGCAGCTGTGGATGCTGTTCGGCACGCTGCCGTTCTACTCGTGCAGCTCCGATCCCGCCGACCGCGACCTGCTGGCGCGGCTCGGGCGCGAGCCGAACGTGACCGTGCGCAACGATCCCGACGGCCGCAACCGGCTCAACGTCAACCTGTTCACAGGCGAGGTGTTCGTGACGGACTTCAGCGACATCCCGGCGTTCGGCAACGTGCAGGACGAGCGGCTCGACGACGTGTTCGCCCGCTGGCTGGACCATCCGCTCAGCCGCAGCGTCAGCTGCCATTGTCCGGCTGCCGCCTGCTGCGGTCCGAACCTGCTCGTGAAGCAGATGTATTACGAAGAGGTCGATTTCATGAAGCAGAAGGCCGTGCTCTAGGGCGGTGTTTGCAAACACGCCCTGGCCGGCGCATTCTGCCCGTAACGGAGGCCGAACGTCATGACAACCGAGTTCCATCCGGGCGATATCGCGCTGAACCTGCTCGTCGTCGTCGTGCTCGTGCTGCTGAACGGCTTTTTCGTCGCGGCGGAGTTCGCCCTCGTCAAGGTGCGGACGACCAGGCTGACGCAGCTCGCCTCGGAAGGCAGCAAAAAAGCCGGCTACGCGCTGCGCATCGCCCATCGCCTCGACGCCTATCTGTCCGCGACTCAGCTCGGCATCACGCTCGCCTCGCTCGGCCTCGGCTGGGTCGGCGAGCCGGCGATCTCCCATCTGATCGCCGAGCCGCTGCTGCACCGAATCGGCATCGCCGACGAGACGGTCGTCTCGACCGTGTCCATCGTCATCGGCTTTCTCGTCATCACGTTCCTGCACATCGTCATCGGCGAGCTGGCGCCGAAGTCGCTCGCGATCCAGAAGTCCGAGGGCGTGTCGCTCTGGCTGTCCGCGCCGCTGCTGTTCTTCTATGCGATCTTCAAGCCGGCGATCCTGCTGCTGAACGGGGCGGCGAACCGGCTGCTGCGGCTGATCGGCATCGAGCCGGCGAGCGAGCACGAGTCGGCCCATACCGAGGAGGAGATCCGGCTGCTCGTCAACCAAAGCGCGCAGAGCGGCATCATCGACGACAACGAGATGAAGCTTGTCGGCAATGTATTCGACTTCGCGGACCTGCTGGCGCGCGAGGTGATGCTGCCGCGGACGGACATGGACTGCCTGTTCACGACGCGCTCGCTCGAGGAGAACCGCGAGATGGTGTATCGGACCCGGCATACCCGCTATCCCGTGGCGATTGAGGAGAAGGACCAGATCATCGGCTTCGTGCACATCGCCGACCTGCTGACTGCGGACCGCGGCAGCGTGCCGGATCTGCGCAAGCTGATCCGGCCGGTGCTGAACGTGCCGGAGTCGATGGAGGTCAGCCAGGTGCTGCAGCTCATGCAGGCGCGCCACAGCCAGCTCGCCGTCGTCGTCGACGAGTACGGCGGCACGGCGGGCATGCTGACGGCCGAGCTGATCCTCGAGGAGATCGTCGGCAAGATCCATGACGAGTTCGACGAGGCGCCGCCGGCGATCACGGTCCAGGGGGAGGCGACGACCGTCGACGGCCGCATGCTGATCGACGACATCAACCGCCTGCTGCAGCTCGATCTCGAGGACGAGGAGGTCGATTCCATCGGGGGGTGGATGTTCCGCCGGCTGGGCGGCACCCCCGAGCAAGGCAAGAAAATCGGCTATCGCGAATATACATTCGAGGTAGCGGAATGCCAGCCTCTGCGCGTGCTGCGCGTCCGCATCTACCGCAATCCCGAAGCCGCTGCAGATCGGGACGAGCCGGCAGAGGAGAGCTAGCGCGGAGCGTCCGGAGAGCTTCTTTTCGGGAGCCCGGCAGCGGCCAGCCTCGCCGGAAGGGAGATCTGCGGGGACTGCAGCCCCGGGGAGAATGGCTTTGCCGATCAAAACGCTCGTTTTCATTGCCGTAGGCTTGCTGCTGCTGTACCTCAGCTTCACCGTCGGCGCGCCGTTCCTGCTCGCGCTTGTCGTCGCCATCTTTTTGGAGCCGCTCAACCGGCTGCTGATGCGCAAGGCCGGCATGAGCCGGCTCGCGGCCGCGGCCGCGAGCAGCACGCTGTTCACCGTGCTGCTGCTGGCGCTTGCCGCCGGCATCGGCTTCAAGCTGGCGGCGGAGCTGATCGCCTTTTGGAACCGCGCGCCGGCGATGGTGGCGGATGCGAACGTCTTTTTCCGAGAAAAGTTCGAGCATGCCAAGGATGTCTACATGACGATCCCGCCGGAGACGGCCGTGCAGCTGGAAAAGGTGCTAAACGGGCTCGCCAGCTCGCTGACGGGCATGGCGACCGCGCTCTCAGGCTCGGTCGTCGCCGTCGCCTCGGGCCTGCCGGGAATGTTCATCTTCACGATCGTGTTCCTCGTCGCGGTGTACATGTTCAGCTTCGGCCTCGACACGATGAGGGCGTCGTTCCTGTCGCTGTTCCACGAGGACTCCCAGCCGCAGCTCGGGCAGGTGCTCGACAACCTCAAGGACTCGATCTTCGGCTTCCTGCGCTCGCAGCTGCTGCTCAGCCTCGTGACGTACGTCCTGACGCTGATCGGCCTGGCGAGCATGGGCATCGACTACGCGATGGCGATCGCGCTGCTCGTCGTTGTCGTCGACATCCTGCCGATCCTCGGCACCGGGTCGGTGCTCGTGCCGTGGGCGGCCTACATGCTGCTGGCCGGCCACAGCGGCACCGCGTTCGGCCTCGTGCTGCTGTTTCTCGTCATCACCGTCGTGCGGCGCATCATCGAGCCCAAAATTCTCGGCGACTCCGTCGGCATCGGCGCGATCTCCGCGCTGATCAGCCTTTATGTCGGCTTCAAGCTGGTCGGCGTCATCGGCGTTTTTCTCGGCCCGCTCGTCGTCATCATCTACATGGCGGCGCGCAAGGCCGGCCTGTTCCAGCTCAAGATCCGCCTGTAGCCGCCTTCGGCGCAGGCGAAAAAGCCCGCTTTTCCCGACTGTCGGGAGAAGCGGGCTTTTTTGGCGCGCACGGCCTTCCTCAAGGGAACCGCCTAAGGCGACGGGGCGCGGGCCGGCTCCCTTCCGCGCCGTCCGCTTCGCGCGAACGGCAGGTAGAGCAGCAGGAACAGCAGCAGCGCGACGGCCTCGAGCGACAGGATGTACCACGGGTACGGGCCGAGATAGTCGAGCAGCGACGAGCTCGGCGGCTTGCGGGCGAGGAACATGTAGTTCGCTCCGGTCAGCCGGTTGACCGCGAACACGAAGGCGGCGATCGCGTTGACCGCTCCCCAGGCGATGAACGGCGAGCGCAGCGTCGGGCGGAAGCCTTCGACCCAGACCATGTAGAGGGCCGCCAGGAGCAGCAGACCGTGCGCGGCAAAAAACTCGAGGAAGCGGAAATGCGGAAACGCATAGCCGAGCACGGGCGTGGCAAGCGCCTGCAACGCGCCGCCGATCGCGGTGAAGTAGACGATCTGGAACAGCAGCCGGCTGCGCAGCAGCAGCATGATGACGGACAAATAAAGCGAGATGCTGCACAGCTCCAACGGAAGGGTGGCCTCCGGGCGGAACACGCCGTTCGAGACGTACCAGACGTTCAGCAGAATCTCGCAGGCGGCGAGCAGTCCGGCCAGCGCGTAGCGACCGGACGCGGGGCGGCGGCGGGCCAGCGGCCCGCGGAAGGCGAACAGCAGCAGGACCGCGGCGAAGATGAGTCCGAGGCTGATCAGATGGGCAGGACTGTAGGCGACGAAGCGCTCGGTAATGTCGGAATCGAACATGGCGACCTGCCTTTCGGACGGAGTTGGGAGGAGGCGCAGGGAGCGCGATCGCTTCTACTTCGCCGTAGCCCCGGCAAAGTCCTATCGGATGGCATCGCCAAAAAGTAAAAGGCAAGTTGGATAAGCCCCGGCTCATACGCTTTAAGGAGCAGCACAGCATCCGGCCTGCAGCCGCTGCGTCGACAGAAGGAGGCTCGGCCGGGCAAGGAGGCAGGACATGAGGCTACAGGCAGCAAGAGGTATGTTCGGAGGCGGCCAGGGCGGTTATGCCGGCCAGCCCGGCGGCGTCGCGTATGGCGCCCCGGCCTATGCCGGCGGGGCCCCTGGCTTCGGCGCCCCGCAGCAGGCTTACCGCAGCGAGGCGGAGCTGGCGGCTGCGGCCGCTTACGGCCAGCCCGCATACGGCGCGGCGGCGGGCTACGGAGCGCAGGCGGGAGCAGCGGGCGAGCTGCCGCCGCCGGGCGTGCCGGGAGCCGGCTACAGGGAATGGCTTCCCTTTCGGGGAGCATGCGATCCGTGCCCGCCGATCGGCGTCAGGCGGTATGTCATTCCGCCGAATCAGTACATCCTGTACCAGCCGACGGGGTTGCCTCAATATCCGCTCGAGGAGGCGCTGCGCCTCGGCACGCTGTGGCCGGCGCTGTACAGTCCTTATGAGCCAGGCTGCGGAAGGAGCTGAACGGATTCGATGAGCGAGGAGCAGCAGAAGCAGGCATTCGACAAGGAGGCCTATCAAGCCGGACTGAAGGAGCTTCAGGTGCTGGATTTTGCGCTGGTGGAGCTGAACCTGTACTTGAACACGCATCCGGGGGACTTGCAGGCGATCCAGCAGTTCAACCAGCTGGCGCAGAAGCGGCAGGCCGTGGCGCAGCAGTTCGAGCTGCAGTTCGGACCGCTGGTCAATTTCGGCAACAGCTATTCCCGGTATCCTTGGCAATGGAACGAGACGCCGTGGCCTTGGCAGGTATGAGCATGGACGATCGGCGCGGAGCGGCGGAGCGGCCGCCCGGCCCGGCGGAGCGGCATGCGGCGCTGGCGGCGGAGCCGGGATGCAGCAGAGCCTGCTCCCGCCCGTGTCCGCGCAGGGAGGCGAGGGCCCGGGCCGAGGCGGCGGAGCGCGCGCCGCAGGCGGCCGGGCATGGACAAGAGCAACAATCGCGGATAGACGCCAGCGAGGGGGGATGAGGGCATGTGGCTGTATGAGAAGAAGCTGCAATATCCGGTAAAAGTCAGCAAATGCGACCCGATGATGGCGAAGTTCCTCGTCGAGCAGTACGGCGGCGCGGACGGCGAGCTCGCGGCGGCGCTGCGCTACCTGAACCAGCGGTATACGATTCCGGACAAGGTGATCGGCGTGCTGAACGACATCGGGACGGAGGAATTCGCGCATCTCGAGATGATCGCGACGATGATCTACAAGCTGACCAAGGACGCGACGCCGGAGCAGCTGCGCGAGGCGGGCCTCGGAACCGACTTCGTCAATCATGGCGGGGACTTGTTCTACAACAGCGCGGCCGGCGTGCCGTGGACGGCGACCTACATCGCGGCCAAAGGCGATCCGCTCGCGAATCTGTACGAGGATATCGCGGCCGAGGAAAAGGCGCGGGCGACCTATCAGTGGCTCATCGACTACACCGACGACGTCGACTTGCAGGACAGCCTGAAGTTCCTGCGCGAGCGCGAGATCGTGCATGCGATGCGCTTCCGGGAATCGGTCGAGATCATCAAGGCGGATATGGGGCAGAAGAAGATTTACTGACGGCTGCCCGACATAACAGGAAGGCACGGACATAGAAGCAGACGGAAAAAACGCCCGGAGGCAGGCTCCCGGCGTTTTTGCGCATAATCAGGGAATGATGCGGTCAAAGATGGACGGACGATGGCCGCCGCCATGGAAGCCGCCGCCGCCGTGGAAGCCGGGGCCGCCGTGAAAGCCCGGGCCGCCCGGCCCGAAGCCGGGACCGCCCGGGCCCCCAGGGCCGAAGCCAGGACCGCCGGGGCCGAAGCCGGGACCGCCCGGGCCGTGAAAGCCGGGACCGAAGCCCGGACCGAAGCCGGGACCGAAGCCGGGACCGAAGCCGCCGATCGGCAGCGGTATCGGCAGCGGCAGCACCTCCGGATAAGGAGGGTAGGGATACGGGTACGGATAAGGATAGGGATAGGGAGGATAGGCGGGCGGTACGGGAACAAAGGACATGGGATGCGCCTCCGTTGCAATGGGATGCTACAGCTTATGCGCGGGAGGGCTGGGAGGACACTCGCCTATTTGATCGCCGGCTTCCAATAGGCAGATTTTGGCTTGCTAACCGGGACTGGAGCCGCTACATTCATGTCAACGGGCAACGATTGCCGATCATGCCGCATGGACGGGGGGACAGCGCGATGGACAGAGAGCTGCGGGAAGAGATGGATCTGGCTTTGCTCTGGGACAAGGTGGAGGAAGCGGTGTACGTGCTGGATCCGGAGTGGAGGTTCATCTATGCGAATCGGATGACCGAGCATTTTGCGGGCAAGCCGCGGGAACAGCTGATCGGCACTCTGCTGTGGGATCTGTTTCCGGCGAATTGGGTCGAGCGGGCGAAGCCCGTCTTCGAGCAAGCAGCTGCGACGGGACGCTCGTCCCGCTTCGAGGAATATTCTCCCGAGTCCGACCGCTGGTACGCCGTGCAGGCGCTGCCGCTGCCCCCGGGGCTGGCCGTCGTCTTGCGCGAGATCACGGCGGAGCGCAAGAACAGCCAGCGTCTCGACCAGCGCTATGAGTCGCTGTTCCGGCAAAATCAGGACTCGGTGTTCCAGATGGATCTGGAAGGGCGCTTCGTGCTCGTCAATCCCGCGATGGCCGCGATCACCGGCTATTCGGAGAGAGAGCTGATCGGCAGCAGCTTCGAGCCGCTGCTTCATCCGGACGAGCTTCCTGAGGCGAGGGAGCACTTCCGGCTCGCCGCTGCCGGCCAGCCTCAGTATCGCGAATATCGGATCATCAACAGCCAGGGGCATGAGCTGTACGGGCAGGTGACGAAATTCCCGATTGTCGTGGACGGGCATGTGATCGGCATTTTCGGCATGGGCAGAGACGTCACGCTGCAGAAGCGGAGCGAGCTGAAGATCCGGGAAGCCGAGCGGCGGCTGCGGTCGCTGATCGCCCATCATTCGGATGCGATTCTGGAGCTGGACAACGACGGAAAAGTGAGGGAATGCAATCCTGCCGGTCTGAAGCTGCTCGGAGCGCAGCCGGAGGAGCTGGCCGGGATGCGGCTTGACGAGCTGATGAAGCTCGACGAAGAGAGGAGAGACGAGCTCACCCGGCTCTGGGATGGCGCCGATTGCCAGATGTCTCCGCTGGCGCTGCCGTTGCCGCTGCGGAGCGGAGAAACGATTTTGGCGGAGGTGGAGTTCGTGCCGATCCTGATCCATGGACAGCGGGACGGCGCGTATTTGATCCTCAAGGATCTGACGCAGAAGCTCGAGACGGAAAAGCTGCTGCTCAAATCGGAGAAGCTGCAGACGGCGGGCCAGCTCGCCGCGGCGGTCGCGCATGAGATCCGCAACCCGCTCACCTCGCTCAAAGGCTTCGTCCGGCTGCTGGAAACCTATAACGAAAGGCCGGAGAAAGCCTACATGTTCCAGATTCTGCAGGAGGAGATCAGCCGCATCGATTCGATCACGAACGAGCTGCTCATGCTGGCCAAGCCGCAGAAAAGCATCGTGAAGCAAGTGCGCTTGGACGGCATTCTGGAAGCGGTTGCAACGCTGATGAGCCCGCAGGCGCTGCTCAAGAGCATCGAGCTGAGGCTGGAGCCGCTTCCGGAGGCGGTCGTGCTCGGAGAGGAATACGGGATCAAGCAGGTGTTCGTCAACCTCGTCAAGAACGCCATCGAGGTCATGGAGCAGGGTGAGATCCGCATCGAGCTGGAGGCCGCTGCGGAGGGTTGGCATGTGCGCGTGGCCGACGAGGGCGGAGGCATGCCGGAAGAATGCCTCGACCGGCTCGGCGAGCCGTTCTATTCCACCAAGGAGAAGGGGACGGGGCTCGGGCTGATGGTGACGAAGCGCATTCTGGAAGCCCATGACGGCACGATCGAGTTCCGCAGCCGCAGGCATGTCGGCACGGTCGTGGAGGTGTATCTGCCTCGGGAAAGCCCGCTGCAGAAGCGTCGGATCGCGGAAGCGGGCGAGCTGCCGGGCGACCGGCTGCGCCTTGCCGGGGCGGACAGGCTGGGCTATAGTGGGAAAAGCGAGGAAAGGGGAGAACCGGGATGACGGAACAAGCGGCCGGAAACGTGCGGCTCGAGCGGCCGGAGGCGATCCTGTTCGACATGGACGGAACGCTGCTGCAGACGGAGACGCTGCTGATGGAGGCGCATGGGCGCATCTTCGCGGCGCTGCGCGAGGAGGGACTGTATGCGGAGCCGGAGCCGCCGGTGGAGGCTCTGCTCGGCTGCCTCGGCATGCTGCTGGAGGACATCTGGCTCAAGCTGATGCCGACCGCGTCCGAGGCGGCCCGCGAGCGCGCCAACGAGCTGCTGCTGCAGTTCGAGCTGGAGGAGCTGGCGGCCGGCAAAGGCGTGCTGTACGAAGGCGTAACCGAGACGCTCGCCGAGCTGCGCGCGAGGGGAATCCGGCTGTTCGTGGCGAGCAACGGCCTGCAGCCTTATGTCGAGGGCATCGTCCGGCACAAGCGGCTGGAGCCGCTGTTCGACGGCCTTTACACGGCCGGCGGCCGAGGCACGGCGACCAAGGCAGAGCTCGTCCGCCTGCTGCTCGCAGAGCATGGCGTCGCCCGCGCCTGGATGGTCGGCGACCGCTCCTCGGACGTCGATGCCGGCAAGCGCAACGGCTTGCCGGTCGTCGGCTGCGATTACGCCGACTTCGGCGCGTCGTCCGAGCTCGACGGGGCGGATGTCCGCATCCGCCGCTTCGGCGAGCTGCTGGAGCTGCTCGGAGAGTAGAGCGGCCGTCAGCCGGGGAGCGCGGCTGGACGTAGAGAAGCAAGGCGGGACGCCCGAGCGCGGCGCCGGCTGCGGAAAGCCCGCGGCCGGATTGCAAACGGAAAACCAGGACGAGGCCGGGAAGCGGCTTCGTCCTGGTTTTTTGATGTACGTATCTTTTCGTGTACAGCCGCTTTGCGGAGGAGCTGCGCCTTGGGGAGTCCGTAAGCCGATTTTATCGGGTTGCAGCCCGAGGAGCGAGCTCCGGGGAGTCCGCAAGCCGATTTTTTCGGGTTACGGCCCGAGAATCGCGCTCCGGAGAGTCTGCAAGCCGATTTTATCGGGTTGCAGGCCGAGGATCGCGCCCCGGGGAGTCCGCAAGCCGATTTTATCGGGTTGCAGCCCGGGGATCGCGCCCCGGGGAGTCCGTAAGCCGATTTTTTCGGGTTGCAGGCCGAGGATCACGCCCCGGGGAGTCCGTAAGCCGATTTTATCGGGTTGCGGCCCGAGAATCGCGCCCCGGGGAGTCCGTAAGCCGATTTTTTCGGGTTACGGCCCGAGAATCGCGCCCCGGGGAGTCCGTAAGCCGATTTTTTCGGGTTACGGCCCGAGGATCGCACTCCGGAGAGTCTGCAAGCCGATTTTATCGGGTTGCAGGCCGAGGATTGCGCCACGGGGAGTCCGTAAGCCGATTTTTTCGGGTTACGGCCCGAGAATCGCGCCCCGGGGAGTCTGGCCGATTGACGGATTCCGTCTACTCCCCGTTCTCCTCCGTCTGCGGCGCGGCCGCTGTGTCGACTTGCTCGGCCGACGGATCGGCCTGCTTCGCCGACGAATCGGCCTGCTTTACCGATGGATCGGCCTGCTTCGCCGCCGTATCGGCCGGCGCGGCAAGAGGCTCAAGCTCCGCCTCATCCATGTCAGCGGAAAGAGCGGAACTCGCCGGCGCCGGGACGGAGCGGATCGTCGGCTTGTTCGCCGCGAACGGACCCGATCCGGCCAGCGGTCTCGGCTTGCGCCGTCGATTCGGCGACTCGTTCTCCTCGCGCCGCCCGCCAGGCGGCTGCTTCGAGACGCGTCCCTGCGCGCCGCCTGCCGCCGAGCGCTTGCCGCCGTCCGCGGCCGCGCTGGCCGCGCCGCTTTTGCCGCTGCCTGCCGCCGATCCGGCCGCGCCGCTTTTGCCGCTGCCTGCCGCCGATCCGGCCGGACCGCTTCTGCCGCTGCCTGCGGCCGCCCCGGCCGGGCTGCGGCTGCCGCCGGGCTCCGCATTCCGGTGCTTCGAGCCGGAGCCGAGCGTCGCCGCTTCGTCTGCCGCCGGCCCCGAGCCGACCGGCTGCGCGCCGCCCAGGCTTGAACCGGTCGTGCGCGAGCCCGTCGTCCTCGATCCGGCCGTGCGCGAGCCTCTCGTGCGCGACCCGGCCGTGCGTCCGCCTGTCGTGCGGCCGCCGGACTTGCGTCCGCGTCTCGAGTAGAGGTACAGCGCGTACTCCAGCGGCTTCACGATGGCCCGCTCATAGGTCGCGAGATCGCCGCTCTGGCGGAACACCTCGCGCGCGGGCTTCGGATTGACCTCGAGCAGCCAGATGCCGCCTTTCTTGTCGATCGCCAGGTCGAGCGCCAGCTCGCACAGGCGGCCGTACTGCCGTTCCAGATGGGCCGCGACTTCGACGCCGAACTGCTCTGCCTCGCGGCGTACGGACGCGGCCAGCTCCTCGTCGCCGACCCAGGAGGAGAGCAGCTCCTCCATGCGCATCGCCTTGCCGCCGCCGTGCAGGTTGGAGGTGATGCTGCCCGCCGCGCCGACCCGGCCCGCGCAGCCGGTCGGCTCCCATTCGCCGCGGCCGTTCTTCTGCACGAGCAGCCGGTAGTCGTGGACGCGGCCGCTCGGCAGCTTGATCATGATGCCCTGCTGCACGATGTACTTGCCGCCGCCGAGGCTCCAGGAGGAAAGCCGCTCCTGCAGCGCGGCCGCTCCGACCTTCTGCGGCCGGATGATGCGCCGAGACTGATCGCGTCCTTGGATGAGATAGACGCCTTCCTTCTGCCGCTCGATCCGCAGGATGCCGCGCCCGCCCGTTCCGTTGATCGGCTTGAGGAAGACGAGCGGGAAGCGGCGCAGCATGTCGGCCAGATCCTTGTGTCCGGCATACATCACGGTCAGCGGCTGCCGTCCTTGAAACCGGCTTTGCGCGGCCAGCGTCTTGTACACGGTCCATTTGTTGCGCAGCATCCGGTTGAGGAAGGTCAGATGGCCGTAGCGGGAGCGGAATTTCTGAAGCTGCTCGAAGCGGTAGCTCTGCTGGATGCGGCAGCGGTCGAAGATCATATGGGGAAAGGAGGTCCAGCGCCGCGACCACGTCTTCGACGACGGATCGTAGATCATCGCCTGGATCCGGTTCTTCTCGTAATCGACGTCGGCAGGCGTGAAGACGAACACGTCGAGCCCCATTTTCTTGCCGGCGACGATCATCCGCTGATAGATCGGGCGCTCCTCGAGCGCCTTGTTCTCATTGAGGTATAACGTTAAGATGCCGAGCACCGGCTGAGCCATGATCATCCCTCCTTGCAGCAGCGGGCTTTTTCGGAAGGAGCTCGCGGCCGGAAGGCCGGGAGGAGGGGGTTCGCGCCGCGCCTGCGGTGCGCGCTGCTTTCGTCGCCCCCGCCTCGGACCGCCCTACCTGGGACCGCCCCACCTGGGACCGCCCCACCTGGGACCGTTCCGCCTGAGGCCAAGCCGCCTCGGACCGCTCCGCCTCGGACCGCCCCACCTGGGACCGCTCCGCCTGAGGCCAAGCCGCCTCGAACCGCTCCGCCTCGGACCGCCCCACCTGGGACCGCTCCGCCTGAGGCTGAGCCGCCTCGAACCAAGCCGTCTCGAACCGCTCCGCCTGAGGCCGCTCCACTTCGAAACGCTCTACCTCAGACCGACCCGCCTGGGAACGCGCCGCATTGACTTGCGCCGTCTCAATCCGAGCCGCCTCGCGTAGCGCCTCCGCCCGCGCTGCGCCGTCTTGCGCGCCTTGCGCGGCAAGCGCGCCGGCGCCGCTGCGGAACACGAGCGTCGGCTTGCCGGTCGGGCCGTCCTCCAGCGCCACTGCGGCCATGCCAGCGCGGAAGCACATCTTCATGCTCGCGGCGTTGTCCGCGGCGACGCGGCAGTCGAGCGCTCCCCACGTCCGCTGCAGCTCGCGCAGCAGCCGGCTGCCGGCTCCTCGGCCGCGGCAGGGCGGCGAGACGGCGACAAGGCAGGCCTCCCGGCCTGCCTTGCGGGCAAAGGCGATGCCCGCCGGACGTCCCTGCTCCAGCAGGACGGCCAGCGCCGCCGCCGGAGCCCCTCCGCCCGCGGTCTCCAGCTCCTCCGCCCGCAGCTCCTTCAGAGCCGCTAGGCCCGCCGCCGAGAGCCGTCCGCCGCCCCAGGCGGCCATCAGCCGCAGGAGCGGCTCCCGGCTGCGGGTCCATTGCTTCGGTGTCAGAAGCATTGCCTTCATGTCAAGCGCCTCCAGCCTTTCCCGGCTTCGGCGAGCGCATCAGATAGCTGCCGTAATGGAAGATGCGCTCGAGCGATTTCTTGCGGATATGAGGCTCGTCGAACTTCATCGGCTTGGAGTTGGCTTCGAAGAACCACAGTCCGCCCGCGGCATCGACGCCGAGATCCATCGACATCTCGCCGTGGCTATGGCCGCTGGCCGACTCGATCTGACGGGCCAGCTGCACGCAGGCGCTGCGCGCACGGCTGATCAGCTGGCGCGCCTTCTCCGCGCCGAACGCATGGCTGAGCAGCTTCTCCGGATCCTCGATGCTGCCGCCGCGCGGCACATGGGTCGTGATGCTCTTGGAGCCGGCGACCCTCGCGCCGACTCCGGTGACCGACCACTGGCCGGCGCCGTTCTTTTGCACGAGCGCGCGCAGGTCGAACCGCCGCTCCTGGTACAAGGCAAGGTCGATCCCTTGCTGGGCGATGTACGTTGCGCCGCCGCTCTCTTTCAGGATACGCGCCCATAGCTTGGTTACCGTCGAACAATTATAGGTGCTGCTTTTTTTCCGGTTCTGGATGCTGAGCCGGTACGGCAGCGGCTTCTCCGGATAGACGCGGATCGTCATGATGCCCTTGCCGGCCTTGCCGCTGACGGGCTTGAGGTACAGGTACGGATGCTTGCTCATCATCCGGTCGAGTCCGCCCACGGTCGCCATCCGGCGCGTCGCCGGGATGTAGCGCTTCGTCGCCTGCGATTTCCGCAGCCATTCGAACAGCTCCCATTTGTTGAAAAAGGACGGGTTGAACACGCCCTTCACGCGGGGACTCGCGAGCAGCAGCTTCAGCTTGCGCTGGACGCGCGGCATGAGCTCATCCTCGCGCTGCGGGATGCGGTTGTAGACGAGGTCGGGGAAAGGGAACAGTCCCTTTTCCCACTCGCCGCCCTTGCCCGCCGAGTCGGCGAGCGAGAAGCCGGTCAGCATCGGCTGGGAGAACTTCAGGTAGCGCATCGGCAGCACGTAGACGATGAAGCCCATCTCTTTGCCGGTACGGACCAGATCGGCGAAATTAGCCCGGTTGCCGCGGAAGCCGAGCTTCGGATCGGACATCGTCAATATCGCCAGCACAGGCTTGCGCGCGGTCAGCTCGGCTGAAAATCCGTACGGAAGCTCGTATTCCATCAGCTGTCCCTCCCCCGGAAGCGGCTCAGGTAGAGGCAGTGCTCGAGGATGTACTCCAGCGAGGCGCGGCCCTCCGGCTTGAGCGCCGGATGCTTGAAGATCGAGCGGCCGGGCTTGGCGTTGGCTTCGAACATCCACACCTCGCCGTCCTTGTCGATGCCGAGGTCGAGGCCGAGCTCGCCGAGCCGATGCGGGTAGTTGCGCTCGATCGCCTCGCTCATCTTGACCGCGACGCGCTTCGCCTTCTCCAGCACCTCGCCGGCCTGGCTGCCGAACGTGCGCGAGAGCGCGTTGCCCGGCGTCATGAGCACGCCGCCGTTCTTGATATGCGTCGTCACGCTGCCCTTGCCGGCTTTTTTCGCTCCGATGCCCGCCGTCACCCATTCGTTGCGGCCGTTCTTGTGCATGTGGAAGCGGAAATCGAGCGGGCAGCCCTCGATCTCGACGAGCCGGATGCCCTGCTGCACGACATAGCCGCCGAACGAGCTGCCGTGCCGCGCGTGCATCGTGCGCATGAGCGCCTGGAAGGTGCCGAAGCGCAGCAGCACGTTTTTGCCGCCGCTGCGGTAGCGGGCGAAGTAGCCTTGCTTCGGCTGGTACGTCAGCCGGTAGATGCCGGCTCCGAGGCTGCCGCCGCTCGGCTTGAAGTAGACGAAGTGATGCTTTTCCAGCAGCTCCTTGATTTTGGCGTCGCTCGGACCGGAGACGGATTCCGGCAGATGGCGCAGCGCCTCGACGTCCTTGTCGAGCAGCTTGTAGACGTCGGACTTGTTGAAGTAGCTCCAGTTGAAGAACGGGATGCCCTTGCGGACGAAGCGCTCGCGCAGCGAGCTGATATAGGAACCGGTCTCGGCCTTGCGGCTCGGCAGCCGGTTGTAGACGACGTCGGGGAGGGGCACGGTCTTGCGATACCAGGAGCCGTCGGCGTTCAGGAAATAGCCGTTCACCGTCTCCTGCGACCAATTGATGTCCTTGGGGGTGAAGCCGAAGAAATACGCCTTCTTCTCGCCGATGCGGATCAGGTCCTTGATGAAGCCTGTGCGCGAGCCGAACGGCAGGGAGGAGCTGACATAACCGTCGCTCAGGATGCCGACGAGCGGCCCGAGCTGCACCTCGTTCTCCGAGGCGTGCAGCATGAACACGTTGCCCGACTTCGGCACGCGGATCTGCTGGCGGAGCGCCGAGCTGAGAAACACATGATTGCCCTCGCGCTTGACCGCCTTGACCGAGGCGGTGACCGTCTCCCGGCCGAGCTTGATCTGCAGCTTCTTTTTGTCCGACAGCTTGAGCGATCGGTACAGCGGCCCGGATACATAGACGACACGGTCCTTCTTATCCGAAAAATGCACGTTGCACAAAGTAAGACTCATGATGAACCTCCTGAACGTTCTGTCGCTAGGTTGGGTCGATTTATCGCGAAGGAGCGGCCGACGATCGGGCGCCGGAACGCTCCGGGACAGGGCGCGCGCCCAGCAGGCGGGCGTAGAGCAGCGGGCGTTCCACCGCCGTACGGGCGATGCCGCCGGGAAAAGACGAGAAGGCGTCGCGGCCGGGACGGGAGTTGAGCTCCAGCAGCCAGAGGCGGCCGTCCGGCTCGACGCCGAAGTCGAGGCCGAGCTCGGCGAGCCGGCCGAAGGCGTTCTCGGCCGCTTCGGCGGCAAGCAGCGCCAGCCGGTCGATCTCGGCCGAGCAGCGGGCCGCCCCTTCGGCGCCGAGCAGCAGCTCGAGGCCGTCGCGGGCGGGCAGCGCCTCGCCGCCGCCGTGCAGGTTGGAGGCGATGCCGCCGGGACGTCCGCGCCGCAGCGCCGTGCCGGTCAGACGCCAGCGTCCGCGCCCGTCCTTCTGCACGAGCGCCCGCACGTCGAACGGCCGGCCTTGGCGGTCGCATAGCGGCAGCTGCGGCTGGAGGATGTAGCGGCGTCCGCGGACCAGCCGCTCCGTCCGCTCGGCCGCCGCCTCCAGGTCGGGCAAGCGGGCGGCCAGCGTCCGGCCGTCCCCGGCGCGGCCGCGCAGCAGCCAGCCGCTGCCGTCCGGACCGAGGGAGAGGACGCCGCGTCCCTGCATGCCGCCGTCCGGCTTGAGGAAGACTGCTCCCCATTCGCGCGCGGCCTCCGCGACGGAGGACGCCCCGTTCAGCAGGCGGGTCGGCGGCGCGAGCGCGGCCAGCTCGGAGCCGGCGCGGCGCAGCGCCTCCAGCTGCGCGAGCTTGCCGGGCAGCCAGCTGCTGAGCCGCGCATGAGGATGGAGGCGGCGCATCCGCTCCAGCTGCAGCTCGCTGAAGCGACGGCTGGACGCTCCGCTCGGTCCGCAGCGGTCGTAGACGACGGCCGGCAGCGCGACTTCCCGCTCCTGCCAGCATCCGCCTTCGCGGACGTAGCCGGTCAGGGAGCCCGTTTCGGCGCGGAAGCCTTCCGCGGCGAACAGATGCAGCGGCAGGCGCAGCTCGGCGGCCCGTTCGGCCAGAGCCGCGAGGAATCCGTCCTCGGGAACCGTCAGCCTGCCGGAGCCGTCCGGCCGTGGCGCCTTTCCGATCCATACTCCGATTACGCCTGCATCGCTTTTCATCGCGGGCTCCTCCTCACGGGGTTCAGCTGCTGCTGCCGGCGGACCGGCGGCGGGCTGGCGGGCCGGACGCTATTGGAAGCCGGCCAAGTAACGCGCGTATTGGATCATGTTCCGCACCGAGGGGCGGATCTTGCCCCCTTCGAGCGGCGTGTTGTCGTTTTTGGACGGCTTGGAATTGACCTCCAGCAGCCAGACGCGGCCGCCGGTATCCATCGCCAGGTCGATGCCGAGCTCGCCGAAGTGGGCGGGAATGCGCTCCTCGATCCCCTTCGCGATGTCGAGCGCGGCCTTCTCCAGCTTGGCGCTTGCGCCGGCCTTGTAGCCGGGAGCGAGGCTGCTGCGCCCGACCGCCTCCTTGACGCGGCTGAGCGTGCCTCCGCGAGCCAGGTTGGAGACGAAGTGATTGCTGCCGGCCGTGCGGGCGACGACCGACGTGACGATCCAGGCGCCGGTGCCGCTGCGCTGCACGAGCGCTCGGAAGTCGACCGGCCGCTTGCCGATGTCGATCAGCGTCAGGCCTTGCTGGAGCTGGTAGCGGACCGTCTTCATCTTGCCGCCGAGCGAGCCGTAGAACTTGGCGAGAGTCGGATACGCCTGCCGCCGGATGCCGGTCGGGGCGGTGTAGGTGGCGAGGATGCCCTCGCCCTCCATCCGGCTCGCCTTGATGATGCCTTTGCCGAGGCTGCCCCGCACCGGCTTGAGGAAGACGGTAGCGTGGCGGGAAGAGACCGTCTTGAGATCGGCGAAGCTCTTCAGCAGCCGCGACTCCGGCAAGTATTTGCCGAGCGAGGGGTCCTTGCCGAGCGCATCGAACACCTCATGCTTGTCGAGGAACTTTTCGTTGAACACTTGCGTGCCGTAGCGGGACTTGGCTTCCCTGAACAGCTGCTGGACGGACGGACGGTTCTCGAGCTTGCGCGCCGTCAGCCGATTGTTCACGACGTCGGGCACGGGCAGGCTCGCCTTGCGCCAGCCGCCGTCGCCATGCACCCAGCCGTCGATGCGCGGACCGGGACCGGCCGCCTCGGGCGTAAAGAAGTATACATGGGCGCCTTGCGCGGCGCAGGCGTCGACCAGCTCGCGGCAGAACATCGTGATCGAGCCGAAGGGCCGATCGGGCTGCTGCGGATAGTCGCGGCTGACGAGCACGCCGATCAGCGGGCCGAGCGACAGCGTCTGGGTGCTCGGCCGGAAGTGCAGCCGCAGCGAGACGGCTCCGTGGATGCCCAGGCTGCGGGCCAGCGCGGAGGGCAGCCGCATCGTGTCGCCCTTGCCGCCGGATACGACCCGCACGGCGGTGCGGTACGAGCCGAACCGGAGCGCGATCGGAGTGCCGGACGGAATCTTGTGATGCTTGAGGACGGACTCGCCGAGCACGATCGCATCGTCGGCTCCGTGGCCTCCTTGGGTCACCTGGACGGCGATCTTGGACTTGGATTTGAGCATCGGTGAATCTCCTTCCGGAACGAAGGGTAACGCATGGCAGGTCTAGGTGAATGAAGCGAATTAATTCATCATATGAGGACATCTATCTCGTGGTTCTAGGCGCGATCCAAGAAGGACGGGACGCTTTGTACCAGCAGCGAAGACGCGGAGCCGTCAAGCGATTGTCCTCCGCCTCTTCACGATTGCCTCGTCGAAGCCGATAAATAAGACCTGGAAATATTGATATGTAAGTAGTGGGTGGGGGCGGAACGGTTGTGGCGTAAGGGGTTGGGCGTCGTTGGGATCGTCGTGCTGTTCGGCATCTGGCTGCCGCTGGGCATCTTTTCGGAGCGATGGGGCGGACAGCAGCCATTCCGGGCGGAGCAAGGCGTGATCGATCTGGCGGGCTGGGACGGCTCCGGCCGGATCGCGCTGGACGGGGAATGGGAGTTTTATTGGAACGAGCTGCTGCAGCCGGGCGAGACGCCGCGGGGAGAGCGCTCGTGGATGGAGGTGCCGGGCGTATGGAGCGGCAGCCGGGCTGCAGGCGCGGAGCGGCCCGTCTACGGAGCGGCCACCTATCGGCTGCGCCTGACCCATCTGTCCGAGCCGGGCGTGTACAGGATCAAAAAGATGAACATCCGCTTCGCCAGCGCGATCTACGTCGACGGCCGGCTCGTGCTCGAGGACGGCAAGCCCGCCCTTTCGGCGGAAGCTTACGTTCCGGGCAATTCTCCCGGCCTGGCGGTCGTCGAGATCAAGGGCTCGGAGGCGGAGATCATCGTGCATGCGGCCAATTACGATTATATTGATGCGGGCGTGCCGATGTCGCTCTATTTCGGCAAGGAGGAGGCGATCAACGCAGCCCATGAGCGCAGCCTGATCCGCGAGTCGGCGATGGCGGTCGTGCTGGCGGTCATCGGGCTCATCCATCTCGTGCTGTTCGCGGCGGTATGGCTGTACGGCCAGCGCGACGAGCCGCTGCTGCTGTTCGGCCTCACCTGCGTGACGATGGCCGTCTTCAACGGCTTGCTCGGAGAGCGGCCGCTTGCCCTGCTGCTGGACGGGCTTTCCTTCCAGACGCTGTATACGATCAAGGACATGAGCGCGCTGGCCGGCTTCCTCGTCTCGCTCTACCTGATGATGCTGCTCCAAGGGAAAGGGGCGGACCGGCGGCTGACGAAGCTGTTCGCGCTCCTGCTGCTGGGCAGCCTGGTGCTGTTTCCGTTCCTCAGCATCCGCGAGTATCTCCCCTTGTACCGCGTCACGATCCTGCTCGAGCATGTGCTGATGGCCCGGGTGCTGTGGAGCGCTGCGGCGAGGCATCTCGCCGCTCCTCGCGGCCAGCGCTACGAGTCGCTGCTGCTGCTGCTCGCCGTGCTGCTGCTCAACCTGTATTCCTACGGCTGCCTGCTGTTCGGCATGTCGATGCTGGGCTCCCTGCTGATCAGCCAGATCTATCTGATTCTGTTCAGCCTCGTCGTGTTCCTCGTCATCGTCTACCGCTTCTACGAGGCGTTCCGCGACATGGAGCGCATGCATCGCAAGCTGCTGCGGCTCGATCGGCAAAAGGACGAGTTCCTCTCGTCGACGACCTACCAGCTCAAAGCTCCGCTGCAGGACATCGTGCATCTGGCGGACAGCCTGGCGCATGCCGACGGGCCTGCTCCCGGCTCCGCGCGCAGCCTTGCGCTGATCGCCGGCACGGGCCGCCGTCTCGGCTATCTCGTGCAGGATCTGCATGACTTTTCCCGCCTCAAGCATGAGGACATCGTGCCGGAGCCGCGCAACCTCGATCTCCGCTCCGCGGTCGGCTCGGTGCTGGAGCTGCATCGCTTCCTGCTGAGCGGCAGGCCGATCGAGCTGGCGAACGGAGTGCCGGAAACGCTGGCGGCTGTTTATGCGGACGAGGATCGGCTCGAGCAGATTCTGCACCGGCTGGTCGAGCGGGCGGCGCTGCGGGCGGAAGAAGGCCGGATCGAGGTGACGGCGGAGGAGGAGCTCGGCTTCGCGGTCGTGACCGTCGATTTCGACGGCCGGCCGAGGCCCGCTCCGGATCCGGATGTCGCGCCATGCCTCGCCGCCGCAGACGGGGAGGCTGCCGATCTCGCGCTGTCGATCACGCGCCGGCTGATCGAGCTGCAGGGCGGACTGGCGCTTCAGCCGCTGCCGGGCAAGGAAGGACGCTCCTTCCGCTTCTCCCTGCTGCTGGAGAAAAATCCCGCCGCTTCCCGCAAGGCCGCCTGGCCGGCCGCAGGGGAAGCGGCGGCAGCCTCCGAAACGCTCGTCGCCCTGGCCGGCGGCAGCCGGGGCCAGACGGTCGTGCTCGTCGCCGAGCCGGATGCCGCCAGCCGGCATGCGGTGTGCCAGCTGCTCGCCCAGGAAGGGCTGCGGGCCGTGAGCGTCCGCTCCGCGGAGCAGGCGCGTGCGGCGCTTGCGCTGGAGGGGGAGCTGAGCCTCGTGCTGCTTGGCGTCTCGCTCGCGGACGGCAGCGGCTTCGATGCGCTCGAGCAGCTGCGGAACCGCTTCTCGCCCTCTGAGCTGCCGGTGCTCATGCTGACCGGGCGCAGGCGCGAGGAGGAGCGCAGGCTCGCTCTCGACCTGGGCGCCAACGACTACATCTCCAAGCCGTTCGAGGCGGAGGAGCTGCTGGCGCGAGTCCGCAGCCTCGTCAAGCTGCGGCAGTCCGTCCGCGAGGCGCGAGAGCGGGAAATCGCCTTCCTGCGCTCCCAGATCAACCCTCACTTCCTCTACAACGCGCTCGGGGCGATCGCCGAGCTATGCGTGGAGGAGCCGGAAAAGGCGGAGCGGCTGACGCTCCATTTGTCGGGCTATCTGCGGGGCAGCTTCGACTTCGGCCAGCGGGACGGCATGTCGACGCTCGGCGCGGAGCTGAGGCTGATCGAGGCGTATACCGAGATCGAGAAGGCCCGCTTCGGCTCGCGGCTCCAGGTGACGCTGCGCTGCGAGGCCGATCCGGCGCTGCGGTTTCCGCCGCTGCTGCTGCAGCCGCTCGTGGAGAACGCGATCCGGCACGGCCTGCTGTCGAGGCCGCAGGGCGGCGAGGTGAAGGTGACGGTGGTCGAGCGCGAAGGCTATGTGCATGCGGCGGTGGAGGACGACGGAGCCGGCTTCGACGCGCAGGCGATGCTGTTCCGGCTCGAGCAGCCGGAGCGCATCGGCGGCGTCGGCTTGTGGAACGTGAGCGAGCGGCTGCGGCTGCTGTACGGGGAGCGGCTCGGCATGGACAGCCGCACGGGCTTCGGCTCGCGGCTGACGTTCCGCATCCCGGCGTCGAGCCGGACGAGCGAACCGAAAGAAGGAGGATGACCGATGCTGAGAGCGATCATCGTGGACGACGAGGAGCTGTCGATGCGCAGGCTGGCGAGAATCGCCGGCGAGCTGGGGGGCGTGGAGATCGCCGCGACCTTTTTCCATCCGTCCGAGGCCTGCGCCTACGTCCGGGATCATCACGTCGACGTGGCGTTCCTCGACATCAACATGCCGGAGATCGACGGCATGGAGCTCGGGCTGCGGCTGAGGCAGCTGCGGGAGCCGCTGCAGATCGTCTTTGTCAGCGGGTACGACCGCTATGCGGTCGACGCCTTCGAGCAGGACGCGGTGGACTATGTGCTCAAGCCGGTCAACGCGGAGCGGCTCGCCAAGACGCTCGAGCGGCTGAGCCGGCGCGCGCGTCCGCCCCAGCCGCCTCCGTCGGCGCCGAAGCTCGGCGTGCGGATGTTCGGCGGCCTCCGCTTTTTCCGCACGGACGGCCCCGGACGCGAGACGCCGATCAAGCTGCGCAGCCCGAAGACCGAGGAGCTGTTCGCCTATCTGCTGTGCAAGGGGACGGCGAGCCGGGAGGAGGTCGCCGACACGCTCTGGCGCGGGCTGGAGCCGGACAAGGCGGCCAAGAACATCAACTCGACGCTCTACTACATCCGCAAGTCGCTGGCCGAGGCCGGGCTGGAGCCGCTGCTGCTGGCCGGGCGCTACGACATCCGGATCGACGCCGCGAGGGTCGACTGCGACCTGTACGAGTACGAGCGGCTCGTCCAGCATGCGGGCAAGGGAAAGCGCCCCGGCCTCCAAGCCTACTTTTAGTAAGCCGCGAAGCAGGAACCCCCGGAACCCCCGGTTGTTTTTCAGTTGTCCAAACACACTTTCCGGCTCATGAATCCTCCGGACGGAAAGGGCGTGTCCTTCTTCACGGGAGAGTTTATCGCGCTCCTTCTTCTTTGGCATCATGTACTGCGGGCTGACGCTGATTTCTCGGTTTCCTTCCGCTTCCGTGCAGGCTGGTTTCCGGCGAATCGAATCCAAGGCACAATTCTGCCTTGGATGGCCCGGTTCCCGGCCGGAGAGCCGAAACCAAGGCACAATTCTGCCTTGGATGGCCCGGCTCCCGTCCGGAGGGCCGGAACCAAGGCACAATTCTGCCTTGGATGGCCCGGTTCCCGGCCGGAGAGCCGGAACCAAGGCACAATTCTGCCTTGGATGGCCCGGCTCCCGGCCGGCGAGCCGAATCCAAGGCACAATTCTGCCTTGGATGGCCCGCTTCCCGGCCGGCGTCTACTCCTCCCGGAAGAGGAAGTTTTTTTGTGTTAACCCATTTAGAAGAGGGTGTCCCTAAGCCAAGGCTGTCGGGACTCCCTCTCTTTTTGCGCTTGTTTATCGGCTGTTTATTTTTCGTTTATTCCCTTTTCTTAGAATTGTCTCAGAATATGTCGAATCATCGGGACGTTTGTCTCATTTCGACAAGGGGATAAGGGGGGCAACAATGTGTTGCTGCGCAAAAAAGGCAAGCGGGGACTTGGGCTGCTGCTGGCGGCGAGCCTGCTCGCGGGAGCGGCGTCCGGAGGCTGGGTGAAGCCGGCCGAGGCGGCCGCGGCGGACATCGAGGTCAAGCAGAAGTTCGGCAACCGGATCGGAAACCTCAGCTACGGGGCTGAGAACGCGTTCGGCAACTTTTACAACAACATGGAAAGCGGCTTCTACATGGAGCATGATTCGTCTACGTCGGCCGACTGGGGCGCCGGCGACGTCTTCACGGACGAGTCGGGCGCGACCTATACGCTGCGCGTAGGAGAGAACCCTCTGCTGTCGGCGATGGCCCAAAGCGGCCATGCGACGTTCAAGATCGGCTTCGCCGTGCTGCGCAAGCATTACGGCGTCTTTTCCGGCTCCGAGAATTCCAGCATCACCGTGACCGTGAACGGCCGGGAGCTGATGCACTACGATACGGACGTCACGAGCGGAAGCACGCAGATCTACAACAAGTCGGAGCAAGAGACGCTGACGCCGGGCGCGGTCATCAAGATCCGCATCTTCGGCCAGGACGACGACGACGGCCCGACCGGCGTGCGCGGCCTGTACATCCTGTTCGAGGACAAGCAGCGTCCCGTGCTGGAGGACTACACGTTCACCGGCAACGGCGCGACGCGCTTGAACACCGAGATCAACCAGACCGAGCTCTACGTCAAGAAGAACGAGTTCGTCGACCTCGCCTACAACTTCAGCGAGCCGATCCGGCCGACCGCCGTATCGGCGGGCTTCTCGGACTATTTCCTGAGGCATCCGCTGTTCGTCAACCAGGCCAATACCGGCTTGCCGGCGGAGGGCCAGCAGCAGTACCTGCAGAACACGACGTACAGCGCGGCCAACCTCGGCACCTACCACGACCGGCTCGCCTATCGCTACGTCGCCTCGGCGTACCACAACAGCGGCAACCTGCCGCTCGAGCCGAGGGTCGACACGAGCACGCTGAACGCGCTGCCGATGGACCTCTCGCTCAAGGAGAAGCTCGAGCAGGCCGTGCTGGCGGACGCCGCCGGCAACGTCGCCTCGATGCGCTTCCCCAACAAGGCGAGCGCGGGGAGCCTGCCGGTCGTCGTCTCTGCCGGCCGCGCCGTCGATCCGTTCGACTACAAGTCCGGCGGCTACCGCGTCATCGTCGACGCGGTGCGTCCGAAGTACACGAAAAGCGGAAACGGCATCCAGCCGGAAATTCTGACCGGCACGACGCTGAACAAAGGCGACGTCATCGACTTCAGCGTGCAGCTCACCGAGCCGGGTATCGTCAATCGGCTGTGGGAAGGGCAGGAGAACGGCACGTACCTGCTGTTCAACAACGGCATGCGCGCCTACTACGTCTCCGGCTACAGCAAGTCGGTATGGAAGTTCCGGGCGACGATCGGCGATTCCGTGGATCTCGAGACGCCGCTGCTCAAGGTCGTCTCGCTGTCCCATGACCGCAAGACGCCGCAGACATCGGACCTGGAGGTCATCCAGGACTACGCGGGCAACCTGCTCATCCAACCGGCCGATTACAAAGGCACGTTCGGGAACCTGCCGAAGGATCTGGAGCCGTCGGATGTCCAGTCCAAGATCGACTGGGCCAACCTCATGATCGACAACACGAGGCCGCTCATCGGCTATCGCTACGAGCAAGGCGGAGCGACCGGCGCGACGTATGCCAAGGAAGGCAAGATGACGATCGACGCCAACGATCCGGCTCTGATCGTGCCGCCGCTCGACTCGTCCTTGGAGGACCGCGGGCTGGAGCGTCCGAGCCGGGGCATCTACCGGCCGAGCAACATGAGCGCCGAGGCGTCGCCGTCGATCGGCCTCGTCTACTACACCTGGAGCCAGTCGCCGGCCGATCCGCTCGCGGGCAAGGAAAGCGACCATTTCGCCGCGATCAAGCGCTACTCGCTGTCGGCCAAGCAGCCTGCGGAGGAGCTGTATCCGGAGATGACCGGCCTCACGCTGTCGGTGACGAACAACAAGACGAACCTGATCGCGCCGCCGCCCGAGGCGCTGCTGCCGGAAAACAGCGGCAAGTGGTACCTGCACGCGTGGACGGCGGACATGACGTGGGATACCGCCCGCGAGCTGATGCAGTACGACAAGAGCAAGGACTACGTCGCCGAACATCCGCAGCAGTACGAGGCATGGAAGGCCGAGGCGCCGGGCGAGTCGGAGGCGGACAAGATCGTCTACGCCGACAACAAGGCGCTGCAGGCGGTCGGCCAGTACGGGGACTCCAAGCTCTGGGAGCTGGACGACTTCAAGCGCGACGACTCCAACTGGACGCATGAGGTCGGCGTGCTGCGCTTGGACAACAAGCAGCCGGTGCTGCAGCCGGCATCCGTCTCGGCGGACGGCACGGCGAACGTGACGGTCGAGGCGCTCGTCGAGGAGCCCCATAGCGGCATCCGCAGCATCGGCTACCAGTGGGTCAAGGAGGGCTTCGATCCGCAGGAGCTGGAGTGGAAGCCCGCGACGACGGTGGCGGGCGCCGTGTACGGCGATGACGCGCCGTCCTATACGGTGACGCAGTCGACCTACAGCGACGTGTTCGAGGACGGAGCCTACTGGCTCTACCTGAGAGCCGAGGACCAGGCCGGCAACTTCGTCGTCGACACGCCGCAGAGCGCGCCGATCACGGTGAGCTCGGAGCAGGCCGTGCCGACGCGCTTCCTGCCGGAGCCGAACGCCAGCTTCGTCCGCAGCTTGGAGCTGACGTTCCATATCGGCGAGGCGCTGCCGGATTCGCTCGGCTACGCCTGGTCGGACAGTCCGCTGCGTCCTGCGGACGGCGCGTTCTCGCCGCTCGATCCGCTCGGCACCGACGAGCTTGACTGGACGAGCTATACGATCCCGGATGAAGGGAAAAGCGGCGTCCGCTACGTGCATGTGAAGGCGCAGCTCGGCGACCGTACGCAGTATTACTCCCGGGCCTACTATTTCGACAACGAGCCGCCGCAGATCGGCTTCGGCCTCGAGGGGCTGAGCTATCCGCTGCCCATTCAGAGCGTGCTCGTCACGGTAGCGGAGCTGTACAGCAAGAACAACCTGAACGCCTGGTTCCAATGGGTCCGCGAGGGCGACCCGGAGCCGACCGAGAGCTCGGGCGGCTGGCAGGAGCTGAAGAGCGACCGCGTCGCGCAACTGGATGGCGCGGAGCGGCTGGCGCCGGGCGAGACGGCGGACTTCCGCCTGTACGTCAAGGCCGTGGACGGCGCAGGCAACTCCGCGCTGGCGGCCACCTCCGGCACGTTCAAGCTGGCCGGCCCGGTCAAGGACGCTCCGGCCGCTCCCGGCACGTCCAAGCTCATCTCCCTGACCGGCGACGAAGAGGACGGCTACACGGCGATCGTCAAGCTGGGGCTGCAGACGGAAAATCCGTCGGGCTACGACTACTCGGTGTCCCCGGACGGGGGATCGACCTGGCTGAAATGGCGTCCGTACACGACGTTCGCCAGCCTGAAGGTGCCTTCGGGAGATCCGGCCGCGCTGCAGGTGCAGGTCAAGTACCGCTCGCCGGGCGGCAAGGTCGGCGACGTCTATCCGGTCGACGCCGCGGGCTTCGACCCCGACGCCGAGCCGGTCTATGCGGTGGCGACGATCCCGTCGCTGACGCCGGTGAACGCCCAGACGGGAGCGACGATCGAGATCGCGCCTCCGCCGGGCATCCGCATCGTGCCGTCGAAGCTCAACCATGTGCAGCCGGTCCGCTCCGGCAACCGCTTCAACGTCAAGGAGAACGGCTTCTACACGTTCGATCTGAGCGATCTGAACGATGCGAAGCGCAAGGAGACGCTCGTTGTCGTCGTGAACCATGTCGACGGCACGCCTCCGGCCGGCATCATCCAGTACTCGGTCAGCAACAACGTGCAGACGAACGGCAGCGTGACGGCGATGCTGACCGGCACCGAGCCGATCGTCGTGACGAACAACGGCGGCAAGAGCGCCTACACGTTCACGGACAACGGCAGCTTCACCTTCACCTTCAAGGACGCCGCCGGCAACACCGGCGAGGCGACCGCCGTCGTGGCCAACATCGACCGCACGCCGCCGCGCGTCAAGATCGAGCGCTCCTACGCCTACGGCAAGGACGGCAGCCGGACGTTCGGCACGATCACCGACGGCAGCGGCAGCGTCGTGCTGTCCTCGGGCGTGACGCTGTCGGTCGTCAAGGCCGACGCCGGGGCGCGCGACTTCGTCGTGCACAGCCAGAACAACGGCGTCGCCGTGACGAAAAACGGCCTCGTCTCGTTCACGGTCGGCGACGCGCTCGGCAATACGCTCGTCGTCAAGGAACAGGTGGACGGCATCGCCAGCGAAGGCCCGCAGCCGGAGCGCGTGTCCTACACGTTCATCGACGCGAGCGGAGCGGAGCTGCCGGCGAGCCGCATCGCCACGATCGGCGGCAAGAAATACGCCGCCGGCAGGATGAAGGTGACGGTCAGCGGCAAGATCGCCGCGCCGAACGCCGTCTTCTCGGGCCTGCGTCCGCTCGGGACGCCGGGCGCCTACAGCAACCAGGTGAGCGATGCCGGCGGTGCCTACTCGTACTCTCGCCTATTCGAGACGAACGGCGTGTCCTCGATCTCGATCTCCGACGCGCTCGGCAACGCCACGCAGATTCCGGTGACGGTAGCGGGCCTCGACAACGCCGCGCCGACGCTGCGGCTGAAGCAAGGCTCCGTCGGCATCGTGCAGAACAAGGCCGGCTTCAATGCGGCAGCCGACCTCGGCGGCTACGAGGCTTCCGACAATGTGTCGGCGGCGGACAAGATCAAGGTGGAGATCAGCGGCCTTGACCTCGGCCAGCTCGGCCGCCAGCGCGTCGCCTACACGGCGACCGACGAGGTCGGCAACCGCACGGTCGCGTACCAGGACGTCGTCGTCGTCAAAAACGGCGGGCTGCTCATCTTCGGCAACGGCACGCTGCTGTCGGCCTCGTCCGGCGAGCAGGCGCTGTTCGATACGAACCGCATCACGTTCCGCGTCAGCGGCTACGGCGACATGAAGGTCGGCGGCAAGGCGGCGGTCAACGAAGCGGGCACGTTCGAGCTGCTGTATCAGCCGGGCCTGTACCGCGAAGGCCAGATGAAGTCGATCGCGACGAAGCTGACGTACGAGCAGCTGGCAGGCAGCGGCTTCACCGTCGCCTTCCCGAAGGCGGGCTGGTATACGGTCATCGTCCGCACGCAGGAGCGCGATCGCGAATATGCGAGCTTCTTTGTCGGATCGGTCAAATAGAGTGATGAACGAAGGAACTGGGGGATGTTCGGTGAAGCTGCTTAAACGCGGACTGTCGTCGCTGCTGGCATTCGTGCTCGTATTTCCCGCCCTGTTCGAGAGCGGCCACGCGGTGGCCGCCGAGCTGGGCAAGAGCCGGACGACGACGATCCAGAACGACTATATCAAGGTGACGGTCGACAACGAGACGGGACGGTACGGCATCCGCACGATCGAGGGACAGCCGGTCCGCAAGCAGGACCAGAACGTGAGCCTGCTGTTCCGCGGTGACGATCCGGAGACGTCGTTCACGACGTTCCGCATCGACGGCACGGACTATATTTTCGGCAACAAATACAAGTTCGGCAGCGAGCAGTCGCGGACGACGGAGCCGACGCTCGTCGAGAAGCCGAACGGCACGAAGCAGCTGGAGATGGTCTGGTCGATGAAGGGCGTGTCGATCAAGCAGATCCTGCTGCTCTATACGGACGGCAAGGACAAGATCAACTCGGGCAACGTGAACATCCGCTACGAGGTGACGAACAGCAGCGGCGCCAAGGTGGAGGTCGGCAGCCGGATCCTGCTCGATACGATGGTCGGCGGCAACGACGGCCCGGCGTTCCAGGTCGGCACGGCGTCCAAGGCGCCGCTGCTCGTCGAGCGCCGGCTGACGCATGAGCCGGAGAAGATCGGCATTCCTCCGGAAGACGCGCCGCTGTACAAGCTGCCCGCCTACTGGGTCATGCGCGACAAGCTCGACCTCGAGAACCCGCAGGCGACGAACGTCGTCGCCTACGGCTTCAACAACGTCGCCGAGCAGAACATCAACATCGTCGACGAGATGGTCGTCGGCCATTGGAACGGCCTGGCGAACACGAAGTGGGACTATGAGGTCCATCCGAACCTCGACTTCACCCGCGACACGAACGACTACGGCAGCGCGGATTCCGCCGTGGCGTTCTACTGGAACCCGGATGCGATCGATCCGGGACGCATGCAGAGCTTCGAGACGATCTACGGCCTCGGCGAGATCGTCGCGCCGGACAAAGTGTTCTCCATCCGCTACGTCGATCCGGTGCAGCAGCTCGCTACGCTGCCGGACTCCAGCGGCTATCGCGACGAAGGCGTATTCGACATCATCGCCGAGGTCGAGAACCTGCCGTCGTACAACATGGAGCATTCGCGCCTGGAGCTGGAGATGACGCTCGAGAGCGGACTGAGCTTCGTGCAGCTCGACGAGCAGGGGAACATCAAGCGCGACGGTTCCGGCAAGCCGCTCGTCGACACCGTGAGCAGCAAGCGCGTCGAATACCGCAAGGAGGCGACGCCGGAGGAGGCCAAGCTCGGCATCCAGCCGAAGTACAAGCCCGGCGATACGGTGACGGCGACGTTCAAGGTGATGGCCAAAGGCCGGCCGTGGCCGACGACCCGCCAGTACATGCTGACGGCGCGCAGCCCGGAGACGCGCAGCAAGATCGAGGGCATCGCCGACGAGAGCATCCAGGCGCAGTACGAGTCCGTCAAGACGAACTTCATCCTGCTGCCGCCGGTCGGCCAGGCGACGCCGACGTACGTGTACGGCGTCTCGCCCAAGGAGCTGTACCGCACGGACGTCAAGTACATGACGGTCAACCTGTCCAACATCGAGGCGTACACGACCGGCGGGGGCGGCACGGAGCCGAACTTCGACCTGTTCCTGGTCGAGAAGTCGACCCGCGAGCGCTACCGGGTGCCGGTCGCCGATTCGGTGCTGCTGCAGCCGACCGACGACGGCCTGACCGGCGACATGCGCATCACCTACCGCGGCGGCGACAAGGTCGACGAGGCGGGCAGCGTGATCGAGGAAGGACTCGGTCCCGAGCTGCCGCTCGGCGAGTACGAGATCGTCATCGACTACAAGGGGACGGCCGGCGACGATCCGGACCTCGCCTCGATGTACGACATCGCGTCGGGCCAGACGATCCTCGTCACCGACAACGACGAGTCGCGCATCCGCGAGGCCGGCATCCTGGCGCTGTACAAGGAAGTCGTCGATCTGAGCGGCATCGACAACGGCGCGACGGTCGGCGAGGAGCGGCTGGAGCAGCTGAACAGCCTGTTCCCGGGCGAGCCTTTCGAGGAAGGCAGCTTCCTGTACGAGGCCGCGACGCAGTACAAGAAGACGCGCGCCCTGATCGGCGCGGCCAGCAAGGCGGTCGATCCGGAGTTCGAGCTGAGCGAGTTCGCCGACGAGGCCGCCCTCTCGGAGACGCCGCTTTACAACTATCAGATCTTCGAGAGCGAAGAGGATCTGGAGGCGTTCGAGGAGCAGGCCGAGGAGGATGAGATCGAGCGCGAGACGCTCGTCGTCGTGCGCGGCATGGTCAAGCAGGTCGGCAGCGGCGACGATCAGCAGATCATCGTCGATACGAAGACCGAGCCGGCGATCATCAACGGCGCGGTCGCCTACAGCGGCAAGGATCTCGTGCTCGTGCGCGGCAAGCTCGACATCCTCGGCATCAAGCAGCCGGAGGGACTGCCGCTGCTCGACACGCTGTTCGTCAAGGGCGACGGCACGCTGAGCGTGGCCAGCAGCGGCTTTATTTTCCACAAGGGCGAATGGACGCTCGACTTCTTCAACGGCTTCGACAAGACGCTCGGCGGGGAAGGCTTCGGCATCCCGCGCGCCGGCAGCGGCGAAGAGGAAGAAGAGGACGAGGAGGAAGAGAGCCAGGACGCCAACAAGCAGTCGGCGACGAATCCCGAGGACGACAGCCAGAACGGCAGCCTCAAATGGGCCGTCGGCGGCGTCGGCGACCGGCTCAATCCGCTTCGCCAGATCATGCTGGAGAACGTGTACTTCAACAAGCACTCGCTGTTCAGCGCTCCGAGCTTCTCGATCGACGGCTTCGGGCTGTCGCTGAACGACTTCATCCTGCGCGAGGGCGGCATCTCGTTCGGCGGCTCGATCTCGCTGAAGATCGTGAACGCGGAGATCAACAACGTCATCTTCAACGACAAGGGCTTCGTCGGCATCGACGCCAAGCTCGGCTTCGACCTCAACGAAAGCCTCGGCCTGTTCGGGCCGAAGGAGGACAAGAAGTCGGGCGAGGAAGGTCCGAAAAAGCCGAGCGGCAGCATCGGCGTCACCCACTACGTCCAGAAGGTGGACGGCATCAACAACACGTACGGCCTTGAATTCGAGGCGCAGCTCAAGAACATGACCGAGGTCGCGATCGAGTTCTCGCTCAAGCAGGTCGACGACGGGCGCATCCTGCCGGATGTGATCGCCTTCGGCACGCAGCTCAAGAGCCCCGGCATCCTCATCACCGGCGCGACGTACCTGACCGCGATCCGCGGCGCGGTGCGCGAGCTGGCCGATACGATCGCCGGCGGCACGGCGGAGGATCCGTTCCCGCTGACGATCCAGGCGGGCGTCGGCGTGCGCTTCGGCATGGCGCCGGCGTACTTCTTCGGCGACATCGACCTGACGCTCAAGCGGACGGGCATCAAGATCGAGGGCGTGATGGATTATTCCCCCGACGCCAACGCGGAAAAGGACGACCGCATCGAGATGATCACGATGGCGCTGCTGGAAGCCCAGTGGGTGACGCCGTGGTTCGTGCGCGTCCAAGCCGAGGTCGACATCGGCGGCTGGGACATCATCGTCGGCAAGGCCGGCATCTTTGTCGGCCAGAACCTGGAGAAGAACCGCACCGACTTCGAGGGCTACATCGGCTCCAAGGTGCAGATTCCGGGCTCGGTGCCGGTCGTCGGCGGCATGCCGCTGGCGAGCGTGTTCCTCGGCGTCAACAACGACAAGCTGTGGGGCAGCGTCGGCATCCTGTTCATCAGCCTCGGCATCACCTACTACTGGGGCGGAGGCGTCGAGTTCGGCACGTCGACCGACCAGCTGCCGGAGGGCCTCGCGCATCTGGTCATCGAGGATCCGGAGCGCGGACCGCGGCTGCTCGTCATCGGCTCGGGCGTGCAGGCGCTGGCCGATTCCCGCGTCGCGGCGGAGCAGGAGACGCAGGCGATCGAGTACCGCGAGATCGGAAACGGCATGAAGATCGTCGACAACGGCGACATGACGCTCGGCCTCGGCGGCATTACGGTCAAGAACGGCGGACGCGTGCATGAGATTCCGCTCGGCGGCGTCAGCGGCAACGCGATCATCGAGGTGGAGTACGACAGCAAGGAGATGCCGGCCTTCACGCTGAAGGACGGCAGCGGCAAGCCGTACCCGATCAAGTTCGACAACACGAACACCGACAAGACGGCCAACGCCTTCACGCAGGTCGTGCCTGCGAAGGACAAAGGGAAGGACGTCGACTCTCGCAAGGCTTACGTCATCGTCCCGGCGGCCAAGGCGGCCGCAGGCGGAACATGGACGCTGACCGCACAGGCGCCGGTCGAGACGAAGCTGCTGAACGTGCCGACGGCGCCGCAGCTGAGCGAGGTCGGCCTGACGGCGGATCCGGCGGACGAGAACAAGTTCGCCGCGACGTGGAAGGTCGACAACGCCAAGCCGGGCGATACGGTGAGCCTGTATTTGGCGAAGGACGCCGTGACGGATGAGGTCGAGACGCTCGCAAGCGGCGACGTCGTGCGCAAGGCCGGCGACGCGGGCATGCTGATCGCCAAGGACCTGCCGGCAGCGGCGGGACGGGCGAGCATCGACGTGAGGCGCATCGAGCTGGCGGGCGGCACGGAGGACATCCGCGGCCTGCTGCGTCAAGGCAGCTATCATGTGCGGGCGGAGCTCAAGTCGGAAAACGCCTTCGCCACGAAGACGTCGGCGCAGCGCTTCGAGCTGAAGGACCCGATGGCTCCGAACAAGGCCAGCGACGTAGCGGTGAAGCCGGCAGGCAACGGCTATTTCCATCTGTCGTTCAAGCCGGGCGCGGTCAAGAGCGGCCAGCAGGCTTACGAGCGCAGCTATGTCGTCGAAGCGTTCGAGAACGGGACGGCGTACGAGCCGTTCGGCGACGTGCTCATGACCGAAGAGGAGCTGCAGCCGTACTGGAACGCTGCGAGCGGCAAGTACGAGGGCATCCCGATCGGCGGCTGGGCGGCCGTGTCGGCTTCGGATCAGATCGATACGTCCGGACTTGGCGGCACGCAGCTGGTCGGCGAGGAGGGCAAGGAGGCGCCGAAGGTGTCCCATGCCGGACTCGAGACCGGCCGGACGTACGTCGTCGGCGTCAGCGCCTCGGCGGTGCCGACGGAAGCGGACGACAAGAACCGCAACCCGCATTACGCGGATCGGGCCGACACGGCGGCGACGCTGCTGCCGCTCGTGCAGAAGCCGCAGCTGACGCTCGGCGGCGGTCCGGTCAAGACGAGCGAGCCGGGCAAAACCTTCTGGACCTACCTGACGAGCGGCACCGAGCAGACGATCTCGCTGCATTCGGCGCAGCCGAACGTCGAGGTGGAGGCTTATGTCGGGGAGGAATACCTCGGCAAGGCGGACATGCGCAGCGAGGGCGGCATCAGCCGCGGCTCGCTCAAGCTGACCCGCTTCGCGACGGACGGCACGTTCGCCGTCGAGCTGCGGTCCCGCAACACGGCGACGGGCGACGTCTCGGTCACGATGCTGTACCTGACGGTCGATACGATCGCGCCGGTGCTGTACATCGACGAGCCGGCGACGGGAGCGCGGACGCAGGCCGGCCGGGTGCGCGTCGCCGGATCGACGACGCCGGGCGACGTGCTGACGGTCGCCGGACAGCCGGTCGAGGTCGAGGAGGACGGCCGCTTCGGCGGCGAGGTGCTGCTGCCGGAGGATGCCGGCGCGTCGGCCGAGCTGAAGTTCGTCGCCCGCGACGCGGCGGGCAATGAGAACTCGGCCGTCGTGGACGTCACGAACGACGGCTACCGCGCCCCGAGCGCGATCGTGCTGAAGCCGATCCCGACGCTCCGTCCGGGCGACAGCGTGAAGCTGCAGGCCGTGCTCCAGGTGGCGGACGGCAAGGACGGCAGCGGCAAGACGCGCTATAAGGAAGTCGCGCTGACCGAGGCCGAGCGCGAGCGCCTGACCTTGACGGTCGACGGCGACTCGGCGCTGCTCGCCGAGGACGGCACGCTGACGGCGCTTGGCGCCGGCGCGAGCCTGATTACGGCGGAGTACCGCGTGTCGGACGGCATGACGCTGCAAGCGATGGCGGTCGCCGAGGCGAAGCTGCCGCAGCCGACCTCGCTCGGCGCGCTCGGAGCCGAGGCAGAGGCGGTGCTCGGCGCGACGGACAAGACGCGCGTCGTCGTGACCGATGCCGGCGACATGACGGGGCAGCAGCTCGCGTACCGCGTCTATAGCGCGGGAGCGAAGCTGCCAGCCTTCCAGGAGGACCTGTCGTCCTGGAGCCTGCTGCCGGCGGACGGCATCGTCGCGGCGAAATACGGCGACACCGTCGTCGTGGCGAAGCGCTTGTCCAGCGGCAAGCTGGCGATGGCGGCGAAGCTGATGCCGGCGAGCATCTGGATGATGATGCCGGGCGGCTTCGGCTTCGGAGGAGGCGGCGGAGCTCCTGCGGGCGACAAGCCGCAGGCGAGCGTGAACGGGGCGGCGATCGAAGCCGCCTGGGAAGGCAAGACGGCGCTGATCCGTCTGGACGGCTCTGTCCTGGAGGGCGGCGTCGCGGCGGATCTGACGCTCCGCTCGGCCGAGGCGGGAGCCGAAGGCTACCGCGTCACGGTGGAGCGGGCGCTTGCGGACAAGCTCGCCGCGGCGGGCAAGACGCTGCGCATCGAGCTGCCGATGGCGAGCCTCGCGCTCGGAGCGCCGCAGCTGCGCGGCGGCAACAACGATCTCGTGCTGGCGTTCGGCTTGAACGACAGCGGAGAGCGGACGCTGCTGGATGCGGCGGCCGCGGCCCAAGGCTTCCGGCTGCTCGGAGGCGGCGCAGGCACCAAGCTGCAGCTCGGCCTCGCGCCGGCAGGCTGGAAGCCGGCGCCAAGCGCGACGCTGCCGCTGCCGGAAGGCGTCTCGTCGAAGGACGTGACAGCGGTGCTGCTCCGCGCGGCGGACGGCAGCTGGACGCCGCTGCCGTGGAAGCCGGCCGCCGGCGGCTCGGCCGCCCTGGTGCGGCTGACCGGCTCGGGCAGCGTGTACTACGCGGCGAGCACGCGGACGTTCACGGACGTCGCGCCGCTGTTCTGGGCGGCGGACAGCATCCGCCAGGCTTCGGCCCGGATGCTCGTCCTCGGCCAATCCGCGGACAAGTTCGCGCCGAACGCCAAGGTGACGAGGGCCGAGTATCCGACGATCCTGCTGCGCGCGGCAGGCTACATGAACGAGCCGGCCGCGGCGGTCCGCTTCGGCGACGTGCCGGCGGACAGCTGGTACGCCCGCACGGTCGGCATCGCAGTCGGCCTCGGCCTGGCGAGCGGCAAGAGCGCGGAGCGCTACGATCCGAACGCGGCGCTGACGCGGCTCGAGGCGATGGCCATGGCCGGCAGGCTGATGGCGATCGCGCAGCCGGGAGCGCAGCTTGAGGAAGCGGAGATCGCGCGCGTGCTGGGCGCCTTCGCCGACGTCAAGGCGATCCCGGACTGGGCGCGCGGCCCGGTTGCGGCCGCCGTCAAGGCGGGGCTCATTCAAGGCATCGACGGCAGCATCCGTCCGGGCGATCCGCTGACCCGCAGCCAGGCGGCTGCGATCGCGGTCCGGGCGAGCGACTGGATGAATTCATAACCGGCCGGCAGGCGAGCCCGCATCATGCTTCAGGCGTGATGCGGGTTGTCTGCTAAGAACGGATCTAAGTGGGGGGCAGGACATGAAGGCAAGGAAAAGATATCGGACCTGGAAGATGGCGGCGCTCGGCGCCGCCATCCTCGCCGGGGCCGCCGGCGGCACGGCCATGCTGGCCGGAGCCGGAGCCCAGACCTGGGACGGCTCCGCGGATACGAGCTGGTTCGACGCGACCTACACGACGTTCAAGATCGACACGCCGGCCAAGCTGGCGGGCATCGCCAAGCTCGTCAACGGCGAGAACGGCGAGAACGGCGTGGACGGCCTGAAGGGCAAGATTTTGGAGGTCGACCGGAGCCTCGACCTGTCGGCGTACGACTGGCTGCCGATCGGCACGGAATCCCATCCGTTCAAGGGCACGCTGATCGCCAAGGACGGAGCGATGTTCGGCATTTCCGGCATGCGCGTTCCGGCCGCCATTCCTTATCAGGGACTGGTCGGCAACATGGACGGCGGCACGGTCGGCGGCTTCCGCTTCGAGGCGGACGGCGAGATCGACGTCACCGTGGCCGGCAACGTCTACGCGGGCTCGGCCGTGGGCAAGATGATCGGCTACAGCATCGTCTACGATATCGAGAACGAGCTTGCGATCGAGGCCGAGAGCGGCAGCGGCGTCGCCTATGCGGGCGGCATCGTCGGCTCGGGCTCGGGCCAGGTGTCCAATGCGCTCAACGAGGCGCCTGTCACCGTGGCGGGCTCCACCTACGCCGGCGGTCTGGTCGGACATGTGTCCGAGGGCGGCCTGACGCTGAAAAAGGCGGCCAATGACGGGGCGGTCTCCGCGAGCGGCGGAGCCGCGAGCGAGCTGTACGCCGGCGGTCTGACCGGCCTGACGGCAGGGGCGCTCGACATGCAGGGCGAGAGCACGCCGATCCGCAACGGCGGCGCCGTGACGGTGACGGGCGGCCGGCTCGCGCATGCGGGCGGCCTCGCCGGGCATTACGGCTCGCCGGTGACGTTCTCGGCCGATACGGCGAACAGCGGCGAGGTCAGCGTGACGTCGCCGGATGCGGAGGAGAGCTACGCCGGCGGCGTGGCGGGCTCGATCGGCGGCGTCCTGCCGGACGCCTCTGTCGCGCTGCGCCAGACGGCCGCGGTCCATCATGCCGGCGGCGAACGCGTCTACTCCGGCACGATCGCCGGCTTCGTCGGCCCTGCGCTGACCTGGTCCAAAGGCTTCGAGCAGGCGATTCCGATCGCCGCCGAGGGCAAGGACGTTTATGTCGGCGGCCTGTTCGGCTATGCGGCGCAAGGCGTCAGCCTGACCGACGATGCGCCTGCGGCGTATGTCTCGGCGGCCGCCGTCGAGGCGCAAGGCACGGGCGCGGTATACGCCGGCGGCATCGTCGGCTACAACGGCGGCGGCCTGATCCGCCATGCGTCGTTCAAGAGCGGCCTGACGGCCGACACGGCCGGCGACAGCGCCGTTTATGCCGGCGGCATCGCCGGTTATCTGGCGGCGGGAGCCGAGATCAGCGGCTCCGCTGCCGGCGGCACGGCGGCCCAGCCGCTCGCGATCGTCGCCGAAGGCGAGCTGGGCGGCATCGCCGGCCATTCCGACGGCACGATCTCCGCTTCGTCGGCTTCCTGGCTGACGCTGCGGGCGCAGCGCTCCGGCAGCGCGGCCGGCGGCATCGCCGGCGCCGCCTCCGGCACGATTGCAGACGCTCGCGCCGGCGATCCGTCTGCGTCCGATTCGGCGAGCCTTCGCTTCGAGACGGCGATCGCTTCGCCGGCGGGCGGACGCGACGACTTCGCTGCCGGCGGCCTGATCGGCCGCGGCATCGGCGAGCTGACGGTGAGCGGCAGCCGGGTCGACCGGGTATCCGCCGCTCTGCCCGCGGGCATGACGGGAGTCGCGTTCGGCGGCGCGGCCGGCCGGATCGACGGCGCGGCCGTGCTCGGCACCTCGGCGCAGCCGCTGGCGGTCCGCGCGGTCACGCTGGAGGCGCAGGCCGACGAAGCCGCGCTTGGCGGCGGCATCGGCCGGCTTGACGGCACCGCTCAGGCGAGCCTGCTCGTATCCGGCTTCGAGGTCGACTCTTCCGGCGCCCGCGCCCGCATCGGCGGCATCGCCGGCGAGAACGCCGGCAGCCTGAGCGGCGGCGCGGCCGAGGCGGTCACGATCCGCTCGACCGGCGCGGACGCGCGGCTCGGCGGCGCGTCCGGCCTCAGCCGCGGCTCGATCCTCGGCGCCGCGGCGCGCAGCGTCGCGCTTGCGGCCGAAGGCTCCGGCGCGGAAGCGGGCGGACTCGTCGGCCGGCTGGAGGGCTCGGCGGACAGCCGCGCCACGCTGACCGACTCGAAGCTTGAGGGCGGCGAGTCGCCGACGGCAGCGGCGACGGCGGCGGGAGCGCGCATCGGCGGCATCGCCGGCTACGCCGTCCATGCCGATCTCATCCGTCCGGCGGCGCTCGCAGAAGCGCCGAACTACGTCGCGCTAACGCTGAGCGCGCCCGGCATCGAGGCCGGCGGCTTGGCCGGCCGCGCGGACAGCAGCCGGATCGAGGGCGATCTGCAGCGGGTGAACATGCAGAACCTGCTCCTGACCGCATCGGCGGACGCCTCGCAGGCGAAGGCCGGCGGCCTGGTCGGCAGCAGCGTCGAGACGACGCTGCGCGGCCTCGTCGGCAGCGGCGCGAACTTGCTGCTGAGCGGTCCGGATTCGGCGGCGGGCGGCCTGGCGGGCACGCTCAAAGGCGGCGAGGCGGCTGCGATCGTCGATACGGTGTTCGGCGGCATGCAGCTGAAGGCCAACGCCTCCGCAAGCGGCAGCTTCGTCGGCGGCATGGCGGCACGGCTGGAGGCGCGCGCGAGCGACCCGGCAGCCGCTCCGGCCAGCTCGAGCGGCATCATCGTCAACAGCCGCGTAGCCGGCAGCGTGCAGGCGCTCGCGCCGGGCATGACGGTCGGCGGCCTCGTCGGCGAGAACGCCAGCCTGATCGCCAACGTCAGCGTGACGGACAAGATTCCGGTTTCCTCCAAAGGCGCGAACGCCGTCGTCGGCGGCTTCGTCGGCCGCAACGCGGCGACGGGCACGCTCTACTACACGTACACGAACGCCAATCTGACGATCGAGGGCCAGGGAACGCTGGCCGGCGGGCTCGTCGGCGACAACGCCGGCCGCATCCTCGCTTCCTATACGGATCTTGATCTGACGAGCAAAGCCTACGGCACGTCCGGCCAGCCGGTGTTCCTCGGCGGCCTCGCCGGCCGCAGCTCCGGCACGGTCGAGCAGTCGTACGCCGCCTCCAAGGTGACGGCTTCCGGCGCCTATGCGCAGGCCGGCGGCCTGCTCGGCGAGCTTGCGGGCGGCTCGGTCAAAAACGCCTACAGCGCCAAGAGCGTGACGGCTTCGGGCAGCGGCTCGTATGCCGGCGGCTTCGCCGGACGGATCGTCTCCGGCCGCATCTCGTCGAGCTATTCCGCCGCCGAGGTGTCGGCGAGCGGGACGGCGCTGGCGGGCGGCTTCGCCGGCCGCTACGACAACGCGAGCAAGGAGCTGCTGTACAAGAGCTATTACATCAAGGACGAAAAGCTCAACCTGAACAAGGATCTGCCGGACTTCGCCGACGGCGAGTACCGCTGGCTGAGCGTGCTCGGCCGCCTGAGCACGATCCTGTCGTCGACGCTGTCGGACCGCTCGGAGTTTCCGGCGCTGTCGGGCTGGGATTTTGCCGCCGCCTGGAAATACGGCTCGCTCGGCGCCCAGTACCAGTATCCGGAAGTGAACCGCGCGGCCAGCAGCGGCGGCGGGGAAGAGGGCACGGGCGGCAACGTCAACGCCAACCTCAACTGGTACTTGCGCGACAAGGACGCGACGACGTTCCAGATCGGCACGGAGGCCGAGCTGGCAGGTCTGGCGGCCATCGTCAACGGCACGCTTGTCGGCGTCGAGCCGTTCAGCTTCGCCGGCCGCACGATCGAGATCAAAGGTCCGATCCATGTGCAGTCCGCCCAGTGGAGCCCGATCGGCGTCAGCGAGGCGCTGGCGTTCCAGGGCGAGCTGCTCGGCGGCGGCCATCTGATCGACGGCTATGCCGTCAGCGGCGAGGTTCCGTTCGGAGGCTTGTTCGGCGTCATCGGCGCGGACGGCTCGGCGAGCGGCCTCGCGCTGGAGCCGAAGGAAGCGCGCGGCTCCTCGTATGCCGGAGCGCTGGCCGGCCTCAACTACGGCCGCATCGCGGACATCGCGCTGAAGCTGCCGGCGGGAGCGTCCGTCTCCGGCGGCGTCGCCGGCGGCATCGTCGGCCGCAGCGAAGGCGCGGCGGAGGGCCTGCGGGCCGAGCTCGCCGGCGGCCGCGTCGAGAGCGCGGCGGCGGGCGGAGCGGCCGGCGGCATCGCCGGCGAGAACGTCTCCGCGATCGCGGCCGGCAGCTGGAGCCTGACGACATCGGGCGAAGCGGCAAGCCGCATCGCGGCAAGCGGCGACGATGCGGCGGCGGGCGGCCTGGCGGGACGCCAGAGCGGGACTTCCTCGGCGCTGAAGCTGGAGCTGACGCGGCTTGCGGTCGAAGCTTCCGGCGTCGGCTCCGCGGCGGGCGGCCTGTTCGGCTCCTATTCGGACGGCGACGCCTCGGAGCTTTCCGTCTCGTTCGGCGAGGCGGTCTCCGTGAGCGCCGGCGCGGACGATGCGGCGGCGGGCGGCCTGATCGGCCGCTCGGCAGCCGGCAACGGCCTCGGCGGCCTGAAGGTCGAGGCGGCTCCGTCCGCGCTCGGCGTAACCGGCGGCGGCTCTGCCGGCGGCTTGATCGGCGAAAAGACGGGCCGCGGCATCGCGGCCTGGGACATGCGTGACGCTTCGGTCCAAGGACTGGCCGTAAAAGCTCCGGCCGGCTCGGACGAGGCGGCGGTCGGCGGCCTGATCGGCCGAGCGGACCAGACGGCGCTTGGCGGCGTCAAGGCCGGCTTCGCGTCGCTGGATGCGCGCGGAGAGGCCGTCTATGCCGGAGGCATCGTCGGCCGCGCGACGGAGACGACGATCCAGGACGCCGAGGCGTCCGGACCGATCGCCGCCGCGCTCGACGCCGGCTCCGCCGGCGCGCTGGCGGCTGGCGGCATCGCCGGCGAGCTGAGCGCATCGGACCGCGATGCGGGACTGCGCTTCGGCGACCTCTATCCGCTGTACCGCGGCCTGTATCAGGCAGAGTACGAAGGCCAGCTGAACGTGGCGGCCGCAGGCGGCGAATCCGCGCTGCATGCGGGCGGCCTCGTCGGCGCGCTGCGCGGCGCCTCGATCTATGACTCGCAGAGCCGCGCGCATATCGCCGCCGGCTCGGCGGGCGAGCTCGACGCGGGCGGCATCGCCGGCTTCAGCAGCGGCATCCTCGTCCATGCCGATGCGTTCGGCGGCATCGACGCCTCCGGCAGCGGCGTCTACCGCGTCGGCGGCCTTGTCGGCCGCGCGCTGGACGGCGAGATCCACTACAGCCGCGCCGTCGCCGCCGGCGGAGCGCGGATCGCGGTCGGCACGGCGCTGACGATCGGGGAAAATCTCCCGGCGACGTTTGTCGGCGGCGCGCTCGGCCAGGGCGACCGTCTCGTCGTCGCCCGCAGCTCCGCGTCGATCCCGGTCGACGCGGCGGACGGCAACATCGACACGACGCTGTATGCCGGCGGCTTCGCCGGACAGCTCGGCGAGAACGGCGCGGGCAGCGGCTCGATCCGCTACGCCTATGCGGACGGCGCGGTGACGGCTGCCGGCAAGCGCGGCTCCTACGCGGGCGGCTTCGCCGGCTCCATCAACCGCTTCGCCGTCGAGGACAGCTATGCGTCCGGCTCGGTCAGCAACACCGGCCAGGACACGCGTACCGGCGGCTTCGCGGCCGCCGTCGAGCGCAGCGGCAGCGTGCTTCGCTCCCATGCGCTGCAGGAGCGCGTCGCCACGACCGGCCTCGCCGGCACGACCCGCTCGTATACGGGCGGCTTCGCCGGCTACAACGACGGCAAGATCGAGCAGGCGTACGCGTCCGCGATCGAGCTGGCCGTCAGCGCCAAGGGCACGGACACGCATAAAGGCGCGCTCGTCGGCTACAACTTCCGCGACGGCCGCATCGCCTCGTCCGCCTACAGCGGCAGCGGCGCGGCGGTAGGACGCAATGCAGGCGCGGCGGCTTCGGCCGAGGCCGTGCCGGCGCGCGATCCGCGTCCGGCGGGCAGCTGGGCGGCGACGTACGATCCGTCCGTCCTGCGCCTGTCCGCAGACGGCGAGATCGCGATCGGCAGCCGCGCGCAGCTGGACGGCTACGTTCGACTGAGCAACGACACCGGCGCCGCCTACTTCAAGCTGTTCGACCGCGCGGCCACGGCTTCGCCGCTCGGCTCCGGCGACAAGCTGCGGCTGACGGCGGACATCGACCTGTCCGCGTTCGGCTGGACGCCGCTGCAAGCCTTTGACGGCGAGCTGGCCGGCGACGGCCATCGGCTGATCGGCCTGCGCGCCGACGGCGGCACCGGCGACGCGGCGTTCGCGCTCGTGAGCCGCGGCCTCATCGCCGACCTGCAGCTCGTCGGCGCGAGCGTGCAGGCCGGCCGCCATGCCGGCCTCGTCGCCGCGATCAACGCGGACGGCGGCGAGATCCGCGGCGTCACGGCCGAGGGCAAGGCCAGCGGCGGCGCTGGCGCGGGCCTCATCGCCGGCGTCAACGAATCGGGCGGCATCCTCCGCGACGTCACGGCCGAGGGCTCGGCGAGCGGCGCCGACGCGGGCCTCGTCGCCGGCATCAACGCGGCCGGCGGCGACATTCGCGGCGCGACGGCCGAAGGCTCGGCCAGCGGCCGCCTGAGCGCCGGCCTCATCGCCGGCGACAATGCCGGCCTCATCGCCGAGTCCGGCTCTGCCGGCCTCGCGAAAAGCGAAGCCAGCGCCGGCGGCCTCGTCGGCCTCAACGCCAAAGGCGGCGTCATCGAGCGCTCGTACAGCGCGGCCGATGCGTCGTCTCAAGGCTCCGAAGCCGCAGCCGGCGGCGCGGCCGGACGCAACGACGGCCGCATCTCCGACACGCTGGCGTCCGGACGGACGACGGCGGACGGCACGGCGCTCGCTTGGGCGGGCGGCCTCGCCGGCCGCAGCGCAGGCGCCGTCGAGCGCTCCGTCGCGGGCGGCGAAGCGGTCGCTTCGATCCAGGGCGCGCTCGTGCCGGGACGCAGCTTCTTCGGCGGCATCGCCGGGCAGCTGGCGGACGGCGGCACGATCGCGGACGCCTCGTTCCAGCGGCAGCTGGTCAAGCGCGGCGTCGCTTATTACGACGCTGCAGGCATCATCCGCACGGAGGGCGGCCTTGACGGCGCGGCGCTGACGAGCGGCACGCTTCCGTCCGGCCTGTCCGGCGGCGTCTGGCGCGCAGCGGCCGGCTTCTATCCGGCGCCGTCCGACAGCCCGCTCGCCCGCCTGGCGGCCGCGGCCGTCATGCCGGCGGCCGGCGATACGATCAACCGCCTGACGGCAGGCTTCGGCCTCAGCCGGGCGGACGGCCTCCTTTGGAGCGCCGATCCGTCGCTCGTCCAGCTCCAGTCCGGCTCCGGCCGGCTGCTGGCCGGCGGCGTCGCCGAGCTCGAAGCCTCGCTGGGCGGCTTCGTCCGTACGATGGTCCTGAACGCGCCGGAGCTGCGCTGGCCGCAGGCCGCAGCCGCTCCGCAAGTCGTCTCGGGCGATCGGGAGTTCACGGAGAAGGTCGAGATCGTCCTCTCCGCCGAGCCGGGAGCCGTCATCCATTACACGCTTGACGGCAGCGAGCCGAGCGAGCAATCGGCCGTCTACTCTTCGCCGATCCCGCTCAAGGCGACGACGACGCTGAAGGCGATCGCAGTCGTGCTCGGCAAGGAGCACAGCCCGGCGCTGAGCGGCGAGTGGAAGCTGCAGCCGCCTCCATCGCCGTCGGGCGGAGGAGGGTTCTTCTTCCCGGCGCCGAGCCCGTCTCCGACGCCTGAGCCCAAGCCTGCCGTCGAATCGAACATCGGCAAGCCGGCGATCGGCGACGAGCAGCCCGCCGCCGTGCGCGCGCCGCGCGGCAGCATCCTGCGCCTGACCGCGCCGGAGGGCAAGTGGATCCGCTATACGACCGACGGCAGCGACCCGACGGAGTCCAGCCCGCGCTTCACCGGCGAGCTGGTGCTGAACCGCTCCGTGACGGTGAAAGCGCTCGTCGAAGGCGACAAGCGCATCCTGACGTACAAGTTCGACGTCGGCGCCGCGCAGTACAGCCTGCGCAAGGATGCCTCGACCGTGCGCTACGCTTCCGGCTATGCCGACGGCAAGTTCAAGCCGGACGCGGCGATGAGCCGCTACGAGCTGATCGAAGCGCTTGCGCCGCTGCTTGACCGCGAGGAGGGCGAGCTGTACAACGCCTTCCCGGACAAGTCGGGACGCAGCGACCAGCTCGTCGCCTTCTTCGCCTCCGCCGGCATCGTCGGCGGCTATCCGGACGGCACGTTCGGCGGCGACCGCGGCCTGACGCGCGCGGAGTTCGCTGTCATCGCCGCGCGGGCGCTCCAGATCAGCGTCGACGGCGATGCCGTGCCGAAGCAGAAGGATGCGCGCAAGCACTGGGCGTCGGGCTTCATCGCCGCCCTGACCGATGCGGGTTATATCCAGGGCTTCCCGGACGGCAGCTTCCGTCCGAACAGCCCGCTCACCCGCGCGCAGGCGATCTCGCTGCTGAACCGCATGGCCGGCACGGCCAAGCGCGCGGACGCCGAGCCGCTGTATGGCGACGTGCCGCCGAGCCACTGGGCGTACGCCGACATCATGGCCGCAACCCGCGACTGAGCCGTCCGTCCGGCCAGGCATGATTTCCGATCCAGGAAAGGAAGTTCAAGCGATGAAAAAAGGATGGATCGCCGTCCTGGCTCTAGCCGCCGTGCTGGCGGCAGGGCCGTATGCGGCAGGCACGACGCAGGCGGAGCGGCAGGCGCCGCTGGCGGCCGATGACAGCTACCGGCTCGCCTCGAGCGCCGTGTTTTACCTGAGGGCGCTTGGAGCCGACGGCGCCGTCGGCGCGACGGGCACCGGCGTGCTGCTCTCCGCGAGGGGCGATGCCGCGACGGCCTATCATGTCGTGAAGGGCGCGGCGAAGCTGGAGGCGGTGCTCGCGGACGGCAAGACCGTCTCGCCGGTGAAGGTCGTCCGCTACGACGAGCGGACCGATGCGGCCGTGCTGGAGCTGCCCGCTCCGAAAAGCGGAGGCGGCTATCCGTTCGTCGCCCGCCGCGCGGAGAAGCTGGAGCATGGCGACGCCGTCTATGCGATCGGCTATCCGCTCAAGCAGACGCCGATCGTGACGCAGGGCATCGTCAGCAGCCCGGACGCGGTCGTGAGCGGCCGCAGCCGCGTGCTGATCGACGCCGCCATCGCGAGCGGCATGTCGGGCGGTCCGCTGCTCGACGAGCAAGGGCGGCTGGCCGGGATCATTTCCGGCTCGCTGCGCACGATGGCCGGCATCCATCTGGCGGTCGGCATGGCCGATCTGAACGCTTTGCTGCCGGACGGCTTGCGGACGGCGGACTGATTTTTGCTTGGCGGGGCGGACGGGTGGTATGATGGGCTCAGCCATATCGAAGGAGATGAAGCCATGAGCGTATACGACAAAGCTTACGAATTGGCCAAAGCTCTGGAAGACAGCCACGAGGCGAAGACGATGCGCGCCGCGCGCGCGGCCGCCGACGCCGATCCCGACGCCCGCCGGATGCTGTTCGATTTTCAAAAGAAGCAGGTCGATCTCCAGCAGCGGATGATGAGCGGCGAGGAGCCGTCGGCCGACGAGCTGGAGGGCATGAGCCGCCTGTACGAGGTGCTGAGCCTCAATCCGCTCGTGCAGAAGTATTTCGAGGCGGAAAAGCGCCTCTCTGTCGTCGTCGAGGACGTCAACCGCATCATCGGCAATTCGTTGCAGTCCCTGCTTCTCTCTTCCGAGTAGACCAATGACCGGAACCGGAAGCTTGGCGGCCCATCTCCCTGCCCGGGGGGAGCGGGCCGCTTTTTTCATGCCGGGAGGAGAGTCGAGCCTCTAACGGGACAACGGCGGCTTTTCAGTGCGATGCGCTGAACCGTATCATAAATAAGTGTAAGTTTTTTTGCGGAATTCCTTGCGGGCATGAATTTGTATATTTGTGTGTAGAATTTGGGCTACGAAAACGCTGGAGAGGTCCATCAGGTTATCGCTTTTTGAGTGGCCTCGATGGTTATCGCCTCGATTCCGATGATCATATAACCGTTTGCGCAATGAAAGGAAGGGGATCACCATGCAAGCGCCATTGTTCAGAGATCCGATCTACGACGGAGCGACCGATCCGACGCTCATCTACAACCGGGCGGCGGGGGAATGGTGGCTTGTGTATACGAGCCGGCATGTGGTATAAGGACGAAGGGAACGGCTCGGCCACCTATGCGGCGGACAGCGACGACCTGTACGAGTGGAAGCCGGTCGGTGCCGCGCTATCCCATCGTGGACACGAAGGGCCGAACGTGTTCCGCTTTAAAGGCAGCTATTGGATGATTGTCGACGAATGGCGGGGGCAGGGCGTCTTCCGGACCGACGATCTGGAGAGTTGGGAGCCTCAGGGCCTGATTCTGGACGAATCCGGGCTCCGCGACGACGACGCGGGCTTCGGCCATCATGCTGATGTCGTCGTGTCGGGCGACGAGGCGTTCGAGCTGAATTTGAAGGCGGAATAGCAGCTCAAGGTCCCTGGTCTCTGCCCCTCTTCAAGCAAGAGCATGTTCTTCCATCCACCCGCATACAGTGGAAGAGACAAGCCAAGGGGAGGAACAGGGCGATGAGAAAGTGGAAGCACGGCATCTATCTGCTCGCCGCGCTCGGCATGCTGGTCTATGCGCTGCCGCGGCTCGAGCTGAGCGGCGCCTGGACGGCTGCGACCGTGTTCGGCATCATGTGGTCGGCGCTCGCGATGCTCGTCATCGCGGCCAACCTGCGGGCGCTGGCGAGCGACCGCGAGCGGGAGCGGCGGCGGATCGCGGCGATCCGCCGGCAGCAGGCGTACAGCCGCGAGCAGGCCGCCGCCCGCCGGCGCTCGGCCCGGCGGGGCGGCTGACCCGACGCAGGACGAGCTTGCCGAGGTGTCGAAAACGGGCTCTCGAGCCGATATGTTCCATAGTCCGCCCTTGAGGAGGACGAAAGGAGGCTGACGGCCCATGAGCAGCGTCTCGCAAGGATTGGCCGCTTCGGCCGCGATGACCCAGCATGCGCTGGCAATTGCGGTCGGCACCGGCGTCATGAACATCTCCAAGGACATGTTCGAGCAGCAGGGGCAGCAGCTGGCGGAGATGATCCGCCAGGCGCCGCATCCGACGCTCGGCGGCTCCTTGGACATCAAGGTGTAGGCCGCATCATCCAAAAAGAGCCTCGCCCCGGCCGGAACGGCTGGCGGCGGGGCTCTTTTTTTATATATTCCCAGCTTGCAGCGAGTCCATGCGGCTTGGCGTGAGCGTGCGGCGAAGCTGCAAGCTGTAGTGAAATCAGCGCTGCGGCTCGTGATGATTGCCTTTTTTAAAAGAGAATTCTTTCGGTGAGGGATTAGTAGATCGTGTATCCGAGCGGGAGAACGACAGCAGAAGGCCTTGTCATGCGGTCTTTTCGACGAGGGGATAATATCAGGGGAAAGGGCGTCTTTTTTTTTCGTATATGCAAGACCTGTTGACTAAATGCTATAATCGATATAATTTGGTAATATAAAAGGTAAGGAGAAAATCGCATATGCAAAATGATCGAGCGCCATTGTATGTTCAAATCCAGCAATATTTCAAAAACCTGATTCATCGTCAGGAATTGAAGAGCAACGATAAAATTCCATCCGAGAAGGATCTGATGAAGCAATTCAACGTCAGCCGGATTACAGTAGCCAATGCGTTGGTGCAGCTGGCGAAGGAAGGTTGGATCTACCGCGTGCCCGGCAGAGGAAGCTTCGTGAGCGAGCGTATTGGCGATTTGATCGGCGGACTGTCGGAGGAGGGCTTGTCCGAGACGGATATCGTCACGCCGGATTATCCGATGACGGCGGGAGGGCAGGCAGCCGCTGTCGGGCGAACGATCGGACTGATTTTGCCGGAACTCGCGGATCTCTTCGCCCTTCGTCTCATTGAAGGCATCAGCCGCAGGCTTACGGAGAAGGACTACCGCTTGCATATCGTGATTACGTCCAATTCGATCGACAGGGAGAAGGAAGCGATCCGGAGCCTGCTCCATTTCGGCGTGCAAGGACTGCTTATTTTTCCCTGCGATGCAGAGACGTATAATGAGGAGATTTTGTCGCTGAAGGCCACCGGATTCCCGTTCGTGCTCATCGACCGCTACTTGGCCGGCATCGACACGAATGTCGTGCGCAGCGACGGGCTAATCGGGGGCAAGCGGGCGGTGGACTATCTTTGGGAGCTTGGACATCGGGATATTGCGATCTGCTCGGATTCCATCTTGCCGACAATTACGGTCGAGGACCGCATTGCTGGCTATATGGAGTCGCTCAAGCATCACGGCGCGTTGATCAATCCTGCCTTGATCCTGACGGATTTTAATGTGGATTATAAGAACGCCGACGAGACCCATCCTTTGTATCGCTTCGTCAGGAACCGGATGGCAACCGCCTATGTTACGCTTAATGGCAGGCTCGGCATTCATATCGCTTCGATCTGCAGGAGCCTTGGCCTTCGAATTCCTGAGGATGTTTCGATTCTAACCTTTGATGATCCTTATTCAGGGCTTGCTGAGGATGGCTTCTATACTCACATCTCCCAATCTGAGACGACGATGGGGGAGAAGGCTGCATCCATATTGACGGATGTCATCGAGAGACAGCAAGCTCGGGAGCAATATGTCAAGACGGTGCTGGCTCCCGAATTAATCGTCCGACATTCCACCGCTTCGGTATCGGAGCGAGAGAGCAGCAGAGCCTAACGAACAGAGCCTGCATAAGAGCTGCATGATGCAGCTCTTTTTTTATTGACATATTAGATATATTCAATATTTACATAAGGTTTTTTTCCGTCTATAATAAGGAACATCCGATGTAATCAATTGTTATAGAGAATGGGGAGATGCGCAATGCAGCGGATTACCGCTGAAGGAGTGGCGGAAGACAAATCATGGAGTTCGTGGAAGCGTTTTATGAAGAGGCGAAAAGATGCCTTGCTGGCTGCGGTTATCTTGACTCCGCTGATCGGGTTCTGGCTGATCGTCAACGGATTCCCGACGTTGTTTGGCTTCGCGCTAGGCTTCTTCAACTGGGTCGGGCTGAACGATCGGCCTTCTTTCGCAGGGCTGGACAATTTTATCTCCTTTTTCAAGGACTCTTTGTACACGGGAGCGCTATGGCGGTCTATTTGGATCGGAGCCCTTGTCACTATCGTAACGCAAGCAGCGGGGTTCGGAGCAGCTCTCCTGATGAACATGCCGCTATTCGCAAAGGGGTTCTACCGCACGATCTGGTACATTCCGGCAGTGACGTCTACAGTAGCGACGACCCAGATTTTCAACCTGCTGCTGAGTCCAAACAATGGCATTATAAACAACATCCTCATTTCGCTTGGCAAGGAGCCGATCGTCTGGCAATACTCGGTCGGCTGGAGCATCTTCTGGATCGTCGTGTATTCGGTCTGGAAGGGCGTAGGGGCAGCGTCGCTTCTCTGGCTGGCCGGGCTGCAGTCGGTCGATCCGACGCTATATGAGGCGGCAGAGGTCGATGGGGCCGGCAGAATGGCTCGTTTGCGGCATGTGACGATGCCCGGCCTCAAGCCGATTGCGACGTTTATCTTTATTACAAGCCTAGTGGCGGCCATTCAGATTTATGAACAAGTTTTGTTCATTACCGGAGGCGGACCCTACAGTCAGACCGAGGTTCTTGTGCTTCGGATTTATCGGGACGGCTTCTGGGACTTCAACCTGGGCATGGCCGGGGCTTCCTCGCTCATTATGGCCGTTCTGGCGATGTCCATCACTATGATCTACTACCGATGGTCGTCCAACTCCGACCGCCGCGCCACAATCCCGATCAAAGGAGGGGGAGCAAGCCGTGATGGCAAGTAAATCCCGTTCGACTCGTACAAAAGGCACCGCCTCCCTAATTTTCGCTCACGCCGTACTGCTGGGCTTCGGAGCCGTTCTGCTATATCCGCTAGTATTTATGGTGCTGGCCGGATTCTTTACGAATGCGGAGTTCAACGGCACGGTGCTGGGGGCATTCCCGATACCGGAACGCCCGACGCTGGCCAATTATAAATCACTTGTGTCCGGTACAGTAACGGCTGAGGTCACGAAGTACATGTGGAACACGATATTGCGCACGGCTTACTCGACCTTCTTTGCGGTGCTGACCTCGTTTCTGGCCGGCTTTGTCTTCTCACGGCTGAAGTTCAAGGGCAGGGACATCTGGTTTCTTGTCCTGCTGGCGACCCAGACCATTCCTACGACAATCTCGATCATTCCGACTTATTTGGAATTCGCCCGTTTCCCGTGGGCCGGAGGCAATGATATCTTTGTCGGCGGCACCGGCATTCTGAATACTTGGTGGGTCTATCTGATTGGCGGTCCCGCAGTGAACATCATGGGGATGTTTCTTGTCAAGCAATCGCTCGAGAAAGTCCCGATCGAGCTGGACGAGGCGGCCAAGATGGACGGAGCAGGGACGCTTCGCCTCATGTTCCAGATTCTGTTCCCGCTTCAGCTTCCCGTTATCGCTTATATTGCTATTACAACTGCGCTGGGGACCTGGAATGACTTTATTACGCCGTTCTTCTATACGAGCAGCGACAGCCTTCTGACGCTTCCGGGCGCGATTGCCCGTCTCTCATCCATCAGTTCCGGAGCCGGAGGAACGATCAATTACCCACTCATCATTACGCTGGGCTTGGGGAATACGATTCCCGCTGTGCTGATCTTCTTTTTCTTCCAGAGGTATATTGTTCAAGGGCTTGCGAATAGCGGCGTGAAGGGTTGAACGAAATAAAACATATTGAATATGTTATTAATATGTGATATGTTTTAATGGTGAATCGCTACTTTACTCAAGGAGGGTCTATAGGATGAAAAGCAAAAAAAGTTTGTTGGCTATCAGCGCATTGATGGTAGCGGTAGGATTGTCCGCATGCACCAACAATGGGAACGGCGGCAATAACGCGGGATCGAACGCTTCCGAATCGGGCAGCGTGTCGTCCGCATCTCCTGCCCCTTCTGCCTCTGCGTCGAAGCCGGTGGAGATCAAAGTGTTGACAGAGGGGTCTGTGAATGTCGGCACGGGGGTGCTGAACGACAGCCTGCTCGAAACCAAAAAGAAAGCGCTTATCGCGGATGAGACGGTCAGCCCGAGAGTGCAGGCATCCGACTTCAGCTATGTCAAAGGCCAGTCTTACAAATCCAGCCTGTATGCCTATTTTTACCAGAATATCATTAAAGATAAGATGGCGGAGAAAAACATTTCCGTGAACATGGAAGACTGGGGCTGGGGGGAGACTCTTACCCAGAAGGAAACGGCCGGCTTCTTGGCCGGCAATATCCCGGATGTTATCGTAGGCGAGACGCAGATGCCAGGCTTCGCTATGCAAGGTCTGCTGGAGCCGTTCCCGGACGACATGGCCGAAGAGATTCGCGAGAACATTGCTCCTGCCGCCTGGAAGCCTATGGAGGTAGGCGGCAAAATTTACGGCTTCGCGGCGCAGCCGGGAGTCAGCAGTCTGTTCTGGAACAAAGCGCTGGTCAAGGAAGCCGGCATCGATCCGGATAAAGCTCCTGAATCGTGGGACGAATTACTCTCCAACATCAACAAGGTAACGGAAGCAGGAAAAGGCAAATTCTATGGCGGCGGTGTTTATGCCGGTCCAAATGCGGGCGGGTACCTTCGCTACGGTCCGCTGCTCGTCATTAATAACGGAGGATTCATCGATGCGGAGGGCAATCCGGCGTTCAACAGCGATGCCAACATCAAGACGGTCGAATTCCTCCGCAGCTTGTACGCCAACCACCCGGCAGGGTTGATGGTGAGCCCCGAAGAGGGCCCTTACTTCGATGCGTTCAAGAAGCAGCAGACAGCGTATATCATTGATGGTCCTTGGCGGGCTTCCGAGAGCGTCGCGCTCGGAATCGACTACGGAATGGCTCCGATTCCATTGTCCGAGGGCGGTCAGGCCGGCAATATCACAATCGGCGCCGCGTTTAATGCAGTACCGAAGAACGCGAAGAACAAGGAAGCCGCGTTCGAATACATTCGTGCGTTGTACAGCGATGAAATTCAGAATCTGATCGCGGACGGCGATCTTCGTTCTCCGGTCAAGAAGTCGGTTGCCGAGACGGCGGAATATCAGGCCGCGCATCCGGCCATGTACCTGCACTATCAAGCCATGAGCGGAAACGTTCAAGGGCTGCCGACCTTCAAGAACAACGATTCCAAGGTGTGGCAGCTGTTCGGAGACGCGATTACCAAGGCGGTCATGTCGAACGGCGACATCAAGGCCACTCTCGACGACGCTCAGGAGAGAGCGGATAAGGAAATCGGCAAGTAGGTCCGAGAACGATAATAAGGAACACATTGGTTGACGCAACAGAATAGGGATAAACGAGCGAGAGTGCGACAATGTCGCGCTCTCCCTTCGTTCCCGCCATGTTTAAAGGGGAGAGCCGACATGCCGCAAGAAATTGTAGAAGTCATGATGGAAAGAATTAAACAAACGAAGGAACGGCTAAGTGAACGGATCTATCGCCCTCTCGTTCCGCTTGCAGTGGAAGCATGGGTTACGCGAGAGCCGGTGCCTTTCGCTGAACGCGAAACGGGCAGTTATCGGAAGCTGGAGCCCGGAGATCGTTGGGGAGACCTGTGGGATTGCGCCTGGTTCCGCTTCAGAGGCGTTGTTCCGGCTGAGGCCCAAGGACAAAAGATCGTGCTCTTGATCGATGTAAACGGCGAGCTGTGCGTTGTCGATGAAGCGGGCACCCCGCGGCAAGGCCTGACGAACGTGAACTCGGAATTCGAGATGAAGCTCGGGAAGCCGGGCAAGCGAGTCGTGGAGGTGGCCGACGCCTGTTCCGGCGGAGAAGAGGTCGATTTGTGGGCGGATGCAGGCTGCAACGATCTGTTCGGACTTTATCGAAGCGGCACCTTGAAGGAAGCGGATATCGCGGTGTGCAATGAGGCCATCCGCAGCCTGTACTATGATTTCGAAGTGTTGCTGGAGCTGGCCGAGCAGGTTCCGGAACGAAGCTCGCGACGGGCGCGAGTAATGCGCAAGCTACATGAAGCCGCTCTGACGCTGACCGATCCGACGGGCGAAGCGATTGAGCGGGCGACGGCGCTGCTGGCCCCCGAGCTGCGGCGGCGCGGCGGCGATGCGGAGCTGCAGGTCAGCGCGATCGGGCATGCCCATATCGACCTGGCCTGGTTGTGGCCGATCCGCGAGACGATTCGCAAGGGAGCGCGCACCTTTTCGACTGTGCTGCGAAATATGGAGAAATATCCGGAGTATGTGTTCGGAGCCAGTCAGCCCCAATTGTATCAGTGGATGAAGGAGCACTACCCCGAACTGTACGCTCAGATCAAGGAACGTGTTGCGGAAGGGCGCTGGGAAGTTCAAGGGGCCATGTGGGTCGAGCCGGACGTGAACATACCCGGCGGAGAGGCGCTTGTTCGGCAGATTCTGTACGGCAAGCGTTTCTTCCTTCAAGAGTTCGGCGTGGAGACGGAGACGCTCTGGCTGCCGGATGTGTTCGGTTATACGGGCAGTCTGCCGCAGCTCCTGGCCTCCTCCGGCGTTCGATACATGATGACGCAGAAGCTGTCATGGAGCGTGTACAATCAGCATCCGCATCACAGCTTTATCTGGGAAGGGATCGACGGCACCGGCATCCTGACGCATCTTCCTCCCGAGGACACGTACAATAGTCCGGCCGCACCCCGCTCGCTCGCCAAGATTGAGCGGGATTATCTGGACAAAGGCGTATCTGGCCATGCATTGATGCTGTTCGGAATCGGCGACGGCGGAGGCGGTCCGGGAGAAGAGCATCTGGAGAGGCTGTCCAGGCTAAGCAATCTGTCCGGCCTGCCTCCGGCAAAGCAGGAAACTTCGCTGGCCTTCTTCCGGAAGCTTGAGGAGGAGGAGCCGCTGCTTGAGCGGCATCGCGGCGAGCTGTACCTGGAAAAGCATCAGGGGACGCTGACGACCCAGGCCCGAAGCAAGCGCTATAATCGGCTGATGGAGCTGGCGCTCCGGGAGACGGAATTCGCGGCGTCGCTTGCGCTGGCATTAGGCGGAGAAGGCTATCCGGGCGAGATGCTGGAGCGGATCTGGAAGGAAGTGCTGTTGTATCAGTTCCACGACATCGTTCCAGGCTCCTCTATCGGGCGAGTCTACGACGAATCGCTGGAGCGGTACGAGGTTCTGTACAAGGAGACGCTTGAGCTGCAGCGCGAGGCTTACGTGAGGCTGGCCGGACTTTTGGGCGCGAACGGAGAACCTGTCCTCTTCAATTCGCTCCCCTGGGAGCGGGAGGAGTGGATTGAGCATGAAGGGGAGTGGCTGGCGGTACGAGTGCCGTCGATGGGAGGCGTTCGCCTGACGGAAGCTTCTCGCGAGCTGCCGACCGCATCCATGCCGGTCTGCGCGGAAGGAGTGCTGGAGAATGATCGGCTTCTTGTCCGCTTCGCGGCCGACGGCAGCCTGTCATCGGTTTTCGACAAGGCGGCCGGACGCGAAGCGCTGGCGGCGGGAGGGCGCGGCAATGTCCTTGCTGTCTTTCATGATCTGGGGGATGCCTGGGACTTTCCAAGAGATTATCGCCAGACGACGGCAGGGGAGATCAAGCTGAAGCAAGCGGATTTTCGCCTGGAAGGCCCTCGCGCAGTCTCCAGGCAGGTCTACACGTATGGACAGTCCGAAATCCGTCAGACCGTCAGTCTGGCTGCGGGGGCAGATATGGTCGTCTTCGAGACGGAAGTCGACTGGAGGGAGTCGGGCAAGATGCTGAGGACCTCCTTCGACACCTCGATCAGAGCTGATATGGCGAGCTGCGAGATTCAATTCGGCTATCTTCGCCGACCGACCAGCCGCAATACGCTGCATGAGTTCGCTCGAGACGAGGTGTGCGCTCAGCGCTATATCGATCTGTCCGAGTCGGACTTCGGCGTCGCCCTGCTGAATGATTGCAAGTACGGGCATCGCACAGAGGGCGGCACGCTCGATCTGAACCTACTGCGAAGCCCGTCCTATCCTGATCCGAACGCCGATCGGGCCACTCATCAGTTCAAGTATGCGCTCATGCCGCACAAGGGCGACCATGTTCGGGCGAATGTCGTTCGCCGCGGCTATGAATTCAACGTTCCGCCGGTTGTTCTGTACGATAGCCCCGCTGCCCGGCCGGGAGCGACGAACGGCGAAGGCTTCCGGTCCTGGTTGTCGATCGATAGTCCTGCTCTAATCATTGATTCCGTGAAAAAGGCGGAGGACGGAGACGAGCTTGTTCTTCGCGTTTATGAGAGCGGCGGAAGTCCGGTTGCCTGCGCAAGGTTGAGCATCGGATTTCCTTGCGCGGACGCGTGGGCGTCCACGATCATGGAGGAGAGGGGCGAGAGCCTGTCTATCAAAGATGGCCATGTAGAGCTGGAATTCCGTCCGTTCGAGGTGAAGACGATCGTTCTTCGTTGTCAGTGAAGATAGGAAAGAGGATCCATGCGGAAGAGGCTGTCTCTCAAACGAGAGACAGCCTCTTTTTCATGCCGCGTCCTACATTTTAATGAATGGTGATCTTGTCGACGGTCAGGGTGGCCTTGTCCTCGAAGCGTACGCGATACTCGAGCTTGTGTCCAGGGAAGTCATTCACAAAGTCGAGCGTGAAGGTCTGGTATTCATTCGATGCTGCGAATTGCTGGCGCAGGATCGAGGTTGTGGCGATCGATGCGCCTGTTGTCGCATCGTAGACATCCAGAACTGCCACGGGATCGTTGCCGCCTCCGTTGTTGTCCACCTTCAGGCGGAATGCGGCTTTGTGCGTTCCGACAGGCACATTCCCATCGTATGGACCGTACAGCATATGCCCGCTGTTGTCCTGCGAGGGAGAGGCTTGCCAGCCGTCTGCGACGGCGCGGCCGACTGCATGGCCGACGACGGAGCCTTCCGCTTCATACTGGCCGATGCTGCTCGTGATCGTGACCTTGTCGATGTTCAATGCCGAATTGTCGTGATAGTAGGCTCTGAATTCCAAAGCGTGTCCAGCCGCATGTTCGAACGCAAGGCTGAAGTTCTGGTACAGTCCGCTCGCCTTGAATTGACTGCGGTGCAAGTCGATCGAAGAAAGAGTCTTTCCGGTCGTGTTGTCGCGAACATCGAGCGTAAGCACCTTATCATTATTGCCTGCCAGAGAGTCGATCTTGATCCGGTATGTCGCCGTCAGCGGGCCTTCGGGATAGGAGGTCGCGTAAGGTCCCCAAAGCATAAAGCCGGCGTTGTCCTGGAAGACGTTGGCCGTCCAGCCGTTGTCATCTGAGCGTCCAACGCTGTGGTTGAACGGGGAGGAAGCATAGCTGGTATCCTCCGCTTCAAGCCGGGCTATCAGCGTGTCCGGATCGACCGGCAGGCCGTTGTGCTCCCGCATAAGCTGGAAGTAGGTATCAGTGCGCACGAACTTGTAGTCGGAGTTATGAGCATAGTGGTTCATCGCAGCGACAAGATCTTCATAGTCGGTCTGCCAAGGATTCGCCTGAATCGAAATGAATCTTGGAGACTGTCCATCCCAATTCGAGCTTGCCTGCGCAATCTCATTAATCAGGGAGTCCGCAGAATCCCCATACGTTGCATTAAGGTTCTGAGCAGGCATCAAGTTGTTGTAGACGGTAATGCCGCCGCCTCCTTGCTGTGTCGTCACCCCTAGCAACGAAGGGGCGTAATCGGCGAAGCTGTTGCCGACGTTGCCGTTGATTCCTCCGTTGATATAGTTCCAAATGGTCGCGACCTTGAGCCCGGCGCGGCTCATATAATCGTTGGATTGGGCGACGAATTGATTGAGATAGGTCTGATTGCTCCAGAAGTTAGGGTAGGTGTATCCGATGCCGCTTGGCCCCGAGATGAACACGTCATTTTCGGTCGCGGTATCGTAGTAATAGTTCAGCACACCCGGCATGGCGTCGAGCATAGCGGGCGATATCGTCCAGCCGAGCGGAACAGTCCCGCGGCTGGCGCTGTCCCAAAGTTTGCGGAAGCGATGCTCCATGTACTGAAGGTTGTCCCCGTCGCTCATAATGAAGCTGACATAGATTTTATTCTCGAGAGGAATCTTGTTAGGCATCGGCTTGACGGCCATCGTGCGCGAGGTGCCGCTGAATACGGTCAAATTGCTGGACCAGTCCGAAGCAACAGTCGATATCCCGTATTCCGACACGCGCTGTACGCCGGATGCTTCATCCGCCCACCAGCCCATATAGGCGGAGCCTGCGGGCATATCGCTCAGAAAATCGCGGAGTAAAGCGTCTTCTTCGGCAATTCTGGGGTCGAGCCAAACGACTGAAGCTTCAATAGCGGAGGCATAGTCACGGAGATACCCGGCTACGTTCGAATTGAGACCGATTAAAACCCGATGGGTCGTCTGCGGCCAATAATGGTCTTTCAGATAGCGGTAGACTTGCAGCTTGTTCGTAAAGTCGCCTCGAAGGTCTTCGAGAATCGGCAGATTATAAGGCGCGGAGGTCAGAGTCGCGACAAGATCCGGCGCCGCTACGATGCCGTTCTGCAAGGAGGCGATCGTCGTGGCCAGATTCAACGTGTCGGGCACATCATAGTCGTACACGACAATGCCGCTGATCTCGCTTCGGTACTTGGTCAGGAGCGACCATTTGTCGGAGACGCTCGCATATCCGAGGCCAAGCGAGTCGGCCCATGCGTATTCTCCCTCTTCTCCGCCAAGCGTATAAATGCGAGGTTGGCTTTTGGCCAATACCCCTTTGAGCGAGGTGAGCAGATTGGAAGCATCGACCAGGCTTCGCGGCGTCGTGCCGACGCTGGAGAGGCTGACGAGCGAGGTGCCGAGCCAGCGGACCCTGAATTCCAGCGCATGGCCGGCTGTGGCGTTATGGTACGTCAGCTCGAAGCGCTGAAAGGAGCCGGCGCCTGTCCACTCATGACGAGTGAGCGTTCGAGAGGCCAAAACCTGATTCGTCGTATGGTCGAACACATCGATCGTCGCCACGTTGTCATTGTTGGCCGTATTGTTGTCGACCAGCAGATTGTAAAAGGCCGTGTTGATGCCGGTCGGAATATCGGTCGCATAGGGACCGTAGGCCATCAGCTTGCCTGCCGTATCAATTGAAGTTTTGGCCGTCCAGAAATTCTGGTGATAGCGAGATTCTGCTTGGCCCGTCTCATGCAGAATTTGGGTTCCTGTCGCGCTATAAGAATATTCGGTCTTGAGATCGACGGCGTCAAGCGTCGCCGCTGGCGATGACAATGAGGGCAGCAGCTGCGAGGCCGGCCAGGACACGGAAGCGTAAGAGGAAGAAGCACCAGCGAAGGCCATGCAGAAGCCGAGCAGAATGGATACGGACGTACGGAAGCTTTTTTTGAATATTTTCTTCTCCATCGGAGAATCTCCCTTCGATTTATAGATTTCGGTCAGAAGCTGACCGAGCGAACAGCGATAAGTCCCTCCTTTCTAATACTAGACCGAAATGTAAGCGTTTGATCGACTCAATGACATGTTATATATATTTATTATGTTAGTCAATATATCTTTTTTCACTGGCGGCCCATGATCTGATTTCTCTTCCTCGCAAAAAGAACCTGCGCCGATCCAAGGATCTGGCGCAGGTTCTTTTTTGATTTATTGAAGCTCCGCCCATGCGAAGCTGCAACGTTCAGCAACGGACCTAGATGTGCAGAAATCCTGCCCACCACGATTGATAAAGCTTCAAATACAGGGCGTTTCCGGCTTCATCGACTTCTTTTTGCGTGGCGAAGTTGCTGCTGTAGGCAGCGGCAGCGGCATCGTAGGCATCGCCGCTTACGCCGTTCGCGGCTGCATCGTCGAGGAGCTGCTTCAGGCGGGTTTTGACCGCCATGCCCGGCGCGATCCGCGCTTGAGTCGCTTGCTCGAAGGCATATCCCATCTGAATGAGCTGCTCTTCTGTAAAAGCGTCGCCGGTAATTTGCAGGTTGACCGGCTCCCCGTTGCTGCCTTCCGCCGTGCGGTAAGAGGCCGGCAAGGTGATGCTTGGATAACCGGCTTTGGCGGCGATGCCGGTCGTGGCGCCGTTCAAGCCGATAAGAGCGTCCAGCTTGTATTTGTCAAGCAAATAGTTGATGCCGTTTTTGCGGGAGTAGGCGATATCGGCCGCCCGATCCTTTTCGTAGCTTGCATAATCGGCGGATCCAGGCGTCATGTCGTAGGCGACCGACTCTTCCAGGATGCTCTGGCCGTATTTCAGGACGCTTAGGTTTTTCTTGTTGTAGTCGATGACATCCTGGAGGCTTTTGATGATCGTTTGTTTGTCGCTCGCCACAATCGGGTTTTTCTGCGAGCTCAAGTAATGTTCGATATCCTGCTTGAAGTCGTAGTAAAGCACCTTCGATGCCGGAGCCGCCGGCAGCTCGCTGCTCATGCCGGCGCCGTTGGCGCCATACACGATGGAGGCTCCCTGCGCTTGCAGCGTCTTGATCGCCTCGGTGAACGCCTTGTACAGATCAGGCTGAGTCTCCTGATTGGGAATGCTGTATACGCCGAGCACTTTGCCTTTAAGCCCGTCCTTTTTCAGGTAGGCCGTATAGTCTTCCATGCGGGGAGCCAGGTACGATTCGTCGACGACAATTTCGTTGTCTACGCCCATGTTGATCGGAATGTCGCTGGCGTCATAGCCTTGAATTGCGGTGAGCAAGGACGCTACATCAGCGACATTGCGCCCCATGGGGCCGGCTGTATCCTGGCTGTGGGCCAGCGGGATGATGCCGCTGCGGCTGACGAGTCCTACCGTCGGCTTCAAGCCGACCAGGGAATTCCGCATCGACGGGGAGAGGATGGAGCCGGATGTTTCCGTGCCGATCGTTATGGCGGACAGCGCGGCGGCGCCGGCCGAGCCCGAGCCGGATGAAGAGCCGGACACATCGAGCACTCCGGGCAAGTAAGGATTGAGAACTTGTCCATTGAGCGTCGAATAGCCGTTCTTCATGCCGCGGGTAATGAAGTTGGCGAACTCCGACAGGTTCGTCTTGCCGAGGATGATCGCGCCGGATTTCTTCAGCTGCGCCGCGACGTAGGAGTCGTCGGCGACGAAATTGTTGGCGAGAGCTATTGAGCCTGCCGTCGTCGGCATGCCGTCCGCGTCATCGGTTCCGATATTGTCTTTTATGAGCACAGGGATGCCGAACATGCCCGCTGCTTTGGACGGATCAGCCTTCACGGCCGCATCTGCGGCTGCCGCCAGCTTCAGCGCATTGGGATTCAGGCTCGATACGGCATTGAGTTGAACGGTATGGGTGCTGTACAGATCGATTCGAGAAAAATACATTTGGAGCAGTTTTTCGTAAGAGAGCTTGCCGGATTTGACCATCGCCTGGATGTCGGAGATCGTTGCTTTTTGCAGGTCGATCGTGAGCGTGTCGATCGCGACCCGCAGCTGAAGCCGGGTCTGGTCGATGTTGAAAACAGGGCTGTTCGGAGTGAGGTTGCTTACCTTCGAGAGGGCATGCTTGACTTGCGCCGCATACTCGGCCGGGTAATCGTTCAGCTGCAGCTTCTTCGCTTCTTCGACGACGGCCTTCAGCCGGTTCAGGGCAGCTGTCGTTGTTGCCGCTTCTTCGAACACTCCGTTGTCATTCAGGGCATAAGCCGGCAGGACGCCTCCCAGCAGCATTGCAGCGAAGGCAGGAACACCTAACAAGCGACGGTAGCTCTTTGTCTTCATCCCCATGCCAAAACAACCCCCTATGTAATGAATTCTTACACGAGGGATCTTAGTGCATATCGATTGACTTGTCAAAGCATTTTTAGAGCCTTTGCATGTACGAGGTCGAAGCGGGTCTTCGCGAATATCGCCTGCGGCAGGCGAGCGCGCAAAAGACAGCGCCCGCCCGATTCGCTATAATCAAGGGAACAAAAGAAGCGTCAGCGAAAGGAAAGGCGGAAGAACCTCTCATGCCACCCGATAACCATCCCCCGTCGTCGCTTGAGACGATGACCAAGCACGAGCAGCTGATCCGGCACATCGAGGCGCTGGAGCCGGGCACGCGCATCTCCGTGCGCGGCATCGCCCGCGAGCTCGACGTCAGCGAAGGCACGGCGTACAAGGCGATCAAGGAGGCCGAGGAGCTCGGCGTCGTCGCCACCAAAAAAAGGATCGGCACCGTCCGCGTGCACCGCTCCCGGCGGGGCTCGCTCGAAGGACTGACGTTCGGCGACGTCGCCGACATCGTCGAGGGCCAGCTGCTCGGCGGCTCCGGCGGCCTGCAGCGGACGCTGCACAAGTTCGTCATCGGCGCGATGGAGCTCGATGCGATGCTTCGCTATATTAATGAAGACAGCCTGCTCATCGTCGGCAACCGCGAGGAGGCGCACCGGCTCGCGCTCGAGCAAGGGGCGGGCGTGCTCATCACCGGCGGCTTCGATACGAGCGACGAGGCCAAGCGGCTCGCGGACGAGCGCGGGCTGCCGATCATCGTCTCGCGGCATGATACGTTCACGGTCGCCTCGATGATCAACCGCGCCATGTACGACCGTCTCATCAAGCAGAAAATCGTGCTCATCGAGGACATCATGAGCTTCGCCCGTCCCGCCGACGTGCTGAAGCACGGCGATACGGCGGCCGACTTCCACCGGCTGGCGGGACTGACCGGCAGCTTCCGCTTCCCCGTGCTCGACGAGCGCGGCCGCGTGAGCGGCATGATGACCGCCAAGGACGCTGCCGGCTCTGAGCCGGACGCGCCCGTGGAGCGGCTCATGACGCGTCATCCGATCACCGCCGCGCCCAACATCACGGTGACGTCGGCCGCGCATACGATGGCCGCCGAGGGCATCGACCTGCTGCCGGTCGTCGACCGCCACCGGCGGCTGCTCGGCGTCATCACGCGCCAGGAGGTGCAGGAGGCGATGCGCATCACCGGCCGCCAGGGCGAATCCGGCGAGACGTTCGACGAGCTGATCCTGGCCGGCTTCAAGCCGGACGGCAGCGCCAAGGGCTTCCGCTACGCCGGCGTCGCCGCCGCCCAGATGTCCGGCATGCCGGGCACTGTGTCCGAAGGCGTGCTCTCGACGCTCATGCTGCAGGCGGCGCGGCGCATGGTCCGCGAGAGCGGTCGAGGCGACCATATGGTCGAGAGCGTGACGACGTATTTCTTCCGTCCGGTGGCGATCGACGCCGAGCTCGTGCTGGAGCCGGCCGTGCTGGAGCTGAGCCGCAAAAACGCCAGGCTCGAGATCGAGCTGTCGGATCCCGGAGGCGTAGCCGCCAAGGCGATCCTGTCGATGCAGCTGATGGACGGCTAGAAGCGCTCTTCGCCGCCGCGGCTTTCGTTCGGGATTTCTTCACAGGGGATAGCTCCAACGGGTCATGCCGCGCCGCCCGCGGACGATTATGCTGGAGTCAGGCGCCAAGGACGCGCATCGACGGAAAGGAGGAGAGGATGATCGGCAAAATCGCGTATCGCCTGGCGCTGGCCGCCGTCCTCGCGGTCGGCGCAGGCGCGGCAGGGCCGATCCCGGCATCGGAGGCCGCCCAGGCCGAAGCGGGAGCGCTGCAGAAGCTGATCGACGAGGCGCCGCATGGAAGCACGGTCGTGCTGCCGGCGGGCGATTATGACGGGGAGCTCGTCGTCGACAAGCCGCTCGTCGTGCAGGGCGAAGGCGTCACGCTCCATAGCGGAGTAGCGGACACGCCTGCGGTCGCCGTCCGCGCGGACTTCGCCTCCATCTCCGGCCTGTCGATCGTCAAGGACAGCGGCGGCGAGGCGGCGGCCGTGCTCGTCGAGGGCGACGGCGTCCGCGTGGAGGGGCTGCGCATCGTGACGAGGACGATCGGCATCCAGCTGCAGGAATCCGACGGCACGGTCATCCGGAACAATGCCGTCGAGGCGACGCCGGAGCTGCTCGGCCGTTCCGCCCGCGCCTCGGAGCGGCGCAACGGCATCGACTTGTACCGGTCGCACGGCAATACGATCGAGAACAACCGCGTCAGCAGCATGTTCGACGGCATCTACCTGGAGGGCAGCAACAATACGGCCGTCCGCGGCAATGTCGTGGACTTTTCCCGCTATGGCGTGCATCTGATGTACACCAAAAACACCGATGTGGAGGGCAATCGCGGCTCGCATAACGTGACCGGCATCATGGCGATGGTGTCGCGCGGCGGGACGATCGCGGGCAACGCCTTCAAGCTGCAGAAGGGGAGCGTCAACTCGCAGGGCATGCTGTTCTACGAGGTCGAGGACATGCAGGTGACCGGCAACGAGCTGGTCGGCAACCGCGTCGGCCTCTACATCGAGCGCTCCGCGAACAACGTATGGACGGGCAACGACGTCTCCTACAACTTCGTCGGCATCCAGCTACTCGACTCGGCGGACAACGAGCTGGCCGGCAACCGCTTCGTCTCCAACGTCATCGAGACGATGGCCGACGGCAGCGCGGGCAACCGGATCGAGGGCAACTACTGGGACGCGTTCCAGGGCCTGGACCCGAACGGAGACGGCAAGAGCGATCTGGCCTATCCGATGAATCCGTTCTTCCAGCGGCTGACGAAGGATACGCCGGCGTTCCAGCTGTTCTTTCAGTCGCCGGGCATGAAGTTTCTCGAGGGCCTCATGGCGGCCGATTCCGCGGACTGGACCCGCGACCGCGCTCCGCTCATGAAGCAGCCGGTCCTCGCAGGCGCCGCGGACTCCGCAGCGCCTGCGGCGGGAGGGGCGACCGCCGCGGCCGGAGCGGCGCTGCTGCTGGCGGCGTCGACCATCATTATATTGGGGGTAAGGAAACGATGACAACAAAACGATGCCTGAGCCGGACGCTGCCGCTGGCGGCGCTCCTGACGCTGCTGCTGCTGCTGGCGGCCTGCGGCTCCAAGGACTACGGTCCGGTGCCGATCGACGAGTCCGTCGACAAATGCGCGATCTGCAACATGACCGTCAAGGACGACGCCTTCGCGACGCAGCTGACGACGACGGAGGGCAAAACGTTCAAGTTCGACGATATCGGCTGCATGAACGACTGGAAAGCGAAAAACGCCGCGGCGAAAATCGGCGGAGAGTACGTTCGCGACTACAACGACAAGGAATGGATCGCATACGCCGACGCGTACTACGTCTATGACAAGGATCTGAAGACGCCGATGGCGTACGGAATCGTCAGCTTCAAGGACAAGGCATCGGCCGAGGCGTTCGCCCAGGAGCAGGGCAAAGGGCAGCTGCTGACGGCGGCCGAGCTCGGCAGCCACGGCTGGGAGCAGAACATGGACATGATGGGCATGGGCGAAGGCCACTCCCACGACGGCGACGCGGGCGAGAGCCATGGCGACGGCATGGACATGAGCGAGAACGCAGGTCATGAAGGCGGCATGGACATGAGCGAGAACGCAGGTCATGAAGGCGGCATGGACATGAGCGAGAACGCATCCAATGCGGGCTCCGGCCACTAGGCGATGAACGCGGTCCATGTCGCCCGCAGGGAGATCAAGCTCGGCTTCCGCAACCCGTGGTCCTATTCGTTCCTCGTGCTGTTCACGATCTTCTCGCTGCTGCTGCTGCTGATCGGGGCGCAAAGCCCCGGCGGCGGCTATACGAGCACGACCGGCTCGATGCTCAGCCTGATCCTGTACCTGCTGCCGCTCATGACGCTGCTCATCGGCAGCTTTTCGCTCACGGCGGAAAAGGAAGAGGGCAGCTGGCAGCTGCTTGCCGTCTATCCGCTGCGCACCTCCAGCTTCGTCTTCGGCAAATATGCCGGCCTGTCGCTCGTGCTTGGCGCGATCGTCGCCTTCGCCTTCGGCGCCAGCGGAGTCGCGGGCGCGCTCGCGGGCGGCGGCTTCGACCTGCGGACGCTGCTGCTGTTCCTCGCCTTCTCGCTGCTGCTCGTGCTGCTGTACCTGGCCGTCGCGCTGCTGATCGGCACCGTGGCGGCGAATCGCTGGCAGGCGCTGACGTATGCGGTCGCCTTCTGGTTCTTCACCGTCATCGGCTGGCCGACGCTGCTCATCGCCGTGCTTGGCTACTTGCCGTATCTATGGATCAAGCCGGCGCTGACCGCGCTGACGCTGCTCAATCCGGCGGAGCTGGTGCGGCTGTTCGTCGTCGTCCGGCTCGGCGGCGGCTCGATCCTCGGACCGGACTATTACCGCTGGGTCGAGGTGATGGCGGGAGGCTGGGGACCGCTGCTGTTCGCGGGCATCTGCCTCGCCTGGATCGCCGGAGCCGGCGGCATCGCCGTCTGGGCTTGGGAAAGGGGGCGGCGTCATGGCTGACGCAACGAAGCCGCTGCTGCGCGTGGAGCAGGTCGGCAAAACGATCAAAAGCCAGACGCTCGTGCGGGACATCTCGCTGGAGCTCGGAGCGGGCCGCGTGCTGGCGCTGTGCGGCGGCAACGGCGCAGGCAAAAGCACGCTGCTGCGGCTCGTCATGGGGCTGCTGCAGCCGACGTCCGGCCATGTAGAGGTGGACGGACTGCGCTGGCAGCAGGATCGGCGAGCTTATGCGGACAAGCTCGGCTACATGCCCGACGACTATACGTTCGCGCGCGGCCTGACCGCATGGGAGACGCTGCAGTTCTGGGCGTCGCTGCGCGGGCTGCCGAAAAGCCGCACCGAAGAGGCGCTGGTGGAGGTCGGCCTCGCGGACATGCGGGACCGCAAGGTGACGGCCTTCTCCAAAGGGATGCGGCAGCGGCTGCTGTTCGCCCAGGCGATGCTGGCCAAGCCGCCGCTGCTCGTGCTCGACGAGCCGACGAACGGGCTCGATCCGTACTGGATGGACTCGTTCGTGGAGCTTGTGCGCAAGCTGCGCTCGGAAGGCCACTCGGTGCTGTACTCCACGCATCAGCTCCCGGTCGCCGAGGCGAGCGCGGACGAGGTCGTGTTCATGCGCGAGGGCTCGGCGGTGCGCCAGGGCTCCGTCGCGGAGCTGCTGCGGCAATACGGCAGCGGCGGCCTGCACGCGGCCTTCACCGACAGCCGCCAGGCGGGCGGCGCGGCAGAGCGGGGGCAGACGTGAGCGCTTCGTCGGAGGAGTATCGCGACCGCACGGGCGCCGGGCCGGCAGGCGGCGAAGGAGAGGGCGGTGGCCCGAACGCCGGGCGTGAAGGCGGCGAAGGAGAGGGCGGTGGCCCGATTGTCGGGCGTGAAGACGACGGAGGGGCGGACGGTTCTGTCCGTCGGCCAAGGCGCAGGCGGGCGGCAGCCTGGCTGAGCTTGCTCGTCTTGGCGGGAACGGCCGCAGCTATCGGCTGGCTGCTGCTCGGCGGCGCTCCGCGAGCGTCCGACGGGCGGATCGCGGTCGGCGAGCCGGCCCCGGCGATCGAGGCGGCGCTGCCGGGGACCGGAACGCGGCTGCGGCTCGCCGACTTTCGGGGGGAGCCGGTGCTCGTCCATTTTTGGGCGACATGGTGCGAGCCTTGCAAGCGCGAGCTGCCGCGCATCGACTTGGCTGCGGCCAAGCTGGCGGAGCGGCCGCAGGGGAGCGGCGCGGTGCTTGTCGTCAACGTCGGCGACAGCCGCGCTACGATGACGGAGTTCGCCGAGGCGAGCGGCATCGCGCTGCCGCTCGCTTCCGACGCTGCCGGCGAGTCGGCGGGCGCGTTCCGCGTACGGGCGCTGCCGGCCTCGTTCATCATCGGGCCCGACGGCCGCATCGAGCGCATCGTGCAGGGCGAATTCGCCAGCGCGGACGAGGTGCTGGATGCGCTGGACGCGGCGCGCTAAGGCAGAAGCTCTGTCCTGACGGTTCTATGCTTTTTTTTAGATCGGCATCGGTCCGGCGGATGAGGGAGTCGAGAGTGCCTTGGTTGGTCGCAACCAGCCGGGTCGACGCCGCGAGGGAGTCGAGAGTGCCTTGGTTGGTCGCAACCAGCCGAGTCGACGCCGCGAGGGAGCCGAGAGTGCCTTGGCTGGTCGAATCCAACCTGGTCGACGTCACCAGGGAGTCGAGAGTGCCTTGGCTGGTCGGAACCAGCCGAGTCGAAGCCGCGAGGGAGTCGAGAGTGCCTTGGTTAGTCGGAACCAGCCGAGTCGACGCCGCGAGGGAGTCGAGAGTGCCTTGGCTGGTCGGAACCAGCCGAGTCGACGCCACAAGGGAGTCGAGAGTGCCTTGGTTAGTCGGAACCAGCCGAGTCGACGCCGCGAGGGAGTCGAGAGTGCCTTGGTTGGTCGGAACCAGCCGGGTCGACGCAGCGAGGGAGTCGAGAGTGCCTTGATTGGTCGTAACCAGCCGAGTCGACGTCACCAGGGAGTCGAGAGTGCCTTGGTTGGTCGGAACCAGCCTGGTCGACGCCGCGAGGGAGCCAAGAGTGCCTTGGTTGGTCGGATTCAGCCGAGTCGACGCCGCGAGGGAGTCGAGAGTGCCTTGGTTGGTCGCAACCAGCCGAGTCGACGCCGCGAGGGAGTCGAGAGTGCCTTGGTTGGTCGCAACCAGCCGAGTCGACACCGCGAGGGAGTCCAGAGTGCCTTGGCTGGTCGCAACCAGCCGAGTCGACGCCGCAAGGGAGCTGAAATTGCCTTGGTTGTTCTTATTGCCGAAGCCGGCATAAAATGGTAGAGTATTTCCATAGAAGAATAACCGTGACGAAGAACGTCCTGTTCGATTGCCTTCCCCATTTAAGATGGGCGAGGGGCAATCAAACAGGACGTTTTTTGTTGAAAAGGAGGAGCGTCATGAAAGGACTCGCTGAGTTTCAATCGGCTCACGCTTTATGGCTTCAAAAGCATGTCCAGTCTCGATCCGGAGAGAGAAAGGATCGCCTGCTAAGAGGACACGGCCATGGGGAGAGGCTCTTTCTCGAGCGTGTCTGGTGGCCTATGTTCGGCCATTTTGACGGCCTGCATCCGGAATATGAGGTGCGTGACTGGCGAGGCTCGCCTAGCTTTTTGGATTTTGTCTGGTTTCGCGGCGCATACCGGTTGAATTTCGAAATCAAGGGCTACGGCCCGCATGTCCAACAGAGCGACCGCACAAAGTACACCCGGGAGCTGCTGAGGGAAATGAATCTCTATGGACTCGGCTACCGGACGGTGTCGGTTCCCTATGACGCGCTTGCCTCCGAGCCGCAGCTGGTCCAAAGCCTTCTTCAAGCCATCCTGTCCCGACTTGACCTTTCATCCGGCTCCGAGCGTCGCTTCTCTCCCATTGAGGCTGGCTTGCTGCAGGTTGCCCGGAGAACGGACGGATATCTATATCCGCATCGAGCAGCTGAGCAATTGGGAATTCATACAAAAACGGCCCAGCGGTACATGAGGAAGCTGGCAGCAGAAGGATGGCTGGTTCCCGTCCAGAAAGGAACGAGAGTTTGCCGCTACTGGCTTCCCGCATGGAAGGACGATGTAACCTGATCTAAAAAAAGCCTGCCTGGCTTGTGAGGCCAAGCAGGCAGGCTTTGGATGGCCGGACCGTGCGGTGTCGAGGATTCCCGCCCGTTCCGCGTCGATCCGCCGCTCAGTGATGATGTCCGGCTGGAGCCGGAACTGCCGCAGCGGCGCCGGCTTTTTCCATCTCGGCCAGCGCCTCGACGGCTTCGGAGCCGATCGCGAAGCGCTTGGACGGCATGATCTCGTAGTCGGCCGAGACGCCGCTGAACTTGATCCGGTAGACGCCTTCCGGGCCGATGGCCTGCACGAAGGAATACGTTCCGGGCGCGGTCTTCTCGGCCTGCGCGGTCACCGGAGCGGACGAGCCGTCTTCGGGCCACAGCTGGAAGCGCGCTTGATAAAAGCCGTCATAAGGCTCGCCGTTCTCCTTCACGACGATGGCGAAGCGGCCTTCCTGGCCTTGCTCCAGCTGCTCCGGCAGCTGGAGATCGACGGTCAGATGGGGCTTGAAGCCTTTGTCGTCAAGCCCTGAAGTGTCCGCCTGGCAGCCGGCGAGCAGCATCGATGCGCCGGCCAGCAGCGCGCTGGCGGCGATTGCGATCCGATTTCGTTTCATTGTCGTCGACCTCCCTTTCAGACCGCGAACCAGCGGCGCAGCGCCGGCACGCGGCGAATGACGAGCCAATCCAGCGCGAGCACGGCCAGCAGCGAAAGCCCGACGAGCGGCATGAGCACGCCGAGGACGGCCATGATGATCAGGACGCCGATCGACGCTTTTTTCTCCCGCGGCTTGTTCGGAGCGCCCAGCTTGCCGGCTGGAGCCCGCTTGCGCCACATGACGTACGAGCCGGCGGAGATGAGAATGAGGCCGAGGCAGGCGAGCAGGCCGAGCAGCTGGTTGGCGATGCCGAACAGCTTCCCTTCGTGGAAGGCGATGCCGAGCGTGATCAGCTTGGCCATGACGCCGTATTGCTCATAGCGGACATCGGTCAGCACGGTGCCGCTGTACTGGTCGACGTGAAGCGTGGCCGAATCCCATGGCTTGGCATCGGCGGTTGAGATCGTATATACGCCTGTCTCGCCGCTTGGCATCGTAATCGTATACGGCCTTTGCACATGCTGGCGGTCGGCGATGCCGGCGACCTCGTCCACCGTGATGGGCACGTAGCCGCCTGGCGCCGATGCCGGCACGGGCAGGCTCTCGGCCGCCCAGGGCAAGTCCGCGGCGATGTCCTTGGCGCGCGTGACCGACTCCGGCGCGCCCATGAACGAGTAGGCGTAAGGCGGATTGTTCGTGTTCGTCGCGTTGGCAGCCTTGTCGATCTGGCCGCCCAGCACGCCCGACCAAGGCAAGCCGGTGAGGATGAGGGCAAGGATGAGGATCGACAGCCAGAACGCAGGCACGGCGTGCAGGTCTCTCCAGAACAGCCGATTGCCCGGCTTGCCGAGGCGAGGCAGCAGCGTGCCCCAGACGCTGAACCGTCCGCGCGGCCACCATAGATACAAGCCGGTCACCGTCAGCACGAGCCCCCAGCAGGCCGCGAGCTCGACGATGCGGTTCGGCAGCGTTCCCGGCAGAAGCAGCTGGCTGTGCAGCTTTTTGAATACGGCAGAGAACGTCTTGTCGGAATCCAGCGTTCCGGCGATTTTGCCCGTATAAGGATCCGCGTACAGCGTCGTCGGCACGCCTCCCTGAACGACGCTCATCTTGACCGTGGATCGCGCGTCGGACGGCAGCGTTAGCGATTGGATGGCAAGTCCCGGGTTCTCTTTGCGCACGGCGGCCGACAAGGCGTCCGGCGACATCCGGACCTGGCCGACCTCTCGAACCGTCAGCAGATCCTTGTAGAGCTGGCCTTCGATCTGAGGCTTGAACAGATAGGCTCCGCCGCTGACGGCGAGAAGAATCAGGAACGGCGCGAAGATGATCCCGGCATAGAAATGCCATCTCCAGACGCTTTGATACAGCGCCGGCAGCAATCCTTTCTGCCGCGCCTTCGTTCCCGGCGTTGCTCCTGCAAGCTGAGTGCTCATTCGAAACGACTCCCCCTGGTTGAATTGAATCATGACTGAACCAGTATAGGGGCTGAAGGCGAGCAGGACATGACTCTTTCAGGCTATGGACGTCATCGGCTGGGGTGAAATTTTAGTGACGGATCGGGGGAAAAAACGACGACTCGCGTTCTTTCGTTGGCGGCGAAAAAGGCAAACCGAAAAACGCCCCCGTCCGGACAGGCCGGATTCGGGGGCGCGGCAGCGGCTGGATGTCAGCGTCAGCGGGACTTGCCTTCGGCGGCGCGGGCGATGACGCCGCGGATGATGCTGCGGTTGCGCAGCCCGGCGAAGATGTTGAACAGGCCGAGCAGCATGAACACGGCGCCGACGATGACGCGGATCGTGGAGCCCTCGTACAGGAACATCTGGATGAGGGCGATCAGGATGAGCATCGTGCCCATGCTGATGTTCATCTGAGCGGCGTAGAGGATCTTGAGGTTCGCGTCCTTGGTGCGGCGCGAGCGGAAGCTGTTCAGCACCGAGAGCGTGCAGCTGAGGACGATGCCTGCAATGAGCACCCATTGCAGCCAGGCGACGGAGTCGTTCATAGAGCCGAGATTTCTCCTTTGGAATGGGCGGCAGGCCCGGGGGTTTTGGTAAAGACAAGCAAATGCAAAGGCGCATCGCGGCTGCAGATCTTGTCTTTCTGGATGCGAGACGTGCATCGCCGCCAGAGGACGGAGAGAGCCAGCCCGCCTTGCGCCATTGTATCATAAAAGCTCCGCTCGGCGAAGCCGTCCGACCGGCTCGACCGGCTCGTCCGGCCTGCGCCAGCCCTGCGTTTCTTCCGGTCCATGCTGGTTCTGCGGCTCGTCCGGCTCACGCTATCCCGGCCCGCGCTAGTCCTCCGGCTCGGCGCTGCTGCTGATCTCCGGCCCGCGGCGGCGGATGCTCGCCCACACCTGCAGCTTGTTGTCGACGACAAGCACGGTCTTGATCTCGAGCGAGAAGCTCTTGTCCTTGTCGCGGTACACCTTGCCCGCCAGCAGCTCGCGCGCGAGCCGCGACTCGCGGTCGATCTCATAGATGCTCTGGCCCTCGAGCACGAGCAGATCCTTGTGCAGCATCGCCTTGAGGCGGGCTTTCGTCGGCTCGTCGAGCCCGGCCGCGTCGGAGCTTTCCTCGAAGCGGATCTGGACGGTCTTGATGACGGAGTGCTGCTCCTTGAACTGGTTCAGCTTGCTCAGGTCGTTGTCGCGCTCGTTGAGCTGATCCTCCAGCTTGCCGATCTGGTTGGCGGCCCGGTCGAACTGCGCTTGGAACAAAGCATGATAAAAGGCCGCCCCGATGACCATGCCGGCGAGCACGAGGCCGACGCCTTGCGTGAAGCGGACGAAGCGCTCGAACGGAGGAATTCGCATCGCGCGCGCTCACCCCGATCCCCGGCAGACGAGGCGGATGAGCTCCGTGCCGGCATGGGCGCCGATGAAGGCGCACAGGATGAACAGCAGCTGCTGGGCGACAGGCGACAGCTGGCCGTGCATCATATGGCTCTCGATGACGCGCATCGGATCGATCGTGCCGCCGACGGCCGCGACGAGCGCCCATATTTTCAGCCGGTCCGCCGTGTCGAGCATCATCGCGCTGGGCGGGGAGAAGGCCAGCACCGAGCCGATGCCGGCGAGCAGCGAGCCTCCGACGACGACGCCGAAAGCGATGAAGAAGTCGATCAGGGCCTTGCTCAGGATCAGGTTCATGCTCCGCATCCGCCTCACCTTTCCGCTAGGGAGTATGGGAATGGCTTCCCTTGTCCATTGTATGGGACTGCGGCGCTCTTTTATGATAAGATAGAAAGAAAGAGCGAACAGATGTGCCCCAGGGCGCCGCCGGAGCCGAAGCCATGGGGCGACGGTCCGCGCAGCGGCGGGGCGGCGTCGGAAGGAGGGGCGGGATGAGCGGGAGCGAACGATTCGTGCACCTGCATGTGCACAGCGAATACAGCTTGCTGGACGGAGCGGCGCGGATCCGCGACCTGACGGCGCGGGCGGCGGAGCTCGGGATGGACTCGCTGGCGCTGACCGACCACGGCGTCATGTACGGGGCGGTGCCCTTTTACAAGGAATGCGTGAAGCGAGGCATCAAGCCGATCATCGGCTGCGAGATGTACATGGCGGGAGGCTCGCGCACGGACAAGGGAACGCGCAAGGACAATCCGATCTACCATCTGATCCTGCTCGCGCAAAACGAGGCCGGCTACCGCAACCTCATGAAGCTCAGCAGCATCGCCCATCTCGAGGGCTTCCACTACAAGCCGCGCATCGACCACGACGTCCTGCGGGAGCATGCCGAGGGACTCGTCTGCCTGAGCGCCTGCCTGGCGGGCGAGGTGTCGCAGCATCTGCTGCATGACCGTCCGGAGGAGGCGAGGCGGGCCGCGCTGCGGTACCGCGAGACGTTCGGCGACCGCTTTTATCTGGAGATCCAGGACCACGGCATGGCCGAGCAAAAAAAGGTGATCGCCGGCATGATCGCCCTCTCGGAGGAGACCGGAATCCCGCTGGCCGCCACGAACGACGTGCATTACCTGCGGCAGGAGGACGCGGCCGTGCAGGACGTGCTCATCTGCATCGGCACGGGCAAGAGCGTGAGCGATCCCGACCGGCTGCACATGCATGGGGACGGGATGTATCTCAAGAGCGCCGACGAGATGGCGCGGCTGTTCCCGCATCTGCCCGAGGCGCTGGCCAATACGGCCCGCATCGCCGACAGCTGCCGGCTCGAGCTCGCGCTCGGCGTGCATGCGCTGCCGGAATACCGGCCGCTGCCGGACGGTCTGAGCGCCGCGCATTATTTGGAGCGGCTTTGCCTCGCGGGCATGCAGGCTCGGTACGGAGAGTCCGGCGAGCGGCTGGCGGAGGCCGAAGAGCGGCTGCGCTACGAGCTCGGCGTCATCGAGCGGATGGGCTTCAGCGATTATTTCCTCATCGTCTGGGACTTCATCCGCTACGCGCATGAGCAGGGCATCCGCACGGGCCCCGGACGGGGATCGTCGGCGGGCAGCCTCGTGGCCTATTGCCTGCGCATCACCGACGTCGATCCGCTCAAGCACCGGCTGCTGTTCGAGCGCTTCCTCAATCCGGAGCGCATCAGCATGCCCGATATCGACATCGACTTCAACGACGAGCGGCGCGACGAGGTGATCGCCTACGTCAGCCGCAAGTACGGCTCCGACCATGTGGCGCAGATCATCACCTTCGGCACGCTCGCGGCCAAGGCCGCCGTGCGCGACGTCGGGCGGGCGCTCGACGTGCCGCCGGGCGACATCGACCGCGTCGCCAAGCTCATCCCCGGCCATCCCGGCACGACGCTGGAGTCGGCGATCGCCTCGGTGCCGCAGCTGCGGGAGTACGCCGAGCGCGAAGGGACGCGCGAGCTGATCGCCACCGCGCTCAAGGTCGAGGGCATGCCCCGCCACGCCTCCACCCACGCGGCGGGCGTCGTCATCTCCGGCCGTCCGCTGACCGACTACGTGCCGCTGCAGGGCGGCTCGGAGGCGGCCGCGCTGACGCAGTATTCCATGGAGAACGTCGAGGCCGTCGGCCTGCTCAAGATGGACTTCCTCGGCTTGCGCACGCTGTCGATCCTGGAGCGGACGCTCGACTGGATCCGGCGGCCGGACGGCGGGACGGTCGACTTCCGCGAGGTGCCGGACGACGATCCGGCGACCTACGAGATGCTCGGACGCGGCGATACGACCGGCATCTTCCAGCTGGAGTCCGCGGGCATGCGGCGCGTGCTGCGGGAGCTGCGGCCGAGCGGCTTCGAGGACATCGTGTCCGTGCTCGCGCTGTACCGTCCCGGCCCGATGGAGTTCATCCCCCGCTTCATCGCGGGCAAGCACGGCAAGGAGCAGGTCGAATACCCGCATCCTTCGCTCGAGCCGATCCTGAGGGATACGCACGGCATCATCGTCTATCAGGAGCAGATCATGCAGATCGCTTCGTCGATGGCCGGCTTCAGTCTGGGGGAAGCGGATCTTCTGAGGCGCGCCGTGTCCAAAAAGAAACGGGAAATTCTCGACGAGCAGCGCGCCGCCTTCGTCCGGGGCTCGCTTCGCCAAGGCTACGCGGAGGCAGAGGCGAACCGCGTCTACGACATGATCTTGCGCTTCGCGGACTACGGATTCCCGCGGGCGCATGCGGCCGCTTACGGCGTGCTCGCGTTCCAGACCGCTTGGCTGAAGCGCCATCACCCGGTCGCCTTCATGGCCTCGATGCTGGCCTCCGTCACGGGCAACCAGCGCAAGACCGGCGAGTACATCGACGAGTGCCGCCGCATGGGCATCGAGGTGCTCCCGCCGGACGTGAACCGCAGCTCGGTCACGTTCAGTCCCGAGGGCGAGGCGGTGCGCTTCGGCCTCGCCAGCATCAAGAACGTCGGCACGCAGGCGATCGAGTCGATCCGGCGGGAGGCGGCGCTCCGGCCGTTCGCCAGCCTCATCGACCTGTGTCGCCGCGTCGACCTGCGCGTCGTCAACAAGCGCGTGCTGGAGAGCCTGATCGGCGCGGGAGCGCTGGAGTCGCTGCCGGGCCATCGCGCGCAGCAGCTCGCCGCGCTCGACGAGTCGGTGGAGGCGGCGCAAAAATGGCGCAAGGAGCGCGAGGAGCTGCAGATCGAGCTGTTCGGCTTCGAGGAGGTGCAGAACTGGGATATCGAGCTGCCCCAGGTGGAGCCCTATTCGCAGACGCAGCTGCTGGAGCTCGAGCGGGAGCTGCTCGGGCTCTACCTGTCCGGCCATCCGCTGGACGCGGCGGAGGAGCGGCTCGGCGAGCTCGGCCTCGACCGGCTCGTCGAGCTGGAGGAAGCGCCGGAGGGGACGCCGGCCGTAACGGCGGTGCGGATCGTCTCCGTGAAGACGCTGCGCACGCGCAAAGGCCAGCCGATGGCCTTCGCCGAGGTGGAGGACCGCATCGTCCGCGCCGAAGCGGTGTTCTTCCCGTCCGCCTGGGCGAAGCTCGGCGAACGCGTCGCTGCCGGCGGCCTGGCGGTCGTGCAGGCCTCCGTGCAGAGAGGGGACGAGGACTTCAAGCTGATCGTCGACGACCTCGTCCCCCTCGACGACTCCGAGCTGCGCTCCGGAGTCGAGCGGCTTCGCCAAGGCGCGCGCGTCTAGCCGCTCCGGCGGCTCGGCGCCGCGGCCGGGGCAGAGCTCACGGTAGGGCGCAGGAGGGCCGGCTGCCGGCGCGGCATCGCCGCCGGCGAGGCGCTCCGGCGCTGCGTCGGCGGCGGGAGCAGGCGAAGCCTCGGCGCCAGCTGGCCGCCGCGTCGCGGCGCAGCCGGAGCGCTCGTCGAGCGCCCGACGCTGGCGCGTCCACGCCGGCGCGTGCCGCCGCCGCGCAGCGGCTGTACCTCAAAATCAAGGCGGATGAGACGCCCGTCGTCCTGGAGCAGCTCAAGACGCTCCTGGCCGAGCATGCGGGACCTCTCGGCACCGTGCTCTTTTACGAGCGGGAATCACGCACGATGGCGCTGAGCGAGCGCTACCGCGTCAAGCCTTCGCCGGAGCTGATCGAGCGTATCGAGAGCCTGCTCGGACCGGGCTGCGCGGTCGTGAAGTAGCTGGCGGAGTCTGGCGAGCGCTACCGCGTCATTGTCGATTTGAGCGTCGATGTCGGCACGGGCGTCAGCGAGGGCTTGTCAGCTCCCTCTTCGTCGCTTGCTTGTTCAACCGCTGCCGGCCTATGGCCGGCGGCGGTTTTTTTGTTGGCCGCGCAGCCTCTGCTGTCAGCGCAGAACAGACGACTACGCGCGGAAGAACTATGCGTAGCCGCACTACTCAGAGCAGAACAGACGACTACGCGCGGAAAAACTGTGCGTAGCCGCCGCCCTCAACGCGGAATAGACAGCTACGCGCGGAAAAACCGCGCGTAGCCGCCGCACTTAGAGCGGAACAGACGACTACGCGCGGAAAAACTGTGCGTAGCCGCCGCCCTCAGCGCGGAATAGACAGCTACGCGCGGAAAAACCGCGCGTAGCCGCCGCACTTAGAGCGGAACAGACGACTACGCGCGGAAAAACTGTGCGTAGCCGCCGCCCCCAGAGCGGAACAGACAGCTACACGCGGAAAAACCGCGCGTAGCTACCGCTCCCAGAGCGGAACAGACGACTACGCGCGGAAAAACTGTGCGTAGCCGCCGCCCTCAGTGCGGAATAGACGACTACACGCGGAAAAACCGCGCGTAGCTGCCGCCCCCAGAGCGGAACAGACAGCTACACGCGGAAAAACCGCGCGTAGCCGCCGCCCTCAGAGCGGAACAGACAGCCGTTGCACCCAGCCGCCGCATTCAGCAACCTTCGCACCTCCGCATCGCCGCCCTCGCACGACATGCCGCGATCCATGAGATGCCCATTCCTCCTTTCTATCCCTTCACTTGAAGGTTGAAATAGGCATCTGCGAGCACGAGTGCCTTCGTCGCAGCGGCTGCGGAGCGCCCTTCTGCTTCGTCGGCGTACCGCATCGACGCGGCCGCAGTCTCTTGGAGGCTCTATTTTTCCGGAACATTTCGCGGGACAGGTGCATAGAGTAGGAAGCACAGCAGCCTTAGGCTGCGAGCCGAGCGCCTCTGACGGCGGATAGGCAGGCGGTGGGGAGGCGGGAATCGCGTCCCTCTACGGCTGTCTCCTTCGCGGAATGGCGCTGCGGCGCAAGCGCCGCAGCCTGTCCCGAAAGATCAGGTCGGCGCTTTGGCAAAGCGGAAAGCGGGAGGAATGCGGATGAACATCGAATTGGAGCGCTGGCTGGAAAGGCGCGGAGTCACAGTAGCGGATGTCGCGGAAATCGTCCACTCCTTGCAGCTCCCCTACAACCCTCATCTCACGATGGACGAATGCGTGGACAGCGTGCGCACGGTGCTGGGCAAGCGCGAAGTCCAATATGTGCTCTGCACGGGCATCGCGCTCGACGAGCTTGCGGAGAAGCGGCTGCTGCCGGCTCCGCTGCAGCGAATCATGGAGAAGGACGAATCGCTGTACGGCGTCGACGAGACGCTGGCGATGGGCATCACGCATGTGTACGGCATGATCGGCTTGACGAGCTTCGGCTATCTGGATAAGGTGAAGCCTGGCATCATCAGCCGCCTGAACGACAAGTCGACGGGCGAGATCCACGTCTTCCTCGACGATCTCGTGGCCGGACTGGCCGCGGCGGCATCGGCCCGGATCGCGCACCAGGACCCGAGGGCGACGGACTACAGCGAGGACGGCACGAAAGCCTGAGGGCGTGCAGGAATCGGCGGCTGCGGGAGCGAATCGTTCCTGCAGCAAGCTGCCGCCGGCCGGCGGCCAAGCGGACCGCTCCCCCGGCTCGGGACCGCGAAGCGCGGCCGTCCGCGCCGCTGCGGGACAGGCCGCTCCCCGGCAGCCCGCGCCGCCGGCGGACGGACCGCTCCCCCGGCGGACGGACCGCTCCCCGGCTGCCCGCGCCGCCGGTGGACGGAGCGCTCCCCGGCCGGGACCGCGAAGCGCCCGGCCGAGCCGCTCTCCCTAGCGGCTTTCGGCCCGGATCGGCCTAGGCCTTTCTTGCTAGCAAAACTTCTCCTATGCTATGATTGTGAGATCATGTGACCTGTTTCCGGGATATCAGGAGGTACCTTTCATGTGGACGGTCATCTACATCGCGCCTACGGCGAAGATCGCGGAGAGCATCAAACGAAGGCTAACCGAAGAGGGGTTCCTCGTCCAGACAAGACCCATCAACATGTCCAAGCAGCAGTACGAGATCCTCGTGCCGTCCGGAGAACTGGAAGAAGTCCAGGAAGTGCTGACGTCCATTCTCCATTCCTGATTCCGGCCCGACTATACTTAGCGTCTTGAGAGGTGTCACTTGTGTTCAAGGACCTGTTCCATAAGCGAAAATACGCCACCGTGCCTTCCGAGAGGGAGCGCGGGGACCAGCAGGAAAGGCCGAAGCGGGACATTCCCGAAGGCTTGATGAACAAATGTCCCAAATGCGCGGCGATCCAATTCTCCAAGGAATTGGACAAGAACCACAAAGTATGTCCGTCCTGCGGGCATCATTTCCGGCTGAGCGCTTGGGAGCGCATCGGAATGACGCTCGATGACGGACGTTTGTCTGAATTCGACCGCGACATGATCTCGGAGGACCCGCTGGAGTTCCCCGGCTACGCGTCCAAGCTCGAAGCGCAGAAGAAGAGCTCCGGCCTGAGGGACGCCGTCGTGACGGGCGAAGGCGCGATCGGGGGCTTCCCGGTCGTCGTCGCCATCATGAGCTTCGACTTCTTCAGCGGCAGCATGGGCTCCGTCGTCGGCGAGAAGATCACGCGGGCGATCGAGCAGGCGCGTCTGCGCAAGCTGCCGATGCTCATCTTCTCGACTTCGGGCGGCGCGCGCATGCAGGAGAGCATCCTGAGCCTCATGCAGATGGCCAAGACGAGCGCCGCGCTCGCCAAATTCCAAAGCGAGGGCGGCCTGTACATCTCGGTCATGACCGATCCGACGACAGGCGGCGTCACGGCGAGCTTCGCCTCGCTCGGCGACTACAACCTGGCCGAGCCCGGCGCGCTCATCGGCTTTGCCGGCCGCATCGTCATCGAGCAGACGATCCGCCAGAAGCTGCCGGACAACTTCCAGACTTCGGAATTCAACCTGCAGCATGGCCAGCTCGACCGCGTCGTGCACCGCAAGGACATGAAGTCCACGCTGACGCGCCTGCTTGACATGCATGCCGTGAAGGAGGAAACGGGACATGGCGGGTGAACTGCCGTTCGAAAAGCCGCTGGGCGACCTGAGGCGCAAGATCGAGGAGCTCAAAGGGCTCAGCCAAGGCAAGGGCATCGACTTCAGCGACGAGATCGCCCGGCTGGAGGCGCGCTGCCGCCAGCTGGAGGAGGAGCTCTACAGCGAGCTCGGCGCCGCCGAGAAGATGCATCTGGCCCGCCATCACCAGCGGCCGACGTCGCTTGATTTCATCCAAGCGATCTTCACCGATTTCCTGGAGCTGCACGGCGACCGGCTGTTCGCGGACGATCTGGCGATCGTCGGCGGCCTCGCCAAGCTGAACGGCATGCCGGTCACCGTCATCGGCCATCAGCGCGGCAAGGATACGAAGGACAATATCGCCCGCTTCTTCGGCAGCCCCCATCCGGAGGGCTTCCGCAAGGCGCTGAGGCTCATGCAGCAGGCGGACAAGTTCCGCCGTCCGATCATCACTTTCATCGACACGAAGGGCGCCTATCCCGGCAACACCGCCGAGGAGCGGGGGCAGTCCGAGGCGATCGCCCGCAACCTGCGCGAGATGGCGCTGCTCGGCGTGCCGGTCATCTGCGTCGTCATCGGCGAAGGCGGCAGCGGCGGCGCGCTCGCGCTCGGCGTCGGCAACCGCGTGCTCATGCTCGAGAACGCGATCTACTCGGTCATCTCGCCGAACGGCGCGGCATCCATCCTCTGGAAGGACGCCTCCAAGGCGGACCAGGCGGCCGAGGCGATGAAGATCACCGCCAAGGACCTGCTGTCGTTCGGCATCATCGAGGAAGTCGTGCCGGAGCCCCAGGGCGGCGCCCACCGCGACTACGAGCAGCAGGCGGAGTCGATCAAGGAAGCGGTCTGGCGCCATCTGCAGGAGCTGCTCGCGATGTCGGCGGAGGAGCTCGTCGAGGATCGGTACATGAAGTTCCGCAAAATCGGCCGCTTCGCCTTCGCGGCGGAGGCGGGCTCGGAGCAGCCGGACGGCGCGCTGGAAGCGCCGGAGGCTGCCGGACTGCCGGCAGAAGCCGGAGCGGAGCCGGCCGCGCCGGGCGACGCCTCGCCCGCCGCGGAGTCGGCCCGAGTGCACTAAGCAGGAGTCAGGTTCGCAAGGAGCGGCCGCAAGCGGCCGCTTTTTCGCGTCTTGAGAACGCATTTCTTTTGCGGTCTGAATCGAAAGTCATGCTTTTTACCGGACGAAAGTCTTGTAAAGAGAGGAATGTCATGTCTATGCCGCTGCCAAATGTGATAGAATGAATGATAGTGTTCAAGCAAGCTAACTGATGGAGGAATCATGAACCATGCGTAAAACGAAAATTGTATGTACGATCGGACCTTCCAGCGAGTCGCTGGAAAATACAAAGAAACTGATTCTGGCCGGCATGAACGTCGCCCGCCTGAACTTCTCGCACGGCGACTTCGAAGAGCACGGCAACCGCATCAAGAACATCCGCCAGGCCTGCGCGGAGCTCGGCAAGACGGTCGCGATCCTGCTCGACACCAAAGGCCCTGAGATCCGTCTCGGCAAGCTGAAGGAAGAGCCGATCGAGCTGCAGCAGGACGACTACATCACGCTGACGACCGAAGAGATCCTCGGCGACCGCCACCGCATCCCGGTGACGTACAAGAACCTGCCGGCCGACCTGAAGGTCGGCTCGACCGTCCTCATCGACGACGGCCTCATCGGCCTGACCGTCGTGGACATCCAGGGCACGGAGATCAACTGCAAGATCGTCAACAGCGGCCCGATCAAGAGCAAAAAGGGCGTCAACGTTCCGGGCGTGCACATCTCCCTGCCGGGCATCACTGAAAAAGACGCCGGCGACATCGTATTTGGCGTCGAGCAGGGCGTCGACTTCATCGCCGCTTCCTTCGTGCGCAAGGCTTCCGACGTGCTTGAGATCCGCGAGCTGCTGGAGCGCCACAACGCGGGCCACATCCAGATCATCTCCAAGATCGAGAACCAGCAGGGCGTGGACAACCTCGACGAGATCCTCGAAGTGTCCGACGGCCTGATGGTCGCGCGCGGCGACCTCGGCGTCGAGATTCCGGCCGAGGAAGTGCCGCTCGTGCAAAAGTCGATGATTCAAAAGGCGAACCTCGCCGGCAAGCCGGTCATCACGGCGACGCAGATGCTCGACTCCATGCAGCGCAACCCGCGTCCGACCCGCGCCGAAGCGAGCGACGTGGCGAACGCCATCCTTGACGGCACCGACGCGATCATGCTCTCCGGCGAGACCGCCGCGGGCAAGTACCCGACGGAATCCGTGCTGACGATGTCCCGCATCGCCGAGCGCGCCGAGTCCGCGCTGGACTACCGCGAGATCCTGACCAAAACGGCGATCGCGCAGCAGACGACGGTCACCGAGGCGATCAGCCAAGCGGTGGCGAACTCCGCCCTCGACCTGCAGGCCAAGGCGATCGTGACGTCGACCGAGAGCGGCTATACCGCCCGCATGGTGTCCAAGTACCGTCCGAAGGCTCCGATCATCGCCGTGACGACCGACGAGCGCATCATGCGCCGCCTGAACCTGACGTGGGGCGTCATCCCGACGAAGGGCGTCGCCGCCGATACGACGGACGAGATGTTCAACTTCGCCGTCGAAGGCGCGCTCGGCACGGGCCTCGTCTCGCTCGGCGACACGATCGTCATCACCGCCGGCGTGCCGGTAGGCCGCGCGGGCACGACGAACCTCATCAAGGTGCATCACATCGGCGAGCTCGTCGCCAAAGGCCAAGGCATCGGCAGCCAGACCGCTACGGGCAAGATCGTCGTCGCCCGCACGCCGGAGGAAGCGATCGCCAAGACCAAGGAAGGCTCCATCCTCGTCACCGTCTCGACCGACAAGGACTACATGCCGGCGATCGAGAAGGCTTCGGCGATCATCACCGTATCCGGCGGCATCACGAGCCATGCGGCCGTCGTCGGCCTGAACCTCGGCATCCCGGCGGTCATCGGCATCGACAACGCGTTCGAGCTGCTGCATGACGACATGGAAGTGACCGTCTACGGCGAGATGGGCGTCATCTACACCGGTCAAAGCAAAGTCCTGTAAGAAGCCGGGCCGGCTCCGGCTTGGCTCTGACTGCCAAGCCCTGCGTCTGCTCAGGGCCAAGGCCGATCCTCTCCCGCCGAGAGGATCGGCTTTTTTGCATATTGCCTGATTTGAGCCGATAATAAAGGGACAAGGATAGAGGCAGGAAGGGGCAATTAGGGCTTATGGAGCAGGCGGAATGGACGCTGCACCCGCTGCGGGTGCGCTATCAGGAAACGGACGCGATGGGCGTCGTGTATCATGCGAATTATTTGACCTGGTTCGAGATCGGGCGCACGGAGCTGATCCGCTCCGCGGGGTACGCCTACGGCCGGATCGAGCAGGAAGGGCTGATGCTGCCGCTGACGGATCTGGACAGCCAGTTCCGCCAGCCGGCCCGCTACGACGACGCGATCGTCGTCTGCACCCGGGTGGAGCGCTTCACGCCGATGCGGCTCGGCTTCCGCTATCAGATCCGCCGGCTCGAGGCGGGGGCGGCGGAAGCGGCGCTGCCTGCGCTCGGCGAAGGCGCGGTCCGCGCCGCGGGCGAGGACGGGGCCGGACTTCCGGGCGAGCTGCTTGCCACCGGGGGCACTCGGCATGTGTGGGTGGATCGCAGCTTCCGTCCGGCGCGGCTCGACCGGCGCCTGCCGGAGCTGTACGCGCTGATCCGGCGCATGGCGCCGGCTGGAAAGGAGGAGGGGGCATGAACCGAAGACTCGGAACGGTGCAGAAGGCGCTGCTCGGCGGAGCGGCCTACGTGCTGCTGGAGGTGATCGCGATGGCCTGGCTCGGCAGCCGCATCGGCGTCGGCGGCGTGTTCCTGCTGCTCGTCGGCACGGCCGTGCTGGGCACGGTGCTGATGCGCACGCACGGGCGCAAGGCATGGGCGGAGATGCGCCGCAAGATGGAGCTCGGCGAGCCGCCGGGCCATGCGCTGCTGAACGGCCTTTGCCTGATGGCCGGCAGCCTGCTGCTCATTTTCCCCGGCGTGATCGGCGACCTGGTCGGCCTGACGCTCGTCCTGCCCGTCACCCGCGGCTTCTACCGCCTGCGCCTGTACCGGCTGCTGGAGCGGCTGCTGCGGCGCGGAGGCGGCGGAGGCTTCGGCGGTCCGGGCGGCGGGCGGTTCATCTTCATCGGGCGCCGCTGAGGCCGGCGTCCGGCATGCCTTCGATCCGCAGCGGGGGGCGTGCCGGCCCTCGCGGCCGCAGGCATTTACCTGGCCTTTACCGCATCTTAATATAGAAGTAACAGTGACGCTGCATAATAGGGACAACGACAAGGAGGCTCTTCAGCGATGAGTAAAGCATTGTCCCCCTATGTGAACCGCGACCTGAGCTGGATCGAGTTCAACCGCAGGGTGCTGGAGGAAGCGCAGGACCCGACGACGCCGCTGCTGGAGCGCGCGAAGTTCCTGTCCATCGTGTCCAGCAACATGGATGAATTCATGAGCGTCCGCATGGCGGGCATCCAGGACCAGCTCAAGGCGGGCTATACGAAGATGGATTTTACCGGCTATACGCCGCAGGGGCTGTGGAAGCGGCTCATCAAGCGGACGGGCCAGATGGTCGCCGAGCAATACCGCACCTATCGGGAAGTGATGAGGGGGCTGGCGCGAGAGGGCATACATATCCGCGAAATGGAAGATCTGAACGCCTCGCAGGCCGCGGCGGTCGAGCATTATTTCCGGACGATCGTCTTTCCCGTGCTGACGCCGATGGCCGTCGACCAGAGCCGTCCGTTCCCGCTCCTTCATACGAAGGAGCTGTATCTGGCCGTGCTGCTGCGCGATCCCGAAGAAGAGCCGGAGGCCGAGCCGTACTTCGCGATCGTCCAGGTGCCTTCGATCCTGCCGCGCTGCGTGGCGCTGCCGGTCCGGGGCAACAGCAAGAAGCTCGAGTACGTGCTGCTCGAGGACCTTATCCGTTCGTTCATCCATACGCTGTTCAGCGGCTACAGCCTGGAAGCCGTGCATCCGTTCCGCCTGACCCGCAACGCCGACCTGACGCTCAACGAGGAAGGCGCCGAGGATCTGCTTGAGGAGATCGAGAAGGAGCTTCGCCGCAGGCGCTGGGGCATGCCCGTGCGGCTCGAGATCGGCGAAGGCTTCCATCCGTACGCGCTCGACCTGCTGCAGGAGGAGCTGGAGATCGGCGATCATGTCGTCCGCATCGGCGGACCGCTCGATCTCAGCTTTCTGATGCGCTTCGCCGGCTCGATCGGCGGCAAGGAGAGTCTCCGCTATCCAAAGCTCGAGCCGGTCTACCCGCGGGAGCTCGAGGAGCATGAGCTGATCTTCGATACGATCCGCGAGCGCGACGTGCTGCTGCATCATCCGTACGAGTCGTTCGAGCCGCTGGCCGAGTTCGTCCAGCAGGCGGCGGACGATCCGCAGGTGCTGGCGATCAAGATGACGCTCTACCGCGTCAGCGGGCAAAGCGAGCTCGTGCAGGCGCTCGCCGCCGCGGCCGAGGCGGGCAAGCAGGTGACGGTCGTCGTCGAGCTCAAGGCGCGCTTCGACGAGGAGCGCAACATCGCCTGGGCGCGCCAGCTCGAGAAGGCGGGCTGCCATGTCGTCTACGGCCTCGTCGGCCTCAAGACGCATGCCAAGATCCTGCTCGTCGTGCGGCGCGAGGCCGACCAACTGCGGCGCTACGTGCATGTCGGCACCGGCAACTACAACGACAGCACGGCCAAGGCGTACACCGACATCGGCCTGTTCACGTCGCATCCGATCATCGGCGCGGACGCGTCGGCGCTGTTCAACGAGGTGACCGGCTACTCGTCGCCTTACGAATGGCAAGCGTTCAGCGTCGCGCCGAGCGGGCTGACGGAGCAGCTGTTCCGGCTGATCGACCGCGAGCGGCGGCATGCCGAGGAGGGCCGGGGCGGCTACATCGCCGCCAAGATGAACTCGCTCTCCAACCAGGAGATGATCGACAAGCTGTACGAGGCGTCGCGCTCGGGCGTGCGCATCGACCTCATCGTGCGCGGCGTCTGCTGCCTGCGTCCCGGCGTGCCGGGCCTGAGCGAGAACATCCGCGTCGTCAGCATCGTCGACCGCTTCCTCGAGCATTCGCGGCTGCTGTACCTGCGCAACGCCGGCGAGGAGGAAGTGTATTTGTCGAGCGCGGACTGGATGACGCGCAACCTGACGCGGCGCATCGAGCTGATGTGCCCGGTGTTCGACCCCAGCCTGCGCGACAGCCTGATCGCGCTGCTGCGGCTGCAGCTGAGCGACAACGTCAAGGCGCGGGAGCTGCAGGCGAGCGGCGGCTACGAGCGGATGCGGCCTGCCGAGGGCGAGGAGCTGCTGCGCAGCCAGTTCCAGGCGGAGCGGATCTCCAGCTGGAAAAAGGCGCTGCCGCAAGCCGAGCAGGCGTAAGCGAAAAGGGGCTCTCCCGCAAGGCCGTCGAAACGGCCCTCGGGAAAGCCCCTTTTTGCCTGCATTGGCTTCGTCTAGCGGACGGACAGCTCGGGCTGAAGCCCCCACAGCTTGGCGAACTCGCGTCCGGCCTCCTCGACCTCCTGCCGCTCCAGAGCGAGCGAGCCGGACGGCCGCACGGCGCTGAGCCGCAGGCGGCCCTCCTCCGGTCCGAGCGACGCTTCGGCCTCGAGCCGGCTGATCGGCTGCGTCTCGCTGCGGTCGAGCGCGGCGGCGAGCTGGAGCAGGCTGCCCAGCAGGGCGGCCGCCTCCACGTCTCCGGGCTCCAGCAGCGCCGCGTACGGCTCGAGCTGCGACTTGCAGCGGCTGCGGCTGCGGAACGCCGCAATCGCGGCGGTCAGCACGTTCTCGCGATGCGACATGCCGTTCAGGCTGCAGTTGGTCAGCAGATAGAACGTATGCTTCGGATAGGCGGCGTGGTCGATCGACGCTCCGATCCGGTAGAGCAGGGAGGCGGCGTCCAGCAGCTTGGCCGCCCGATCGCCCAGCCGCTCCAGCGGACGGCCGGGAGCGGAGCCGCGCAGCGTCTCGAGCAGCTGCAGCGAGAGGCGGTTGACCTGGTTCACATGCGGGAGCGGCGCCTCGGGATAGAGCGCGTACGTGTTGCGCACGCTGTAGCCCAGCACGTCGTCGAGCCGCGGCCGCTCCGGCGACTGCACGGAGAAGAACAGGCCGTCGCGCAGGCCGGCCGCGCAGACGCGGTATTCCGCAGCGCCGGTCAGGCGCCGGAACAGCCGCAGCGCGGCGAGTCCGGGTACGATCAGGTCGACGCGGTCCTTGGACAGGCCCGGGAACTTGCGGCGCTTGTCCAGCGGCATCGCGCGCAGCGTATCGAACAGACGGTCGGCGTCCTCGGCCGGAATCGCATAGTTGTGCGTCTGCGGGAAAGGATAATGGCGGACCGCCTGATGGATCTTGGCCAGCGCGCGGATCGTGCCGCCGACGCCGATGAGCGGCAGTCCCGGCGACCAGCGCAGCCACGGATGCTCCTCGCTCGCCCGCAGCGCCATCTCCTCGAGCCGGCGCAAGCCGTCGTCGCCGAGCATGCCGCGGTCGGCATAGCTGCGGGCGAGGTTGACGCAGCCGAACGGAAAGCTGACGCTCTGCACGAGCGTGCGCTCCTTGAACAGGGAAATTTCCGTGCTGCCTCCGCCGATATCGATGAGGAAGCCGTCGCGGACGTCCATCGTGTTGACCATGCCGAGGAAGCCGTAGCCGGCTTCCTCCTCGCCCGGCAGCAGCTCGATGTCCAGTCCGGACTCGGCGCCCAGACTCCGCAGCACCTCGGCGCCGTTGACGGCGTTGCGCATCGCGGCCGTCGCGACGGCGCGAACGGCGCTCGTCCCGTGATGCGCGCAGAGCATGCGGAAGTGGCGGAGCGTCTCGGCCAGCTCGGCGACCGTCTCCTCGTCGATGCGCCCGTCGGCCGTGATCCTCTGGCTGAGCCGAGCCGGACGCTTGCTGCCGTCGATGACGCGATGCGCGCCGGTAGCCGTCGTCTCGTAGACGACGAGGCGGATGGAGTTGGAGCCGATGTCGATGATGCCGATGCGTTGCTCGTTCATGGAGCGGATTCCCCTTCCCTCGGACTATGGCTTCGCTGAAACGCTGATTCCATCAGTGTAACACCTTGCCGGCCAACCTCCAAACGGGCGACAAGTAAATTCTATGAAGGCGATAAAGCATTTTTATCTTCGATCGGTTGGATTCATCATGAAAATACTTTATGATAAAAAGGATTGCTGCGGTCGCCGATTTGCCCATCCTTGACATCCGCTGTTCTCGCCTGCGCGACCCGGAGGCGTGAATGCGCTGTCAAAGGCGGTGCAAGCCTTTTTCCGCAGCCTGATGTTGACAGTCCCATTACCGGCCGCTTCCTATCCGCGCGCCGAAGACAAAGGAGAGAGTTCAATGACAGCTACCAAAGGTCTCGAAGGCATCGTCGCCACGACCTCGTCCATCAGCTCCATCATCGACGGAGTGCTGACCTATCGCGGAATCAACATCGACGAGCTGGCCGAAGGCGCTACGTTCGAAGAAGTCGCCTACCTGCTCTGGTACGGCAAGCTCCCTACGGCATCCGAGCTCGAGGAGCTGAAGTCCAAGCTGAGCGCCTCCGCCCCGATTCCGGCCGAGGTGATCGACGCGATCCGCCTCTATCCGCAGGACGCCAACTCGATGGCGGCGCTCCGCACGGCGGTATCCGCCCTGGCGCTGTACGATCCGGCCGCCCAGGACATGAGCCGCGAGGCCAACGTAGACAAGGCGATCCGCCTGCAGGCGCAGCTGCCGACGGTCATCGCCGCTTTCGACCGCATCCGCAGCGGCCAGGAGCCGATCGCTCCGAAGGCCGGCCTGTCCGTCGCGGCCAACTTCCTCTACATGCTTACCGGCGAGACTCCGGACGATGTAGCGGTCAAGGCTCTCGACCAGGCGCTCGTGCTGCATGCCGACCATGAGCTCAACGCCTCCACGTTCGCCGGCCGCGTCACCGTCGCGACGCTGTCGGACATCTACTCCGGCGTCGTCTCCGCGATCGGCGCGCTCAAGGGCCCGCTGCACGGCGGCGCCAACGAGGCGGTCATGGTCATGCTCGAGGAGATCGGCTCGCCGGACCGCGTCGAGTCCGTCATCAACGAGAAGCTGGCCAACAAAGAGAAGATCATGGGCTTCGGCCATCGCGTCTACAAAAACGGCGACCCGCGCGCCAAGCATCTGCAAAAGATGTCCGAGGAGCTCGGCAAGCTGAAGGGCAACCTCGACCTGTACGACATGAGCGTGAAGATCGAGGAGATCGTGACCGGACAGAAGGGCCTGAAGCCGAACGTCGACTTCTACTCCGCGTCCGTCTACACGACGCTCGGCATCAAGCGCGACCTGTTTACGCCGATCTTCGCGATCAGCCGCCTGTCGGGCTGGACAGCGCATATCCTGGAGCAGTACGATAATAACCGTCTGATCCGCCCGCGCGCGGAGTACACGGGTCCAGCAAGCGCCAAGTTCATTCCGATCGAGCAGCGCTGATCTCCCTCCCCCCGGCTTCATGTCCGGGGGGCTTCGGCTGCGCACGCAGCTTGTCCCGTTTCCGCCGCTTGGCCGGCGCAGGGACCCGCATGATTTTCATACCAAGAGGAGGAATCATCCCCAATGGCACAACTCGAAAAATTCGCCCTTCCGACCGAAGGCGAGCAGATCACGATTGAAAACGGCAAGCTGAACGTTCCGAACAACCCGATCGTTCCGTTCATCGAAGGCGACGGCACGGGCCGCGACATCTGGCGCGCCTCCAAGCGCGTCCTCGACGCGGCAGTCGAAAAAGCCTACAGCGGCGAGAAGAAGATCGCCTGGTACGAAGTATTCGCCGGCGAAAAAGCGTTCAACCAATACGGCGAATGGCTGCCGGCCGACACGCTGACGGCGATCCGCGAGTACATCGTCGCGATCAAAGGACCGCTGACGACTCCGATCGGCGGCGGCATCCGTTCCCTGAACGTAGCGCTGCGCCAGGAGCTCGACCTGTACGTCTGCCTGCGCCCTGTGCGCTACTTCGACGGCGTGCCTTCCCCGGTGAAGCGTCCGGAGCTGGTCAACATGGTCATCTTCCGCGAGAACACCGAGGACATCTACGCCGGCATCGAGTACCAAGAAGGCACGGACGCGGTCAAAAAAGTGCTTTCCTTCCTGCAGAACGAGATGGGCGTGAACAAGATCCGCTTCCCGGAAACGTCCGGCATCGGCATCAAGCCGGTATCGGCCGAGGGCTCCAAGCGCCTCGTGCGCGCGGCGATCGAGTACGCGATCGAGCACGGCCGCAAGTCGGTCACGCTGGTCCACAAAGGCAACATCATGAAGTTCACCGAGGGCGCCTTCAAAAACTGGGGCTACGAAGTGGCGGAAGCCGAGTTCGGCGACAAGGTGTTCACATGGGGCCAATATGACCGCATCAAGGACGAGCAAGGCACGGATGCGGCCAACAAGGCTCAAGACGAAGCTCTGGCGGCCGGCAAGATCCTCGTGAAGGACGCCATCGCCGACATCGCCCTGCAGCAAGTGCTGACCCGTCCGACAGACTTCGACGTCATCGCAACGCTGAACCTGAACGGCGACTACCTGTCCGACGCCCTGGCGGCTCAAGTCGGCGGCATCGGCATCGCGCCGGGCGCCAACATCAACTACCTGACCGGCCACGCGATCTTCGAGGCGACCCACGGCACGGCTCCGAAATACGCCGATAAAGACGTGGTGAACCCGGGCTCCGTCATCCTCTCCGGCGTCATGATGCTCGAGCATCTGGGCTGGCAGGAAGCGGCCGACCTCATCTACAAAGGCATGGAAACTTCGATCAACAACAAGACGGTCACCTACGACTTTGCCCGCCTGATGGAAGGCGCCAAAGAAGTGAAGTGCTCCGAGTTCGCGGATCAAGTCATCGCCAACATGTAAATCGTTCAAGAGTCCGCTCCGGCGGGCTCTTCTCTTCTCTTTCGGCGCTGCTGCCGAGGCAAGGCCGCGTATCGTTTCATGCAGGAGGCTGGACATTCCAATCCGATGGAGGGATTCTCATGGCTATCGCACGCAAGAAGATCACGGTCGTAGGAGCCGGGTTCACGGGAGCGACGACGGCGCTCATGCTCGCGCAAAAGGAGCTCGGAGACGTCGTGCTCGTCGACATCCCGCAGCTGGAAAATCCGACGAAGGGCAAGGCGCTCGACATGCTGGAGGCTTCGCCGGTGCAAGGCTTCGACGCGCGCATCACCGGCACGTCCGATTATGCCGATACGGCCGGCTCCGACATCGTCATCATCACGGCGGGCATCGCGCGCAAGCCGGGCATGAGCCGCGACGATCTCGTCGCCGTCAATGCCGGCATCGTGCGCTCCGTCTGCGAAAGCGTCAAGGCGACGAGTCCGGACGCGTACGTCATCCTGCTGTCCAACCCGGTCGACGCGATGACCTATGTCGCCTACGAGACGCTCGGCTTCCCCAAAAACCGCGTCATCGGCCAGTCCGGCGTGCTCGACACGGCCCGCTACTGCACGTTCATCGCGCAGGAGCTGAACGTGTCGGTCGAGGACGTGCGCGGCTTCGTGCTCGGCGGCCACGGCGACGACATGGTGCCGCTCGTGCGCTACTCCAATGTCGGCGGCATCCCGATCGAGACGCTCATCCCGGCGGAGCGCATCGAGGCGATCGTGCAGCGCACGCGCGTCGGCGGCGGCGAGATCGTCGGCCTGCTCGGCAACGGCAGCGCCTATTACGCGCCGGCGGCATCGCTCGTGCAGATGACCGAGGCGATCCTGAAGGACAAGAAGCGCGTCCTTCCGGTCATCGCGCTGCTGGAGGGCGAGTACGGCTACGACGGCTTGTTCCTCGGCGTGCCCGCGATTCTCGGCGGCGACGGCATCGAGAAGGTGTTCGAGCTGGAGCTGACGGCGGAGGAGCAAGCGGCGCTCGACCGCTCGGCCGACTCCGTGCGCGCGGTCGTCAAGCTGGTGGCGGCGCCGCAAGGCTGAGCCTGAATGAAAAACAGCCCCGAATCCGAAAGACGGATTCGGGGCTTTTCGGTTAAGATGGAAAAGAAAGGGGGTGCTTGCGATGAGCGCATGGCGCCATGGACGCTGGATGCGAGCCGGAATCGCGGCGGTCGTCCTGCTGCTGGCCGGCAGCCTGATCTGGTGGTTCTTTCCGCAGCGCATCGACCGCACGCTCCAAGGCTACGAGTTCACCGCCGGACAGCCGGAGCGTCCCGGACGTTCCTTGACGCTGAAACTCGAAGGCACGCTTCAGCGGACGCTGGCCGGCTTCTGGAAAGGAGCGGGCAAGTTCGAGGGCAAGCTGGTCATCGTAGGCGAGTCCTACTCCGGCGTGCCGGAGGATGCGACGCCGTTTTTTTATCTCCATGATGGAGTCGGGAGCATGGCATTCTCCTGGCTGAAGCGGGAGTCCATCGGCAACAGCGTTCCGGGACTCCATGTGGAAGGCATGGTGTATGCTTCGACGGACTTGAAAGAGCTCGTTATAATCCGCACGAGCCGTTCGGCTGGGGCGAACAACGGCAGCGTCGTGGCGGTCGCCGCGCCGGCGAACGATCGGGAGGAAGGGATGGCGCTGGCGAACCGGATTCTGATCGAAAAGCTTGGAGCTCCTCTGATGCCATGATGAAAGCATCGCTCAAGTGCGGCGGGAGTCGTTTCACGAATACGGTCGGTCGATGCTCAGAGTCCTCTATTTGCCGGCATCAACGCCTCCGTCTCCCGGATGAGCTCCTGCAGCCGGGAAGCGGCCTGCGCCAGCTTGTCGGCGTCGTCGCCGAGCGCCGCGAACAGGCGGCCGATGCGGCCGGAGTAGTCTGCAGGAGCGAGCGGAAGCGAGCCGGCAATCGCGGCCGCGCCCTTCTCGTTCATCCAGTACGCTTCGTTCAGCGCGAACAGCGTCTGGTTGAGGCAGGAGACGGAGCGGAAAAAGCAGCCCGCGACATACGAGGCGTCCCCTTTGGGGATGCCTTTTCGTCCGTTGTCGAGAGCGAACGAGGCTTCCCAAAGGAAACGGCCGATCGTCGCTCGCTGCAGCGCAGGCGGATAAGGGCGCACGCTCCGCTTCAGCCGCTCCAGCACGCCCTGCGGATCCCACAGCGGCTGGCAGAGAGCGGCTTCGGCGAAGTAGATGGAGCTCACGAAGCCATGCGGATGCCCGGGCTGGTAGTCGATCCGGATCGAGCCTTGCCGGCAATCGCCGATGACGCGCTCGACCTGATCCAGATCGCGGTACAGCAGGTCGACCGGCATGCCGCCGACCCGCAGCCAGCCTCCGCCGTTGATCCAAGGTCCCCAGTCGCCGAGCGGGGTGACCGCCTCCGCGCGGCTCTCGTCGTCGAGCCTGCGCGCCGCCTCCCGCAGCTGCGTCAGGTCCGGCGGGGCGTCCGGCCGGTAATACAGGCCGAGATCGAAGTCGGAGCCGGCGTGGGCGGTTCCGCGGGCGCGCGAGCCGCCGAGCGCGATCGCGGCGATGCCTTGCACGTTGGACAGCTCCTTCACGGCAAGCTCGAGAATGCTTTCTGCCTCCATGGGCTAGCCTCCTTTTTCACGCAACTGGGGATCAATCATCCGCCAACAGCTCGTCCAGCATCGCCTGCTTGCGGTTGACGAACTGCTTCATGACGGACCAGTGGGGCGTCTGCTCCAGCTCGACCCGCTCGGCGCCGTCCGGTCCGAGCAGGTAGATGTCGGCGTCCGGGTAGGCCATCAGGATCGGCGAATGGGTGGCGATGATGAACTGCGAATGCTTTTGCACGAGCTGATGGATGCGCGAGAGCATCGACAGCTGGCGCTGCGGCGACAGCGCCGCCTCCGGCTCGTCGAGGATGTACAGGCCGCGCCCGCCGAAGCGGTGCAGGAACGCGGCGAAGAACGACTCGCCATGCGACTGCTCGTGCAGCGGCTTGCCGCCGTAGGAGTCGATGATCGGCGGGCCGGAGGCTCGCGCGCCGTCGGGACGGTCCAGCCGTTCGATCTCGCTGGCGAGATTGTAGTAGCTTTCCGCCCGGAAGAAAAAGCCGTCCCGCGGCTTGTGCACGCCGCGCGCCAGCCGCAGATGGCGATGCAGCTCCGAGTGCGTCTCGGCGGTGGAGAAGCTGAAGTTGATCGTGCCGCCCTCGGGATTGAAGCCCCAGGCGACGGCGATCGCCTCCAGCAGCGTCGACTTGCCGGTGCCGTTCTCGCCGATCAGGTAGGTCACCTTGGGATGGAGCGGCAGCCGCTCCAGCGTGCGGACCGCCGGCAGGCTGAACGGGTACTCGCGCGGATTCGCGATTCCGGAGCGCAGCAGCTCGATGCTCTTGAGGTAGCCGGGTCCTCGGCTCATTCTAATCTCCCCTTCCTTGAAAGAGCTTCCTCCACCCAGTATACTCGATGGACGGTTGGATCACGAAGATCGAGAAGGCTAGGGGGAACGCGGATATGGAAGAGGAATCCTGGATTACGCATGAAGAATACTTGGCATCGGCGGAGCTGTTCCGCTCGGCGTTCCCGGCGTTCGCCGCCGAGGTGGCGCGCGTCGAGGCGATGCGCGGCAAGCTCAACGAGTTCCAGCTGAGCCGCGCGGTGACGATGGCCGCCGACAGCGTGGAGATTCTCGGCTGGAACAGCCGCCGCACCGTGCTGGCGATTTTCGACGTCTATGTCGAGCTGTACCGCGGAGAGGGGCGCGAGGCGGCCGACCGCTGGGTGGAGGCGACGTTCGGGGCCGGTCTGCTGCCGGCGCCAGGCGGCGCGCCGGACTCGGCCGATCCGGGGCTGCTGGCGCGGCTCGGCGAGGTCGAGGAGGAGATCCGCGAGCGCGAGGCCGAGCTGCTGGAGCTGTACCGCGAGCTGACGCGGCTCAAGGCGGCGGCGAGCGGGACGCGGCCGGCGGATGGACTGCGCGGGCAAGGTGAGGACGAGGGCGAGGCGGCTGCCGGCAGGTAGACACCTTTTCTCCGACCTGTCACAATAGAGGGATGAGCGCCGGACGGGCCCGCTCAGGGAGTCCGGCCGTCCACGGAAACAGGAACAGGAAAGGGAGTCGGAGGCCTATGCTGCAGGAAGCGCGCGAGCTGCTGAAGCGCGTCTATGGATACGATTCCTTCCGCCAGGGGCAGGAAGGGATCATCGAAGCGATCACGGGAGGCAGGGATACGCTGGCGATCTTGCCGACAGGCGGAGGCAAGTCGGTCTGCTACCAGATCCCGGCGATGCTGATGACCGGCACGACGATCGTCGTTTCGCCGCTCATCTCGCTCATGAAGGACCAGGTCGACGCGCTACGGCGCGTCGGCGTGCCGGCGGCGTACCTCAACAGCTCGCTCGGCGCGGGCGAGTACCGGGACGTGCTGCGCGCGGCGCTGAACGGGGAGTACAAGCTGCTCTACATCGCGCCGGAGCGGCTCGACGGCTCGATGTTCGGCGAGCTGTCCGAGCGCATGCGCATCCCGATGATCGCGATCGACGAGGCGCACTGCGTCTCGCAGTGGGGCCATGACTTCCGTCCGAGCTACCGGCAGCTGGCCGGCTGGATCGGGCGCATGGAGGATCGGCCGCTCGTCTCGGCGTTCACCGCGACGGCGACGCCGGAGGTGGCGGACGACATCACGGCGATGCTCGGACTCCGCGAGCCGAGCGTGTTCGTCAGCGGCTTCGCGCGGGAGAACCTGTCGCTGTCGGTCGTCACCGGCGCGGACAAGAAGCGGTTTCTGACGCAGTTCCTGCAGGAGCGTCCGGACCAGTCCGGCATCATCTATGCGGCGACGCGCAAGGAGACCGAGGCGGTCCATGAGGAGCTGCTGCGCCAGGGCATCCCGGCGGGCAAGTACCACGGCGGCCTGGGCGACGCGGAGCGCGCGGAGGCGCAGGAGAAGTTCCGCTTCGACGAGACGCGCGTCATGGTGGCGACCAACGCGTTCGGCATGGGCATCGACAAGCCGAACGTGCGCTTCGTGCTGCACTGGCAGATGCCGGGCGACGTCGAGTCGTACTATCAGGAAGCCGGACGCGCGGGCCGCGACGGCGAGGAGTCGGAATGCGTGCTGCTGTTCGAGCCGCAGGACGTGCAGATCCAGCGGTTCCTGATCGAGCAGGGCCAGGGGGACGACGGGCGCAAGTCGGTGCAGCTGTCCAAGCTGTACGCGATGATGAATTTCGGCCGCACGGAGCGCTGCCTGCAGCAGTTCATCGTCGACTATTTCGGCGAGAAGGGCGTCGAGCCCTGCGGCAAATGCGGCAACTGCCTCGACAAGAGCGAGCGGCTCGACATGACGAGCGAGGCGCAGAAGGCGCTCAGCTGCGTCGGCCGCATGAAGGGGCGCTTCGGCGTGACGATGGCCGCCAAGGTGCTGAAGGGCTCGCGCGACAAGAAGATCATCCAGTTCGGCCTCGACCGGCTCTCCACCTACGGACTGCTGCGGGAGTGGCCGGAGCGGGAGATTTCCGACTGGCTGTACTGGCTCGTCGCCGAAGGCTATCTGCGCCTGAGCGAAGGCCAGTACCCGACCGTCTCGCTGACGGCCGAGGCGCTGCCGGTGCTCGAGGGCAGCAAGACGGTCGTGCGCCGCAAGTCGACGTCGGTGCGCCGCGCGGCCTCGGCCGCCGCGTCCGGCGAGGCGTCGCCGCTGTTCGAGGCGCTGCGCCAGTGGCGCAAGGAGACGGCCGCGCGCGAGGGCGTGCCGCCGTTCATGCTGTTCTTCGACGCGACGCTGCGCGAGCTGGCGGCCGCCGCTCCGGCGAGCCGCGACGAGCTGCTGCGGGTCAAGGGCATCGGCGCGGCCAAGGCCGACAAGTACGGCGACGCGCTGCTCGCGATCACGTCCGGCGAGGAGGCGCAGGCGGGACGGCAGCCGGACTTGTTCCAGGCGGCTGACGCCGGCCGTGCGCCGGCGCGGGCGGAGGCGTCCGTCTCCGGTCGGGGCGAGAGCGGCAGCCATCTGGCGACGTACGAGATGTTCCAGGCGGGCGGCACGATCGAGCAGATCGCCCAGGAGCGCGGCATCAGCCGCGTCACCGCCGAGAGCCATCTGATGCGCTGCGCGGACGAAGGGCTGGAGCTGGACTGGAGCCGCATCATTCCCGAGGATCAGGAGCCGCTCATCCTGGAGGCGGCGAGCCGCCTCGGCGCCGACAAGCTGCGTCCGCTCAAGGACGCGCTGCCCCCGGAGGTCGACTATTTCGCCATCCACGGCGTGCTGCGCAAGCATGGGCTGAAAAGCGGCTGAGTTCCGGAAGCGCCGCGCCCCCTGAGCGAAAGCGAAACCGGGGCGCGCGGTCCGATGCGGCCGGATAAAGGCCCATATAAGTCGGAAATAGGACGAGAGCGGCCGAAAACGGAAGCAAATGAAGCGTTTCCTTTTGTCATGGCCGATTTCATCTAGTATACTTGTCGTAGACAAGCCTAGGAGGATGAAAGATGACGCAAATTATGGTATTCCTGCATGTGCTCGGCGCGGGCGGACTCGGCTTCTACCTGATCCTGCCGTTTCTCGTCGGCCGCGCTTCCCGTCTGGCCGGAGCCGGACAGCAGGGACTGGCCGAAGGACTCGTGACGGGCAACCGGATCGCGCAGTACTTCCTGATCCTGCAGTTCCTGACGGGAGGCTACCTGATCTCCAAGGCCGACTACACCGTCGCCTGGATGATCCTCTCGATCGTGCTGTTCCTCGCCATCGCGGCGCTGGGCGGCATCCAGACCAAGCCGCTCAAAGGCATCGTCAGCCAGATCCAGGCGGGCCAGAGCGCGACGGCAAACATTGCCAAAGTGCGCATGTTCAGCTTCATCCTGCTCGCTCTGTACGTGGTGATCCTGTACTTCATGGTCAACCCGTTCTTCGAATAAGAGCAGCGGATCCAACGCCTTGCTTTCCCTTCAGGCCGCGAGGACTCGCAAAACCGCTCCTGCGGCGGACGCGTCCTCCGGCCTGATGGACGAAGCAGAGGCTTTATTCCTTTAACGCGAGCAATCAGGAGAGGGGAAGCAGCACATGACGGTTTCACCGGATCTCATCACCTTCGGCGAAAGCATGGCTCTGTTCATGCCGCAGGAGAACCGCGCCTTGGAGCATGCGGACTCGCTGCAATCCGCCTTCGGCGGCGCGGAGAGCAATCTGGCCATCGGCGTATCCCGCCTCGGCGGCTCGGCCGGCTGGTGCGGCGCGCTCGGAGCCGATCCGCTCGGGCGCCGCATCTTGAAAGCGCTGCGAGGCGAAGGCGTCGACGTGTCGCGCGCGCATCTCAGCCCGGAAGCGCCGACGGGGCTCATGTTCCGCGAGGAAGTGGCGGGGCGCCTGGCGGTCCACTACCATCGCCGAGGCTCGGCGGCGAGCCGGATGACGCCCGATCGGCTGGACGCGGACTACATCCGCGGGGCCAAGCTGCTGCATGTGACGGGCATCACGATGGCGCTGTCGGACGGCGCCCGCGAGACGGTGCTGGAGGCGATGCGGATCGCCCGCGACGCCGGAGTCAAGATCAGCTTCGATCCGAACCTGCGGCTCAAGCTGTGGAGCATCGAGGAGGCGCGCCGGGCGCTGCTGCCGGCGGCCGAGCTGGCGGACTATTTCCTGCCGGGATGGGACGAGCTCAAGCTGCTGTACGATACGGACGACGAGGGGGACATCCTCCGGCGCGTCCAGGCGCTCGGCTCGGTCGCGGTGATCAAGAGCAAGGGCGACGGCACGCTGCTGCTGGAGGGCGGACGGAGCGCGTTCATTCCGTTCTACCCGGCCGAAAAGGTCGTCGACACCGTCGGCGCGGGGGACGGCTTCTGCGCCGGATTCCTGGCCGGGCTGCTCAAAGGCATGGAGCCAGCGGAAGCGGTCCGGCTCGGCAGCATCTGCGGCTCGCTGGCCGTGCAGGGGCGCGGCGACTGGGAAGCGCTGCCGGACTGGGCCTCTGCCGAGCAGCGGCTGAACAATTCCGTATGGGTGGAGCGTTGAACCGATGACCGAAATGAACAAGGGAGAACGCAGGCGCGAAGGCATCCTGACGGTGCTCAAGCAGCAAGGGCGGATCACGATTTCCGATATCGTGGAGCGGTTCGGCTGCTCGGAGGCGACGGCGCGGCGCGACCTGGAGCTGCTGGAGCGGACCGGACCGCTCGTGCGGACGATCGGCGGGGCGATGTACGACGGGATGAATCCGGTGCGGGACAGCTCGTTCGCCGAGCGTCAGGGCATCTCGCTGCTGGAGAAGGAGCATATCGCGGCCGAGGCGGCCCGCCATATCGTGGAGGGCGACGTCGTCGGCCTGTCCGGGGGAACGACGAACTATCTGATCGCCAAGCTCATCAAGATGCGCCGCGGCATCACGGTCGTGACCAATGCGGTCAACATCGCGATGGAGCTGGCCGGCAGCGACATCCAGGTCGTCGTCACCGGGGGCATGATGCGGCATAACAGCTTCGAGCTGTGCGGGCCGCTCGGCGAGGGCATGGTGTCGCATCTGAACATCGGCAAGATGTTCATCGGCGTCGACGGCATCTCCGAGAACGGCGGCATCACGACGTATTCCGAGCAGGAGGCGCAGATCGCCAAGGCGCTCATCAGCCGCTCGCAGATCACCTATGCGGTGTTCGACCAGAGCAAGGTCGGGCGCACGTCGCTGTTCTCGATCGCCCAGCTCAAGGATCTGGACGCGGTCATCACCGACCGTCCGCTCGAGGGGGCGCTGTCCGATTACGCCCGCCGCTGCGGCGTGACCGTCTATTTGGCGGGCGACGAGGACGAGGAAGAAGCGTAGCGCCGATCCCGAAGCTTGACGAAGGCCGCTTTCGGGCGTAAACGCTCGTTCCGCGCCCGAAGCCTCTCTCCGATTCAGATGAAGGCGGATTCCGCCGATTCTCCTATTTTAAGCGGATGGCATCGACGCCGCTCTGGAGCGGAGCTTCCGCAAGCCGATCCAAAAAAAGCGTCCTGCCCGATGAAAAATCGGGCGGGACGCTTTTTTGGAATTCAGCGATAAAGGGCGGAGGCTTCGCGGACGACGCCGATACAGCCCGCTGGAAGCGGAAGTCAGCGCGGCTCGGCTTCGAAGACGCGGCGGCCGCACACCCAGGTGCCGACGACGTCGAGCTCCTCGGTCAGCAGCACGAGGTCGGCCCATTTGCCTGCGGCGATGCTGCCGGTCTGCTCGGAGAGGCCGAGCAGCTGCGCCGGGTTGGCGCTCGCGAGCACGCTCGCTTGCGGCACGGTCCAGCCGGTCGCCTGCACGAAGCGCTTCAGCGCCGCCTCCATCGTCAGCGTGCTGCCGGCGAGATTGCCGCCATCGACGAGGCGGCAGACGCCGTCCTTCATCGTGACGGCCAGGCCGCCGAGCTCGTACATTCCGTCCTCGAGGCCGGCTGCCGCGATCGCATCGGTGATGAGCGTCAGCTTGCCGGGCGGCTTGGCGCGGGCGAGCAGCCGCATCGCCGCATCATGGACATGATGGCCGTCGGCGATCAGCTCGGCATGGATGCGGTCGTCGGTCAGCGCCGCCCCGACCGCTCCAGGCTCGCGATGGTGCAGGCCGCGGCAGGCGTTGAACGTATGCGTCATGCCGCGCAGGCCCGCGTCGGCTGCCGCCTGCATGTCGTCGAAGCGCGCGTCCGTATGGCCGGCGGAGGCGACGATGCCTCGCTCGGAGAGCCAGGCGATCATCTGCAGCGCGCCTTCGCGCTCCGGAGCGAGCGTCATCTGCTTGATCAGCGTCGGATAGGCGTCATGCCACTCCTGCAGCCAGTCGAGCCTCGGATCGACGCGATGCGCGGGATTCTGGGCGCCCATCCAGTCGGGACTGACGAACGGCCCCTCGAGATGCACGCCGGCCAGACGCGCATAAGGCATCGGCGCGCTGCGGTACTCGTCGACGGCATCCAGCGTAGCGCGGATGCGGCCCGGCGATTCGGTCATCGTCGTGGCGAGCATCGTCGTCGTGCCGTGCTGGGCATGGAATCTGGAGATCGTGTCATAGGCCTCGTGGCCGGCATCCATGAAGTCGGCGCCGTAGCCGCCGTGCACGTGAAGATCGATGAAGCCCGGCAGCAGCCAGCCGCCGCGCCCGTCGATCGTCGTCTCGCCGGCTGCCGGCTCGGCGCCTGCGTCGGGCGAGATCGAGTCGATCCGGCCGTCCTTCACGGAGACGGAGCCGTGAACAGCGGCTCCGTCGACGGCGATCGTTACATTGCTGATGCGAAAGGGCTGCATCCTTGGTTCCCTCCTGTTGCCAGCAGGCTTGCTGCCTCCTTGTCGAGCAGGACCGTGACGTCGGCGTGAAGCTGCAGCAGCGAGGCCGGGCAGTCCGTCGTGACCGGACCGGCCAGCGCGCGCTTCACGACCTCGGCCTTGTCGGCGCCGCGGACGACGAGCAGGATGCGCGCCGCCTTGAGGATGGAGCCGACGCCCATCGTGACCGCCTGCGTCGGCACTTCGTCGAGCGAGGCGAAGAAGCGGGCGTTCGCCTCGCGGGTCGCCTCGTCGAGCGTGACGACATGGGTGCCGGCGGCAAGCTCGCGATCCGGCTCGTTGAAGCCGATGTGGCCGTTGTGGCCGAGGCCGAGCAGCTGCAGATCGACGCGCGCGCTTTCGAGCATGCGGTCGTACTTCGCGCAGAAAGCGTCCAGATCGGCCGCCATGCCGTCCGGCAGGAACGTCTGGTTCAGCGGGATGTCGATTTTGGAGAACAGATGCTGGTTCATGTAATAAGCGTAGCTTTGCTCGTTGTCGGGCGTCAAGCCTACGTACTCGTCCAGGTTGTAGGTCGTGACGTTTTTGAAGGTGATGCCCTCCGCAGCGGCCGTCTCGACCAGGCTGCGGTAGATTCCGACCGGAGTCGAGCCTGTGGCGAGCCCGAGCACCGCGTTCGGCTTGGCTTTCGTCAGATCGGCGATGAGCCGCGCCGCCGCCTGGTCAAGCTCCAGATTGTCTTCAAAGATCCGAATGTCCATCTCAGCTTCCCCTCCGATAAACTTCCCTCATGGTTTCCTTTAGTTTACGCGCTTTCTAGCTCGGTGACAATAAATTTGATTGAAATGTACATAAAATTGAACAATGCAATCAAGTCGATGCCGAGAGAAGCGCCATTTGCCCCTGCGGCACTCGAGCGGGTATGATGGGGACACGAAAGGCCGGCGCAGGACGGCGCCGCAGGCCGAACAAGGAAGGATGGGGAACGCGATGACGGAACCGTATCGCCAGCCCGGAGGCGAGGATACGGGCTCGCGCAAGGCCGAGCATATCCGGATCTGCCTCGAGGAGCAGGTGGAGAGCCGGTCGTCCGGCGGAGCAGGCTTCGACCGCTACCGCTTCGAGCATGAGGCGCTGCCGGAGCTGGACTGGCAGGAGGTGGACCTCTCCGCCAGCTGGCTCGGCCGCAAGCTCAAGGCGCCCCTGCTCGTCAGCTCGATGACGGGCGGGACGGACGAGGCGGGACGCATCAACCGCGGCTTGGCGGAAGCGGCCCAGGCGAGGGGCTGGGCGATCGGGCTCGGCTCGATGCGGGCGGCGTGGGAGAAGCCGGAGCTCGCGGCCTCGTTCGAGATTCGCCGCGACGCTCCGGACGTGCCGATCATCGCCAACGTCGGCGCGGTCCAGCTCAACTACGGGCTCGATGCGGACGCCTGCCGGCGGCTGGTGGAGCTGGCCGAGGCGGATGCGCTCGTGCTGCATCTCAATGCGCTGCAGGAGGTGTTCCAGCCGGAAGGAGACACGAACTTCCGGGGGCTGCTGCGGCTGATCGAGACGGTATGCCGCAGCAGCGGCGTTCCGGTCGGCGTCAAGGAAGTCGGCTGGGGGCTATCGGCCGCGACGGCGGAGCGGCTCGCCGATGCCGGAGCGGCGTTCATCGACTGCGCCGGCGCCGGCGGAACGTCGTGGAGCCAGGTCGAGAGACATCGCGCTCGCAGCCGCCTGCATGCGGAAGCAGCGGACGCGTTCGCCGACTGGGGCATTCCGACGGCCGAATGCGTGCCGGCGATCCGCTTGCGGCTGCCGCAAGCGACGCTGATCGCCTCCGGCGGCCTCCGCAGCGGCGTCGACGCGGCCAAGGCGATCGCGCTCGGCGCCGATCTGGCCGGGTTCGGCCGGCTGCTGCTGCCGGACGCGGCATCGGGCGGCGATGCCGCGCGGAATATTTCCGCCCGCATGGAGCAGATCGAGTTCGAGCTGCGGACCGCGATGTTCGCCTCGGGCTCCGGCACGCTGCGCGAGCTGGCGCAGGGAGACAAATTGAAGCCGGTCCGCCTTTAAGGGGACAGGCTTCTTTTATTTGATCCGGCCGGCTCCCTGGATGTTCACGTCCGTACGGATATGGAATTTCAGCGTCGGATACATCTCCTGCCATTCCTCGAACGCTTCCTTGCTGATATGGGTCGCCCGAAAGCGGAGGCCGAACTGCAGCGGGTCGACGCCGCTGCGCTGGATTTTTCGGAGCAGCGACTCCGTCCGTTTCGAGAAATCGCGCTCGAAGCTCTTTTCGACGATGGCGGAGTGACGGTGCAGGATGTCGTTCGGGCCTTCCTCGAGCGTGCCGACGGCATGAATCCGCAGGTCGAGCTGTCCCTGGCCGGGACCCAAGCGGTCGATCCGCTGGCGCACGGTCAGGCCCATGACGGCCAGCATGACGGTACGTCCTTCGAATCCGGTCTTGATCGTGGAGTTGATGTACTGGCGGTCGAGCTGGTTGAACAGCTGCGTCTCGTCGGGATTCAGCACGGCCCGGACGCGGGTCTTGTCCAGCAGGGCGAGCCGGTCGACCTCGTAGCCGTTTTTCGTCAGCTGGACGATCGGCAGGTACGGGTCCATGCCGCGCTCGTTGATGCGGCGGAACAGGTCGAACAGCTTGATCGACCGGATGAACGAGGACTTGGTGGCGTCCCCGCCGAAGGTGAGGAACAGCGTGTTGCCGGAATAGTGCTCGGAGAGCGGCATCTGCTCGAGGATGCTCCGCCCGTCCGGCTGGCCGACGGCGACGAAGGCGGCGGACTGGATGTCGCGCCGGCGCATCATCCACTCGACCGAGTCGGAGATGTCCTCCCGGGCCAGCGGCTCGCCGAGAATCAGCACCTTGCAATGCCCGAGATCGATTTCCTTGTCCACGCGGGATTTGAGGATGCGCAGGCCCTCGGATATTTCCTTCGCGTCGATCGTCTCGATCTGCGACTTTTCCATGCCGGGCTCGGTCTTGGAGTTCGGAATCGAAAGCCGGATCGTGATGCGGTACGGCTTCTTGTCGTTGCCGGACTTGTCGATGGCGAGCGCGACGACGAAGAAGCGCTTGTCGATGTCGATGAAGCCGCAGCCCCCCGCCTGCAGCAGCAGCGCGGCGGCCAGCAGCGGAGCCGCCAGCCTGCGCCAGGCGGCGCTCAGCGGCGGGCCGGTCCGGCGCCGCGCGTCACGCGGAGTCATGGGCGGCCTCCTTTCCGGAGTCGCGCGGGCGCCTCAAGCTCAGCACGAAGAGCAGGACCGCCGCTCCCTGCTCGATGAACATGCGGAAGGTGAGCCAGATCTGCGCCACGAGAATCGTCAGCCTTTCGTCCAGGATGAACATGGCGGCGACGCAGAGGGCGAAGAAGCAGCCGCTGATCCACCAGGACGAGCGCGGCGTCTCCGTGTAGTCGACCTCGATCTTGCGGCTCTTGCGCAGGCTCTGGAGAAATTCGATCGCCTGATGCCAGCCGATGCTCGTATACAGCAGCGTCAGCGCCAGATAGACGAGGATGAACAGGAACAGCACGCGCTCGATGAAGCCGAAGCTCATCGTCATCGAATCGGCGGTCTGCGTCCAGACGTACATGTAGCGGTCGACCGCCATCGTGCCGTGGTAGCCGATCGGGAGGAAAAACGTCGTCAGCAGGATGCCGCTGCCGAGGATCGGGATGAGCCAGCGGCCCTTCAGCCGGAAATTCGGCGGATGGAGGCGGTTGAAGATCGCCAGGTTGATGTAGCCGGTAAAGATGAACGTGCCCGCGGCGACGCTCGTCAGGGTCGGCCGGACCGTGACGTATTGGGCGATCGTATAGATGGCGTTCCAGGAGACGTCGGGGCTGCGGATGCCCTTGAACAGGACGAAGAGGATGACCGGCAGCGTCAGCACCATCGTCATCTCCATCAGGAACAGCAGCGTCATCGACGAGCGGGTCGAGCCGTAGATGCAGATCAGGCCGAGCACGAGCAGCAGGTTCCACGCCGGCAGGTCGGGCGTCAGCACGCGGTTCAGGAGCAGCGTATAGCCGACGAGCGCGAAGCTCGACGCGAAGAAGAAGACGAACGCGAACAGCGCGAGCAGCGGCTTCACGATCCATTCCGGCATGTACAGGCGGAGGATTTCCGGCACGCCGAGTCCCGGAAAGCGGGCCAGCGCGCTCGTGACCGCATAGGCGGTCAGCGTGCCGAGCCCGATCGCCACGAGCAGCGAGGATACGGCGCCGGTCATGCGCTCCTGGAGCAGCACCGAAGGGACGTACAGCATCAGATTGAGCATCGCGACCATGATGAAGCTGTAATAGAAATAGCGGTTCACTCCGCTTTCACCTCTCCGATGTCCGCATGCCTCCAGTCGATCGGAAGCCGCAGACGGAAATAGGGCTTGCCGAAGCTGCGCTGGCTGCACAAGTAGATCAGTCCGGCGAAGACGCCGCCCGCGACGCCCGGCAGGCCGAAGAAGATCGCGAGGACGATGAGCGGGTACTTGATGAAGCGCACCGAGAGCGACAGCGAGTAGATGGGAATGACGAAATTCGAGATCGCCATCACGGAGGTGACGATGATCATGATGCTGCTGACGAGGCCGGCCTGCTGGGCGGCCTGGCCGAGGATGAGGCCGCCGACGGTCGTGGCCGTGGAGCCGATGTACTTGGGCAGCCGCACGCTCGCCTCGACGAGCATCTCGATCATGAACAGCATGATGAACACCTCGATGAAGGACGGATAAGGCACGGACGCGCGGCTGCCGGCGATCGAGAACGCGAGCTGCACCCGGAACAGCTCCGGATTGTAGGAGATGACCGCGATGTAGAGGGCCGGGAGCGTCGTCGTCATGAGCAGCGCGACGAAGCGCAGCGACAGCAGCAGAAGGGACATCCAGAACGATTCGTAGCGGTCCTCCGTGGCGCTCATCAGGTCGGTGAAGACGATCGGCAAGAGCAGCGCGAACATGCTTCCCTGCATCAGGACGACGATCTTGCCCTTGCTGAGCCCGACGGACAGCCGGTCGATGCGCTCGGTGATCATTTCGACGGGAAAAAGCCGCTTCCGGTTGTCGTTCATGAACTTGGCCAGCTGGCCGGACGCGCTGAGCACGTCGGTCTGGATGCTGCGCAGCTTCAGCCGCACGATCTCGAGCACGGCCGGATCGACGCGGACCTGGTCGTAGATCATGACGACCCTCGTCTTGGACAGCGAGCCGACCGTGAACTCCTCCTCCAGCAGGTCGGGACTGGCGTAGCGGCTGCGGACCATGTTGATCGAATCCATCAGATCCTCGCTGAGCGCGACCTGCGGGCCTTCGATCGTGCTCTCGACCGTAGTCTCCGGCGTGGAGTTGCGGATGATGCGGGCCGCATCCATCTTGTAGATGGCCGAGTTCAGCTTGAGGAGCACGAAGCCGCGCAGCAGCGAGTCGGTCCAGCGGGCGGGATCGTCCAGCGGCTGGAAATTCGGATTGCGGCGCAGCAGCTCGTCGAAGGGCACCTCTTCCTTGGCGAAAGGAACGAGCACCATGTCGCTGACCTTGCTCTCGTCGACAAGGGTGGCGATGAAGGCGACCTCCGCGATGAAGCGGCTGTTCGTGATCCGATGGGTCTTGACGTCCGTCGCGCTCGCGAACCGTTCGCGGATCGCCTGCAGCATGTCCTTCCTCTCCCTTCCAGTTCAGCCGTAGTATGTCGCTCTGGCGGGCAGTCTATGCCAAGCTTTGCCGGATCGGCCGCTGTTGGAGTACAATAACAGGATGATAGAGAGGGGCCTGGAAGCGGGTCCTTGAAAAAGGAGTGGACTGGCTTGTCGGAATGGTTCGTGCGCAGTTTTGGCGAGGATTACAAGATCGCATACCGACATCGCGACTGGGAGCAGGCGGAGCGGGAGGTTGGACGGCTGGCCGCGCGGCTGGAGCTGAGGCCCGGAGCTCGGATCGCCGATATCGGCTGCGGCATGGGCCGGCATTCGCTGGCGCTGAGCCGGCTCGGCTATGAGGTGAGCGGCCTCGATCTGTCGCCGGCGCTGCTGCGGGAGGCGCGGTCGCAGCCCGGCAGCGAGGCCGTCTCCTGGTTCGAGGGAGACATGCGCCGGATGCCGTTCGAGGACGGGCAGTTCGACGCGGCCGTCAATCTGTTCACCTCGTTCGGCTATTTCGAGGAGGACCGGGAGCATCTGCAGGTGCTGCGCGAGATGAGGCGGATCCTCAGGCCCGGAGGGCGGTTCGTCATCGACTTCCTCAATGCCGAGCAGGTGAAGCGCACGCTCGTGCCGGAGTCGAGGCGGGTGGACGAGGAGACCGGCACCGCCATCGTCGAGCGCCGCTTCATCGAGCATGGGCGCGTCGTCAAAAAGATCGAGCTGACGGATGCCGCAGGCGGCGAGCCGCGGCGCTACACGGAAAGCGTGCGCCTGCTCGGCGAGCCGTGGTTCCGCTCGGCGCTGGCGGAAGCGGGTCTCGTGCTCGAGGCGGCTGGCGGCGGGTATGACGGCGAGCCCTACGAGCCCGAGCGCTCGAAGCGCCTCGTCCTGTTCGGACGGAGGCCATGACGGAGCGCCGGCAGCACGGCGAAGCGCCGGAAGCCGCCGTCCGGCCGACGGAAGCGGCGGACGCCTCCGGCCGGACGCAGGGAGAAGCGAGCGGCGCCGGCCGGACGGCCGTGGGAGCCGGACGCGATCCGCTTCAGGCGGAGCCGCTTGGCGGGGGCTGGCTGCGGGTGCCCGTGCCGCTGCCTTACTCGCTGCGCTTCGTCAACGCCTACCTCGTCCCCGAGCCGGACGGCGGCTGGACGGTTGTCGACCCCGGCCTCAATACGGAGGAAGCGCGGACGACGTGGCGGGAGCTGCAGCAGCAGGCCGGCATCGCGCCTGGAGACATCCGCCGCGTGCTGCTGACCCACCAGCATCCCGACCATTACGGCCTGTCGGGATGGATGCAGCAGGAGCATGGCTGTCCCGTCTGGATGACGCGGCAGGCGCATCGGTACGCAGTCCGCATGTGGGGAACGGACAGCCGCTTCCCGCGCGAGCTGGAAGCGTGGTTCCGCAGCCACGGCATGCCGGACGAGCTGCTCGCGCTCCTCGGACCGCATCTGGATTCGTTCCGCGAGCGGGTCGAGCCGCAGCCGCAGCCGTCCTATCTGGAGCCGGGAGAGAGTGTCCAGCTCGGGGGCCGCAGCTGGAGGCTGATCGACGCTCCGGGCCACGCTCCAGGCGCGGTATGCCTGTACGAGCCCGGCCGGCGCGAGCTGATCGCAGGCGATCAGGTGCTGGCGCGCATCACGCCCAACATCAGCCTGCTGCCGGGCGACGGCGTCGATCCCGATCCGCTGCGCTCCTATCTGGCGAGCCTGGCCGAGCTGGCGAAGCTGCCGACCGAGCGCGTCTATCCCGGCCACCGCGAGCTGTTCGCGGACGCGGGCAAGCGGGCTCGCGAGATCGCCGAGCATCATGCGCGCCGGCTGGAGCATCTGCTCGGATTGCTTGCGGAGCGGGGGGAGGCCAGCGCGTTCGAGCTGTGCGAGCTGGAGTTCGGCGTCCATCTGCGGCGCAACATCCATAACCTGCGCTTCGCGCTCAGCGAGACGCTGGCCCATCTCGCCTACCTCGAGCGGGACGGGCGGGCGGAGGCTCGCTTCCGCGCGGACGGGGCGATCCGCTACCGCGGGGTGGCTCGCGAGAACGGCATCGGATAGCAGCGGGCAGGGCGCCGCAAATTGCCCGTTTCGGCGGCGGACAGCAGGATCGTGACCGGCAAAAGAAGAAGCGAGAGGAGTCGAGCGGATGAAGATCTACCAGTTGCCGGGCCGGGAGTGGCCGATCGATGCCTTTTCGAGCCAGGGCGTCATGTTCTCCGGCATTACCCGTCATGACGGGCGGATTCAGCTGAGCAGCATGCGGATCGAGGCGAACGGCATCGTCGGCAGGCATGTTGCGGAGGCGAGCCAGCTGTTCCTGCTGATCGACGGGGAAGGCTGGGTGAGCGGAGCGGACGGCAAGCGGATTTCCGTAAAGGCGGGCCAGGCCGCTTATTGGGAAGCCGGCGAGGAGCATGAATCCGGCTCTAGGACGGGCATGACCGTCATCGTCGTCGAGGGCGGGCAGCTGCTCGTCGAGATGGAGGAGCTCGCTTCATTCTAGGCTGGCTTGCCGGGCTGGCTCGGCGCCGGCCGGTTCACGAGCAGACGCGTCAAAAAAGCGTCCTTCCCCGTTCGCACGGGGCGGGACGCTTTTTTGGCGATCGGTCGGACGGGCGGCACCCGCGCCGGTGCTGCTCCCGGCCTAGGGCGTGTTTGCATCCCCCGAATGAAGCAGGGGGCAAAAAGGCGGTGATCGATGCCCTTGAGCGGGTTCGCAAACATGCCCTAGGGCAGAGGCACGTCGTCCTGGCGCTCGCCGCGGGCTTCCTCGCGCTCGGCCTGCTTGCGGTGGGCGATGCGGCTTGCGGCGGCTGCCGCGATCGCGCCGACGATGTCGTCGAGGAACGTATGGATCTGGCCGTCATGCTTGTCGTTGAGACGGACGAGGATGCCGGGCTTCAGCTTGTCGACGTAGCCGAAGTTCGTCAGGCCGATGCTTCCATAGACATTGACGATGGACAGGGCAAGAATTTCGTCGCAGCCGTACAGTCCCTCGTCGTTGCGGATCATTTCCTGCAGCGGCGGCAGCAGCCGGCCTTCCTCGGCAAGCAGGTCGAGCTGGATGCCGGTCAGAATCGCATTTTGAACTTCCCGTTTGGAAAGGACCGCCTCGATGTTTTCTTCGCATTCCGCCAGAGACAGGTCCGGATAATAATCCTTCTGCAGGAAGAAGGTCAGCTCGGCGATCTCGGCTTTTGTCACGCCTCGCTTGGCGAGCCATTCGGCTGTCGCCTCGGCGACAGCCTTGCTGTTGAGGGCATAAGCGGCAGGTTTGGACATGCTGGAAACCCCCTTGGACGGTTTTGGGAACAAGCTTGGTCTAAAAGGATGGTACAACCCATACAAATAGTACTACAAACGGGCTAGTACCACCAGGCGGCGCAAACGCGGCCGGTAACCAAGGGAGGATACAGGAACATGGAACAGCAGCGCTACAGATGGATTCGCAAGGCGGCGTTGACGGGAGCTCTGACGCTGCCGGTCATGGTGGCCGGCTGCGGCTGGTTCTCGCCGTCGGACAGCAAGGCCGTCGATCCGCCGCAAGGCGAGACCGGCTCGGCCATTACAGGCGCGGACGGCCAGACGTCCGCGGCGGCGACAGGCTCGGCCGAGGTGTCGGCGCAGGGCGAGGCATCCGGCCTGACCGTCTACCTCAAGGACGCCGAGGGCTATCTCGCTCCCGTCACGATCCAGGCCAAGCTGGACAGCAAGCTGACGGCCGAGGCGCAGGCGCTCGAGCTGCTCGTGGACGGTGGCGCTTATTCGAAGCTGCTGCCTGAAGGCTTCAGCGGCGTGCTTCCCCAAGGCACGCAGGTGCTGAACGTTCAGGTCAACGAAAAGACGAAGCTCGCCACGGTCGAGTTCTCCAAGCAGTTCAGCGACTACAACGAGCAGGACGAGCGCACGATGCTCGAGGCGATCACGTATACGCTGACGGGCCTGGACGGCATTCAAGGCGTGGAGCTGTGGGAGGAAGGCGAGCGGCTGCAGGAAATGCCGGTCGGCCAATATCCGCTCGACCGCGCCCTCACCCGCGCGATCGGCATCAATCTGGAGGCCGACAGCGGAGTCGACTACAGCTTGTCCACGCCGGTGACGCTTTATTTCTCCAGCAAGACCGAGCTTGGCGATCCTTACTTCGTGCCGGTCACCCGTCTCGTTCCCCGGACGACCGACAAGCTGACGGCAGCGCTCGACCAGCTCGCCGAAGGCCCGCTGGAGGAAAGCCGGCTGCTGCCCGTCTGGCTGCAGGACGTGAGCGTCGACAAGATTACGCAGAACAAGGATACGATCACGCTCGACCTGAAGGACGAGGCGTACAAAAAAGGCGATGTCGCTCCGGCCGAGATGATGCGCGCGGTCGTGCTGTCGCTGACCGACAACGCCGGCGTCGACCAGGTGCAGATCAAGCTGAACGGCGCCTCCGACTTCAAGGATGAGCTCGACACGTCGTACACGGAGCCGGTCAGCCGGCCGGAGCAGCTGAACGCCTTCAAGTCCTAGCCCAACGATTCCGGCAGGAAACCCTTGCCGCAGCGATAGCCCGCTTCCGTCCGGCTCAGGCCGCCCGGAGCGGGCTTTTCCGCGTCCGGCGCATGACGGGATGGGGAAGGCCCGCAGGCGGCGGGATGATTTTCGCGGGCGCGTCTGCTACAATGGGGGCTACTTGCACGGATGCGAATGAAGGAGGAGTTCAGTCAGAATGAGATCGGATGGACGCAAGCCGAGTCAGCTGAGGCCGGTCGCGATCGCGGTCGGCGTGAACAAATATGCGGAAGGCTCGGTGCTGATCGAGGCTGGAGACACGAAGGTGCTGTGCACCGCCTCGGTCGAGGAGCGGGTCCCGCCATTTATGAAAGGACAGGGCAAGGGCTGGGTGACGGCGGAGTATTCCATGCTGCCGCGCGCGACCCATACGCGCAGCCAGCGCGAGTCGCAGCGGGGCAAGGTGAACGGCCGCACGATGGAGATCCAGCGGCTGATCGGGCGCGCGCTGCGCTCGGTCGTCAACCTGCAGGCGCTCGGCGAGCGGACGATCACGCTCGACTGCGACGTGCTGCAGGCGGACGGAGGGACGCGCACGACGTCGATCACCGGCAGCTTCGTCGCGCTGGCGCTGGCGGTCGCCAAGCTCGACGCGCGCTCGCCGTTCGCCGTCTATCCCCTTACGGATTACCTCGCCTCGACGAGCGTCGGCATCATCGGCGGCGAGCCGCGCCTGGACCTGCACTATGAGGAGGATTCCCGCGCCAAGGTGGACATGAATCTCGTCATGACGGGCGCAGGCTCGTTCGTGGAGCTGCAGGGCACGGGCGAGGAGGAGCCGTTCTCGCGCGAGGAGCTGGACCGCCTGCTGTCGCTCGGCGAGCAGGGAATCCGCGAGCTGATCGAGATTCAGCAGATGGCGCTTGGAGCCGCAGGCGCGCGCATCGGGACGGGCCGAGCATGAGCGGGGGCTATATCGTCGTCGCCACCGGCAACGCCGGCAAGGTGAAGGAATTCGCCCATGCCTTCGCCGGGCTCGGCTTGTCCGTGCGCAGCCTGAAGGACTACCCCGAGCTGCCCGAGCCGGTAGAGGACGGCGACACGTTCGCCGCCAACGCCCGCATCAAGGCCGGCACGATCGGCCGCCTGCTCGGCGCGCCGGTGCTCGCCGACGACTCCGGGCTATGCGTCGACGCGCTCGGCGGAGCGCCGGGCGTCTACTCCGCCCGCTACTCCGGGCCGGGCGCGACGGATGCGCGCAACAACGCCAAGCTGCTGCGCGAGCTGGAGGCGGCCGGAGCGGACGCGTCCGGCCGCGCCGCCGCGCCGCCAGACGGCGGCCGGCTGCTCAGCGCGGGCCGCTTCGTCTGCGCGCTGGCGCTGTACGTGCCGGAGCGGGACGGCTACATCGAGAGCGAGGGCGCGATGGAGGGCTTCGTGCTGGACGCTCCACGCGGCAGCGGGGGCTTCGGCTACGATCCGCTGCTCTGGCTGCCGGAGCTCGGCCGCTCCGCCGCCGAGCTGAGCGTCGAGGAGAAGCAGCGCGTCAGCCATCGCGGCGAGGCGCTGCGCCGCCTGCTCGCCGAGCTGGAGCGCTCCGGCATCCGGCTGTAGCGATGCCTCGCAGCTTCAGCTTCTTGGACGGCGCGGTCCTTGCGGCCGCGCCGCCGCCGCGAGAGGCGTCCCACCACAGCGACGCCGCCGCGAAGGGCGGTCCCGCCACAGCTCGAACGTTCCGCGCTGGCGGAGCCAGCCGGTTCGCAGCCGGCTCGCCACATCCCTCCAAAAAAGGCGTTTCCTTCCTCGGCCCGGCCGAGGAAGGAAACGCCTTTTGGCTTTGCAACTAAGCAGCTCCTCTCGAACGAGTGCCCCATTGGCGGAGTTACGCGGAAAACCCGAGCAGCTCGATTCAAACGTGGGCCCGGACGGCGGAGTTACGCGGAAAACCCGAGCAGCTCGATTCAAGCGCGGGCCCGGACGGCGGAGTTACGCGGAAAAACCGAGTAACTCGGGCAAGCGGGTGCCGAACCGACGGGAGTTACGAGGAAAACCCGAGCAGCTCGATTCAAACGTGGGCCCGGACGGCGGAGTTACGCGGAAAACCCGAGTAACTCGGTTCAAACGCGTGCCCGGACGGGGGAGTTACGCGGAAAACCCGAGTAACTCGGTTCAAACGTGGCTCGAATGGTGGAGTTGCGCGGAGAAACCGAGTAACTCGGTTCAAAAGTGCGCCCGAACAGGGGAGTTACGCGGAAAACCCGAGTAACTTGGTTCAAACGTGGGCCCGAATGGTGGAGTTGCGCGGAAAACCCGAGTAACTCGGACAAGCGGGTGCTGAACCGTCGGGAGCTGTGCGGGAATCCGTTGGGAGGCGGTCGGAGGGGCTCGATGTCGGGTCCGCAAGTCGAAGGAATCGAGTTGGTCGGGTGTGAGGAGGTTCTTCCGGACAAGCTGCGCAAAAAAGAGCAGCTGACCAATCGGGGAACGATCGGTCAGCCGCGAAATCGAGTTGCAGATGGCGAGCGAAGCGGCGGGGATGAGAAACCGGGGGAGCGAAGCGGACGGGGGCTCGTGGAGAAGCGGCAGCGTTTCCCTTGGAGGCCGGATTCCTTCCGTTTCGGAAGAATAGAATCAAAGGAATCTGGGCTCCAGGGAGATCGGAACGAGTCCCCGTCCGCGAAGCGTCTTCCGGTCTCGGTTCCCGCTCCGCGAAGCGTTTTCCGGTTACGGATTCGGTCTCGGACTGCCGGTCAGACGACCCGCACGCCGTACTGCGTCAGCCAGCGGTTGACCTGGTACAGGTAGGCGAACAGCTGCGGTCCGCTCATCAGCTGGCCGAACCAAGGGATATTGGAGCTGGCGGCGTCGGACTCGGCGATCTCGCGCACCTTCTTGGCGTTGATGAGCGGCAGGATCGGCGAGGACGGATCGTCCAGCACCTCCATCAGCTTGGAGCGGACGGCGTTCAAATAGTTCGGGTTATGCGTCTTCGGATACGGGCTCTTCTTGCGGAACAGCACGTCGTCCGGCAGCGCGCCGCGCAGCGACTGGCGCAGGATGCCCTTCTCGCGGTCCCCTGCGGTTTTGATCGCCCACGGGATGTTGAAGACGTACTCGATCAGCCGATGATCGCAGAAAGGCACCCTCACCTCGAGCCCGGCCGCCATGCTCATCCGGTCCTTGCGGTCAAGCAGCGTCGGCATGAAGCGCGTGATGTTGAGATAGCTCATCGTGCGCATCTTGCGCTGCAGCTCGTTCTCTCCGCTCAGATGCGGCACGGCGGCGACGGCCTCGCTGTAGCGGTCGCCGATGTACTCGAGCGGCCGCGTCCATTCCTGCATCTCCGGCGACAGCAGCTCCGCCCGCATCGGCGAGGCGAGCGCCCACGGGAACGTGCCGGCGTTGAGCGACTCCTCGCGATGGAACCAAGGATAGCCGCCGAAAACCTCGTCGGCCGCCTCGCCCGAGATCGCGACGGTGACGCCCTTCTTGATCTCCCGGCAAAACAGCAGCAGCGAGGCGTCGACATCGGCCATGCCCGGCAGGTCGCGCGCCGTCAGCGCGTCGTCGAGCGCGGCCACGAGCTCGGGCGTATCGAACTTGATGTCGTGATGCGCCGTGCCGAGACGGCTCACCATCTTTTCGATCCACGGCGCGTCCGCGTTCGGCTGGAACGCATGCGACTTGAAAAACTTGTCGTTGTCGACATAGTCGACCGAGAACGTATCGAGCGAGCCGGCTCCGCTGCGGCCGTAGAAGTCGACCGCCAGCGCGGTCAGGGCGCTGGAATCGAGGCCGCCGGAGAGCAGCGTGCCGACCGGCACGTCGGAGGCGAGCTGGCGCTCGACCGTGTCGCGCAGCAGCTCGCCGACATGGGCGGCCGTCTCCTCGACGCCGTGCTCATGCTCCCGGCTGCGCAGCTCCCAGTACGTGTGCACGCGCGCGCCGCCGCGGTCGACGGTCATGCATTTGCCGGGCAGCAGCTCGGTCAGGTCCTTGTACACGCCGACGCCGGGCGTACGGGCCGGGCCGACGATGAACAGCTCGGCGATGCCCTGGGCGCCGACATCGGACGAGACGGCGGGATGGGCGAGCAGCGCCTTCGGCTCCGAGCCGAAGACGAACTGTCCGCCCGCATGGCTGACGAACAGCGGCTTCACGCCGACGCGGTCGCGCGCGAGAAACAGCTTCTGCTCCTGATCGTCCCAGATGGCGAAGGCAAAGATGCCGTTGAATTTCTCGACGGCAGCCGGTCCCCATTCCATATAAGCGGTGAGCAGCACTTCCGTATCGCAGGTCGTCGTGAAGCGGCGTCCGCGGCCCTCCAGCTCGCGCTTCAGCTCCGGCGCGTTGTACAGCTCGCCGTTGTAGACGATGACGAATTTCTGGCCGTCCTGGCTGCGGATCATCGGCTGAGCGCCGTTTTCCGGGTCCATGACCGACAGCCTGCGGTGTCCGAGGGCGCAGGAGCCCGAGATCCAGGTGCCGGAAGCGTCCGGTCCCCGCAGTGCAAGGGTAGCGGTCATCCGTTCCAAATCCTCGCTATGCAAGGTCAGGTCGCGCGTCCAATCGATCCATCCGGTGAATCCGCACATGGGGTTCATTCCTCTCTTGTTCGTAAGCTTGCGGCGTAAAGCGACATACGACCATGAATATGCGGAATCGGGGCATAACATGTCTGTCCGCCGGGAGAAACTACGGGGGAAATGACGGATCCGGGCGGATCCTCGAACCCGAAAGGAGAGGGCGGACGAGATGGCAGACTATGGCACGGAAGGCAAGCGGAAGCATTATTACGTGGCGGTTGGAGCGGGACAGGTGCTGGAGGACAAGGAGGCGGCGGCCTATGAGCTGGAAATCGTCGCGACCGAGGAGGAGAAGGACGGACTGAAGGCGCTGTTCGCGGAGATGTCCAGCATGGACGAAGCGACGATGGTGCATTTCCACAGCCATCCGTTCGGATCGGCCAGCGTCGAAGAGATGAACCAGGGCTACGAGGGCATCCTCAAGCAGATCTATACGCTCGTCTACCGTCTCGGGACGGAGGAGACGCGACGCCATGTGGCGTCGCTGGACCTGGACATCGGAGGGCTGCCAGGATGAACGTGCTGGAGGCTCATGTCGCCCGATCGCTCGAAAAGGACGGGACGCCCTGCGCAGAGGTGCAGGTGCGCACTGACGATCCGCAATGCGAGCAAGTGCTGGCTTATTTCAGCCTGTCGGCAGATCAGGACTATGACCTCGTCTCGATCGTCCGCGACGATGCCGACCTGCTGACCGACTGGTTCGACAACAGCATGCACACGGCTTACGAGGACATCACGATGCAGTGGTTCGAGAACGAGTCGCTCAAGACCGACTGGGGACGGCGCGAGACGTTCAAGCAGCAGGTGCTGGCGAGCGGACAGGTGCGGGAGGACTTGAGGGAGCTGCTCGGTTGACGCCGAACGACAATGGGTTACGCGCAAAGGCCCGCCGGACATGGGTGCATGACCGGCGGGCCTTTGCGTATGCGGATGGGTAAGGCGGGGCGCTGCTTCTACAACGGAATGCGCTTGTCCGGACCCGGCGCTCTACCGGACGGGACGCCCTTCTTGCGGAACAGGCGCAGCCCGAACGACTTGGCGGGCCGCTTCTTTTCGACGCCCGCGCTGCCGAAGCTCAGCGCCGCGTTGATTTCTCCGCCGAGCACGATGATGATCGAGCTCAGGTACAGCCAGATCAGCAGGACGATGACGCCGCCGAGGCTGCCGTACGTCTTGGTATAATTGCCGAACTGGCTGACGTAGTAAGAGAAGGCGATCGAGGTGACGACCCAGCCGAGCGAGGCGAAGCAGGCTCCCGGAAGCGCCTCGCGGAACGTCAGCCGGCGGTTCGGCGTGAACCAGTACAGCAGCGTGAAGACGAGCGCCATCGCCGCGATAGGCAGCACGTAGCGGACGATCGTCCAGAGCGCTTCGAAGCCGGCCGGATAGTCGAGCCACTGGAACAGGAACTCGCCGACTCCGCGGCCGAAGACGAGCAGGACGACGACGAGGATGACGACGGCGGCGAGCACGATCGTCGCCAGCAGCGAGAGGCCGCGCACCTTCCAGAACGGGCGGTCCTCCTCTTCGTCGTAAGCCTTGTTGAGCCCTTTGATGATGGCGTTGACTCCGTTGGAGGCGGCCCAGATCGTGCCGATCATGCCGACGGACAGCAGCGCGCCGCTGCCTCCCGTGGACACCTCGCCGAGAATGGTGCGCACCGTCTCGCCGCCCTCGGCGGGCATCATCGCGATCATGTCGGCGATCAGCTCGTCGCCGTTCAGGTTGAGGAAACCGAGCAGGCTGACGAGGAAGATCAGGAACGGAAAGAAGGACAGCAGCAAATAGTAGGTCAATTGGGCGCCGAGCGCCGGCACCTCGTCGTCCTGGAAGCGGGCGTACAGGTTTTTGCCGAGCTCGACGGCTCTCGTCATGAAGGGGGCTTTGGCAGCCATGGCGATTCCTCCGTTTCCATTCGCTTTCTTTGTTCCTCCATTACCCTGGCGCGCAGCCCCGAAAACGAGGGCGGCGGCAGGAAGGCGGCTTGTTCGTTTCTTTTATTGCTTTTATCCACTAAAGGATTCTATAATCGAAGGATCAAGCATCGGCTGCGCGCGGACTCGAGGTGGAAAGACATGTCAGAAAAGCTGGAAAAAATCGTGGAAGCGGCCAGGCTTTATTATCAAATGGACTTCAGCCAGCAGGACATCGCCAAAAAGCTCGGCGTATCCAGGCCGACGGTGTCCCGCTTCCTGCAGCAGGCCAAGGCGGACGGCATCGTGCAGATCACGATCCATGATCCGCTGGAGAACAACGATCTCGTCTGCCGCCAACTGGAGAAGCGGTTTGGACTGAATCGGGCGATCGTCGTGAGCACGCCTTCCCACGAGGACGCCGTCGTCAAGAAATACATCGGCGAGGCGGCTGCGGCACATCTGTACGAGACGGTGGCCGAGGGCGATACGATCGCGGTGACCTGGGGCTCGACGCTGTACGAGGTCGCCCAGCGGCTGCCGCTCAAAAGCGTGCGCGACGTGAAGGTCGTGCAGCTGAACGGCGGGCTGAGCTATTCCGAGACGAATACGTTCGCGTCGGAGATCGTGCATCTGTTCGCGGGAGCGTTCAATACGTCTCCGCATCTGCTGCCGCTGCCGGCGATCGTCGATCAGCCGCTCGTCAAGCGGGCGATCGAGGCGGACCGGCACATCGCCAAAATTTTGGAGATGGGACGGCAGGCGAACATCGCCGTATTCACCGTCGGCGTGCCGACGGCCGACTCGCTGCTTGTCCGCGCCAATTACCTCAGCGCGGAAGAGCTCGACATCGTGCATCAGGCGGGCAAGGGCGACATCTGCTCCCGCTTCATCGACATCGACGGCAACATCTGCCTGAGCGAGCTCGACGACCGTACGATCGGCATCCGGCTCGAGGAGCTTCGGCGCAAGGAGCATTCCGTGCTCGTCGCCGGCGGCATCGACAAGGCCGATGCGGTATTCGCCGCCGTCAAGGGCGGGTATCCGAACACGATCGTGACGGACGCGTTCACGGCGCGCCATCTGCTCGAGCGGGATCAGGCGCGGGTGACGGCCTGAGGCGTACCGGCCTCACGGCGCGCCTGTCGCCGAGGCCGGCGTCGCGATTGCTGCCCGGCCCACTTGCGGGCATGGCGCCTGACGTCCGAGCGCCAAAAAGGGTCCCTTGGCTCATGAGCCGAGGGACCCTTTTTGGGGTTGGAACGGAGGAACGGGAGGGCGTCACTTGAGCGAGGTCAGAATGACTCCGGCCGTGATCATCAGCACGCCGACTCCGTTCCAGACGGTGATCTTCTCTCCGAGGAACAGCAGCGCGAGCACGATGGCGAACACGACGCTCAGCTTGTCCACCGGGCCGACTTGAGAGACGGTGCCGGCCTTGAGCGCCAGGAAGTAGAACAGCCACGACAGCGCCCCAGCCGCTCCGCTCATGGCGACGAACGCGAGCGCCTTGCGCTGGGCGAAAATCTCGCCGACCTGGCCGAACTTGCCCTGGGCGGCCACGACGCCGAGCAGGAACAGCGCCATGATGACGGCACGCAAGGCGGTCGCGGAGTTGGCGTCGAGATCCTTCAGGCCGATCTTGCCGAAAATCGAGACGAGCGCCGCGAACACGGCGGACAGCAGGGCGTACGGAAGCCAAAGCATGATGGAATCCTCCCGAAGGCGGCCAGGCCGCCGGTGATAGGCTTGCCCGGACAGCCTCCTTTGCGGCAGGACTCGGGACAAGCGGCTGCTAGCCATAGCATGCCGCGCGGGACGGGCGGTATGCGGCCGATGCAGCAAAAAGCCCCTCCGAAAGAGGGGCGTGCATGCGGAATGATGGCGTCCCGGAAGGGATTCGAACCCCCGACCGTGCGCTTAGAAGGCGCATGCTCTATCCGACTGAGCTACCGGGACAAACGGCTCGCTTGCGGTCCCGAAAGGACAGGTCCAAAAAAGCGATACTTGTAGATCATACAGGAAGATCATGCATATTGCAAGGATCGCGCCGTTTTTCCTTCTTTGCCGGCTCATGTTATAATGTAGCCAAACTTTGGTGAATAAAGGTCGTCACAGAAGATGAGGCGGTGATCCCATTACGACGATAGACGATTCAACCCGCGGCGAAAAAGACAACCTTTATCTATTCCCGAGCTCGCTCGATCATTATCAGGAACAGCTCACCCGCCTGCTTGAGTCGGAGCACTATGCGGAAGCCAAGCGGCTGCTGCAGTTCCTCCTCCAGTGCCGGGGAGAGGAGCCCCGCCATTATGAGGAATTGAGCAATCTGCTCGCATGGCTGGAGATGGCGTTCCCCGGCGGAGCCGAGGAGGAGGACGGCGAGCCGAGCGAGGACGACTTGCGGCGGACGGCGCTCAGCCCGGCCGAGCAGGACGAGTCCTACGTGCAGCAGGTGCTGTACATCATGAAGAACCATCCGATGCTCGACCAGCAGCTGCTGGCGCTGGAGCGGGCCGCCCATCTGCGCAGCTCCGAGGTGGACGAGACGATCCGCACGTGGCTGGAGCAGGAGACGCTGCATCCGATGGTGCAGTTCAAGGCTCTCCAATGCCTCCGCCGCAGAGGAGATGCGGGCGTCGTCCGGCTGGAGCGGCTCGGCGAGACGGCGGAGCTCGAGATCGAGCGCACGCCGCTCGATCTCGACGACTATCCCGAGCCGGTGCGGCTGATCCTCGAGCGGGTCGAGGGCGTGACCGAGACGATGGACCCGACGCTGCCGCATTTCGCCCGCGAGCTATGGAAGGAATGCCTGCAATATTTGTACGGCAGCTCCGCCTACGCCCGCATGCTGAGCGAGGAGGAGGCGGTCGTCGACAGCTACGCGGCGGCGCTGCATCTGACGCTGCTCCTGGCCGTGTACGGCACGGCCGAAGAAGAAAAGATCCGGCATACATACGGCATCACCGACGAGCTGCGATTCCGCTACGAGCAGGCTTGCCGCGCGATGCGGCAGATCACCGACTTGCAGGAAGGTTATGGCGATGGCTAGCCTGTCTTGTAATCGGACGCCCAGTTGATTATAATGGAATGGTTTATTACAACGCAGATAATTGGGGCTAGCGCCTATTTTTTGGAGGGGACAGCATAAATGACAGCAACTTGGGAGAAAATAGAAACGAACGTCGTCGCAATCGACGTGGAAGTAGGCGCGGAGCAAGTGAAGGAAGCGCTCGATCAAGCGTTCAAGAAAGTGGTTGGACGCGTCAACGTGCCGGGCTTCCGCAAAGGCAAAGTGCCTCGCTCCATCTTTGAATCCCGCTTCGGCGTAGAAAGCCTGTACCAGGACGCGATCGACATCCTGTTGCCGACCGCTTATTCGGAAGCGCTGAAAGATACCGGCATCGAGCCGGTCGACCGTCCGGAGATCGACGTCGAGCAGTTCGGCAAGGGCCAGCCGTTCAAGTTCAAGGCGAAAGTCACCGTCAAGCCGGAAGTGAAGCTCGGCGAGTACAAAGGCATCGAAGTGCCTGCCGCGAGCAGCGACGTGACGGACGAGGAGCTGAGCGCCGAGCTGGAGCGTCTGCAGCAGCGCCATGCGGAGCTGGTCGTCGTGGAAGAGGGCGCGGCTGAGAATGGCGACACCGTCGTCATCGACTTCGAAGGCTTCGTCGACGGCGAGGCGTTCGAGGGCGGCCAGGCCGAGCGCTACTCCCTGGAGCTGGGCTCCAATTCCTTCATCCCGGGCTTCGAGGAGCAAGTCGTCGGCCTGGCGACAGGCGACTTCAAGGACGTGGAAGTGACGTTCCCGGAGGAGTACCATGCCGAGAACCTGGCCGGCAAGGCCGCCGTCTTCAAGGTCAAGCTGCATGAGATCAAGCGCAAGAACCTGCCCGCTCTGGACGACGAGTTCGCCAAGGACGTGAGCGAGTTCGACACGCTGGACGAGTTCAAGCAGGATCTCTCCAAGAAGCTGCAGGAGCGCAAGGAAAAAGAAAACGAGCAAGCGCGCGAGACGGCTCTCGTCGACAAAATCGCGGCAGCGGCCGAAGTGGAGATCCCGGAAGCGATGATCAACACGGAAGTGGACTACCTGCTGCGCGACTTCGAGAACCGCATCAAGCAGCAAGGCCTGAACATGGAGCTGTACTACCAGTTCTCCGGCCAGGACGAAGCGGCTCTACGCGGACAAATGCGCTCCGACGCCGAGAAGCGCGTGCTGAACAACCTCGTGCTTGACGCCATCGCCAAGCAGGAGTCGATCGAGATCTCCGAGGAAGAAGTCGGCGAGGAGCTCGAGAACCTGTCCAAAATGTACAGCCGTCCGGCGGCCGAGCTGCGCGAAATCTTCGAGCGCAACGGCAACCTCGACAACATGAAGGAAGATCTGAAGCTTCGCAAGACGATCAAGTTCCTTCTCGACAACAGCAAAATCGCGAGCGAAGTCGCCTAAGGCGGCTTCCGCTCCACTCCGCAAGGCACGTCGCTCGCACGTGCCTTCTTTTTACCCGCTGAACCCACATAAGCATCGCCCCTGCCTCGCGCAGGAATGGGGACTCCGTCCCTTACATAAGATTGGAACACGGCAGGCAGGCCAGGAGATCCGGCAAAAATGACATGGAAGCTCCAAACATGCTAGAATGAAAGTGGTTCTGAACTCCAAAGCGGAAAGTAGGTTGGTCGCATGAATCTGGTACCGATTGTAGTAGAGCAGACGAATCGCGGGGAGCGTTCTTACGATATCTATTCGCGTCTTTTGAAGGATCGCATCATCTTCCTCGGAAGCGCAATCGACGATGACGTTGCCAATTCGATCATCGCCCAGCTGCTCTTCCTCGCGGCTGACGACCCGGAGAAGGATATTCACCTGTATATCAACTCTCCCGGCGGTTCGGTGACCGCGGGCATGGGTATTTATGATACGATGCAATTCATCAAGCCGGACGTATCCACGATCTGCGTCGGCATGGCCGCGAGCATGGGCTCGCTGCTGCTGACGGCAGGCGCCAAGGGCAAGCGCTTCGCGCTTCCGAACAGCGAGGTCATGATCCATCAGCCTCTCGGCGGCGTGCGCGGCCAGGCGTCCGACATCAAGATCCATGCCGACTGGATCCTCAAGACCAAGCAGAAGCTCAACCAGATCTATGTCGATCGTACGGGCCAGCCCTACGAGAAGATCGAGCGAGACACCGACCGCGACAACTTCCTCAGCGCGGACGACGCGCTTGCCTACGGGCTCATCGACAAGGTCATTGCCGTCCCGGAAGCGGGCCTTTTGTAACATCTTCCTTTAAGGGGTGATCGAGTGTTTAAATTCAACGAAGAAAAGGGCCAGCTGAAATGCTCTTTTTGCGGCAAATCCCAGGACCAGGTCCGCAAGCTGGTAGCCGGTCCCGGCGTCTATATATGCGATGAATGCATCGAGCTCTGCACGGAAATCGTGGAGGAGGAGCTTGGGCACGAGGAAGAGCTGGATCTGAAGGATATTCCGAAACCGAAGGATATCCGCGCGATCCTCGATTCCTACGTCATCGGGCAGGAAGCCGCCAAAAAATCGCTGTCCGTCGCCGTCTACAACCATTACAAGCGGATCAACTCCCAGAGCAAGCTCGAGGACGTCGAGCTGCAGAAGAGCAACATCATGCTGGTCGGCCCGACGGGCTCCGGCAAGACGCTGCTCGCGCAGACGATGGCCAAGATCCTCAACGTTCCGTTCGCGATCGCGGACGCGACCTCCCTCACGGAGGCCGGCTATGTCGGCGAGGACGTCGAGAACATCCTGCTCAAGCTGATCCAGGCGGCCGACTACGACGTGGAAAAGGCCGAGCGCGGCATCATCTACATCGACGAGATCGACAAGGTCGCCCGCAAATCCGAGAATCCGTCCATTACCCGCGACGTGTCGGGCGAAGGCGTGCAGCAGGCGCTGCTCAAAATTCTCGAGGGCACGGTCGCTTCGGTGCCTCCGCAAGGCGGCCGCAAGCATCCGCATCAGGAGTTCATCCAGATCGACACGACGAACATCCTGTTCATCTGCGGCGGAGCCTTTGACGGCCTCGAGCAGATCATCAAGCGCCGCATCGGCAAAAAGGTCATCGGCTTCAACACGGGCGACGGCACGAAGGACATGAAGGCGGGCGAATACCTGTCCCTCGTCCTGCCGGAGGATCTGCTCAAGTTCGGCTTGATCCCCGAGTTCGTCGGCCGCCTGCCGGTCATCTCGACGCTGGAGCCGCTCGATGAGGCGGCGCTCGTGCGCATCCTCGCCGAGCCGAAAAACGCGCTCGTCAAGCAGTACCAGAAGCTGCTCGAGATGGACAACGTCAAGCTCGAGTTCGAAGCCGGAGCGCTGGACGCGATCGCCAAGGAAGCGATCAAGCGCAATACCGGCGCCCGCGGCCTGCGCGCCATCATCGAAGGCATCATGCTGGAGATCATGTACGAGGCGCCGTCCCGCGAGGAGCTCAGCACCTGCGTCATTACGGAAAAGGTCGTCCAGGACCGGGTCGTTCCGGAGCTGACGGCCAAGAAAGGCAAGAAAAAAGAAGAAAGCGCCTGACCTTGTCGCGGCTCCGGCCGCGCGGATGGCGGCTGCTCTTTTCAACCCGCCATCGTTCCACCCGATTCCGGATCGCCGTCCGGGATCCGGTGGACTTTGGCCTTTCATAGGGAGAGATGCTACGTATGTATTCTCGCAAGGACACGGTGCCGGTTCGCGTCGGCGGCTTGACGATCGGCGGCAGCAATGAGGTCATCATCCAGAGCATGTGCACGACCAAGACGGCCGACGTGGAGGCGACGGTAGCCGAGATCCTCCGTCTCGAGGAAGCGGGCTGCCAGGTCGTGCGCGTCACGGTCAACAACAAGGAAGCGGCCGAGGCGATCAAGGAGATCAAGCGCCGCATCCATATCCCGCTCGTGGCGGACATCCACTTCGACTACCGCCTCGCGCTGCTCGCCATCGAGAACGGGGTGGACAAGGTCCGCATCAATCCGGGCAACATCGGCCGCCGCGAGAAGGTGGAGGCCGTCGTCGCCGCCTGCAAGGAAAAGGGCATTCCGATCCGCATCGGGGTCAACGCCGGCTCGCTGGAGAACCATCTGCTGGAGAAGTACGGCTATCCGACGCCGGAGGCGATGGTCGAAAGCGCCTTGTTCCATATCGGCATTCTCGAAGAGCTGGACTTCCATGACATCATCGTCTCGCTCAAGGCATCCGACGTGCCGATGGCGATCGCGGCTTACAGCATGGCGGCGGAGAAGATCAAGTATCCGCTGCATCTGGGCATCACCGAGGCCGGCACGCTGCACTCGGGCACGATCAAGAGCTCGGCGGGCATCGGCGCCCTGCTGGCGATGGGCATCGGCAACACGGTGCGCATCTCGCTCAGCGCCGATCCGGTCGAGGAGGTCAAGGTCGCGCGCGAGCTGCTCAAGACGTTCGGCCTGATCACGAACGCGGCGACGCTTATCAGCTGTCCAACCTGCGGACGGCTCGACATCGATCTGTTCTCGATCGCCAACGAGGTGGAGGAGTACATCTCCAAGATCAAGGTGCCGATCAAGGTTTCCGTGCTCGGCTGCGCGGTCAACGGCCCCGGCGAGGCTCGCGAGGCGGATATCGGCATCGCCGGCGCGCGCGGCGAGGGCATGCTGTTCCGCTACGGCCAGATGATCCGCAAGGTGCCGGAGGCCGAGCTGCTGTCCGAGCTCAAAAAAGAGATCGACGAGATCGTGCGCGTCTTCGAGGAGACGGGCGAGATTCCCGGCCGCAAGGAGCATCTGCCTGCCTGACGCTCCAGCGGCGAGAATGAAAGAGCCTTCGCAAGTCCTGTGGACTGCGAGGGCTTCTTTTCGCTTGTCCGGGCTTTTTGGGGCAACGAGGCGCCGAGCGGCGCCGTATACAACCGATGACAATCGAACGGGAGGGATTTCGGATGGAACGGATTCAGGAAGCGCTGCGCCGCAAAAAGACGAGGGCTTGGCTGGAAAGGTCGCTGCACGATCCGGTCGTCGCCTGGGTGAAGGGCGGCGAGCGGGGCTATTGGAGCCGCGACGATGCGGACGAGGAAGCGCTGAAGAGCCGCCGGTACGAGATCGGTTCGATTACAAAGACGATGACCGGCTGCCTGCTCGCCTCGCTGGAGCGTGACGGGCGGCTGAGCCGAGAGGACGCGCCGGCGGCGCTGGCGCCGGAGCTGGCGGCGTCGGCCTTCGCCTCCAAGACGACGCTGGCCGAGCTCGTCTCCCATACGTCGGGGCTGCCCCGGCTGCCGGCCAACATGCGGGCGCATGTGCGCGACAAAGAGAATCCATATGCCGCTTACGGCACGGATGCGCTCGTCGAAGCGGTGCTGAAGGAGCCTTATCGGGACGGAGCCAAGCCGTCCTCTTACTCGAACTACGGCTTCGGCCTGCTCGGCTGGCTGCTCGCGCGAAGCTCAGGCGAACCGCTCGCCGAGCTGCTGCAGGCTCGGCTGTTCGAGCCGCTCGGCCTGGAGCGGACGACGCTCGATTCCGACGCGGAGGACGGCGCCTCCTTGCGGCCGGTGCATCGCAGCTCGGGCGCTCCCGCCAAGCCGTGGACGTTCGGCGAAGCGATGGCGGGAGCCGGAGCGGTCCGCTCGACGGCGCCGGATCTGCTTCGGTACGCCGAAGCCCAGCTGGCCGCGGCGTCAAGCCGCGAGACGGGGGATCCCGTCCGCGAGACGATGCGTCTGGCCCAGACGCGGCTGGTGGGATCGCCGCAAGGCGTCGGCATCGGCTATGCGTGGATCATCCGTCCGGAGCCGGACGGCAGCCATACGTTCTGGCACAACGGCGGAACGTACGGCTCCAGCAGCTTCCTCTCCTTCAATCCCGAGCATGGCGCCGCGATCGCCGTGCTCTCCAACCGCGGCGCTTCGGCCGCGAGCCAGCTCGCTCCGCTCATCGGGCTGAGGCCGATGAGCGCCGACTTGCTCGGCGCCGAGCTCGGCAAGGAGCTGTACCGCGCCGAGTGAGGCGGCCGGCCTGTCCGGAGCGATCGTCCGATGCGGTCCGCTTCTCCATTTTTCGGGACTAACTCCTGCCGGGGCAGGCAATACTATCCGGTATGGGTCTTTTATTCCGGCAAGCATGAGAGGAGCGGATAGCATGACGTTAAGTCTATTTTTGATGCTGGTGCAGGTGTTTTTCGCGGTCGTAATCGGGGTGTATTTCTGGAACATGCTGCGCAGCCAGCGCACGAACAAGTCGGCCGTCGACAAGGAATCCCGCAAGGAGATGGACAAGCTGCGCAAGCTTCGCTCCATCTCGCTGACCAAGCCGCTCGCGGAGAAGACGCGGCCGCAGACGATGAACGACATCGTCGGCCAGCGGGACGGACTGCGCGCGATGAAGGCGGCTCTGTGCAGCGCCAATCCGCAGCATGTCATCGTCTACGGGCCTCCGGGGGTGGGCAAGACGGCGGCGGCGCGCGTCGTGCTGGAGGAAGCCAAGAAAAATCCGACCTCGCCTTTCCTCGCGGAAGCGAAGTTCACGGAGATCGACGCGACGACGGCCCGCTTCGACGAGCGCGGCATCGCCGATCCGCTGATCGGCTCGGTCCACGATCCGATCTATCAGGGAGCCGGCGCGATGGGCGTGGCGGGCATTCCGCAGCCGAAGCCCGGCGCGGTGACGAAGGCGCATGGCGGCATGCTGTTCATCGACGAGATCGGGGAATTACACCCGATCCAGATGAATAAATTGTTAAAAGTGCTCGAGGACCGCAAGGTCTACCTGGAGAGCGCCTACTACCATTCCGAAGATCCGAATATCCCGATGTACATCCACGACATTTTCCAAAACGGCCTGCCGGCGGACTTCCGGCTCGTCGGAGCGACGACGCGCTCGCCGCAGGAGCTGCCGCCGGCGCTCCGCTCGCGCTGCATGGAGATCTACTTCCGGCCGCTGCTGCCGGACGAGATCGCCGAGATCGCCGACAACGCGGTCAAGAAGATCGGCTTCGCCCCTTGCCCGGAGGCGGTCGGCGTCGTCAAGCGCTATGCCACCAACGGCCGCGAGGCGGTCAACATCATCCAGCTGGCGGCGGGGCTGGCGCTGTCGGAGAAGCGCGAGACGATTGGCGCGGCCGACATCGAGTGGGTCGTCAACAGCAGCCAGATTCCGCCGCGTCCGGACCGCAAGGTGCCGGCCGCGCCGCAGATCGGCTTCGTCAACGGCCTCGCCGTCTACGGGCCCAACATGGGCACGCTGCTGGAGATCGAGGTGAGCGCCATCCCGACGGCAGCCGGCAAGGGCAGCTTCACGATTACCGGCGTCGTCGACGAGGAGGAGCTCGGAGGCGGCCAGCGGACGCTGCGCCGCAAGAGCATGGCCAAAGGCTCGGTCGAAAACGTGCTGACGATGCTGCGTCGCATCGGACTGCGTCCGCAGGACTTCGACCTGCACATCAACTTCCCGGGCGGGACGCCGATCGACGGTCCGTCCGCCGGCTCGGCGATGGCGACGGCGATCGCCTCGGCGATCCGCGGCGTGCCGGTCGACCACACGATCGCGATGACCGGCGAGGTCGGCATCCACGGCAACGTCAAGCCGGTCGGAGGCGTGCTCGCCAAGGTGGAAGCGGCCTTCCAGGCCGGCGCCCTCACGGTGTACATTCCGAAGGACAACTGGCAGGCGATCTTCGCCGATCTGAACGGCCTCAAGGTCATTCCGGTCGATCGCGTCGAGGAGATCTTCCAGGATCTGTTCCCGGACGACATCCGCCAGGGCCAGGAGGAGCTTTCCCCGATCGCGGATCTGTTCCTGACGCCTCAAGTACCCTATTTGCAGGCGGATTCGCGGGAATGATACAATAGGAAGACTATCTTAAGGTGGGAGGTGTTGGCATGGGACCTGCCAAAGGAAAAAGCCGCAGGCTGCCGCTGCTCCCTCTGCGGGGACTTCTCGTTTATCCCAGCATGGTGCTTCATCTCGACGTCGGAAGGGAAAAGTCCGTCAAGGCGCTTGATCGGGCGATGCTGGGCGATCATATGATTCTGCTCAGCTCCCAGTCGGAAGTGAACATCGAGGAGCCGACGGAGGAGGACATCTACCGCATCGGCACGATCGCCAAGGTGCGCCAGATGCTGAAGCTGCCGAACGGCACGATCCGCGTGCTCGTCGAAGGCGTCATGCGCGCCGAGATCCAGGACTACCTGCCTCAGGAGGAGTTCTACGAGGTGACGGCGCGGGAGCTGCCGGAGGAGGAGTCGACCGATCCGGAGATCGACGCCCTCATGCGCTCGGTGCTGAGCCAGTTCGAGCATTACATCACCCTGTCCAAAAAAGTGACGCCGGAGACGCATGCGGCGGTATCCGACATCGACGAGCCGGGCCGGCTCGCCGACGTCATCACGAGCCATCTGTCGCTCAAGATCAAGGATAAGCAGGAGATTCTCGAGACGGTCGACGTGAAGGCGCGGCTCGAGAAGCTGCTCGACCTGCTCGGCAACGAGCGCGAGGTGCTGGAGCTCGAGCGCAAGATCAGCCAGCGCGTCAAGAAGCAGATGGAGAAGACGCAAAAGGAATACTACCTGCGCGAGCAGATGAAGGCGATCCAGAAGGAGCTCGGCGACCGCGAGGGCCGCGCCGGCGAGGTCGAGGAGCTGCGGGCCCAGATGGATGCGGCGGAGCTGCCCGAAAAGATCAAGGAAAAGGTCGTCAAAGAGATCGACCGGCTGGAGAAGATGCCGGCGTCCTCGGCCGAGGGCGGCGTCATCCGCAATTATATCGATTGGCTGCTGTCGCTTCCATGGAGCAAGCGGACCGAGGACGACCTCGATCTGGCCAAGGCCGAGGCCGTTCTTGACGAGGACCATTACGGGCTCGACAAGCCCAAGGAGCGCGTGCTGGAATACTTGGCCGTGCAGAAGCTCGTGCAGAAGCTCAAAGGGCCGATCCTCTGCCTCGTCGGCCCTCCCGGCGTCGGCAAGACGTCGCTCGCGCGCTCGATCGCGCGGTCGCTCGGCCGCGAGTTCGTCCGCATCTCGCTCGGCGGCGTGCGGGACGAGGCGGAGATCCGCGGGCATCGCCGCACGTACGTCGGCGCGATGCCGGGCCGGATCATCCAGGGCATGAAGACGGCCGGATCGATGAACCCGGTGTTCCTGCTCGACGAGATCGACAAGATGGCGTCGGACTTCCGCGGCGATCCTTCGGCGGCGCTGCTCGAAGTGCTCGATCCGGAGCAGAACGGCACGTTCAGCGACCATTTCATCGAAGCTCCGTTCGATCTGAGCTCCGTCATGTTCGTCACGACGGCCAATGCGCTGCACAATATTCCGCGGCCGCTGCTGGACCGGATGGAAGTGCTGTACATCCCCGGCTACACGGAGCTCGAGAAGGACCAGATCGCCCGCCGCTACTTGCTGCCCAAGCAGAAGCGCGAGCATGGCCTCGAGGAGGAGCAGCTGACGCTCGAGCCGGATGCGCTGCTCGCCCTCATCCGCGAGTATACGCGCGAGTCGGGCGTGCGCAACCTGGAGCAGCAGGTCGCCTCGATCTGCCGCAAGGCCGCCAAAAAGCTCGTCTCGGAGCCGGGCAGCGCGCCGATCTCCGTCGACCGGGCGCTCGTCAAGGAGTGGCTCGGACCGGCCAAATTCCGCTACGGCCTCGCCGAGGCGGAGGATCAGGTGGGCGCGGTGACGGGCCTTGCGTGGACCGAGGTCGGCGGCGACACGCTCGTCATCGAGGTGACGGTGCTGCCGGGCGCCGGCAAGCTGACGCTGACCGGCAAGCTGGGCGACGTCATGAAGGAATCCGCGCAGGCCGCGTTCAGCTTCACGCGCTCGCGGGCGGAGGAGCTGGGGCTCGATCCGCAGTTCCATGAAAAGAACGACATCCACATCCATATTCCCGAAGGGGCGATTCCAAAGGACGGTCCGTCCGCAGGCATCACGATGGCGACCGCGCTCATCTCCGCGCTCACCGGCCGCAAGGTCAGCAAGACGGTGGCGATGACCGGCGAGATCACGCTGCGCGGCCGCGTGCTGCCGATCGGCGGCCTCAAGGAAAAGTCGCTCGCCGCGCATCGCGCCGGCATCCGCAAGGTGCTGCTGCCTGCGGACAACGAGCGCGACCTCAGGGACATCCCGGACAGCGTGCGCGCCGACATGGAGTTCGTGCCCGTGGCCCATATGGACCAGGTGCTCGAGCATGCGCTGCTGCCCGAGGCCGCTCCCGTTTCCGCGCTTTCCGCGCCGGAGGCGGCAGCAAGCGAAGAGAAAGCAGGGACACCGATTCTATGAAAATCACGAACGCCGAATTCATCATCAGCGCGGTCCAGCCGCATCAATATCCTAGCGACGCCTTGCCGGAGATAGCTCTGGCAGGGCGTTCCAATGTCGGCAAATCGTCATTGATCAACAAGCTGATCCTGCGCAAGAATCTCGCCCGGACGAGCTCCCAGCCCGGCAAGACGCAGCAGCTCAACTACTACCGCATCAACGAGGCCTTATATTTCGTCGACTTCCCGGGCTACGGATACGCCAAGGTTTCCAAGACCGAGCGCGAGGCCTGGGGCAAAATGATCGAGCGCTACCTTCAGAACCGCGAGGAGCTGAAGCTCGTGCTGCTCGTCATCGATATCCGCCACGACCCGTCCAAGGACGACGTGCTCATGTTCAACTGGCTCAAGCATTTCGGCATTCCGATGTGCATCGTCTGCACCAAGGCGGACAAAATTCCGAAGAGCAAGTGGGACAAGCATAAAAAGGCCGTGCGCACGACGCTCGGCGCCACATCGAAGGATGCGCTCGTTTTGTTCTCCTCCGAAACGGGTATGGGAAGGGAAGAGCTTTGGGACGTTCTGGCGCAATCGGCCGGAATTGCGAGCGAAGAGCAGCAAGGAACAGCGAATTCCTAAGGAAATCGGGTTTTGCCTTCTCCGAATCGCGGCTGGCCGCTTCTAATTCTGAAATACGGCGGATTATCAAGCGCGGCTGGCAGGAAACGCCGCCGCCGATCACGTATAATGAAGATAAGAAACGAAATCCAGAGTCCCTTTTTCAAACCAGAGAATTGAGGAGATTTTTATGGCTCAGCGGATAGCCACCGAGTATGTTCAAGCCAAACTGCAATTGACCCGTGAAGAGATGACCCGTTTTTACCGCTTCATCAAGGACCAGCATGTGCGCATAAGCGTCATGGTGCTTGAGGGCGGCAATCAGGAGGCGGTTCTCGAAGACAGCGCAGGGAGGGAAAAAGTCCGCTTTGTATTTCAGCAAGAAGATGGCTGCTTCGTGTGCGAATGGTCCTGCCGGATCACGCAGCCTGCGCTCACGAACGTGATGCGCAAGCTCGTTGCGACCTTCAAGGGCGACGCGGTCGTCAACCGAATCTATAGCCATTATACGATGACGTACGAGTATCAGGCCGGAGCGGTGCAGCGCATCAGCGAGCAGACGGCCAAGGGCACCCGGCTCGTCTATCAGTTCAAGGACACGCTGGGCGAGCTGGAGCGCACGTTCCGGCTGAATGCCGCCGAGCAGGAGATCGACTGGCTCAAGGCTTCGGTGAACCGGCTGCTGGACAGCCGCCTGACTGCCGCGGACGATGCCGAGCGCCGCGAGATCGACCGCCTGCTGGCCGATCATTCGAGCCGCCTGTTCGCGCTGGAGGCATAGCTTCCGAGCGCGGGCCCGCATCCAGCGGCCTTTTCGTTCCAGACCGTCCGGACCTCGCGTCCGGCGGTCTTTTTTCGTTCTCCGCAGCCGCCCGTTTTTTACAGAAAAAAAGGTTGCATTTGGGGGGGATAGATGGTATTTTTAATTTCGTTGAAAAAAACCCAATATAGGAACCAGGATTCACTCAGGACATGGATATGTTGCGAGAGAGAGTTATCCCTCGGGAAGTGAATGACGTAGGTCCTAGCGGATGAAATTTTTAATCATTTTATTCCTAGGAAGGGGGAGCCGGAAGATGGAATACTCAACTTTCGGAAGACATGTTGCGGTTGATGCTTGGGGAGTAGATTTCGAACTCATTAACAACGCCGAGTTTCTGCAAGCCCACATGGTAGAAGCGGCGGAGGCATGCGGCGCATCTGTGCTCTCGGTTCAAGCCAAGCAATTCGAGCCCCAAGGCGCAACGGTACTGGTGCTCTTATCGGAGAGCCACCTCTCGATTCACACGTATCCAGAAAGAGGCTTCGCCGCGCTCGACTGCTACACCTGCGGCGAGACGGTAGATCCGCAGCTCGCGATCGACTACATGCTGGCCGTCCTGAAGCCGAAGACGACGCACGCCAAGAAGCTCGTACGCGGTATGGGAGAGCTTCAAGTCGTAGAACCGGAACTGAAAGCAACCGAACTGGTTTAAAAGACCGGAACTCTGTACAAATGACCATGGAGCTCTCCATGGTTATTTTTTTTAGGGAGAATACGGATCTGCAGCCAGGACCAAACTAGATGCCGTAAGGATAGACAGGCTTCGCGTCAACAAAACGTCAAAGTTTGCGCGAGCGGACTTGTGCTTGTATGTTATAATGATTCTAATGTACGGAATAGACTCGTCTTATAAGGCACAGACATAGAGAGGCGGTGATGTCACATGCATATTGTTGTGGTCGGCCTGAACTACCGTACCGCGCCGGTCGAAGTCCGCGAGAAGTTCGCGATCTCGGACTCCGACCTTCCTCGTGCGGTAGAGGCGCTGAAGGCGACCTCCAGCATCCTTGAATGTGTCATTGTCGCGACCTGCAACCGCACCGAGCTGTATGCCGTCGTCGATCGGCATCAGCTGTGCGCCTATCATATCCGCTCCTTCATGGAGCAGTGGTTCCATCTGCCGAGAGAATCGTTCACGAACCATCTCTATATGCATGAGGACGACCGTGCGATCCGCCATCTGATGCGCGTGACGAGCGGCCTCGACTCGATGGTCATCGGCGAGACCCAGATCCTCGGCCAGGTGCGTAGCGCGTGGCTGCTGTCCCAGCAGAAGCGGGCGACCGGCACGATCTTCAACATGTTGTTCAAGCAGGCGGTGACGATGGCCAAGGCGGCCCACTCGGAGACGTCGATCGGCGAGTCGGCCGTGTCGGTCAGCTATGCGGCCGTCGAGCTCGGCAAGCGCATCTTCGGCCAGTTCAACCGCAAGACGGTCATGATCATCGGCGCGGGCAAGATGAGCGAGCTGACGGCCAAGCACCTGTATGCCAACGGCGCGGACCGGGTGCTTGTCGTCAACCGCACGTTCGAGCGCGCGGCCGAGCTGGCCGCCAAGTTCAACGGCATTCCCTGCTCGATGGACGAGGCGGTGCGCCGTCTCCATGAGGCCGATATCGTCATCAGCTCGACCGGCTCGAGCGGCTATGTGCTGGCTCGGGACGTCGTCGCCGCCGCGATGCAGCGCCGTCGCTCCAAGCCGATGTTCATGATCGACATCGCCGTTCCGCGGGATCTGGATCCGGCCATCGCCTCGGTCGACAATGTCTTCCTGTATGATATTGACGACCTGGAGGGGATCGTGGAGATGAACCTGGAGCATCGCCGTCAAGAGGCGGAGAAGATCGAGACGATGATCGCTTCGACGATGGACGAGTTCCACCAGTGGTATCGGACGCTTGGCGTCGTGCCGCTGATCCGGTCGTTGCAGGAAAAAGCCGACGACATCCATCGCCAGACGATGGACAGCCTTGCCAAGAAGCTGCCCGATCTGGACGAGCGCGAGCTCAAGGTCATCCAGAAGCTGACCAAAAGCATGTTGAACCAGATGATGCAGGATCCGATCCATGGCATCAAGGAGCTCGCCGGGGAGCGGAAGGCGGACGACGCGATGGAGCTGTTCGCGAAGCTTTTCGACCTCAAGGATCAAGAGCCGGAGCCGGAAGGCGGAGCCAAGGGGAAAGTCCTAGCCGACAAAACGACGGCGGCCCGTTCCCAAGCCGCTTCTCCGCTTGCGATTGTCGCGCCCTGACCGATCCGCAGCCGCCGTGCGGCCTCGCCTATGCAGGAATAGGACAGGAGGGCGCCATGTATGGGTACGTACTGGTTTTACGATAGCTTGTTGTATATATACGCCCTGAGCCTTCTGTTTTACTTCTCCGACTTCGTGGATTCGAACCGGAGGGCGAAGCGGATGGGCGCAGGGCTGCTTGTGTTCGTCTGGGTGCTGATCACCGGGGTCGTGCTGTACCGGATCTGGGCGCATATGGACATGACGCTGTTTTCCCGGTTTGAATATTGGCTCGGCGTTTCCTGGCTGCTGTTGACGGCCTCGCTCGTCATCAGCCGCTTCTTCCGAATCGAATTCATCGTTTTTCTCGTCAATCTGATCGCTTTCAGCGTGCTCGCGCTCAACCTGTTCAGCGACCCGAGCGCGGAAATTCCGCTCGCCCCGTGGAAGCTCGCCCAGGAGCTGCTCATCCTGCATATCAGCCTCGTGCTCTGCGCGTTCTCGCTGCTGGCGATCTCCGCCGTATTCGCCGGAATGTACCTGTTTCTGCACGGCAGGCTCAAAACCCGGCGCTGGAGCCGCGGCGTGGCGCGGCTGCCGAGCCTGGAGCAGCTGGATCGGTTCTCGTATCGGCTCGTGCTGTTCGGCGTGCCGCTGCTGGCGCTGTCGCTTTCGGTCGCGGTCGTCTCGGTCGTCGTCGAAGGCCGCCTCGGCTATCTGCTCGACTGGAAGGTCGTGAGCTCGTTCGCCGCGCTCGGGCTGTACGCCTATGACCTGTTCCGGCGGGCGGTCAAGCGCAGGCCGGCGCTGCAGAGCGCGCGCTGGAACCTGATCTGCTTCGCGATGCTCGTCCTCAATACGCTCATCAATCCCGCATCCAACTTCCATCGCTGGTCCTGAGCCGGACCGGCCGACCCCGAGGAGGCTCCCTGCGATGACCGCATACCCCGCCATGCTGCGGCTGTCCGGCCGCCGCTGCCTGATCGTCGGCGGCGGCCCGGTCGCTCAAAGAAAAGCCGACGGACTGCTCGCCGGCGGCGCCGACCGGCTGGAGCTGGTCGGCCTCTCCTTTACGCCCGGCTTGCTGGAGCTGGCCCGTCAGGGGCGGCTTCAGCTCCATGCGCGCGAATATCGCAGCTCGGATCTGGACGGGGCTTTCCTCGTCGTCGCGGCAACGGACGATCCTGCGCTCAACGCGCGGATCGGGCGCGAGGCCGAGCGGCAGGGCCGGCTGTTCAACGATGCTTCCGGCTCGTGGCCAAGCAGCTTCGAGACGGCCGCGGCGGTCCGCGACGGAGCGGTTTTGCTCGCGGTGCATGCCGGCGGCGAGGCGCCGGCGTTGGCCGCCGTGCTGCGTTCCGAGCTGGAGCGGCGGTACGGCGGCGGGCGTTACGCCGAGGCGGCGCGCCGCATGGGCGAGCTGCGGCGGCGATTGCTGGAGCAGGAGCCGGATGCCGACGTCCGCCGGGAGCGGCTGCGGCGCGAGGCTGTCCGCCTGTCCGCCTGGGCTGCCGACGGACGCGAGGAGGCGCCCGGGGCGAAGCGGACGGAGGGCAAGGACGACCGGCAGCAGTCTACATAAGGAGGAACTCCCATGCAGCAACTATCCAGAGAAGCGCGGACGATCGTCGTCGGCACGCGCCAGAGCGCGCTGGCGCTGACCCAGACGGGCCATGTCATCGAGGCGCTCCGCCAGATCAGCGAAGCCCGCGGCTTCGGCTACGAATTCGAGATCCGCAAGATCGTCACCAAAGGCGACCGCATCCTTGACGTCACCTTGTCCAAGGTGGGCGGCAAGGGGCTGTTCGTGAAGGAGATCGAGCAGGCGCTGCTGGACGGAGAGATCGACCTGGCCGTCCACAGCATGAAGGACATGCCGTCCGAATTGCCGGAAGGGCTCATGAACGGAGCGGTGCCGAAGCGCGTCGATCCGCGCGACTGCGTCATTACCCGCGGCGGCGTCCCGCTGTCGGAGCTTCCTCGCGGAGCTGCGATCGGCACGAGCAGCCTGCGCCGCGCGAGCCAGCTCAAGGCGTACCGGCCTGACTTCGAGATCCGCTCGATCCGGGGCAACATCGACTCGCGCATCCGCAAGCTGGAGACCGAAGGACTGGATGCGATCGTGCTGGCGACGGCGGGACTGCTGCGCATGGGCTGGGAAGACCGCATCAGCTCTCCCGTCGATCCCGACATCTGCCTGCCGGCTGTCGGCCAGGGAGCGCTCGGCATCGAGTGCCGCGAGAGCGACGCCGGCGTGCGCGAGCTGCTCGCGCTGCTTGACGATGCCGATACGGCGCTGGCGGTCGCGGCCGAGCGTACGTTCCTCGGCGCGCTGAACGGCGGCTGCCAGATCCCGATCGGCGCCCATGCCGTCATCACGAGCCGTACGGAGCAAGGACCGGAGCTGACGCTGACCGGCATGGTCGGCTCGGCGGACGGCGCGACGATCCTCAAGGAGATCCGCAAGGGCACGGATCCGCAGGCGCTCGGCCTCGAGGTGGCGCAGGCGTTGCGCGACCAGGGCGCGGACCGCATTCTCGCGGAGCTCGGAAGCTGACATGACCGCCAAGGGGATCGTTTATCTGGTGGGCGCCGGGCCGGGAGACCCGAAGCTCATCACCGTGCGGGGGCTGGAGCTGCTCTCGCGCAGCGACGTCGTCGTTTATGACCGGCTGGCCAGCCCGCGCCTGCTGCGCCAGCTGAAGCCCGGCGCCGAGACCATCTATGTCGGCAAGCTGCCGGATCGCCACACGATGAAGCAGGAGGAGATCAACCGCCTGCTCGTCGACCTCGCCCTCCAAGGCAAGACCGTCACCCGGCTCAAGGGCGGCGACCCGACGATTTTCGGCCGCGTCGGCGAGGAGGCGGGGCTGCTCGCCGAGCACGGCATCGAGTTCGAGATCGTGCCGGGCATCACGTCGGCGATCGCAGTCCCTGCGTATGCCGGCATTCCGGTGACGCATCGCGACCACGCGTCCTCGTTTTCCGTCATCACGGGCCACGAGAGCCCCGACAAGCTTGACCAGTCGATCGACTGGGAAAAGGTGACGAACGCCACCGGCACGCTGCTGTTCCTGATGGGCGTGGCCAAGATCGGCTACATCGCCGCGCAGCTGATCAAGCATGGCCGTCCGGACTCGACGCCGGTCGCGCTCGTCCGCTGGGGCACGCGGCCGGAGCAGCGGACGCTGACCGGCACGCTCGGCGACATCGAGGCCAAGGTCGAGGAGGCCGGCTTCAAGCCGCCGGCCGTCATCGTCGTCGGCGAGGTCGTCCGCCAGCGGGAGGCGCTGCAGTGGTACGAGCGCAAGCCGCTGTTCGGCTGCCGCGTGCTCGTCACCCGCGCGCGCGAGCAGGCGAGCGGTCTGTCCGAGCTCATCGAAGAGATGGGCGGGGAGCCGTGCGAGTATCCCGTCATCGAGACGGTGCCGGTCGAAGGAGCGGCTGCGGACGCGGAGCTCGCGGCCGCGCTGGACGCCGCCGCGACGTATGACTGGCTGTTTTTCACGAGCGTCAACGGCGTGGAGCATTTCTTCCGCCGCCTGCGCGGCGCCGGAGGCGACATCCGCCGGTTCCATCGGGCGCGCATCGCCGCCGTCGGGCCTAAGACCAAGTCGGTGCTCGAAGCCCGCGGCCTGCAGGCCGAGGCGCTGCCGATGGAGTTCCAGGCCGAGGGCATGCTGGACCATCTGTCCGGCCTGATCGAGGCCGGGCAGCGCGCTCTGGTCGTGCGCGGAACGCTGGCGCGCGATACGTTGCCGCTCGACCTGGAGCGCCGCGGCTTGCTGACCGATCGGCTGACCGTCTACGATACGGTGCTGCCCGAGCGGCAGGACGAGTACGCGCTCGAATGCCTGCGCGACGGCCGCGTGCAGGCGGTCACGTTCACGAGCTCGTCGACCGTAACCAATCTGCTGACGATGCTGCGCCGCGCCGGCGAGGACGATCCGCTGCGGCTGCTGGCCGGCTGCGAGATCGCCTGCATCGGGCCGGTGACGGCCCGCTCCGCCCGCGAGGCGGGACTTGAGCCGACCGTGCTGCCCGAGGCGGCGACGATCGAGTCGCTCGCAACCGCGCTCGCCGCAAGGATGGCGGAGCGGCGTCTATCCGCATCTGCCGGCGATGCGCCGGCCTAAGCGTCTTGCCCGAGCGGCGGCGGCATCCGGCCCCGCCGCTCCTGCGTTTCTTGCTATTTTTTTCGAGTCGAATGACCAGACCGTACGACCGAACGAACGAATTCTAAAGGAGGCCCATCCCGCCATGACCCATCCCATAGTCCGACACCGCCGCCTGCGCCGCACATCCGCGCTGCGCTCGATGGTCCGCGAGACGCTGCTGACGCCAAGCGACTTCATCTATCCGGTGTACGTCGTGCACGGCGAGAACAAGGTGGAGGAGATCTCCTCCATGCCGGGCGTATTCCGCTATTCGCTGGACCGCCTGGAGGCGGAGATCCGCGACATCGCAGCGCACGGCATTCCGTCGATCATGCTGTTCGGCATCCCGGAGAGCAAGGATGAAGCCGGCAGCTCGGCCTACGACGCGAACGGCATCGTGCAGCAAGCGACGCGCCTCATCAAGCAGTGGGCGCCGGAGCTGGTCGTCATGGCCGATACCTGCCTCTGCCAATTCACCGATCACGGACACTGCGGCGTCGTGCATCAGCATCCGCGCACGGGCGAGGTCGAGGTGGACAACGATCCGTCGCTCGAGCTGCTTGTGCGCGCGGCCGTCTCCCAAGCGGAGGCGGGAGCGGACGTGATCGCTCCTTCCAACATGATGGACGGCTTCGTCGGCGCGATCCGAGCCGGCCTCGACGAGGCGGGCCATGCCGACATCCCGATTCTTTCCTACTCGGTCAAGTACGCCTCGGCCTACTACGGACCGTTTCGCGAAGCGGCGAATTCGGCGCCTCAGTACGGCGACCGCAAGGCGTATCAGATGGACCCGGCGAATATCCGCGAGGCGCTGCGCGAGGCGGACACGGACGTGGCGGAAGGCGCGGACATGCTGATGGTCAAGCCGGCGCTCGCCTATCTCGACGTCGTGCGCGCGCTCAAGGAGAACTTCGATCTGCCGCTCGTCGCCTACAACGTCAGCGGCGAGTATGCGATGGTCAAGGCCGCGGCCGCGAACGGCTGGGTCGACGAGCGCAAGATCGTGCTGGAGACGCTGCTCGGCATGAAGCGGGCCGGAGCCGATCTCATCATTACGTACCACGCCAAGGACGCGGCCCGGTGGCTGAAGGAGGAGCAGGCATGACAAGCGGACAAGAACAGGCAGGCGGATTCGGACGGAAGGACGACACGCGCTCGCGCGCGGCATTCGAGGAAGCGAAGCGCTTCATCCCGGGGGGCGTCAACAGCCCCGTGCGCGCGTTCAAGTCGGTCGGGCTGACGCCGGCCTACATGGAGCGCGGCGAAGGCGCGGTCGTCTACGATCTCGACGGCAACAAGTACATCGACTACATCGGCTCCTGGGGGCCGCTCATCCTCGGCCACGCGCATCCCGAGGTGATCGAGGCGATCAAGTCCACGGCGGAGAAAGGCACGAGCTTCGGCGCGCCGACGCTGCTGGAGACGGAGATGGCCAAGCTGGTGTGCGAGCGCGTGCCTTCCTGCGACATCGTGCGCATGGTCAACAGCGGCACCGAGGCGACGATGAGCGCGCTGCGCCTCGCCCGCGGCTATACGGGCCGCAGCAAGATCCTCAAGTTCGAGGGCTCGTACCACGGCCATGCGGACAGCCTGCTCATCAAGGCCGGATCGGGCGTCGCGACGCTCGGCCTGCCGGACAGCCCGGGCGTGCCGGAGTCGACCGCCTCGCATACGATCACCGTTCCCTACAACGACCTCGCGTCCGTCCGTCTCGCCTTCGAGAAGTTCGGCGAGGAGATCGCCTGCGTCATCGTCGAGCCGATCGCCGGCAACATGGGCGTCGTGCCTCCGCTGCCGGGCTTCCTGCAAGGGCTGCGCGACGTGACGAGCGAATACGGCAGCCTGCTCATCTTCGACGAGGTGATGACCGGCTTCCGCGTCCACTACAACTGCGCGCAAGGGCTGTACGGCATCACCCCGGACCTGACCTGCCTCGGCAAAGTCATCGGCGGCGGCCTGCCGGTCGGCGCCTACGGCGGACGCCGCGACCTCATGGAGCGGATGGCTCCGGCGGGGCCGATCTATCAGGCCGGCACGCTGTCGGGCAATCCGCTGGCGATGGCGGCGGGCTTCACGACGCTCAGCCTGCTGACGCCGCAAACCTACGAGCAGCTCGAGCGGCTGTCGCTGCGGCTGCAGGCGGGCTTCGAGGACAACGCCCGCGAGGCCGGCGTGCCGGTGACGATCAACCGCGTCGGCTCGATGGTAGGCCCGTTCTTCAACGAGCGGCATGTCGTCAACTTCGAGACGGCGCAGGCGAGCGACCTCGGCCGCTTCCGCGCCTACTTCGGCTCGATGCTCGAGCTCGGCGTGAGCGTCGCCCCGTCGCCGTTCGAAGGCATGTTCGTCTCCGCGGCGCATACGCCGGAGCTGATCGACCGCACGATCGAAGCGAACCGCGAAGCGCTGCGGCGGCTGTAAGCGATGGATCCGTCCGCGAGGGAGGCTGCGGCGGCCGGTTCGCGGCCTGACGCGCCTGAGGCGCCGAAGGCGAGTCCGCAGAGCTCCGCGCTGCTGCTGGACGCGGCGGAGCGGAGCGGCGAATGGCTGCGCGTGCCGCTCGGGCCGGGAGCGGAGCAGGCGGGGCTGAAGGCAGGCTCGCATCCCCATGAGGCGAGGCTGCGCTTGTTGGAGCTGAACCTGTTTCCGGCGAAATGGCTCGGGCTGCTGCTGTCCACCGGCGGCATCCGCTGGAGCGGGGCGGCCGGCGCACGAAGCGAGGCGAGGAGCGGCAGCGGCGGGCCGGAAGGCGGGCTAGGCGCTGCCGAGGGCGGCTTGCCGGCGCTGGAGCTGCGGGCGTTCCCGGCGGCGGATGTCCTGGCTTCGCCGGAGCAGCGCGCGGCTCGAGAGCGGCTGGCCGGCTGGGGCGGCCGCTACCCGGACAGCTGGCCGCAGCCGCTGTACGAGGATGACTGGTGCCTCGTCCTGGACAAGCGGGCCGGCCTGCCGGTGCACGGCAGCGGCGCCGCGCCGTCCGCATCGCCCCGAGTGAGCGACGGACGGACGCAGAGCCGCTTCCGCGGCGCGGAGCGGACCGGGAAACAAGGCGGTCCGGCGTCCGGATTCGAGGAAAGCGTCGGCTCGCCTGCTACGCTCGACGAGGCGGCGCTCTGCCGCTGCTTGAGCCTGGGCGACCCGCTGCCGGTCCGCCATGTCCACCGTCTCGACGACGACACATCCGGTCCGGTGCTCTACGCCAAAAACGATCTCGCCCAGCAGACGCTCGACGCCGCCATGCGCGAAAAAGCGATCCGCCGCGTCTATTGGGCGATCGTCCGCGGAGTCCCGCGCCGCCGCGAGGGCGTCGTCGACGCTCCGATCGGCCGCGACCGCCATCACGGCGCGCGCCGCCGCGTCTCGCCGACCGGCGACCATGCGCTTACCCGATACCGGGTGCTGGAGGCGTTCGGCGGCGAGGCGTCGCTGCTCGAGCTGGAGCTGGAGACCGGCCGTACGCATCAAATTCGGGTGCATATGAGCCATATCGGGCATCCGCTGCTCGGCGATGTCCTGTACGGCGGGGCTTCGCCGCTGCTGGGCCGCCAGGCGCTGCATGGCCGGCGGCTCGAGTTCCGGCATCCGTGGAGCGGACGCGAGCTGGCCGTCGACGATCCGCTGCCGGCGGATCTGGAGGCGCTGCTGGAGCGGCTGCGGCGGACAGCCGGGCGCTGAGCCGGCGGCGCGCCTGTCTTTTCGGCGCGAATCGCGCATCCAGCCGCCGAGCGGGCCGAAACAGGCGCGCGTCCGGTCAAAGTAGTCATGCTCCCGACTCCCTGCCCATATAGATGGTAAGGAGCAAATCGCATGCCCAAGCACCATCATGGGGAAGGGAGGCTTTAGCGTGAGCGAACAATCGCAAGGACTGCGCTTCGACGTCTACGAGCGGGTGCATCTGCCCGAAGAGGTCGCGGCCATCGAGGAGCTGGAGGAAATCGAGCTCGTCCCCCGCATCCAAGTCATCCAGCAGGGGGAGCAGGCCATTCTGAGGGGAAGGCTGCTGCTGAACGGCGTGTATCGGAGCGCGGACCGCTCCGGGGCCGCGCAGACGATGGAGCATCAGATTCCGGTCGAGATTACGCTGCCGATGAACCGGATCGAGAGCCTGGAGGACATTTCGGTCGAGATCGACAACTTCGATGTCGATCTGCTGTCCTCGCGGACGCTGAACATCACCGGCGTGCTGTCTTTGAGCGGCATCCGCGTCGAGGCGGCGGCAGACGACGGCGCGCAGTGGCAGGAGGAGCCTTATACGGTCGTGCATCGCGCGCCGGCTTCGGCCCAGGCGACCGGCGATATTTCGCCGGGCCGCTATCTGGAGCTGGAGGAGGAGGGGCAGGAGGCTTCGTTCGAAGAGGACGAGACGGCGGCCGTCGCGGAGTACCGGGACGATGGACGTCGAGAAGCCGCGTCGGTCGCGCAAAGCCGGGAAGAGGCGGCTTTCCGCTCCTATGAGCGGGAGGAGGACCAATGCCCTCCGGAGGCGGCGGATTCCGCGCAGCCTGCAGCCCACTCGTCCGCTTACTCGGGCTTCGAGCAGCCGTCCGCGGCCGGGCCGGATTCGTCCGGGCAGACGTCAGGCTGGACGCAGCTCGGCGCCTGGAGGCAGGAGCCGGAGCCGTCCGGCGGCAGCGAGGCGGAGGAGGACGCCTCCTTCTCGTTCGCGCCGCCGCAGGCGGAATTTCCGCCGCCGGCCGCGGCGCCCCGCTCGGCCTCGTCCGACGAGGCGGAGGCCGACCGCAGCGGCGCCTTCAGCTCCCTGCGGTCCATCGCCTCGGGCGAGAGGACGGCCGAGCCGGCGGAGGAAGCGGAGCCGGCTGCCGTGCTGTACGGCCGGCCGCAAGCCGAGCCGGCCGCCGATACGGCGGAGCCGCCGGTGCGGGAAGCGGCCTCGCCGCCGGAAGCCGCCTCTGCGCCGGAAGCCGCGGCTTCCGCCTCCGCCTTTGGCGAAGCCGACGTTCAAGCGGCCGAAGCCGAGCCGGAGCGCCAGGAGCTGCGAGTCGCCTTCGGCGCGAAGCGCAGCGCCGCGGCCGCCCCGGACAGCGGCGAGGAAGGGCTGACGTCGCTCATCGGCTCGAGCCGGCGCGAGCGCGAGCAGCGCCAAGCGTCGGAGCGCAGCCGCCAGCAGGAGGCTCCGGCGGCTCCGCCTTCGGAGGAGGTCGAGTGGCAGTCGCTGTTCCTCAGCCGCACGGTGGAGGAGCAGCCGTTCCGCAAGGTGCGGATCTGCATCGTGCAGCGCGAGGAGACGCTCGACACGATCGCCGACCGCTACCAGCTGCAGGCGCGGGAGATCGCGCTCCACAACCGCCTCGCCGATCAGGGCGTGGCCGAAGGGCAAGTGCTCTACATTCCTTGACGGCCTCGCCCGAGCTGCGCCGGCCCTCGCCGCAACGGCTCCGGGCCGACCGCTCCGGCGTCCGCCGTCCCAGGCCGCTGCCCATCCGATGCGCTTCCCGCTCCGGCAGGAAGCGCCTTTTTCATTTTGGGCGGAAGCCTAGGCGAGTTGACTATGCCTCTCAACAACGGTAAACTGGAAGGGATATTCAAAGCATCATTCCATTCAACGACGAGGATGGGGAAGAGTGCGCCGTGCGCCTACAGAGAGCAGACCGCAGCTGGTGGAAGGTCTGCAGGCCGCAGAAGCGTGACAGGTCGCCCCGGAGTCGCGGACCGCATTCTGCCAGCATGCCCTCAGGGCCGCTGCAGGAGCAGCTCCGCCGGCCGCAGCCGTTATCCTGCTCCAAGTGCCGTCCATGGACTCGAGGTCCCGGGCGGAATGAAGGTGGTACCGCGGAAGCTGAAGTCTTTCGTCCTTTGCGTTCAAGGGGCGGAAGGCTTTTTTTGTCGGTCAGCCGCCTTTTTTTAAACTCCATCAACCAAACGAGGGTGAACTTGCCAATGTCAGAGCAGCAGCATACAACCGAAATGCCGACGACCTACGATCCCCGCAGCGCCGAGCAGAACAGCACCGAGCTATGGAGCAAGGGCGGCTTCTTCAAGGCCGGCCGCGTGCCGGAAGCGAAGCCGTACACGATCGTCATCCCGCCGCCGAACGTCACGGGCATGCTCCATATCGGCCATGCGCTCGACTTCACGCTGCAGGACATCATGATTCGCACGAAGCGGATGCAGGGCTTCGACGCCCTTTGGCTGCCGGGCACCGACCATGCCGGCATCGCCACGCAGACGCGCGTGGAGCAGAAGCTCCGCGAGAGCGGCAAGACGCGCCACGACCTCGGCCGCGAGAAGTTCCTGGAGCAAGTGTGGGAATGGAAGGACACCTATGCCGGCACGATCCGCAGCCAGTGGGGCAAGATGGGCTTGTCGCTCGACTACTCCCGCGAGCGCTTCACGCTCGACGAGGGGCTGTCCAAGGCCGTGCGCGAGGTGTTCGTCCGCCTCTATGAAAAAGGGCTGATCTACCGCGGCGCGAAGATCATCAACTGGGACCCGGCCGCCCGCACGGCGCTGTCGGACATCGAGGTCGAGTACAAGGAAGTGCAGGGGAGCCTGTACCACCTGCAGTACCCGCTCGAGGACGGCAGCGGCCATGTGACTGTGGCGACGACCCGTCCGGAGACGATGCTCGGCGACACCGCCGTCGCCGTCCACCCGGAGGACGAGCGCTACCGGGCTCTCGTCGGCAAAAATCTCGTGCTGCCGGTCATCGGCCGCCTCATCCCGATCGTCGCCGACGAGTACGTCGAGAAGGACTTCGGCTCCGGCGCCGTCAAGATCACCCCGGCCCATGACCCGAACGACTTCGAGGTCGGCCAGCGCCATGACCTGCCGCAGATCATCGTCATGGACGAGAGCGGCGTCATGAACGCCGAAGCCGGTCCTTACCAGGGACTCGACCGCGCGGAGGCGCGCAAGAAGCTTGTCGCCGACCTGAAGGAATCCGGCGTGCTCGTCCGCATCGAGGACCACGTGCATCAGGTAGGCCACAGCGAGCGCAGCGGCGCCGTCGTCGAGCCGTACCTGTCCACGCAGTGGTTCGTGGCGATGAAGCCGCTGGCCGACCGCGCGATCGAGGCGCAGAAGTCGGGCGCCGGCGTGAACTTCGTGCCGGAGCGCTTCGAGAAGACGTACCTCAATTGGATCGAGAACGTGCGCGACTGGTGCATCTCCCGCCAGCTCTGGTGGGGCCACCGCATCCCGGCCTGGTACTGCGACGCCTGCGGCACGATCCATGTCTCCGCGGACGACATCGGCTCCTGCCCGGACTGCGGCGGCGAGCTGCGCCAGGACAACGACGTGCTCGACACGTGGTTCAGCTCCGCGCTGTGGCCGTTCTCGACGCTCGGCTGGCCGGACGAGGAGAGCGCCGACTTCAAGCGGTACTACCCGAACGACCTGCTCGTGACGGGCTACGACATCATCTACTTCTGGGTGGCGCGCATGATCTTCACCGCCCTCGAGTTCACGGACCGGATTCCGTTCAAGGACGTGCTCATGCACGGCCTCGTGCGCGACGCCGACGGCAAGAAGATGTCCAAGTCGCTCGGCAACGGCGTCGACCCGCTCGACATCATCGAGCAGTACGGCGCGGACGCGATGCGCTTCATGCTGTCGACCGGCAGCACGCCGGGACAGGACCTGCGCTTCCGCATCGAGAAGGTCGAGCAGGCGCGCAACTTCGCCAACAAGATCTGGAACGCCTCGCGCTTTGCGCTCATGAACCTGGAGGGCTTCCGCTACGAGGACATCGACCTCGGCGGCAAGCTCGGCACGGCCGACCGCTGGATCCTGCACCGCCTGAACGAGACGGCGCGCGACGTGACGCGCCTCATCGACGCCTACGACTTCGGCGAGACGGGACGGCTGCTGTACAACTTCATCTGGGACGATCTGTGCGACTGGTACATCGAGGTATCCAAGCTCAGCCTGTACGGCACCGACGCCGAGGCCAAAAAGGCGACGCAATCCGTGCTCGCCTACGTGCTCGACCGCACCCAGCGCCTGATCCACCCGTTCATGCCGTTCATCTCCGAGGAGATCTGGCAGCATCTGCCTCATGAGGGCGAGAGCATTTCGATCGCCGCCTGGCCGCAGTACGACGCCGCCTTCGAGGCGCCGGACGCCGTGCGCGAGATGGAGCTGCTCATGAGCGCGATCCGCGCCGTGCGCAACATCCGCGCCGAGGTGAACGTGCCGATGAGCAAGAAGATCGAGCTGCAGATCAAGCCGAGCTCGGATGCCGAGCTCGCGATCCTGCAGGCCAACGAGGAGCTGCTGCGCCGCTTCGCGGGCACGTCGTCGCTGACGATCGACGCCGCCCTGTCCGCGCCGGACAAGGCGATGACGGCGGTCGTGACGGGCGCCGAGCTGATTCTGCCGCTCGCCGGCCTGATCGACATCGAGCAGGAGATCGCGCGCCTGCGCAAGGAAGCCGCCACGCTGCGCTCCGAGGTGGAGCGCGTCGACAAGAAGCTGTCCAACGAAGGCTTCGTCGCCAAGGCTCCGGCCAAGGTCATCGACGAGGAGAAGGCCAAGCGGACAGACTACCAGGCCAAGCTCGACAAGGTATTGGCCCGGATCGAGGAGCTGCAGGGCTGATGGACAACGAACAGCGGCAGTTCGCCGGGATGGCGTCGTACGAGGAAGCGCGCGAATGGATCGAGGGGCTCGTCAGCTTCGGCGTCCGCCCGGGCCTCGACCGGATGCGGATCATGATGGAGCGGCTCGGCCATCCGGAGCGCCGCCTTCGCTTCATCCATGTCGCGGGCACGAACGGCAAGGGCTCCGTCTGCGCGTACTTGACGGAGGTGCTCGTGCGCGGCGGCTATGACACGGGGACGTACACATCCCCTTATATCACGAAGTTCACCAACCGGTTCCGCTACAACGGCCAGGACATCGAGGAGGAGACGCTGCTGCGGCTCGCCAACGAGCTGCGGCCGCTCGTCGAGGAGATCGCCGAGACCGAGCACGGCTCTCCGACGATGTTCGAGGTGTCCACGGCGCTGGCGATCCTCTACTTCGCCCGCGTCACGTATCCGGACTATGTCGTCTGGGAAACGGGCCTCGGCGGCCGGCTCGACGTGACGAACATCGTCACGCCGGTGATCTCGATCATCACCAACGTCGGCCACGACCATATGGACGTGCTTGGCGACACGATAACGGACATCGCCCGCGAGAAGGCGGGCATCATCAAGCCGGGCGTGCCGGTCGTCAGCACGGTCGAGAACGAGGAGGCGCTCGCGGTCATCCGCGAGGCGGCCCGCTCGTCCAAGTCGACGCTGTATCAGCTCGGCGAGCAGTTCGAGGAGACGGCGATCGAGGCGACGGAGTCGGGACAGAGCTTCGGCTTCAAAGGGCCGTTCCGGTCGATGTCCCGGCTGGAGCTGACGCTCGCCGGCGCGCATCAGCGCAAAAACGCCGCCGCTGCCGTCATGGCGCTGGAGGTGCTGCGCCAGTACAACGCGCTGCTCGTCGACGACGAGCAGCTGCTGGAGGGACTGCGCTCGGCGCAGTGGCCGGGCCGGCTCGAGATGGTGCGCCGGGAGCCGCGGCTGCTGCTCGACGGCGCGCACAATCCGGAGGGCGCCGAGTCGCTCGCGGCCGCGCTGCGGGAGCTGCACGGAGGCGAGCGCATCCATGTCATGATCGGAATGCTCGGCAACAAGAATCACCGCGGAGTGCTTCGGCATATACTCCCTATAGCGGACACACTTGTCGTTACGCAGCCCGCTTTCCGCAAGGCGCTGCCGGCCGAGGAGCTGGCGGAAGTCGCGCGGGAGCAGGCCCGCGAGATGGGCGTCTCGCCCGAGATCGTCGCCGAGCCCCGGTGGCCGGACGCGCTGGAGCGGCTGGAGCGCGCCGCCGCCGGCGGCGGCCTGCCCGTCGTCACCGGCACGCTCTATCTCATTGCCGATGTCCGCGCCTTCGTGCTCGGACTGCCGGATTCTGAAAAAGGTTGGTGACCGTCATGACGACGACAGCAGAACACGTTCATTTTATCGGGATAGGCGGATACGGCATGAGCGCGATCGCGCGCGTCATGCTGGAAATGGGCTATAAAGTGACGGGCTCGGACGTCGCGCGGGCGGAGCTGACCGAAAAGCTGGCCAAAAAAGGCGCGGAAATCCATATCGGGCATGACGCGAGCCATGTGCGCGGCGCCGATCTCGTCGTCTACAGCACGGCGCTGTCCAAGGACAACGTCGAGCGCAGGGCGGCCGAGGAGCTGAAAATTCCGGTGCTGCACCGCAGCCAGATGCTCGCCCGCCTCATGAACGCAGGCAAGGGCATCGCCGTCGCGGGCGCGCACGGCAAGACGACTACCTCGTCGATGATCGCGCTCGTCATGGAAAGCTGCGGCGCCGATCCGACCTACATCATCGGCGGCGAGATCGTCAATGTCGGCACGAACGCCAAGGCCGGCAAGGGCGAATACGTCGTGGCGGAGGCGGACGAGAGCGACGGCTCCTTCCTGCACTACCATCCGGCGATCGCCGTCGTCACCAATATCGAGCCCGACCATCTCGAAAACTATGACGGCGACTTCGAGAACCTGAAGTCGGCCTACGTGCAGTTCTTCTCGCAGGTCAAGGAGGACGGGCGCGCCGTCGTCTGCATCGACGACCCGATCGTGCGCGAGCTGCTGCCGCGGGCGGCGGGCGCGCTGCCGGCGGAGCGCATCGTCACGTACGGCATCGACAGCGCCGACGCCGAGTACAGCGCCTCGAGCCTCGTGCTCGGCGACCGCAAGGTGACGTTCACGCTGTCGCGGCGCGGCCAGGAGCTCGGCGTCGTGCAGCTGTCCGTGCCGGGCCGCCACAACGTGTACAACGCGGTCGCGACGCTCATCACATGCATGGAGGCGGGCGTGCCGTTCGGAGCGGCCGCCGCAGCGATCAAGGACTTCATCGGCGCCAAGCGCCGCTTCCAGGTGCTCGGCGAGGTGAACGACATCCTTGTCATCGACGACTACGCGCATCATCCGACGGAGATCCAGGCGACGATCAGCGCCGCCAAGGCGACCGGCAAGCGCATCGTCGCGGTGTTCCAGCCACAGCGCTACACGCGCACGTTTTTCCTGCTGGAGCCGTTCAGCCGCGCGTTCGCCGAGGCGGACGAGGTCATCATCACCGACATCTACTCGCCGGCCGGCGAGAAGGAGATCGAAGGCGTCAACTCGCGCCGCCTCGTGGAGCTGATCGTCAAGAACAGCAACGCGAATACCTTCTACCTGCCGACCAAGGAAGAGGTGCAGGCCGAGCTGGCTACGCGCCTCGCCCCGGGCGACCTCGTGCTGACGATGGGAGCCGGCGACATCTGGAAGGCCGGCGACGCGCTCGTCGGGCTGCTGCGCCAGCGGTTCGAGCCGGCGGGCGAATAAGGGCTTTGCGGGATGGAAGCATCCTGCCATAGGCAAGAGACGAAGCGGAGGGCGGATGCCCTCCGCTTTTTGTCGCGTCCGCGGCGGGCGCGGACCGAGAACCGGGTCAGAAGCGCGGCTGGCTCTCCGCGCCTTTCGCTTGCCCTCTTTCTATCGGTCATAATCGAGCCGCTAGTCTCATAGAGTAGAGCAGAGTCCACCACAGGGAGGAGAAAAACGATCATGACGAAGGTTCGAGTCACGTATCGTCCGGATGGCAGCGGCAGGCTCGTGCAGGAGGGACGCGCGGCGTCCGGCCTGCCGCGCTCCGGCAGCGAGCCGCGCTCCGGCCTCCGCTCCGCCGTCGGCATGGACGCTGCGGCGGGGATGGGGGAGAGGGCCGAGCTGGTGTTCGCGGAGTCGTATTCGCCTTGGATCAGTCCGTTTCAGGACAAGCCGATCTGGGAGACGGCTCCGGACCTGCTGCGGGCGGGACAAGCCGAGGGCGATGCCGCCGAAGAGCCGGCTTGGTCGGCTTGGCCGGGCGAGTCGCCGGAGCCGGGCTTCGAGGCTGCGCCGCCTCCCGCCGCGCCGGGAACAGCCGATCCGGAATCGGATCATCCGGCATGGTCCGGGAACAGCGGCCGCAGCCAGGCAGGCAAGGCGGATCGGGTCGAGCCGGACGGTGCGGAAGAGCCGGAAGATTCGGAAGAGCCGGGCGAGTGGCCTTGGGCCGCCGCGCCGGCTTCCGGCGGCCGGGCCGTTCAGAGCGGAGCCGCCGCCTATGAGGTCGGCTACGACGAGCCGGAGGCGTGGCCGGCCGGGCCGATCGTCGAGCCGGACGCCGCGCGTCCGGCTCGCGCGGGGGGGATCGGCGCCCGGATGAAGCGCGCCTCCGGGACGGGAGGCGGAGCGGGACCGTCCTGGCTGGCGGTGCTGCTGTCCATCGGCGGAGCGATCGCGACGGGAGCCGTGCTCGGCTACATGACGCTGACGCTGTTCGCCGGGCAAGGCCTGCTGCCGGCGCGGGAAGGACAAGCGGCCGATGCGTCCGCTGCCGCCGAGGGAGGGCTGGCCGAGCCGGCGGCTTCCTCTGCTCCGGCCTCTGCGCCGGCGGCGGAAGCCGCGCAGGGAGCGGCGAAGGTCCAAAGCGTGGCGGCCGGTTGGCCGGAGCGGACCTACCAGCTGCTTCAGTACGGCGTATTTTCTTCCAAGGGAAGCGCCGAAGCGGCCGCCGCGGAGTTGAAAAAAGCCGGCTTGGCCGCAGCGCTGCGCCACGACGGCGATTATCGCGTCTACGCGGGCGTCGCTTCGAGCCGCGGACAGGCGGAGAAGCTGGCCGCCGGCATGACGGGCACCGAGGTGTATCTCAAGGAGATGAAGCTGCCGAGCGTGTCGGAGATGGCCTTCGCGGGCACGGCCGAGCAGCTGAAAGCTTATGACGTGGGCGCGGCGGAATTGATCGGCGACTTGGCCGGGCAGACGTCGGCGCTGCTGGCGGGAGACGCCGCGGGCATGGACGCCGCGAGCCGCGCCGCCTGGGCCGAGCGGCTGGACGGCTGGCTGAAGGATGCCGCAGCCGCCGAGCCGGCTTGGTCCGGCAAGGCGGCGCAGGAGGCGGCGGGAGCGCTGGCCGACGCGCTGCGGCAAGCCGGCGCGAAGCTGACGGCGTACGGCGAATCGCCGCAGGCGGAGCGCCTTTGGGCGGTGCAGGCGGAGCTGACGGCTGCCGCGCTGGCCCAGCTGCAGCTTCGGGAAGCCGCGGTCGCGGGCTGAGGTCCGTTGCTCCTTCGGTCCGCTTCCCTTATAATGGGACGAGAATTCGGACCGGGAGAGGGCGCGGACGCGATGAAGAAAAACGGATGGACGCTGCTGTTGTTCGGCGCGCTCGGCCTGCTCGCCGGGGCGCTTGCCGACCGGTGGCTCAAGCAAGTTCCGGCGCTGGCGCAGCTGACGCGCTCCGCCGAGCTGAACTGGAGGCCCGCCGCCGACCTCGGCGTGCTCCGCTACGAGCTTGATCTGACGCTCAATTTCAGCGTCGTCAGCCTCGCCTGCCTCGTGCTGGCGTTTCTGCTCTACCGCAAGCTGTAGCGGGCGCTCGACTAGCCAAGATGGAGGAGTTCAGACGTATGAATGAAGACAACCTGCCGCAGCGGCTCGTGCTCGCCTCGTCCTCGCCGCGGAGGCGGGAGCTGGCGGCCGCGCTGCGGCTGCCGATTCCGCTCGAGGTGCTGGCGACGGATGCGGACGAGTCGGTCGCGCCGGAGCTGCGGCCTCATGAGATCGTCGCGGAGCTGGCTCTGCGCAAGGCTAAGGCCGCCGCGCTCAGGATCGAGGAGGCCTCTGGAGCGGAGGGCGGCCGCGCGCTCGTGCTTGGCGGCGACACGATCGTCGTGCTGGACGGCGAGGTGCTCGGCAAGCCGGCCGACGCCGAGGATGCGCGCCGCACGCTGCGCCGGCTGAGCGGCCGCGTCCATGAGGTGTACAGCGGCGTCGCGCTGCTGGCGGCAGGCGAACCCGTCGCGGGCGGCGCGGCGACGCTGCCGCCGGCCTTTCCGCCGGCCGGAGCGGACCCGTCGCAAGCGTCCGGCGCCGTCTGGGGCGATCGGCAGCGGCTCGGCGACATCGGCGCTTACCGCGTGGCGGCGCCAGGCGGGACGGCTTTCGCGGCCTGCGGCTATACGCGCAGCGCCGTCCGCTTCCGCGAGCTCGACGACGCGCAGATCGCCGCCTACGTGGCGACCGGCGATCCGCTCGACAAGGCGGGCAGCTACGGCATCCAAGGGCTCGGCAGCGTGCTGGTCGAGCAGATCGAAGGCGATTTTTACAGCATCATGGGCTTGCCGCTGAATCTGCTTTACGAGCTGCTGCGGCGATTCGGACTTGATCCGCTGCGAAGCTGAAGCCAAGCTTTTTTCGTCCACCTCCGTCCGGGGGTGGACTTTTTTGATGCTTCGCTCGTCAAGGAAGAGATGAAGATCGAAATTCCTCGAAAAGAGGAGGAGATAATGCCGGAAATCAATGGTAAACTAGAGGAAACCTAGCGCAAAGGCGGTCGTCGAACGATGTCGGATTCCGTTTCTCTCAAACAATGGCCGGAGGAGGAGCGTCCGCGGGAGCGGATGCTGCAGCATGGAGCGGAAGCGCTCAGCCATGCTGAGCTGCTCGCCATCCTGCTGCGGACAGGCTCCTCCAGCGAGACGGCGGTGCATCTGGCTGCCCGCATCCTGCAGCAGTCCGGCAGCTTGCGCGGGCTCGTGGACATGGGCCACGGCGATCTGACCCGCATCAAGGGCATCGGTCCGGCCAAGGCGCTGCAGATCCGCGCGGGCATCGAGCTCGGACGCCGGCTGGCGCGCAGCCGCCGCGAGGAGACGGTCGCCGTGCGCCGTCCCGAGGACGCCGCCGACTATTTGATGGAAGACCTTCGCTATCTCCAGGTGGAGCATTTCGTCTGCCTGTTCCTGAATACGAAAAACCACATCGTCGCCCGCGAGACGCTGTCCGTCGGCACTCTCAACGCCTCGCTCGTGCATCCGCGCGAGGTGTTCCGAGCGGCGATCCGTCACGGCAGCGCCTCGCTCATCTGCGCCCACAACCATCCGAGCGGCGATCCGACGCCGAGCGCGGAGGACCGGGCGCTGACGGCGCGCCTGCAGGAGGCCGGACAGCTGGTCGGCATCGAGGTGCTGGATCATATTGTCATCGGCGATGGACGCTTTATCAGTTTGAAGGAACGAGGCCTCATGTAATATAATGAATAGGATTGCCGCATTTTAGAAGGGAGTAGTACGATGTTCGGAGTTTCAAAAGATTTGGGGATTGACCTCGGCACAGCCAATACGCTGGTCTATGTAAGAGGAAAAGGAATCGCCGTCAGGGAGCCGTCCGTGGTCGCCCTTCGTACCGATACAAAAACGATTGAAGCCGTCGGCGAGCACGCCAAGAAGATGATCGGCCGCACGCCGGGCAACATCCGCGCCATCCGTCCGATGAAGGACGGCGTCATTGCCGACTTCGAGACGACGGCTACGATGATCAAATACTTCATCCGCCAGGCGCAGAAGCAGCGCTCGCTGTTCCCGCGCCATCCCAACGTGATGGTATGCGTCCCTTCCGGCATCACGTCGGTCGAAAAGCGCGCCGTCGAGGACGCGACGCGCCAGGCCGGCGCGCGCGACGCCTATACGATCGAGGAGCCTTTCGCCGCTGCGATCGGCGCTGACCTGCCCGTATGGGAGCCGACCGGCAGCATGGTCGTCGACATCGGCGGCGGCACGACCGAGGTGGCGGTCATCTCGCTCGGCGGCATCGTCACGAGCCGTTCCGTCCGCATCGCGGGCGATGAGATGGACGAGGCGATCATCCAGTACATCAAGCGCCTGTACAACCTGATGATCGGCGAGCGCACGTCCGAGCAGCTCAAGATGGAGATCGGCTCGGCGATGCCGCTGGAGCAGCCGGTGACGATGGAGATCCGCGGCCGCGATCTCGTGACGGGCCTGCCCAAGACGCTGTCGATCACGTCCGAGGAGATTACCGAGGCGCTCGCCGATACCGTATCGGCGATCGTCGACGCGGTCAAGATTACGCTGGAGAAGTGCCCGCCGGAGCTGTCCGCGGACATCATGGACCGCGGCATCGTGCTGACCGGAGGCGGAGCCCTGCTGCGCAACCTGGACAAGCTGCTCTCGCGGGAGACCGGCATGCCGGTCATCGTCGCGGAGAACCCGCTGGACTGCGTCGCGATCGGGACGGGCCGCGCGCTGGAGAACATTCATCTTTTCAAGAACAAAGGCGGCTCGCGGTCGAAGAGGTAAGGCGCGAGCGGAGCTGAATAAGACGGGCGGGTGGACCCATGTTTAAGCATTTGCGGAACAGGCGGCTCTTCGTCCTCATGGTCAGCTTCATTCTCTTCATCGCGGTCATCGGCTTCTCCATCAGCTCCAAGGCGGGGCTGACGACGCCGGAGAAGTTCCTGCGCGATACGACCGGATACGTGCAGCAATGGTTCTACAAGCCCGCTGGCTACATAGCGGGCTTGTTCCAGGCTGTCGGCGATCTGCGCAAGGTGTACGAAGAGAATGACCGGCTGCGCATGACGGCAGCGGCCTACGCGCGCGACAAGGTGGAGTACAACGCGATCCGGCAGGAGAACGAGCGCCTGCAGGAAAAGCTCAAGTTCACCGAGGAGCAGAAGAAGATCTACGATTACAACTATCTGATCGCCCAGGTCGTGGCGGTGAGCCCGGACGCCTACAACCGGACGCTGACGATCAACCTCGGCGCCCGCGAGGGCATCCGCGAGCGGATGGCCGTCATTTCCGAAAAGGGCATGATCGGCTACGTAAGCAAGGTGTCGGAGTTGACGTCGACCGTCATGCCGATCACGAGCCTCAACTCGGAGGAGTCCGGCATCTCGGCGACCGTGCTCGGCAAGCAGAATCAGTCGTTCGGCATCCTGTCCGGCTATAATTCGGAGTCGCAGCGGATCCTCATGACCAAGATCGCCGCGGACGATCCGATCAAGAAGGACGACATCGTCATCACCTCGGGGCTCGGCAACGTGTTCCCGCGGGGGATGGTCATCGGCACGGTCGAGAGCATCCAGGACAGCGACATCGGCCTGACGCGCATCGCGAGCATCAAGCTGTCGGCGGACTTCGACCATCTGAGCGAAGTGTTTGTCGTGCAGACATCGGGGACTGCCGAATGAAGATGCAGAGCATGGTGCTGCTGACCTTCCTCGCATTCCTCGTGCAGACGAGCCTGTTTCCGTGGCTCGTGCCGTCTGCCTTTTCCGATCGGCTGCTGCCGCATTTCACGTTTGTCCTTATCCTATATGCCGCGCTTTATCGCAGCCGCCATGCGGCGCTTCTGCTCGGCGCGGGCTTCGGCCTGCTGCAGGATATCGTGTTCCGCGGCCATCTGCTGGGGCTGCATGCCTATGCGATGGGGCTGATCGCCTACTTGATCGGCCTGCTGCTCGGAGGACGCCGGCTCACGATGCTGTCGGCGCTGGCGGTCGTCGCGATCGGCTCGCTGCTGTACGATATCGCGGTCTATTACGTCTACGACGTATTCCGCTTTACGGCGGAGCCGCTCGCCTGGGCGCTGCAGCATCATATTTTCCCGAGCCTGTTCCTGCAGCTGGCATTCGCGCTCGCCGTCTACATCCCGATCCGACGGGCATTCGAAGGCAATCCGCGCGCCAAGCCGACGGCTTCCGCTTGACTGGCCGAGCAGGAATCGGCCGGCTTCGGGACGAATGATATCGTCAAGGAGGGACCGACGTGACCGACAAACCGCATATTACGATTAAAGGAGTCAAGGACGGTCTCATCTTCCTCTTTGACGATAGTTGCGATTTCGCCGAGCTCATGGACGAGCTTCGGTTCAAGCTCGAAAAATCCCACCAGCAGCTCCTGTCGGGGCCGCTGGTTCACGTTCATGTGAAGCTCGGCTCGCGGCCGGCTTCCGAGGAAGACAAGGAGCAGATCCGCAGCGTCATCCGCCAGCGGGGCAATCTGCTCGTCCAGACGATCGAATCGGAGGCGCCCCGGCCGGACCCGGCAGGCGCCTCGGAGGCGTTCAAGCTGATGACCGGCACGATCCGCTCCGGCCAGACGGTCGAGCATGACGGCAGCCTGCTGCTGCTCGGCGATCTCAATCCCGGGGGAGCGCTCCGCTGCACCGGCGACATCTACGTGCTGGGCGCGCTGCGCGGGATGGCCCATGCGGGGACGGAAGGACGGACCGACGTCATCATCGCCGCCTCGCAGCTGCGTCCGACGCAGCTGCGGATTTCCGACGTCATCAGCCGGCCGCCGGAGGAGTGGATGAGCGCCGACGCCTCGATGGAGTACGCCTATCTGGAGGACGGGCGGATGCAGATCGACAAGATGAACCAGCTCGTGCGCATGCGCAAGGAGCCGATGCTGTTCAAAGGGGTGTAGAGCATGGGAGAAGCAATCGTCATCACATCAGGCAAAGGCGGCGTCGGCAAGACGACGACCTCCGCCAATCTGGGCACCGCCCTGGCTCTGCTGGGCAAAAAGGTCGCGATGGTCGACACGGATATCGGGCTGCGCAATCTCGATGTCGTCATGGGGCTGGAGAACCGCATCATCTATGACCTGGTCGACGTGGCGGAAGGGAGGGTGCGGCTGCAGCAGGCGCTCGTGAAGGACAAGCGCTTCGACGACCTGAGCATGCTGCCCGCCGCCCAGACGAAGGACAAGTCGGCCGTGACGCCGGAGCAGGTGCGGGACATCGTGCTGGAGCTCAAGAAGGAATACGATTATGTCATCATCGACTGCCCGGCGGGCATCGAGCAGGGCTTCCGCAACGCGATCGCCGGAGCCGATCGCGCGATCGTCGTGACGACGCCCGAAAATGCCGCCGTACGCGACGCCGACCGCGTCATCGGGCTGCTGGAGCAGTCCCAGGTGCCGGCCAAGCTGGTCATCAACCGCATCAAGCATGCGATGGTGAAAAGCGGCGACATGCTCGACATCGACGACATCTGCCAGGTGCTGGCGATCGATCTGCTCGGCGTCGTCCCGGATGACGAGCGCGTCATCAAGGCCGCCAACTCCGGCGAGCCGACGGTCATGGACCCGACGAGCAAGGCGGCGATCGCCTATCGCAACATCGCGCGCCGCATCCTCGGCGATATGGTGCCGCTCATGCCGCTCGACGACAAGCCCGGACGCTTCCGTAAGCTGCGCAAGTTTTTAGGGATTGGATGATTTGAAGTGATCAACAAGCTCAAAAAAATGGACGTCGGCATCCTCACGCTGCTCGTCTGCTTCATGGCGATCAGCGCGATCCTGCTTTACAGCGTCGGGAACGCGGACGCGAGCTATGCCAGCCATTACAAAAAGACGCTGGTGTTTTATGCTCTTGGATTCATCGTCCTTTTCGTAACGACGCTGGTCGACTATCGGCTCGTCCTCAAGGCATGGCCGGTCATCTACGGGGTCGGCGTCATCCTGCTCGTCGCCGTCAAGTTCGCCGGAGCGAAGCTCAACGGCGCCTCCGGCTGGTTCACGATCGGCGAGCTGAGCTTCCAGCCGGCCGAGGCGGGCAAGATCGTGCTCATCATCGCCGTCGCCTACCTGATGGGGCGCAGGCAAGGGGAGAAGCTGCAGGTCATGCGCGACCTGATGCCGATCGCGGCCGTGGCCGGACTGCCTTTCCTGCTCGTCGTCATCCAGCCGGATCTCGGCAACGCCATCATCTACCTCGTCATCCTGCTCGGCATGCTCTGGATCGGCAACGTCAAGTACACGCATGTGCTGCTCGGGCTGGCCGTCGTCGTCGGCACGCTGACGCTGTTCGTGACGCTGTTCACGACCTACAACGACCAGATCAAGGAGTACGCCAAGAAGCATGACGTCACGCACTGGTACGAGCGGATCAACACGTTCGTCGATCCCGACAACGCCGACCCGGACGCCAAGTACCAGTCCCGCAACGCCCGCATCGCCGTCGGCAGCGGCGGCCTGACCGGCGATGGCTTCCTTCAGGGCGACTCCAAGAAGCGCGGCGTCGTGCCGTATACGTACTCCGACTCGATCTTTGTCGTCGTCGGCGAGGAGTTCGGCTTCCAGGGCTCGGCGGTGCTGCTGCTGCTGTATTTCCTGCTCATCTACCGGATGATCATGATCGCCTTCCAATGCTATGATTTGCGAGGGGCGTTCATCATCATCGGCATCGCCTCGATGTACGTGTTCCAGGTGTTCCAGAACGTCGGGATGATGATCGGCATCATGCCGATCACCGGCATCACGCTGCCGTTCGTCAGCTATGGCGGCACGTCGCTGCTGCTCAACATGCTGTGCGTGGGGCTGGTGTTCAGCATCCGCGCGCATCAGGAGCGGTACCAGCTGGAGAACTGACGGAGGCGGGCTGGAGAGAGAATTTTCCATTATGAGGCGGACGGACGGTATACAGAAGATCGTTTTCGGGTATAATAGACGTATCTGAGGGATACGCAACCAATAGCGAGACAACAAGGAAGAGAGCGCCCGCCAGCGCTCTCCCCTGTACAGCCTCACTATAGGCGGAACCCTCCCTATTGCTCTAACATGAGAGTAACCCGTCAGGCGGTCAACCTGTGGCGGGTTACTTTCGTTTGTCGATGTAGGTCAGGAGAGCCAGCAGAAAGCTGCCGAAGGCAAACATGGCCATGATCGCTTGGAAAGTTTCCATAGCATCCCTCCTTTCCGGAGGGAGCCGTCACAAGTTGAGCTGTACTGGACAATTATACCAGCTGGCCAAGCCCCCGCACAGGGGGCTTTTTCATGCTTGCCGCAGCCGGCGGCTCCGTCTCCCGCATACTCGGATAAGCCCTCACATACAGATAGAACAAGCCTTTCCGCTGCCAGCGGAGCGGGGGAAAGAAGGAGGGAACGGGCATGTGGGGCAATCCGAACGACAGGCGCGGCCAAGCCGGCCGGGAAAAAAAGGACAAGGCGGCGCGCGGCCTGACGAGCGCGAATCGGGAACGCAGGCAGGAACGCATCCGGGAGCTGACGGAGCGGATGGAGGCGGAGGCGGCGAGGCAGGCGGAAGCGTCCGCCCGGCGGGACGGCAGTTCCGGCGGGACGCTCTTCAGGGATTCGGGCCAGCAGCCGCCTGCCGGCAAGTCAGCCGGCTCGAGAGCGCGGCCGAACAGCCGCAAGGCGCCTGAGGCGCTGCGCTCAGCCGGCCCGCGCGACGGGAAAGGCGCGGTCACGGACGGACCTTACGGAACGAGAGTGTACCGGCCGGGCGCTCCCGCGGAGTGGGAGCAGCCGCTCGGCAGCGGCTGGCCGGACGAGGCTTGGCCGCAGCCGCAGGAGAAGGACCCGGAGGCGGAGTGGAAAAACAATGCCAACCCGTGGGAACGGCTGGAGCAGGCAGGTGGAAGCCTGACCGGGCTCGCTCCGAGTCCGCTGCGAGGAAACGCCTCCGGCGGAGCCGGTCCGGGCGGAGGAGGCGGCTATCGGACCGCCCCCGGCGCCGCGGGGCGCTTCGCGCGCAGCTTCGGCCGCAGGCTGCTCGTCTCCGCCGCGCTGTTCGGCGCGGTATGGGGGCTGTTCCAGCTCGACAACCCGGCAGCCCGCGAAGGCCAGCTGATCGTGCGCGAGGCGCTTTCCGAGCCGATGGACATGTCGGCGATCGCGGGCTGGTACGAAGGCGTCTTCGGCGCTCCGCCGTCCTTCCTTCCCGGCTTCGGCAAGCTCGGAGGCACGCAGCCGGCGACGGCGCCGGCCGAGCGGGCGGCAGTCGCGCCGGTCGCGGGCGGCAGCATCGTGCATCCGTTCGCGGAGCTGCTCGGCGGCGTGGAGATTTCCGGAGCGCCGGGAGCGGACGTGCTGGCGGCGGAGGAAGGGCGCGTGCTCGTCGTCTCTGCGGACGACGCCAAAGGCCCGACCGTCGTGCTCCAGCATGCCGGCGGACGGACGACGTACTACGGCCGGCTGGGCGAGGCGCTGGTCGCGGCGAACGACTGGGTGACGGCGGGAGAGCCGATCGGCCGTCTCGGCGCCGCGGCGGAGGGGAACGCGGAGGCGCTGCTTTATTTTGCCGTGAAGGAGCAGGACCGCTACATCGATCCGGCGGACGTGATTCCGCTTGATTGAGCTCGGAGGAATCCGCTGGAGCCTCCATCCGCTGCTGGCGGTGCTCATGCTGCTGTCGGTGCTGACCGGCTATATCGGCGAGCTGCTGACGCTGTTCGTGCTCGTCTTCGTCCATGAGCTCGGCCACGCGGCGGCGGCCTACGCTTTCGGCTGGAAGGTGCTCGAGATCCGGCTGCTGCCGTTCGGAGGAGTCGCCGAGCTGGAGGAGAAGCCCGGCGCGCCGGCCTGGGAGGAGGCTGCCATCGCCCTGGCCGGCCCGCTGCAGAACGTCTGGATGGCGGGAGCGGCATGGGCTCTCGGCGCGGGAGGGGCGATGGACGCCCAGCTCGCTGCCTATCTCGTTCAAGCCAATCTGCTCCTGCTGACGTTCAACCTGCTGCCGATCTATCCGCTCGACGGCGGCCGTCTGCTGCGCTTCGCCTGCGGCCTGCGCATGAACTATTACGGCACGCTCCGCTTCAGCGCTTGGGCGGGGATGGGCTGCAGCCTGCTCATGATCGGCTACGCGCTCCTGCCGCAGCTCCAGCGCGGCGGCTCCGGCGGCGTGCAGGCGAACCTGCTGGCCGTCGGCTTGTTTCTGCTGGCCGCCAACTGGACCTATCGCAAGCAGATTCCGTTTCTGTTCATGCGTTTCCTGATGACGAGGGGCAGGTCGGCGAAAAGGAGAATCCAAGCCGGCTCCAGAGCGCGTCCGATCGTCGTGACGGGACGCCACCCGATCTGGACGACGGCGCGTCTTTTTCTCCGCGACCACTACCATCTCGTCTATGTGATGGACGATCCGGGCCGGATCGTCGGCGTGCTTCCGGAGCAGCGGGTCGTCGAGGGGTATTTGTCGGGGGACCGTGCAGTTTCGGATCTTTTGCGGTAAAATAAGAGCCAACTAGGTCCGGCTTGGGACCGGAAGGCGGTGTGCCGCTACAATGAACAAAGCGATGCTCGTCCACGGCGACGGCGCGATGCTGCAGACGGCTGTGCTGCAGGACGGCCGGGCCGTGGAATTTTTCATGGAATCCGTCCAGCAGGACGGCCTTGTCGGCAACCTGTACAAGGGAAGGGTCGTCAACGTGCTTCCCGGCATGCAAGCCGCTTTTGTCGATATCGGACTGGCCAAAAACGCCTTTCTCTACATCGACGAGCTGCTTCATCCGGCAGCCGCCAGGCAGGCGGACAAGCCGTCGATCGCGGAGCTGGCGCGGCCCGGGCAGGAGCTGCTCGTGCAGGTCATCAAGGAGCCGATCGGCGGCAAGGGTGCGCGCGTGACGACGCATTACTCCTTACCGGGACGCTGGCTCGTCTACATGCCCGGCGCGGATTACGTCGGCGTCTCCAAGAAGATCGCCTCCGAAAGCGAGCGGGCGCGGCTGCGCGGCATCGGAGAAGGCTTTCGCCGCAGCGGCGAAGGCGTCATCATGCGCACGGTGGCGGCCGGCGAGAGCGAGGAGTCGCTGCAGGCAGATCTGGCGCAGCTGCGGCGACAATGGGAGGAGGTCGAGCGGCGGGCCCGCGAGGCCAGGCCGGCCGAGCCGGTCATGCTGGAGGCCGGGCTCATGCGCCGCGTCTTCCGCGACAGCTACGCGGCCGGCATGGAGGTGCTGGTCGACGACCGGACCCGCTTCGCCGAGGCGCAGCAGCTGCTGCGTGAGCTCGCTCCCGGCAGCGAGCGGCAGCTGCGGCTGTACGACCGCGAGCTGGAGCGCAAGCCGCTGTTCGACCGCTTCGGCGTGACCGCCCAGCTGCAGGCCGCGTTCGCGACCCGCATCTGGCTGCCGAGCGGGGGCTACCTCGTCTGGGAGCAGACCGAGGCGCTTACGGTCATCGACGTCAATACCGGCAAATTCACCGGATCGAGCGGGCTCGAGGACACCGTATTCCATACGAACATGGAGGCTGCGCGGGAAATATCCCGGCTGCTGCGGCTGCGCGATGTCGGGGGCATCGTCGTCGTCGACTTCATCGACATGGAGGAGGGGGCCAACCGCGAGCGGGTCCGGCAGGAGCTGGAAAAAGCTTCGCGAGAGGACCGCAGCAAGTGCCAGATCCATGGCTGGACCCGGCTCGGCCTGCTCGAGATCACCCGCCGCAAAGCCCGCCGCAGCGTCGGCGCCCAGCTGTTCCCGCTCTGCGGCTGCTGCGGCGGCAGCGGACGCCGCGCGCCGGAAAAGCGGCGCGACGACTCGACGAAATAGCTTGATCGGGCTTTTCGCCTATGATACAATGTCTTGGTGTATGTCTCGGATGAGGCATCATGGTACCGCACAGGACGGGTTTTCCAAGCCTCGGCCGCGCCCCGCGCGTCCGTCACCCGATCGTGGCGAGTCTTCGACTACAAGGAGGTGCACCATCCATGTTCGCAATTATTGAAACGGGCGGCAAGCAATACAAAGTCCAGCAAGGCGATGTGCTCTACATCGAGAAGCTGAACGCCGGCGAAGGCGAGAGCGTGACGTTTGATCGCGTCCTGGCCGTATCCAAGGACGGAGGTCTCGTGACCGGTTCCCCGGTCGTTGCGGGAGCGACGGTTTCCGGCAAGATCGAGAAGCACGGCCGCGGCCAAAAGATCACGGTCTACAAGTACAAGCCGAAAAAGAACTACCGCCGCAAGCAAGGCCATCGCCAGCCGTACACGAAAGTAACGATCGAAAGCATCCAAGCGTAAGCTCAGGGCCATGATTGTCGTTACCTTCACCCGGCGGTCCGATGACCGGCGTATCGTCGCTTTCTCCGTAGAGGGGCATGCGCGGTATGCCAAAGCGGGCAAAGATATCGTATGCGCAGGTGTATCCGCCGTCACGGTGGGCACCGTTAATGCTATCGAAGTGCTTGCGGGAGCCGAGCTTCCGGCAAGCATGAAAAATGGATGGCTCCAGTCGGATATTCCGGAGCTGGCCGATTCCGAGGCGGATGCCCGGATGCAGCTGCTCCTGGAATCCATGAAGGTCATGCTGGAAGGAATCGCGGATTCCTACAGCGCCCATGTGGCCCTCAAAGAACAACTCAAGTAAGAAGGGAGGACTCCGTCATGTTGAAACTGAATCTTCAATTGTTCGCATCCAAAAAGGGTGTCGGCTCCACGAAGAACGGACGCGACAGCCAATCGAAGCGTCTGGGCGCGAAGCGTGCGGATGGACAGACCGTAACGGCAGGGAACATCCTGTTCCGCCAGCGCGGCACGAAGATCCACCCGGGCAACAACGTAGGCATCGGCAAAGATGATACGCTGTTCGCACTGATCGACGGCGTGGTCAAGTTCGAGCGTTGGGGACGCGACCGCAAAAAAGTCAGCGTATACCCGGTTGATCTGGCTCCGGTAGCCGCAGCAGTAGAAGCTTAAGAACCAGAGACACGCGACCCGGCCTGATACGAGCAGGCCGGGTTTTTTTATCATCCGGGCAGAAAGTGGGATCGACGTATGAATCGCTATCATTCGGCCAAGCTGTATGCAGCGGGCTCGGTTCTGCTGCCGGCGGCTGCCGCGGCCGCTTGGCCTTCGTGGCTGTGGACGCAGCTGCTGTTCCTGCTTTGGACGGCGGCTGCGGCGGCGGTATGGATCCGTCTGGAGAGGAAGCAGCATCGGCTGCAGCTGCAAAAAAGCCTGGCGGCGGTGCAGCAGGCTTCCATCCAGACGCTGGGCCATCATCGTCATGACTGGATGAACGATCTGCAGGTGCTGTACGGCTATATCCGGATGAACAAGCCGGATCGAGCGCTGGCGACCGTCGAGCGGATTCGGGAGCAGATGCTTCGCGAGAGCAAGATCTCCAAGCTTGGCTGCCCGGCGCTGACCGCCTACCTGCAGTCCTTCCGCACGCTCTCGCAATCGATCGTGCTGGAAGTCGACATCGAGGACAACCTGTCGCTGGAGGAGCTCAGCGAAGGATGCGACGGGGCCGGAGAAGCGATCATTGAAGTCATCAATGCCTATCGCTTCAGCATCAAGCCGGGCGGAGGCGATCCGGCCCGGCTGCAGCTGAGGCTTTCTCGCGGCAGCGGCGAGCTTTTAGTGGAGCTGGAGTTTGCCGGCGAGCTGATGGACGACGCTGAACTCGTGGAAAAATTGGAGCAGCGCCTGCGCGGAACGCCGCTGCAGGCAGACAGTCTGAAGCAGCATCGCCATGTTCTGCTGAAGGCACCGCTCTGCGCATAGATGGAGGAACTGAATCATGTTTGTCGATAAAGCCAAAATATTTGTCAAAGGCGGCGACGGAGGAGACGGCATCGTCTCGTTCCGCCGGGAAAAGTACGTTCCCGAAGGCGGTCCTGCCGGCGGCGACGGAGGACGCGGCGCGAACGTCATCTTCCGCGTGGACGAAGGCCTGCGCACGCTGATGGATTTCCGCTACCAAAAGCATTTCAAAGGCGACCGCGGCGAGAGGGGCCGTCCGAAGACGATGCACGGAGCAAGGGCGGAGGACATGATCGTCCGCATCCCTCCGGGCACGATCATCATCGATGACGACACCGGCGAGATCGTCGGCGACCTGACCCGCCACGGCCAGGAAGTCGTCGTCGCCAAGGGCGGACGCGGCGGACGCGGCAACCCGCGCTTCGCCACGATCAGCAATCCTGCGCCTGAGATCGCCGAAAAAGGCGAGGAAGGCCAGGAGCGCTGGCTCGTGCTGGAGCTCAAGGTGATGGCGGACGTCGGCCTCGTCGGCTTCCCGAGCGTCGGCAAGTCGACGCTGCTGTCGATCGTCTCGGCGGCCAAGCCGAAGATCGGCGCCTATCACTTCACGACGATCACGCCGAACCTCGGCGTCGTCGACGTCGAAGAGGGCCGCAGCTTCGTCATGGCGGATCTGCCCGGCCTGATCGAGGGCGCGCATGAAGGCGTCGGCCTCGGCCACGAGTTCCTGCGCCACATCGAGCGGACTCGCGTCATCGTGCATGTCGTGGACATGTCCGGCTCCGAGGGCCGCGATCCGTTCGAGGACTGGCTCAAGATCAACGAGGAGCTCGTGCTCTACAACGCCAAGCTGGCGGAGCGCCCGCAAATCATCGCCGCCAACAAGATGGACATGCCGGATTCGGAGGCCAACCTCGAGCGGTTCCGCGAGCAGCTCGCCGAGCGCGCCGAGGAGCGGGAGTACGAGATCATGCCGATCTCCTCGCTGACCAAGGAAGGCATCCAGGAGCTGCTTTACAAGGCGGCGGCGACGCTCGAGGCCATCCCCGAAGCGCCGGAGCTCGAAGAGGTCAAGGGAGTCGAGGAGCGCAAGATCTTCCGTCATTCCGAGAAGGAAGAAACGCCGTTCCGCGTCTACAAGGAGAACGACTACTTCGTCGTCGAGAGCGAATCGTTCGAGCGTCAGATCAAGCGCATCCATCTCAACTCCTACGATGCGGTCATGCGCTTCGCCCGCATGCTGCGGCGCATGGGCGTGGACAGCGCCCTGCGCAAGATCGGAGCCAAGGACGGCGACACAGTGCGCATCGGCGAATTCACCTTCGAGTTCTTCGAGGGCAGCGACTATTCTCCTGAATGAGCAAAGCTTGCTTCTGTCTAGGGTCCGCTTGGCGGACTTGGACCGGCAGCTTCAAAGCAGCGGCCCCCGGCGGGGGCCGCTTTTTTATTGGCTTCGCGCTCGACGGCTGGATGGATGATCATGCGGAATCGCCTGAGCCGCAGGATCGCTTCGGTCCTATCGGACGATCGAGCAATAGCGCCGCTCCTGGGACGGCGCTAGGCTGGAGGTCAAGCCCTTGCTGATTATAGATAAAGGCAATATATTAATCCCTATTCTATATTTCAAAATAATAACGTTCCGTGTTAAGCTGAACCCATTCCAAAGGGAAGAGGCGAAGCGGAGATGGACGAAAAGGTGAGGGAGCAGTTCGAGCTGGCGGCAGCCCGGTACGACGAGGAGCGCAGGGTGCTCATTCCCTGCTACGACGACTTTTACGGCAGCGCCTTGAAGTCGGCGCGCACCGATGCCGAAAAGCCGCGCATCCTGGAGCTCGGGGCGGGAACGGGGCTGTTCTCGGCGATGCTGCGGCAAGCGTATCCGTCCGCGGAGCTGACGCTGATGGACTTCAGCCCGTCCATGCTGGGCAAGGCGCGCGAGCGGTTCGCCGACGACGACGGAGTCCGCTTCGCGGAAGGCGACATGGCGGACGGCCTGCCGGAAGGGCCGTTCGACCTCGTCGTCTCCTCGCTGGCGATCCATCATCTGCCGCATGAGGCGAAGCGGAGGCTGTTCCGGCATGTCCGAGGCAGCTTGGCTGCGGGGGGCCGGTTCGTGAACGCGGACCAGGCGGCGGCCGAGTCTCCTGTCTTCGATGCGATTTACCGCGAGCTGTGGCTCGAGGAGATCTACGACGGACGCATCCGCAAGGAAGCGGCCGACGCCTCGGTCAAGCGACGGGAGACGGACATCAACGCCAAAGCCTCGGAGCAGCTCGCCTGGCTGCGGGAGGCGGGCTTCGCCGATGCGGATGTCGTCTATAAGTTCCGCGATTTCGCGGTCTTCTGCGCGCTCGTATGAGACGGCGCCGATGCAACGCCCTCGCGGGCGTTGTTTTTGTTTCTTTTCCAGAGAAAAGTACGTTATAATGTACAAAATTACTCTATCAAGAACAAACTCGACGGAAGCTGCATAGAAAAAAGGTTGCTGTCATCGACGGGCATCCGGTATAATGTCCACTATATGAAAACAACTGTCTATGGTAGGAGGACGCCAGCTTGACGGAGCGATACTATGTCGTTCGCGAAGACCTGCTGCCGGAGGCGATCGTCAAGACGATCGCGGTCAAGGAGATGCTCGGCCGCGGCGAGGCGGCGACGATCCACGAAGCGGTGGAGCGGGCGGGCTTGTCCCGCAGCGCCTTTTATAAGTACCGGGAAGGCGTGCTGACGCTGGGCGAGCTGGAGCGGGGGTCGATCATCACGATCTCGATCGATCTGGAGCATCGCTCCGGCATTCTGTCCCATGTGCTTGGACTCGTCGCGTCGCGTGGCGGCAACGTGCTGACGATCCACCAGAGCATCCCGCTGCAGGGCTACGCCAATGTCGTCCTGTCGGTGGATACGGCGCCGATGAAGGAGGACCGCTTCGCCTTTCTCGACGAGCTGCGGCTCCAGAATGGCGTCAAGCGCGCCTCCGTCATCGGACAGGGTTGAGCAGCGGAACATATGGAATACGGGGGATGATGAAGGATGAAACCAGTTAAAGTCGGCCTGCTTGGCCTTGGAACGGTAGGGACGGGCGTCGTGCGGATCGTGGAGCGCCATCAGGAGGATCTGATGAGCCAGGTCGGCTCGCCGATCGTCATCGAGAAAGTGCTCGTGCAGAACGTCGACAAGTCCCGCAGCATCGACGTCGACGCCGCAAAGCTGACGACCGATGCGTGGGAGATCATCCGCAACCCCGACATCGACGTCATCGTCGAGGTGATGGGCGGCATCGAGCGCACCAAGGAATATCTGCTGGAGGCGCTGTCGCTCGGCAAGCATGTCGTCACGGCCAACAAGGACCTGATGGCGCTGCATGGCCGCGAGCTGCTCGCCACGGCGAGCGAGAACCGCTGCGACGTGTTCTATGAAGCGAGCGTCGCCGGCGGCATCCCGATCATCCGCACGCTGATCGAGGGCTTCTCCTCGGACCGCATCACGAAGATCATGGGCATCGTCAACGGCACGACGAACTACATCCTCACGAAGATGAGCCAGGAAGGCGCCTCGTACGCGGACGTCCTCAAGGAAGCGCAGGAGCTCGGCTATGCCGAGGCCGACCCGACCTCCGACGTGGAGGGGCTGGACGCGGCGCGCAAGATGACGATCCTCTCCCGCCTCGGCTTCCGCTGCGAGGTCGGCCTGGAGGACGTATCCGTCAAAGGCATCTCGTCCGTCGGCAAGGAGGACATCGCCTACGCCAAGCGGCTCGGCTACGAGGTCAAGCTGCTCGGCATCGCCGAGCGCCAGGGCGAGTCGATCAGCGTCAGCGTGCAGCCGACGATGGTCAAGGCGAGCCATCCGATCGCGTCGGTGAACGGCGTGTTCAACGCGGTCTACGTGCATGGCGAGGCGGTCGGGGAGACGATGTTCTACGGCGCCGGAGCCGGCGAGCTGCCGACGGCGACGTCGATCGTCGCCGATCTCGTCGCCGTCGTGAAAAACCTCAAGATCGGCGTGAACGGCCTTGGCGGAGCGAGCTCCTTCAAGGAGCGCGTGCTGAAAAGCGACGAGCAGATCAGCTCGAAGTATTTCCTCCGGCTGCATGTAGCGGACCGCGCCGGCGTGCTCGCCCGCATCACCCAGGTGTTCGCGGAGTACGAGGTGAGCCTCGAATCGGTCATCCAGCAGCCGAACCCGGAGCTGAAGGAGGCGGAAATCATCGTCATCACCCATAACGCCAGCAAGGCGGCCATGAACAAGGTCGTAGACGCCTTCGAGACGCTCGACGTCATCCAGAAGGTCAAAAGCGTCTACCGGGTGGAGGGCTGATGGGCATGACCCGCGTGCTGGTGCGCGTCCCGGCCAGCACGGCCAATCTGGGACCGGGCTTCGACAGCCTCGGCATGGCTCTCTCGCTGCATGCCTGGGTCGGGATGGGCGTCTCCGAGCGCACGTCGATCCGGCTGCATGGCGGCGGACTGGACGGGATCCCGACCGACAAGAGCAACCTGCTCTACAAGGTCGCGGCGCTGCTGCATGAGGAAGCGGGACTGCCCGTGCCGGAGCTCGACATCGACATGAGCAGCGACATCCCGCTGACGCGCGGCCTCGGCAGCAGCGCGAGCGCGATCGTCGGCGCGCTGGCCGCGGCCAACGAGCTGGCGGGACGCCCGTTCGACCGGGACGGCCTGCTGCAGCTGGCGACCCGCCTCGAGGGGCATCCCGACAACGTCGGCGCCTCGCTCTACGGCGGCCTCATCGCCGCCGCCTGGGACGGCAGCCGCGCCGATCTCGTCCGTCTGGACCCGCCCGAGCGGCTGGCCGCGATCGCAGCGATTCCGCGCTTCGAGCTCGCCACCGAAAAAGCCCGGCATGCGCTGCCGACGCAGCTGCCGATGAAGGATGCCGTATTCAACGTCGGCCGCAGCTCCCTCCTCGTGGCGGCGCTGGCGTCGGGCCGGCTCGAGCTGATCGCGCGGGCGATGCAGGACAAGCTGCATCAGCCGTACCGCGCCCCGCTCATTCCCGGCATGGCCGAGGTGCTGGCCGGCGCGGCCGAGCACGGCGCGCTCGGCGCCGCGCTCAGCGGAGCGGGCCCGACGCTGCTCGCGCTCGTCGACCGGGAGAGCCCGCGCCTGGCGGAGCTGGAGACGTTCCTGCTCGGCACGCTGGCGGCGGCGGGCATCGAGGCCGACCTGATCCGGCTGGAGCCGGACCTGGAAGGTCCCGTCGTGCTGGACGAGCATCTGGCGCCTTGGCTGGCGCCGCAAGGCCATAGCAAAGGAGATTCCGAAGCATGATGAAAGTCGCCCTGCTTCCCGTCGTCTCCACCTCCGACGAGGCTGCCCGCAGCCTCTGCGGCGAGGACGGCGCGGAGCGCGTTTACTACCCGATGATTTCCGACGTATTCCTTTCTACGGTAGAAGGCCGGACGGACTACAGCGTCATCCCGATCGAGAATACGATCGAGGGCTCGGTCAACCTGCATATGGACTGGCTGCTGCACGAGGTCGACCTGCCGATCCAGGCGGAATGGATCTACCCGTCCCGCCAGCAGCTGATCGGCCATCGCGGCGAGCTGTGCGGCGAGGACGGCGAGCCGGAGTACGGCCGCATCGTGCGCGTGCTGAGCCATCCGGTCGCGATGGCGCAATGCCATAGCTTCCTGCGGGCGAACCTGCAGCATGCCGAGTGGGAGCATGTGAGCAGCACGGCCGAGGCGGTCAAGATCGTCAGCGAGAATCCCGGCAAAGGCTGGGCGGCGATCGGCCTTACGCTCGCCGCGGCCCATTACGGGCTCGACGTCATCCGCCCCGGCGTGACGGACCACGACAACAACTACACCCGCTTCCTGCTCGTCGGCCGCGAGCCGTTCGAGCTGCGGGAGTCGCCGGTGCGCAAGACGTCGATCCTCGTCACGCTGCCGGAAGACTTCCCGGGCGCGCTGCACCAGGTGCTGTCGGCGTTCGCCTGGCGGCGCATCAACCTGGCGCGCATCGAGTCGCGTCCGACCAAAAAGCGTCTCGGCACGTACCATTTCGTCATCGACATCGAGATGGCGCTCGACACGGTGCTGCTGCCCGCCGCGCTGCAGGAGATCGAGGCGATCGGCTGCCAGGTGCGGGTGCTCGGCTCGTATCCGAGCTTCGGCAGCACCGCTCCGGAGCTGGCGCAAGCGGCGGCGGAGAGCCGCGCTTGAAGCGTTATTCGACAAGAGAAAGCGTCCATTCGGCCTGAGGGGCTGGTCGGGCGCTTTTTTTATTCCAACGATCACAACGGCAGGAGGAGAGGAAGAGATGGACAAGCGCAGCGATCGGATCGCGGAGATCGACAGCCTCTACGGGTCGATGACGGAGCAGGAGCGGGAGAAGTGGCGTCAGACGGCGGGAAGGTCATGGATCGGAGAGGTGCCGGAGCTGGCAAGCGGCGATTGGGACGGATGGGAGGAGGAGCGGCTGGAGGCGCTGGCGGGCATGCTGCGCGGCTTTCTCCTGACGGTTCGGCAAGCGGTGCCCGACATCCGGGAAGCCTATGCAAAGTTTCAAGCGGAAGGGCGGCAGCTGCCGCGGAAGGTCAGCTTCGGCTTCGAGCCGGAGCCAGGCAAAAAGAAAGACGAGGAAGAGTAGCTTTCGCTTCGCCGTTCAGGCGCTCCGACGGAGCGCTCTTTTTTTTGCAATGCGCGCGGGGCTTGGATTATTTTGCGGAAAAGGGTGGCAGATGCCTAGTCGCTGCATACGATGTAACGACGGGCAGATGGGCGGGCAGCCGCCGCATTCGCAAGCATGCGAAGAGGAGGGAGTCGGCAAAGTGAAAATCCATATCGTGAAGAAGGGCGACACGCTGTACCTGATCGGCCAGAAATACGGGGTGAGCGTAGAAGAGCTGCAGAAGCTCAATCCGACCTTGACGAATCCTCATAACATCCTGATCGGCACGAAGGTCAAGGTGCCGGCATCGGCGAGCAAGCCGGGAGCGCCGGAGCTGATCCACAAGTACAAGGCGAAGATCGGCGATACGCTGTGGAAGCTGGCGAAGGCTTGGGGCGTCTCGCTGCAGGAGCTGATCAAGGCCAATCCGCAAATCGTGGATCCGGCCGAGCTCAAGGAAGGCGATACGGTCCATATTCCGAAGCCGTCCTCATCGCCGCTCACCGCGCAGCACAAGGCGGAGCCGGAATCCGGCGAGGGCGGCAAGAAGAATACGGCGCCGAAGGAAACGCCGGTCCCTGAGCCGGCAGCCGAGAAAAAGACGGAGGTCCAGGCGGAGCCCGTCACGCCGCCTCCGGTCGTGCAGACGGAGGAGCTGGTCGTGCCCGTCGTCGAGAAGCCTTCCTACGGTTCGTACGGCTCCGAGCACAAGGACTATGCTCCATCGCCGCTTTCCGCCGCCGCTCCAGCCCAATCCGGCTATGGCCATAGCCACGCGGCCGGGGAAATGAACGAAACGGCGCATCCGTTCCTGCAGGAGAAAATTCCGGCGACGGAAGCCTTCGCTCCGCTCTATCAGATGCCGCAGCTTCCGGGCTCGGTCGCCGGTGCGGCGGGAGCGGCGGGAGCGGGCTACGGCGGATACGGCCCTTACGGCTCGGGCTATTCGCAGGAAATTCCGGGGCTTGTCGCGGGCGCTGGAGAGGGCGGCTATGGCTCCGGTTACGGCGGTTACGGCAGCCCTAGCGGCTACGGCGGCTACGGCGCTTCGCCGATCGCCTCGTCGGAGCCGGTCCATGGCGGATACGCCGGACACGGCGGACCGTCGCCGTTGGCCGCGGCCGAGTCGGCATTCGGCCCTGGCCACGGCTATGGCGGCTACGGCTCCGGCGTTCTCGGGGCGGAGAGCGCGGGCTACGGATCGCCTTACGCTCCTTACGAGCCGTTCGCCGCCGGCGCCGCGGACGGCTATGGCCAGCCGGGCGGCTGGCCGGCCGGCATCTCGCCTGCCGCCGCTCCTTGGGGCGGCCAGCCGATGTACGGCGATCCGTATGCATCGGTTTATGGCGGCCAAGGCTATGCCGGCGGTTACGGCGGCTATGGCGGCTATCCGGCCCAGCCATTCGCCGGAGCGGCCGCCGGCTACCCGGCGGCTGCGGAGCAAGGCGCCGCGCCGTGGGCCCCCGGCCTCAGCGGCTCCTACAGCTACGGAGGCAGCGGCACCTGGCAGCCGGAGGCGGCGCTGCCCGCCTCCGCCGGGCAGGGCGGCTACGGCGCGCCGATGGCTGCCGGAGCGGCAGCGGGCTATGCGCAGCCGTCCTGGCCCGGCGCCACTGCCGGACTGCATGCGGGCGGCTACGGCCAGCCCGCGGCCGCCGCTCCGGCGCAGCTGAGCCCGGTTCAGGCGCAGCCCTGCGGATGCGGGGAGCGCGAGCAGGAGGCCGGCGAAGCCGAGCCCGCTGCCGCGGCGGCGGGAGGGCTGACGGTCAAAGGGCCTTCGAAGCCGGCCAAGACCGGCACGGCGTCGCCGCGCAAGCCGGCCAAAAAGGCGGTCATCCGTTCGGCGGCAAGGCCGACCGTGCGCCAGTCCAAGGGCAGCCGGCCGTGGATCAACCGCCGCTAGCGCTATGCATGCATAATTCCTCCAGCATCCGCTCATCCTAACGGCAAACGCGCCGGAAAGGGTGAAGGATGTCATGCTCAAGCTGTTCCGCCTGTGGCCCAAACGGAATTGGAACCCTCTGCGCCGCCTGCCGCTGCGCCTCGCCTGCGCCGCGACCGGCGCGGCGCTGCTGCTCGCCGGCTATCCGCCTGCTTCGGCCGCCGCGCCTCAGCCTGCAGCCGCGGCGGCTCAGCCTGCCCGGACGGCCGAGCCGGCGGATGGCGGAGCCGGCGCGATGGAACCGGATCAAGGGGCGGCCGCTTTCCTTCGAGGCCGCGAGGCCGCTCCCGTCGTGCTGCGGAAAGTATATTTATGCGGCGTCGAGACGCAGCCGCTCGGCCGGCTGGAGGCGGAGGAAGTGCATCGGCTGCTGCTGGAGCAGCCCCGGCTGACCGCTACGGTCGATAGCGGCGAGGTGCTGCTGACGGAATGGATCGACGATCTGTCGGACGCATGCCGCCGAAGCGCCACGTTCGGCGTGGACGCCGACGGCAGCCTCACCCTTTTCGAAGGACCGCCGGAGGAGGAGAAGGTCATCAAGACCTTCTATCAGCTCGATCTGCAGCATATGGAAAGCTCGCTGCCGAAGGAGGAGCTCGACCGCCTGTTCGGCGGCATCCGGGTGGAGGACAAGGACGAATACAACAGCGTGCTCTCGAGCTACGGCGACTTCGCGGTCGGCGTCAGCCAGGGCGCCATGCATCAGACGTATTGACCGCTTGCGCGGGCATCCGCACGCCGCGGCGGCTTTCCTTGCCGCTCCGCATCTTTTCCCGCAAGGCTTCGCCAGCCCCTGATCTCCCGTCGGAGACAGGGGCTATTTGCCGGCTCCGCCAGCTCCTCTGAGAAACGCTTGTTCTCATGAGAGAGTTATTTTGCTATACTGATAGAGTCTGTACCCCGGGCATCGGGGTTTTTTCTTTTTTCAGAAATGACGGCAGGGAGTGGCGCGGGTGCGCATTTTAGGGATTGACCCGGGCATCGCCATCGCCGGGTTCGGGTTCATCGACAAGGACGGGAGCAAGCTGGCGCCGGTGCAGTACGGCTCGATCGAGACCGAGGCCGGGACGCCTCACGAGCTGCGGCTCAAGCAGGTGTACGAGTCCGCCTCGTCGCTCATGGATACATACAAGCCCGACTGCGTGGCGGTAGAAAAGCTGTTCTTCAACCGCAACGTCACGACGGCGTTCACGGTCGGCGAGGCGAGGGGCGTCATCCTGCTCGCCGCCGCGCAGCGCGGCTTGCCGATCAGCGAATATACGCCGATGCAGGTCAAGCAGGCCGTCGTCGGCTACGGCAAGGCCGAGAAGCGCCAGGTGCAGGAGATGGTGCGCATGTTCCTGCGCCTCGCCAAAATTCCCAAGCCGGACGACGTGGCGGACGCGCTTGCAGTCGCGGTCTGCCATGCGCATTTTTCCGTCCTCCAGACCAAATTGAACGAGGTGCGCCGAAGATGATCGATTATGTGAAGGGCCGCGTCGCCCAGGTCGATGCCGACTCCGTCGTCATCGACGTCCGCGATATCGGATACCGCGTGTACACGCCCAACCCGTATGCCTTCGCGCGCAGCGAGGAGGCGGTGACGGTGTACTGCCACCATCATGTGCGCGAGGACGCCGCCCAGCTGTTCGGCTTCCAGACGCGCGAGGAGCAGGCGCTGTTCCGGCAGCTGCTGGAGGTGTCCGGCATCGGGCCGCGCGTCGCCGTCGGCATCCTCGCCGGAGGGCGGCCGGAGGCGGTCGTCGCCGCGATCCACCGCGAGGACCTGAGCTTCCTGACGCGGCTGCCGGGCATCGGCAAGAAGACGGCGCAGCGCATGATCCTCGACCTCAAGGACAAGCTCCAGCTCGCCGTGCAGACGGTCGAGCTGCAGTGGGAGGCGGAATCCTCCGGCGGCGGCACGGTCGCCGGAGCCGGCAGCGAGGCATGGACCGAGGCGCGCGAGGCGCTCGCCGCGCTCGGCTATACGGCGGCGGAGCTCGATCGCGCCTGGGCCGGCATGGGCGACGCCCAGCTGCCCGGCGAGACCGTCGACGCGCTCATGAAGCGCGCGCTGCAGCAGCTGTTCAAGGGCTGAGCGCGCAGGAGGAGGGGAGCAGATGGAGGATGATCGCATCATTTCCGCCAATCTGATGATGGAGGACCAGGCGGTGGAGTACAGCCTGCGCCCCCGCTATCTGAACGAATATATCGGCCAGTCCCAGGTGAAGGACAACCTCAAGGTGTTCATCGAGGCGGCCAAGCTGCGCAAGGAAGCGCTCGACCACGTGCTGCTGTACGGCCCTCCGGGCCTCGGCAAGACGACGCTGTCGAACATCATCGCCAACGAGCTCGGCGTCAGCCTGCGCACGACGTCGGGCCCGGCGATCGAGCGTCCGGGCGATCTCGCCGCGCTGCTGACGAACCTGCAGGAGAACGACGTGCTGTTCATCGACGAGATCCACCGGCTGAACCGCTCGGTCGAGGAAGTGCTCTATCCGGCGATGGAGGACTTCTGCCTCGACATCATGATCGGCAAAGGCCCGAGCGCGCGCTCCGTGCGGCTCGACCTGCCTCCGTTCACGCTGATCGGCGCGACGACCCGCGCCGGCCTGCTCAGCGCGCCGCTGCGCGACCGCTTCGGCGTCGTCAGCCGGCTGGAGTATTACGGCACGGACGAGCTGGCGTTCATCATCTCGCGCTCGGCCGAGATTCTGGACGTGCGCATGGTCGGCGAAGCGGCGCATGAGATCGCGCTGCGCTCGCGCGGCACGCCGCGCATCGCCAACCGGCTGCTCAAGCGGGTGCGCGACTTCGCGCAGGTGCGCGGCGACGGCATCATCACGAGCGAGCTCGCGGAGCTGGCGCTGTCGCTCATCGCCGTCGATCCGCTCGGACTCGACCGCATCGACCACAAGCTGCTGCAGGCGATGATCTCCCATTATCGCGGCGGCCCGGTCGGGCTCGACACGCTGGCGGCGACGATCGGCGAGGAAAGCCAGACGATCGAGGATGTGTACGAGCCGTATCTGATGCAGATCGGCTTCCTGCAGCGCACGCCGCGCGGGCGCGTGGCGACGCCGCTCGCCTACCGGCATCTCGGCTTGCCGGTGCCGGAGTAGCGCCATGAGAGGCCGGTCCGGCGCCGCTGGCGCGGCGGGAGAGCGGCGGCGCGGCAGCGCGGATGCCGGGCTGACGGTGCTTTACGACGGCGGCTGCCGCCTCTGCCAAGGAGCGGTGGATCGTCTTCAGGCGCTCAAGCCAAGCGAGCCGATTCGCTACGCGGCCGTGCAGGAGCTGACGGAGGACGAGCTGCAGCAGCTGTTCCGCGGAGCACCTCCCGCCTCCGGGCAGCTGCTGGAGAAGATCCACGCGGTCGCACGCGACGGCGCCGTCTACGCCGGCAGCGCTGCGGTCGTGCGGGCGCTGCGCTCCGTGCGCGGCTTCGGCCGCATCGCCTGGCTGTACCGGCTGCCGGGCATGCGGCCGCTCGCCGATGCGCTCTACCGGTACGTCGCGGCCCGCCGCTACGCCTGGTTCGGCCGCGTCTCGACCGGCTGCGGCGCGGACTGCGTCATGCCTTCGGAGCGCGGAAGCGACGGGGACGGCGACGGACATGAAGCGGAATGCGACCATCGAAAGGAGACCCAATGAAGCGATCGAGAGCATATAAAGCGGCGGCCTGGCTCGGTCCGGCCGCGCTGGCGGCAAGCCTATGCCTTCCTTCCGCGGCGATGGCTGACGGAGAGGCGGGGCGCGCCATCCGGGTCGGCATCTTCATCACGGTTCCAAACAAATACACGCTGTCGACGCCTGCCGCTACGCTGAGCTCGGCGGGCGGGCTGCGTCTGGCCGTCAAGAAAAACGGCGAGACGGGGCTGCTGGACGCCGTTCCGGCAGGCGTCGAGCTGCGGGCGATGGCCGAAGGATATTCGGCGCTGCTGGGCCAGAGCGCCGACTTCTCGGCGGCGCTGGCCGTGGCCAAGGCGGTCAAGTCGGCCGGAGGCAATCCGGTGCTGGAAAAGACGTCCCGCGCAGGCATGGCGGCGTACGAGGTGACGGAGGGGTCTTATGCGACCGCCTCCGCGGCTTCGACGGCGCTCGCCAAGTGGATGCAGAACGCGACCGTCAAGACGTTCGGCGGCGGAGCCGGCGCCGTGCGCGGTCCGCTTCATCTGGAGACGGCCGCCTATGCGACCGAAGCGGAGGCGCTCGCCGCCGCCGGCGCGTTCGGCGCGGCCGGCGTCGAGACGTTCGTGGCGCTTCGCCCGGGCGGGAGCGGCACGTCCTATTCCGTGCTCGTCGGAGCGGCGGCCGATGCCGCCGGCCTCGACGCGATCCGGCTCAAGCTGGCGGGCGTCGCCGAAGCGGCCGGCCTCGCGCCGGCTTCCGCCGGCGCCTACCTGATCAAGCGGCAGGAGCTGACGGTCAGCCAGAAGGAGGGCTCGCCGACGCCGCTGTACCAGGCTCCGTCCGGCTCCTTCGCCGTCATCCGTCCGGCGGGCGCCGAGCCGGTGAAACTTGCCGAGAGGTACGGACGTACATACAGAGGTCAGGTCGAAGTCGGCAGCTACAACGGCGCGCTCGCCGTCATCAACGAGCTCGATTTCGAGGAGTATCTGTATTCCGTCGTCGGCGGCGAGATGCCGGGCTCCTGGCATGCGGAGGCGCTCAAGGCGCAGGCCGTCGCCGCCCGTTCCTACGCGCTCGCCCAGGGCAGCGGCTTCGGCATCGCCGAGGTCGTCGACACGACGCTCAGCCAGGCGTACAACGGCACGTCAGCCGAAAAGGCGACGACGATCCAGGCGGTCGACGCGACGGCCGGCATCGTTCTGAAGTCGGGAGGAAAGCCCGTCGAGGCGGTGTTCTCCTCCAGCTCGGGCGGCCGCACGGCGGACCCCGCCGAGGTGTGGGGCAACCCGGTTCCGTATCTGGCGAGCGTGGACAGCCCCGACGACACCTCCGAAAAAGGCCTTCTCTCTTGGCATCGGGTGCTGACGCCGTCGGGCAAGAGCGGCTTCGTCCGCTCGGACACCGTGACGCTGTCCGGCACGAATGGCGCCGCCGCCCAGACCGCCGTCGTCAAGTCGGCGGATACGAACGTGCGCCCGATCCCGCTCGTCCAAAGCGGCGTCGATGCGGTCGAGAAGCTCGGCGCGGGAGCCAAAGTGACCGTGCTCGAGACGGTGCCCCAGTCCAACGAGATGAACTGGATCCGGGGGCCGTTCACGAGCCAGCAGCTGGTGGACGCGATGAAGGGCAAGACGACTTCGGCGGTCTCGGGCCCGATCACGCGCCTCGAGGTCGGCGAGCGCGGACCTTCGGGCCGCGTGACCAAGCTGCTCGTCAACGGCAAGGAGCTCGGCGTCAAGTCGCCGGACAGCCTGCGCGGCGCGCTTGGCGGATTGCCGAGCACGCGCTTCTGGATCGAGCCGGCGTCGCTGTCGCTGCTCGGCGGCGGCGGCCAGCCGGGCTCCAAGGAAGCCGGCGCAGCCGTGCAGGTGCTGGGCGCAGGCGGGGCCAAGGCTTCCTCCTCCGGAGGCGCGTCGCTGAACGTCATCGGCGGGGACGGCTCGATCCGTCCCGTCGCTTCCGCGGCGTCGTGGTATATCCGCGGCACGGGCTACGGCCATGGCCTCGGGCTGTCGCAGTACGGAGCAAAAGGCCTCGCCGAGCAAGGGTATGCGTACGATGCGATTCTGAAATACTACTATAAAGAGATTGAACTCGTTAAGGACGGATCCTGACCTTATGAATGTAGAAGACTACGATTTTCATCTCCCGGAGCATCTGATCGCGCAGACGCCGCTCGCGGAGCGGACCGCCTCGCGCCTGCTGACGCTGGACAAGAAGACGGGAGAGCTCGGCCATCATGCGTTCCGCGACCTCAAGGACTATCTTCGTCCAGGCGATACGCTCGTCGTCAACGACACGCGAGTCATTCCGGCCCGTCTGCTCGGCGTCAAGGAAGACACGGGAGCCAAAGCGGAGCTGCTGCTGCTGAAGCAGCTGCACGGCGATACTTGGGAGACGCTGGCCAAGCCCGGCAAGAAGCTGCGGACCGGAGCCGTCGTCGCCTTCGGCGAAGGAGAGAACGGACAGCCGCTGCTGCGCGCCGTCGTCGAGGCGGAAGGGGAGATGGGCGGCCGCACGGTCCGCTTCCTTTACGAAGGCATCTTCCCCGAGCTGCTCGACCGGCTCGGCGAGATGCCGCTTCCGCCGTACATCAAGGAGCGTCTCGACGACCGGGAACGCTACCAGACGGTCTATTCCCGCCAGGCGGGATCGGCTGCCGCGCCGACGGCGGGACTTCATTTCAGCCAGTCCTTCCTGGAGGAGCTGCAGCAGGCGGGCGTCGAGGTCGCGCCGCTGACGCTTCATGTCGGCCTCGGCACGTTCCGTCCGATCTCGGCGGATACGATCGAGGAGCATGTGATGCACTCGGAGTATTATGAGCTGAGCGAGGAGACGGCCGCCCGGCTGCGCCGCACGCGCGAGCGCGGCGGCCGCATCGTCGCCGTCGGCACGACGTCCGCGCGCACGCTGGAGACGGTCGCGGCCCGCTTTCCGGACGGATTGCAGGCTTGCAGCGGCTGGACCGACATCTTCATCTACCCCGGCTATGAGTTCAAGGCCGTGGACGCCCTGCTGACGAATTTTCATCTGCCCAAGTCGACCCTTGTCATGCTGGTCAGCGCGCTGGCCGGCCGCGAGAACGTGCTCGCCGCCTACGAGGCTGCCGTCCGGGAGCAATACCGGTTCTTCAGCTTCGGCGATGCGATGTTTATCTACTAGGAATGGAAGAGTGAACCGTGGCTGTAACTTACGAACTGATCAAAACCTGCAAGCAGACCGGAGCGCGGCTCGGCCGCGTCCACACGCCGCACGGCGTCATCGAGACGCCGGCATTCATGCCCGTCGGCACCCAGGCGACCGTCAAGACGATGAGCCCCGAGGAGCTCAAGCAGATGGACGCCCATATCATCCTCAGCAATACGTACCATCTGTGGCTGCGTCCGGGCCATGAGCTCATCGCCAAGGCGGGCGGCCTGCACCGCTTCATGAACTGGGACCGTCCGATCCTCACCGACAGCGGCGGCTTCCAGGTGTTCTCGTTGAGCAACATGCGCAAGATCCGCGAGGAGGGCGTGGACTTCCGCTCCCATCTGAACGGAGACAAGCTGTTCCTTTCCCCGGAAAAGGCGATGGAAATCCAGAACGCGCTCGGCTCGGACATCATGATGGCGTTCGACGAGTGCCCGCCTTATCCGGCGGAGTACGACTACATCAAGCAATCGCTCGAGCGCACGACGCGCTGGGCCGAGCGCTGCCTCAAGGCGCACGCCCGTCCGGGCGACCAGGGACTGTTCGCGATCGTGCAAGGAGGCATGCATGCCGACCTGCGCCGCCAGAGCGCGGCTGATTTGACTTCCCTTGATTTTCCGGGGTATGCTATTGGTGGTCTGAGCGTCGGCGAGCCGAAGCATCTCATGTACGAGGTGCTGGAGGAGACCGTGCCGCTGCTCCCGTCGAACAAGCCCCGCTATCTGATGGGCGTCGGCTCGCCGGACGCGCTGCTCGACGGCGCCATCCGCGGCATCGACATGTTCGACTGCGTCCTGCCGACGCGCATCGCGCGCAACGGCACGACGATGACGAGCCAGGGCCGCGTCAATATCCGCAACGCCAAGTATACGGAGGATTTCGGACCTTTGGATCCCGAGTGCTCCTGCTATACGTGCCGCAACTACTCGCGCGCTTATCTCCGCCATCTCATCAAGGCGGACGAGACGTTCGGCATCCGCTTGACGACGTACCACAACCTGCATTTCCTGCTGGAGATGATGCGGGGCGTGCGGCAGGCGATCCAGGACGATCGGCTGCTCGACTTCCGCAATGAGTTCTTCACGATGTACGGCCTGCACGACAACGAAAAAGGCTTCTAGAATCCGGCCGAGAGGCCGGATGAATCGACACGCAACTGAAAGGGGTCCTTTCCATGTATCTTGCATCTCAAGCCGGAGGCGGCAACATCTGGACGATGCTGTTTCCCTTCATCCTCATGTTCGTGGTGTTCTACTTCCTGCTGATCCGTCCGCAGCAAAAGAAGCAGAAAGCCCGCAACGCGCTGCTCGGCGCGCTTAAAAAAGGCGACAAGATCTCGACGATCGGCGGCATGCACGGCACGATTGTCGAGCTGACTGACGATACCGTCGTGCTTCGCGTCAACGACACGACCCGCATCACCTTCGAGCGCAGCGCCATCAACACGGTGCTGAACAGCGCCCCGGCTCCGGCAGAGAGCAAAGCGGCCGCGAAGGAAGAGAAGAGCGACAAGGTAGAGCCGGAAGGCACGCTCTAACGCGCGCATCGGCCTGCATCGCCGGCCATGGGGCGGCTTCGGCCGTCGAGGCCGGCGGCTTAAAAAGGACCAAGCTGATTTTCAGCTTGGTCCTTTTTCGCTATTGCGGCTCCTCATGGCCGCGGACGGCCCGCAGCGCGCGCTCTCGAACGAGGCGGCGCAGCTCCGGGGGGCTCAGCGCGGCCGCCCCGGGAGCAAGCGACAGGATGACGCTGGCGGCGTAGTCCATCGTGTCGAAGCGGACTTCGGCCTGCAGCCAGACTTGCGCAGCCGCCGCAGCCGCCTCGTCCGGCTCGCCTGCGGAGCCGTCGGCGGAGACGGTCGGCAGCTCTGCTGCGGCGCTGCCGACGGCAGGCACCGGCGGCTGTCCGGCACAGCTGCCGGATGCCGTGATCGACGCGCCCTCGCGCAGACGGACGGAGCCTTCGTCGACGCTGACGTAGCGCATCCGCTTCAGGCGTGCCAGCGCGTCCGCAGTGACGAGCAGCCCGGCCGTCATCGGCTTCGGCAGCGCCGACTGGAAGTCGGCTACCGACGCGGCCCACCAGGAGGGCAGGTCGAACGTCTTCGGACGCTGGAAAGCTTCCGCCTCGAGCCTTGCTTCAAGCACCCGCGAGACGCGGAACGTTTTGCGGACCGGCTCCTGCGGGGCGGAATCGGGCCGCCCGCTCTCCAGCTCGTCGGCGACGAGATACCAGGAGCTTCCTTTGCGCACAAGGCCGAGCGGACAGGCGAGCCGCTCGCGGGGAAGCGGGCTGGAGGACGGCGCCGCTGGCGCCGGCGATGCGGCCGGCGAGGCGTAGCGGAAGCGGATGCGCCGATCCTGAAGCACCGCTTCCATGAGCAGGCTGAGATGCGGCTGCTCCTTCTCGGCCGCCGTCCAGCCTTCGCCGTCGAGCAGCAGCCTCGACTGCAGCGCGGATGCATGCGGCAGCGAGGCGCTCGGCTGCACCGCCCTGAGCTTCAGCAGCGCGCTCTCCAGCTCCGCCGACCAGCCGAGCTCGTCAGCGGCCGGGCTGCCGGAGGCGAGCAGCAGCGCTCTCCATTCCGCGTCCGTCATGCCGGTCAGCCGGGTGCGATAGCCTTCCATCAGCCTCCAACCGCCGCCGCCGCCCCGCTCGGCGACGACGGGCACGCCTGCGGCGGAGAGCGCATCGAGGTCGCGCTGCACGGTGCGAGGCGATACTTCAAGCTGCCGGGCGAGCTCGCGCACGCTTTTTTTGCCTTCTGCCTGAAGCAAGAGCAGCAGCTCCAGCTGTCTCGTCATGGTTCCAAGCCTCCTTTTCTACATTATATCCTCGTGAATAGGACAGAGGATGGCTTATTCGCAAGTTAGGATGGAAGGGAACGCGAAAAAAGAAGGAGAGTGGTTGGGCATGATATGGAAGCCGGAGCAAGACTTGAAGGGCAGGATCGCGCTCGTTGCCGGCGGCACGAGGGGAGCCGGTAGAGGCATCGCGGAGGCGCTCGGCGAGCGCGGCGCGACCGTGTACGTCAGCGGCCGGACGACGCGCGAGGCGCGTTCGGAGCTGGGGAGGCCGGAGACGATCGAAGAGACGGCGGAGCGGGTCGAGCGGGCCGGGGGCAAGGCGGTCGCGGTCCGCACGGACCATATGGTGCCGGCTCAAGTGGAGGCGCTCATGGAGCGGATCGGCCGCGAGCAGGGACGGCTCGACATTCTCGTCAACGACATCTGGGGCGGGGAGAAGCGTTCCCACTGGGGCAAGCGCTACTGGGAAAGCCCGCTTGACGATGCGCTGGCGATGCAGCGCACCGTCATGGAGACCCACTACATTACCGCTTACCTTGCCGCGCCGCTGCTGGCGCTGTCGGACGGAGCCCTGATCGCCGAGATCACGGACGGCATCGACTACCGCTATCGCGGCGAGCTCGCGTACAGCCTGATCAAGGCTTGGGGCATCCATATGGCGGCAGGACTTGCCGAGGAGTGGAAGGCGGCAGGAGCCGCAGCCGTGTCGCTGACGCCGGGCTTCCTGCGCTCGGAGGAGATGCTGGACCACTTCGGCGTCTCGGAGGAAAATTGGCGCGATGCGGCGAGCCAGGACCCGCATTTCCTCGAATCGGAGACGCCGCTGTTCGTCGGGCGGGCGCTCGCATGCCTGGCTGCCGATCCGCGACGGCAGGAGCTGTCCGGCCGCGCGCTCAGCTCATGGGAGCTGTCGGATCGGTACGGCTTCACGGACCGCGACGGCCGGCGGCCGCATTGGGGGGCTTATTTCGCCACGATCGAGAATGCCGTCCACTGAGCTTCTCTGAGGGTCAGGCAAGCGAAAGCATGAGTCTGCGCAAAAAAGGACCGCGATCATCCCGCACGCGGCGGAAGGATCGCGGTCCTGCTTGCTGCCCATGAACGAGCAAAGCTTCAGCCCTGCACCGTCGGCAGCGGCTTGCGGATCGAGCTCAAGTCGGCGAGCCGATAGGCGAGCGCGACGGAGAAGACCGCCAGGCCGAGGCCGCCGAGCATGTCGGTCAGCCAGTGGATGCCCATGTAGAAGATGGTGAAAATAATGATGGCGGCGTTGATGCCGGCGAACCAGGCCCAGCGGCGATTGCCTGAACGGGCGGCGAGCAGCGCCATCGTGACGGAGATCGACGTATGCAGGCTCGGGAAGCAGTTGTCGAGGCCCGACAGGCCGCGATACATCGACTCGAACGCCGGGAATGCCTCCAGCATGTAGAAGTGGACGTTCGGATCGTACGCCCATACCTCCTTCACCGGGAGAAACAGATAGAACGGAATGGCGACGAGATAATTGATCATCACGGCATAACAGGTCGCCTTGAACTGCCGGCCTGAACGGTCGCGGAACATGTAGATGCCGAGCGAGGCGACGAGCACGCTCTGGAACACGACGATATAAAAGAAGGCAAGAAACGGCGTCAGCCATTCGGCATGGAACAGCTGCTGGAAGTTCTCGACGAAGCGGCCTTCGAAGCTGAAGATGTACGGCGTGAAATCCGGCTGCGGCTTCATCGCCTTTTCGAGCGTGAGCTCGAACTTGTTCAAGAACAAGATGCCCAGCAAAGAGGCGAACAGCAGCAGGTAGCGAGGACGGGTCGCCAAATTGCGGACGAACACCCAGGCCGCCCGCAGCGGATTGCGGCCGGTGCCGAAGCCGATGAGCAGGGCCGAGGTCAGGATCGTATATATCGTGACTTGATTCATGGAATGAAAGATCGCCAATATGCTTCCCCCTAAAGGTCAACCTGATGCGCCGCCGGCCGAGCGGGTCCCGGCAGACGAACGTAAGCAAGTATAGCATATCGGCTTGTTATTTACACGGCTCTCAGTTGATTCCAGATTATTTGCGCAAATTGACGCCGACCATGCCGCCGAAGGCGCCGGCCAGCGCGACGATCAGGAACAGGATGCCCGTGCGCGCCCCGATGCCGGCATCCGCCGCCAGAAAGCTGATGATCAGCACGAGCAGCCCGTAGCCGAGGCCCAGCAGCCCGCCATGGTACCAGCCCTTCGAGCCGCTTCGCTTGCCGGAGGTGAAGCCGCCGCACAGCGCGGCCGCGCCATGGATGCCGAGCGACCATGCCGGCAGCGACGATTCGTTCAGGCTGCCGGCATAGAGGAGCAGCGACAGGAGCAGCGCGCCGAGGGCGAGCCATAACGCGGCGAAGACGAGTCCGGCCAGCATCGGCGAGCCGAGCCTTACTTTAGGTACGGTCTTGATCGGATTCATTCGGATCCCCACCTTCCGAGAGTTCGGTTTATTCCACCATATGGCCAAGCCGGCAGAAATAGTACAAGTCGCGGCATGGCCGCAGTGGCGCGGACCGAGGCAATTGCCAACATTTCGATGCGGCAAGGGCCGCATGGCGGATCGGCGGGAAGGCGACAATAGCCCATGAGCAAGCGCCAGAGAGGGGAGGCGATCCGGTCATGGACCTTGGATCCTTGCTGCTTCGCACGGTTCTGATTTATTTCGTCGTGTTCCTGATCATGCGGCTGATGGGCAAGCGCGAGATCGGCAAGATGAGCGTCTTCGACCTCGTCATCTCGTTCATGATCGCGGAGATCGCGGTGCTCGTCATCGAGGATACGGAAAGGCCGCTGCTGGACGGCATCGTGCCGATGGTCATCCTGATGGCCGTGCAGGTCGGCATCGCCTATATCGGCATGAAGAACCGGCGCATCCGGCTGCTGTTCGACGGCAAGCCGAGCGTCATTATCGCCGACGGCAAGCTCGATCCGGAAGAAATGAAGAAGCAGCGCTACAATCTGGACGATCTGCTGCAGCAGCTGCGGGAAAATCAGATCGCTCGCGTAGCGGATGTCGAGTTTGCGATTTTGGAGACGAGCGGCAAGCTGTCGGTCATACCCAAGGAGCAGGAGGAGAGCGGGGCGGGCGGCGGAAAAGCGGACGAGCAAGGCGGCCAGGACAGCGCGGGCGGCTCCGGCGCGAGCCCCAAGGCAGACGGCGTGCAGCACAAGCCGGTGCAGATGAAGCTGCCGGCCAGCTACCGCTTCGAGACGCTTCCGATCCCGCTCATCATGGACGGCAAGGTGCTCGACCAGAGCTTGGAAAGGCTCGAGAAAAACCGCTTCTGGCTCAAGCAGCAGCTTCGCAAGTTCAATGTGTCGGATTACAAGCAGGTGTTTTTCTGCTCGGTCGACCACAAGGGAGAGCTGTTTGTCGATGTGAGGAAAAAACAATGAGCAGCCGTTTTCCGCGGCTGCTTTTTTTGTCGTAGGGACCGCCTCGTTCAGAACCAGCGTCCGATGCCGGGGATGCGCCGGAGGTCATGCCGGTCGATAATGCCCATGACGGCCATGAGCGCGAGGTAGAGGAGCGCGCTGATCGTGCAGGCGGCGGCGAGGCCGAGCCATTCGAGCGACAGCGGATGATGGGACATGATCCAGCGGCAGGCCGCCCCCATGATGATCATGGCAGCGCCGACCTTGACGAAATCCGGCAGCTTCATGCGAAAGCCGGAAATCCGCAGCACGCTGATGCCGTGCAGCAGCGTGACGAGCACGATGTTGACCGAGATGGCGATGACGGCGCCGTAGATGCCCAGCTCGGGACGCGAGGCCAGCTCGACGATCAGATACAGCTTCACGGCGGCTCCGATCGTCGTGTTGAGCAGCGCCGTGCCCGGCTTGTCGAGCGCCTGCAGCGCGGCTTGAAGCGGCCCTTGCAAATAGATGAAGATGCCGACGGGGGCGAGCAGCGTCAGCAGCGGTGCGATCTCGGCGTGGTCGTACAGAATGCGGCAGAGCGGCTCGGCGAGCAGCCCCATGATGACGACGAACGGAGCGCCGCTGACGAGCGCGAGCCGCAGCGACTGATGCAGCCGCTTGTGGATGGCGGCTCGGTCGCCGCGCGCCGCCGCCGCCGACAGCGACGGGACGAGCGAGACGGACAGCGAGTAGGTGAGGGCGGTCGGCAGCAGCAGCAGCGGGATGATCATGCCCTGGAGCGCGCCGTACTGGGCGGTCGCCGCTCCGGTAGCGATGCCGGCTGCGGCAAGGCTGCGGGCGGTCAGGATGGATTCGAGCAAATACGACAGCGATCCGACGAGCCGGCTTCCGGTGATCGGCACGGACAGCCGGAGCAGCTTGCGCAGCACGGGAGCCCGTCCGGCCGGCAGCGGCTCCAGCGGCAGCGCGGCCCCTTCCGCCGGCATGTCCAGCCCGTCCCGCTCGCGGGGATGCTCCAGACGGTCCTTGCGCGCATGATGCAGCATGACGAGCAGCGAGGCTACCTCGCCGAGCACGGTGCCCATCATCGCTCCGGCCGCCGCCCATTGCAAGCCCATCGGCAGCAGCAGCGCGGCGAGCGTCAGCTGGGCGGCGATCCGCAGCACCGTCTCCACGACCTGCGACTGAGCGGTCGGAATCATGTTCTGCTTGCCTTGGAAATAGCCCCGATAGACGGAGGAGACGCCGATCAGCAGCAGCATCGGCGCCATTACGAGAAACGCCTCGTACACCCGCGGATCGGTCAGCACCCGCGTCGTGATCCATTTGGCCGACAGCAGCATGACGCTCGTCATGATCAAGCCGAGGGCGACGGTCAGCCCCATCGCGGTGCGGAAGATCTGCCGCACCCTTGCCCCGCCTCCCTGGGACTCGGCTTCGGCGACCCATTTGGCGACCGCGACCGGGATGCCGCCGGTGATGAGCGTCAGAAGGACGCCGAGAAAAGGATAGCAGAGCTGGTACAAGCCGACGCCTTCGGCGCCGATGACCCGGGGCAGCGCGATCCGGGGCACGAAGCCGAGGATGCGGTTGACGACGCCTGCGGCGAGCAGGATCATCGCTCCCTTGATGAACGTTTGTTTCGTCATGGCAACCTCTCTTTTCCGCTAGACCGTAATTTGGCTCTGCCGGCGCCTTGAAGATGGCGGCGAGGCGCAGAGCGCGTCCGTAGAGGAGTCTATGCGGACAGGGGGCGGGGGCATGTCTGCCATTTTCAAAAGAAAACAGGCATACCGGCAGGAAAAGGCGCCTCGGTGTCGAAGGGGTACAACTGGAAACGATGACGGCTGGACGATAGGAGCAGCGAGGGAGGCGGCAGGCCGAATGACGGAAATTCATCCCTTCAGGGAGCAGGCGGGCGGGATGTCGGAGGACGAGATCGCGGCAGAGCTGTTCGTCCTGTGCGAGAGCAAGGCGGAGGAGTTCCGCTGGATCGGATACGAATCGGTGACCGGACCGGACATATGGGAGTGCGTGCACGCAAAATATGCCAAGAGCGGAGCGCCGCCGCTGTATCGGCTCGTGAACGACATCCTGTCGCTCAAGCCCCAGCAGCTGATGCATCATCTGACGATGAGCGCCTGGCAGAACCCCTGAGAGCAGGGGTTTTCTTTTTTGACTCCCATTTTAGCGCTCGGTATAATAGATACGATTGAGAACTTAAGGAGGAACATCAGGCATATGAAACGGATGCTGGCATTCCTGCTCATTGTCGTCGTAAGCTTAGGCGTCATTGGTGCAACAAGCCCCGCCCTGCTTGACAAGACTAGACTCGGCCTCGACCTCAAGGGCGGATTCGAGATCCTGTACCAAGCCACGCCCTTGTACGAAGGCGGCACTGTAACGAAGGAATCGTTGAACGAGACGGCCAAAAGCCTTGAAAAACGGGTGAACCAGACCGGCGTCTCGGAGCCGGAGGTCACGACGGAAGGCGCGGACCGGATCCGCATCCGCATCGCCGGCATGGAAGAGAGCAAGGAAGCCGAGCTTCGCGAGACGCTCGTCAAGCCGGCGAACCTGACGTTCCGCAGCGCGCGCGGCTGCAAGGACGGAGAAGGCTACTGCAAGATCGAGCTGACCGGCCAGGACTTCAAGGAGAACGGGGCCGCCCTGCAGCAGAGCGCGCTCAACGAATACGGCATCTCCATCAAGCTCAAGGACGCCTCCAAGTTCGCCGAGGTCACCCGCGAGGTGGCCAAGCTTACCAATGGCAAAAACGTGCTTGCCATCTACCTTGACGAAGAGGAGATCTCCGCGCCGAGCGTACGGAGCGAGATCAACCAAAGCGAAGCCTCCATTACGGGCAGCTTCACGCGCGACGAGGCGATGGCTCTGCGCGACACGATCAACCTCGGCGCGCTTCCGCTGAAGCTCGAGGTCAAATACACCCAGTCCGTCGGCGCGACGCTGGGCCAGAAGTCGCTGGACGACACGATTTTCGCCGGCGTCATCGGCACGGTGTTCATCGTACTCTTCATGCTGATCTTCTACCGCGTTCCGGGCATCGCGGCCAGCGTATCGCTGATCATCTACACGTGGCTGCTGCTGGCGGCGCATATCGCGCTGGACGCGACGCTGACGCTGCCGGGCATCGCGGCGTTCATCCTCGGGGTCGGCATCGCCGTCGACGCCAACATCATCACCGCCGAGCGGATCAAGGAAGAGCTGCGATCCGGCAAGAGCCTGAACAGCGCCTTCCGCGCCGGCTCCAAGACGTCGCTGCGCACGATCATCGACTCCCATGTGACGACGATCATCGCTTCGCTCGTGCTGTTCTTCATCGGCGTCGGCTCCGTCAAGGGCTTCGCGATCACGCTGCTGCTCAGTGTGCTGATCAGCCTCATTTCCAACGTCGTCGTATCCCGCTACCTGCTCTGGCTCATGATCAAGAGCGGACGATTCGCCAAGCCGGGCTACTACGGGGTAAAGGAGAGTGAAATCCGTGCCCTCTAAGGACAAGGACCTGCGCAACTTCAAGGAGTCGAAAATCGACTTCGTCAAATACAGCAAATATTTCTATCTCTTCGCGATCGTCGTGACGCTTGGCGGCATCATCTCGCTCGCCTCGCTCGGCTTGAATTACGGCGTCGACTTCAGCTCGGGATCGAGCGTGGACGTGCAGTCGTCCAAGAGCCTCGAGAGCCAGCGCGCCGAGATCGAGACGTTCCTCACCGAGGGCGGATACGGCAAGCACAATGCGCCGACCTTCGGCCAGGACCGCATGACGATCCGCTTCGACGAAGTGCTGAGCCAGGATCAGGAGAACAAGCTCAAGACCGACCTCAAGGCCAAGTTCGACCCGGCCGCCTCGGTCGAGGTCAACACGGTCGACGTGGAGATCGCCCGCGAGATGCAGTGGAACGCGCTCAAGGCGATGATCGTCGCCAGTATCGGCATCGTCCTCTACATGGCGATCCGCTTCGAGTGGCGCTTCGGCCTCGCGGCCATCGTCTCGCTCGTGCATGACGCGTTCCTCGTCATCAGCATCTTCTCGGTGTTCCGGCTTGAGGTCAACCTGCCGTTCATCGTGGCGATCCTGACGATCATCGGCTATTCCATCAACGATACGATCGTCATCTTCGACCGGATCCGCGAGAATCTGCGCTTCGCCAAGATCAAGTCGCCGGACGATCTGCGCAAGCTCGTCAACGACAGCATCTGGCAGACGATGACACGCTCGATCAACACGGCGGTAACCGTCCTGTTCGCCGCCGCCGCCCTGTTCGTGCTGGGCAGCGAATCGATCCGCCTGTTCTCGCTGGCGATCTTGATCGGCCTGTTCTGCGGCGCTTATTCCTCCATCTTCATCGCGAGCCCGCTGTGGCTGCTCATGAAGTCCAAGTCCAAGCAGAAGCAGGCGCCTGCGGGCAACCCGGCCGCTTCGTAGTCAGGAGGCGCGTCCGATGGCCATCAAGCTACAGCCCGCCGCCGATTCCGGCAAAAGGGGAACCGCTGTCCATATCGGCCTGGCGCTTGCCAAAGGAACGTCGGGAGCGCTGCTCGGCAGCTCGGCCGTGCTCTCCGATGCGTTCCGCTCGGCGGCTGACGCCTGCGGCAGCTACTTGTCGAGCGGAGAAGGGGCCCGGCGCGGACGTTCGGCTCTTTCCCGCCGATGGCTGGGCGGAGCCGAGCATGCGCCGGCCTATCTGTTCTCGATCCTGCTCATGCTGATCGGCCTGGAGCTGGCGATGCTGGCCGTGCAGGATCTGCTTGATCCGCCCGACCTCTATCCGAGGTGGCCCGCGGCTTTTGTCGTACCGGCCTGCCTTGTGATCCGCCTGCTTCTGGTGCGCGGAGCGGCTCCGGCGACCGAATGGCTGTCCTCGATCGCGGCTACGGCCGGGTCGGGAGCGGCATGGGCAGGCGGAGAAAGCGGCATCGAATGGCTGCTGTACATGGATCCGATCGCTTCGGCGCTGATCGCAGCCGTTCTCGTCAGCAAGGGCTACGGCCTCATCATGCAGGCCGGGAGGCCGCGCATCGAGACGCGGCAGGCGGATGACGGCCTGGCGAGCGACCTGATGGAGCTGATCCAGCGCGTCGACGGCGTCGTCACGGTCGAGGCCGTGCAGCCTGTCCACAACGGGGGCAAGCTGGCGGCGGACATCGTCATCAGCGTCAACCCGCGCATCTCCGTGATGGAGGGCTCCGAGATCGCCGGCAGAGTGAGGACGCTCGTGCAGAAGCGCTTCCTGCAGATCGTGGAGATGCGCATCTGCGTGGAGCCCTACAACCCCGGCTATCCGTACAAATCGAACCATGATCCGAATCAGGAGCATATGCCGACCTTATTGCAATAAACAGGTGAGTCGACGCTGCCGCTAAGCGGCAGCGTTTGTTTGCTGGAAAGGCTGGTGACGGATTGATCCCGTCCAAAACCCGCTGGCGCATCCGCGAACTGGATGCGTCCGGCGAAGAAAAAGCCGCCAAGCTGGCGGCGCAGCTGCGGCTGTCGCCGCTGGCGGCGCGCCTGCTCGTCCTGCGGGGCCAGGAATCGCCCGAGCAGGCGGAGCGTTTTTTGCGCGGCGGCGTGGAAGAGCTGCATGATCCTTATGAGCTCCTCGGCATGGAGGCGGCCGTGCGGCGGATCCGCCAGGCAGCCGACGGCGGCGAGCGGGTGCTCGTCTACGGAGACTACGACGCGGACGGCGTATCCTCGACGTCGCTCATGCTCTATCTGCTTCGCGAGCTGGGCATGCGCCATGATTATTATATTCCGCACCGGATGAAGGAAGGCTACGGTCTGAACGTGCCGGCCGTCGAGCGGGCCGCCGAGCAGGGCTTCTCCCTCATCATCACGGTCGACAACGGCATCAGCGCGGTGGAGCCGATCGCGCGAGCGAGAGAGCTCGGCCTGTCGGTCGTCGTGACGGATCATCACGAGCCGCCCGAGTCGCTTCCGGAGGCGGATGCGATCGTCAATCCGAAGCAGCCGGGCTGTCCGTATCCGTTCAAGGGACTTGCCGGCGCCGGCGTCGCCTTCAAGCTCGCTCAGGCGCTGCTCGGGCGGCCGCCGCTGGAGTGGAGCGACATCGCGGCGCTCGGCACGGTCGCGGACCTGATGCCGCTCGAGGACGAGAACCGTTTCCTCGTACGCTGCGGACTCGAGACGATGCGCCGCTCGCCGAAGCCGGGCTTCAAAGCGTTGGCCGAGGCTTGCGGAACCGCGCTCGAATCGGTGACGGCGTCCGATATCGGCTTCCAGATGGGACCGCGCATCAACGCGGCGGGCCGGCTGGAGCATGCCGATGCGGCGGTGCGGCTGCTCGTGTCGGAGGATTTGGCCGAGGCGGCTGGACTCGCCGGCGAGCTGGACGAGCTGAACGTCCGCCGCCGGGCGATCGTCGAGCAGATGACGCTCGAGGCGGAGGAAGCCTGGCAGGAGCGCTGCCGCCGCGCCGACGAAGCCGGCGAGCCTCATCCCGGCGTCATCGTGCTCGCGCGCGAGGGATGGAATCCGGGCGTCATCGGCATCGTCGCCTCGAAGCTGCTGGATCGGCATTTCCGTCCGGCGGTGCTGCTCGGCCATGATCTAGAGACGGGGCTTTGCAAAGGGTCGGCCCGATCGATTCCGGGCTTCGACCTATACGAGGCGCTGAGCGCCTCCAAGCACCTCATGGAGCATTATGGCGGCCATGCGGCAGCTGCAGGCATGACGCTGAAGCATGAGCATCTGGCCGAGCTCGAGCGCGGCCTTTGCCTGGAAGCGGCCCGTCAGCTGCAGCCGGAAGATTATGTGCCGGTGAGCGAGATCGATCTTGTCTGCCTGCCGGAAGAGGCGTCGCTGAAGACGATCGAGCAGCTGGCGCTGCTGGAGCCGTTCGGCAGCGGCAACCCGCTGCCGAAGGTGCTGCTGCAAGGAGCGAGGCTGGCCGAGCTGCGAACGATCGGCAAGGACCAGTCCCATCTCAAGCTGTCTCTCGGCAAGCCGGGAGCCTCCGCGCTGGACGCGATCGGCTTCGGCCTGGGCGGGCTGTCCGAGCAGCTGGCAGGCAGCTCGGCCGCCGACATCGTCGGAGAGCTGAGCGTCAACGAGTGGAACGGCCGGAAGCGTCCGCAGCTCATGATCCGCGACCTTGCCGTCCGGCAGCCGCGCGTATACGATCATCGGGGCACGCGCGATCCGCTGGCGCTCGTCGCTCGGCTAAGGGAGCGGCTGCTCCGAGAAGGCGCGACAGGAGCGGTCATCGCATCGCCTGCGAGACTGCAAGGGCCTTTGCGGCAAGAGACCGCCGCCGCCGCTTCCGGCGCGGCAGGCGGCTTCCGCTGCTGCGACCCCGCCGAGCTGCCGGCAGGCGGCTTCGGCTGCCGCGAGCTGGCGCTGCTGGAGCCTCCGTCCTCGTGGGCCGAGCTGGAGGCTGGCCTGCGCCTCACGCCAGGACTCGCGGCTGTCCATCTGCTTTATCCGAAGCAGCAGCCGGCCGGCGCCGATTGGACCGAGCGGGAGCGGATGGGCCAGCTTTACGCGCGCCTGCGTCGCCTGGCGCCGCTGCCTGGCGGTCGCGCCGAGGCGGTACGGCAGCTCGCGCAGCAGGCGGGCTGTCCTAGCGCCGCGGCCGCGCTCGCGCTGGCCGTATTCACGGAGCTGGGTTTCCTTCGGGAGGAGGGCGGCGCGCTTGCGCTGGAGCCAGCTCCCGGCCGGCGGGAGCTGACGGAGTCGGCCTCCTGGAGAGCGGCGCGGGAAGAAAGCCGGCTGGCCGCTCTTCTTCAGGACAGTCCGGAGGCGATCAGCGCCTGGCTGTCGCAGCTCCGACCGGAGCTTCAAGCCGAATCCATTTTGAATTGAACAAAAGGAGATCAACGACCATGAATTATAAAGACTATATCCGCGTCATCGAGGACTTCCCGCAACCGGGCATCCGCTTCAAGGACATCACGACTCTGCTCGGCGACGGAAAAGCGTACCGCGCGGCCATCGAGGACATGAAAGCCGCGCTCAAGGACAAGCAGATCGACCTGATCGCCGGACCGGAGGCGCGCGGCTTCGTCATCGGCGCTCCGCTGGCGCTGGCGCTCGGCGTCGGCTTCGTGCCGATCCGCAAGAGCGGCAAGCTGCCAGGCGAGACCGTCGAGGCTTCCTATGACCTGGAATACGGCAAGGACAAGCTGGCCATCCACAAGGATGCGATCGCGCCGGGACAGCGCGTGCTGATCGCCGACGACCTGCTGGCGACCGGCGGCACGATCGCGACGACGATGGACCTGATCCGCCAGGTCGGCGGCGAGGTCGTCGGAGCCTCGTTCCTGATCGAGCTCTCCTACTTGAACGGACGCGAGAAGCTGGGCGGAACCGATGTTTTCTCGCTCATCCAATATTAATTATTTCTCAGGAAATAATGACGGCCGGCCGGGACGATTCCCGGCCTTTTTTGGTTTTCGGCGGACGAACAGGCCGCAGTGTGAGCCGAGCCTTTCTCCAGGTGAAGCCGGGGAAGCAAGTTTGGGAAACGAACAAGCCGCAGCGCGATCCGAGCCTTTCTCCGGGCGGTCTGGAGAAGCGAGAGAGGTGGGACGAACAGGCCACAGCGCGATCCGATCCTTTCCCAGGTGAAGCCGGGGAAGCAAGTTTGGGAAACGAACAAGCCGCAGCGCGAGCCGAGCCTTTCTCCGGGCGGTCTGGAGAAGCGAGATAGGTGGACGAACAGGCCGCTGCGCAAGCGAGCCTTTCCCAGGCGGTCTGGAGAAGCGAGATAGGTGGGAGGAATAGGCCGCAGCGCGAGCCGAGCCTTTCTCCGATTCCACTGGAAGCCGGATGCCCTGATTTTCTGACCTCCTAGGCGGAGGCCATCCGTCTTCCAAGAGGACCGCTGCCGCTTCTCCGAAAGGCATCGGCCCCCTCCGCTCTCCTCGTCCCACAGCCAGCCTTCCCCCTTTTTTAGGGGGTGAACCGTCTCCCGCATACCTGGGAGACGGCAGCTCGCTCGGCACGCGGCAGCATGAACGGCCGCTGCGGAAAGAGCCAGCAAGCAGCCCCAGCTTGCTGGAAATGACCCAGACTGCAACGACTTGGGCGCATCGGAGTTGCGCGGAAAAACCGAGTAACTCGGACAAGCGGAGGCCGAACGGATGGAGTTGCGCGGAAAAATCGAGTAACTCGGGCAAGCGGAGGCCAAACCGGTCGGAGTTGCGCGGAAAAACCGAGTAACTCGGACAAGCGGAGGTCAAACCGGATGGAGTTGCGCGGAAAAACCGAGTAACTCGGACAAGCGGAGGCCGAACGGATGGAGTTGCGCGGAAAAACCGAGTAACTCGGGCAAGCGGAGGTCAAACCGGATGGAGTTGCGCGGAAAAACCGAGTAACTCGGGCAAGCGGAGGCCGAACCGGATGGAGTTGCGCGGAAAACCGAGTAACTCGATCAAGCGGAGGTCAAACCGGATGGAGTTGCGCGGAAAAACCGAGTAACTCGGGCAAGCAGAGGTCGAACCGGTCGGAGTTGTGAGGTCAAATCAGTAACTCCGGTAGGCAGGCGTGTCGGTTGGAGCCCAAAAGACGGACTTGTGAGCCGCTGTAACCCGAATTATTCGGGTTAGAGTCCCAAAGACGGGCTGGTTAATCGCTGTAACCCGATTTATTCGGGTTAGGGCCAAAAAGACGGGCTTGCGAGCCGATGTAAGCCGATTTAATCGGGTTGGAGCTTGAAAAACGGGCTTGAGAGCCGATGTAACCCGAATTATTAGGGTTAGAGCCCAAAAGACTGGCTGATTAATCGCTGTATCCCGATTTATTCGGGTTAGGGTCAAAAAGACGAGCTTGTGAGCCGCTGTAACCCGATTTTTCCGGGGGTTCAGCTCGTTATAGAAGCTTTCGAGGGTTCCGGAGATTGCGATCAAAGAAATCCTGTGTGCATGGAGATCGGAATGAGTCTCTAAGAAGCGGACTGGGGGCGGGTTCGGCATTAGCGTCTAACCGATTGTACGGTGACGGGGCTAACGGTGCTGAGCGAAAGCACCGAGCCTATCGTCGAATCCAAAGAGCGAAGCGGACGGGGGCTCGTGGAGAAACGGCAGCTGTTCTCTTGGAGGGCGGATTCCTTCCTTTTTGGAAAATAAAATCAAAGGAATCTGGGCTCCAGGGAGATCGGAACGAGTCCCCGCTCCGCGAAGCGGGAGTCGGCTTCAGCGTCAATCGCCTGCGAAGCGGGAATCGGCTCAGCGTCAATCGCCTGCGAAGCGGCAGCCGGATTCAGCGTCAGTCGCGGCTGAAGCGCGAGCCGGTTTCAGCACATCTACCTACGTCGGCATCCTGTCTGGGATTGTCGAAAAGCGTCTGCCGGGCAGCGAGTTGACGGACGCCGCATGATGGGGGCATAATAAGAGTTAAACCAATTTTCATAGGTACGGGGACACGGCTGGAGTCGAATCCTGACACTCAGAAAGGGACGTTCCATGGGCATAGACCAACTACTCGCTAAGGCGTCAACTTATATGAAGGAACAGGATCTCGCCCGAATCAGGGAGGCCTATGTTTTTGCCGACCAGGCTCACTTCGGCCAAGTGCGCAAGTCCGGGGAGCCTTACATCCTCCATCCGGTAGCGGTGGCGGAGATTCTCGTGAACATGCAGATGGACGTGACGTCGATCATCGCGGCCCTGCTTCACGATGTCGTCGAGGACACGACGGTGGAGGTCGAGCAGGTGAGAGCGCGCTTCGGCGACACCTGCGCGATGCTTGTCGACGGCCTCACCAAGCTGGAGAAGATCAAGTTCCGCTCCAAGGAGGAGCATCAGAACGAGAACTACCGCAAGATGTTCGTCGCGATGGCGCAGGATATCCGGGTCATTCTGATCAAGCTGGCCGACCGGCTGCACAACATGCGGACGCTCAAGTTCCAGTCGGAGGAAGCGCAGCGGCGCATCGCCTACGAGACGCTGGAGATTTTCTGTCCGATCGCGCACCGGCTCGGCATCTCGGCGATCAAGTGGGAGATGGAGGATACCGCGCTCCGGTACCTCAACCCGCAGCAATACTACCGGATCGCCAACCTCATGAAGAAAAAGCGCGCAGAGCGCGAGGACTTCATCGGCCAAGTCATCTCGCGCATCAGCGAGAAGCTGGACGAGATGGGCATCGAGGGCGACATCTCCGGCCGCCCCAAGCATATTTACAGCATCTACCGCAAGATGACGATGCGCAACAAGCAGTTCAACGAGATCTACGACCTGATGGCGATCCGCATCATCGTCGACAACATCAAGGACTGCTACGCCACGCTCGGCATCATCCACACGCTGTGGAAGCCGATGCCGGGCCGCTTCAAGGACTATGTCGCGATGCCCAAGGCGAACATGTACCAATCGCTCCATACGACCGTCGTCGGTCCGAACGGAGAGCCGACCGAGGTGCAGATCCGCACCTGGGAGATGCACCGGACGAGCGAGTACGGCGTCGCCGCGCACTGGGCCTACAAGGAAGGCACGGCGCCGGGCGGCAACATCGAGGACAAGATGAGCTGGTTCCGGGAAATTCTGGAGCTGCAAAACGAGGCGGAGGACGCGTCGGAGTTCATGGAGTCGCTCAAGATGGACTTTTTCTCCGATCTCGTCTTCGTCTTCACGCCGAAGGGCGAGGTGATCGAGCTGCCGGCCGGCTCGGTGCCGCTCGACTTCGCCTACCGCATCCATACCGAGGTCGGCAACCGGACGATCGGAGCCAAGGTCAACGGCCGCATCGTGCCGCTCGACCATAAGCTCAAGACCGGCGACATCGTGGAGATCCTCACGTCCAAGCATTCCTACGGGCCGAGCCAGGACTGGATCAAGCTCACCAAGTCTTCACACGCACGGGCCAAGATCAAGCAGTGGTTCAAGAAGGAGCGCCGCGAGGAGAACGTCGTCAAAGGCCGCGAGGCGCTCGAGCGCGAGCTGCGTAAGCTGGGCCTGGAGCCGTCGGCGTGGATGATCGAGGACAAGCTCATGGAGGCCGCCTCCAAGTTCAGCTTCCACGATCCCGAGGACATGATGTCGGCGATCGGCTTCGGCGGCATCACGGCTGCGCAGATCTGCACCAAGATGACCGAAAAGATGCGGCGGGAAGCCGAGGCGGCGCAGCAGATCGAGCTGACGAGCGAGCCCGTCGAGATGAAGTCTCCGGGCACGCGCAAGAAGGCGGCTACGGGAGGCGTGACGGTCAAGGGCATCGACAACCTGCTCGTCCGTTTCGCCCGCTGCTGTAACCCGGTCCCGGGCGACGCCATCGTCGGCTATATCACGCGCGGGCGCGGCGTCAGCGTGCATCGCAGCGACTGTCCGAACATCCCGATCGAAGAAGGCGGAGAGGACGCCGAGCGCGTCATCGAGGTCGAGTGGGAGGAATCGGCGGAGTCGAACTACAGCGTCGACATCGAGATTACCGGGTACGACCATCGCGGGCTGCTCAACGAGGTGCTGCAGGCGGTCGCGGAGTCCAAGACGAACATCTCCGCCGTCACCGGCCGCACCGGCCGCAACAAGATGGTCATCATCCACATGACGATCCTCATCCGCAACATCGAGCATCTGCAATCGGTCGTGGAGAAGATCAAGCGCGTCAAGGACATCTACTCCGTCCAGCGCATCATGCAATAAGAGGAGGCGGCATGCCGTGAAAGTAGTCGTGCAGCGCTGCTCGTCGGCTCACGTAGCCGTCGACGGCGAGACGACGGGCCGCATCGGGCGGGGACTCCTGCTGCTCGTCGGCCTCACCCATGAGGACGGCGAGGCGGATTTGCGCTGGATGGCCGACAAGATCGCCGGGCTGCGCATCTTCGAGGACGAGTCCGGCAAAATGAACCTCAGCGTCAAGGAAGCGGGCGGCGACATCCTTTCGGTGTCGCAGTTCACGCTTTATGGCGACGCCCGCAAGGGCCGGCGGCCGAACTTCATGGCGGCGGCCCGCCCGGAGCAGGCGGAGCCGCTGTACGAGGCGTTCAACGAAGCGCTGCGCTCAGCCGGACTCAAGGTCGAGACCGGCCGCTTCGGCGCGATGATGGACGTGGCGCTCGTCAATGACGGGCCGGTCACGCTGGTGATCGACAGCAAGGAGTAAGTCGGATCGAACGGCCTCCCCGGCGACGATTAAGTCCGGGCGGGCGTGGCAACACTACTTATCGGAATGGTTCGCGGTAATCGTGGCTCAATTTTCGAAAGGAAGTGCATGTCATGCGAGTGGGACGCAAGCAGCTCGTGCTGGGCGCCGCGGGGCGCCGTCTGCTGCAGGCCGAACGGCGGGAGGCGCTGCTGCTGGAGGAGCTGGAGGAGGATCTCGAATTCGCGGAGGACTGGGCCTGCTCGGCACCGCTGCCGGAACGCAAGCAGCCCGAGCCTGACCGCCCTTGACCGTTTTGTCATCGAATTGTAATCCGACCGGAACGCTGCCTTAACATAAGAGGGCTATACTGAACCTCGACCCCCTTTTTAATAGGTTCACCTGTTGCCCGGAGCTGCCGCTCCGGGTCCTTTTTTTGCCGGCGGCGCCACGCTTCTTGACTTGATCCCTGCAGCGCGGTAGAATGGTGGAAATTCACTCATATGACTTCGATGATGGGAACGAGTAGTTCAGCGCACATACGCAGAGAGGGACGCCGTTACGGCTGCAAGCGTCCTTATGGTGGCTGAAGGAAGGACATCCCGGAGAACGGTCGGCGAACGAGGAACGAAAGTAGCCGATCGCGTGTGGCGGGCGTTAACCGCATCGGAGCGGACGCGCGGGCTGGCCATGGCCTTCGCATTCGGAATCAGGGTGGCACCACGGGAGATACAGCTCTCGTCCCTGGCGACATGTCGTCGCCGGCGGACGGGAGCTTTTTGCTGTTCCGCAGCGCGGGGACGCAACCGACGCAAGACGCAAGACGCAAGCGATGCAAGAGAGACAGGAGGGGCGCTACATGAAATTTCAAAAAATGCCGGGCACGCAGGACCTGCTTCCCGGAGCGGTCGAGCGCTGGCAGCTCGTCGAGGCCAAGGCGCGGGAAATTTGCCGACGCTTCAACTTCCGGGAAATCCGCACGCCGATCTTCGAATCGACGGATCTGTTCCGCCGCGGCGTCGGCGAGACGACCGACATCGTCGAAAAGGAGATGTACACGTTCGAGGACCGCGGCGGACGCAGCCTGACGCTCCGTCCGGAGGGCACGGCGGGCGTCGTGCGCGCCTACGCCGAGAACAAGCTGTACGGCGAGCCCGATTTGACTAAGCTGTATTACATCGGTCCGATGTTCCGCTACGAGCGCCAGCAGGCGGGCCGCTACCGCCAGTTCCACCAGTTCGGCGTGGAGGCGCTCGGCTCGGCGGAGCCTGCGCTCGACGCCGAGGTGATCGCGCTCGGCTACACCTTCTACACCGAGGTCGGACTGCGCGGCGTGCGCGTCGAGATCAACTCCGTCGGCACGCCGGAGGTGCGGGCGGACTTCCGCGCCAAGCTGCTCGGCTTCCTCGAGCCGAAGCGGCAGCTGCTCTGCAAGGACTGCCAGTCGCGCATGGACCGCAACCCGCTGCGCGTACTCGACTGCAAGGTCGATCAGGCGCATTTCGAAGGCGCGCCGTCGATTCTCGACAGCCTCGACGAAGCATGCGCGGACCACTTCGCCAAGGTGAAAGCGGGCCTCGACGACATGGGCATCCCGTACGAAATCAATCCGCGCCTCGTGCGCGGCCTCGACTACTACACCCACACCGCCTTCGAGTTCAAGGCGGAGGGCATCGGCGCGATCGACACGATCGGCGGCGGCGGCCGCTACAACGGCCTCGTCGGCGAGATCGGCGGACCGGATCAGCCTGGCGTCGGCCTCGGCCTCGGCCTCGAGCGCACGGTGCTCATCCTCGAGCATCAGCAGGGCGAGGCTTCGACGGCGCAGCCGCTGGATGTCTACCTGGTCGCTCTCGGCGAGGCGGCCGAGCGCGAAGTGTCCCGGCAGCTGCACGCGCTCCGCGCGGCAGGACTGTCGGCGGATCGCGACTACCAGGGACGCAAGATGAAAGCCCAGATGAAATCGGCCGACCGCTACGCCGCCCGGTTCACGGCGATCCTCGGCGACGACGAGCTGGCGCAAGGCCAAATCGCGCTCAAGCGAATGGATACGGGCGAGCAGCGGATGGTGCCGCTCGGCGAGCTGGCCGCGGCAATCCAGGGCGAATAGCGCAATCATGCAGAAATTACCGACAAGGAGTGGGGATTAATGAGCAGCATCATTCATTGCGGACGCCTGAGCAAGGCGGACGTAGGCAAGACCGTTGAACTGAAAGGATGGGTGCAGCGCCGCCGCGACCTCGGAGGCGTCCTGTTCATCGACCTGCGCGACCGCACGGGCATCGTGCAGATCGTTTTCAACCCGGACTTCTCCGGCGATGCGCTGGCAGTCGCCGACCGCGCGCGCAGCGAGTACGTGCTTGCCGTCAAGGGCAAGGTCGTCGAGCGGGACGAGGAAACGCGCAACCCGAACCTGGAAACGGGCGAAATTGAAGTGCGCGTCACCGAGATCGAGGTGCTGAACGCGGCCAAGACGCCGCCGTTCCCGATCGAGGACGGCATCGAGGTCGACGAGACGCTGCGCTTGAAGTACCGCTATCTGGACCTGCGCCGTCCGGAAATGCAGCGCACGCTGCTGCTCCGCTCCAAGGCGGCCAAAATCTTCCGCGACTTCCTCGACGGCGAGCAGTTCGTCGAGGTGGAGACGCCGATCCTGACCAAGAGCTCGCCGGAAGGCGCACGCGATTACCTCGTGCCGAGTCGCGTGCATGCGGAGGAATTCTTCGCGCTGCCGCAGTCGCCGCAGCTGTACAAGCAGCTGCTCATGGTCGGCGGCATCGAGCGCTATTACCAGATCGCTCGCTGCTTCCGCGACGAGGACCTGCGCGCCGACCGCCAGCCGGAGTTCACCCAGGTCGACATCGAGACGTCCTTCCTGAGTCAGGACGAGCTGCTCGCCATGATGGAGAGCCTCGCCCAGCGCCTGTTCAAGGAGACGATCGGCGTCGACATCCCGGCTCCGTTCCAGCGCATCACTTACGCCGACGCCATCGACAAGTACGGCTCGGACAAGCCGGACCTGCGCTTCGGCCTGGAGATCGAGGACATCACGGACATCGTCTCGACGAGCGACGTCAAGGTATTCGCCAGCGTCGCGGCGGGCGGCGGCGTCGTGCGCGCGCTCAACGCCAAGGGCTGCGCGGGCTGGAGCCGCAAGGAGCTCGACGACCTGCAGCCGTTCGCGGCCCGCTACGGCGGCAAAGGCCTGGCCTGGATCACCGTCAAGGACGGCGAATGGCGCGGACCGATCGTCAAGTTCCTAAAGGCCGAAGAAATCCAGGCGCTCACCGAGCGGCTCGGGGTGGAAGAGGGAGACCTGCTCACGTTCTCCGCGGACAAGAAGAAGGTCGTCGCCGACGTGCTCGGCAACCTGCGCCTGAAGGTCGGACGCCAGCTCGGCCTGATCGACGACTCGGCGTACAAGTTCGCCTGGGTCGTGGACTTCCCGCTGCTCGGCTGGGACGAGGAAGCGAAGCGCTACGTGGCGGAGCATCATCCGTTCACCCGTCCGAAGGACGAGGACCTGCATCTGTTCGAGACCGATCCGGGCGCGATCCGCGCGCAAGCGTACGATCTCGTGCTGAACGGCTACGAGGTCGGCGGCGGCTCGATGCGGATCTACAAGCGCGAGGTGCAGGAGCAGATGTTCCAGGCGCTCGGCTTCTCGATGGAAGAAGCGCATGACAAGTTCGGCTTCCTGCTGGACGCGTTCGAGTACGGCACGCCTCCGCACGGCGGCATCGCGTTCGGCTTCGACCGCCTCGTCATGCTGCTGACGAACCGCAGCAACCTGCGCGAGACGATCGCCTTCCCGAAAACGGCCAGCGCGACCGACCTGCTCATGGACGCTCCGGCGCAGGTCGACCTTGCCCAGTTGCAGCAGCTGCACATCCGCACCGTGCCGAAGCCGGGCTCCAAGCCGGCCGCGCCGCAAGGCGGCCAGCCGGCCGAAGCGGCAGCAGGGGCCCCGGCCCAAGGCTAGCCGCCAGCCGCGGACAAGACGCAACTCGCCCGAAGCGGCGGCAAGCCCGCTGCTTCGGACCATAGCACGGCCGCCAAAGCCGCACCGGCTCCGGTGCGGCTTTGGCATCGCCCGCGGGCAAGATAACCCAAGAGGAAAGGAAGGCGAAAGCCATGTTGAACCAATTTTCCCGCACCGAGCTCGCGTTCGGTCCGGAAGGCATCGACGTCATGAAGCGCAGCACGGTCGCCGTGCTCGGCATCGGCGGCGTCGGCTCGATCGCCGCGGAGGCGCTCGCGCGCACCGGCGTCGGCCGGATCATCCTGATCGACAAGGATGTCGTCGACATTACCAACATCAACCGCCAGATCCACGCTTTGACGACGACGGTCGGCCAGCCGAAGGCGGATCTGATGCGCGACCGCATCCAGCTCATCAACCCGGAGTGCGAGGCGATCAGCCTGCGCATGTTCTATACGGAGGAAACGTACGAAAAGCTGTTCGAGTACCCGCTCGACTACGTGCTCGACGCCTCCGACACGATCTCGTACAAGGTGCATCTCATCAAGCAGTGCCTGGAGCGGAACATTCCGATCATCTCCAGCATGGGCGCGGCCAACAAGATGGACCCAACGAAGTTCACGGTGACGGACATCTCCAAGACGCATACCGATCCGATCGCGCGCGTCGTCCGCCAGAAGCTGCGCCGGGAAGGCGTGCGCAAGGGCGTGAAGGTCGTCTTCTCGTCGGAGATGCCCAAAAAGCCGCGCGAGGACGTGACGCAGCGGATCGTGCCGGACAACGCGCCCGAGATCCGCAAGGCGCAGCAGCCGCCGGCGAGCAACGCGTTCGTGCCGCCGGTCGCGGGCCTCATCATGGTGAGCGTCGCCGTGCGCGACCTGCTGGAGAAGAACGGCGTCGAGGTATAGGCGGGGGCATGCGGGCCGGATGCCGAACCTAAACGGTTTCATCCATTCGCATCTAGGTTAGGTCAATGTCATATATTTTGGGAATAAGCCTATTTTGGGTCAGGTATATTGACATTGATCTTGTGAGGAAGTACCATCGTTCTAATACCCTGCGGGAAGGTGATGGACGATGGAGATGAGTTTGATGCGCCGCTTGCCTAAGATCGAGCTTCATTGCCATCTGGATGGAAGCGTGCGTCCGGCGACGGCGGCCGAGATCGCGGAGGAGGAAGGGATCGAGCTCAGCTGCGCCGATCTGCGCGAGCTGACCGGCCGGATGACGGCGCCGCCTTCCTGCTCGAGCCTGGTCGAGTATCTGGAACGGTTCGAGCTGCCGCTGCTGCTCATGCAGACGCGCTCGGCGCTGAGGCGGATCGCCTATGAGGCGGCGGAGGACGCCGCGCTCGACAACGTCCGCTATCTGGAGGTTCGGTTCGCGCCACAGCTGCATACGCGCGGTGGCTTGTCCGTAGACGAGATCGTCACGTCGGTGGCGGCGGGTCTGGCAGAGGCCGAGGCCAAATACGGCCACTGCGTGCGCATGATCCTCATCTGCATGCGCCATCACGGCCAGATGGACAACGAGGAGGTCGTGCGCGCCGCCAGCCGGTTCATGCCGCTCGGCGTCGTCGGCGTCGATCTGGCGGGCGACGAGGCCGGCTACCCGAACGAGCTGCATGCCGAGGTGTTCGAGCTGGCGCATCGGCTCGGCCTGCCGATCACGATCCACGCCGGCGAGGCGGCCGGAGCGTGCAGCATCCGCTGCGCGGTCGAGAAGCTGCGCGCCCGCCGCATCGGACACGGCGTCCGCCTGCGCGAGGACGCGGAGGTGACGCAGCTCATCCGCGAGCGCCGCATCCCGCTCGAGCTGTGCGTCATCAGCAATGTGCAGACCAAAGCGGTGCCGTCGATGGATCTTCATCCGATCCGCGACTACCTCGACAGCGGACTGCTCGTGACGGTCAATACGGACAATCCGACGGTGTCGGGCACGAACCAGACGCGGGAATACGAAAATCTGGCCCATCGTTTCCGCTTCTCCGAGCGGGACATCAAGAAGGTCGCGCGGCATGCGATCGAGGCCGCTTTCGTCGACGAGGAGCGCAAACGGCAGCTGAAGGCGAGCTTCGAGCGCGAATGGCAGGAGCTCGGCCTGACCGCCGCGGAGGCGCAGGCCTGACCTGCGCTTCCACGGCGTGCACGCAGCCGCAGACGCGCCGGCGTCGCCCCGAGCCGGCGAGCCGTGGCGGTCCGGGCTGCGGCAATCGTAGCTGAAGACGAAGCAAGCAACGATGCCGAACGGCGACGCAGCCGACATAAGACGAGGCGGACGCGAACCGATGTCATCAAGCTCAGGCATGACGGGGCTTGATGACATCGGCCTGCTGGCCGCCTCGTCTTTTTGCCATGCCCGCCCGCGCGCCTTCGGACGCGCAAGCGAACGTTTGTACGCCGAAGCCGCGGTATGGTACACTTTCAGGAGACATTTTTATGAACCGAGGTGGCAGGCATGGACTTGTTCGACTACAAGGAAGAGGAGCGGCAGCCGCGGGCAAGGCTGCTGGCCGATCGGATGCGGCCCCAGACCCTCGACGAATATATCGGCCAGGAAGACGTCGTCGGCCCGGGCACGCTGCTGCGCCGGGCGATCGAGGGCGACCAGGTCAGCTCGCTGCTGCTGTTCGGTCCCCCCGGCAGCGGCAAGACGACGCTCGCCCACATCATCTCCCGCCGGACGGAGGGCGAGTTCGTCAAGCTCAACGCCGTCGACGCGACGGTCAAGGACGTGCGCGACGTCATCGAGCGGGCCAAGAGCTCCAAGTCGCTATACGGGCGCAAGACGATCCTGTTCCTCGACGAGGTGCATCGCTTCAACTCCTCGCGCCAGGACGCGCTGCTGCCTGCGGTGGAGCAGGGCATCATCATCTTCATCGGCGCGACGACCGAGAATCCGTTCCACTCCGTCAACGGAGCCTTGCTGTCGCGCTCGACGCTGTTCCGGCTGCATGCGCTGGAGAGCCGGCATGCGCTGGAGGCGATGCGACGCGCGATCGCCGACAAGGAGCGCGGGCTCGGCTTCATGAAGCTCGACGCGCGGCCCGAGGCGCTGGAGCATATCGCCGGCATGGCGGGCGGCGACATCCGCCGCGCGCTCAACGCGCTGGAGCTCGCTGCGGTGACGACGCCTTCCGAGCCGGACGGCACCGTCGTCGTCACGCTCGAGGTCGCCCAGGAGTCGATCCGCAGCCGTGCCGTGCAGGCTGACGAGTCGACCCAGTACGACGTGCTTTCGGCCTTCCACAAAAGCATCCGAGGCTCCTCCGACGCGGCGCTCTTCTGGTTCCTGTACGCCGTCGAGAAGCTCGGCATGGATCCGATGGTGTTCATCCGCCGCCTCATCGTCGCCTGCAGCGAGGATATCGGCCTCGCCAACCCGCAGGCGATGCTGCAGGCGGTCGCCAGCATGGACGCCTACCACAAGATCGGCTGGCCCGAGGCGAAGTACAACGTCGCGCAAGCGATCCTGTTCGCGGTCGAGAGTCCCAAGTCCAACGCGACCGCGCTCGCCATCGGCAAGGCGATGGCAAAGATGGACGCCGTCGGCACGGCGGAGGTGCCGCTGCATCTGCGCGATACCCACTACAAGGGCTCGCAGCAGCTCGGCCATGTCGGGTACCAGTACCCGCATGACTTTCCCGGCCACTACGTCGACCAGCTCTACTATCCCGAGCGGCTGGCCGGCTCGACCGTCTACGAGGCGACCCGCCAAGGCATGGAGGACAAGATCCGCCATAACCAGCAGCAGCGCCGATCGGCCCCAAGCCAGCGTCGCTGACGCGTAGCTCAAGCCGGCTGATCCCGGCTGACCTATTCATCCGCATCGACCCCGGAGGCTTCAGTCCCGGCCCGTCGCCCACCCAGGCGGCGGGCTTTTTCGCATGACCAGGCGGCAGGCCATTTCGCATGAGGATAGCCTTCTCCGAGCTGCGCGGAAAAACCGAGCAGCTCGGGTCGGATGTGTGGTCGGATGAGGGAGTTGCGCGGAAAAACCGAGTAACTCGGGTCGAACGAGTGCCCGAACGGGGGAGTTGCGCGGAAAAACCGAGTAACTCGAGTCGGAAGTACGGTCGGATGAGGGAGTTGCGCGGAAAAACCGAGCAGCTCGGGTCCAACGTGAGCCCGAACGGGGGAGTTACGCGGAAAAACCGAGCAGCTCGGCTCGAGTGAGTCGAAAAATCGGGTTGCAGACTGTTGGGAGACGTGTCGGTGAGGCAGTAAGTCGAAAAAATCGGGTTACAGGCTGGTAAGAGGCACGATAACCGAATTGCTCAGATGTGAGGGGAGCCAAACGGCGTGCAATCGGGTTGCGGATGGCAAAGCAAAGCGGCGGGGATGTGGAACCGGGGAGCGAAGCGGACGGGGGCTCGTGGAGAAGCGTCAGCGGTTCCCTTGGAGGGCGGATTCCTTCCTTTTGGAAAATAAAATCAAAGGAATCTGGGCTCCAGGGAGATCGGAACGAGTCCCCGCTCCGCGAAGCGGGTTCCGGTATCGGTGTTCTCCCGCTCTGCTAAGCGGGTTCCGGTTTCGATGTTCTGCGACGAGAGGGAATTGGTTTCCCGCTCTGCGAAGCGGGGGCTCCGGTTTCGGTATTCTCCCGCTCCGCGACGAGAGAGTGCCGCCATCGGCCTTCGTCCAGCCGTAAAATTGCCGCTTAACAGCGACAATGTTTAGAGTTAAACTATATAGAGGTGTAACACTTGCGATCCCCTGTCATATTCATAACGGGAGAGGAATCGTCGGCTCTAAAAGTTTCCCTAACTCAACATAGATGTGCGTGCGCAAAAGGAGAGATGAGCGATGAAGAACGAGCGAGCGGTCGGAAACGAAGCGGCGCTGGAATCAGGCGGCTGGAGAAGAAGCGGAGGGGAGCCGTCGCTCGCCGAAGCGAACCGCAGTCTCCAGGTGCCGAGGAAAGGAAGCTGGCTGCGCAAGCTGCTCGCCTTCATGGGACCGGGCTATCTGGTCGCCGTCGGCTACATGGATCCCGGCAACTGGGCGACCGATCTGGCGGGCGGCTCCTTGTTCGGCTACACGCTGCTGTCGGTCGTGCTGCTGTCGAACCTGATCGCGATGGTGCTCCAGTCGCTCGCCGGCAAGCTCGGCATCGTCACCGGGCGCGATCTGGCGCAAGCCTGCCGCGACCACTACAGCAAGCCGGTCGCGCTGATGCTGTGGGCGCTGTGCGAGCTGGCGATCGCCGCCTGCGACCTGGCGGAGCTGATCGGCACGGCGATCGCGCTCAACCTGCTGTTCGGCCTGCCGCTGCTGTGGGGCGTCATCCTCACCTCGCTCGACGTCATGCTCGTGCTGCTGCTGCAGAACAAGGGCTTCCGCTACATGGAGGCGCTCGTCATCGTGCTGATCGGCACGATCGGCGGCTGCTTCCTGCTGGAGCTGATCTGGGCGCAGCCGGTCGTAGCCGACGTCCTGAAAGGCTTCGTTCCGTCTGGCCAGATCGTGTCCAACCCGGCCATGCTCTACATCGCGATCGGGATCCTCGGCGCGACGGTCATGCCGCATAATCTGTACCTGCACTCCTCGATCGTGCAGACGAGGCGCTTCGAGCAGACGCCGCTGGGCAAAAAAGAAGCGATCCGCTTCTCCACGATCGACTCGACGATCGCGCTCGGGCTGGCGCTGTTCATCAACGCCGCGATCCTGATCGTCGCCGGAGCGGTGTTCCACACGAGCGGCCATACGGACATCGCCGAAATCGGCGACGCCTACCGGCTGATGGCGCCGCTCATGGGCGGCGCGGCAGCGAGCGTGCTGTTCGGCGTGGCGCTGCTCGCCGCCGGCCAGAACTCGACGCTGACCGGCACGCTCGCCGGCCAGATCGTCATGGAGGGCTTCCTCGGCTTGCGCATGAAGCCTTGGCTGCGGCGGCTCATCACCCGCCTCATCGCGCTCGTGCCGGCCGTCATCGTGACGGCGCTCTACGGCGAGAGGGGCACGACCGAGCTGCTCATCTTCAGCCAGGTCATCCTGTCGCTGCAGCTCAGCTTCGCCGTCTTCCCGCTTGTCAAGTTCACGAGCGATCCGCGCAAGATGGGCGAATTCGCCAACCGTCCGCTGCTCAAGGCCGTCGCCTGGAGCTGCGCGGCGCTGATCGCGGTGCTGAACCTGTATTTGCTCGCGATGACCGTGGGCGGCTGGTTCTGATCCTGCAAAAGGGCGGAGGCAACAGAAAAAAAACAGCATGCAGTTATTTTTATCTTGAATGAACGTTCCAAAACTGCTATAGTCGAAACATGGCCAGATCGAAAACTTTTGATGTTGATGCCGCTCTTGACGCCGCGACGAACGTGTTCCGCCAATACGGATTCGAAGGCACGTCAGCGCAGATGATTGTTGATGCGATGGGAATCGGTCGCCAGAGCCTCTACGACACTTTCGGCGACAAGTGGCAGCTCTATTTGACAGTAGTCCGTCGTTATGCCGTCTCGGAGAGCAGCGCGCATCGTGCAGCACTGGGTCAAGGGGAGCGCGCGGTCGACGGCATCCGGGCGATGCTCCACCGGGTCGTGCGCGAGGCCTACACTCCTTGTCTCGGCGTCAGCTCGATTGCCGAATTCGGATGCTCGCGTCCCGAGCTCACGGCGGTCAATGCTGCGGCCGAGCGCGAGCTTCGCGCCGTCATGATTGAAAGCATCCGCAAGGCGCAGTCCGAAGGTGATATCGCCGAAGGACTCGATCCCGATCAACTGGTGACTTTCCTCATTGCAAGCATCTCAGGCATTCGGCTTGCGGCTCGTGGCGGAGCTCAGCCGAATGATCTCGCCAATCTTGGCGAAATGGCGCTTCGGATAGTACGATAGCCATTTTTTTTTGCTAATAACGGAACGATCATTCAAGAAAGGTGATGACGATGAAAGCGATTGTAATGAATGGGGTCGGCGAAGCCGACCGACTTGAATATGTGGAGCGCCCTGATCCCATGCCCGGAGTCGGAGAAGTACGGATTGATGTCGCTGCTGCTGGAGTCAATTTCATGGATATCGGTGTCCGGCGCGGGAGCGCATGGGTGGAAATGCCCAACCCGAAAATTTTAGGCGTGGAGGGCGCGGGGCGCATTGAGGCGGTTGGAGAAGGCGTGACGGACTTCGCTGTCGGAGACCGCGTGGCATGGGTCTTTGTGCCTGGCAGCTATGCCGGGAAGCTGGTCGCGCCTGTCGATTCGCTCGTTCGCATTCCAAACGCCATCGATGACCGAACTGCCGCTGCGGTCATGATGCAGGGGTTGACCGCCAGCCACTTCGCCACCGACTTCTATCCCGTACAGGCAGGCGACTCCGTGCTCGTCCATGCGGCGGCTGGCGGCCTCGGCCAGCTCCTCACCCAGATCGTAAAGCTGCGCGGCGGCACGGTAATCGGTCGCGTATCCAGTGAAGAAAAGGCTGAAGCGGCGCGCAAGGCCGGCGCCGATCACGTCATCGTCGACAGGGAAGGAAAGTTTGCTGAGCAAGTACGCGACCTGACTAACGGCGAGGGCGTGCATATCGTCTACGACGGATCCGGTCCAACGACATTTGCGGGGTCGATGGCGGCTCTGCGCCGTTCGGGAACGTTCTGCTGGTACGGACCCGTTCTCGGCGGTCCCGGCTCGTTGGATATCATGAGCTTGCCGAAAAGCATCAAGCTGGGCTATGCCGTCTTCACCGACCACATTCCCACGACCGCGCTGCTGCGTGAGCGCGCCGCGCGCCTTTTCGATTGGATTGCTCAAGGCAAGCTGAACATTGAGCTCGGCGGCGTTTATCCGTTGACAGAAGCTGCGAAAGCTCACCGTGAGATGGAAAGCCGCCGGACAACCGGCAAGCTCCTCCTCATTCCCTGACAAGCCTGAAGCTTGAATATTGCGGCTCCTCCGTCCATACACATAGAGATAATCGACTTGAACTGGAGGAGGTGCGCCCGACTTCCGCATCCGTCAAGGAGCGGAAGAAGGGAAGAGCGTGTCCGACGACCCCTTGCCGCTCGGCATCAGCTTGCTGCTTATTGTGCTTCTCGTTTTCCTGAACGGCTTTTTTGTCGCCGCGCAGCTCGCGATGGTGAAAGTACGCGGTAGCCGCATCAGCGCTCTCGTCTCCGAAGGCAACGGTAAGGCGCGGTTCGCCTCCCGCCTGACCGGCAGCCTCGATTCCTTCGTCTCCGTCTGCCAGCTCGGCATTACGCTCGCCTCGCTCGGCCTCGGCTGGGTCGGGGAGCCGGCCGTCGCGGCGCTGCTCGAGCCGCTGCTGCTGCGCTTCGGCTTCGGCGGTCCGGCGGCCGGGACCGTCACGTTCGTCGCCGCCTTCGGCTTCATCGCCTTGTTCCACATCGTGCTCGGCCAGCTCGCTCCCAAGACGCTTGCCATCCGCCAGGCCGAAAAGGTGACGCTCTGGACCTCGCGCCCGCTTATCCTGCTCCACTCGCTGCTCTATCCCGTCATCCGCGTGCTGGACAGCATGGCCGGCCGGCTGCTGCGCTGGAGCGGACTCGAGCCGGCTTCCGGGCCGGAGCCGGCGCATAACGAGGAGGAGCTGCGCCTGCTCATGCAGGAGAGCCGCAGGAGCGGGCTGATCGATCCGGCGGAGCTGACGCTCATGGACAATATTTTCGACTTTGCGGATACGCAGGCGAGGGAGATCATGATTCCGCGGACGGACATGGTCTGCCTGTTCGTGGACCGTTCGCTGGAGGAGAATAAAGCCGCCGCCCTGCAGCGCATGTTCACACGCTATCCGGTATGCGACGGCGACAAGGACGACGTGATCGGCTTCGTCCACATCAAGGACCTGCTCCGCGCGGGCATGCAGGCGACCGACCTGCACGGCCTGATCCGTCCGGTGGCGGCGGTGCCGGCGTCGACGCGCATCCATGCGCTGCTGGCAAGGATGCAGCAGGACAAGGCGCAGCTCGCGATCCTGATCGACGAATACGGCGGCACGGCGGGGCTGGTGACGCTGGAGGACATCGTGGAGGAGATCGTCGGCGACATCACCGACGAGTTCGACGCGGAGCGGAGCCTGCGCGATACGGGCAGCTGAAAGGCCGGCCGAAGGCAGGCAGCAGCCTGCCCTCGGCGCCAGCCAGGGCGTCGGCAGTCAGCATTCAGCAGTCAGCAGTCAGCATTCATAAGGCTGTTTCGGGCATCCGTCCCTTCTGGACGTCCGAATCAGCCTTTTTCGCGGTCCATGCGGCGGAGGCAGGCCGCCAGCCGATCCCAGGTCTGGCTCATGCCTTCGACGACGCCGAGCTTGAGCGAGCGCTTCAGCGCCTGGGAAGAGACGAACTCGGCGCGGCTCGCGAGCCGGGTGCGGCCGCCTTCCTCCCGGAACTCCAGGGAGACGAGCAGGCCCTGTCCCTCGGGCACGGCTCCGGACTCGTCCGCGGCGTAGTCCTCGTAGACGAGCCGCTCGTTTTCCTGCAGCTCGCGGTAGACGAACTTGCCCCAAGTCTTCCGGCTGCCGTCCTCGGCTGCAAGCCCGTAATGCCAAAAGCCGCCCGGCTGCAGCTCCATGCGGCTCTCCGCCACCGTCCAGCCCTTCGGCCCCCACCACTCGCGGAGCAGCTCCTCCTCCGTATAGGCCCGGTACAGCTGCGAGGGCGAGGCCTCGAAAGCCCGCTCCAGCAGCAGCGTGTTTCCTTTAGCCTTGGAGACGACCGCAGGCGCCGGTTTTCGTTTCAACATCAAGCATCGATCCTCTCTGTCGCTTCAATTGAATTCTATTATGGGGGAGAGCGCCCGGCCATTCAAGGCGCCTATGCCGAGCCGCGTCCGTATTCCGGCGTCCGCATGCCGCGGAAGGCGGGGCTTCGCGACTGCCGCGCCGGCGTCGCTCCCGCTCACGGACAAGCGGCATCCTCTCGACGTCGCTGGCCAAAAAAACAAAAAGGGCGAATTCCCTTGCACGGTTCCGTCCGCGCCGCAGGAACAGCCTGCACCCCAATCTGCTTCTCGCAATCCATCATCCATAAATGCCTCGCGATTTCCTTTGATTCGGTTCAAATCGAGTTCACATTCGAGGGTTATGCTTGCAGCGAACGATAACCAGGGAGGATGAACAACGATGAAATCCAATCCAGCCAGCACGAGCGAGTGGGCGGTCGAAGCGCGCGGACTCGTGAAGCAGTTCGGCGACAATCGGGCTGTCGACGGCGTGGACCTGAAGGTGCGCGCCGGCTCGATCTATGGCGTGCTCGGCCCGAACGGAGCGGGCAAGACGACGACGATCCGCATGCTCGCGACGCTGCTGCGCCCCGATGCGGGCGAGGCGCGCATCTTCGGCGTCGACGTGATGCAGAAGCCGCAGCAGGTGCGGCAGCTGATCGGCGTGACGGGACAGTACGCCTCGGTCGACGAGTCGCTAAGCGCGACCGAGAATCTCGTAATCTTCTCTAGGTTGCTCGGTCTTGGCCGCGCCGAGTCGCGCCAAAAGGCGGCGGAGCTGCTGGAGGAATTCGGCTTGACCGAAGCGGCCAAGCGGCCGCTCAAAAACTTCTCCGGAGGCATGCGCAGGCGGCTTGATCTGGCGGCCAGCCTGATCTCGCAGCCGCCGCTCATCTTCCTCGACGAGCCGACGACGGGCCTTGATCCGCGGACGCGGGCGCAGATGTGGGACACGATCCGCAGGCTCGTCAAAAGCGGCTCGACCGTGCTGCTGACGACGCAGTATCTGGACGAGGCCGACCAGCTGGCTGACCGCATCGCGGTCATCGACCGCGGTCGCGTCGTCGCCGAGGGCACCGGAGACGAGCTGAAGGCGTCGGTCGGCAGCTCGTCGCTCCATCTGCGCGTGACGGATCCGGGCCAGATCGCGACCGCCCGCGAGACGGTGGAGCGCGTGCTTCAGACCCGCTCCAGCGCGACGGCGGAAGCCGGGCGGATTACCGCTCCGATGGCGGAGGCCGGCCAGGTGACCGACCTGCTGATCGCCCTGCGCGGCGCCGGCGTCGACTTGGCGGAGATCAGCGTGCAGAAGCCGACGCTCGACGAAGTGTTCCTGACGATAACCGGCAGCGGACCGGCGGCTACGGCGCCGGACGCGTCCAGCGCCAACGAACGAATGGAGGCTAGAAACGCATGAAGACCGAAATTGCGCCGGCAGGCGCTTCCAGGCGGATCGTCCAGCGGGGCGGCATCGTCCAGGCCTTCCGCAACTCGCTGACGATGGCGTACCGAGGGCTGCTCAAGATCAAGCGGACGCCGGAGCAGCTGTTCGACGTGACGCTGCAGCCGATTCTGTTCACGCTCATGTTCACGTACATTTTCGGCGGCGCCATCTCCGGCGACGTGGCCAGCTATTTGCCGGTCATCATCCCCGGCATCCTCGTGCAGACGGTCATCGGCACTTCGATCGTCACCGGCGTGCAGCTGCGCGAGGATATGGACAAAGGCGTGTTCGACCGCTTCAAGTCGCTGCCGATCGCGCGCATCGCGCCGCTCGCCGGCTCGCTCCTCGCCGATACGGTGCGGTATACGATCGCCACGGTGCTGACCTTCGTCATGGGCTATCTGATGGGCTACCGTCCCGAGGGCGGCCTCGGCTACGTGGCCATCGCCGCCGTGCTCGTCATCGTCTGCTCGTGGGCGGTCAGCTGGATCTTCGCCTTTTTCGGCGTCATCGCCCGCAGCGCCTCCAGCGTCCAGGGCATCTCGATGATCGTGCTGTTCCCGCTGACGTTCCTGTCCAACGCGTTCGTGCCGGTCGAGACGATGCCGGATTGGCTGCAGTGGTTCGTAAAGTTCAATCCGGTCTCGCATCTGGTCAGCGCCGTGCGCGATCTGGCGAACGAAGGGACGCTCGGGGCCGAGGTCGGCTGGTCGCTGCTCGCCGCGGCCGCCATCGTCGCGATCTTCGCGCCGCTGACAGTGAAGGCGTATATGCGCCGCACTTGAGGGCTTGAGCGCCGGCGTGCTCGAACCGTCCTGTGGCTTATTCTTATTCGGGCGGAAAACATTTAGGGACACCCTTCTAGAACGGGCTCGCTGAAGCTGATCGGCGCTAGGGAGCGCCGGTCAGCTGAAGGAAAGTCGGCGCTCCCTAGCGCCGCAGCCAAGGAGACACGCTTGCTGAAGGAAAATCGGCGCTAGCAATCGCCGCAGCCAAGGAGATGCGCTCGCTGAATTGCTGCACGACGAAAAAGGGTCTGTCCCGAAGGTCATCGACGATGACCGGGGACAGACCCTTTCCATTCTCGGCCTGAACCGGCGGATCCAAGGCAGAAAAGTGCCTTGGATCCGAAATCTCGGCCTGAACCGACGGATCCAAGGCAGAAAAGTGCCTTGGATTCCGAATCTCGGCCTGAACCGGCGGATCCAAGGCAGAAAAGTGCCTTGGATCCGAAATCTCGGCCCGAATCGGCGGATCCAAGGCAGAAAAGTGCCTTGGATCCGAAATCTCGGCCCTAATCGGCGAATCCAAGGCAGAAAAGTGCCTTGGATCCGAAATTTCGGCCCTAATCGGCGAATCCAAGGCAGAAAAGTGCCTTGGATCCAGAAATCTCGGCCTGAATCGGCGAATCCAGGGCACAAATGTGCCTTGGATTCCCGATCTCGGCCTGAACCGAAAGATCCAAGGCAGAAAAGTGCCTTGGATCCCCATTCTCGGCCTGAACCGACGGCTCCAAGGCAGAAAAGCGCCTTGGATTCCCAATTCCGGCATCATTCCCGGCCGTCCCGCCGCCTCCGTCAGGCGCGGCCGGACTCCGCGAACGTCCGCTCGTCGACGAGCGACACGGTCTCGATCGTGCCGCCGCCGAGGCAGCGCTCGCCGTCGTAGAACACGACCGCTTGTCCGGGCGTGACCGCCTTTTGCGGCTGGTCGAACACGACCTCCGCGCCGCCGTCCGGACGAAGCCGCAGCGTGACGCCCTGATCGGGCTGCCGGTAGCGGAACTTGGCCGTGCAGCGGATGTCGCCCGCCGGACGCTGCGGGTCGATCCAGTTGACCTCGCTCGCGGTCAGCGAGGAGGAGTACAGGCGCGGATGCGCGTCGCCCTGCACGACGTAGAGGATATTCGCCTCCAGATCCTTGTCCGCCACGAACCACGGCTCGCCTGTGCCGGAGCCGCCGATGCCGAGGCCCTGGCGCTGGCCGAGCGTGTAGTACATGAGCCCGTCATGCCGGCCCTTGGTCTCGCCGGTGCGCAGATCGACCATCGGCCCGGACTGGGCCGGCAGGTAGCCGCTCAGGAACTGCTTGAAGTTGCGCTCGCCGATGAAGCAGATGCCGGTGCTGTCCTTCTTGCGGGCAGTCGCGAGGCCGTTCTCCTCGGCGATCCGGCGCACCTCGGGCTTCGGCAGATGGCCGATCGGGAACATCGCCGAGGCGAGCTGCTCCTGGCTGAGCTGATGCAGGAAGTACGTCTGGTCCTTGCCGGCGTCGACGCCGCGCAGCAGCGTCGTGACGCCTTCCTCGTCGCGGACGACGCGCGCGTAATGGCCCGTCGCCAAATAGTCCGCGCCGAGCGACTTGGCCTTGGCGAGGAACTCGCCGAACTTGATCTCGCGGTTGCACATGACGTCCGGATTCGGCGTGCGGCCGCGGCGATACTCGTCGAGGAAGTACGAGAATACCTTGTCGTAATACTGGCGCTCGAAGTTGACCGTATAATAGGGAATTCCGATCTGCTCGCAGACGCGCCGCACGTCCTCGGCATCCTCGTCCGCGCTGCAGACGCCGTTCTCGTCGGTCTCATCCCAGTTCTTCATGAAGATGCCGATGACGTCGTAGCCTTGCTCCTTGAGGAGAAGGGCGGTCACGGACGAATCGACTCCGCCGGACATGCCGACGACAACCCGCTTGGAGCGGTTGCTTTCCTGCGCTGCCATAGTAATCCACCACCTTGACAATCTGGAGCCTTCCCTGCTATTCTGACAACTTGTGTCCGTCCCTGCCGCTGACGGCCGGGCGGGAAGAGTTCTCCCATTGTAGCACAACGGAGCCTAGAGTTTCATCCGATGATGAATTTCTGGCGGCCGAACGCCGAATTTAGCGGACGTACAGCCCTGAACTGTGCTAACATATCAGTATTATGGGAATACCTTGATTTAGTTTGTCGACCAATCAGGGAAAGAGGTGCAGCCATGAAAATTTCTACGAAGGGCCGGTACGGCCTTACCATTATGATGGAGCTTTCCGCCAAGTTCGGAGAAGGCCCGATCTCGCTCAAGAGCATCGCCGAGAAGAATCAGCTGTCGGAGCACTACCTCGAGCAGCTGATCGCTCCTCTGCGCAACGCCGGCCTCGTCAAAAGCATCCGCGGAGCCTACGGCGGCTACATCCTGTCCAAGGACCCGGACACGATTACGGCCGGCGACGTGATCCGCATCCTCGAAGGGCCGATCTCGCCGGTCGACTTCACCGAGGAGGACGATCCGGCCAAGCGCAACCTGTGGCTGCGCATCCGCGACAGCATCGCCGAGGTGCTCGACTCCACGACGCTGCTCGACCTCATCCAATATACGGACAAGAGCGAAGCCGACAGCTATATGTTCTATATTTGATTCCGATTCGAGAAAGGTCTTGAAACGCGATGGAACGGATCTATTACGACCATGCCGCCACGACCCCGCTGCATCCCGAAGCCGCGCGGGCGATGCTCGAGGTGCTGCAGGGGCCTCCGGCGAACGCCTCGAGCCTGCATAGCTTCGGGCGCGACGCCCGCAGGCGGGTGAGCGCGGCGCGGGACGCGATCGCCGCCACGATCGGCTGCCGTCCGGATGAGCTCGTCTTCACCTCCGGCGGGACGGAGGCGGACAACTACGCGCTGCGAGGCGTGCTGGAGGCGCAGGCCGCGAGCGGCAAGCGCCATCTCGTCACGAGCGCGGCCGAGCATCATGCCGTGCTCAAAGAATGCGAGCGGCTGCAGCGCGGCGGCTGGCGCGTCACCGTGCTGCCCGTCGACGGCGACGGTCTCGTCTCGCCCGATCAGCTGCGCGACAGCCTGAGCGACGATACCGGGCTCGTGAGCATCATGTACGCCAACAACGAGACCGGCGTCCTCCAGCCGATCGCGGAGCTGGCGGCGGCGGCGCAGGAGCGCGGGGTGCCGTTCCATACCGATGCGGCCCAGGCGTACGGCAAGCTGCCGATCGACGTCGCCGAGCTGCCGATCTCGCTGATGACGCTCTCGAGCCACAAGATCAACGGCCCGCAAGGAGTCGGCGCGCTGTTCGTGCGCCAAGGCACGCCGCTTGCGCCGCTGCTCGTCGGCGGCTCGCAGGAGCGCAAGCGGCGGGGCGGCACCGAGAATGTCGCCGCCCTCGCCGGATTCGCCCGCGCGGCCGAGCTCGCCGCGCGCGAGCGGGAGCGCCGCGCGGCCGCGATGGAGCAGCTGCGCGAGCTGTGGCTGCGCAGGATGGCGGAGGTTACGGACGGAGCGGCCGTCCTGCTCGGCCATCCCGAGCGGCGGCTGCCGGGCATCGTCAACCTGGCGATTCCCGGCTTCGACCGGGAGTCGCTGCTGATGAATCTCGACCTGGCCGGCATCGCCGCCTCCGGCGGCTCCGCCTGCACGGCGGGCGCGCTGGAGCCTTCGCATGTGCTGCAGGCGATGGGCGTGCCGGAGGAGCTTTCCGGCTCGGCGGTAAGATTCAGCTTCGGATTGGGCAATACTACAGAAGAAATGGAGCTTGCGGCCGAACGCGTTGAAACTTTTCTCGGCCGTAATCGTAAATCTTCTTAGGAGGCGCTTTGCGTGCCGAATGCCGCCGACCGCATGCTGAAGCTGCAGGAAGTCATCGGGCAGCCCGCCTTTTTCGCCGCTTCCGGCGCCCGCGCCGGCAAAATCCGCGACGCCTGGTTCGACGAGCACTGGACGCTGCAGGGCTTCGTGCTCGACGGCTGGTGCTGGCGGCCGGGCCATGCCCGGACCGTGCTGTGGGACGACGTGCTCGTCTGCGGCGCCGACTGCGTGTTCCTCCGCTCGGCCGAGTCGATCGGGGTGAGGCGCCTGAAGTCGCTGCCGCGCTCGTTCCTCGGCGGCTGCGTGCGGCTCAAGGAGCTTCCCGTCGTCACGGCGGAGGGAGATCAGCTCGGCCGGATAAGCGATGTTTATTTTGACCCGAATCAGGGTACACAGGTAGTAGGCTTTGAACTGACGGACGGATTTGTCTCAGACCTTAAGGACGGTCGGAGATGGCTGAGAGCGCCCCGGGATCCGGATGTCTTCTTGTTAGGGGAAGATGCGATTGTCGTCCCGCCGCTGGACGAGAGTGCCCTGGAGCGTGTCGCAGCTTCCGATCCGTAATGTAGGGAGAAATGAATCGATGAGCATGAGATGTCCCAACTGCAATTCCCGAGATATCGGCAAGATCGGCTCGCATCAGTTTTACTGCTGGGGCTGCTATATCGAGCTGACGGTCAACGGCGATAAAATGTCGGTCTATCAGGTCGAGGAGGACGGAACGCTCAGCTCGCTGGACGATCTGTTCTTCGAGGACGACATCGCCTCGTCCGAGATCCACGCGAACTGAAGCAGGCCGACCGAGATATCGGGAGCTGCGCCCCTGACGGATTTCCGTCAGGGGTTTTTCCTGTCCGCCGAAGCGCGAAGCGCGGCAGCGGACAGGCAAGGTATGGGAGCGGCGGAAGCCGCATATACTTTAACGGACCTGCCGGGCAGACAGGCTCTCCAGCAAGCTTGGACGGTCCCGGCTTTCGGACAGCGGATGCGAGAGGGGAGGGGCTGGGATGGAAAAATGGACGCAGAACCGGATGCTGCTCGGGCTCGTCTACGCGATCCTCGGCCTGCTCGCCCTGTTCCTGCTGCTGCTGCTCAAGCCGCTGCTGCTGACGGTATACCGCTTCGCGAGCGCCGTGCTGACCCCGTTCCTGATCGCGATGGTCATCGCCTACGTGCTTCACCCGATCGTCAGCCTGCTCAGCGCCAGGCGGGTGCCGCGCTCGCTCGCCGTCCTGCTCATCTACGCCGTGTTCTGCTCGGCGCTCGCCGTCATCCTCATGAACCTGATCCCGATGGTGACCGAGCAGGTGCAGGAGCTCGGGGAGCATGCGCCGGAGCTGACGATGCGGGCGCAGAGCCTCGTGCGGGACTTCAACCATACGTCGTTCCTGCCGGAGAGCTTCCGCGAGGCGATGATCCGCGCGCTCGCCGGGCTGGAGAAGCGGCTCGCGGAATCGACGACCGACTTCATCAACAACATCGGCTCCATGCTCGGCGCCGTGTTCCTGTTCTTCATCATTCCGTTCCTCGTGTTCTATATCCTCAAGGACTTCGAGGTGATGGAGCGCGCGGTCATCGCCTGCGTGCCCAAGTCGCATCGCAAGCCGGTCGTCCGCATGCTCAAGGACATCGACGAAGCGCTCGGCAGCTACATCCGCGGGCAGTTCCTCGTCTGCGTCATCATCGGCCTGCTCGCTTACGCCGGCTATGCCATCATCGGGCTGCCCTACGCGCTGCTGCTCGCCTCGATCGTCGCGGTGACCAACGTCATTCCGTATCTCGGACCGTTCATCGGAGCGGCGCCCGCGCTGCTCGTCGCCTCGACGGTTTCGTTCAAAATGATGCTGCTTGTCGCCGTCGTCAATACGGCGTGCCAGATCCTGGAAGGGAACGTCATCTCGCCTCAGGTCGTCGGGCGCACGCTGCATATCCATCCGCTCATGATCATCTTCGCGCTGCTCGTCGGCGGCCAGCTGGCCGGCATTCCCGGCATGATCCTCGCCGTGCCCGTATTCGCGGCGCTCAAGGTGATCCTGCAGCATGTGTTCGCGTATTACGTGCGGCGGCGGACCGTGTAGGGCGTTTTTGCAACCTCGCCAAGGCTCCTATAGCCGGCAGAGCAACCAAACCGCTTCCAGCCGCGTCCGTCCGCCCATACAAATTGACAATCCTGCCGCTCTATCCTATAATCGGCGGTATATGGCCGCAATACGTCCCGCTGAGGCGAGGCCGCATAGACACAGCGTTGATGGGATGCCAAGTAGGGCGCAGCCCGGCAATCAGAGAACGGATTCCTTTCGGATGGAGCGCCGAGCGCCCGCCGGACGGCTGCGAGAATCCGCCTGCCGAAGAGCGTGCCGAAGCTGATCTCGGAGCGTGGATCAACTCCACCGGCCGCCGGAGCCGTTATCTGCCGGATCGAGGAGATCGCTGCCCGTCCGCACATCGCGGAGCCGGAGCGATAACCAGGGTGGTACCGCGAGTTCAATCGTCCCTGTCGGCAGACAGGGGCGTTTTTTGTTTTCACATTCCGCGATAGGAAAGGTTGGATTTGTCATGAAAGCAGCAGAAATCCGCGCCAAATGGCTGAAATTCTTCGAAAGCAAAGGACATAAGGTCGAGCCGAGCGCCTCGCTCGTGCCGCATAACGATCCGTCCCTGCTCTGGATCAACGCCGGCATCGCGCCGCTCAAGCCGTACCTCGACGGCCGCGAGATTCCGGACAATCCGCGCATCACCAACGCGCAGAAGTGCATCCGCACGAACGACATCGAGAACGTCGGCAAGACGCGCCGCCACCAGACGTTCTTCGAGATGCTCGGCAACTTCTCCATCGGCGACTACTTCAAGGACGAGGTCATCGTCTGGGCGTGGGAGTTCCTCACGTCGAAGGACTACATCGGCTTCGATCCGGAGCGCCTGAGCGTGACCGTGCATCCGGACGACGAGGACGCGTACCGGCTCTGGAACGAGACGGTCGGCCTGCCGGCGGAGCGCATCGTCAAGCTGGACGGCAACTTCTGGGAGATCGGCGAAGGCCCTTGCGGCCCGTGCACCGAGATCTTCTACGACCGCGGCGAGCAGTACGGCAACGATCCGTCCGATCCGGAGCTGTATCCGGGCGGCGAGAACGAGCGCTACCTCGAGGTGTGGAACCTCGTCTTCACGCAGTACAACCTCAACAAGGACGGCAGCTACACGCCGCTGCCGAACAAGAACATCGATACCGGCGCCGGCCTCGAGCGCTTTGCCTCGATCCTGCAGGACGTCGACTCCAACTTCGACACCGACCTGTTCCTGCCGATCATCGAGAAAACCTGCGAGATCGCGGGCGTCAAGTACAAGGACAGCGTGGAGAAGGACATCGCGCTCAAGGTCATCGCCGACCACGCGCGCACGGTCGTGTTCGCCGCCGGCGACGGCGTGCTGCCGTCGAACGAGGGCCGCGGCTATGTCATCCGCCGCCTGCTGCGCCGCGCCGTCCGCTACGGCAAGACGCTCGGCGTCGACCGCCCGTTCCTGTACCGCCTGACCGAGACGATCGGGGACATTATGGGCGTCTACTACCCGGAGGTCGTCGAGAAGCGCGAGTTCATCGAGAAGGTCATCCGCGGCGAGGAGGAGCAGTTCCACCGCACGCTCGAAGGCGGCCTCGGCCTGCTGGAGCAGCTGGCCCGCGCGGCCAAGGCGGACGGCCGCACGGAGATCGGCGGCGAGGACGCGTTCAAGCTGTACGATACGTTCGGCTTCCCGTTCGACTTGACGGAGGACTACGCCAGCGAGAACGGCCTCGGCGTCGACCGCGGCGGCTTTGACCAGGCGATGGAGGCGCAGCGCAGCCGCGCCCGCGCGGCGCGCCAGGAGACGGGCGGCATGAGCGTGCAGGGCGGCGCCCTGTCGGAGTTCACGGAGCCGAGCGAGTTCATCGGCTACTCCCGCCTCGTCGGCGACGCCGTCGTCACCGGCATCGTCCTGGACGGCGAGCTTGTCGACATCGCCGGCGAAGGCAGCCGCGTGCTCGTGCTGCTCGACCGCACGCCGTTTTATGCCGAGAGCGGCGGCCAGGTCGGCGACAAGGGCCTCCTGCAAGCGCCGGGCCTGAAGCTGCAGGTCGAGGACGTCACCAAGGCGCCGCACGGCCAGCCGGTCCATCATGCGCTCGTCGTCGAAGGCGCGCTGCGCAAGGGCGGCCAGGTGGCGGCCGAGGTATCCTCCTCCTCGCGCGGCGACACGGTCAAAAACCATACCGCGACGCATCTGCTGCACAAGGCGCTCAAGGAGACGCTCGGCGGACATGTCAACCAGGCCGGCTCCCTCGTCGAGCCGGACCGGCTGCGCTTCGACTTCTCCCATATCGGCTCGATCTCGGCCGCGGAGCTGGCGGAAATCGAGCGCCGCGTCAACGAGCAGATCTGGGCCGGCACGCCGGTCGTGATCGAGAGCAAGCCGATCGCCGAGGCGAAGGCGATGGGCGCGATGGCGCTGTTCGGCGAGAAGTACGGCGACGTCGTGCGCGTCGTGCAGGTCGGCGACTACAGCATCGAGCTGTGCGGCGGCTGCCATGTCGAGAACACGTCGCAGATCGGACTGTTCAAAATCGTCGGCGAAACCGGCATCGGCTCGGGCGTGCGCCGTATCGAGGCCGTAACCGGCCGCAGCGCCTACGCGTATCTCGAAGGCCGGCTCGAGCTGCTGGAGCAGGCGGCGAGCCTGCTGAAGGCTGGCGCGGCCGACGTGCCGCGCCGCCTGGAAGCTCTGCTCGGCCAGGTGAAGGAGCTGCAGCGCGACAACGAATCGCTGCAAGGCAAGCTGTCGCGCATCGAGGCGGGCCAGCTGGAGAGCGGCGTCAAGAATGCGGGCGACGTCTCCGTGCTGGCGGCGCAGGTGAGCGCGCCGACGATGGACGCGCTGCGCGGCATCGCCGACGAGCTGCGGCTCAAGCTGCCGGCGGCGGTCATCGCGCTCGGAGCTCCGGCGGACGGCAAGGTCAACCTTGTCGTATCGGTGCCCCAGGAGCTCGTCAAGAAGGGCTTCCACGCCGGCAAGATCATCAAGGAAGCGGCAGCCGCTTGCGGCGGCGGAGGCGGCGGCCGTCCGGACATGGCCCAGGCGGGCGGCAAGGATCCGTCGAAGCTCGGCGAAGCGCTGCGCCTTGTCGAAGAACTGGTTCTCGCCCAGGCAAATGTGATATAGTGAAGATGTATCTTTAATCGCGCCCTTACGATCCGGGCCAGAGGAAAGCGAGGTGCTGGCGGTGAGCTCCATGGACAAGACAATGAAGTTCGACGTGGTTGCAGACGGTCCTGAGGCTTCCTCCAAGGAGATCCTGCTGACGGTGTATGACGCGCTGGTCGACAAGGACTACAATCCGATCAACCAGATCGTCGGGTATCTGCTATCCGGAGATCCCGCCTACATCCCGAGGCATAACAACGCACGAAGCCTGATCCGCAAGAAGGAACGAGACGAGCTGATCGAGGAGCTGGTCCGCTCGTATCTGGCCGCTCACCGCTGATCGGGCCCGCGACAGGAGAATGCAGACTGACTAGACTTATGGGCTTGGACTACGGCGACCGCCGCATCGGCGTTGCCCTCAGCGACCCGATGGGCTGGACCGCCCAAGGGCTCGAGGTGCTGCAGCGCAAGGGCGGCGGCGAGCTGCAGCGAATCGCGCAGCTTGCCGCGGAGCACGAGGTGTCCGAGATCATCGTCGGGCTTCCTAAAAATATGAACGGCACGATCGGTCCGCGTGGCGAAATTTGCATCGCATTTGCCGAGGAATTGAGGCAAGCAGTCCACTTACCTGTACACCTATGGGACGAACGACTGACGACGGTATCCGCGCAGAGGACGCTGCTCGAAGCGGATGTCAGCCGCAACAAACGCAAGCAGGTCGTCGACAAGATCGCGGCCGCGCTGATTTTGCAGAATTATCTCGACTCTAAGATGAAAAGGTGAGGGTAAACGATGGCAAAGGACGACATGCAGTTTGAAGAGCCGGAAATCATCTACATTCCGGACGAGGAAGGCAACGAGGAAGAGTTCGAGGTCATCATGAAATTCGAAGTCGACGGCTCGGACCAGAAATACATGATGGTCGTTCCGCTCAGCGCGGAGGAAGGCGAGGACGAAGAGGAAGACGAAGTCTACGCGTTCCGCTACGAGGAGGACGGCGACGACCTCAAGCTGTACACGATCGAGGACGAGGAAGAGTGGAGCATGGTCGAGGAGACGTTCAACACGCTTCTCGGCGAGCTGGAGGACGGACAAGGCTGATGAGCGCAGGACTTCCGCAGCGCGTGTCGCTGCTCAAGCAGGCTTTTGGCCGCGAAGTGCTCCTCGTCGACGAGGACGGGGCTGAGATCGCTTTTGTCATCCTCGCCGAGTTCGAGCTGGACGGCTCGCATTACGCGGCGCTCCAGTCTCCGGCCGGACGCAAGGAAGGCGAGGTCGAGATGTTCCGGGTCGCCGCGCATGGCGGCGAGCCGCAGCTCGAGACGATCGAGGACGACGAGGAATGGGAGCTTGCCGCCGAGGCTTACGACGTTTTGCTTTTCGAAGAATCGGGCAAGGAATAGCAGGCGGGTTGGGGCGGGCAATTGCCGCCCCTTTTCTACTGCCCGGGCGCGCCGCGAGGGCGGGCTGCGGAATTCAGGTACAGTCGGAAGCGGGGGACAGAAGCCAGATGCGAAGGAACGATCGAGTCGAAGGGGACGCGCAGCAGCCTGCAGGACCTTCGAGAAGCCGGATTACGGTATGGGTATTGTTGACGCTCGTCACGTTGCTGCTGCTTACGGCAGCGGGGCTGGGCGGCTATATATGGAACGGCCTGAGGCCGGCGGAGGCGGGCGAGGCCAGGCAGGTCGCCATCGAGCGGGGCATGTCCCCGAACCGGATCGCCGACCGGCTGGAGCAGGAGGGCATCATTCGCGATGCGTTCATTTTCAAGTATTACCTGAAATTCCGGGAGCAGGGCGGCGCGTTCAAGGCCGGCACCTACGAGCTGTCCCCGGGCATGGAGCATGACGCCATCATCCGCAAGCTGAACGAAGGCGATACGGTCAAGGAGGAGACGATCCGCTTCACGATTCCCGAAGGCTTCACGCTGCTGCAGATCGCGGACAAGCTGGCGGCGGAGGGCTTCATCGACAAGACCCGCTTCCTTGCCCTTGCGGACGAGAAGAGGGACTGGGAGGCGGAGGCGGTCAAGTCGATTCCGGACGACGCCAGGCTGCGCCACCGGCTGGAGGGCTATCTGTTCCCCGAGACGTACGAGCTCAAGAAAGGCAGCACCGAGGAGGACATCCTGCAGCGGATGCTCGCCGAGACCGACCGCAAGCTGGCCGAGCTGGGCGAGATCGACGAGCCGCTGGCAGAACGCGGGCTGACGCTGCATGAGCTCATGACCGTCGCCTCCCTCGTCGAGCGCGAGGTCGTCGTCGACCAGGAGCGCGCGGCCGTGGCCGGCGTCATCTACAATCGGCTCGCCAAGCCGATGCGGCTGCAGATCGACGCCACCGTCCAGTATCTGCTCGACAAGCCCAAGGAGCGGCTGTTCGAGAAGGATCTGGAGGTCGAGAGCCCGTACAACACCTATCGCAGCGACGGGTTGCCGCCGGGGCCGATCAGCAGTCCGAGCCTGAAGTCGATCGAGGCGGCGCTGCAGCCGGAGAAAAACGACTTCTACTACTATGTGACGAAAAAAGACGGCTCGAGCGAGCATCTGTTTGCCGTCACCTATGACCAGCATCTGAAAAACATCCGCGAAAGCGGCAAGCAATAGAAGCAGGAGCAAGGAGGAATCAATGGTGGCGACAAAACCGGAATTGCTGGCGACGGCCGCTTCCCTGGAGGAGCTCCGCCTGCTGGCGGACGCCGGCGCGGACGCCTTCGTCATCGGGGAATCCCGATTCGGAGCCAGGCTGCCGGGAGAATTCGGGCTGGAGCAGATCGGCGAGGCCGTGCGGATCGCTCGCGGCTCGGAGCGCCGTCCGCGCATCTACGCGGCGGTCAACAACCTGATGGACAACCGCACGGTGGGCGAGCTGCCCGCTTATCTGGGCCGGCTCGCGGAGATCGGCGTCGACGCGATCGTTTTCGGCGACCCGTCGGTGCTGATGGCAGCGCGCGAGGCGGCGCCGCAGCTGCGGCTGCACTGGAACGCCGAGATGACGTCGACCAGCTACGCGCAGGCCGACTATTGGGGCAAGCGGGGGGCGTCGCGCATCGTGCTCGCCCGCGAGCTGAACATGGAGCAGATCGTCGAGGTCAAGCAGCGCACGTCGCTGGAGGTCCAGGTTCAGGTTCACGGCATGACCAACATCTACCACTCCAAGCGCTCGCTCGTGGACAGCTACCTCGGCCATCTGGGCAAGGCTCCGGAGCAGGTGGACAGCGCGCTCGGGCAAGGCCTCTTCCTGATGGAAGCCGACCGCCGCGACGAGCGCTATCCGATCTACCAGGACGCGTACGGGACGTACATGATGAGCTCGGACGACATCTGCATGATCGAGAACCTGCATGAGCTGCTGGAGGCCGGCATCGACAGCCTGCGCGTCGAAGGCCTCATGAAGACGCCGGCGTACAACGAGACGGTCGTGCGGGCCTATCGCGCCGCGATCGACGCTTATGCCGCCGATCCGGCAGGCTACCGCTTCGACCCGTCCTGGCTCGCCGCGATCCGCCGCGTGCAGGATCCGTCCCGCGAGCTGAGCTACGGATTTTTCTATAAGGAGCAGGTCTATTGACGGCCGAGCTTCAGGAGGTGAACGAACGATGGGCATGACGATGAACAAGCCCCGCTATCAGGGGAAACGATACCGGCTCGACCGGCCGGAGCTGCTTGCGCCCGCAGGCAATCTGGAAAAGCTGAAATTCGCCGTCCATTACGGCGCGGACGCCGTCTACATCGGCGGACAGAAGTACGGCCTGCGCTCCGGCGCCGACAACTTCAGCTTCGAGGAGATGCGGGAAGGCGTCGAATTCGCCGCCCGTTACGGCGCCAAGGTGTTCGTCGCGACGAACATCTACGCCCACAACGAGGACATCGACGGCCTGGAGGCTTATTTGCGCAAGCTGGAGGAGGTCGGCATCGCGGCGATCATCGCCGCCGATCCGGCGATCGTCGAGACGGCGCAGCGGGTCGCTCCGGGCCTCGAGGTGCATCTGAGCACCCAGCAGTCCGTGCTGAACTGGCGGACGGTGCAGTTCTGGAAGGAGGAAGGGCTGCCGCGCGTCGTGCTGGCGCGCGAGACGAGCCTGGAGGAGATCGCCGAGATCAAGTCCCATGTGGACATCGAGATCGAGGCGTTCATCCACGGCGCGATGTGCTCCTCCTTCTCCGGCCGCTGCGTGCTGTCCAACCACTTCACCGACCGCGACTCCAACCGCGGCGGCTGCTGCCAGTCCTGCCGCTGGAAGTACGACCTGTACGTCGACGGCGACACGATCGCCGAGGGCGAGGAGCAGATGTTCACGATGGGCTCCAAGGATCTGTGCATGATCCGCCACATCCCGGAGCTGATCGACGTCGGCGTGGACAGCTTCAAGATCGAGGGCCGGATGAAGAGCCTGCATTACGTCGCGACGATCGTCAATGCGTACCGCCAGGCGATCGACGCCTACTTCGCCGACCCGGACGGCTACGAGCTGCGGCCGGAATGGCTCGAAGAGGTCCACAAGGCGGCCAACCGTCCGCTCAATACCGGCTTCTTCTTCGATACGCCTGGCACCGAGGACCACATCTACGAGCCGGAGGAAAAAGCCGCGCCGTACGATTTCGCCGGCGTCGTGCTGGAGTATGACGAGCAGACGGGACTTGCCGTCGTCCAGCAGCGCAACCACTTCAAGCCGGGCCAGGAGATCGAGTTCTTCGGCCCGGGCGGCACGTTTTTCAAGCAGACGGTCGACGAGCTGCGCGACCGCGAAGGCAATCGGCTCGACGCGGCGCGCCATCCGCTGCAGGAGATCGTGCTGCGCGTCGCCGAGCCGGTGCGCCCGATGGACATGATGCGCAAGCGCATCCGCTGATCGCCGAAGCGAGACAGTCCGGACCTTTACACAGGTCCGGGCTTTTTTTTGCGCGATTGAATACGGTTACATGAATTTCGATTGATTTCTTTATTGCCTTATCTCGTTAACGAGTGAAAGAAAATATCGCAATCACTGGATAATGGAATTAAAATCCAAAATAATTCATGAATATAAAGCTGACATAGGCATAAAGGACCATCTCGGACGATCCGATACAAGGGAATACAAGGATACTAGCAAACGGATGGAGTGTGGCTGTCATGCGGAATGGATGGAAGAGCCGATGGGAGCGGGCGAGGAGCAAAATCAAGCCGGACGATGGACGCGAGCAGATCGGGGAGGCCGAGCGGCATCAGGCCGTCGCGGGCCGTCCCCCGTCCGTTTCCCCGCCCAGGCGGACGCTGTCGATCGGATTGAAGCTGTTCCTGACGGTATTCGCCAGCATCCTCATCTGCGTGCTTGCGATGGGGCAGCTGTCCTACAGCATCTCCAAGTCGATCATCGAGCAGCAGGCGACGGACTCGTCCAGCCGGACCTTGAAGCAGCTGGCCGAGAAGCTGGAGCTCGTCTTCGGCAAGTTCAACGACATCGCCGTGCAGTTCGTCTCGGACACGACGCTGCAGAACATGATCGGCAGCACGCTTTACGCGAGCAGCGAGACGGCGCTCGCGAACGCGCAGCGGGAGCTGAACAACAAGATCCAGAGCATGGTCATCGGAATGTCCGGCGTCGAGAATCTGAACCTCATCCCGCTGCGGGAAAGCCTCGGCAGCAAGGTGCTCGGAACGGGCAGCCTCGACAAAGCCAAGCTGGAGCAGCTGGACTGGTACCAGGCGGCCGTGAAGACCGAGAACAAGTCGATCTGGATTCCGACGCAGACCGCCGGCTTCCAGGACGGCGGAAAGCCGACGATCGGCCTGGCGCGCGCGCTGCGGGAGCCGGGCGGCACGGACGCGGTCTACCTGCTGCTCGTCGAAATTCAGGATTCGGCGCTGCAAGATCAGCTCAAGGGCGCCGAGCTGGGAGAAGGCAGCGGCATCTCGATCGTCGACGAGACGGACCGGGTGCTGCTGGACAGCTCCGGACGGGAAGCGATCGGCAAGCAAGCGCGCGTGAAGGTGGCGGCGGAGGCGGCAGCCCGTCCGAGCGGCTCGCTGGTCAAGGAAGAGGAAGGCGGAAAGGCGCTGGCGATCTACGACCGGCTTCCTTCCAACGGCTGGGTCCTGACCGGCGTCGTTCCGGTCGGCCTGCTCGTGCAGGAAGCGGACGCGATCTACCGGATGACGTTCCTCGTCTCCGCGGCGGCGGCCTTGCTGGCCGCGCTCATCGGGCTGTTCGTCATGCGCCTGGTCGGCCGCCCGCTGCAGCGGCTGCGGAGCTTGATGCAGAGGGGCCGCGAAGGCGATCTGACGGTACGGGCGCAGCCGCGCAGCACCGACGTGATCGGCCAGACGGAGACGAGCTTCAACGATATGATGGCGCAGATTACGGAGCTGGTCCAGCAGGCGCGAAGCGGCTCGGTGCAAGTGCTGAGCACGGCGGGCGAGCTTGGAGGGGCCTCGCGGCGGACGGCCGAGGCGGCGCGAGAGATCGCGACCGCATCGGAGGAGATTGCCGGCGGAGCGACCAGCCTGGCGGCCGACGCCGAGCGCGGAAGCGATCTGACGGCCGACATGAGCCTTGGGATGGAGCAGCTGCGGCGGAGCAACAGCCAGATGGGCGAGACGGCCGCTCTGGTGGAGGCTTCCAGCCGCCGCGGGACCGAATGCATGACGCAGCTCGTCGAGAAGACGGCGCTTACGGAATCGGCGACAAGCTCGCTGGCGGCGCAGGTCGAATCGCTGCAGGAGAGCACCCGCTCCATCCGCCAGATCATGGACGTGCTCGGAGGCGTCGCCAAGCAGACGAACATCCTCTCGCTCAACGCCTCCATCGAGGCGGCCCGCGCGGGAGCGGCCGGCAAAGGCTTCATGGTCGTGGCGGCGGAGATCCGGCAGCTGGCGGAGCAGAGCCGGCAGTCGATCGCGCTGGTCGAGACGATTACCGGACGGATCCAGCAGCAGATGGCCCAGACGGCCGCTTCGATCGGCGAGGCGAAGCCGATGTTCCAGGAACAGATTCAATCGGTCAAAGAGACGAGCCAGATTTTTCTGGAGGTGCAGGGCCGGATGGGCGAGTTCACGGAGTCGCTCGACCGCGTAAGCGAGTCGGTCCGCCTGCTGGACGACGTCCACGCCCAGCTGAGCGAAGCGATGAGCAGCGTAAGCGCCGTCTCGCAGCAGGCATCGGCTACATCCGAGGAGGTGGCCTCGCTTACCCAGGAGCAGCAGGGCGTGAGCCAAGGCCTGGTCGAGCTGTCCGCGCGGCTCGAAGGCGTCTCGCAGTCGCTGCAGGCCGCGCTGGAGCGTTTCCGCACCGAATGATTCGATCCCGCAAGCCCGAGTTGACGAAGCGTCCCGCCGGCCCATGCAGCCGACGGGACGCTTTTTTCGTTCGGCCCGCTCGGAGGAGGCAGAGGCTTCTCGATCGACCGGATCGAGGCTTGTCAAGAGCCGGCAGCCTTGTTTATTTTTAAGATGGATTAAACTTCGTCCACGCAGACTCCGATATGGATAGGGAAAGCTTTCATGAATAGAGGATGGTGTATACAGATGCAGAATCCATTCCAACGCCGTATGCGCAAGTCGGGCGGCGGAACAAGCACGGAGCCTTCCCTGTCGGACAAGCCCACCGGCGCCAAGGCAGATGCGCGGGCCCGGCTCCGCAATCCGCTACATCTTTTAAGCGTGAGGCTGTTCCTGATCGTTTTCGTCAGCATCGTCGCCTGCGTCGCCGTCGTCGGCACGCTCAGCTTCCAGATTTCCAAGGGCGTCATCGAAAAGAAGGTGACCGCCGCTTCCAATGAGACGATCGATCAGATCCGCGGCAAGCTGGATCTGATTCTGGGCAACTACGAGAACTTCTCGATCCAGTTCATTACGGACAAGTCGCTGCAGGACAACATCCGGGAGCTCGGGAGCAGCGCTTCCGACGAATACGCGATTTTCGAGAATCAGCGCGCTTTGTCGACCAAGCTGAGCGCGATGGCGATGTCCAACGCGGAAGTCATGAACGTCAACTATATTCCGCTGCAAGAGAAATACGGAACGAACGTGCTCGGCACGGGCAATCTGAAGTACGAAACGGTCAAGGACGCGCCTTGGCTCAAGCAGGCGGTCGAGCTGGGAGGCAAGTCGATCTGGATCCCGATCCAGGAAAAGGGCTTCCAGGGCAACGACCAGAGGTCGTTCGGCCTGGCCCGGACGATCCGGGATACGTCGGGCAGCTACGCGTACGCGCTGCTGATCGAGCTCAAGGCCTCGCTGCTCGAGCAGCAGCTGCAGAACGTCAAGATCGGAGAAGGCAGCCGCATCCGGATTCTCGATGGCGACAATACGATCCTGATCGACAATATCGAGTCCGGCCTCGCCGGGGAGAAGTCCGTCATCGACTTCGCCGGCAGCGGCGCGTCAGCCGATAGCGGCAGCTTCATCACGGAAAGCAACGTCGGACAGGTGCTGGCCGTCTACCAGACGCTGGAGACGGTCGGCTGGAAGGTGCTCGGCATGATTCCGACGTCGGAGCTGGTGCGCGATGCCAAAGAAATCGAGAGAATGACCTGGCTGATCGCCGCGGCTGCCGCCCTGATCGCGATCCTTGTCGGCGTCTATGTCGTCGCGAGCGTCGGCAGGCCGCTGCAGAAGCTGCGCAATCTGATGGGGGAGGCCAAGGACGGCAATCTCGCCGTCCGCTCCGACATCCGCTCGCAGAACGAGATCGGCCAGCTGTCGGAGAGCTTCAATGACATGATGGGCCAAATAACGGCTCTCGTCGGCCAGACGAGGGACAACGCCCAGCATGTCCTGCATACCGCCTCCGAGGTCGGAGAAGCCTCCCGCAGGACGGCAGGAGCGGCGCGGGAGATCGCGGTCGCGACGGAGGAGATCGCGGGCGGAGCGACCAGCCTCGCGATGGAAGCCGAGCGAGGCAGCGATCTTGCCGGCGGCATGGATCAGAACATGCGCCAAGTGAAGGCGATGAGCGACGAGATGCGGCTGTCGGCCGAGCAGGTCGACCAGGCGAGCCGGCAGGGCACGGAGCATATGGCTGCGATGATCCAGAAGACGGGAGAGACCGAGCAGATGGTCCGCGACATGACCGAAAAAGTCGGCCGCCTCCAGGAAAGCACCAGCTCGATCCGCAAGATTCTGGAAATGCTCGGCGGCGTCGCCAAGCAGACGAACATCCTCTCGCTCAACGCGTCGATCGAAGCCGCCCGGGCCGGCGAGGCCGGCAAAGGCTTCATGGTCGTCGCTGGAGAGATCCGCCAGCTGGCGGAGCAGTCCCGCCAGTCGATCGGCATGGTGGAAAGCATCACGACGACGATCCAGACGGAGATCGAGGAGACCGTCGAGGCGCTCGGCAAGGCGCAGCCGGTATTCCAAGAGCAGATCGGCTCCGTCAAGGAAGCGAACGGCATTTTCCATGAGGTCCAGGCTCGCATGAATTCGCTTGCGTCGACGCTGGAGAACGTGGCCGAATCGATCCGTCTGCTCGATGAGTCGCAGCAGCAGATCGGCTCCGCGATGGGCAGCGTCAGCGCCGTAGCGGAGCAGTCGTCCGCCACCTCCCAGGAGGTCGCATCGCTCAGCAGCGAGCAGCTCGGCGTGAGCGACAGCCTCGTCGGACTCGCCGCCCAGCTCGAGCAGGTCTCGCAGTCGCTCCAGCGATCGCTCGACCGCTTCAAGGCATGACTTCTGACTCCTTCCTGCTTCGACCCAGCCCCGCCTCCGGCGGGGCTTTTCGCGTGTAGGCGGGGAGCGGCAGGGGAATACTGGATTCCAGAACAACCGCGACATCTGGAACCGAAGGAGGAACGGCCCATGTCCGCTTCCCGAATGAAGACGGCGGCGGCTCTGATCGCCGCTTTGCTGCTTGTCGCTCTGCTCCGCCTCGGCTGGGTGATGCTTTGGCCGTGGAGCCCCGCTTCCTCGGCCCGCCATGCGACAGCGTCCGAGACAGCGGTTAGGCAGCGCAGCCACCGCCTGCTGCTGGACGCCGGAAGAGGCGATTTCGTCGACCGCTCCGGGCTGCCTTTGACAGGCTTCGCTTATGAGGCGCTGGCGATCTTTCCGCATCCGTCCGGCCAGCCGCGCGGCAGCGGCCGGGACATGGCCGAGCTGGCGCGAGTGCTGCAAGCCGGCTCCGAGGAGCTGTGGCAAGAGCTGGAGCGGAGGAAGGAGCCGGGCTTCTGGATGGATGCGAAAAGCGGCCTGCCGCTGCGGCTCAGTCCGCGGCAGCGGACCGAGCTGGCGGGCCTGAAGCTGGAAGGCGTGGCCATCCTGCCCTACCGCGCCCGCCGCGATCCGTCGTCCGCTGCCGTCCAGGCGATCGGATATGTCAGCGAAAATCCCGAACGGATCGCCGCCGCATACGGCAAGCGGCTGGCCGCAGGCAAGGCGAGCCTGCGCGACGCAACGGGAGGCGGCGGTCTCGAGCTGTCGCTGGACGGGCTTCTTCGGGGGACGGGGCCGGCCTATGCCAGCTATATGACCGATGCGGCCGGCCTGCCGCTCAAAGGGCTCGGCCTGACCGTGGAGCGCCCGGCCAACCCGCGTTATCCGCTGCAGGTGCGGACGACGCTCAGCCTGCCTCTGCAAGTCGAGCTTCAGCGGTATGCGGGCGAGGCCGGGCTGAAAAAAGGCGCGGTCGTCGTGCTGGATGTCCGGAACTCGGACATTTTGGCGATGGTCTCCAAGCCCGACATGGAGCTTCCGGCACGAGGAGAAGCTTTTTTTGACGGAGCGGCCAATCGGGCCGTGCGCGCCTATGCGCCCGGCTCGATCTTCAAGCTTGTCACCGAGGCGGCGGCGCTGGAGGCCGGAGCGGCCGAGCCGGGCGAGGAATTTTATTGCGGAGGCGAATACGGCCATCATGGCCTGTCATGCTGGAAAGAAGGCGGCCACGGCCGGCTCACGCTGGAGCAAGGGCTGGCGCAGTCCTGCAACATCGTGTTCGCCGCTCTGGCGGAGCGGCTGCGGCCGGATGAGCTCGCCGCGGCGGCGGACAAGCTCGGTCTCGGCAGGCGCATCGGCTGGCATCTCGAGGCGGGCCGCAGGGAAGGCGCGCTGTCCGGACCGCTGCGCCTGATCGGCGAGGAGGAGGCGGGCACGGTATTCGGCGCGGCAAGCCCATGGAGCCGGCTTGAGCTGCTGCGCAGCGGCAAGCTGGCCCGCAGCGGCATCGGGCAGGAGGATGTGCGGATGACGCCGCTGCAGGCGGCGAATTTGGCGGCGACGATCGTCAATGGCGGCAGGGTGGCCGAGCCGGCGCTCGTGAAGGAAATCGACTTTGCCGACGGCCAGCGTCTCGCCGCGCTGCGCAGCCATGCCTCGCCCTCCGCGCACGGGCAAATCTCGCCGCGCACGGCCGCCATGCTGAGGAGAGGCATGGAGCAGGTCGTAGCCAGCGGAACCGGACGCGGCCTTCACCGAGCCGCCTGGCCGCTGGCCGGCAAGTCGGGGACGGCGGAAAGCGGCAGGCCCGGAGCGGGGAACAGCCAGTGGTTCATCGGCTACGGGCCTGCCGACCATCCCCGCTATGCCGTCGCCGTCCTGGCCGAGGAACGTCCGGAGGGAAGCGCCAACCTGGCGGCGCGGCTGTTCGGCGGCGTCATGGATCGGATCGCGGCCTGGGAGCGCGCCGCCTTGGCCTCGTCCGCCCAAGAAAAGTGAAAAAGAGCCCTTTGTTAATAAAAATATCCCCTCTACGTTCCGATAGGTATAAAGACACCCCTTTTTCGGAATTGGAGGCGATTTCAATTGAATCAATTTGTTTCGAAGTGGATCCTTCGCCCTTTTCGCCTCATCAGCGTAAAGCTGTTCCTGATCATTTTCGCCAGCATCGTCGCTTGCGTGCTCGCCATGGGCTTCATCTCGTATGGAATCGCCAAATCGGTGATCGAGCGCAAGGTGACGGAATCGACGGTGGAGACGGCCAATCAGGTCGCGGATCGGCTGGACATCGTGCTGGATGACTACCTGCGCTTCTCCATGCACTTCCTGACGGACAAGATCGTTCAGGAATCCGTCAGCGAGCTGGTATTCGCCCATAAGGAAGAAAACGTATTCGAGCGCTTCAAGGCGCAGCGGACGCTGTATGACCGCATCTCCTCGATGGCGATGGCGAACAAGACGATCCGCCATATCGCCTTCATCCCGATCGACGACCGGCTGCAGACCGAAGCGGTCGGCACGTTGACGCTCGACGTGAAGCTGGCGAAGGAGGAGGCCTGGTACAAGGAGGCGGTCAGCCTGGACGGCAAGCCGTATTGGACGCCTTACCAGCCGGGAGGCTTCGATGCGAAAAGCCCGCCTTCGATCGGTCTGGCGAGAGTCATCAAGTCGATCTCGGGCGATCCGGCCTTCCTGATGCTGCTGGAGCTGGATGCCGACTTCGTCGGCAGCCAGTTGGAGGGCATCCGGCTCGGATCCGGCGGCGAGATCAGCCTGATCGACGAGCGGGGAATCGTGCTTTCGGATTCGAGCGGAGGCCAGCGGGCCGGCCAGGCGAGTCCGCTGCAGCTCAAGGGCTCGGAAACGCCCATCCATTATTGGAGCGGCTCGCTGCTCATGATCGAGGATCATCTCAAGAACAGTCCTTGGACCGTGGCGGCCACGATTCCGGGCGGAGAGCTCGTCAAGGATGCCAAAAGCATTTTCGTCATGACGGTCTGGGTCGCGGCGGGAGCCGCCCTGCTGGCGGTGCTCGTCGGCGCGTTCGTCGTCTGGAGCGTCGGCAGGCCGCTGCGCAGCCTGCGCTCGCTCATGCGGCGGGGCAAGGACGGGGAGCTGAGCGTCCGGTCGAGCCACCGCTCCAAGGACGAGATCGGCCAGCTTGCGGCGAGCTTCAACGGCATGATGGAGCAGCTCGGCCAGCTTGTCGGCCAGACGAGCCGCATGGCCGCCCAAGTGCTTGATACCGCCGGCCAGATGGCCGATCAGTCTCGCCGAACCGCCACGTCCGCGCGGGAGATCGCAGCCGCCACGGACGAAATCGCGGCCGGAGCCTCCAGCCTCGCCGTCGAGGCCGAGAAGGGAATCGAGCTGACGGAGAAGATGGATGAAGGCATGGAGCGGATGAAGCTCAGCACGGACGAGATGCGCGCATCGGCCGGCCAAGTGGAGTCCGCGAGCCGGGAAGGGACCGGCCATATGGAGAAGATGCTCGGCAAGACGGAGGAAGCGGATCGGATCGTAAGCGACATCTCCGCCAAGATCGCCCGCCTGTCCGACAATACGCGCTCGATCCGCGGCATCCTGACGCTGCTGTCGGGCATCGCCAAGCAGACGAACATCCTCTCGCTCAACGCTTCAATCGAGGCGGCCCGCTCGGGCGAGGCCGGCAAGGGCTTCGTCGTCGTCGCCGGCGAGGTGCGGGAGCTGGCGGATCAGTCCAAGGCTTCCATCCAGCAGGTCGAAGCCATTCTCGCCGCGCTTCAGACCGAGGTGGGCGAAACGGTCGAGACGCTGGCGACGGCTCGCCCGGCATTCCGGCAGCAGCTCGATTCCGTGCAGGAGGCGGGCAGCCTGTTCCTTCAGGCGCAGTCCCGGATGGCGCTGCTCGGGGAGAGCCTGGCGCGCGTCGACGAGGCGATCGTCGAGCTCGGCGCTACGCAGCTGCAGATCGGCCAGGCGATGTCCGGCGTGAGCTCGGTCTCGGAGCAGTCGGCCGCCGCCTCCCAGCAGGTCGCTTCGCTGAGCAGCGAGCAGCTCGGCGTGAGCGACAGCCTGGTCGGCTTGTCCGCCCGCCTGGAGGAAGTCGCCTCGTCGCTGCGCGCTTCGCTGGGGCATTTCCGGCTGGAGCAGGAAACAAGCTCTTCCGCCGGCAAAAACGGACCCGCCGCCGGATAGGTTGGAATGAAGCAGGCAAAGGGCCGCATCCGCTGTCATCATGACAGCGGATGCGGCCCTTTTGGGCTTGGCTCGAGGCAGGAACGGCGTCAGCCCTTCTCCGCCAGCTCGACGTCGTACTCGTCCTTGGGAGGAGTGATCCAGCGGCGGAAATAGCCCTGGTCGTACAGCGCCTTGACGAGAATGACGAGCACCGGAGAGAGGATGACGCCGGCGACGCCGAACAAGGACAGCGAGATGACCATGAATGCGAGCATCGTGAAGGCGGAGACGCCGAGCGTGTCGCCGGTGATGAGCGGCTCGAGAATTTGCCGGGCGGCGACGATGACGAGGAACAGGATGCCGAGCCAGATCGCCAGGTTGTAGTCGCCGACGACGAGCAGGTAGGCGATCCACGGGACGAACACGGTGCCGACGCCGAGCAGCGGCAGCACGTCGAACACGGCGGCGATGGCGGAGATCGTCAGCGCGTTGTCGACGCCGAGCGCCAGCAGCGAGACGAAGATGACGATGAAGGTGATCGAGATGAGCTTCATCTGGGCTTTCAGGTAGCCGACGATGCCCGAGAAGACGTTTTCGCGCAGGAAGACGAAGGCTTTCTTGAACGTGCGGGGCGTCTTGCTCGAGGCGATCCGCTTCCAGTCGGCGATCTCGATGCTCAGGAAGTACGCCAGGATGACGCCGAGCACGAAGTTGAACATGAACGTGGAGACCGAGTTCAGGTAGCCGGCGGCCTTCAGCAGGAAGCCTTCCGCGACCTTTTGCCCCCAGCGGGTCAGAGCGTCGATGTAGTCCTGGATCTTGTCCACCGTATCGGGCGGCAGCGCGCTCGTCTTGTCCTTGAGCCAGGTGGACCCTTGGGCGAGCTGCTCCTGCAGGATCGCCTGGTATTGAGGCAGCTTGTGGGCGATCGAGTTCGCTTCCCGCACCATGATGTAGCCTGCGCCGAAGAAGATGCCGAGCACGATCGCGGAGAAGAGCAGGATCGAAAGCGCCGAGGCGATCGACTTCTTGAGGCCGAGCCGGTGGAGCAGCCTTGCGAGCGGCTCGATGACGGCGAAGATGAGCAGGGAGAGGAAGATCGGAGCGGCGATGGAGTAAAGGAAGCTGAACGCGAGCATAATGAGGTACACGGTTAGGGCGATTAGAGCGATATCGAATGCGGTGCGCCAATATTTGCGGTAAAACATCAGCATGAGAGAAATCCGGCTCCTTTGCAGCGTCAATTGGAAATCGATTCATATTTCCGCTTTGATTGTACTATAGATTTTAAAGATGCAGGCGGTTTTTTGAAACTCGTTTATGCTACAATGGGTGGTAGACTTCTAGAGAATATGGTGGGGAACAGAAACATGGAGAATTTGCTCGTCTGGGGATTCTACTTCCTATCGCTCTATGCGTTTATCCCGGGACTGATCAGCCGCCTGTTCGGCTTCCGCGTGTTCAAGCGCGGACTCGCGGACAAGGAGATCGCGCTTACCTTCGACGACGGCCCGGATCCCGTCTACACGCCCATGCTGCTCGATCTGCTCGCCAGGCATCGCGCCAAGGCGACTTTTTTTGTCGTCGGGTCCCATGCGGAGCAGCATCCGGAGCTGCTTCGGCGGATGAGGGACGAGGGGCATACGGTCGGCATCCACAATTACGTGCACAAGAGCAACTGGATCATGCGGCCGAAAACCGTCAAGCGGCAGATCGCCCTGACGAGCGCGGTCATCGAGCAGGCGATCGGGGAGACGCCCGTTTATTACCGACCGCCCTGGGGAATCGTCAACCTGTTCGATTTCTCCAAGAAGGGCCAGTACAAGATCGTGCTCTGGTCGGGCATTTTCGGCGATTGGAAGGCTCATGAAACGTCCGACAGGCTGAAAAGGCGCCTGCTCAAGAAGCTTCGTCCCGGCGAGGTGATGCTGCTGCATGACTGCGGCCGCACGCTCGGAGCGGACGAGGACGCGCCGGCCCAGATGCTGGAGGCGCTGGAGGTGTATTTGGAGGAGGGCGGCCGCAAGGGCTTCCGCTTCGTTGGCGTCCCGACGCTCATGGAGCTGACCGAGAAAAACAAGGCGAAGCGTCCGACGGCGTTCAACCGTCTGCTGGCGGGCGCCTGGCTGCAATACGAGAAGCTGTTCCATCTCGTGTTCCGCTTGAAGCCGGTCGCCAGCGAGAAGGGCGGCAGGCCGGTCTTTCACTATCGCAAAGTCGCCTACAACGGTCCGCCGATCGAGCTGAGCGAAGGCGAGCGCATCGTCAAGGGAGATCCGCTCGCCGAGATCCATCTCGACAATGAGATGCTCCGCCAGGCGGCGGTCCGCTCCTCCTCTCCGCTCGCGGTCATCATCCGCCTCCTGCGCGAGATGGAGTCGGCTCTCCCGGCCCTGTCCGCCGCGGTGCTGAACGATCCTGCGATGGACAAGGTCAAGGCGCTCTACGGAGTGACGATGATCCACAACGGAACCGACAAGCTCGGCTTCCAGGTGTTTGACCTGCCGGAGAACCTGTTCGCCAAGGCATCCCGCATTTATTTGAAGATCCTTTTCCGAATTCTATCCGCCAAACCGCGCGCCAAGTCCCGCAAGCCTCGCGGAGCGCAACCGCGCGGCGAGGCCAAGCCGATGTATCCGCGCATGCTGTTCCTCTCCCGCAGAGACATGGAAAGCTATACGAGCACTTCCGCCCCGGCTCCGCGCCAGCCTGTCGCGGCCAAGCCGGAAGCCGCTTTGGCCGCTCTGGCGAGCGAGCCTGCGGCTGCTCCGGGCATGCTGTCCTGACCTTGCCGGCCGGTCCCCTTACGGGAGGACCGGCTTTTGTTTTTGCGGCGGATTGGACTTTTATCCCCTAGGGGATATGATAGATAGGAAGGGAGAGGAACACATGACCGAGGCAGACTGGGAGGAGCATCTGATGCTTCAGATCGCCTCCCGGAGCAGCGATGCGCTGGAGAAGCTATACGATCGCTACGAGAAGCCGTTGTACTCGTTCGTCTACCGAATCGTGAAGGACAGCATGGCGGCGGAAGAGATCGTTCAGGAGCTGTTCCTCAAGCTCTGGAACCATGCCGAGGCGTATGTATCGAACGGCCGCTCCGGGAAGGTCAGCACCTGGATCTTCACGATGGCGCGCAACGGCGCGATCGACTGGCTGCGCAAGCGCGACCGCCGGCCGGCCGCCGGCGGCCAGGACGGCATGGATGAGCTGCGCGACCCGGTCACGACGGAGCTTACCGTCGAGAACCGGATGCTGGCGGAGCAGATGAGGCAAGCTCTGTCCGGACTCAGCCAGGAACAGCAGCAGGTGATCGAGTGGGTTTATTTCGGCGGGTATACCCAGCAGGAAATCGCGGACAGGCATGACATCCCGCTAGGCACGGTCAAAAGTCGGATCCGCCTCGGTCTTCGCCAGCTGCGCAGTCAGCTGGGCGAATCGTGGAGGGGGGAGGTTCGATCATGAGGGAAGGACATGAGGAGGAAAATCGCAAGCCATGCTCGGACATCGATCTGTATGCGATGGGCTTGCTGGAAGGCGAAGAACGAGAGCGCATGGAGCGGCATATCGCAGGCTGTAGCGATTGCCGTGAGGAGCTGGCCCGGATCGAGGAGCTGCTCGGCCTGCTGCCGCTAGCCGCCGAGCCGGCCGAGCCGCCGCAGGGAATGCGCGAGCGCGTGCTGGGCCAGGTGCTGGGCCGTCCTCAGGCGGACCGCTTGGAGGAGGACGCGGCCGAGCGCTCCGAGCCGGCGCTGCCTCCGGACGTTTTTGCGCTTCGCCAAGACGAGGACGGAACGGACGCGAGGCAGCAGCTTGCGGACCGCAACGAGCGTTCGTCGGCCGCGCCGCTCTCCGGAGCGGACCGGACCGAGCGCCCGGCCGAGCGCGCGCAGGAAGCGCCAGCCGCGGAGGGGACCGGGAGGAGAAGGCGGCTCGCGGTCGGAGCGCTGGCCGGTGCGGCAGCGGTCATGCTGCTCGTGACCGGAGTGCTGGCCCAGCGCATGGACAGTCTCGGGCGCGAGAACAAGCGGCTCTCGGCCGAGCTGCATGCGTCGACGCAGACGCTGGACAGCACGATCGAGCAGCTGCGCAAGACGGAGCAGCCTTTTGCCGGCGCGATGGTCAGCCAGATCGTCTCGCTCAAGCCGGTCAAAGATCTCGTCGCCAGAGGGCAGGCCTATCTCGTCGTGGACGATCGCGGCACCCATCTGATCGTGCAGGCGAGCCGGCTTCCGGAGCTGAAGGACGAGCAGGCGTTCCAGGTGTGGCTGATCAAGGGCGACAAGCCGGTCAATGCCGGCACGTTCATGCCGACGGGCAACGCCGGCGCGGTCACGTTCACGTTCCCCGGCGGCTCGTACGACCAGGTCGCCATCACGCTGGAGCCGGACGCCTTCGGCCAGGAGCCGCGAGGCAGCATCGTGCTCGCCGGAGCTCTCAAGACATAGATGGACAGCACCGCGACAATTCAACCTGTAAACCAAAAGCTCCCCGGCGCTTCGAGCGCCGGGGAGCTTTTTGGGTAAGGAATCAGATTTTCATGACGCCGCCGGTGCTGGCGGAGGTGACGAGATGAGCGTAGCGGGCGAGGTAGCCGCGCTTGATCTTGAGCTCGAAGCCGGTCCATTCGGCGCGGCGCTTGGCCATCTCCTCGTCGCTGATCTCAAGCTGGATCGTGCGGTTGTTCATGTCCAGCTCGATGATGTCGCCGTCGTGGACGAACGCGAGCGGACCGCCGTCCGCCGCCTCCGGCGAGATATGGCCGATGCTGATGCCGCGCGAGGCGCCCGAGAAGCGGCCGTCGGTGATGAGGCCGACCTTGGCGCCGAGGCCCATGCCGACGATCTGCGACGTCGGAGCGAGCATCTCCGGCATGCCGGGGCCGCCCTTCGGCCCTTCGTAGCGGATGACGACGACATGGCCTTCCTTGACGAGGCCTTTGCTCAAGCCTTCCAGCACGGCGTCCTGCGAGTCGAAGCAGATCGCCGGGCCGCGGTGGTAGCCGCCCACGGACTTGTCTACGGCGCCGACCTTGATGATCGCTCCGTCCGGAGCCAGGTTGCCGAACAGGACGGCGAGGCCGCCGCGCTCGGAGTGCGGATCGTCGATCGGGCGCACGACGTCGCGCCGCTTGATTTCCGTATTTTCAACGTTCTCGCGGATCGTCTTGCCGGTGACGGTCATGCATTCGGTATGCAGGGCGCCCGGCTTGTTGAGCAGCTCGCGCAGCACGGCGCTGACGCCGCCGGCCTCATGCACGTCCTCCATGTGAAGGTCGGACGCCGGAGCCAGCTTGGACAGATGCGGCACGCGGTTGGCGACTTCGTTGATGCGGGCGATCGGGTACTCGATGCCGGCTTCATGCGCGATCGCGAGCGTATGGAGGACGGTGTTGGTCGATCCGCCCATCGCCATGTCGAGCGCGAACGCGTTGTCGATCGCCTCCGCCGTGACGATGTCGCGCGGACGCAGGTCCATCTCGATCAGCTTCATGAGCTGGCGGGCGGACTCCTTGACGAATTCCTTGCGCTCCTCCGCTACGGCGAGGATGGAGCCGTTGCCCGGAAGGGCGATGCCGAGCGCCTCGGCGAGGCAGTTCATCGAGTTGGCGGTGAACATGCCGGAGCAGGAGCCGCAGGTCGGACAGCCGAACTGCTCGAGCTCGGTCAGGCCGACCTCGTCGATCTTGCCGGCCATGAACTGGCCGACGCCCTCGAACACGCTCGTCAGCGAGATCGCGCGTCCGTCGCTCGTGCGGCCGGCCTTCATCGGGCCGCCGCTCACCATGATGGACGGGATGTTGACGCGCAGCATGCCCATCATCATGCCGGGAGTGATCTTGTCGCAGTTGGGGATGCACACCATGCCGTCGAACCAGTGCGCGTTGACGACCGTCTCGACGGAGTCGGCGATGATCTCGCGGCTCGCCAGCGAGTAGCGCATGCCGATGTGGCCCATCGCGATGCCGTCGTCGACGCCGATCGTATTGAACTCGAACGGCACGCCGCCCGCTTCGCGGATCGCTTCCTTGACGACCTTGCCGAATTCCTGCAGGTGGACGTGGCCGGGGATGATATCGATATAGGAATTGCAGACGGCAATGAACGGCTTGTCGAAGTCTTCTTCCTTGACGCCGGCAGCGCGCAGCAGGCTGCGGTGCGGGGCTCGGTCGAAGCCTTTTTTGATCATGTCAGAACGCATCTTCTTCGGTGCCATGCTTGTCCCTCCCAGGATTAACATCATTCCAATTAGTGTACCATATGTGCCCTGGATTGACTACCGATTGCCGCATTCCTGCATTAAAGTGGAATGAATCCTATCGGCATCGCAACTTCTTGATATCGTCAGCGTTTAAGTCGTTCGGGAAGCGGTTTAATGAGAATCAAATCCGCTCCGAGGAGGCATGTTCATGAGTACATATCGAAGCAAGAAAGCGGCCGGCCTGCTGCTGGCCGGCATCCTGATCGCCGGCGCGGCCGCGCCGGCCGCAGAAGCCGCCAAGGAGGCGCCGAAGGTGCTGGTCAACGGCGTGAATTACGCGCTCGACAAGGAGCCGCTGGTCAAGGACGGACGCACGCTCGTGCCGCTGCGCGGCATCTTCGAGGCGCTCGGAGCGACGGTCGACTGGAACCAGTACGAGCAGACGATCACGGCGACGCGCGGCAAGAACGAGATCTTCCTGCAGGTGAACAAGACCAAGGCCAAGGTCAACGACATGGAGATCGAGCTGTCGGTGCCGGCGCAGAACATGAGCGGCACGACGATGGTGCCGCTGCGCTTCATCGCCGAGGCGCTGGGCACGTACTGCGTCTACTATGCCGACCAGAACCTCATCACGATCACCGATCGCGTGGAAAGCTAGCTTTCCCGCAAGAAACGGCGCTGCCCCCTTCCAGCCGGAAGGGGGCTTTTCGCGCCTCCGGCTTCGGAAAAAGCCGGTCCGGCGCCGGCTTTCCTGAAGAAAGCCTGAAGATTCCTTAAACGGCCCTTTCGATCGGGCGCGCGCGCTTCCAAGGCCGGCGGCCGTGCGGTATAGTGGCTGTAAGGAGTGGTAATCGGTGAAAAAGCTGCTGATCGTAGACGACGACCGCGAGATCGCGGAGCTGATCCAGATCTATCTGGCCAACGAGGGCTATGCGACCGTGCTCGCCCATGACGGGGAGGAGGCGCTCGCCATGGCCGCCGCGGAGCCGTTCCATTTGATCGTGCTCGACATCATGATGCCCAAGGCGGACGGGCTTGAAGTATGCCGGCAGCTGCGCCGCGAGGGATCGGCCCAGGTGCCGATCCTCATGCTGAGCGCCAAGGCGGCGGACATGGACAAGATCATGGGGCTGATGACCGGAGCGGACGACTATATGGTCAAGCCGTTCAACCCGCTGGAGCTCGTCGCCCGCGTCAAGTCGCTGCTGCGGCGGGCCTACCAGTTCCCCAAGGCGGGCGGCGGGTCCGACGCCGGCGGGGCGGTGGAGCTCGGGCCGATCGTCATCGACAAGTCGACCCATACGGTCACCTGCCGCCAGGACGGGCGGCAGCTGCATCTGACGAGCACGGAGTTCGGCATCCTCCATCTGCTCGCCTCGCATCCGGGCAAGGTGTTCAGCGCGGAGGACATTTTCCAGCAAGTGTGGAAAGAAAAATTTTACGAATCGAACAATACCGTCATGGTGCATATCAGCAAGCTGCGGGACAAGCTGGAGCAGGAGACGGGAGACAAGTTCATCGTGACGGTGTGGGGGGTCGGCTACAAAATTGAAGGATGACAACGTCGTCAAGGACATGACGTTCCGCCTGCTGCTCCATCTCGCGCTGAGCGCCGCGCTCTCGGTCATCTCGTCGGTGCTGCTCGTCGTCGTCGCGGAGCGGCTGGCGAGCGAGCTGCCCGCGCTGCGCTGGATCGCGCATCTGCTGATCGACCAGTTCGGCGACTTCACGCTCGTCATTCTCGCGATCGGGCTGTTCCTCGTCTTCCTGCTGCTGCTCCAGCAGCGCCAGTTTCGCTATTTCCGCGACGTCAGCCGCAGCGTGCGGTACATCGCCGACGGCAACTTCGACTACCAGGTGCCGGTGCGGCAAAAAAACGAGCTCGGCGATCTCGCCGCCTACATCAATTATCTCGTGCACAAGCTGCAGCTGTCGCTCGACGACGAGCGGCGGGCCGAGCAGACCAAGAGCGAGCTCATCACGAACGTCTCGCATGACCTGAGGACGCCGCTCACCTCGATCATCGGCTATCTCGGCCTGATCGAGCAGGACCGCTGCCGCGACGAGGTGGAGGTGCGCCAGTACGTGCATATCGCTTATGAGAAGTCGAAGCGGCTCAACGTGCTGATCAACGACCTGTTCGACTATACGAAAATGCGGTACGAGACGTCTCCGCAGCGCATCCATACGTTCAATCTGACCGAGCTGCTGCGCCAGCTGCTCATTCAATACCGGGTGCCGCTCGAGGAGGCGGGACTCGTCGGCGCGCTCCATGCCCCGTCCGGCAAGCTCGCCGTCACCGGCGATCCGGACAAGCTCGTGCGCGTGTTCGAGAACCTGCTCGCCAATGCGATCCATTACGGCAAGGACGGCGGCAAGGTCGATCTCCATGCCTCGGCGGAAGGCGAGGAGGCGGTCGTGGAGGTCGTCAATTACGGCGAGATGATTCCGTCGGTCGACCTGCCGCATCTGTTCGACCGGTTCTACCGCGTCGACAAGGCGCGCGGCCTCGACAGCGGCGGCTCCGGCCTCGGCCTGGCGATCGCCAAGAGCATCGTCGAGCAGCACGGGGGCGGCATCTCGGCCGCGAGCGATCCGTATCTGACTTCGTTCCAGGTGAGGCTGCCGCTGGCGCAGGATCACGATCTTTAGACTTTCTTAAGGTTTTTTTAGGATTGCTTTACGGCATGAACGATCCGTCCTGCGGTACAATGATCCTATCGAAACCAAGCGGAAGCGGAGGGACGTCCATGAGATACCTGTGGATGATGGTCATGGCATGCGCAGTGATGCTGATGGCCGTCTTGCTGATCGGCAGCCAGGAAGGGGAGTCCGCCGGACTCGTCGACCTGCTGCTGCGCATCTGGTAGCGCCGGCTGCCGGCGCCCTTTTTCCCGGACCCTGTTCCGACTCGCCTGCCCCGTCGTCCTTCTGGACGGCGGGGCTTTTTTCGCGCTTCCCGGTTGCTTTATGTCAGATAATCTCACATAACTCATTTACTTTCCTGCGGCAGCGCGCCTATAATGGAGCTATTCCGGAGAAGAGGTGAAGGGCATGCAGTTGACCGAGCGCGAGAAAGAAAAGCTGCTCATCACGGTGGCGGCCGACGTCGCCCGCCGCAGGCTGAACCGAGGCGTGAAGCTCAATTATCCCGAGAGCATCGCGCTGATCACGTCCGAAATCATGGAGGGCGCGCGCGACGGACAGACCGTCGCCCGCCTGATGGAATACGGCACGCGCATCCTGACCCGCGACCAGGTGATGGAGGGCGTGCCGGAGATGATCCACGAGGTGCAGGTGGAAGCGACCTTCCCCGACGGCACGAAGCTCGTGACGGTGCATCATCCGATCGGCGGCTAGAGAGAACAGGCCGTTCGGCGGCCATGAGGGAGGAACAGTCATGATACCGGGGGAATACCGCACGGCTCAGGGGAGCATCGTGCTCAATGAAGGACGCCGCACGGCGGAGCTGATCGTCGTCAACGGAGGAGACCGGCCGGTGCAGGTCGGCTCGCATTACCATTTCTTCGAGGTGAACCGCGGCCTCAGGTTCGATCGGGAATCGGCCTTCGGCATGCGGCTGGACATCCCGGCCGGCACGGCGGTCCGCTTCGAGCCCGGCGAGGAGAAGCCGGTCCAGCTCGTCGAGCTCGGCGGCAGCCGGCTCGGCTACGGCCTCAGCGGGCTGACGAGCGGCCCGGCTCCGGCCGGCGCGATGCCGGACGACGTGCGGCGCAGGCTGGAGCAGTGGGAGGGCGGCCGATCATGAGAGAGATGGATCGGAGCAGCTACGCCGGCATGTTCGGCCCGACGACGGGCGACGCGGTGCGGCTGGCGGATACCGAGCTGTGGGCCGTCATCGAGCGCGACCACACGGTGTACGGCGACGAGTGCAAGTTCGGCGGAGGCAAGGTCATCCGCGACGGCATGGGCCAGTCGAGCTCGGCGCTGCGCAGCGACGGCGTGCTGGACACGCTCATCACGAATGCCGTCGTCATCGACCACTGGGGCATCGTCAAAGGCGACATCGGCATCCGCGACGGGCGCATCGTCGCCATCGGCAAGGCGGGCAATCCCGACATCATGGACGGCGTGACGCCGGGCATGGTCGTCGGCGCGAGCACGGAGGTGATCGCGGCCGAGGGCAAGATCGTCACGGCGGGCGGCATCGACGCGCATATCCACTACATTTGCCCGCAGCAGATCGAGACCGCGCTCTCGTCGGGCGTGACGACGATGATCGGCGGCGGCACGGGCCCGGCGACGGGAACGAACGCGACGACCTGCACGCCGGGCGCCTGGCATATGCGGCGCATGCTGGAGGCGGCGGAGGCGTTCCCGATGAACCTCGGCTTCACCGGCAAAGGCAACGCCAGCTTCATGGAGCCGCTGATCGAGCAGATCGAGGCGGGGGCGATCGGCCTCAAGCTGCATGAGGACTGGGGCACGACGCCGGCGGCGATCGACGCCTGCCTGCAGGCGGCCGACCGGTACGACGTGCAGGTCGCCATCCATACCGACACGCTCAACGAATCGGGCTTTCTCGAGGATACGCTGGCCGCGATCGGCGGCCGCACGATCCACACCTACCATACCGAGGGCGCCGGCGGCGGCCACGCGCCGGACATCATCCGCGCGGCGGGCGAGCTGAACGTGCTGCCGAGCTCGACGAATCCGACGCGTCCTTTTACGGTGAACACGATCGAGGAGCATCTGGACATGCTCATGGTCTGTCATCATCTGGACTCGCGGATTCCGGAGGACGTCGCGTTCGCCGACTCGCGCATCCGGCCGGAGACGATCGCCGCCGAGGACATCCTGCACGACATGGGCGTGTTCAGCATGCTGAGCTCCGACTCGCAGGCGATGGGACGCGTCGGCGAGGTCATCCTGCGCACATGGCAGACCGCGGACAAGATGAAGCGGCAGCGCGGCCCGCTCGCGCCGGACACGGAGGGCGGCGACAACTTCCGCATCAAGCGCTACATCGCCAAGTACACGATCAATCCGGCGATCACGCACGGCGTCTCCCATCTCGTCGGCTCGATCGAGCCGGGCAAGCTCGCCGACCTCGTCGTCTGGAGCCCGATGTTCTTCGGCGTCAAGCCGGAGCTCGTGCTCAAGGGCGGCATGATCGCCTACGCCCAGATGGGCGATCCGAACGCTTCGATTCCGACGCCGCAGCCGGTGTTCGGCCGTCCGATGTTCGGCGCGTTCGGCAAGGCGATGCAGCGCACGAGCATCACCTTCGTCTCCCAGGCGGCGTACGAGGGCGGCATCGCCGAGCGGCTCGGGCTGCAAAAATGGGTCGAGCCGGTCAAGGGCTGCCGCTCCGTCACGAAAAAGGACATGATCCTCAATGACGCGACGCCGGAAATCGTCGTCGATCCGGAGACGTACCGGGTGACGGTCGACGGCGAGCCGGCCGTCTGCGAGCCGGCCGAGGTCGTGCCGATGGCGCAGCGGTACTTCCTGTTTTGACGGGGGCGATGCCGCCGCGGGGCGGGGCGCCGCTCGTGCCGTGGCTCGTGCTGCAGCAGCTGCTCGACTCGGCGCTGCCGATCGGCGGCTTCTCGCATTCGTTCGGGCTCGAGACGCTCGTCCAGGAAGGCGACATCGCCCGTCCCGACGAGCTGGAGGCGTACTTGCGGGCGATGCTGCGGCAGAGCTGGACGACGACCGACGCGCTCGTCGTCCGCGCCGTCTACCGCGACGCGCCCGCAGAGGCGTGGGAGCGGCTGTGGGCGGCCGAGCGGCTCGTGCATGTCGGCCGCATGAGCGCCGAAACCCGCTCCGGGATGGAAAAGATGGGCCGCCGCCTGCTCAAGCTCGCGGGCAGCAGCTATCCGGAGCTTGACCTTGCCCGGCTCGAGGCGGCTTATCGGAGCGGCGACTGCCTGCTGACCCATCCGCTCGTGTTCGGCTGGATCTGCTGGCAAGCCGGCATCGGCGAGGAGCAGGCGCTTCAGGGCTGGCTGTACGGCTGCCTGAGCAATGCCGTGAACAGCGCGCTGCGCCTGATGGCGATCGGCCAGACCGAGGCGCAGCGGCTGCTGGCGCTGCTGTCGGGCGAGACGGTCCCGGCCGCGCGCGCGGCGCTGGCGATGGAGCCGGAGGACGCCTGGAGCGACATGCCGGGCTCGGAGCTCGGCATGATCCGCCACGAGACGCTTTACTCCCGGCTGTTCATGTCCTGATCGAATTCATTTATCCCAAGGAGGAATTCCCCATGTGCCAAGGCCAAGGACATACCCATATCGAGTGGAACACGAATCCGATCCCGCAAGGACGTCCGGTGCGCATCGGCATCGGCGGCCCGGTCGGCTCCGGCAAGACGAAGCTGGTCGAGACGCTGTCCCGCGAGCTGAAGGACCGCTGGAGCCTCGCCGTCATCACCAACGACATCTATACGAAGGAGGATGCCCGCATCCTCGCGGCGACCGGCGTGCTGCCGGAGGAGCGCATCATCGGCGTGGAGACGGGCGGCTGTCCGCATACGGCGATCCGCGAGGACGCCTCGATGAACTTCGAGGCGATCGAGGAGCTGGAGGAGCGCTTCTCGCCGCTTGACCTGATCTTCATCGAGAGCGGCGGAGACAATCTGGCGGCGGCGTTCAGCCCGGAGCTGGTGGACCGCTTCATCTACATCATCGACGTGGCCCAAGGGGAAAAGATTCCGCGCAAGGGCGGCCCGGGCATCATGCGCTCCGACCTGCTCGTCATCAACAAGATCGACCTCGCGCCGCATGTCGGAGCCAGCCTTGCGGTCATGGAGGAGGACTCGCGCCGGATGCGCGGCGATCGGCCGTTCGTCTTCACCAATCTGTTCGGCGGGAACGGGGTGGCGGAGATGGTCGACTGGATCGAGCATGAGCTCGCCCATGCCAAAGGAATTTCGCATGGCCACGGAGCGGATGCTGCCGCGCTGAGCCCGACCTTGACGCCGCTCCGGATGGCCGGTTCGGGCGGCGCGCTCGCTTGAGCCGCACCGCCCGGGCCGGCGGCGGTGCGGGCGCGTCTGCGGGCGCGTCTGCGGGCGCATCTGCGGACGCAGCGGAGAGGAGCTCGCTCGGAGGCGTGTCCGCTGAGCGCGCCTTCTCCCACGGGGGCGCGGAGCATGCGAAGGCGCGAGCCGTCTTCGCCGGCGAGCTGACCGGCGCCGAGACGGCGGCGCGCGGAGCGTCCGTCCTGCAGGCGCGCTTCGAGGAGCGCGGCGGCCTGACCCGGCTCGTCTCGCGCTACCACACGTCGCCGATCAAAATCGCCAAGGCGTTCCCGCTCGGCTCCGGCGCCGGCGTGCTCGTCATGGACGTCTCTCCGGGCATGCTGAGCGGCGACCGCTACGAGCTCGACTGGAGCCTCGGCGCCGGCGCTTCGGTGCAGATCTCCAACCAGAGCTTTCTCAAGGTCCATCCTTGCGAAGAGGAGGGAGGCGCGTCGCTGCGCCAGCGCTTCGCGCTGGAGAACGGCGCCGTATGCGAGCATCTGCCGGAGCCGGTCATGCTGTACGAGGACGCTTCGCTGCTGGCGGACACCGAGGTGCGGCTCGCTCCGGGCGCCGTCTGGATGCAGACGGAGGTGCTGTGCCCTGGACGCACGCTGCGCGGAGAAGTGTTCCGCTATCGCCGGCTCGACAACCGGCTGACGGTGTACGCCGACGGCGAGCTGATCTTCCGCCAGCTCCAGCGGGTCGAGCCGCGCGCGCAGCAGCTCGCGGCTCCCGGCAGCTGGCATCGGTTCACGCATTGGGGCACGTTCTGCCTGTTCGGACGCGGCGCGGACGCGGAGCTGGAGCAGCGGCTGCGCCAGCTGCTGGACCGGCTGCCGCAGCTGCCTGGCCGGGAGGTGCGGACGGGCGTGTCGCGCACATGGCGGAGCGGCATCGTCGTGCAGGCGGCCGGCCATGCGGCATGGACGGTGCAGCGCGTGCTGGAGGAAGTCCGGCTCGAGTCGCGCAAGGCGCTTTGGAGCGAGCCGCCGCCGCCTTTCGTCAAGTCTGTCTGAATAAAAAATGAAACCCGATCCCTGCCTTCGGCGTAGGAAGCCTCTAAGGATGCTTCCGTCATGCGCGGAGCTGCCCGAGGATCGGGTTTTTGTCTTTTTTTGCTTTACCTACAAGAAGTTGACCTTATAAGGTTATCCTACATCAAGATTGCGAGAGAAGAAGCAGGAGGCGAAAGCATGGTACAGGATGGGGCATTGGAAGAGCTGACCAAGCAGCTGGATGACCGGTTCCGGCTGGTGCGCAAGCTGATCACATCGGAATGGAACCGGGACAACGAGCACGGGCTCGGCCTTACGCATGCCCGCATACTGACCTTGCTGGCCACGGAAGGGCCGCAAAAAGCGTCGGTGCTCGCGGACAAGCTGCTCATCACGTCGGGAGCGGTGACCGGTCTTGCGGACCGGCTCGTCGAGCTCGGCTATATCGCGCGCGAGCGCGGGGAGTCGGATCGGCGCGTCGTGGTGCTGAGCATCGACAAGAAAGGCCTCAAGCTGCTCAAGCAGATCGACGAGACTCGGCATGCGCTCATGCTGAAGCTGTATCGCGGCATGGAGAAGCAGGAGATGGATATGATGCTCAAGCTGTTCGACCGCATGATCGCCAATCTGCAGAAAGAGTAGGCCGAAGCTGCAAGGGCGGTCTGCGGGAAGTGCCGGGCGTGATGCGCGGCATGAAGCGGACGGGAGCTATGGGAGCCGAGGAAGCGTTCAGACCCGCAGGCGGGCTTGGACGCTTTTTTTGTCCGCAGCGCCAAGGTTTAGGCGAGCCGCAGCCGCAGCCGCCCTGCGGTTGACAAGCCCTGGCCGATTGCCTATTCTAGGCACGAATGGAATCGAGGAGGAACGGGAGGGTTCGCGATGAACGAAAGCAAGAAGGAGCGGCCGGACGCGCTGCGCATGGAGGAGACGCTGTCGCTGCTGGAGCGCCACCGCTCGATCCGCCGCTATGCGGACGAGCCGGTGACGGCCGAGCAGCTGGACCGGATTCTCGGCTGCGCGCAGATGGCCTCGTCGTCGAGCCATATGCAGGCTTACAGCGTCATCGGCATTACCGATCCGGAGCTGCGCGGACGGCTCGCAGAGCTGGCCGGAGGCCAGCGCCATGTGCGCGAGGCGCCGACCTTCCTCGTCTGGTGCGCCGATTTGAGCCGCTTCGCGGAAGCGGCGGGCATGCACGGCGCGCAGCTGCAGACGTCGACGGAGTATTTCCTCGTCGCGACGGTGGATGCGGCGCTGGCGGCGCAAAATGCGGCGATCGCCGCCGAGGCGCAGGGCCTCGGCATCGTCTATATCGGAGGCATCCGCAACGACATGCGCGCCGTCTCGGAGCTGCTGGAGCTGCCGCCGCTCGTCTACCCGGTGTTCGGCATGTGCATCGGCGTGCCGGCCGAGGAGCCGGACCTCCGGCCGCGGCTGCCGCGCTCGGCGGTTTATGCGGAAAACCGCTATCCGGCGGGCAGCCGTGCCGAGCAGCTTGAGGCATACGACGACGAATACCGCGGCTACATCCGCGGCCGCTCCGGCGGCGGCCGCGATACGACGTGGACGCAGGAGATGAGCGGGCGGACGGCGTATCCGCCGCGCACGTTCACCGGGCTGCTGCGCGAGAAGGGGTTCCGGCTGGAGGATTGACGCTGCCGCGGGCGGCGGGGCGAGGCGGTGGAAGAAGAATCGGAGCCCCGCAGCTAGTGAACCGAGGGAACAAGGGAAGAAGCTCCCTTGTTGGAGCGCCGCAGCACGCGAAGCCGTGGAACAAGGGAAGAAGCTCCCTTGCTGAAGCCCCGCAGCTGGAGAACCGAGTGAACAAGGGAAGAAGCTCCCTTTTCCCCTCGGCAGCATTCCGCAGCGAACCAAAAAAAAGGGACGGAGCCGAAGCTTCGTCCCTTTTCGCGTTCTCACGCAACGATCCGCGCCGCGCATGGCGTTGCGGCCAGCTTGCTAGCGGCTTTCCTCCTGCGGAGCGGAGCCGACGCCGTTCAGCAGGTCGGTGCCATGGAATTCGTCGGGCGGCGCGACCGGATCGACCGGCGTGCCTTCCGTCAGATCGAGCTCGGCGTCGGAGCTCGGCCTGGCCGCCGCCCGGCCCGGCTCGGAGTCCGCCTCGACGCTTGTCGGCGCGGGCGCCGGCGACTCTCCTACCGGCGTCTCGACGGCATAGTCGCCGCCTTCGCGCTGGCGGGCATAGTCTCCCGGGTCAGGGCCTTCCGCATAGGCGATATCGTCCGCGAGGCGCTCGTTCGCCTCGGCGGAAGCGATCGTGTAGCGGTCGACCTGCACGCCGCCGTAGGTGCCTTCTCCGGACGGATACGTGCGGAGAAGCTCCTCCTCGGCGCTGGGGACGCGGCTGCCCTCCGCCTGATCCTCGAACAGGCCGTGCCGCGGATCGATGTCCTTTTCCGTCGAGAGTCCGTGATCGTTGTCGTTGCGCTTCATGAAGATTCCTCCTCCGTCGAATCGAGCTTGGCTACTCGGATACGTTGATCTTACCCTCCTGCAAGGGTTTCCAATCGCCGGCGCGTCCATACGCCGGCAGGGGAGCAGGACGATTATCCGTGCGCAGCCAAATCGAGTATAATAGGTTCATTATGGTTATACCGGAAGGAGCTTTCACGCATGACCCTGATCAGCACGCTGACCGACAAGCAAGAGGTGACCGGATTCTTTCTCGTCAAGGAGCTGGATGTCAAGCAGACGAACGCGACTCCGCCGAAGGATTACTGGGATCTCGTGCTTGCCGATTCAAGCGGCCAGATTACGGCCAAATACTGGGATCTGAAGCCGGCCGAGAAGGAGTCGCTGCAGTCGCTGCAGGTCGCCAAGGTGCACGGCATCGTGCAGCTGTACCGCGACCGGCTCCAGCTGAAGATCATCCGCATCCGCCCGACGAGCCCGGAGGACGGCGTGCAGCTGACCGACTACATCCGCGCCGCGCCGGTCGAGGCCAAGGAGCTCGTCGCGCAGATCCGCGCCAAGGTCGACAGCATCGGCGACGCCGATATCCGCAACATCGCCGCTTATTGCGTCGTCAAGGCCGGCGACCGGCTGGAGCATTACCCCGCCGCCAAGAGCCATCATCATGCCTACTATGCCGGTCTCGCCTACCACACCGTGCGCATGCTGGAAATCGGCGAGTTCCTGTGCGCGCAGCGTCCGTTCCTGAACCGCGACGCGCTCATCGCCGGCATCGTCCTGCATGACCTGGCCAAGCCCGAGGAGATGAACGCGCAGCTCGGCATCGTATCCGAATACAGCGACCGCGGCCGCCTGATCGGCCATCTGGCGCTCATCTCGGGCTGGATCGTCGAGGCGGCGCTCAAGCTGGGCGTGCCCGCCGACTCGCCGAAGGTGACCGTGCTGCAGCATCTCGTGCTGTCGCATCATAATCTCGGCGAGTGGGGCAGTCCCGTGCAGCCGCAGATGGCGGAGGCGGTGGCGCTTCATTATATCGACTCGCTGGACGCCAAGCTGCAGATGGTCGAGGACGCGCTCGGCTCCATCCCGGAGCAGGAGGCTTGGACGCCGATGATCCGCGGCCTTGAAAACAAGGCCGTCTATCGGACGAGGCTCTAGAGCGGACAAGGACGAGCCGTCCTCCGACGAGCGGCGCGGCCGCTCCGGCTTGACGGAGCAAGCTGTTCCAGCCGAGGCATCATCTACCCTGACTAGAGGAGAGTGGCGGCCATGACGGGTCCAGACTATCGCGAGGCGATCGGCCGCAGCCGGCGCATCGTCTTTTTCGGCGGCGCCGGAACCTCGACCGAAAGCGGAATTCCCGACTTCCGCTCGGCCGGCGGCCTGTACGAGCAGCGCACGAGCAAGATGTACGCGCCGGAAGAGATTTTGAGCCGGGACTTCTTTTTCGACCATCCCGGCGACTTCTATGCGTTCTATCGGGAGCATATGCTGCATCCGCAGGCGCTGCCGAACGCGGCGCATCTCAAGCTCGCCGAGCTGGAGCGGGAAGGCCGGCTGAAGGCGGTCGTCACGCAGAACATCGACGGGCTGCACCAGCGCGCGGGCAGCGTCAACGTGCTGGAGCTGCACGGCTCGGTGCATCGCAACCGCTGCCTCGACTGCGGCCTGTTCCATCCGCTGACGGCGGTGACGGGAGATCCGCGGCCGGTGCCGCTCTGCTCGGAATGCGGCGGCATCATCAAGCCGGATGTCGTGCTGTATCAGGAAAACCTCGACTTCGAGCTGCTCGAGCGCGCCGCCGAGCAGATTCGGCAAGCGGACACGCTGCTCGTGGCGGGCACCTCGCTGACCGTGCAGCCGGCGGCGGGCCTCGTCTCGCTGTTCCGCGGCGACAGCCTCGTCATCATCAACCGCACGGCGACGCCGCTGGACCGCATGGCGACGCATCTCGTGCGCGGCAGCATCGGCGAGGCGCTCGGGTCGCTGTAGCCGACCTGGGCCGCCCTTGGATCGTGAGGACGGACGAAGGCGCTTCACGACAAAAGGCCGGCCGATTCGGGTCCGTCCAAATGGAGGCGCAGGAACAGATCCCAAACGAGCCGCCTCGCCAGTCCAACGACTGGCGAGGCGGCTTTTTGCGCGCTTGGCAGGAAGGATCGCGGCCGAGCGGGCGGTTTTTTTGTCCATGCAAAAGGGGCAATGCTCTCCATAGCCTCGCCGGCGCAGGCACGGTTATGCTAGGACATGCGGGCGGCAAGCCGCTCCGCAGCTTGAGACGGAGGTAGCCATGGAACTGAACGAACTGATTCGCGGACGGCGCAGCGTGCATGTATTCGAGGATCGCGAGGTCGATCCGCAGCTCGTCTCCGACCTGCTCGATACGGCGGTGTGGGCGCCCAACCATCGCATGACCCAGCCGTGGCGGTTCATCGTCGCCGCAGGCGAAGGACGCCGCAAGATCGCCGACGCCTGCCGCGCGATGAACGAGCGCTGGGAGCGGGATCCGGCCAAAAAGCAGGAGACCGGCCAGAAATATTACCGCAAGATCATGAGCAATCCGCTGATCGTCACGGTCGTCATGAAGGAAAATCCTTACCTGCAGGTGAGGGAGGAGGATTATGCCGCGACGGCGACGGTCATCCACAACTTCAGCCTGCTCGCCTGGGAACAGGGAATCGGCATGGTATGGGAAACGTACGAGTGGCTGCACGAAGACGTCTTCCGCGAGGCGGTCGGCATCCGGCCCGGCGAGCGGGCCGTCGGCAACCTGCATGTCGGCTATCCGAAAGCGATCCCGAAGGCCGAGCTGAGAATCCCGGCCGCGCAGCTCATCACCTGGCTGTAGCCGGCGGAGGCGGCCAGGCGCGAGGCTCGAGCCGGATCAGCGCACGCGCGCGGCTCCGCGGGGCATGCCGCTGAAGTAGCGGGCGCAGTCGTAGATGGCGAACTCCCGCCCCGAAGGTCCCCATGGATCCCATTCGCGGCTGTCAGGCACATGCAGCCGGCCTTCGCGGACGGCGCGCAGCTCCCTCCAGGCCGGGTGGGCGCGCAGCCGGGCCAGCTCGCGCGCGTCGCTCCATACGACGAGGATGCTGTCCGGATCCATCGACAGCAGCTCCTCGAACGCATGGCTGCGGTAGAAGCCGTGGCGGATGCGGCTGTGCGGGCAAAAGCCGAGCGCTCGATAGAACAGATCGCTGAAGGCATGGCCGTCGGCGCCGAACAGGCGGAAGTCGCCCGGCAGCACGCGCACGATCGCCAGCTCTCCGGCCGCTGCGGCGGCGGAGGCGAGCTGGCCGCGATACGCGAGCTCGATGCCTTGCACGCGGCTTACGGCGGCTTCCGCCTCGGCTTCCCGGCCGAGCATGGCGCCGAGCGATTCGAGGTAGGCCTGCCAGCCGCCGAAGCCGTCCATGCAGACGGTGTTCGGCATGCCGCGCCACGGGCCGTCGGTCGGATTGCCGCCGAAATCCATCTTGATGATGAGGTCGGGCGACAGGCTCTGCACGTCGCGCGGGAGGATGGAGGTCTCGGCGTTGAGCGGCTTCGTGCCCTCCAGCTGCGGCTGCAGATAGTCCGGGAATCCCGAGGGCGTGCGATAGACGCTCGGAAAGGCGGGCGCGGCGACCGGCTTGATGCCGAGCGCCAGCAGATGATCCTGCAGGAACAGATGGCTGACGATCGCGACGCGCGTCGCGCTGCGTCCGGCGAAGGCGCTGGGCGAGACGCCGGCCGTCTTTTTGAACAGCCGGCTGAAATACAGCTCGTCCGCGTAGCCGACGCTGGCGGCGATGTCGCGCAGCGTCGGCCGTCCCGGCTGCCGCAGCAGCTCCTTAGCCTGGCGCATGCGCAGCTCCGTCAAATAGGCGGTCGGCGACTGCCCCGTCGCTTTTTTGAACGAGCGGCAGTAGGCGCTCGGCGTCAGGCTGGCCATCCGCGGCAGCTCCCCGACCTGGATCGGCTCCATATAGTGCGTCTCCAAATAACGGATCGTGCGCTGGACCGCTTCCTGAGCGCCGTTCTCCTCCTCGCCCGGCATGAGGCTGACCCGGTGCAGCAGCTCGTAAAGCAGCGCCTGCCGCCGGAAAAAGGCCGAGGGCGTCCGGCTGCGGCCGAGCTCGAGCATGCCGCCGAGCAGCGTCAGCACGGAGCTCGGGGCGGCGATGCGGACGCTGCGTCCCGGCAACTCGGGAGCGCCCGGCCGAGGCTTGGCCGCGGCGCATAGAGGGAGCACGGACGGCCCGCTGCCGTCGTACTCCAGCACATAGGCGTCGAGCGGCCGATCCGGCTGCAGCTCCGCCTTGATCCAGGTGCCGGGAGCGAGCGCCCAGCAGCTTTCGGGCTCGAGCGGGCAAGGCTGTCCGTTGAGCTCGAGCCGGCCGGAGCCGTCGAAGAGGAAGATGAGGGCATGGCGGAGCAGGCGGAACGGCTGGACCGGCGATCCGCCCTCGAGACGATGGCGTTTCAAGGAGACGAACGTATAAGAAGAAGCGCGCTTCGTGACGCTGGGCATGGAAAGCTCCTTTTTTTTGTGGATTTAATGAGAATGATTATCATTATTATAATCGTTCCTTCCTGATCCTGGCAAGCCGCCCGACCAAAGCGGATGCCTGAATAAGTTGAACAAGGGGGTCTATTATGAACGAGGCCAAATCGGTCGCGGAGCGGACAGCTCTGCAGGCGATGGTCAACTGTTATGCCCGCGAGGCGGGAGCGGACGCCGAGCTGCGGCTGCCGCAGGAAACGCCGGCCGGCGCGCAGCCGGGCCGGGCCGGCATGCTGGAGCTGCGGCTGAGCGCGCAAGGCATCGTGCTGTGGGTCGGGCTGGACTACCATTCGCCGACCGGCCGGCATGCGGCCAGCGGCAAGGCCTGGTACCGGCCGGAGCTCGGCGGCGCGCTGGCGGAGGCCGACTACATCACGGCGTCGGCGCTGCTCGTGCAGGAGCTGGCGCTGACGAGGCCGGGCCTCGCGCGACGCGACGAGCTGCTGCTGCGCATCATCCAGAGCTGCCGCAACGTGGAGGAGATCGTCGCCGCCGCGCTCGCCCGGCCGGAGCCGGAGTCCGGCGGGAACGACTTCCTGTCCGCCGAGCAGTCGCTCGTCTTCGGCCACGGCTTCCATCCGACGCCGAAAAGCCGCCAAGGCATGAGCGGCGCGGAAGCGGGCGTCTACTGCCCCGAGCTCGGCGGGCGCTTCCGGCTGCATTATTTTCAGGCGCATCGGTCGATCGTCAAGGAGCGGTCGGCTGCCGGCAGCCCGGCCTCGGAGCTGCTGCGCGGCGAGCTGCTGGCCGATCCCGAGGCCGCGCCGGAGCTCAAGAAGCGCTGCGCCGAAGCCGGCTGGACGATGCTGCCGGTGCATCCGCTGCAGGCGCGCTGGCTGCTGGAGCAGCCGCGCACGCAGGACTGGCTGGAGCGCGGGCTGCTGCGGAGCCTGGGGCCGGGGGGCAGAGAGTATTTTCCGACCTCCTCCGTCCGCACGGTGTATCATCCGGATGCCGCCTACATGCTGAAGTTCTCGCTGCGGGTGAAGCTGACCAACTCGCTGCGGGTGATGAAGATCAACGAGCTGGAAAGCGGCATCGAGATTCGGCGGCTGCTCGATACGCGCATCGGCGAGGCTTGCCGGGCGTACCCCGGCTTCGCGGTCATGACGGATCCGGCCTACGCGACGCTCGGGGAGGAAGAGGGGCCGGCGAGCGGCTTCGAGGTCGTGCTGCGGGACAATCCGTTCCGCAGCGGCGGCTCCTGCCGCGCCGTCACGCTCGCCGCGCTCGCCCAGGAGGCGCTGCCGGGCCGGCGCTCGCCGCTCGGCCGCCTGATCGGCCGGCTCGCCGAGCGGACGGGCCTCGCCGAGGCCGAGGCGTCGAGGCGCTGGTTCCGCCGCTATCTCGAGCTGTCGCTGCGGCCGCTCGTCCGGCTGCATCTCGCGTACGGCATCGCGCTCGAAGCCCATATGCAGAACAGCCTCGTCGAGCTGGACGGCGACGGCTGGCCGGTGCGGTACTGGTTCCGCGACAACCAGGGCTATTATTTCAGCCGCTCCATGCTCGGCGCGCTCGAGCGCGAGCTGCCGGGCATCGGCAGCAAGAGCGGCGACGTGTACGCCGACGAGGTGACGGACGAGCATCTGATCTACTATTTGATGGTCAACCATCTGTTCGGCCTCGTCGGCGCGTTCGGCGTCGAGGGCTTGGCGAAGGAGGAGGAGCTGCTGCTGGACATCCGGCGGGAGCTGGAAGCGTTCCGTCCGCTGGACCGGGAGGGCTCGCGCTTCCTCGAGCGGCTGCTGCAGGCGGAGGAGCTGCCGTGCAAAGGCAATCTGCTGACGCGGCTCCATGACATGGACGAGCTGGAGCTGCCGCTGGAGCGGCAGTCGGTCTATGTGCCGATCCCCAATCCGCTGCTCGCCGCGGCAGGGCTCGGACGAAGGAGCGGCGGGCGCCGGGCGCTTGCCGAAGCGATGGGAGGAGGAGCTTCATGAGGCCGGACAGGCGGGAGGAAAGAACGCGGCAGGACGAGCTCGTGCGGAAGAACGAACGATCGACGCAGGACGAGCCGTCCGGGCAGGGCGAGCTCGTGCAGAAGGACGAACGATCGACGCAGGACGAGCCGATGCCGCAGGACGAGCTCGTGCAGCGGGCGCTGCGCTCCGCCGCTTACGACGAGGTCGGCGAGCGGATGCGCCGCCAGCTGGTCGAGTCGATGCTGTTCGAGCGGCTCGTGCCGTTCGAGGAGCTGGAGGCGGCAGGACATGCGGAAGGAGAAGGCGCGGCAGGACGCGGGCGGCTAAGGTTCGCGCTGCGGGCAGCGGACCGGGACGGCGCCCCCGTCCGCTATGAAGCGGAGGGGCGGCGGACGGCGACGTTCGGCCGCATCCGGCTGGACGGGCCGGTGCGCCGCAGATCGGCCGGCGGCACGGCGGAGGGAACGCCGCTCGGCATGATGATGGCGGAGCTGCTGCGCGGCACGGAGGTCGAGCCGGACAGCCTCGCCGCGTTCATCCGCGAGCTGGAGGAGACGCGCCTCAAGGACGCCGTCTATCGCTGCCTGCATCCTTCGCCGGTCGCCGAGCTCCGCGAGCTGCCGTACGGCGAGCTGGAGACGGCGCTCGGCGAGGGCCATCCTTATCATCCCTCGTACAAGTCGCGGGTCGGCTTCGACTACGCCGACAACTTCCGCTACGGGCCGGAATATCGCCCGCAGCTGCGGCTGCTGTGGGCGGCGGTGCGGGACGACGGCTGGCTGCATCTTGCCTGCGCGCCGGAGCGGACGCTGGAGAGCCTCGCCCGCGAGGAGCTGGGGGAGGAGACGCTGGAGGCGTTCCGCTCCAAGCTGCGCGGGCTCGGGCATGATCCGGACGCCTACGCGCTGCTGCCGGTCCATCCTTGGCAATGGCGGCGTCAGATCGCGCGGGCGCTGGCGGACTGCATCCGCGAGGGCACGGTCGTGCTGCTGGGCGAGGGCGGAGACCTCTATGCGCCGCAGCAGTCGATCCGCACGATGACGAACCGGTCCCGGCCCGAAAGGCCGTACGCCAAGCTGGCGATGAGCCTCGTCAACACGTCGGCCTCGCGCTATCTCAGTCCGCATTCGGTGGCGAGCGCGCCGCAGACGTCGCGCTGGCTGAGCGGCATGATCGGGCGGGACGCCTATCTGCGCGACGAGGCGAGGCTCGTGCTGCTGGAGGAATTCGCCGGCGTCGTCTACGATCCGCCGCCGGCGGACGAGAGCGTCGAGCCGGACATCTACGGCGTGCTCGCCTGCCTCTGGCGCGAGTCGCTGGAGCCGAAGCTGGAGGAGGGCGAGCAGGCCGCGCCGTTCAACGCTTTGTTCGCGGAGGATGCGCGCGGCACGTTCGTCGGCCCCTGGCTGGAGCGCTACGGCGCCGAGCGCTGGGTGCGCCGGCTGCTGGAGGTGTCGCTGCTGCCGGCCGCGCATCTGCTCGTCGTCCATGGCGTCGCGCTGGAATCGCACGGCCAGAACATGGCGCTGCTGCATCGCGGCGGCTGGCCGGAGCGAGCCGCGCTCAAGGACGTGCACGAAGGCTTCTACTACCATCCGCCGCTGCTGGCCGAGCCGCAGACGGTTCCAGACTACCGCTCGATCCACGAGAACTTCCGCCTCGCCGCGCCGAACGCGCTGTTCGAGCAGGACGATCCGGCGGCTGTGCGCGATACGCTGCTGGACGCGCTGCTGCTGTTCAACCTCGGCGAGCTGAGCTGGATGCTGGAGCGCCGCCACGGCTTCGCGGAGGAGGCGTTCTGGGAGCTGGCGGCAGAGCTGCTGGACGCGCATTTCGAGCGCTTCCCGCAGCCTGCGGAGCGGATGGAGGCGTTCAGCCTGTTCCGTCCGCTCTGCCAGGTCGAGGCGCTGACCAAGGGCCGCCTGTTCCCCGATCCGACGGTGACCTACTGCCACGAGGCTCCGAACCCGCTGCTGGCCGCCCGCAGCCGAATTCAGGAAAGGAAGGCGATGCTCCATGTCCAGCCGATTTGAATCGCATTGGTCCGGCTTCCGCCGGCTGCCGCATCTCGCGCGGCCGTCGGGGAGGCTGTACGCGCTATGCCTCGAAAGCCGCGAGGAAACGGCCGCGCTCGCGCTCTATTTGCGGGAGGAAGGCGGGTCCGCGCTGCTGCTGAGCGAGGACATGCCGCTGGACGCGGCGTTCGAGACCTCGCTCGAGAGCGGCTGCTGCGGCCTCGTCTACGGCCGCGCGGAGCAGTTCCTGGCCGGTCCGCAGCCGCAGGAGCGGACGCCCTGGGAGCCGTCGCTGCTCCAGCACTCGTCCGGCACGACCGGCCGCTCCAAGCTGCTGCGGCGGACATGGGCCGAGATCGCCGAGGAGACGGCCGACTACAACCGGGCGCTCGAGCAGGCCGGCGCGGGGGCGGACAGCGGCCTGACAACGGTCGTGCTCGCGCCGGTGTCGCATTCGTTCGGGCTGCTGTGCGGCGTCGTCGCCACGCTGGCGCGGGGAGCCGAGCCGGTGCTCGCTCCGGCCCGCAATCCGAAGGCGATGCTGGCCGCGCTGCGCGAGCATCCGCGCCATCTCGTCTACGGCGTGCCGCTGCTGTTCCATCTGATTTCGTCGCTCGCGGGAGAGGGCATGCGCTTCCACAGGCTGCTCTCCTCCGGCGCGCCGATGACGGAGCCGCTGTTCAAGCGGCTGCAAGCCCAGGCGGATACGCTGATGCAGCAGTACGGCTGCACCGAGCTCGGCTGCGTCTCGCTGTCGGCCCGCATGGCCGGCGTGCAGGACATCGGGACCGAGCTCGGCCGCTTCGAGGCGCGGGCGGGCGGCGGCCCGGACGAGCCGGCGGAGCTGACGCTGCGCCGCCGGGGGCCGCTTGCCGCGAGCTCCGGCGAATACGGGCGCGGGGTCGGCGCATCCTGGCGGCCGCTGTCTGCGGCGGAGAAGAGAAGCGGCGAGCGTCGTCCGGACGGGATCGTGCTTCCGGATCCGGGAGGACGCCTCCCGGAGCGCGGAGCTGCCGCCGCGCAAGCGGAGTTCCGCACCGGCGATCTGGCCTACCGCGCCGAAGACGGCGGGCTGCGGCTCGTCGCCCGCGCCGACGACGTCATCAACATCGGCGGACGCAAGGTGTATCCGGCCGCGGTCGAGCGGGCGCTGCTGCAGGTGGCCGGCGTGCGCGAGGCGGTCGTCTACGGCAGCCGTCATCCGGTCATGGGCGAGCGCGTGAGCGCGCGCGTCGTCGCCGACGGCAGCGTCGGCGAGGAGGCGATCCGCGAGGCTTGCCGCAGGCTTTTGCCCGCCTACCAGGTGCCGGCCGCGATCGCGCTCGTCTCCAGCCTGCCCGCGCTGCCCTCGGGCAAGATCAGCCGCGCGCGACTGCGCCGGGAGGAGGAATCATGATGCCGAGAGAAGCGAGAAGGAGCGGGCTGCGCGGCCTGATGGAGCAGGACCTCGGCCTCGGACAGCTGCCGGAGCGGCTGGACGACGAGCTGCGGCTCGCCGAGGACCTGGGGCTGGACTCCATCCTCGTCATGCAGCTGATCGTCTGGATCGAGGTGCGGCTCGGGCTGGCGGTGCCGGATGCGGAGGTCGATCCGCGCGCGCTGGCGACGGTCGGATCGGTGCTGGACTTCATGGGGGAGCTGCGCCCGCTCGCAGCGGAAGGGAAGGGTTGACATGAGCATCAAGATCCATTGCCTGATGAGCTGCCTGTGCGAGATCGTGAAAAGGCGCGGAGAGGCCGACCACCGGCCGTTTTATTTCGGCGTGTGGGATGCGGAATTCGACGTGACGGACGACGGCCGCCTCGCCTATCATTCCGAAAGGCTGTCGCATCAGCGGCGGTTCGACGACTACGAGCGGCTGTTCGGCCTGCGCGCGCAGCGCTGGCATGACCCCGGCCTCTCGCCGGAGCGCAACGTGGAGCGGCTGCTGGAGCTGATGAAGGAGCAGCCGGAGCATCGCTACCTGCTCGTCATGCTCGACATGAGCCGGCTGCCGGACCGCGAGACGAAGGCGAGCATGAGCCCGTTTCCTCATTATCTGATGGTGTCGAAGACGGATCGCGACGATACGTGGTTCGTGTTCGACCCGGACTTCCGCTGGGAGGGCGAGGCCAAAAAGGACGACGTCGTGGCGGCCATCCTGGCGATGGGCGAGGACGGGGCCGGCTACTCGATCGATGCGCAGGCCGTGGGCGCGCCGAGCCTGGAGCTCGTGGACGCGTACTTCCGCGAGACGTTCCGGCCGGAGCGCAACGAGCTGACGGAGCAGGTGCGCGCCATCGTGGCGAGAGCGGCCGGAGCCGGCACGCCGGAGGCGCTCGCCTATCTGCTGCCGGCGCTGAAGCAGCTGAAGGTGCTCGCGATCCGCAAGTACGGCTACGAATACGCCTTGATGTATTTCCAGGATACGCTCGGCTACTCGCGCGACCGCTTCCTGAAGTGGGCGAACCAGATCGAGGACCTGTGCCAGACGTACTCGACCGCCCACTACTTGTCCGTGAAGATCGCCATGACCGGCAAAAAAGCGCTCGTCGAGACGCTGCTTGAAAGCCTCGACGAAGCCGACGCGATCGAACGCGGCATCAAGGAGGAGATCTGGCGCCAGTACGACGGCTGGCGGCAGGCGGCGCTCGGCGAGCCGGCCCCGCCGCTGCGGGGGCAGGCGGAGGTGCCGGCATGAAAACGGCGCTGTGCACGATCTCGTTCCGCCACCAGCTCGTCTCGTTCCGCGAGCTGGCGGAGCTGGCTGCCCGGCTCGGCTATGACGGCATCGAGCTGTGGGGCGCCCACGCCGCCCAGCTCCATGAGCTGAACCGCCGGCAGGCGGAGGAGGATCTCGCGCGGCTGCGCGCGCACGGCCTCGGCATCTCGATGGTGAGCCATTATGTCGACATCTCGCCGGAGGCCGACTTCGCCGCGAGTTGCGACAGCTGCCAGCGGCTGATCGAGCGCGCCCTTTGGTGCGGGGCTCCGCGGCTGCGCATCTTCGCCGGCAGCCGCGGCAGCGCCGAGCTGGACGGCGGCGAGCGCCGCGTCGTCATCGAGCAGGCCTGCGAGCTCGGGGCGCTCTGCCGCGAGGCGGGCGTGCAGCTGCTGCTGGAGACGCATCCGGCGACGCTGCTCGACACGCCGGCGATGGCGGCGGAGATGATGCGGCTGGCCGATGCGCTGCGGCCGGGAGCGGCGCTGCTCAACTTCGACGCCCTCCATCTGTGGGAGGCGGGAGGCGAGCCGTCCGCCTGCTGGCGGGCGCTGAAGCCGTGGATCGGCTATGTGCATCTCAAGAACATCGACCGGCTGGAGCATGTCGGCGTATTCCGGCCGGACATCGTTTATGCGGCCGGCGGCAGCCGCGAGGGCATGGTCGCGCTCGGCGACGGCGCGATCGACTACGAGCCGCTGCTGGAGCTCGCCGCGGGCGAGCCGGAGCTGTACGGCTCGGTCGAATGGTTCGGCGGAGACCCCGCCGGCATGCTCGCCCGCGAGAGCGTCTGGCTGCGCGGCCGAATCGCGCGGGCGCAAGCGGCGGCCGCAGGCGCTCTGCGCTGAGGCTTTCTTTGGGGTAAAAAAAGCTGCTCCGCCAAGTCCGTCGACTTGGCAGGGCAGCTTTTTTGCGGCTAGCTTCCGCTCGCTGCGATCAGCGCGCTCAGCATGGAAATGGCGAGTCCGACGCCGATCAGGATCAGGAAAAGCAGCAGGTAGGCGCGGCTCAGGTTGCGCTTGTTGACGTTGGCGTTCTCGCCGAACGCCCATACGAAGAGCAGGATGAGGCCGACGATCGGAATCGCCAGGAGCAGCTGGGTGACGAACCAGTTGCCGGTCGTCATGACCGAGCTGGAGCCGCCCCCGTGATACGGATCGCGGGCCGAGCCGGAATAAGGCTGTGCGTTCATGTCGAAATTCCTCCTTTAGACCGGCATTTCGCTCAACGCGCTGATCATGACAGCGCCGAAGATCGCGAATAGGACGAGGTAGAATGCGATGCCGATGAGCGCCCAGAGCAGATAGGCGCGCGAGAAATGCTTGCGGTTGAGATTGGCGCTGTCGCCGAACGCCCAGACGAACAGCATGACGATGTTCACGATCGGAATCATCAGGATGACGAGCGTGATCAGCCAGGATTTGACGCTGACGGGCTCGTCGCTGCGATAAGGCGCGTAAGGATTCGGGCCGGACGGGCTTCCGTCAAGCGGTTGGATGGTCGTTTCCATCGGTGGACTCTCCCCTTGTCTATAATCGAACCCAAAGATTATCGGCAGGAAGATATGGGAAGTTGAGTGTTTTTTATAAAAAGGATGGAAATGCGAGGGTCGACGTTATCGTGCCGTGACCGGTCATTCCGGCCCGGTTTCTCCGCCCGAACCAACCGGGCCGCCCGAGCTGGCCGAGCCGCCCGAGCCAACCGGCCCGCCCGAGCCTCGCTCGTGGTGAAGCGAACGGTACTCCAGCGGCGAAAGCCCGAAATGCGTCCGAAAGACGCGGTGGAAATAAGAATAGCTGGCGAAGCCGCATGCCTTCGCGATCCGCTCGAGCTTCAGCTCGCCGTATTTGATCTGCTCGACGGCCGCTTGCAGCCGGATCTCGATGGCGTACTGGATCATCGTCTTGCCGAACTGCTCCTTGAACAGCCTCACCGCTCGGGAGAGGCTCAGTCCGGCATGCCGCGCGGCTTCCTCGAGCTTGAAGGTGGAGAAGGCCCGCTCCTCGATGAACCGCTTGATCTTGAGCGCCGCCGTTCCCGGCGTCCCGCTCGGCGCGCTTTCGGCGATCGCCCGGTCGATATACAGGCAGAGGCTGCGCAGAAGCGCGTCCTTCAGCTCGGCATCCTCGTCGAGGGCATGGCGGCGCTTCTCCAGCAGAAGGCTGCGCCAGAGCGTAATGAGCTGCTCGTCGGCTCCGACGCGGCTGACCGTCGGGCGCTCTTTGCGGCTCCACCAGGCGTCGATCCAGGGACCATGGCAGAACAGATAATAATCTCCGCTCGACAGCCGTCCCTTCTTGGCCGGCTCGCTTATGCTCAGATGGTAGTCGTCGCCGGGCCGAAGCAGGAGCAGGTCTCCTCCCGCAAGCCTGTAGGAGGCGCCGCCCGAGCTGACCTCGCAGGTGCCTTCGGCCTGCAGGCGAAATAGGTAATGCTGCAGGCCGCTCCTCACATCATGGAGAAACGGCTTGTAATGGCTGGAATAATCGCAGATCAGCAGGGAAGTTTCCACCGGGAACGGCCTCCGTCTTCAGATTTCCAAGCAAATCGTTCATGTTTTGCCGGAATTGTATATGTTCATTCTAGAGGGGGATCGCCTAGAATGAAACCTGAGCCTAAAAATCCTTTCCGTAGAGGAGATCGACCACCATGACCAAGATCAGCATCGGCCTGCAGCTGTTTACGCTGCGCGAGGAGACCGCATCCGATTTCAAGGGCACGCTGCGCAAGGCGGCGGCGCTCGGCTATCAAGGCGTCGAGTTCGCAGGATACGGAGACCTCTCCGCCGAAGAAATGAAAGCGACGCTGGACGAGCTGGGGCTGAAGGGCTTCAGCAGCCACGTCTCGCTGCACGCGCTGCGCCAGAACCTGCAGAAGGAGATCGACTATCTAAAGACGATCGGCGCGACCTACATGATCTGCCCTTATCTGATGGAGGAGGACCGGCCGCAGACGGGCGAGGGCTGGACCGCTCTGTTCGCCGAGCTGCAGGCGATCGGCGCCGAGGCGGCCAAGCAGGGACTGGTCTTCGGCTATCACAACCATGACTTTGAGTTCCACGGTCAGGTCGGCGAGGAGAATGCGTTCGACGCCATGTTCCAAGCGACGGCGCCGGAAGCGGTCCAGGTCGAGATGGACGTCTGCTGGGTGCAGTTCGCCGGACGGGATCCGGTGGCGTACATCGGCAAGTATGCCGGCCGGCTGCCGCTCCTTCATCTCAAGGACTTCGCCCTCGACGAGCAGGGCGGCATGAAGACGCTGGAGCTCGGACAAGGCGGCGTGGACCTGCCGGCCGTCATCGAGGCGGCCGAGGCAGCGGGCGTGCAGTGGCTGATCGTGGAGCAGGATCATTGCCAAAATCCGCCGCTCGAGAGCGTAGCGAACAGCTACGCCTGGGTGCAACGCCATTATTTGACCGTTTGAACGCTTGATTCCAATTTCGATTTCGATTTCAATTCCGAAGGGAGAACCGATCCGATGAGCAAAATCAAAATCGCGGTCTTCGGCTGCGGCGCGATCGCCCAGCGCAGACATATTCCCGAGTATGCCGAGAATGAGCTGGCGGAGCTGGTCGCCTTTGCCGATCCGATCCTGGAGCGGGCGCAGGCGATGGCGGACCAATACGGCGGCAAGGCTTACGCCAGTTATGAGGAGCTGCTCGCGAGCGAGGACGTCGATGCCGTGAGCGTGTGCACGCCGAACCATCTACATGCCTCGATGGCGATATCTGCCGCGAACGCGGGCAAGCATGTGCTGGTCGAGAAGCCGATGGCTGCGACGGCAGAGGAAGGCGAGCAGATGATCGAGGCGGCGCGCAGGAACGGCGTTTTCCTCATGGTCGGCCACAATCAGCGGCTGATGCCTCCGCATGTCAAGGCCAAGGAGATCCTCGACTCCGGCGAGCTCGGCCGCGTGCTGACGTTCCGCACGTCGTTCGGCCATCCCGGTCCCGAGGGCTGGAGCGTCGACGGCGCGGGCAGCTGGTTTTTCCGCAAGGACGAGGCCGTCATGGGCGCGATGGGCGACCTCGGCGTGCACAAGTCGGACTTCATCCGCTATCTGCTGAACGATGAGGTGGCGGAGGTCGCCGGCTTCATCGGCACGGTGGACAAGAAGGATACGGACGTGGACGACAACGCCGCCTGCCTGCTGCGCATGAAGAGCGGCGCGATCGGCACGCTCGTCGCCAGCTGGACGCAGTACAAGGGCGGGGACAACAGCACGGTGCTCTGGTGCGAGCGCGGCGTCATGAAGATCGGCACCGTCGACGGCGACGAGGTCATCGTCGAGCCGACCGAGGGCCTCACCCAGACGTACAAGGTCGGCGCCATGGCGACCAACGAGAAGCAAGTGCCGAGCGGCGTCATCGACGCGTTCCTGGAATCCGTCTCGACCGGCACGCCGCCGGCGATCTCCGGCGAGGAAGGCTTGAAGTCGCTGAAGGTCATCCTCGCGGCGTTCGAGTCCCAGCGGACCGGGCAGTTCGTCAAGCTGTAAGAGGCTGCCTGCAAGAAGCTGCCGATTGCGGCGGCAGGCTGGGGGGAGAGTCGAAGGCTCGCCGACAGCGGCAAGGAGCGAAGCGATCGACGCTTCGCTCCTTTTTTAGGTTCAGGCAGGCGGGAGTGCCATCGGCTCCCCTTATCCGGATCGAATGAAACCGCGCGCCGAATGTCTAATTTTGCGGCTCGATGGCGGAGTACAGGCACTTCTGGGCGGCCGCCCACATAAACTAACCGTACATCTGCACCGCCTGCCCCTGGCAGAGACGGTAGTACCGCATGGGGGTGGCCTCCGAAATGCCTGGACTTTTTGCCGCAATCGCCCTGTTCATCAAGCAGCTCAGCCTGCTTGTGTCCTATGTCAAAAACAATGCGTTTCCGCAGCCGTTGCAGGAGGAGGATGAGCTCCGCCATCTGAAGCTGATGGCCGAGGGCAACCAGCAGTCGCGCAATCTGCTCATCGAGCACAATCTGAGGCTCGTCGCGCACATCGTCAAAAAATTCGACAATACAGGCGAGGACGCGGAGGATCTCATCTCGATCGGCACGATCGGGCTCATCAAGGCGATCGAAAGCTTCCAGACCGGCAAGGGCACGAAGCTGGCGACATTCGCCGCCCGCTGCATCGAGAACGAGATTCTAATGTCATAAGTGTTGCATTAAAGAAAGGCTTATTACTTATGAAGCCACATCAGAGCATGTGGCTTTTTGAATACTTGTGGGTACGGAAAGGGTTGCGGAAAATGAAAGATGAGAAATCAAAAAGTGAAATGTACAAGCATTATTTCATGGGTGTTATTGAAGAACTAAAAAAGATGGATTACTCTGAGGCAGAGGCAAGAATGATGTTCGATGGACTTTCAAACGATATCTTAGAAATATGGGGTTTTTATTTAAATACTTTTGACTTTGCTAAAGAAATCGTTGAGTTACATAAGGCAGTTCAAAGAGAGTTTGATCCCAAAAACCCTGATCACACTAATTTAGACGATATGGGTGATTGTACTCAGAAAAATGAACCATCGAGAACAGCGATAACATTTTCAATAAGTGAAGAAATCATGAAAAGTATTAATCAATGGGACCAATGTAAAGCAGTTGACGTAAGCGGGGCTAAATTCGCTTTTACTTTTATCCCCTCGGGCTTAGGCACATATCTAATTGTTAAATGTGATGTGTGTCAACGTGAATTACATATTTCTGATGACATGGAGTAATTCCGAGTTAAATTCTTTGAATAACATCATCAGTAACTTTTGACTTGATTAAATCATTCGAATATAATAAATACGAACATATATTCTGTTGCTACCTGGGAGGAAATTCATTTCCTTTGTCGAAATAACACTCTAACGTGATTAGACATGGAGTGTAGCTAAATGGTGCCGAATCCAACATTTATTTATCATATAACGAGTATTGGGAATTTACATTCGATCCTTAACAATAATGGTCTCGTTTGTATAAACCAATTACACGAGCACGAAAGCTCTTTCGTGAATATTGCTTATGAGCAAATTCAATCTAGACGCTCGGAAAAACAAGTTCCAATACATCCATACGGTAATCTACATGATTATGTTCCTTTTTACTTTGCGCCGCGGTCACCAATGTTGTATACAATTAATCAAGGAAATGTGCCACAGTATCAAGGTGGTCAAAATCAAATTATATATTTGGTATCAACGGTACAACAAGTGTTATCAGAGAAAATCCCATTCGTGTTTACAGATGGACATGCGATCATGAGTTATTCCGAATTTTACAATGACCCGGTTGATTTAGAGCAAATTGACTGGGGAATAATGAGATCCCAATATTGGTATGATACTACTGAATATCCTGACAGAAAACGGAAACGGCAGGCGGAGTTCTTGGCTTTTGAGTTTTTTCCCATTGACTCTATACTTGAAATTGGTGTAATTAATGAAACTTACAAGGGTGAGGCACTTAAAATTTTGCGTAATAACTCGATTAATATACCTGTTGAGGTACGCAGAGAATGGTATTACTAAGGTGGTGAGTTTGTGATTGAGTATAAGAAAGGTAACTTGTTGGAATCCGAGGCCGAGGCTTTAGTAAACACGGTGAATTGTGTAGGAGTAATGGGTAAGGGGATAGCACTTCAATTTAAACAGGCTTATCCTGATAATTTTAAAGAGTACGAAAAAGCATGCAAAAATAATATGGTTATGCCAGGTAAAATGTTTGTTGTTGATACAGGGTCTATGTTTAATCCTCGATACATCATTAACTTTCCAACAAAGCGTCATTGGAAAGGAAAGTCAAAGATTGAAGACATACAGTCTGGATTAATTGATTTTATTGAGATAATTCGGGAGTATGGAATTAGATCAGTAGCAATCCCTCCATTAGGCTGCGGTAATGGTGGTTTGAACTGGGAAGACGTTCGGCCACTAATTGAGGAAGCGGCATTGAAAGTTCCTGAGGTTTTATTTATGGTTTACCCGCCAATTGGAAGTCCTGAGCCTGATAAAATGCGTGTTGGAACCGAAAAGCCGAAGTTAACTCGTGCTAGAGCCTTACTTATAATGCTAATGAATCTCTATGCTGCACCGGGCTACAAACTGTCAATGTTGGAAATACAGAAACTTGCTTACTTTTTGCAAGAGAGTGGAGAGGATTTAAAGCTAAGATTTGTTAAAGCTCAGTTTGGACCGTATGCTGACAATTTAAATCATGTTCTTCAAAGACTTGAAGGGCATTATATACGGGGATATGGAGATCGAAATCGGGATGCGGAGATTTATCTTTTACCTGAAGTAACAAGGGAAGCTGAAGGCTTTCTGAGTCAATTAAATGATGGGAGCACGGAAATAAGGCTTCAGCATACCAAACAAATAATTGAAGGTTACGAAACCCCATACGGACTTGAATTGCTAGCTACGACCGATTGGATTATTAAGCATTTTCCTGATTCCAGAGATAATGTGAAGATTGCGATTGATCATTTTAAAGCCTGGAATGAAAGGAAGAAGAATGTCTTTAAAGATACACATATCGAGATGGCTTGGAGACATTTAACTGCCATAGATTAATCCTACAAACGATATGAATGCCCTGTCCAATTCAGCATTGGAAGGGCATTTTTTTAATCCTCGTCTAATATCAAACTAACCGAAATGGGGAGGTACTCCAACGTGGTACCTAACAACTCATGCCTTAATTGTTGTTGAATTGCTCTCAAGTTTGCACCACTTTTAAGCATCAGAAATCCGGTAGTTCTTCTGAGATCATGGGGAATGACCCTTCTATTAATCCCGGCTTTTTCTGATATAGATCTGACTATAGATACCATTTGATTATTATAGAGTTTACGTTTTTTTCTTGAGAATACATATGGACTAAAATCTTCTTCAATGGTCTCCTTATATTGTCTGAAGTGTTTCAGTTCGTTTGCTAGGAACCCAGGAATGGCGACCCCCTTAGCATTTGTTTTTTGACCTTTGTTAACTATCACCATATTATTTTGAAAGTTGATCTGCTCAAATGAAAGGCAACATATTTCATTGTTTCTAAGTCCGGTTGTAATGGCTGTCCAAATCAACAGATAGTAATATTTGGAGAAGGGCTCCTCTAGAAGGGCTGCTTTCAGGAGGTCTTTACACTCAACCTCAGTCAAGAAATTAATATTTATATTTCGTTCATAATATTTGTTTGTATAATGGGCCATGGGGTTGTGGCTTATCATATTTACTCGATCAAGAAAGTTGAAAAAGCTCTTTAATGAACTAATTTTATTGTAAATGGTTTTATTTGAAAGCCCTGGATTTGATGATATAAGATACTGAACAAATTGATCAATGAACGATTTGTTAATCGGTTCAAAATCATTTGATTCAACATAATATGTGAATCGGTCAAAATCTAGATTGCCTTCGAAACCGTTCTCCAAAAGAAATTCCTGAAGTGTGGCGAGAACCTTTTTGGTTGCTGAGCATGCTGGTTTCTTTAAGCCAGAGTGTTCACTCCAAGTTTTAAAATAAATAGAGTCGAATACAATTCCAGAGGGCGTCATTCCGTCTCCACCTCAATCAAATAAATTTGCCGCTAACGAGCGAGCGAAAGGATGTTTTTCGATTGCCTGTAGAAGCATGCTGTTAAAGAGTTGCAAATAAATGGTTGTTGTTTTTAATGATTTATGGCCAAGGAGTTTCGAAATACTGACAAGATCCACGCCCTCTTCTAAAGCGAACAATGCGAAAGAATGACGTAAAGAATGGACAGATAATCGCTCTTTCTCATCTGGAGAAATGGTCTGTGCCTCAGAAATTAACCCATCTAACATCTTTTGGACTGTACTATCACTGATAGGGGTAACTCCCTTATCCGTTGAAAAAACATACAAATCAGTATAATTAGGCTGACTCTTAAGTGACCCGTATTTAAAACTTACATATTTTCTAAGAAGCTCTAATGATGTAGCTGTAATCCGCCGAGGAACTTTTTGAAGCTTTTTCCCCTTAACACGAACTTTTATATTCTGAGAATTATAGCAAATATCCCCGATTTGAAGTTGAGTCAACTCGTTAAGGCGAATACCGCTGCCAAGAAAAGTCCATAAGATGACAAAGTTTCTAAAACCATCGTTGGTCAGCCGCGATAAGTTTATAATTTCCTCTACTTGTTCTTTCGTAAAAGCCTTTGGAAGATCTTCATCAAACTCAACGTCAACTATCAAGGTTTCCTTGATCTTTTTAATATCTATTTCAAAGAATCGTGTGAAGGTAACAGTGAAAAAGTCCCTTAAAAATGAAGCTTTTTTTGATCGCGTATTTTGGGTTTTAACTGGCTTAAGGTAATCAAGTAGTACTTTGGGATTCTTCTCAAATGAAAGCAAAGATGGAGTTTCCGGCAGCGAATCGACATATGAAACAAACTGGTTCAATTCAGAACGATATGTCTTTTGAGTAGCTTCACTCTTTCGTCCGAATTCAGAGCTTTGTAAGTACCAATTTACGGCTTCCTCAAACGTTACATCTTTCCGTTCCTTTGGTTCTTCAACGAAAATAAGATTGCTTCTTTCTAAAGCTTGTCTCATATGATCATGACTGTTGGTCGCAGCAAGTTTCTGCAAGTGGACCATCAGATTAGCGACAGGTGAGTTACCTTCTACCTTGAACATGAAATCATCTCCATATAGAATCGATTTTTTGCATTGCATCATTAAGTTCTTGATTTTGCCTATGTAAATACTTTGAGGTCGTGTCAAGTCTGGTATGTCGAGCTAGACGTTTGATGATTTGCGGATGTACGTTTTTTCTAAGACTCAGTTTGGTGATAAATGTGTGCCTGAACAAATGAAGACCTCCGGGGAATGTCCAACCGGATATCAAAGAGTATAACTTGTATTTATCTAACATTTTTCCGTATAAAACTTTTTTAGATTGTCTTCCCTTAAAGACAGATTTCTCGTCCGTACGAACTTTATATAGGGATTCTAAATATTGATAAAGTTTTTTCGGCAAGTGTAAGGGTACAGGTTTCCCAGCTTTGCCCTTACCCCGGATTTTGATTATCCTTGCTTGAAAATTAATATCTTCCCAATTTAGACGCTCGGCTTCACAGAATCGTAGTCCGAGATGCAGCAAGGATCCAAAAAAAGCTGTATCATACTCAGGATCATCCGAGTATCTAGCTATAGTATTGAAGAAATCTGATAATTGATCTTTATTGGGGATATCACGATGAAGATACCTCTGTGCTGATATTCCTCTTATTGAACCGATATTCTTTGGGATAATTCTGTTGTCATACAGATACTTAAAGAACGAAATCACACAGTAGAATTTATTGCTAACCGTTATTTCGCTGTAAAGGCCTTTTGAATGGCAACGTTTAAGGTAATTTTCAAACTCTAAAATATGGTCTCTTTCGATTAACCAAACAGGTATTGCATTCGGTGAGAAATCATTGAAACTAGCGTAATTGTTAACAAGCCAGTTTAAAAACAACATTACGTCGCGGTTAATATCTTTTATATATCCTCCGGAACGACCTTCTGATTGAATTTGGTCATTGAAGTTTTTCAAATAGGGATGCAGTTCATGATCGGCTAGTTTAGAGAGGATCCTTTTGTTTTGCTTGACAATATTGAATCTTCTTCCTGGGAAGTACAATTTAGCGATTTGGTTGAGCAAGAATTTCTTTATGTCTGAATTGACGTTTTTCAGACAATACTGAAAGTTTATTTCTGTAATATCAAGATCGTTAAGCTGCCAAATCGGCTTTTTAATGTATGTAGAGATCTGTTGTTGAAATTCCAGTGCTTCCTCGTAGAAGCCGTAAAGTTCGATCGGTGCCTTTGATGTCTGAATCCGTTTAAAATAATTTTTCACTTTGTCCAATTTGATACTTGGCTGAACTCTGTTTTCCCACAACCAATCAGCGATGTTCCCTTTAGTGTGGGGCAGATCAGTGGAGTTGTCATAACCTTCATAATTAAATAATGTATCCATAATGTTCCTCACTTTGCTCTTACTAACGTCCCATACGGCGTCAGTTGTAAGATGCACATCGTGAGGATTTTTTATTCCATTTATAAATTCTTCTGTGGAAGAAGCATTCCACAGAAATAATTCTGTTCCTTTCCACAGTTCGTTTTGTGGCTTCTGGTTGCTAATTAATTCATTAATTGCGTTTTTGGAATCTTTATCCATGTCGGGACCTCCTTAATTTGATTTCAAAAAGCTAATAAGACTGAGGTGAGAAAGTGGCAAAGGTAGTACCAACCAAAATTAGAGTCATTTATGGGGATAATCATAAACAGTCACTCTTGTCAGCAATTGAAATTTTGAAGTCGAAAGCTACTGTCGAGATTACCGCTTCGAAAATGGGTAACAACAGTGCTATTAACGTTTTGAAGCATGATTAACTTTTGAAGTATTCATTCCACTTGTTTTTGATTCTTTACTTGCAGCAAGAGCCCGAATTGCAGATTGAACATTATGTTGAAAATGATTGCCTTTAAAACACTTGATTACCTTAGGTGAAACAAGCCCCATAAACATTACCTCTTTCAAAAAGGCATAGAAAAACAAAAAAGGGACCCAAAATACCACAGTTACCTGTGGAAAAATTGGATCCCTTTCGCGTATGCCAGAAACTTATATTCATTAACAGTTGAACTATTAAGAATTCAGCAGAGGAACTTTCCGCATCCCGCATAACAGGGGAAAATTCTGCCTATGACTCTGCCTATGTTTCATACTATAAAAGATAGTAGGACTTGTTGTCAATGCCCCCACGTTAAAAAAAATTAGAACGTACATTCGCTGACAATCTCTTGTCTCTTTGATTCGTCATAATGGAGGAAAGACATACGGGAGTGAGTACAGTGGACCAAATGATCTATGTCGCCGTTACGGGCACGCAGCACTATTACGGAGCTGATTTCCTAAAGCCGGGTCAAATCGTTCACTTAATCAAAGACCCGGATAATCCGCATGACCATGAAGCAATAAAGGTGGATATGATCCCATTGGGCAAAATCGGTTATGTCGCCAACAGTCCGCATACCGTACCGAAAGGATGCCGGAGTGCCGGACGGATTTATGATCGATTTGAACAACATGTTTGCGGTATGGTGCGATTTGTCGTGAAGGATACAGCCATTGTTGAACTTACACCGGGCATAGAGGAAATGTACATCATCAAAACGACAGAGGACGTTGTGTTTTCTCCTTGTCTAGGCAGGAAGAACTAGGTAAAAAGTAGAATCCCAATATGATAACCATTTACATTCCATATGCCACGATGGGAGCTATAATATGACGGATAAAGTGATACGACTCTTTAAAATGCTACTTGCCATTCAAGCCAATCCGGGGATTTCAGCCAAAGAGCTGGCAGATAAATGTGAGACAACGGATCGAACGATTTACAGAGACTTGAGGATATTGGATTTAATCGCACCGATCACGAACGAGGGGTATGGGAAAGGGTACCGTTTTGTCGGTAATTTCGCCATGTATCCGCTGAATTTCACGGAACAGGAAGCGTTGGTATTTTCTGTCCTGCCTTCCGTGTTGGACACCAGCAAACTGCCTCCAGGCTTTGAATCCGCCTACGACAAGGTGATGGCTACGCATGTGAAAGAAACCCGGAAGCGGTACGATACATTGGAAAATGTCGCGGACATGATCCAAATGGGCACCCCGGCTTATCGGGAGAACAATGCCAACTTTTTGCTGCCCATCATGGAAGCGATTATCGCCTGCAAGACGATCAGGGCTGTTTATCATACCCAGAGCCGGAATGAATTGACGGAGCGCGAAATTGATCCGTACTACCTGGTTCCAAGGGATCAGCGGTTTTATTTGATCGGTTATTGTCGTGCCAAGCGGGAGATTCGCACATTTCGCGCCAGCCGTTTCCGGCATGTAGAGCTGACAGGAAATCATTTTGACAAGGGCGATTTCAGCATCGCGCAGTACATGAAACACACCTGGTCTATTGAACGCGGGGATTCCTTAATCACCTTCAAGATTAAATTCCATCCGGATGTCGCCCGCTATGTAAAGGAAGAAGAATTGTTCGTGAGACCGAAGATGACCGATCTGCCAGACGGCAGCTTATTATTCGAAGTAACCGTCAACCACGAGCGCGAATTTATGAATTGGGTGGTTCAGTACGGACCTTCGGCGGAGATCCTAGAACCTGCATCTGTGCGGGAAAAGTTTAAGGAACAGCTGCAACGTTGGGGACAGTTGTATGGGCAGTAAGTGCAAATGTGCGTTTAACCGAAAGGAAGGTGTCCCTTGTGAAAGTAGAAGGTACATTTCTAGAACGTTTATATGATGCAATCCGTAAAGAGCCTTTTCGCCGCAAAATTGTTATTGCTCCTTCCTACGTCGAAGGACAGTCCTGGCTTATGCGAATATGCCGGGAATTAGGGCCGGTTATGAACGTGGAGGTCCAAACGGTTCAATCCTTTGTAAGAAGTCAGGTTCAGTTCTTCCTGTATAAACAAGGGATGACATTAATCGGGGAGCAGCGTTCATTCTGGATTATCCATGATGTCATGGAACAAATGGCTTCCGAGCCGGATTCCTACATCTCCATGGATCAAGTAAAGCCCGGTATTGCCATGCATGTTCACCAAGCCATTATGGATTTACGCCGTGCCGGGGTGAAAGCAGAAGAACTGCGAAGCGATCAATTTTTGAGCCAGCAAAAAGGCATCTATGTCAGAAAGGTGCTGTCAGCGTATGAGCGCTTTCTGAATCAGCGGAGCTGGACCGATTTCCCCGGCCTTTTGTCGCATTTACCAACCCAATTGCCGGAAAACGTGGAGCTTATTCTGCCAGACCCTATGCCGCTTTCACCGGTTTCCGCTCGAATGTTGGAGCGGTTGTCAAACGGACGGATGACGAGGATTATAGCGGTTTCTTCCTTCACTGACGTCCAATCCACAATGCCGTTCGGAGAGGTTCAGTTCTATCATGCGACCGGAAGGCTGGCGGAGGTTCGCGAAGCATTGAGACGAATCATTCAGTGTAGGATTCCATTGGATGAAGTAGAGATGATCGTCCCGGATGAAGAATATGCGTTGGTTATTTCGACCATGTGTGCTTCTTTCGGTCTTCCCTCTTCCTTTGCAGACGGGCTGCCTGTGATTACATCCGGAATGGGAAGAGCCGCACATTTTCTGCTGAACTGGTTGGAGTCCGGTTATCAGGTGCGGCAGCTCGTATTGATGCTGCAGCAGCAATTGATCACGTTCTCCGATCGTGACCAAAGAATAACGAATGCAGATTGTATTCGAGCCCTGGAGAAAAGCGGAATCGGCTGGGGGAAAGAACGGTATATCAAGTTGCTGGTGGCAGGGCATGTTCGGTCCCAAGGGGATTCAGATGAAAAACCCGAAGAATGGGAGCGGACGGAACAACAACAGCGGGATGACGAGATCAAGAAGCATCTGACAAACCTCCTGGGAGAATTGTTTCCTGACGAAGCGGCGCTCTCCTCTCCTAAGGGAATCTGGGGATGGCTAGTTAACATCTTGGATCGATTTGGTGTATGCGGAACGGAAGAGGATGCGATCGTCCTGCAAGAAATGAAAGGTATCGCTAAAGAACTGCAGGAATGTCCTGTTCCGGACTCGATGCCGTTTCAGCAAATGTTCTTGTATGCCCGAGACATGCTGCAGGAACTTCGAGTCGGGGTGCAACGGTTACCCAAGCCCGGATTCCTGTACATATCGAGTTTGTCGAACGGGGGGAACAGCGGGAGAAAACAGACGTTTCTTCTCGGGATGGATGAACATTCGTGGTCCGGGAATATCAGGCAAAATCCCATGCTTCTCGATGAAGAGTGCAGACGGATCGGTGCCGGGCTTCAAACAGCCGTGCAGAGACAAAGAGATCGGCAACGCCTTCGTGATGGTCGGCTTGGGATGATAAGCGGCAATATCACATTTAGCTTCTCGTCGTATGACTTGGCAGAAGGAGCGACAGCAAGCCCGGCTTTTCAACTTCTTCAGGTATTCCGAAAAGTATCCGGAGAAACGAATGCGGACTATGAGATGTTGCACCGAAGCTTAGGCGAACCTGTCGGGTATTTGGATGTAGAACAGCCATCCTCTACTGAGCTAAATGGACTGCCATTAGACGGCTCTCATTATGTCTTCCGACAAATCCATGCGAATGTAAACCTTATGAGGGACCGGCAATCCTTCATCGAATCGGTCTATCCTTCGCTTCGTCAAGGCAGACTTGCACTCGAGGCGCGTGGCAGCTCGCAAGTGACGGAGCATGACGGATATATAGCGGGGGATGAATGGACTGATTATTGGAAAGGCCGAGACGAACGGACGCTTAGCGCAAGTCAATTGGAGAAGTACGCGGAATGTCCGATGCGGTACTTTTTCCAATATGTGCTCAGGATTCGCGTGAAAGATCAGGTGACTTTTGATCGTACCTCCTGGCTGAAGCCGAATGAAAGAGGCTCGCTGCTGCACGAGGTTTATCGTCGTTATATGACGGAAGTCAGCGCAAGTAAAGTCATGCCTATTACACACGATCATGCCCGTTTGCTTCGTATTGCTGAGGAGACGATTCTCTTGTATGCCGAGCGGATTCCGGCACCGAGCCCTCATGTGTTTGAGAGGGAACGGCAAGCGATGCTCCGGGATGTTGAAGTATTCTATCGCATGGAAGTGCAGGCTAAGACGGCTCCCCGGTTTTTCGAACAAGAGCTCATCGTGGACGGCCAGCCGTTGCACCTTGAGCTTGGCGAGGACATGGCGATTACGCTGCGCGGGATCGTCGACCGGATCGATCAAGTTGCGCCGCATCAATATCGAATTATCGACTATAAGACCGGCAGTCCTCGGCCTTACAAGGAAAATGGCATGTTCGCAGGCGGCACGCAGCTGCAACATGCGCTTTACGCAATGGGGACGGAGCTTTGGATTCGGCAAACGGGTGTGGATTCTGATGCAAAAGTGCTTGAAGCGTCTTACGTCTTTCCAAGCGAACGGGGGCACGGGCAAGTGATTGCACGTTCGCAAACCGAACGGAATCGAGTCACCGCGGTGATCCGAGGAATCCTTTCGTCGATGGAACAGGGATTGTTTATTCCCGCTTCAAATCCTGCGGTCTGCCGATATTGCGACTATGCGGCTGTATGCGGAGAGCACGCAGAGATGATGGCCCATAAGCGAAAGGATGAAGCAAATTCGGAGCTGTTGCACACGCTGCTGGAGGTGGAGAACATTGAATGAACCATCCGATCAACAAGCTAGAAAGAGGATATTGGAGGAGCTGAACACGACCTTTCTGGTAGAAGCCGGTGCAGGCTCGGGAAAGACAACCAGCTTGGTCGGCAGATTGCTGGCACTCATCGAGTCCGGAACGGCGAAGATGGAGCATATTGCGGCGATCACCTTTACGAATAAAGCGGCGGATGAGATGAAGGAGCGTTTCCGCATTGCTTTAGAGCAGAAAACGGCTGATGTTGAAGGAGAAACTAGAGAACGAACGGAAGAAGCGTTGGCCAATCTGGACCAAATCTTCATTGGAACGATCCATGCGTTCTGTTCCTCCATGCTTCGCGAGCGACCGATTGAGGCCGGATTGGACCCTTCTTTCGAAGAAATGGATGATGAAATGAATCGCGCGTTCCACGATCAATGCTGGGATGAATATCTGATTCAGCTGCAGGAGGAAGATAGTGAAGCACTTGCCTCCTTTGCCGAGGTGGGAATCGACGTCAGCATCCTGAAGAATGTCTATGATCGGGTATCCCTTTTTACGGATCTCCAAATCCCTTGCGAACCGGTTCATCGTCCTGATTTCAATCTCATCCGGCTCTCCCTGCTTCCTATGATCGAAGAAGCCAACAGGTTTCTACCGACAGTTGAACCGGAAAAAGGGTGGGATAATCTTCAGGCAAAACTGCGAACTGCTACTCGCATGCTGCGATTGACGGATGGACAGGACGATATGTTGATACTAACGCTTGCGAAGATGTTTGACTTCAAGCTGGATGTGAAGCAGTACAAATGGACGGAAAAGAAGCAAGCCAAAGCCACCTCCGAACGTTTTCACGATTGGCAAATCACGGTCCTGTTCCCCTTCCTTCAATCGTGGCGGGAATATCTGTATCCCAAGGTCATTCAATTTGTCCTGCCTGCATTGGAGTATTGCAAAGAACGGCGATTGCAGGCAGGGAAGCTGAACTTTCAAGATCTTCTGATGTATGCATGCCGTCTGCTGCGTGATTACCCGGAGGTTCGCGCGTTTTTCGCCGGGCGCTACCAACGGCTAATGGTCGACGAATTTCAGGACACCGACCCGGTCCAAGCGGAAATGATGTTTCTCTTAACGGGTGCCGGCGATGATCCGAATGAACGGAATTGGCGGAAGCTTACGCCAAAGCCTGGCTCCTTGTTCGTCGTGGGCGACCCGAAACAGTCCATCTATCGTTTCCGCCGCGCGGATATTTCCATCTATAACGAGGTTAAATCGCGGATTCAAGCATGTGGAGATGTGCTTCACTTGACCAGCAATTTCCGGTCCGTCGATGCGATCGGCGATTTTGTGAACGGGCAATTTGTCGGCAAGCTTCCCGTTCGGGAGACCGATGTTCAAGCCGCTTATGTCCGGATGGAAACGAATATACCGAATCCAAAGGGGAATAAGCGCGCGGGTCACGGGGTTTATGCACTCACTTACCCGAAAATTCCCGGAGGCAAGGAGGAAGTAGCGGCGGTTGACGCACGGCGTATTGCCGCATACATCGAGTGGGCTTGCCGTGATGGAAATTTGCACATTCAGGAGCGAGATGGTACATCTTGGGTACTCAGAGAGGCACAGCCCAGCGATTTTCTTATATTGACAAGAACGAGACATTATTTGCATCTATACGCGGAAGAGCTGGAGAAAAGGGGCGTTGCCGCGGAAACCGTCGGAAGCTCCGCTCTATATCCCGAACTTCATACGCTGGGACAATTGGTCCTCTACCTGGCCGATCCGTTCGATCAAGTAGCGATGCTGAGTGTATTGCGCGGACCACTATTCGGTGTTAGCGACAAGGAGCTGATTGCGTATCGTGCTCTAGGGAATGCGTGGTCGATCTATCGGCTGCCAGAGGAGTCATCCGAACAAGAGAATCGAGTTGCATCTGCATGCCGGAAACTTCGGGAATATGTTGGCTGGGTGAAAGAATTGCCTGCATGGGCAGCCTTGTACCGCCTTTTGGAGGATACCGGTCTCTTGCCTTATTCCACGATACAAGAGGCAGGGGCAAATCGATCGGGAACACTGCTTAAGATGTTGGAGCGATTGCAGCGTGACGCCATGCTCGCATCGGATTGGCATGAACTGGCGCATGCGATTTCGGCCATTCGGGAGAGCCAAGGTATGGAAAACGCCAGTCTCTACACAGGCAAAGGGCAATCGGTACGGATCATGAACGTGCATAAGGCAAAAGGGCTTGAAGCGCCAATCGTATTTCTAGCTTGTCCCTGTGGCGAAAAGGATCATAACGCTGACCAGTTTGTTGATCGTTCGGAGACAGAGGCCGCGGGCTATTTCCTGATCCAACAATCGAAAGGGTTTCAGAAAGAAACGATTGCCCAGCCGGTCGGCTGGGAAGCGATGAGCGTGCGGGAACGAGCCTTCATGCATGCGGAGCGGGATCGTCTTCTCTATGTCGCGGCGACAAGAGCAAAACAAATGTTGGTTGTCAGCCTCTACCCTGAGCAGCCGGCGAAATGCCCGTGGAGCTCGCTAATGGAGGGGATGGATCAAATCCGGGAGCTAGATGTTCCGGAAACGGATGTAGGGACTGAAGAGTGTGATGAGGAGATGGAGCGAGATATCTCATCTATTGATTTGGGAGCATACTTGGCTCAGAGGGAGCAGGTGTTCCATCAGCTGCGCCAGCCTACTTACGCGGAAGCAACCGTTACCGGGCTGACGAAGAACTTGGCCGACACGCCGGAGTGGTCAGCCATTGGGAGGGGCCAATCATTCGGCAGTGTAATCCATAAGGGACTTGAGGCGGTCGGAAAAGGCCTTCCGATGAGTGAATTGCCTGCGTACGTTCAATATCTCTGCCAGTTCGAAGGGGTTGCAGAGGAGGATGCGGGAGATGCTCTGCCAACACTCCGGGAAGTGCTGGAAAGTGGACTCTGGCAACGTAGTCAGCAAGCTAAGCAACGGTTGTTTGAGATCCCGACCATGATGCATCAGAGAAATGGGGAGGCAACGCCTTATCCCGCAACCGAGCAAAAGATGTTCGAAACAGCCGCCGCGGCATTGACGCAACAATCCAATAACGGCTTAAATCTCTTGGTGAAAGGTGTAATAGATTTCACCTTTGAAGAAGAGGATGGCTGGGTGATCGTCGACTTCAAGACCGATCAGCTTGACGAAGGCAAATTGCAGCAGTTTGTCCATTTCTATGCGCCTCAAGTTCAGGCGTATGCTTTGGCTTGGTCTGAGACGTTCGGATATCGGGTGAAGGAAGCAGGATTATATTTTGTTAGTCTGCAGAAATATGTCACATTAGGGCAGTCTGTTGTATAATTAGACAAGAATCTACATACAGAGGAGAACGTTATGATTACAGGTGAATTAAGGCAAAAAGTAGACCGGATTTGGGAGACATTTTGGACCGGCGGAATCACTAACCCATTAAGTGTGATCGAACAGTTTACATATTTGTTGTTCATTAAAGGACTGGACGAAGCGGAAACGCGTAAGGAAAATGAATCCGTGCTGCTGTCGTTACCTTTTACCGAATTATTTCCAAGTGACAAGCAACACTTACGCTGGAGTCAATTTAAATTGTTCGATCCTCAGCGGATGTATGATGTTGTCTCGAACGAAGTGTTTCCTTTCATCAAGACGCTTCACGGAGATAAGGATTCAGCCTATGCCAAATACATGGGTGATGCCATCTTTATGATCCCGACTCCGAATATGCTTGTACGCATTGTCGAAGGCATCGATACGATTGACATGAAGGATAGAGATACTAACGGGGATTTGTATGAGTATCTGCTATCCAAGGTAGCTACAGCTGGAACGAACGGACAGTTCCGGACTCCGAGACACATTATCGAAATGATGGTTGCTTTGATGAAGCCGACTCCGGAAGATATCATTTGTGACCCGGCAGCAGGATCGGCGGGTTTTCTGGTTGCTGCAGGAGAATACTTGCGTGACCATCATGCCGATCTATTTCTGATTCAGGGTTTGAAGGAGCATTTCAACAATCATATGTTCTACGGTTTCGATATGGACCGTACGATGTTGCGCATCGGGGCCATGAATATGCTGCTTCATGGAGTGGATAACCCGAATATCGAATATCGCGATTCCCTGAATGAAAATAATACCGACAAAGACAAATATACGCTAATTTTAGCCAATCCGCCGTTTAAAGGGTCGCTTGATGCGGATGCGGTAGCAGCGGACTTATTGCGTGTGACCCGCACAAAAAAGACGGAGTTGCTGTTCCTTGCTCTGTTCCTACGTATGCTCAAAGTTGGGGGACGCTGCGCTTCCATTGTACCGGACGGTGTTTTATTCGGGAACAGTACGGCTCATAAAGATATTCGTAAGGAAATTGTTGAGAATCACAAACTTGAAGCAATTATTTCAATGCCAAGCGGGGTTTTCAAGCCGTATGCTGGGGTTTCGACAGCTATTATGATCTTTACCAAAACAGGAGCAGGCGGGACAGATCACGTTTGGTTCTATGACATGAAGGCGGATGGTTACTCGCTAGATGATAAGCGGAATCCGATTGAGGCGAATGATATCCCCGATATTGTTGGGCGTTTTGGTAATTGGGATGCAGAGAAAGAGCGTAAACGCACGGAGAAATCGTTCCTGGTTCCGGTCGATGAGATTCGCTCCAATGCCTATGATCTCAGTATTAATCGCTACAAGGCAACAGAGTATGAGGAAGTTCAGTACGAGGACCCGAAAGCTATTCTGGCTTCGATCAAGCAACTAGAGGAAGAAATCGTTGAAGGTCTCGAGGAACTGGAGGCGCTGCTAGGGTGAGAGTTAGAAGGATTGGAGATTTATTTACAATTGCTAAAGGAAAAAAATATGAAGATACTCAAGCAAATGCTGCGAACGAGATGGTTCGTTATATACAGATTGAAGACCTACGAAATGACAACAACATTAAAATGGTAAACAAAATTGATAATGGCGTATACGTAACAAGTAATGATGTATTGATTGCATGGGACGGCGCCAATGCGGGAACAGTTGGCTATAATCTCACGGGAATTATAGGCAGTACATTAGCTGTATTAAGACCACGGGATTCCGATAATTATATTCCATATATAGCAATGTTTCTTCGATCAAAGAGTTCTTATCTAAGAGATAATTGCACTGGGGCAACAATTCCGCATATTCATAAGAAAGTTTTAGAAGATATTGAAGTCCCGTTACCTTCGTATGATCGACAAAAAGAAATTGCATATTTACTAGATAAAGCCCAAGCTTTAATCGACAAACGCAAACAAGCAATAGCCAAGTTTGACGAATTGGTTCAAGCTGTGTTTTTGGATATGTTTGGTGATCCAACAATAAATCAAATGGGTTATCCAATAGGTATAATAAGAGACTTAATTATTGAAGCTAAGTACGGAACTAGTAAAAAAGCTAATGAAGGTACGGGTCAATTTCCGTACTTGCGTATGAATAACATTACTTATCAAGGTTATATGGACTATAGTAATCTTAAATATATTGATTTGGACGATAAAGAACAGGAAAAGTATCTGGTACAAAGAGGCGATCTACTGTTTAACCGTACAAATAGTAAAGAATTAGTTGGAAAAACGGCCGTTTTTGATAGTGATGAAAAAATGGCTATAGCCGGTTATATAGTTCGAGTAAAGACAAATGACGCAGGCAATCCTTACTTTATTTCAGGTTACTTAAATTCAAAGCATGGTAAGAAAGTGTTACAAGAAATGTGTAAAAATATCATTGGGATGGCCAATATTAACGCGCAGGAATTGCAGAACATCACTATTTTAATTCCGCCAAGGGAACTGCAAGATAGTTATGAAAGAAAGGTTAAAGCAATCCTTGAAGAAAAGAAAAAACACCTTACGCAACTCCAACACCTAGAATCCAACTTCCAAGCACTACTTCAAAAAGCTTTTAAGGGCGAATTGAAAGTGAAGGACGGTGTAGAGGTCTAGATGAGCGATGTACAATTATCAAATTTTGGATTTCTCAGTGCAAATAAAACATATGCCAGCTTTGCAGGTGCATGTGTAGAGGCGGAGAAAGCATTGGTTGTCAGTCCGGCGACCAGTGCTATCCTGTGCAGACGGGCTTTGGAGCTTGCTGTAAAATGGCTGTTTACCTATGATAGCGACTTGAAGGTTCCCTATCAAGACAATCTGTCAAGCTTGATTCACGATGTAACTTTTCTCCGCGTAATCGATCAATCCATGTTACCTCAGCTGAAATATATCACGAAGCTAGGCAATGCCGCTGTACATTCGAATGCGACGATCAGCCGCGGCGAAGCAATTCTGTCACTTCGTAACCTGCATAACTTTATCTGCTGGATTGATTATTGCTATTCGGTCGAGTATACCGCGAGAAGCTTTGATGAACAACTCCTGTTGGAAGAGAACAAGCGCCAAGAGAAAGTGAGACCTCAGGAACTCCAGGACTTATACGACCGTTTAGGTTCAAAGGACCGTAAGCTGGAAGATCTGATTAAAGAAAACGAAGAGCTTCGGAAGCTGCTGACAGAACGCAAAGCACAGAATACCCTTGAGTATGACTTTGCGCCGGATCAAATCAGTGAATATGAGACCCGCAAACGTTATATTGATCTCGAGCTAAAGCTTGCAGGATGGACATTCCGGCAAAATGTATTGGAAGAGTTTGAAGTCCAAGGTATGCCAAACGGACAAGGGATCGGTTATGCCGACTATGTGTTATTCGGTGAGAACGGGAAGCCCCTTGCCGTTGTGGAAGCGAAACGAACAAGTTCTGATCCCAATATAGGTAAGCAGCAAGCAAAGCTTTATGCGGATTGTTTGGAGCAAAGGTACGGACAGCGTCCGGTCATTTATTATACGAACGGTTTTATAACGAACTTCTGGGATGATCTTTACTATGCCAGTCGGCAAGTATCCGGGTTCGCCAGTCAGGATGAGCTGCAGCTTCTCGTGAACCGGCGCTCGATCCGAAGGCCGCTGCAGGATGTACAAATCAACAACTCCATTGTAAATCGTCCTTATCAGCATGAAGCAGTCCTCTCGGTTTGTGATGCATTAAACAAAGGACAGAGGACCGCTTTACTTGTCATGGCGACAGGCAGCGGTAAAACACGTACCGCGAGTGCTATTGTTGATGTGCTTAGCCGATATAACTGGGTGAAGAATGTGTTGTTTCTTGCTGATCGTACAACGCTTGTTCGTCAAGCCAAAAACAGCTTCAGCCAGTATTTGCCCGATATGACACTATGCAACTTGCTGGACAGCAAGGATAATCCGGAAACGGCGAGAATTGTTTTCTCTACGTACCCGACGATGATGAACGCAATCGATGAGGCCAAGCGAAAGGACGGCAAAAAGCTGTTTACGGTTGGTCATTTTGACTTGATTATCATCGATGAATCGCATCGAAGCGTCTATAAGAAATATAAGGCCATATTCGATTACTTTGATGCCATACTCTTAGGGTTGACAGCAACTCCTAAAGATGAAGTTGACAAAAATACATACGACGTGTTCCGTCTGGAAAATGGTGTTCCGACTTTTGCCTACGAACTAGAGCAAGCAGTCAAGGAAGGACATTTGGTGGATTACCGTACCGTGGAAACAACGACCAAGATTATGGACGATGGCATCCGCTACGATGATCTGTCCGATGAGGAAAAAGAGCAATACGAAGAATTGCTTTTGGAGGATGAAGAAGAGGAACCGCGGGATATTGACAGTGCAGCGATCAATGAGTGGTTGTTCAACCAGGATACCATAGACCGGGTGCTGCAGTTAGTTATGGAGCGGGGTCTGAAGGTTGAAGGCGGAGACAAGCTGGGCAAGACCATCATTTTTGCCAAAAACCACCGGCACGCTGTTGCGATCGTGGAGCGATTCGATAGCCTGTATCCGACATTGAAGGGGCATTTTGCACGGGTCATTGATATCAAAACGAATTATTATCAATCCTTGATTGATGATTTTTCCATATGGAGCAAGCTTCCTCAAATTGCTGTTTCTGTAGATATGCTGGATACGGGCGTAGACATCCCTGAGGTTGTCAATTTGGTATTTTTCAAGAAAGTACGCTCGAAGTCAAAGTTTTGGCAGATGGTTGGTCGTGGGACACGGTTATGTAAAGATCTTCATGGTATTGGTGAGGACAAAAGGGAATTCTTGATCTTTGATTTTTGTCGCAACTTTGAGTTTTTTCGGGCAAATCCAAAAGGGAAGGATACCAATATTACCGAGACTTTATCGGAGAAATTGTTCAATGTTCGTACCCAGATTGTACGTGAACTTCAGCAACTGCGTTATCAAGAACCGGAGTATATCGCCCATCGCACGGACTTGGTGAATCGGCTGAAGAATAGCGTGAACGCGTTGAATGAAGAACATTTTCGCATCAGGCAGCATATCCAATATGTCCATAAATATAAACAAGACGCTGCATGGCTTTCCCTAACCGATACCGATATGGGAGATTTGAAAGAGTACATAGCTCCTCTTGTCGTTTCTATAGAGAATGACGAATTAGCAAAACGGTTTGACTATATGATGCTGATCATCGAATTGGCTAAGCTTCAGGGAACACAATCGGTGAAACCAATTCGTAAAGTCATGGAAACGGCAGAAAAACTCTCCAAGTTGGGTACGATTCCTCAAATCGTCGCTCAGCGAGATGTAATAGAGAAAATCCAAACGGCAGAGTTCTGGGAAGAAGCGGACATCTTCGAAATGGAGAAAGTACGTGAAGCTTTACGGGATCTTATTAAGTTCCTGGAACGGGAAACGCAGCAAATTTACTATACGAATTTCAAAGATGAATGGCTTGCTGTAGAGGAGAGCCGCGGCTTTTATAACACCAATGACCTGCAAAATTACCGCAAGAAGGTTAGCCAATATTTGCAAACCAATAAGGATCAACTAGCAATCTATAAACTGCGCAACAACAAGCCGATCACGAAACAGGATTTGGAGACGCTCGAACATATACTGTGGGGAGAACTCGGAACCAAAGAGGATTATGAGCGGGAATATAAAGATTTACCAGTAACTAAGCTTGTGCGAACGGTCGTGGGGCTTGATCAGGAGGCTGCGAATGAAGCATTTGTGGTATTCTTGCAAGAAAACCGATTGAATGTCAATCAACTTCGGTTTGTAAAGCTGATTATCGATTATGTAGTTAAAAACGGTATCATTGAAAAATCCGTACTCCAAGAGGAGCCGTTCCGCTCGGTTGGCAGTATAACGGAACTGTTCAGTAATAATCTGGACGATGCACGAGCAATTATCGGTGTTATTGATACGATTAATAAGAACGCTGAGGTTGTTGGGGCTTAGTTTTTACGGATTATAGACACTTCAAATTTAATTACTTGCATCTGGGCGTAACTAAAATGGACATCTATTTTAGTTACGCCTTTTTTAATTAACGTTTACGGGGTGAAAAAGTAATGATTAAAGAAATTTCCATTAAGAAGATAGCGACTTATAATAATTCAGGTGTTATCTTTAGTGGATTAAAGAAAATTAATTTTTTCTACGGTTCTAATGGAAGTGGGAAAACTACATTGTCGAATGCTATGAAAAATATTGAAAACTTCACGGATTGTAATATTGATTGGGCATCACAGCCATTAAAAACATTGGTATACAACCAGAAATTTGTGGAGGAAAATTTCCATCAGGATTCGAACATCAAGGGTATATTCACCTTAGGTAAGGAGTCAACTGAAATAAAAAATGAAATTACTGAAAAGAAGAGGCTTGTTGATAAGTTTGACGAAGAGATTCGTAGAATGCGCACTAACTTGTCCAATAAAGAAGAGGAATATAACGCGAATGAAAATGAATTTATAGATGATTGCTGGGAATTAAAAAGGAAATATGATAATGAGTTTTTACAAGCTTTTTCAGGAGTGAGAAATAATAAAATAAACTTTATGAATAAATGTAAACAGTCGCATTCACTTGAAGTTCAGCAATGTGATTTTGAGGATTTACGTGTTCGTTCAAATAAATTATTTAATGGAAGTTTAGTGAAAATCCAAACGCTTCAATCGATAAAAAATGATGAACTGAACGCTGCTTGTTCAAGCGAGATATTCCAAAAACAAATTGTTGGTAAGCAGGAGGTCGATATCGCAGCTCTCATTTCTAGACTGGCTTTAAGCGATTGGGTAAAAAAAGGATATGACCATGTACATAATTCAGATGGAATGTGCCCTTTTTGTCAACAGTCATTGCCGGATGGTTTTATACATCAATTAGAAGAATATTTTAATGAAACTTATGAAAATGAAATGAAGGAACTAGCAAATAATGTTGATCAATACATGGAAACTTATAGCAATCTCGAAACTTCAATCCAGGACCTATTGTTAAATGAATTACCGTATATCGATAAGGAGAAGATTAGTCAACAATTTGAACTAATCAGATCGAAAAATGAAATCAATCTCGAATTAATTGAACAAAAACGAAAAGAGCCGAGTAAGGGAATTGTTTTAGTTCCTGTTCATGAGTTTATAAAAAATATAAATCTGGAAATCGAGAGAATAAATCAGGAGATCCAAGCACATAACAGGTTGGTTGATAACCGAGCCCAGGAAGAACAACTACTAAAGGATGAGGTATGGAGATTCATAGCAAATGAAAATCTGCATAATCACGAAAAATATGTACGAAAAGAATTTAGTATCAAGAATGCAATAACCGGGATAAAAGATGGTATCACGTCAAAAACATCTGAGAAAAATAGATTAATTTCCGAAATCGAAGGTTTAGAGGCACAAATCACAAGTGTAACTCCATCCATAAATGAAATGAATCGTCTGTTAAAGGCGTATAATTTTACAAATTTCAAATTTGCACATACTCAAAATCAGGGGAATTATCGTTTGATACGATCTACTGGAGAAGATGTAAATCAGACTTTAAGTGAAGGAGAAAAAACATTCGTAACATTCCTATATTTTATGCATCTGTTGAATGGAAGCAATAACAGAGATCTTATTACAGAGAATAAAGTAGTTGTGATTGATGATCCAATTTCTAGCTTGGATAGTAATGTACTATTTATCGTTAGCAATCTCATTTTGAAACTTATTGATGATATTAGGAACAATAGAAACAATGTCGTTCAATTATTTGTTTTAACCCATAATGTTTACTTTCATAAGGAAGTAACCTTTGATAAAAAGCGATCAAAAGGCGGAAAATTACACGATGAAACCTTCTGGATTATTAGAAAAGTTAATAATGTTACAGATGCTCAGCCCTATGATACAAATCCAATAAAAACTTCATATGAATTAATGTGGCAAGAACTTAGATCCGCAGCACAGAGCAGTTCCACAACAACGGTTCAAAACTTGATTCGTAGAATTATAGAAAACTATTTTAAAGTATTTGGTAATATTAGTGAAGCTGATATTCTGAAAAAATTCGAAGAAGAAGAAAAGGTATTATGTAAATCGCTTTTATCCTGGGCAAATGATGGGTCCCATTTTGCAAGCGATGATATATATATTGAACATCCGCTAGATACAAATGCAAGGTACCTTAATATATTCGAGAAGATATTCAAGGTTACAAACCATCATGCACATTACAAAATGATGATGGGTATTGAGGAAGCGAATGAGATTCCTCAAGCGCAGGTATCATAATCACTTTAGTTTTTTTAAAAATATATACAATGAAACTTACCCAAACAAAGCGGGTTGCTTTGTTTGGGTTTTTTTGTATTTCCACAGGACTTATTGCCTATATTGTCGAATTATCAATAAAGGGATTTTATTCCACAGGAACGTATATTCGATGACAACCTATTGTCTAATCATTATGTTTAAATAGGATCAACAGACATTAGCGATGGAGGGATTAGGTAATGGCATTTCTGAAATGCTCGGAATGCACCAATATGCTAAAGGCAATTCAAATTTCCAATAAAATCAGCCAAGTTGGGGAGCAACGATTACTTGAATATTCGCCAACCGGGATTAAATGCTCAGACTGGACTCCCGTAATTGAAAACCTCCGAGGATTCGCAGAAGGAATTTACTGTCCGTCTTGTTTTGCTATCGTTCCTCTAGAGAAAGAAGAATTTGTACTATGTGAGGATAACCGAATTCCTGGCGTCGTAAGTCATGAATTTTCATCAGAAGATGTACTGGATAAGCTGAAGAAGTTGGGCGAGGAAGAGGCCGCTGAGATTTATGTACATACACTTCCTGCCAAAGAGGCAACTTTTGCAAATATTCCTGAATCTACACCGGAGCCCATTAAGGACGCCTTATATCGAATGGGAATTAAGCAGTTATATTCACACCAAGCAGAAACGGCCGATGCAGTCCATTCTGGTTCTAATGTTGTCTTGGTCACTTCAACGTCATCCGGAAAGACGTTGTCCTATAACCTGCCGATTCTTAGTCGTTTATATAACCATCCCGAAGAACGTGCGTTATACATATTTCCAACAAAAGCGTTAGCAAATGATCAGTTAGATCAAATTAGGCGTTTTGGCTTACAACAGGCGGAGAATCCTTCTTCCCTGGATGAGTGGTTTGAGACCCAGTTGCATTTGGGAGATCGTCTGATTCATATTGGCCGGCTGGATGGGGATACCGAGAATGGGCCGCGGCAGCGAATCATGGAAAAAGCACAGGTATGGATGACGAATCCGGATATGATTCATTACTCCATTCTCGGGCAAGTTCAGAAGGTGAAGTATGCGACCGCGCACCACATTCGAAATTATCTGCGGAACCTCAAATTTATCGTGCTTGATGAGATGCATATGTACCGAGGTACATTCGGAAGTCATGTCGCATTGGTACTCAGACGCCTGCTTAAGGTTTGTCGAGAACTTGGTAATACTCACAACATCCAGATTATTACGAGCTCAGCAACGATTGAAAATCCTATTAGATTAGCAGAGGATCTTACAGGTCTTAGCGGATTCACCCTCATCAATACAGATGGTTCCGCCCATCAGAAAAAGGGGATCGTCCTCTGGAATCCCGGTATGTCAGCCGATGAACAAGTCCGCCGCGCGCCTTCTACCGATGCCATTACGATGGCGAAACAGATCATGACTGTTGATCAGAAAGTGATTAAGAGCATCATTTTTCAACCTTCTCGCAGTCAGACTATGGTATTTACCCGTTATATCAAAGACGTCTTGCGCCAGCCTCTCCGACTACCAAAAGAGAAAGTGGAAGGAGAAAAACTCGCGGCATTTTATACCGGAATACTGCCGAATGATACTCGGAAACGGATTATTGAGAGACTCAAGTCCCACGACATTCATGTCATTATTACTACCAATGCCCTTGAAGTCGGGATTGATATCGGTGATTTGAGTCTTGCCGTTCTTGTTGGTTATCCCGGATCGAAAGCGGCTTTCTCCCAACAGATCGGACGTGTTGGCCGCAAAGGCGAGGGTGTTGCCATACTGATCTGGCAGGATGAACCGCTTCAGCAGTATTACATGCGTAACCCGCTTGAATTTATCCATAAAGCTCCCGAGGTAGTTAGGATTAATCCAACAAATTACAAGTTGTTAGCCATGCACATCCCGTTACTAAGAGAAGAGCTCGGGAGAGAAGTCACGAAGGAAGACTTGCAGGACATGTTTCCTGGATTACTCGAAGATTATATTGAGACTGTACTGCAAGTAGCTGCAACAGCTAACGATGAGGCGACCGTTGATGACAAGTTTAGTCTTCGATCAATGTCTGGTAAAAATTACAGCGTAACCATTCGGGGACAAAATCAAACGATAGTAGACAGTTTGGATGAGTGGAGTGCTCTTCGTGATTTTTATGAAGGCGCGATCTATTGGACTCCTGGAGAGAAAGGCTATCGAGTAGACTCTATCAATCGCAGAAAAGGTGAAATTATTGTATTGCCTATTCAGGAACTAACCTATTACACTCAATCTACTTATCGCGATATCATCGATATTATGCAGACTTATCAGAAGCAACACATCGAAGGAATCGATATGGCTTATGGTGAACTGGAGATTAAGCGGAGTGTCTTCGGTTATAAAAAAGTTTACTTCGGACAGAAGCATGAGTCTGAGCAGGTTCAATTGGATCATCCGTCCGTCACCCGATTCACTCCGGAAGGAATGTGGGTTACACTAACGGATTCTCAATGGAGCCAATTGAAAAATGGCATTCAGGAGTTAGCGGATGAGGGCAGATCCATCGACTTATTGGCTGAAGCTTCCCTTCACGCTGCAGGTCACGCTATGACTTCGGTTATTCCTGACCTCATTATCTGCGACGCTAATGATTTTACAGGGTTTTCGGCGAGCGGGATGACGGCTTTTGCCAATAGACCTGTTATCGGCTTCTATGGCGAGAACGGGTCCGGTCTCGGGACCATCGAAGCGATCTATGAGAAACTTCCGCAAGTGCTTCGAAAGGCTCTTGAACTTATTGAGAGCTGCCCTTGTGCCGAAGGATGTCCTAGCTGCGTGCAGCTCCCAGGTAAAGGGAATATTGAATTGTTCAAACCTGGAGCCAAAATGCTGCTGAAGATTTTGATAGAAGGGAACGATTAAGAATGCCTGTAATCTGTTCCGCTTGCGGAGGCCAAAGACCTTACGGGGACTTCATTCAAATCAGCTATAAGGCGGATCCAAAGGGCTATTACCGTAAGATCCATCAACGGGCAAACGGGATTCGAGTTTCAGAATGGCGCTCCCTTGAACCCGATACGGAGTCCTATATAAACAAACCATCCGGCGTTTATTGTTCACATGATAGACATTCAATCTTGGACGACATGCTGACACCGGAAGAAATGGAATTGCTCACAGACCGAAGACTTCCTGTTCAACATGTATTCGATAGTGAAAAACTCGTCCAGAATTTGCTCGAACTCGGAACTCGTATTCGAAGTGACGTCCACGTGCATCAAATTGACGCCAACCAAGGCGCTTATGCTGACCAAATCCTTATGCCCAGTTGGCTGCAGCGGAAGCTTCATTCTCTGGGGATTAATAAACTGTATGAGCATCAAGGGGAAGCTATACAGAACATCCGTGAAGGCAGAAATGTCGTTCTCTGCACGAAAACCGCATCTGGAAAATCATTGGCGTACAATGTTCCCATCATCGAAAAATTGGTTGCTGATCCGAATGCCTGTGCGCTTTATTTGGCCCCGTTCAAGGCATTAGTCGAGGACCAGTACGCTCACTTGAAAAAATGGGCTGATGATGTAGAAGAGCAGGGGAATCAAATCTCGCTTAATGGATTTTCTCGATTCTCTGTTAATGGACAGCAATTATCCGTTGGGGTTCTCCACGGGCAACGTAACGTTCCAGAGCATATGAGAAAAGATCAGGCATCTAGCTTCGTGTTCTCTGAGGGGCGCTATTGGCTGACCAACGTACACTATCTGCATTTAATTCTTCAAGGTGCAGGTTCGCCTAAGGGAAAAGGCCCCCAACTGTTGCGCTTTCTGCAAAATCTTCGGTTTGTCGTCATTGATGAGCTGCATCAATACTCAGGCTTGTTAGGTTCAAAGGTTTCTTTGGTCCTTCGCAGATTAAGAATGTTATGTGACAGGTTGGGAAATAAAAACGTCCAGTTTATTGCCTGCTCGGCTACAATTGCTAATCCAAAGTATCTAGCTGAAGAATTAACAGGAATGCGTGGAATGAAAGGATTTCATGAAATATCGGGAGTACAAGCGCCAGTAAAGAAGAAAGCGATTTTGATGTGGAATCCGGGCTTATCAGACGTTGAGCAAAAGAAAAGGGCCGTTGTTTCCGATCTCTATGAGATTCTGCGCACGATCTACAAGGATGGAAGATGGCCGAGAAGTATCATTTTCACAAGCAACCGCCAGCAAGCCCAGCTTTTAAGTCGTGAAATAAACATGATACTGCGCAGCCACCTTCATGATCATGGCGGGCTTTCGGCAGACGAACCACATGAGTTTTTTCTGCCGTACCATGCATACCTCACGCAAGAAGTTAAAGAACGAACCATACAAAAACTTGAGCAAGGCGAGATCCTTGGAGTGGTCACTACTAGCGCCCTAGAGGTCGGAATTGATGTGAAGTGTCTGGATGTATGTATCTTACTCGGATACCCTGGCTCCCAGGCTTCCTTTTGGCAGCAGGCTGGACGAGTGGGACGCAGCAGAGACGGTGTGGTGATTATGATGCTTCAGGAAGAGCCATTGCAGCAATACTTTGCCCGCAACCCTGAAGAATTCTTTACGCTTTCGCCTGAATCTGCGGCGATCAATACAACGAATCCCAAGCTATTAAAGGAGCATCTCGCATACGCGGCTCACGAACTGGGAGGGACGTTGACGAATGCTATGAATTATGTTCGCTCTTCGGCGCTTCGCAAGGTGGTTGCGGAAGCAAGCGACCAGTGGCAGCAGATTGAAGGGAAACTACACTATCAAGGAGAAACACCCCGGTATCAAACTTTGTTCACTATGGGCGATACCTATACGGTTGTAACCAAGAACGGGTGGAATGAGGACATCCTATTTCAAAGTGTGGACGGACGTTCCTTGATTCGAGATTATCATGTAGACGCCGTATTTCTGGGACCTGACAATCGTACCTTCTATAAGGTCAAGTGGGTCAATAACAAGCAACGCAAAGTGGTTGTAGAGCCAGTAAGAACGGATTATCATACTCGCGGAATTGTTCGTGATAGCATTGAAATCCATGATGTTACCAATCCTCTGATAAGTGACGCGGCGATCAAATCCAATCTTGGAAGCATCATCGTAAAACGAAGCACATTTGGCTACAAAAAAATCTATAATCACGGCGCAATGCCTCTCGAAACCGTACAATTAACAAACACATACCCTGTCAGTTTCCAAACAGAGGCATTTTGGCTGATGTGGGACCACCAAGGAAGGAATGAACTTAGAGGTCTGCTCAAGGATGTGCAGAATCGCGAATCCATTGACTTGGAGACCCTGGTTGAGGGAAGCCTTCATGCCGTTGAACATGCCATAGCATCTGCGATACCGGCTGTTGTAAGGTGTAGTATGGCTGATTTTCAGCACACCTCTTTTTATTCTGGCTCGGCCTTGTTTGGAATGCCCGGGATGTTCTTCTACGACAGCCAAGCAGGAGGCGGTTCGGGTATCGTCGAGGTTGTTGCGGAAAAGTTCGGGGTTCTCTTGGATAAAGCCCAACAGATCATTAGCAGCTGTGGTTGTTCAGACGGCTGTCCATCGTGCATTCAGTTATTTCATTGTGAAAAACAGAATGAGCCGCTGCATAAGGTTGGGGCTTTGTTGGTAATCAACCATTTACGAAAATCTTTCGGATAAAGGGAGCTTAAAGCCATCTTAGTCGCGGCACATTAACCCCAAGGAGTGAGGAATATGGATAAATTCCGGGCTTATGGCCAGTTTCTCAAAAGAGGTGAACATATATATCGTACATCCGCCCATCTTCAGTGGGGAGACTCAACGAAATCTTTAGGATGTTGTGTACTACTTAACCCGGGGTCAGCCACGTTGGAAAAAGTCGCTCCTGAAGTATACTCTCGTTTATTAGCAGATGGAAAGGCACATGGCCAAGTTATTCCTGATCCAACCATGATTCAATTGGCCACGTTATTGGAACGAATTTTTGGACAATCCCTAGAGGGGCAGTTTCAGATATATAATTTGTTCTGGCTGCAAAATACAGACGATCAAGATGCAATAGAGCAATACGTGGAACTTGTTGCAAGAGAGGAATTTCAATTCGATGAGTCATTGATTGAATTGGTCGAGCTGAAACAACATCCATGGGTTCTCCTAGGTTGGGGAGTGAAAAAGCACAAAAGACATTGGCATCCTTTTGTCCAAATTAAAGACAAATGGGTCTCATTAATTCAGACCTCGGGCGTCCCTTGCTTTGGAAAGGAGCACCCCAAACAAAAGTCAGGATAGTACTACTATCATCCGTGCCCTCAGATTCCAACCCACCGGCCACAGATTATAAATGATTTGGAAGAGATATATTATCGCGATGTATGGCATTTATTTAAAAATCAACAATAGTGAGGATGAAATTCATGGCACAATTTAAAGAATGGGATACCACCGCCGTTTATCGGTATGCAGATCAATGGAAAGGGAAGAGTCTCATTGATGGCACATCATTGCTTTGGCCGTCTGAGCAAATTTGGACCACAGCGAATTTGAATGCATTTAAAGCTTGCTTTATAGAGAATGTAGATGAATCATCAGAGATCTTTGAGAACAAACTGCAAGGGCAACTGAAGGGTCAGAAGCAAGAGGTTGTTCAGCTTGCATGCGAACTCGTCTATCTCTACTTGCTGTTTCCCTCCACGATTACATTTCGAAGAAAAAAAGAACTTCTGAATACGATTGCATCATTTGCCGGACTTACATTGGACGATCAGAATGAGGCGCTGACAGCATTGGAGCCTGGCATAGGCGGACCGGGTATCGCCTACAATACAAGACGTTATTATGAAATACGTTATATAGCTATGTTCGCAGATGCGGTTCTGCAGAAACCTGAAAATGACCGGATTATGTTTTTATCCGACCATATCAAGGTACGAAATATGCTCGATACTATAAAGGAGGACACGAACCCGCTATCCCGACATATTATTTTGCACCTCCTATACCCTGATCAATATGAAAGAATGGCGAGTCAGGGTCATAAGCAACAGATTGTTGAGGCCTTCCTGGAAATTCTGGATGAAGACTCCGTGCCTGAAGATATTGATGATCGCATCCTGGCTATTAGAACAAAGCTCGAAGACATTCTTGGAGAAAAGGATCTTGATTTCTATCGAAGTCCACTCGTTGAATGTTGGGATTATAGTGACCATGATTCGGAGGTTCTACCCATTCAAGGGCTGCAAATCAAGAAGCAGATTGTTTTGTATGGACCTCCGGGAACCGGGAAAACTCATGAAGCAAAGCAATTAGCCGGACAGTTTATTCGCCAAGAGACTTTACGCCTGTGGGGAGCGGGGGAATTCTTTAAAAAGCAAGAGGATGTGAACAAGCTAGTAGAGCGGAGGATTCGCCGTGTACAATTCCATCCGGGCTATGGATACGAAGATTTTATACGGGGGATGCAGCTTGAACAGAATCGGACCGTTTATAAAAAAGGCGTGTTACTACAGGTCTTAGAGGAAATTGAAGCAGCGGAAGCCGGAATCGGTAAAGGCTTGCCTTATGTCCTCATTCTCGATGAAATGAACCGTGCGGATCTCAGCAAGGTGTTGGGAGAGTGCTTTTCCTTAATGGAGGATCGTGAAAGTGCTGTGCTGCTTGCCGGTCAAGATGGCCAACCATATGCGCTAACTGTACCTGAGAATCTATATATTATTGGAACTATGAATTTGATTGACCAATCGCTGGAACAAGTCGATTTTGCGCTTCGCCGTAGATTTCTCTGGTTTTTCCGAGGATTCGATCGTAATGATCTAGTCACTCTACTGAAGGGAAAATGGGAACGTTGGCCACAGAAGTATGGAAAACCTCGTAAATGGAACCGTGTGGAGGATGAATTTGAACTTCTAGCGGACCGTTGCGTCCAGTTGAATCATTTAATAGCTGGGCATGAACATATGGGACCGCTTTATGTCATTGGTCATACCTATTTCAGTGACGTGGTTTCATTTGCCCAGAAGTATATTTATTCACAACCGGGCGTTCAGCAAGTACTATGGAACCGGAATAAGCAAGCTCGTGGGCCTGTAACTGCTTTGTGGAATTATTCGTTGGCTCCGTTATTGGAGCAGTATTTATCCGGGGCCGATTTATACAATGGAAAGCAATTTATGGAACAAGCGAAAAGCACTTTCCTGTGGGGGAAGGTATGAAGTCCGCACAAGGAAGAACAGAAATCATTGCAAATGACTTATCTGAGATCGGATTAATAAATGATGATGAGAAGATATGGTTGCAGAATTTGTGCCTTTATCTCGATAAAGAACTGTTCACAATTCGTCTCACTGACAAATCGGATGATGAGCCGGTAATTGAATTTCGCCACGGACGCTGGTATGCCGGAAGGTATGTTGGAGAGATCCAATATATGGGGAGAACCCTGCGTATAACACCACGTTATGAAAGCTCTTTTCACCGCTGGATTAGCACTATATGGGGAGTGCGAATGATTCAGAGTAAGGGCTCCTATCGTAATGCGAATATGTGGCTGTGGGAGCTAATAGCCCGAATTTGGGGTGAGCAGCTTATCCGTGGAGCCAAGCATGGGTTACCGTATACTCGAATGGAAGAAACACTGAAGGCTCCATCTCTACGCGGTCGTATGAAAGTTATGGAAACGGCTCTAGAGATAGGCAAGGGAACGAATCGACTTGCAAGTCTATCCAGGTCCAAGGTTGTTCATCCTGACATTGCGTACATACTCAGCAACGGTTATCGAAGAATTAAAAAGGAACTGGGGCATCGAAATGCACATAACTGGTTGTCCGACAGAGGAAGGGAAATCATTGGCCTTTTACTCCAATCCGAAGGATGTAGAAACTATAAGACCATTTATAAAATTCCCAAAATTAAATATACCCCCATCCTGGAATCCTATCGCCCAGTTGTTGATTTGACTTTGAGGATTTTGCAACAAAAATCATTCGGGGTCTCTTCGAACGGTGCCCAAGAAGTAACAGGAACCCTTCTGGATATGGCCGAAATTTGGGAGCTTTATGTTTATCATCTTCTAAGAAATGCTCTAGCAGGGGTAGAAGTGATTCATACTGGACGAGTTAGAGAAGCCGTTGGCCACTTATTTGTAAACGGAAACGGCAAGAAGCTAGCTGCTCTAAAGCCGGATTTTATTATACGGAGGCCATCTTCGAAACAAGTGCTAGCGGTAGTCGATGCAAAATATAAGCACACTTTTGTAAGTTTATCAAAACCAACGGGTTTGGAACGGAATGATTTGTACCAGATTCATGCGTACATGGATGCTTTCTCCGATCAGGGGTATTCGGCTCCGGGTTTTCTGGTTTATCCGGATGAAAAAGATGCTGAAATTCGGCGATATCAACAAGGGAATCCGTGGTTCTCATCTCAACTGAAAAGCAATCTTTATTTTTATGGGGTTAATGGTGAATTAGGCGAAGAGGATTCGGATAACGGGCTGACCCCATCAGAAGAGCAATTCTGCATGGGAGTTCGAGAATTGCTGGGGAATTAGTAGTGAAGAGGAGGGCGAAAAATGAAAGGCACAATTTTGATACCCTGTACATCCTGGTTACGATAAAGCGTGTTTGTTTGGACTGATCCAGTACCTTATAGCCACTGATATCAGAAAGTTCATAACCATACGAGACTTTGTAACAGAGGACGTAAAGACATATTATTCCGATCCAGAAGGAATTATTATTTTTTTTGTCGAATAGACTAATGGTTTATTATATCATTAGAATCGACTGTATTAGATGGGATGACGGTTACCCAAGGGTAACCGTTTTGTCTTAAATACAAAAAATGAAAGTAAACTGGAGGATTTACATGGTAAACAATGGTTGGCTTGACCAATGCAATGTAACTGCTTTACTTGAGCTCAACCCACGCTTTACTTTTAGCGAGGTATTGCACAATCCTTCTGGCAAATCAGCTTTAGTGTATCAATACCGACTGGATGCTTCATTGAATGAAGATGTAGCTTGGAATGATTTCTATATCCAGATGGATATGCTGAAGCGCCTTGAACAAGTAGGTGCTCTTTCACTTCTCTCTTACGGGCAGCATAGGATTGATGAGGGAGTCTCCTCTTATTTTGTAGCAGTGGAGAAGCCATCACAATTTCGACGATGGGATCAGGCCTATCCTGACATCTTGAGATTAGATTTATCCAAGAGGATTCGCATCTGGATGGATCTCGTTGAGCATATAGCACAAATCCACGGCATTTTATCTTATCATGGGCGGCTCTGTCCTGAGGATGTATGGATCGAGTTGGCGGAAAAAGGCGGAACGGCCAATTATATTTTCCCTGGTATACAGCAATGGCGAATGAAGCAATTTTTCTCGTTGGAAGAAGATTGGAGCTGCTGCGCTGACTACACCACGAGGACTTCTATGAAAAAATCGTATCGAAGTGCGTCAGACGATCGTTATGCGTCAGGCTGTTTTCTCTTTACACTGGTGTTTCCGGGAAAGTCGATACCTGATTCGGACCAGGCACTGCATGCTTATGAATCGGAGTGCGATTCCGGGTTGTTCACCATCTTATCGGCTTTGTGGGATTCCGTAAAGGAAACACCACTTTCCGTCATTCTCGAGATGGCCAACCGCTATTTATCCCAGAAGATGGACGAGGTCGTCTGGACAGTAGGCTGGCACGCGGATGAATCGGCCGGTCTGTTGCAGCGCTCTGATCTGTCTCGCGAGGAGTGGGAGCAGCGGTTTGGGACCGATGCAGCGCCTGAATCTTACTTGTACAGTCGATTCGATTCACAGAACCGAAGGATGCTTCTTTATGTTATTGGATCGACTTATGAGTGGATCTTTCAAGTGAATGCGGGCAAACAAGGCGGGCCGGATTTGATCATTCAAGACTGCGGTGAAAAATCACCTTTCGAGAGAGAGAGGGCTAAGGAACGCGCTAAGAGGTTTCGCGGTGGATGGACCTTTGATAGACGATCCGATTCAAAAACATCAGGAATTTCTCTGCTGGAGTATATTAAGAGCGAGTCGATTATGTCGAATTCGAAACGGGCTCAGAACCGGCAGACAAGAGAAGTGTTTGACCAATGGGAGGATGTTTTACGCCTGCAGCTAGAGCGGCTGAATGCGGATGATAAGCGGTACGCATACCGTGAATGGAGGCTGATTGAAGATGGTTCAGTGCTGGAGGTTCAGCTTCTGGTCGAACGGCAACTATCTTTCGCGGCAGGAACGGAAATGATGTTCGTCACCGACAAAGCTCAGCACCCGGCAGGCCGTTACATCCGACAGGAAGGCAATAAGGTTTATTTGGAAACCGTAAGAGATTACGGCTCTGAAGAGCTTCCCGAGCTTGGCGACTTATGCGAAAACACGCAGCGGGAAAAAATTCAGCTGAATCGGCAGCGTCAAGTGCTGCAGCAATTCAGGATGGGGCGCAAAATCAACCGATTGCTTCTAGAGCATTTAGTAGAGCCCGCACATGCGAATACATATCCGGCTTCTACTATAAGCACGTATCAAAATGTAAACCAAGATCAGAAACTCGCGCTTCAGGCCGCTCTGGGTGCCGAATCGATCTTTTTACTGCAAGGACCGCCCGGCACGGGCAAAACGACATGGATTACGGAACTCATGTTGCAAATTTATCGCCGTGAGCCGAAGGCCCGCATTTTGCTGGCATCGCAGTCCAATGTGGCCATCGATCATGCCTTCTCTAAATTTATGAAGATTGTCGAACAGCATGCGCATGAATTCCGCCAAGCGCCTATTGCTGTGCGGATTGGGAATGAAAAGATCGGAGAGAGTGTACAACAGTGGACGATCGATCCGGCTCTTCAGCGTTGGGTCGAGCATCTGGAGGATAATGTGGACGGTAAAATATGGTCCATTATGGATCGAATCCAGGATCCGGCCCGCTATAACCGTGTATTGGACATTTATAACGATTGGAAGACGATGTTCGGCAAAGAGGATGAGATGAAGCCGTTGTTTCTGGCTCAATCTCCGACCTTGATCGGTGCTACTTGTATGGGAAGCTATCCTTTGTACCAATGGGATTTGTCGTTCGATTGGGTCATTATCGATGAAGCAGGGAGAGCAACGCCGCCGGAATCGCTTCTCCCAAGTATCAACGGCAAGAAGGTCGTCTTTGTAGGCGACCACAAGCAGCTTCCGCCGGTTATTGACCGGTTCTTGGATGAAGCCGGAGAGGATAAGTTGAAAATTAACTCGCTGAAAGTCAGCTTGTTCGAAGATTTGTTCAAGCGAATCCATACGGACAGTCGAGCTACCCTTCAGACGCAATACCGGATGCATCCCGCGATTGCACGAATGGTATCCGCGCTATTCTACTCGGATACGCCATTGATGCCGGGTTGTACCGAAGAAGAAAGGGCGTCGGGAATTCACGACTGGAAGCCGATAACCTGGATTCGTACGGATGATCATCAGCAGGCTGCGGAAAAGCAGCTGGGCACATCCTATTTCAATCTAGCTGAGGTCAATGCTGTTCAAAACGCATTGCTGAATTTAGATAAGTGTCTGGGAGATACGGGAACGCGAAAATCAGTGGCCGTTATTACGGGATATATGCCGCAGCGAAATAAACTGCGCGAAGCGATTGATGTATTAAAGCTGGAGCATCTAGAGGTAGAGGTTGACACTGTGGATGCATTCCAAGGACGAGAAGCTGACCTCGTACTATACAGTATGGTGAGGAATAACAGTGAACGCAATCTTGGCTTTCTAAGGGATGAGCGAAGAATGAACGTTGCCCTCTCCCGCGCGAGGGAGCTGCTCGTTATGATCGGAAGTACGGAGATGGCAAGAGGATTAACCCCTCAGCACATCGTCCGAGGGATTTACGACTACATAGCAACCGATCGCGATGCAGCGATTCGTTCCTGGAAGGAGTTGCAGCCATGAAATTGCTGGATCTCGCGCAGCAGCAAGAGTTTGCGATCCCCGGGGCGCGTTTGGTTGCCTTCTATGAGAAAGATTTTCCCGTTTACCGGATGGAGCTGGCTATACGCGTGCGGGGCAAGAGAGGTATGAGCCTGCTAGCGCAATTTGTGCTGCGGTTGATTAAAGAGGAGTTTCATGAGGAGACTGATCTGGCAGACTTTTTCGGTGTGCCGCTGGGGGAACTGCGCAAATGCCTGGGCGAATTATCCGCACTTTCTTATATCATCGAAGTTCCAACCTTGACCGGCCGCATTTACAAAATAAACCCGAAAGGTCTGGAAGCGCTGGAGCTGGACCGAATCGTTACGACCAGGGAAGAGATTTTTACAGTAAAACTGGATGCGATTTCAGGCAAATGGCATCATCTACACTCCATCGGATCTTATGCGCTGCGAGCGGATTCAGGAAATACTCTAAGACCATATGTGCCTGCTCCGACTTTGTATGAGGTATCGCAGCATTTCTCAGAACTTAAGGAACTGTATAAAGACTATAAAAATCGTTACCAGCAAAACGAGAAGACCGAGCTCGATGATATCGTCGGCATTCCAGGCAATGTGTATACCGAATATCAAAGGTTGCGACTGTTGGTGTATCGAACGGAGGAAGGGAAATTTATTTTCCAAGTGTTTGACCGGCATCATTATGCCCCAGAATATTCCGGGCCCTTGGCCCAGATGGCTGAAAGCGGTGTAGAGATCTGGGAGATGACGGAGCTTCCAGCTTCTATTCGCGATGAATTGCCACTGCCGCATCAGTCTGGGACAACCGGACCATATGAGGAGGAAAAGGCGCTGAAGGAGCTGTGGACAGCTTTCGATGTACCGAAGCTGGAAGATCGACCTGAAGTTAACGGGGCTGTATACCCTCTTACTACGACTGAGCATTTTGCTAAGATGCAGGAAGCACTGGAGAATGCGGAGCATACCGTGTACATCGTCAGTCCATGGGTTTCCAACGAGGTAATCGATGAATTATTCCCAGTGATGAAATCGTTTCTGAGAAGGGGCGGCCATCTCTGGATCGGATATGGCTACCCGCATGATGAGGAATATAAGGGCAAGCGAACGGAGAAAGCTGTTAAGCAGCTCAAAGAAAAACTGGCCTCCAATCGATTCCATGCGGTCCGGCTGGGAGATACCCACGAGAAAATACTAATTTGTGACGATAAATTCGCCATCGTCGGCAGCTATAACTGGCTCTCCTTCAGAGGGGACCGTAAGCGCGGGTTTGTCGCCGAGACCAGCCTCTATGTTGGTATTCGGGATGTGGTGCTACAGCTAGTCGAGCGAGTGCGCAGAAGGTTTGATAAGAAAGAAGGCGGGAGTCAGTGACGGAGCGATTAACAATAGAGGCTCTGAAAAAGATAGTGCAAGCTGATGGGGCAGGTGGGCGCAGTTCTGGAGACACGATCAAACTTCTTATCAAAGAAGCTTCATTTGATTGTCTGGAGTGGCTCGTATCAGCTCCGACTGAGCTTGAGAAACGGCAGATTTTCGATGGTGGCGAAATGTCGATAGAAATAAAAAAGTGGAAGAAGGCACCATGGGAGGAGGCGCTGTTTCATCACCTCATTCCGCATATTGTGTTTTATGAGTCGGTGTCCAATTCTAAGTCTGAGCATACGTTAGCCAATTTTCATCGCTCACTCACTCGGGTCCACAGCCGATATCCGGACGATTGGAACCTGTTTATTGATCGACTGAAGACATGGCAGGCATGGTTATGGGGGGCACAGCAAGCTGAGGCTGAATTCCCATATGCTGAGATCAAGACTGGGATAGAGACATACATTGCAAATAAAATTTCCCAATCGGAGAATAAAAAGGTTCAACAAGCACGGAAAAATCTGGATAAATTCCTGTTGGGATTTGAAGAGTGGAGGAGCAACCGCCGATATGGTCCCAGTGAAAGAGTTGAACCAGAGCGGCCAAGCAAGTTAATCGAGCTCGAAGTGTTGAGACAACCAGATTGGTCGCTGCCGGATGGTGAGGACGACTTAGCAAAGTGGTTGAAGTCCCAGGCGGATTTGGTGGTGAAAAGCTTAAAATATCATTACCATGTACAATCAAGTCTAGTTGGCATTGACTATTCTAAGCTTGCGAAGCTAACGTTTGCTATACCGTTCCTGACTGTATATGACAATTCTATTGAGAAGGTATTGGAGGCGATTGAGCTTTATATTCGGTGGAGGAATCCGCAAGACGATGCACTCGATACTAAATCGCCCCGAAGTGAAAGAGCGCTCGGAGTAAGCATGAAAGTGTTGAGCATGTTAGGATTGATGGCGCATTACGATCGTTTCGTGGAGATACTGGAGAAGCGGCTTACACTGCAGGAGATCGACGATGTAGAGGGCTTCGTCAGGTATTTTCATACAGATACAGGATTGCTGGAATATTTGGCATCCGATGCGATCTTGGGCGAGATGTTTGCCGCAGCATTCACTAGTTTGCTTGTGAAGGATGAATTTCCATGGGAGGACGCTTTTACCTCGCATCGTAAAACGGCCTATCGGCTTGTTCAAAAGGCGATTTCCGGCGACCGGCAAGTGGAGCTTATCCTCAATAGATTAGCGGGGCGAATAGGGGAGACGGTAGGGAAATCCCCTTCCTTTATTCGAAGCGGCTTGATAGAGCAGGGAGAACTGGAATGGCTGTTTGTCATCGAACCTCGCAACCTGAGAGGGATGCTGGGCCCTATAGAATTCGTAAATAACAATGAGGAACTGCTGCAGCGAATATTGACAAGTTTTTTGGAGGTTCACTGGTACAAGAGGGACCGAAGCAGCTTGAACGTAATATATTGCCGGTACTGGCAATATGCATTCGAGTACGTACCCGCCTTTCGAGAAGATATACGGTGGCTCGCTTTGTACGGATGCCACGGGGGAGACGCAGCTTACATCAAGGACTGGGTGTTCGAGCCGCAGGTTCAGAACGATATGCTCCACCACCTGAAACAATCTTGGGACAAGCTTCCTTTACAGGGCTTAGAGGCTATTGGAGCTCATTACTTGTCTGACGCCGGGCTGGAGGAGTTGTTGATGGATCTTTACGCTTGTAGGGGAGATCAGATATGGCCTGTTCAGGAAGTGTTGAGAGCATTCGGTTGCAGCATAATCGGAACCGATCACGATGGGAGAGCCCTGTCTTCGGAGCAGCTGCAAAGTATGGTTCGTCAGCACCCAGAACGTTTTGAGCTGGAGACTGCTTTAAGTGAAATGTCCGGTATTACTTTTCGTTACGAGCTCGTGGAACCAGGCTTGCTGATGAAGAACAGTCGTGTCTTGGTTCGCTCTGTCGTACGCGGGGAGATTGAAAACGAAGAAAAGCTGGACGATATATTTAACGGCTTATTCAATCTATAAAATTCCGACAGGGGGGACACAAAGATGTTTGCTTCTATCAAAAGATATTTCCAACGAAAAAGGAAGTACGAGCTCGGTTTTACGAATGAACAGGTAGCCGCTCTTCAGCGGCTTAGCGGACAATATTTGCTCCGTCTGGAGGACGCCACTAGAATGTTGCCCGAAATCTCGCAGGAACTTGAAGCTTTTTTCTGTAAGAAAGGAGAGGGCTGGGAATGGTTCCCCGATCGTTGGGATGGGAAGCATCTACGAGAGCAGGTTCATCGGAATCCTCGAATGTTTGAACTAGAGAATACAATTCCGGACCTTGATGGTCACAACGTTGAATTTCGTCTGTCGGAGCTTGGGATTCGAAGCATGCGGGACGGTTCTGTGCTGTGCAGAGCAAAGCTTTACGTTTATAAAGAAAGAAGTGATGAAGAGCTTGACGAATTTTTGGCGGAACTTGCAAAAATCTAAGACAGAAGGGGATAAACTGGATGTATTACGTGGGTATTGATTTCGGAACGACAAACAGCTCGATCGCCGTTATCGATAATGAAACGGGAGAAGTGAGGGTTATCGAGCTTGAAGGGGGATACTCTCCTGGGCGTCAACTGCTTCGCACAGTGCTATACTTTAATCCAGATGGTTCAGTTGAAGCAGAAGAAACGAGCGCTTACAACGATTCATTGCGAGGAATCATTTCGTTGAAACGGCACCTCATGAAGGACATCCATTATTCCAGGACCATAAACGAAAAGACGTACTCCTCCGATGAACTGGTTGGTTTGTTTTTGACTGACCTATTAAGGCGTGCGCAACTTAATGCCAGCGATATTTCAAGACTCGTTATGAGTGTTCCTACTCATTATAACGAGGATTTAAAAAGCTTGATGGAAAGAGCCTGCAAGCGACTAGGCATTTCATCAGATGTCATATGGTTCATAGACGAGCCGATCGCCGTTCTCTGGGATTATAAAGACAGGTTCATCAGAGAAGAAACGATGCTAGTATTTGACTTTGGCGGTGGCACGTTGGACCTTGCTGTTATGAATAAAAGCGAAAATGCGAATGGCGTGGAAACGGCGGCTTCCATTTTGAAACAGTGGAATAACGGAAGTACCGATAATTATAGTCGTGGCAAGATCTTAGTCAAAAAGGGAATTGTCGTTGGCGGCGATGACATAGACATGATCATTATTAAATTCATCATCGAAGAGGGTAAGAAGCAGGGGAATCCAGTATGCCAAGCTTTGGATTTAGCCATTTTTGACGATGAGAAACGGATAGAAAATTTAAAGCAGAACGAAATATACCCACTGCTGAAAAAGACTGCGGAGCGGATTAAGATTGCACTCTCCGAGGTAGAGGAGTACAGCACTTCAATGCCGCCACTGCTACCAAAGCACGATCGGGTAGGCATTCGTAGTATCAAGCTAACGCGCAGAGAGTTTGTAAGCCGCTGCCAACCTCTGTGGGATTACATCGAACAAGGGCTGCTGCAAATGAACCAGGAGATGAAGAAAAATGGTGAGTCTGGCTTTGAACGGATCGAGACGGTTCTATTGTCGGGGGGAAGCAGCCTAATTCCGCATGTACATGATATCCTGGAAAAGTTACTTCCGAATGCCAAGCTCGGCATGGAGAAGCAATACCTGCAGACAGCGATTTGTCGCGGCAATGCAAGATACAGTTATAACGATGGGGAGATTCTGGTTGACGATTCCGTAAATGCCGCGTACGGGATTTACAATCACCACGATAAAGAAACTGTCACTGTTATTCAGGAGAGTGACACTTATCCGATCGAGGTGAAGAAGCGGATCGCTACGATGAGACCGCATCAGGATCAGATCGAAATCATTCCGATGGCCCGCAAGGGAGGCAAATATGAACCGTTGACCAAGGCGAATGGATCGGTCTATTATAGAATGAAAATTAGGCCGTCGAGTCGTTGCCGCGATCTTTCCCGCATCAGCGTCACGTTCCAGATAGATAAGGCCCAAAAGCTGAAAATATCGGCCTACGATAATCTTTTTAAAGAAATGATTGGTGTGGAAGAGGTTGATTTGGAAGCCTAACTCAGTTACTACATCTAAGTGTAAACTTCCAATGAAAGTGAAACATCAACTATAATATTTCGAACGATATGTGGACTAAGAAAGTTAGGAGCTAAGACGTATCGATAGGCAATTGTTCAAGCTCGTGTAGGATGAACCTCAGCTCAATACCCTGAATTTATAAGTTTTTTCAGTAATTATATGTCAATACGGTTCATTAGATTTACTGGAATACTGATTATGAAGTGATATAGCGACCATGGACAAATAAATGTCTATGGTCGTTTTTTATTATCAAGTGTCCAAGCCGTATCAGCATATCCTCCATTAGGAGGCGATGCCGGGTGCATGTGAAACTGATTGCGGGCGACTCTAATGACAAAATACGCATGGCCTGTTATGATTATCTCCTAGAGAAGTTCAGGAGGGAGAAACATGATCGCTATTTACGCCAGGGTGAGCACAGAAGAACAAGCAAAACATGGATTCAGCCTGAACGATCAGATTCGTCAGTGTCGGATGAAAGCGGAGACGAATAAAGTTAAAGAATATGTGGACGATGGGATATCTGGAGAGTTTCTAGATAGACCAGCCTTAACCAAATTACGGGAAGATGTTAGAGAAGGGATCATAAACAAAATCATATGTCTGGATCCCGACCGTTTATCGCGGAAATTAATGAACCAATTAATCATAACGGATGAGTTCGATAGAAGAGGAATAGAACTGGTATTCGTGAATGGAGAGTATTCCAAAACCCCGGAAGGAAACCTGTTCTATTCTATGCGTGGGGCGATAGCCGAATTTGAAAAATCCAAGATTAACGAACGAATGAGCCGCGGCAGACGAGAAAAAGCGCGACAAGGTAAAGTGTTGAGAGATTTTCAAGTCTACGGATATAGTTATGACAAAGAGTCGGAGCAATTCCTTGTCAATGAAGACGAAGCTGCAATCGTAAGATTAATTTTTGATTTATTTACACAGCCCAATACATTGGTTCAAGGTTTAAATGGTATCGCACTATATTTAACTAGCAAAGGTGTACCTACCAAACGAGGAGCTCCAGTATGGCATCGTCAAGTCGTTAGACAAATCATAATGAATCGAGCCTATATTGGCGAGTTTTATCAGAATCGTTGGAATACCGAAGGAATGCTTGGCAACAAGCATAGAAAAGATGAGGAAAAGGTTCCAATGAGGGAGAGGCCAAAGAGTGATTGGATCCTGATACCTTGCCCTCCCATTATCGAAGAGGCCCAGTTTGAACACGCCCAGAGACTGCTTTCAGAATCACGTCGAAGATGGGCACAGAAGAGTAAGCATCCATATTTATTAAGTGGCTTGCTTAGATGCGGAGACTGCGGCAATACAATGACCGGACGATTATCAAATAATTGGGGCAAAAAGGTCCCTGAATATACAGATATTAAAAATACAGCCGGTGCAAAACAAAAAGGCTGTGGTAGAAGAATTAAAGCCCAGATGATCGAAGATCAAGTATGGGAGCAAGTCGCTGGTTGGTTAAATAATCCTGACGAAATTGCCGCGGCGTTGCAGCAGGAGAAAACAAAAGAGCCTTTTGAAGCTGGAGAAATAGCTAGGCTTGAAAAGGAAATCGAAAAAACTAAAAACGCCCGAAAAAAATTAATCAAGTTATTTGCAGCCAGTGAAGACGGTATTGGGGAAGAGGAAATCCGGCAGGAATTGAAGGAGTTAACTCAGAAAGAGGAAGCTCTGAATAACCAACTAGCCGAGTTATCGGATATGTTGAATTCTACACAGAACAATGAGTATAACATTAACGTCCTAATGGAAGCCGTTCAGTATTATCTGTCAAAAGGGCAAGACGAACTATCGTTTGAAGAGAAGCGGGATTTAATCCGGCAGGTTGTAAGGGAAATACGGGTGTATGAGGATTCGGTTGAGATTTTTACGTTTTAATACCGGATTGATTCAGGAACGAACCAAGTGTGGCCTGGTAGGATGTATGGATTGAAATTTGGAGCAGCGGCTTGGCGTTTATCCCATTCTAAAAAGATGAAACCTGCTGGTTACTTGCAATGAACTCGGGGATAGTAACTAAAACAAAGCATTGCTAGTATCAACTCCCCGAGCATGAATATCTCTATGCCTTTGCAGGGAAGTCCTGGGGCAAGAAGGAAGCTGTGTCCTTGTTTGATGACCGTTTTCAACAGTACGATCATCAGCACACGAAACATAACTATGCAGGATATGTACTAATGCGCGGTGAATTATTGGCCGCGCATTCTTTTTATTTATTTCACACTACTAGAATAATTGAGTTTTTTCAGTCCAAAAGGTTAATCTGAACCGTTAAGAACGACACTAATTTTTACGTAACAGTAACACGTTGTAACAGGGCAAGGAACCACCGTTGCTCATCGAACAAACAGCGCCGGGCGACTTCTCAACTAGTACATATTTTGAACCTTAAAATACTCTCTACAAAATTCTACAGTATTCGACATATCGAAAAGTGTAATATTAGATCATATGTCATGGATAATTGTAACTAGGATGAATCCGAAATTAGTTAAGTGAAATCTTACTATCCCAATATATGTCCATCCGGTTGTGATATAGTTGAAAAAACTGTTTAAGAAGGGGATATTTGCTTGAACCTTGATTTTAACGGTAATAAAGGATTTCGTCTATTGAATATGCACGAACTGCTCAATAGAGGCGAACTCATCAAGAAGGCAGAGCTTGCCAAGCGATACGGAGTAACAGAAAAAACGATTCAACGTGACATTGACGAATTAAGAGTATATTTGGCAGACACCCGTTTTGCGGAAGGGGAGGTATCCATTATTTATGATAGATTTCGTTCAGGATACTACCTTGTCCGTATGGAGCGCGAGTGGATTACTAACGAAGAGGTTTTAGCTGTATGTAAAATCCTTCTAGAGAGCCGGGCGTTTTGCAAGGAAGAGTTGGATGCGCTTGTCGCAAAATTATTAGCGCAGGTAACGTTAAATGACCGCAAGCAGGTCGAGAACATGATCCGTAGTGAACAGTTTTATTATGTTCCATTGAGGCATGGCAAGAAGCTTCTCGGGACAATATGGGAACTTTCGCAGTATATAACTCAAAACGAAGTAATCCGGATTACTTATGTCCGCAAAGATGGTGTGGAGCGGGAGCATGAATTGAAGCCGGTCGCCATTATGTTTTCAGAATACTATTTCTATCTGGTTGCTTTTATGGCCGATGATCGCCATGATTTCCCTACGGTGTTTCGTGTGGATAGGATCGAAAGGTTTCAAAGTTCTGGAGCCAAATTTAAAGTGCCATATAAGGACAAGTTCAACGACGGAGAGTTTCGCAAACGGGTACAGTTCATGTACTCAGGAGAATTGCGAAGGGTGAAGTTTAAGTTTAGCGGTGATTCTATTGATGCTGTGCTGGACAGGCTTCCGACGGCAGAGATATTATCGGAAAATCAAGGGATTTATGTGATTTCTGTCGAAGTATACGGAAATGGTGTCGATATGTGGATGCGAAGTCAGGGAGAGAAGGTTGAGGTGCTATAGCAACGAATGGAAATTAATCTGCGAAACAATTTTATAACCTCACATAGCTTGATATCGCATCCGCTAAAGAGGGCGAAGAAAAAAACTAGGATTCAATACTATGTCATACTCGAATATCTTGTGAACCGATGTGCAGGTTTTGCCGAATACTCGAAAGCTCGGTTATCACAATACCATGCAATGCTTATCGGAGATGAGAGTGCACTTGTCTTAACTGATGGGAATCGTGAACGCATGATTCGTTCAATGGTCAATGACTGGTTAAGACCATGGATGTGGAAATATCGCTTCTGGCTTATGTGTGACATTGCGCTTATCGCAGCGGATAAAAACGCAATTGAGAAAGCTCTAAAAATCTTAATGGGATACTTGAACAAACGGCAGTCTGCAGCAATAGGTAACCTGGTGTCTGCCTTATTTACTGATGAGACTATCCCGCAAAAGCTATTGTTTGCAGAGGGGTTGATTCACCAGTTTCGGTTAAACCGAAGATTTGTTGCTCAACAAGAAATACGAATTTTGATTACAGCCAACATGAGCGCTGGCAAGTCTACGCTTATCAATGCCCTGATCGGCAAGCAGGTTGCCCGAACGTCACAAGAAGCTTGCACAGCGAACCTATGTTACTTATTCAACAAGCCGGTTGAAGATGGATCGATTCATTTGCTCGGTCCGCGGCTCAATCTGTATGCAGCATACGACGATCTGATGAATGCGGGGCGAGCAGGCAGCAGTGAGATCGCCTCTTTTTTCCGTTCTTTCGTACATTCGGATTCGCCAAGTCGAATTTGTCTGATCGATACTCCCGGTGTAAATTCCGCGATCAATCGGGAGCATGGCGAACGTACTCGTAGTGCGCTGCGTGAAGAGCATTACGACAAGCTCATCTATGTACTAAATGCTAACCAGCTCGGGACAGACGAGGAGATACGTTACTTAAAATACGTTTCCGAATATGTACCAAAGGACAAGGTCATTTTCGTGTTAAATAAGCTTGATAATTTCAAAAGTGCAGACGATTCCATCGCCTCAAGCATTGAGGGTGTCCGAAATGATTTGCTTCATCTTGGATTTGAAGAGCCTGTAATATGCCCGTTGTCTGCATACTTCGCACTATTGTTGAAAATGAAGATGTATGGCGAGGCCATGACTGAGGATGAGCAGGATGCGTATGACTACTATGTAAAAAAATTCAGCAGGGCTGAGTATGACCTGTCTGTCTACCTTCCTAAATCCAGCGCTCAAGTGCAGGCTGCAGAAGACAAGCAATCGGCACTAGCAGTGAGTAGCGGGCTTTACGGTCTGGAAAACATACTATACGGAGGAAAGACCGATGAAAAAAGTATTCGTGAAATACAATCCATATAAGCTTGAAACGGAAATCACTGTTGAAGGGAAACGTTTGGCACAAAACAGCAAGCTTGGCGAGAAAGCTGCCGACGGCTCCCGATTGCAGGATTGGGTAGAGGAACTCCCGCGCATCCTTATCGACGAGTACAATGACACGGAGTTTGAAGTTACGTTCCACGGCACGCTGCTCGACTACGAGGACTTGGTCGATGTATTCACTAAAGCATATGAGAAGAATGATTTAAGAGCAACGATTAAGCGTAAGGCTGCCAAAGAAACATCGGATAAGGAAGCTCTCATCGATGATGTGTTCAAACAAGTCCAGCAAGGTCCGTTCGATGAGTTGAAGGATGTGGAGATCGTGAGCGCATTCGAGCATGCCAAGAGCAGCGATTTTGAGGTTTGTGTGGTCGCAACGATGAGCGCCGGCAAATCCACGCTGATCAACTCGGTGCTCGGCGTAAAGCTGATGCCCTCCAAGCAAGAAGCCTGTACTGCTATTATTACACGGATTAAGGATATCACCCAAGACGCAGTGCCATTCAAAGCGGAAGTTTATAATAAAGAGGACGAGCTGGCTGAGACGCACGCCAAATTAACATATCCGATCATGGAACGATTGAATGCCAGCGAGAATGTTTCCGCTATCCATGTCTCAGGAAATATTCCATTCGTTTCGTCGGAGGATGTTTCTCTTGTACTAATCGATACGCCGGGGCCAAACAATTCACGCGACCCCAGACATAAGAAGGTCCAGAGCGAGCTTCTTGGCAAGTCATCCAAAGCGCTAGTCCTTTACATTATGACAGGCGAATTCGGTACGGACGATGACAATGCACTGTTGAGTCGGGTCGCTGAGAGCATGAGTGTCGGGGGTAAGCAGTCGAAGGACAGATTTATCTTCGTTGTCAATAAACTGGATGACCGCAAGAAAGAGGATGGCGATACGAGCCAAACGTTAGAGCGTGTACGTGCTTACCTGAAAAACCATGGTATAGCGAATCCGAATTTGTTCCCTGCTTCCGCCTTGCCTGCGCTGAACATCAGGCTCATTGCAAGCGGAGCGGACGTGGATGTGGACACGATCGATGAGACGGAGATGAAGATCAAGAAGTTGAACCGCAACGAATCCTTGCATTTTGAATCGTATGCCGCGCTCCCCCCAAGCATTCGCGGCGAGATCAACGAACAGCTTGCGGCTACAAGAGCAGCATGGAATGGCAGAGCTAATGAAAATCCGGATGAAGCATTAATTCATACCGGCGTCGTTTCTATCGAAGCAGCTATTCGTCAGTATGTGCAGAAATACGCCAAAACGGCAAAAGTTAAAAATATAGTGGATACGTTTTTGCACAAGTTAGACGAGGTGGGCGCCTTTGAGGAAACAAAGCGTGAGCTTGCTCATAATCGCGAGGAAAGCAAACGGATCGTGAGCTTGATCGATTCGATCCGCAAGAAGATGGACGATGCACGTGATGCGAAGAAATTTAGGGAAAACGTTGATGATGCTATTACCAAGGTGAAAAAGTCTTCCGAAGTAGTCGTTGAAGAAGTAATAGAGAAGTTCCAAAGCAAGATCACCAAGCGTATCGACGATTCGCGAGGTCAGGAGATTTTACATGATGAGGTCAAGGACGAAGTTGATCGGTTGAATAAGTTCGCAAAGAAATTAGAACCGGATTTCGAAGAAGATCTTGATGATCTCATCCGAAATGACTTAGAAGAGACTGGAAACGCCTTGTTAGCCGAATATCAGAAAAAGCTTCGCTCTTTGCTTGAAGAGGTGGATACCAAGGATCTCAATGGTATAACCATTGATCCTTTTAAGATAATGAATGGAAGTGTCCAGGCACTCGATTATTCCGTAAAGCATCTTGAACATGAAGAAGAGCGGGTTGTGGGTCAGGAAAGTTATGAAGTAAAAGAACGTACAAGAGGCTGGTTTAAAGGCATTGCTTTTTGGCCTAAGGATGAATATGTCACCAAGTACAGGGATATTCGTAAAACCATTCGCTACATTAAAGGCGATGAACTGGCGCAATGGTATTTAACCCCTGTACAGGAAAGCTTATACGATAACGGCGATGCTGCTAAAGAATATGCAATTCAGCAGTCGGAACGAATCGCAGCACGCTTTAACAAAGAGTTTGTGCGGCTTGATGGTATACTCAAGGAAAAGCTTGCCGAACTGGAGAGTTATGCTACCGATAAAGAAAAAGCCGAGGAACGTATTAAGGAATCGGAACGCAAGCTGAGCTGGCTGGAGCAGATCAAGGCCAAAGTGGAACTAATAGTGGAAATCTAAGGGGGGCACCATCGTGGCTATTACGAATGCTTTTATAAACGCAGTTGAAGCAGGAAATGTCCGAAGTATCCGTATTATGATGAAAGATAGTCTGCTTGTTGACCCGACATTTGCTGAATTCAACCAAATGGAACAGTATGCTCGAAATATAAACGGGCTTTATGATGAACATGACGGTCGGGAGCTTAAAGAGGATAAAACTTCCTGGAACGACGACTACATGAATAAACTAATGGTTCAGGTTGTCGGCAACTTCTCGCACGACCGGATCAGTCGTCTCAAGGAGATCGTTAGACATCTACGCCCGGTTGCTTCAAATACACCAGCAAGACATTCAAACGGCAACGGGATCAGTAGTGTTCCCGGTAATAGCAGTAGCAGAATGGATGTTGCTAATAATGGTAACTATCCCTTTCGCCAACCCTCCAGCAATTCATGGAGATCATCGCCTCCCAGTTCCCGGCAACAGCAGTGGATTGGTAAGCAAAATAAGCGATTGCGTACTACCAGAGTCACAACAGGAGCCCTCGCAGGCGGAGTCGTTGTCGGTACGGCCACAGCCATTGGCGGAGGCAGCTTTATCGCAGGTGCTGCTGTCGGAGCGGTCGTCGTTGGGGCAGCAGTATTCATTGCAACGCACAGGAGGTAGTCGTATGAGTGATTTTGTAGATTTGACCGGCGGGAAGACTATGTCGGTGAGCGAACCGTCGGAGCCAACGCTTCCGCCATCGCCTAAAAGCAATGTTCCGAGCTATAACGTGCTTGAAGGTCAGCTTACCGAAGCAAGCTTGCTTGTTGATGACATCGTGCTCAAAAACTATTTAACTAAGCTGACTGACTTTGACATTATTCCGCTACCTGATAGTCTGAAGCAAATTAGCGATATTCGCATGTTTAAAATAACGGAAATGGTTTACCAGAATCATGAATATTCAACCTATAAATTTGCTTCAGTTTTCAATGCGGTGCAAAACCTGAACTGCGGTGTGTTTATTATTGCCGACAGCAACGGCGAGAAAACCGACTTTTATATGGGCGTGCGCGCACTTGACGATAAACGAACAACAAAATCGCTCAAAGATACGTTAAGAAATGCGTTGCGCGGTCAGTTCCCCGGTGTAAAGACGGTCGATCTTCTCGACTCTGCTGCGGAAAGCTTTCTTGAGAACATTCCGTCGGGAAATATCGCGTCGGTCTCGTGTGTTGCCAACAATAAAGATGCGGAATTCACTGACAACGAGCGGTTTATTCAAGGACTCGACAAGCTTGTACTTGCCATGCAGGGTCAGCGTTATACTGCCGTTGTGTTAGCCAAAAGCACGCCGTCCGCTCAGTTAGCAGAAACCCGCCGCGCCTACGAAAATATGTACACACAGCTTTCACCGTTTGCCAATATGCAGCTAAGCTACGGCACAAATACGGCTATAAATGTATCAAATGCTTTTTCGCAAGGAACGACAACAGGCACGTCGCATTCGACAAACCGCTCGACCCAAACCGGCACCAGTCGTTCAACGAGCTCGACGATAAATGAATCCGAAACGAAGACTGATACCGCCACTATGGTTATGAAAGGGGTGGGTGCAGCATTGCTTGGCGCAGCAGGCATTGTTACCGCTCCGCTAACCGGGGGCGCCAGCCTCGTTGCAGCAGGAGCGATTATGGCAGGCCATGTTGGCCTTAGCGCGATCAATCCCAAGTCAACAACGAAAGGTACATCCACGAACGAAAGCTACTCCGATAGTTCATCGGAGTCGTTTGGGGAGTCGGATACGACGAATGAAAGCACGAGCGAAAATAGCACCAAAACCATGGGTTTAGTATCCGGGACGTCGGATAACATGCAGCTTACAACGCAAAATAAAACGCTTATTAACACGCTTGAGCGGATTGATTTGCAGTTAAAACGTATTGATGAATGCGAAAGTCTCGGCATGTGGGAATGCGCTGCTTATTTCTTGTCAGACAGTCAAGAAACGGCGGAGATGGCGGCAGGCACCTATCGAGCATTGATGAAAGGCGAGAAGTCCGGTGTTGAAACATCGGCGATCAACTTCTGGGGGCGCCAGCATACAAAGCAGATTCCTATGCTTCGGGAGTACATTACGAACTTTATTCATCCCGTCTTTGCTTATCAATCACATTCGACGAGGTTGCCAGTGACAGCCTCATCGCTCGTAAGCGGTAACGAGCTTGCGATTCAGATGGGACTTCCCCGCAACTCGGTATGCGGCTTTCCCGTCATTGAACACGCTGATTTCGGCCTGGAAGTGGTCAAGTACAATCAGCGTAGTAATCGCGAGAGCAGCTTTATTCTGGGCAACGTATTCACGATGGGAAGCGAAACGAATACGGAAGTGCGTCTTGACCGTGATTCCATGACGATGCATACGTTTGTGACAGGCTCTACCGGTTCCGGCAAAAGTAACACCGTGTACGAACTACTCAATCAATTACGGAACGTCTACGATATTCCGTTCCTAGTCATTGAGCCTGCTAAGGGCGAGTACAAAAACGTTTTTGGGCAATTTGCCGACGTATCTGTATATGGGACAAATCCCAAGAAAAGCGATTTGCTCCGGATCAATCCGTTCCGGTTTCCAGCCGACATTCATGTTTTGGAGCATTTGGATCGACTTGTAGAATTATTTAATGTATGCTGGCCGATGTATGCCGCAATGCCCGCCATCTTAAAGGAAGCGATGGAACGATCCTATACTGCGGTGGGCTGGAATTTAAGCGCCTCTGAAAATCCGAAAGGTGATATATATCCAAACTTTGCAGATTTATTAGAGCAGATTGAAACCGTAATTAATGAGTCCAAATACTCGTCTGATAGTAAGAGTGACTACTCCGGTGCCTTGTGTACCCGTGTCCGATCGCTGACGAATGGGTTAAATGGTCTGATTTTCACAAGCGATGATTTAACGGATACCGAGTTGTTCGATAGGAGCGTAATTGTAGATTTGAGCCGTGTCGGATCGACGGAAACCAAGTCGCTTATCATGGGACTGCTCGTTATGAAGCTCAATGAATACCGGATGACCTATGGTCAAACGAACAGCTCGCTTAAACATATCACTGTGCTTGAGGAAGCACATGTCTTATTAAAGCGCACATCAACAGAGCAGTCCGCTGAGAGCTCCAATCTTCTCGGTAAATCGGTAGAGATGCTTGCCAATTCTATTGCAGAGATGAGAACGTATGGAGAAGGCTTTATTATCGCCGATCAATCGCCTGGGCTATTGGATATGTCGGTCATTCGCAACACGAACACCAAAATTATTCTGAGATTGCCGGAACGAAGCGACCGTGAGCTTGTAGGGTATGCCGCGAATCTGGATGAAGAGCAGATTGGCGAGCTGTCAAAGCTGGAGCGTGGTGTAGCGGCTATTTATCAGAATGATTGGGTAGAACCTGTATTAGTTAAGGTGAATAAATGTGATATTGATGGAAAGCGCTACGACACCAAAGCGCATAATTCGGCAACAGATGTCCGGAAGGTTTGGACACAGCTCCTGTCGTTACTCATCCAGGGGAGAGTGCGTGAACACCTGAACTTTGATTTAAGCGAAATTGAACGTGGGGTGACTATGCTTCAATTATCCTCTCACAACAGGGAATTTGTCGAGGAGCAAATCATTGAGTATCAATTAGAGGGTAAATTGTCCTTGTGGAGTCCTTCGGAATTTATTAAGCTTTCCCGCCGCATTACGGGTTTGCTTGGTGTTCGTGCGCAAGTCGAAAGCTATGTGGCTACTTCCGTTAACAATTCCGAGCTGACCAGGAAGCTTGCAGGGCTCGTGAATCAATTCGTATCCCATGCCTCCGAAGAAGTGACTCTTGCCGTAAGCCAGTGCTTGATGAAGGATATAAGTGTACAGCAAGAGGAATCGGAGGTTCGTGAACGGATATATATGCAATGGATCGATGAGATAAAAGAAAGTTTTAGGAAAAACGGCGGGGTGAATATATGAGCATTGCTTCGTTTAAAGAAATAACGGAGATATCGCAAAAGCGGTTCTCCGACAGTCCGCTCGGCAAGATGACGGAGAATAAAACATTCGAAAAACCGATGAGCGAGTATGATAAGCCATTAGGCGCTGTGCTTGATAATTTTAGGAACTGTCCTATTGAGGGTAATAATGGTCATTGGGATGGCGAACGCGGCGATTCCAAATGGATTCCCGACCAAGATTATGTCCCGCCTGAAGTGAAAGGAAAAACCCGTTCCAACCCCGATGGCTTAACAATGGGGCAGCTGCTCGACAAATACGGTATTGATGGCGGAATAGTTTATAAGGACGGCGAGCCCGATTTTAGCGAGGTTAGCAAAGGTACCGTTGAGATTGAACCGTTCTCTACCGAACGTACGGATAATTTCGACAAGGCCGATCTAGCGCTGGCCCAACAAAAAGGTTGTACACCTGAAGAAGTTGCACAATGGCGCAAAGACAATAATTACACGTGGCACGAATGTAAGGACATGAGAACGATGCAGAAAGTCCCCAATGAAATTCATGCAAATTTTTCGCATAGCGGCGGAATTGCTGAAGCTAAGAAAGGTAAAGGTGATTCCTAATGAATAATCCGGTGTTTGGTAAGCTTATTTTCAACATCGGTTGGAAAGCTGAAACGGAGATTTCGCTTTTTAATAAAAACTATAATGTAATCATCAAAGCGGCAGCATACTTTGAAAAAGACGGTATCACCGGAGAACAGGAAGCGGCGATTGTTGATTTCGATGACCATAAGAATGAACGTTTAAAAATGGTCGAAAAGCTGCTAACTGATTTTTCTGAAGGAGATGCCTCTCAGCAATTTATTCCACGTACCTTATTGTTCCAACGTAATGGCAATTATGCCTTGCTTCTCGATGATAAAGAAGATGAAGATGAAGGCATAGCAGTTTGTCTTCTACCAGAAGCGAAGATTGTATCTCAGGATGAGTATCTTTAATTTATCTTTAGCCGAGTTTCGTAAAATTGATGGATTTCATCGACTACGTTCTTAATGACATAATACCAAGAAGCTGATAGACAGGAAGGTTAATGATGCGACCTTAGACAGATAAATGTCTATGGTCGTTTTTTCTTAACAAGTGGGGTTACACAGTAATGGGATATCACGGAATGAACTTATTAAATAGCTCAATGGTACTGAAGCGATTGCTGCCGTGATTCAGCATCATAAAGTGCTCGATCATGAGCTTAGCTGTTTGTGTAAAGGTCCTTATGTTATAATTTTAGGCATAGATATTTAGTGGGCTATTTCCCGAATAATACAATTATAATCAGGCGGTGATTCATGTGAACCGGATGCAGGACATAAATAAATACATTAAACTTACAGGCGATCGAGCGAAATTAGATGCAAAAGCTTATGGCACATACATTGTGTATAAGACAAGCGATGGTCATATGGTTAGGGAGTATAGCAATGGGGAAATAGAACGTATCGAGGATTCGGAGCTCCACAATGAATAGCCCACTTGCAACAATGTTTGTGTTCGCTGGAAACAACGGCAGTGGCAAAAGTACAATTCGCAATCTTATTGTGGATCGTATTGGTGTTAGTATAAACATTGATGCAGATGCACTGGCTCGCGCGATTGATGCGGAACAACCCGAGCGTTACAAAGTAAGTGCCGGAAAAGAAGCAATTAAGATAGTAAGAGATTGTATTCGTAACAAACGGGATTTTTCAATCGAGACGACTTTGGCAGGCGGTAACGTCATTCGTCAAATGCGTGAAGCGAAGAGTAAAGGCTTTGAGGTTGTCATGTTCTATGTTGGATTAGGTGATTATCGATTGAATATCGAAAGGGTTGCCGCCCGGGTGAAAAACGGCGGTCATCATATCCCATCCGAAGATATCATAAGGCGGCACCATACCTCCGTAGAGAATTTACTTGCTCATCTTGATCTTATCGATTATTTAGTTCTGATCGACAATAGTGAGTCAGATGGCAAGATCGTTATGGAGGCCGACCAAAAACGTGTTATTTATCGAGCTGCTGTGCTGCCTGAGTGGGCAAGGAAAGTTGAGAAGCACCTAGATCAGTTCTAATTCAAGAGCGTATAGATGAGATAAATGCTAAAAAAATCATGAACACTAATGACATTAGAATCGAGATCCTCATGCACTTAAGGTCGCTCAAAAAGACGCGCAAGGATGTCTCCCTGCATGATCCGATCGGCACGGACAAGGAAGGCAACGAGATCACGCTGATCGACATCCTCGGCTCGGAGCATGACGACGTCGTGGAGAAGGTGCAGCTGAAGATCGAGAAGTCGAAGATCTACAAAAACCTCGACATTCTCGACGAGCGGGAAAAGGAAGTGGTGATCGCCCGCTTCGGGCTGGAGCACGGCGGAGAGGAGCGCACGCAGCGCGAGATCGCCAAGGAGCTCGGCATCAGCCGCAGCTATGTGTCGCGGATCGAGAAACGGGCGCTCATGAAGCTGTATCATGAGTTTTACAAGGCGAAGAAATAAAGGCCGGCTCGCATGGCCGGATCAAAAGGCCGCTCTCCTGCTTTAAGCGCAGAGGGCGGCTTTTTGCTGCGCTTGCGGCATGAGCCATGCGGGCGGCTGCGAGCGCCGTCAGCTGGCCCCGCCTTCATATCCATATTTCTTTCGGAAATCGCTTGGCGTGATGCCTTCCATCTCCATGAAGACCTTATTGAAGTAACTGGCCGTAGGATAGCCGGATGAAATCGCGACTTGATGAATGGGGCGAGCAGGATGGCTCAGCAGCATTTGTTTGCTTTTCAAAATCCGGCATTTCGTGATATAAGCAAGAGGAGTCGTCCTGGTCACCTTTTTAAAGAGGCTGAAATCCTTTACGCCCGATTCGCGTTGAACATCATGCTCGTCCGGGCTGGTGTATTTGCCGACCGAATGAGGGGAACAGAAGAAGTTGAGCTCATCGCTGTTGTATGTTTCTATTTGCGGCTGTCCAGAACTGATTTATAATTTATGTGAAATTGTAGCATCGTTCCAACTCTAATTGAATGCGCTTACACGAAAGGCGTTTTTATCGGGTATACTTGAAGACTAGGGGGAATCTGAAGATGACGATCAAAATCGGGCTGTTCGGAACAGGAGGATTCGGCAAGATGCATGCCGATCTGCTGTCTGCCATGGACGGCGTGGAGATTAGCGCGATATGCGGCTCCTCGCAACAAAAAGCGGAAAGCATGGCCCGCGACTATCCCAACGCAAGAGGGTACGGCTCCGTGACGGAGATGCTGGATGACCGCAGGCTGGATGCGGCCTATGTCTGCGTACCGCCTTTTGCGCACGCTCATATTGAAGAGTCTCTCGTGCAACGCGATATTCCATTTTTCGTGGAGAAGCCGCTGGCCGCCGACCTCGAAACGCCGACGCGTATCAGGAAGGCCGTGGAGGAGAAGAAGCTTCTCACCTCGGTCGGATACCATTTCCGTTATATGGACGGAACGGCCAGAGCGCAGCAGCTGCTGGAAGATCGGACCGTCGGCATGGCCATCGGCTATATGATGGGAAATATGCCTGGCGTATACTGGTGGCGCAAACAGGAAGGCTCGGGCGGTCAGTTCGTCGAGCAGACGACTCATATCGTAGACCTGCTGCGTTACTTGCTCGGAGATGTCGATGAGGTGTACGCCGCATTCGCAGGACGCTTCATGCATACGAAGGAAGACGGGGTGGAGGTGCCGGATGTTGGAACCGTGACGCTGAAGATGAAAAGCGGCGCCGTCGCGACCATTTCCAATACATGCATGCTGCCGATGGGACATACGGCGGGACTCCATGTGTACACGGACACGGGCGTTCTGGAGGTGAGCGGGACAGGATTGAAGGAATTCGCGGCCGGGAGGACGACGGAATATGCGAGCCGCTCGAATCCCTACGAACTGGAAAACAAGGCTTTCATCCATGCCCTGCGGACCGGAGACGCTTCCGGCATCCTTTCCACCTATAGCGATGCGTGGCGGTCTCAGCAAGCAGCGACGGCAGCTAGCCTGTCTGCATCGACGAACCGGCCGATCAAGCTCCAGGACTGATTGCATCCGGCGCTGATGCGCCTTGCTGACGGAAGCCGAGTAGGGGAGAAGCTCATGAATAAAATATGGCTTCGAAAGATGATCTGGTCCTATATTCCGCTTTTTTTAGTCGTTTTTTCCTTTCTCGCTTTTTTCTTCCTGCAGGCGATGGTGGAGCAAAACCGTAAAAATGCAAAGGAATCCAATGAAGTATTCGCGGCGCAATTGCTGCAATCGGTTGAGGTTTCGTTGAAGACGGTCGACCACATGGTCATTCGGGAGCTTCTGAACAATAAGCTGCTGGCAAGCTACTACGAGGAATCCGACAGCAGCAATGTCGTGCTGAGTTATGAAGTGCTTAAACGCGTGAACGAGCTTAAGCAAGAAGTGTCGCTGATCGATTCTTTTTACCTGTATCGCTATAGCGACGGAACCATATTTTCAGGCAGCATGCAGAACAAGCTCGATCAGTTTGAGGACCGTGAGTTTGCTCGTTCGATGAGCGGCATGTCTGCAAGGCCCAATTGGACGAATATTCGCCGCTATCAGGAGTTCTCGTTCCAGAACCCGAGGCAAGTGATCAGCGTCGTGCATGAAGTGCCGGTCAATTCCGGGACGCAGGGGCTATTTGTCATCAATATCGACATTTCTTCTTTTCGAGCTACGGTGTCCTCGCTCTACAATGAATCCAGTACGTTCGTGAATATATTCGATCGCCAAGGCAACCCGATTTATGCCGACAACCTGCAGCAGGCCCGGAAGGTGATGGCAAGCCTCAAGTCCTCTTATACCGGATGGAGCATTGAGAGCGGGATGAACAGCGGGCTGCTGGCCAGCTCGACGTCCGCATTCTCAAGCGTTTGGTTCGCTGTCGGCGTGCTTGTTTTTATATGCGGGCTGGTGCTCATCATCTACATTACTCGCGCGAACTACAAACCGCTCGAGGAGCTCGTCGTCAAATTGAACCATACGCTGTTCTCGAGCGGCGGTTCAGCCGTCAGCCTGGCAGCAGATGAGTTCGCCTTTATCGAATCTGCCATCAACAACTTTGCCGCCCAGTCGAAGCTGGCGGAAAGGGAGTTCAGCAAGGCGGCTGTTCTGAAACGCAAAAACGCGTTCAGCATCATGATCTACGGGGATCATGAGCAGCGGGACGCCGCCGAGGCGTCGCCGTTCGAGGGATTGAGCTTGCCGACCTACCATGCCCTGAAGGCTGTTGTCATCGAGGTCGACAACCCGGAGCAGACGTTCTTCACCTACAGCGGCCGAGATCGTTCGTTGTTCAAGTTCGTCATCAGCAGCGTCGTCAACGAGATGGTGCAGCAGCGGGGGATGGCGGTGTGGCTGGAATGGACATCCCCGACCCATTTGACCGGCATTCTGTTCGTGGATGAGCAGCAGGACTTGACTCCCATCTATGAATCGATCATCGACTGGGTCGCCAAAAATCTCAAGTTCACGGTAACGATCGGCGTCGGCCGTTCTTCATCCAGCCTCGAAAAGGTGCGATTATCCTATGAGGAGGCCTGTTCGCTGCTTCACTTCAAGGCTGTGCTGGGTACGAACCGCATCATCCGCTACACAGATGCCCAGAATCAGCAGCAGAAGGATGCACATGAACATCTCCGTACGATTCATGAGATTTCCACCGCTTTCCGCCAGGCAGACGAAGGATGGAGGAAGCTTTTCCGAACATTCTTTGACGATATTCGCGCAGACAAGCCCACCAAGGCCGAGATCGTCAAGCTCATGAACTACATGCTGGCCCACTTGGAGCTCCATCTCTCGAGCAGTTCGAGAGAGGAATATCAGATGATTCGACAGGCGCTGGAGGAAGCGCGCCAAAAAATGGAGTCGTTTGATACGTTGGATGAAATGAGCGAGGCGCTATACGTCACGTTGGATGCAAGCGTCAAGAAATTGCAGGAGGTTCGGGAATCCCGCCACCATTATCACATGCTGCAGGACGTGAAGGAGTATATCGAAAGAGAGTATGCGAACCCGGATCTGTCGCTCGATTATTTGAGCGAGAAATTTTCCATCTCCGCGAAATATTTGAGCCGGCTGTTCAAAGAGTCGTTTGGCGAGAATTTTCTTGATTCTTTGATGTCCATCAGGATCGGCATAGCCAAAGAGCTGCTTCTCCAAAATCAGGATTCGGTCCAAGAGGTTGGGGAGAAGGTCGGGTACCCCAATGCAGCTACATTCCGCCGCGTGTTCCGGAAAGTGGAAGGCGTCTCGCCGCAGGACTACCGCAGCCGTTCGCACCATGAGCAGAATGACAGTGCCAGAAGGCAGCCCTAACCTTCCGGGAGGTGGATGATGAAAACAGCTCGCCCTGTTGCCCTGGCGATCATCGTTGGGCTGCTTGTCATAGCGGCCTTGTTTCTCTATTTGAGTCCGCGAGCCGATCGGGCCGACCACGAAGGCGCGGAACAGGCCATATACGGTCCCGGCGAATTTCCGATCGCCGACAGCCGGATAGAGCTTGAGGTATTTGTCGCGTCTGAACCGACGAAGGAAGAGCTGGAGAAGAACCGGTTCACCTCGTATGTGGAACAGAAGCTCGGCATTAAGTTCAACTTCGTGACGACGAGTACGAGCGCTTTGGACGAAGCGGAAGACATCCTGTTCGCCAGCGGCGATTACCCTCCGATCCTCCTCAGCGGCAGCCTTACGACGGATGAGCAAGTCCGTTACGGCAAGCGCGGCATCCTTCGTCCCCTGAATGCGCTTATCGACCGCTACGGCGATCGTCTTCATGAGATTTTTCAGCAACGGCCCGATCTGCGACAGTCGCTGACCGCTCCGGACGGAAACCTATACGCGCTTCCCGCCATCAATGAATGCTTTCATTGCTGGTACGCTCAGAAATTATGGATCAATACATCGTGGCTGGAGCGGCTGGACCTGCCCATGCCGAAAACAACGGATGAGCTGTATCAGGTGCTCCAAGCCTTCAAACGAGATGATCCGAACGGAAACGGACTTCATGACGAAATTCCGTTAAGCGGGGCGGTGAACAGCTGGCATTCGGAGATTACAGGATTTTTGATGAGCGCCTTCATCTACAATACGGATAGGAACTACTTCTATATCGAGAACGGCCATGTCGGCTTAGCCGCCGTACAGCCGCAATGGAGAGACGGGCTTGCCTATATCCATAAATTGTACAGCGAGGGTCTGATCGATCCGCAAGTATTCACGCAGTCCATCGACGGAGTGATCGAAAAAGCGACCCGTCAGGATAATGTCCTTGGCGCCATCACGGTCGGACATATCCGGATGGCGTACAATAACGGCAACAATATCAGGCAGAGCGAATACGAAGCGGTGCCCCCCTTGATCGGTCCTGCCGGCTACCAAGCAGCCGGATTTTTCAGTTCATTTGACCGATCGACCTTTGCGATTACTGACAAAGCAACGGAAACCGAAGCGGCAGCCGCGATGCGGCTGGCTGACTTTCTTCTGACGGAAGAGGCCACGGTACGCAATGAATGGGGGATGGAGGATCTATGGTGGCGAAAAGGAAAGCCAGGCGAATTCGATGAGCATGGACGTCCTGCGAAATACTGGCTCGCGCCAGAGTTTGCCCAATCGGATACGCAGAACGAGATTTGGGCTCAGATGGGCCTGCTCTATCGCGATCGAAACTTGCGCGAATCATGGGCCGTGTCGCAGGATCCTTACTCCATTGTAGGCTACGAACACCGGCTTTATCAGGAGACACAGAACAAGTACGAGGGCAAGGAGCCGGCTGAGGTCTATCCCGATTACATCTTCATGGAGATGGCGGAAGCTCAAGAAGCCGCAAGGCTCAGAATTCCGATCAACGATTACATCCGGTTCAATATGGTTCAATTCATCACAGGCGTAAAGAATGCCGATGCCGATTGGGATGACTACGTAGAAGGGCTGGAAAAATTAAAGCTGGATCGTTACCTCGAGCTTCATCAGAACGCGTATGACTCCTATCGGCAAAAATGAGCGTTAGCAAAGGCCTTGACCCAGAAACCCTTCTGGATCAAGGCTTTTTTCAATCGGCGAATAGTAATCGGCATGTGAATATTGAGCGATACGGCTCCAGAACGCAGCTGGGAAGCGCTTTTAGAATTCTGTGCCGCAAGTGATTTCTGTTCGTTGACGGTCCTCGGGATGATTCGCTAACGTGGAGCCAGACGAACAATTCCGCTTCACGATGAGAGGGGTGTGGTCACAGAGATGGGAACAACCGGGACAGTAAAGGCTTTGCACGACGTTCAAAAAGAAAGTAAAGCGCTGGCTGCAAGACGTCTCTGGAAAGGAATCAAAAGGCATTGGCAGCTGTACCTTCTTGTACTTGCACCGCTGGTCTATTTCATTATTTTCAAGTACATCCCCATGTACGGGGCGCAGATCGCATTTCGCGATTTCAGCATTGTGAAGGGGATTACGGGAAGCGATTTTGTCGGCTTGTCTCATTTCGAAGCTTTCTTTAAGTCGCCGAATTTCTGGCTCCTCATCAAGAACACGATGGGGATCAGCCTCTATTCGCTTCTCATCGGATTCCCTGCTCCAATTCTTCTGGCGCTTGCGCTAAATGAAGTCAGGAGCATGAGGTTCAAGAAAACCGTTCAATTGGTGACGTTTGCGCCGTTTTTTATTTCGACCGTCGTCATGGTGTCGATGCTGATCATCTTCCTTTCTCCCCGTCTCGGGTTTGTCGATCAGATCGTCCAGGCACTCGGCTTCGAATCGATCAACTTCATGGGGGTTCCAGGCTATTTTAAAAGCATTTTCGTCTGGTCGAACGTCTGGCAGAGCATCGGGTACGGCGCCGTCGTCTATTTGGCCGCCTTGGCCGGGATCAATCCAGAGCTCTATGAAGCGGCCAAGGTTGACGGCGCTTCTCGTTTTCAGAAGATTCGGAATGTTGATCTCCCAGGCATCGCGCCCGCTGCCATTATTTTGCTGATCCTGAGCGTGGGACAGATCATGAATGTCGGGTTCGAGAAAATCTATCTGATGCAGAATCCCCTTAATGTAAGCACATCCGAGGTCATCTCGACCTATGTCTATAAAACGGGTCTGCTCGGCGCGGATTTCAGCTTCTCCGCCGCGGTGGATCTGTTCAACTCCGTGATCAACCTGATCTTGCTGATTACGGTCAATTCGATCGCCAAACGCATCTCTGACAGCAGCCTATGGTAGAGGAGGAATTCGAATGAGTCGTGCCCATGCCATCCGAGAGTCGCTTGGCGACCGGATCTTTCTGGCCTTCATCTATGCCTTTCTCATCCTTGTCCTGGCGACCGTCATTTACCCGCTCATCTTTATTGTAAGCTCCTCCTTCAGCTCGTCCGAAGCGGTCGTCAGCGGCCGCGTATGGTTGTGGCCGGTCGACTTCAGCCTGGAAGGCTACAAAGTCATCTTCAGCAACCCCATGATCCTGACGGGATATAAGAACTCGATTCTATATACCTTTTTTGGAGTGCTGGCCAATGTCGTGCTGACGGTTGCATTAGCCTATCCGCTGTCGAGGTCCACGTTCATCGGCCGCAATCTGATCATGATGCTTCTCGTTTTTACGATGCTGTTCAACGGCGGCCTGATTCCGACGTATCTGACGGTCAAATCATTGGGCATTCTCGATTCTCCATTGGCGATGATCCTGCCCGGTGCGATTGCCGTTTTCCAGGTCATCATTGCCCGCACGTTTTTCCAGTCCACCATCCCCAAGGAGCTTGGCGAGGCTGCCGAGCTTGACGGATGCTCGGACATCGGCTTCTTGTGGAGAGTCGTTCTTCCGCTCTCGAAAGCGATCATCGCCGTATTGGTGCTGTTCCACGCTGTCGGGACGTGGAATGCCTATTTCGATGCTTTGATCTATCTGAAGTCGCCTGAACTGTTTCCGCTTCAAATCATCCTTCGAAACATCCTGATCCTCAATTCGGTCGATGCCGGCTCGCTTGTGGACGCCAATCAGTTTGCCGCAAGGCAGGGGCTGCGGGATCTGTTGAAATTCTCGCTTATCGTCGTTGCCACCGTACCGATCCTATGCATTTATCCATTCGTGCAGAAATATTTCGTGCAGGGAATCATGATCGGATCGGTCAAGGGCTGATCCTCGAGGGAGATTTCGAAGGGAGGTGAGGCTTCGAGGTCGGGCTTCGAAGTCAGGCAGCAGGTTCAGGTCTTCGTCGTTTATTCTTCAAGGCTTTTCGTACGCCAATCAAAGGAGGAGTCATTCTGAAAAAGAGAAGTAGAATTGGGCTCGTCACGAGCATCGCGCTGCTGCTTGTCCTGGCGATGAGCGCATGCAGCAGCAACAACGCGGGCAATAACGTTTCTGGCGATAGCGCCGGCAACGGACCGGTTACCTTGGATACCTTCATATCCGTAAATCCCCGCATAGAAGATATCAATACGAATACGATAACGAAGCTGATCGAAGAAAAGGTCCATATCAAATTCAAGTTCGAAGCGGCGCCTAGCGCCAGCGCGGCCGACAAGAAGAAGCTGCTCCTGGCCAGCGGCGATTATCCGTCCGTGTTTCTGTCCGGCGACTTCACCCAGGCGGAACAGATCGATTATGGCCAGCAAGGAGTCCTGCTTCCGCTCAACGACCTGATCGATAAGTACGGCAACGAGATCAAGCGGGCATTCGAAGAAGACCCGGATCTGAAGGCGGCGATTACAGCTCCGGACGGCAACATCTACTCGCTGCCGAGCATCAATGATTGCTTCCATTGCTGGTATTCCCAGAAAATGTGGATCAACAAAGCGTGGCTGGACGAGCTCGGCCTCGAAATTCCGAAAACGACAGAAGAGTTCTACCAAGTTCTCAAGGCGTTCAAGACGCAGGATCCGAACGGAAACGGAAAAGCAGACGAGATTCCGCTCACGGGGGCCTACAATACTTGGCACGGCATTCCTTCTCATTTCCTTATGAACTCGTTTGTGTACGACGACGACAACACCTTCTTCACGATGAAAGACGGCAAGGTAAGCCTCGCCGCAAACCAGCCCGAGTGGAGACAAGGTCTGGAATATGTGAACAAGCTGTACAGCGAGAATCTGATCGACAAGGAAGCGTTCACGCAAAACAACGATGCCGTCATGCAAATCGGCAACAAGGAAGGGGACAATGTGATCGGAGCGGTATCGCTGGGTCACATCGGGATGGCGTTCAATGTCTACGATGGACAGACGCGACATAAAGACTATGTGTCGTTAGCCCCGCTTGCAGGCCCGAACGGTGTCGCGTATGCAGGATACTACAAGGGATACGGCAACGGCGTCTTTGCGATCACGAACAAGGCTACGGAAGCGCAGCAGATCGCTGCGATCAAAATGGCCGATTATATGTACTCCGAGGAATTTGCAATCGCAAATGAGTACGGTCTGGAAGGAAAGTATTGGGAGAAGGCGCAGCCCGGAGAGAAAAACGGCCACGGCGAACAGGCGAAGTACAAGCTTACGCCGGCATTTTTCGAAATCGGCACTACGTTGAACGATCATTGGGACCAGATGGGCATTACCCGCCGCACGCGCGAAATCCGGGAGTCGTGGGTTGTCCCGAACGATCCGCTGACGGCGGAAGGGTTCGAGTACCGCTTGTTCCTGGAGACCGCGAAGAACTACGAGAACAAGCAGCCGAAAGAAATCTATCCGCCTGCCGTCTTCCTGGAGGCGTCCGACGCCAAGCAGGTGAATATGATCAAACCGCAGCTGGTCGATTATATCAACTCGAATATGGCGCAATTCATTACGGGATCCAAGCGTCTGACGGATAGCGAATGGAATGGATATGTGAAGGGCTTCGATGGATTGAATCTCTCGACTTATCTTGACATCTATCAGAAAGCGTATGACCGGTTAGAGGGCAACTAACCGTCCGATTCGAGGAGCGGAAGCGGATGAGGCTTCCGCTCCATGATCGGGCACGCTTGACGAGGACAGCTGCCAATAAGAGAAACGAAGGAGCGGATGGAAATGATCGACAATAAAATCGCAAAAGGTCCTTTTGAACCGACTTTGGAATCGCTTCGGACATTTGAATGCCCGGAATGGTTCCGGGATGCCAAGCTCGGCATCTGGTCGCATTGGGGAGCCCAATCGGTTCCCATGTTCGGCGATTGGTATGCCCGCAACATGTATTATGAAGGGTCGGATCAATACCGGTACCACATCCGGCATTACGGTCACCCGTCTAGATTCGGCTACAAGGATCTCGTTCAGCTCTGGAAAGCCGAGAAGTTCGATCCCGAAGGGCTGATGGACTTGTTCGAGCAGGCGGGAGCGAAATATTTTGTTGCGCAAGCGATGCATCACGACAACTTTTTCAATTACGATTCGAAGCTCCATAAGTGGAATTCGGTCCAAATGGGTCCCAAGAAGGATATCGTCGGCCTGTGGAAGGAAGCGGCTACGAAGAGAGGCCTGCCGTTCGGATTGACGGAGCATCTCGGGGCGACGTTCAGCTGGCATCAGTTGAATAAAGGGCAGGACAAGGAAGGACCGTTCAAAGGCGTTCCGTATGACGGCAATGATCCGCAATTCGAGGATCTGTACTTGCCGAATCGGGAGCATTACGATCCGGACAAGTACGATCTGGATCCGTGGTACACCTCCAACGCCTGGTGGCATCAGCGCTGGTTCGACGTGATGAAAGAAGTGATCGACTTGTACCAGCCGGATCTGCTGTACTCGGACGGGGCCTTGCCGTTCATCAATACATGGGGCAAGTCGGATAACGGACTGGACAACGCCGATTTTGAAGCAGGCCTGCATGCGGTCGCACATCTGTACAATACGAGCGCTGCGCTTAACGGCGGACAGAACAAGGCAGTGTACAACCAGAAGGATCGTAGGAAAGAAGTCTACTCCGTAGGCGTGATGGATATCGAACGGAGTCAGGAGCAGGAAATCAAGCCTGAGCCTTGGCAAACGGATACTTGCGTCGGCGACTGGTTCTACAACGTTAAAACCGTATACAAGCAGCCGGGACATGTCATCGAAATTCTCATTGATATCATTTCCAAAAACGGCAATCTGCTGCTGAATATTCCCCAGAAGCCCGATGGCACGATCGACGACGAGTGCACGCACATCCTGAAAGAAATGGCCCAATGGTTCGCTGTGTGCTCGGAGGGCGTCTACGGCACGCGTCCGTTCCGCGTGTCGGGCGAAGGGACCTCCAGCGTGGTGATCGATCATTTCAAGGAAGACAAGGTGGAATGGAACAGCTCGGATTTCCGTTTTACGCAAAAAGGCAATACGGTCTATGCGTTCCAGATGCGCGCTCCGAGCGACGGTCTCGCTGTGATCCGGTCGCTGACCCCGCAGGATAAAGTGAAGAAGGTGCGGCTGCTCGGCGTAGGAGACGTGCCGTTCCAACAGGCTTACGGCGCTCTGGTCGTATCGCTGCCGGAGCATCTTCCGACACCGTATGCCAATTGCATGGCCATAGAGCTGGAGCATTAGGGACATCGGAAAGAACAGAGACAAAGGGGATCGGTAGGGATGCTCGACGAGAAATGCCTGTACGTTTCAACCGACGGCAACGACCATGCCAGGGGCACGGCGGAGCAGCCCTATGCTTCGATCGGGCGCGCGATGCGCGCCGCCAGGGAAATCATCGCCGCTGGAACACCGGTACGCGTGAAGGTCCATGGAGGCACGTATGACTTGCCGGAGCCGCTTCGGTTCGGACCGGAGGACTCGGGATCAGAGTCCTCGCCGGTCCTGTACGAATCCATCGGAGACGATCCGGCGGTCATTACGGGCTCCAAGGTCCTGCAGCTGGATTGGAAGCCTTATCGCGACGGCATCATGCAAGCGCGTGCGCCAGAGGGACTGGTGCTGGATCAGCTCTACATCGATGGCCGGCTCTACCATATGGCCCGCTACCCGAATTATGACGAAGAGATCCGCATCATGAACGGCTATGCGGCCGACAGCATCCGTCCGGAACGGGCGGCCCGATGGCGCAATCCGGAAGGCGGCTATGTCCATGCCATGCACAGCCATCTATGGGGCGACTACTGGTACCGGATTGCCGGCAAGACCCAGGATGATGTGCTTGAGCTGGAGGGCGGGTGGCAGAACAACCGGCAGCTGGGCATGCACAGCGAATTCCTTTACGTCGAGAATATCGTGGAAGAGCTTGATGCGCCCGGAGAGTGGTACTACGACGACAAAGCCGGCCTCTTGTACGTCTTCCCCTATCCAGGCACAGATCTGCTGACCGCGGAAACGAGAGGCGCTCATCTGCCTCATCTCGTCGAGATCATAGGCACGCCCGGGACAAGCGCACAGCATCTTACGCTCAAAGGCTTTGCGTTCGAGATGACTTCCCGTACGTTCATGGAAAACCGCGAGCCTCTTCTGCGCAGCGATTGGACCGTATATCGAGGCGGAGCGGTACTGCTGCGCGATACGGAGCATTGCTCGATTGCGGATTGCAGCTTCAGGAACCTTGGCGGGAATGCCGTATTCGTGGATGGCCGCAATCGCCATGTCCGCATCACAGGCTGTCACCTGGAGGAGATCGGATCCAACGGGATCGCATTCGTAGGGCGGCCGGACAGCGTAAGAAGCCCGCTGTTCGAATATGGAGAGCGGCAGAAGCTGTCGGAGATCGACCGGATGCCAGGTCCGAAATCGGAAAATTATCCCGGCTCGTGCCTTGTCGAGGATTGTCTGATCACTCGTGTAGGGCGAGTGGAGAAGCAATCGGCTCCCGTTCAGCTATCGATGGCGATGGACATTACGATCCGCAGCTGCAGCATATACGATGTGCCGCGGGCCGGCATCAATATTTCGGAAGGCACGTTCGGCGGGCATCTGATCGAAAACTGCGACGTGTTCGATACCGTGCTGGAAACGGGAGACCACGGTTCCTTCAATTCATGGGGCAGGGACAGGTATTGGCTGCTCGAGGATATGGATATGGATTCCTTGAATGAGAATCCAGGCGAGCCGGACGATCCGCTTCCCGTACTCGATATCGTACGGCCCATCGTCATCCGCCATAACCGGTGGCGCTGCGATTACGGCTGGGATATCGATCTGGATGACGGATCAAGCTGGTATGCCATCTACAACAATCTGTGTCTGGCAGGCGGGATCAAGCTGAGGGAAGGCTTCTACCGCCGGTGCGAGAACAATATAATCGTCAATAATTCGCTTCATCCGCATGTATGGTTCAAGGGCAGCAGAGACATCATCCGGCGCAACATTGTGTTTACGGCGTATGTGCCGATCCGGGTGCCGCAGCCGTGGGGGACAGAATGCAATGACAATCTGCTTCATGTTCCTGGCGCCCAGCCGTCGCCGGCAGACGAGCTCCAAGAAATGAGCGGGCGCGATCAACGATCGCTGGCGGCAGATGCGCAGTTCATCGATCCGGATATCGGCGACTATCGTGTCCGTGACGGATCGCCGGCGCTGGCGCTCGGCTTCAAGAACTTCCCGATGGACGCGTTCGGTGTCCGCAGTCCCCGGCTGAGGAAAAGAGCCAAAACGCCAAGACTGCCGCAGATCGGGGAGAGGACGGGCGAGTCGGGGCGTCTCCACCAGCATTCGCTCTGGGGCCATTGCAAGGTGAAAAACATTGTCGGCCTCGGCGAAGTTTCCGCTTCCGGCCTACCCGATGAGACAGGCGTCCTGATCGAGACGATACCATGGGGGAGCTGGCAAAATGAACGAGGCTTTCAGATCGCAGACGTTGTCCTTGACCTGAACGGAAGCAAGGTGGACACCGTGAACGATCTGCTCGAAAGCTATGAAGCGGTCCGAGAAGGCGAGACGTTCACAATTGCCGTGTTTCGTGGACAGAAGCGGGTCGTGCTCACGATCGACAACGCCAAGAATGACTAATGGAAATGGAGGACAGCACAATGACGAAGGAGCTGATCCGATACGCCGCCCAGATTCGGCCGTCCGAACGCCAGCTGGCCGTGCAGGAATTGGAGTTCTACGCATTCATCCACTTTACGGTCAATACGTATACAGGCAAGGAATGGGGGATGGGGGACGAGGACCCGTCCATCTTCAATCCGGTCGAGTTCGACGCGGACCAATGGGTGGCGGCCTGCACGTCTGCCGGCATGAAAGGACTGATCCTGACCTGCAAGCATCATGATGGCTTCTGCCTGTGGCCTAGCCGCTATACCGAGCACTCCGTCAAAAACAGCCCTTGGAAAAACGGAACGGGCGACATGGTCAAGGAGGTTTCGGAGGCTTGCCGCAGAGCCGGCATTAAATTCGGCGTCTATCTGTCTCCGTGGGACCGGCATGAACCGACCTACGGTGACTCGCCCCGCTATAACGAGCATATGCTCAACCAGCTGACCGAGCTGCTTTCGAATTACGGGGACATATTCTGCGTATGGTTCGACGGCGCCTGCGGGGAAGGGCCCAACGGCAAGCGTCAGCAGTACGATTGGGATGCCTACTATGCACGGATTCGCGAGCTGCAGCCGAATGCCGCGATATCGGTCTGCGGGCCGGATATCCGCTGGTGCGGCAATGAGGCAGGGCATTGCCGGACCTCGGAATGGAGCGTCGTACCGGCCTCTCTCCGAGATAATGAGAAAATCCAGGAGAAGTCGCAGCAGGCCGATGACCGGGAGTTCGCAAGGCGCTACCAGTCGGACGAGAACGATCTAGGCAGCCGTGCCGTCATTCAGCATGAACGCGAGCTCGTGTGGTACCCGGCTGAGGTGAACACATCGATTCGCCCCGGCTGGTTCTATCACGACTTCGAGGACGATCAGGTGAAATCTCTCGATGAGCTGCTGCAGGTCTATTATGGATCGGTCGGCGGCAATGCGACCTTCCTGCTGAATCTCCCGCCGGATCGACGGGGACTCATTCATGAGAATGATGTCGCACGTCTGCAAGAGCTCGGAGACAAGCTGCGCGAGACATTCCGGACGAATCTGGCCATCGGCGCTTCGGCAGCTGCAACGGAGTCGTCGGCAGGCTTCGATGCGGGCAGGCTGCTGGACGGGAACCGGGATACGTTCTGGGCGCCAGAGGAAGGCACGGAGCAAGCGGTTGTCGAGCTCGACCTCCAACGCGAGCAGACCTTCAGCCACGTGGTGCTGCAGGAGTATCGATATACCCAGCGCATCGAGCGTTTCGAGCTCGAATACAAGGATGGGGAGCACTGGAAGCCGTTGTTCGAGGGCACGGTCGTCGGGCATAAGCGCATCTGCCGGTTCCATCCCGTCGCCTCGCGGCATATTCGATTGAAGATCACGGAATCCAGATGGCAGCCGCAGCTTGCCGCATTTGAAATCTATTCATCCATCCCATCAGCTTAAGCGAGGTAATCGAACCTTATGATCAAACAGGACTTGAACCGGCAATGGACCTTCAAATCTTCGCAGCTGCCTTCCGGCATCGTTGATCTGCCGCATGATTTCAGCATCTTGCAGAAACGGGATCCCGATACGCCTGCCGGCATCGGAAACGGATATTTCCCTGGCGGCGTAGGCGAATATCAGAAGAATTTGTTCGTTCCAGTGGAGTGGAGAGGCAAAAAGGTGATGCTGGAGTTCGAGGGCGTATACATGAACGCCACGGTCCGCATCAACAGTCATATCGTCGCGCAGCAGCCGTACGGCTACACCACGTTCCACTGCGACTTGTCTCCTTATCTGATGTACGGGAAGGACAATACGATCGACGTCCATGTCAACAACAGCGCGATCCCCAATACGCGCTGGTACAGCGGTTCCGGAATCTACCGCCCTGTATGGCTGATGGTCGGCGAGCAGGTTCATATCAAGCCATGGGGCGTATTCGCAGCCGCTCAGGAAGTCTCTGCCGAGTCTTCGACGACAGCGGTCAGGACGGAAGTCGAGAATAGCGGCGAAGCAGCCGCTGCGGCCATCGTACGCTCGACGCTGCTCGATGCTGCCGGATCTGCCGTAGCCTCTCACGAGGTCGAGGTGCAGATTCCAGGCAAGTGTTCGATCGAGGCCAGTCAGACGCTTGTCGTTGAGCCGGCCCGGTTGTGGTCGGTGGAGGATCCCTATCTCTACACATTGAAAAGCGAGGTCTTGCTGGAAGGCAAGGTCGTGGATCTCGCGGAGACAAGCATCGGGATCCGTTCCATTTCCTTCGATGCCCGGCAGGGGTTCCGGCTTAACGGCGTTCCGACGAAGCTCAAGGGCGGCAACGTCCATCATGATACCGGATTGCTGGGGGCGGCCGCTTACGGCCGTGCCGAAGAACGAAAGATCGAATTGCTGATGGCGAGCGGCTACAATGCCGTACGATGCGCCCACAATCCGCCGTCGCCAAGCTTTCTGGATGCCTGCGACCGTCTAGGCATGCTGGTGATGGACGAAGCGTTCGATGTCTGGCGGGAAAGCAAGGTGACCAACGACTACCATCTGTATTTTGCCGACTGGTGGGAGCGGGATCTGGCCGCGATGGTGCTTCGCGACCGCAATCATCCCAGCATCATCCTGTGGTCGACAGGCAACGAGATCGGCGAGAGGGACGGCCGCTCGGACGGTTATGCCTACGCCCGAAAGCTGGCCGACTATGTCCGCTCGCTTGACGATACCCGGGCCGTAACGAACGGCATTTGCTGGGTCGCTTCCCTGCGCTTCTCCCCGATCGGCATCGATCCCTCGGCGATCCCCGAAGGGTTCGACTACTGGGGCGAGACGACCGAGAGCTATGCGGAGCCGCTCGATGTCGTAGGCTACAACTATGAGCAGAAGCGCTACAAGAGCGATTCGGTCAAATACCCGGATCGAGTCATCTGCAGTACGGAGAACTACCTGATGGATTCGCTGGAGTACTGGATGACGGCGGACGAGCATCCGAATGTCATCGGCGATTTTTATTGGACCAGCTTGGACTATCTCGGTGAAGCCGGAGTCGGAGCGGTCCGATACGGCGGCGAAAAGGAAGTCATCCGCTATCCATGGCATGTGGCCTACTGCGGCGATATCGACATCTGCGGCTTCAAGAGGCCGCAGTCGCATTATCGCGACTGTGTCTGGGAAATCGCGAAGGCTCCCTACATCGCGGTGTACAAGCCGGAACACTACGGGAAAAATCCTGTGCTGTGGGGCTGGTCCTGGCCGGATGTGGTCCCGTCCTGGACTTGGCCCGGCTATGAGGGGAAGCCGACCGTCGTGGAAGTGTACAGCACGGATGAAGAGATCGAATTGTTCCTCAATTCAACATCGCTAGGCCGGCAGGGAGCCGGCAAGCCGAACAAGTACAAGGCGGCATTCGAGCTGCATTACGAAGCCGGAGAGCTGCTGGCCGTAGGCTATCGGGCAGGAAGCGAGGCTTCCCGCACCGTGCTCCGAACCGCAGGGGCGCCTGCCGCCATCCGCCTGACGCCGGATCGAAGCCGCTTGAAAGCCGAATTCGGCGATCTGTCTTATATCACGGTCGAAGTGGTCGATGCATCGGGAAATGTCGTGCATGACGCAGCCGACGATATTTATTTCACCGCGTGCGGAGCCGGTACGCTGATCGCTGTCGGCAACAGCAATCCCGTCAGCGAAGAGATGTATGTCGGCCATCGACGCAAAGCCTATGAAGGCCGGGCCATGGCCGTCGTACGGGCTGATGGCGAGTCCGGGGAGATCGTCTTGACTGCGATGGCCGAAGGGATTCCTGCCTCTACGGTTGCGATAGCGGTAGGCTAGATTGAAACAGAAGCGCCGGGAGATTCTCCCGGCGCTCTTTAGGCTTGGGCGGATGCGCCGCAGCACGGTTGAAGCGCAGCGGCCTGCTCTCTCTAGGCGCGGAGGGCGGCTGTTTTCTGTTCATGATGGCTCGAGAATAATCAACTTCACTTCAATGGATTCCAACTCTCCATTCTTCCTGCCGCGCATAAGTCCTTCGCCTAAATCCATCGTAATTGAGCATACAGTTCGGCCAAGTTGTCATGAATGCCCCAGCCGATTCCTGCTGTTTTCGAAACAACGGCTTCGAGGCGCTCCTTGATTTCGTCGAACCATTCGGCCGTTTCATCGTCGTTCACTTGATCTCGGCATACACTGACGCGATGTTAAAAATGGTAGTTTTCCCATCCCATGAACGTTTGAATGATCTTGTGAAGCTGATGAAACGTCACGTCCGGATGAAATTGAAACTCCCGTCAGATCTTCGGGGTGATTTCATTGAGCTCGATCCTGCATCTATAAACCATGATCGCATTCTCCTTTCAAGTAGTCTGGGGATTTTAACAGACCCACTGTATACCAGAAGGGATTGGGATGGATGGAAGATAGAGTGAAAACTAAGGCTTCTCCAAGGATGTCATCGATGGAGTACCAATAGTATAAGATGCACAGATCCGAAGCCATGAGCTAGCCCCGCGATCCCGGCCGAAAGCCGTCTAGCAAGAAGCCAGCGGATCTCGAAATGTATTTACATGTCCATCTAATTAGATTAATATCGAAATAGATAATGGGAATGGAGGAAATTCTGACGATGAAGACGACTTTTTTTCTTGTTCGGCATGCAGTCAAGGAAAAAGCGATGGGCGATGTCGGCTTGACCTCTGAAGGGATCGAGCAGGCCCAATTGACGGCGGTGCATTTAAGTCGATTTCCAATTGACGCCGTAAGAACAAGTCCTCTGCAAAGAGCAAAACAAACCGCACAGCATATCGCCTCGATGACAGGCGCTAAATTGGCGGAGGATAATCGTTTGCGCGAGCGGGTGAATTGGGGCGATGCCCCCGGCCAGACTTTCGAACAGTTCATAGAAATGTGGAACCGCTGTACTAATGAGCCGGACTACAGGCCAGAAGCCGGCGATTCGGCAAAGGAGGCGGGCGCGCGTTTAGCATCGGCATTATCTACGTTGTCAGAACAGAGTCCGCCGGGAAGTCATATCGTAGTCGTCACTCACGGGGGAATCATGACGGATTTTTCCGTTCACTTTCTCCCCCAAAACGATCTCGAGCTATGGCATCCTCATTTTGTATCCAAGCAAAGCGAGCTGATTCCTGAATGCTCAATTACGACGCTTATCATTGAAAATGGGGAGTGCCGGATAGAGGATTTCGCATCCGTCGTCCATTTGAAAGCAAAAAATGGCCGATAAAGCACGCTACGTGGCAAACGAAGCTTCTATGCAATACGGCAGCCGACGTCCTGTCTCCTCTTCTCACGAAGTAAACTGCTTCCGGAACTTGAGCGGCGAGACGTTCGCGAACTGCTTGAAGCAGCTGGAGAAATACGGCGCGAACTGGAAGCCGACCTGCTCCGCGATTTTGGCGATGGGCCAGTCGGTCTTCAGCAGCAGCAGCTTGGCCTGCTCCATGCGGTAGTCATGCAAATATTCCATCGGCGTGCAATGGTAGATCTCCTTCATGCACCGGATGACATAGTTCGGATGGTAGTGCAGCGCCTCCGCGAGCGATTCGTTGGTCAGCGGCGATTGGTAGTGCTGCCGCAGATACGCCTCCGTCTGCTCGGCGAGCCGCACGATCGGCGAGCTCTTTTTGCCGCTGAACCGCTCCTCAAGCAGCTTGAGCAGCTCCATGAACAGCTGCTGCTCGTTCCAGAACGCCTCATGCCGGAGCTCGCCGGAATAGGCGAGCAGCTGGTTCAGATGCCGCTCGGCCATCGACAAGTCGACGGACGTCGAATATTGCCGCATCCGGATCGAATACCGGTTTTCCCAGGCGTTCCGCGCCGAATGATAGGGACTGGAAGCCGTCTCCGCCTGGACGGCCGCTCCGGCATAGTCGAAGTGGATCCAGTAGAAGACGGTCTCCTCCGCGCACGGCTTGACCGCATAATGGAATCGGTCCGGCAGGAGCAGCAGCGTCTGGCCCGAAGAAACCTCCCACTCCCGATCGTCCTCGCCGATATAGAGCGTTCCCTTGACGACCCACAGCAGGTCGAACAAGCCGAGATGGCGGCGGCTCGGATGCTGCTCGCCCGGCTGCAGCGTCGCCCGGCCGATCGCCACATAGTGGGGGATCGGCGGGACCTCCATGACGACGAGATTCCGTTCGTTCATCTCCCCACCCCTTGGTCTCGTTTGGTCGTTCGCAATCCATTTGCTAGAAAAGATACCCTTAAACGCTTTCATAGTCAACTCGAGCCGCGCGGTCTGCGCCGAGGGCCTGCCCGCGGTAAACGCCGGAAAGCCTCGACATACGCAGCTGCTGCTGCGGGATGCCGAGGCGGAGGCTTGCGTTCGCGAAGCGGCAGCCCGGAACGGAGATCAGCCTTTGATCGATCCGATCAGGACGCCTTTGTAGAGGTACTTTTGCAGGAACGGGTAGACGATCAGCACCGGCAGGGTGGAAAGCCGCGTTTGTTCATAAAAGACAGAATTGTATACTGGAACAATCGACTGTATGCGCTTACAGTCGTGGGGGAGGAGGTGAAGAACCGCCGTGTTCCAAGGGGAATATCGCCCCGTCTCTAGACTCATCTAAATAAAGAGGAGGAATGAAATGATGACTGGAGGAAAGAGGATCGTTTTGCTCGCGCTGATGCTGCTGATCTCGGCGACGATCGGGTTCATGCCGCTGGGCAGTACAGGGGAAGCGGCTGTCGTGGGCGTCACGAACGGCATCGCCTTCAAGAATACGAGCGGCGGAGTCGTCCACGCTCATGGCGGCGGCATGATCAAGGTAGGTGCCTACTACTACTGGGCGGGGGAGAATCGGGACGGAACGAACTATGTCTCGCTCTATCGCTCGACCGATCTCAAAAACTGGGAGTTCAGAGCAAATATTTTGTCCAAGTCGTCCGCCGCGGAGCTGGCGACCGCAAATATCGAGCGTCCGAAAATCATCTACAACGCGGCGACCTCGAAGTACGTCCTGTGGGCGCATAAGGAAAACGGAGTCGATTATGGAGAAGCTCGCGTAGCGGTCGCTTCCTCCTCTTCCATCGAGGGGCCGTACACGTATCACGGCAGCTTTCGCCCGCTCGGCTACGATTCCCGGGACATGACGGTGTTCAACGACAACGGGACCGCGTATCTGATCTCCGCGACCCGGGTCAACGCGGATCTGAACATCTATCGCCTGACGCCGGACTTCCTCGGCGTGGAATCGCTCGTGCAGACGCTGTGGCCGGGATCGTACCGCGAGGCGCCGGCTATGTTTAAGCGCGGCTCGACCTACTTCCTGATCACTTCCGGAGCGACCGGCTGGAGCCCCAATCAGGCGAAGTACGCGACAGCGTCCAGCATCAGCGGCTCCTGGAGCGCACTGGCGAATCTCGGCGACTCGACGACCTTCGGCTCCCAATCGACCCATGTCGTTCCGGTCGAAGGTTCTTCCGGAACGTCCTATCTCTATCTGGGCGACCGCTGGGCGGGGGCCTGGAGCAGTCCGGTCAACGACTCCAAGTATGTGTGGCTGCCGCTAAGCTTCCCATCCTCGACCACGCTGTCGATGAGCTGGTATCCGAAGCTGAACATCGACGCGGCGGCAGGCACGGTCGCGGGCGTGCCGTTTTCGGTCAACTCCAACGTCAATTATGAGCTGGTGAACCGCAAGAGCGGCAAGCTGCTGAACATCAAAGAAAGCTCGACCGCGACAGGCGCCGACGCGGAGCAGCGGGCCGACGGCAACCTGGGCAGCCAGCGCTGGCGGCTCATCGACGCCGGCAGCGGCTATTACAAGCTGCAGAACCAGAACGGCGGCCTGCTGCTCGGGCCGACGGGCGGCGCTTCAGCGGACGGCACCGCGCTGGAGCAGTGGACCGATGGCGGCTGGACCAGCCAGCACTGGCAGCTGATCGACGCCGGCGGCGGATTTTTCAAGCTGACAAATCGGGCCACGGGCAAAGTGATCGACGTCTCATCCGGCTCGCTCGTTGACGGCGCGAACGTCATCGGCTGGACGGACAACAACGGCGCGAATCAGCAATGGCAGATCGTAGAAGCGAATTGAGCCTTGCATAAACGATGGAGCATCGAAGCGGCACGCGCCTTTCTGGCGCGTGCCGCTTTTTTCTCTAAAGGGAAAAGAGCAGAAGCAGCCGGGAAAGAGCTTGCACGCAAGGGCTGGCGATGCTACGATAATGCAACCGATTTCAAATTGGGTTGAAGGAAAGGGAGAAGTCCGCCAATGAAGACGGTCACCGTCTATGATATCGCCAGAGAGGCCAACGTCTCGGTAGCGACCGTTTCGCGGGTGCTGAACAACACGGCGCCGGTCAAAAAGGAAACGAGAGAGCGCATCAGCGCGCTGATTGAGAAATACCAGTTCCAGCCGAATGCTCTGGCCCGCAGTCTGATCCGCAAGGAGACCGGCATGATCGGCTTCATTTTGCCGGACATCACCAATCCTTTCTTTCCGGAGGTGCTGGCGGGCTTCGACCGCGAGGCGCGGAAGATGGGGTATACGTACTTTTTGTGCGACACGTTCTCGACCAACGAGGAGACTCTCAATCAGTACGAGCGGGAGTCCCAATATATCAGCCTGCTGATGGAGAAGCAGGTCGACGGCATCGTCATGCTCGGCGGGCGCATCGATCTGTCGCGACCGGATCCCCAGATGATTCGCGAAGTGGAGGAAGCGGCGCGGCGCGTTCCGTTCCTGCTGCTCAACGGAAGCCTGCCGCAGGTCGGGCTGAACCGCGTCGCCACCGACCAGAAGCTCGGCGCCGTGCTGGCGACGCAGCATCTCCTCGAGCTCGGGCATCGCGACATCGCCGCCGTCGGCGGCTATTCGGCGATGAGCAATACGCAGCAGCGGCTGCAGGGCTTCCGCTCTGCGATGAGGGAGAACGGCCTGCAGCCGCGCAAGGAATGGATGCTGCAGGACGGTTTTTCGGTCGAGGCTGGCGTGGAGTTCACCTCCCGGCTGCTCGCCATGAACCCGCGTCCGACCGCGATCTTTTGCCTGAACGATCTGGTTGCGATCGGAGCGCTCAAGGCGGCGAGCCGCGCCGGCGTGCGCGTGCCCGAGGAGCTGTCGATCATCGGCTACGACGACATCCAGTTCGCTGCCAACAGCATCCCGGAGCTGACGACCGTATCGCTCAAGGCCGCCGAGATCGGCCGCCTCGCCGCCGAGACGCTGCATCGGATGATCGGGAAGAAAAAGGTGCCGAAGCTGCTTTCGGTCCTGCCCGAGCTGGTCGTGCGCCAATCGACGGCCGCCGTCCGCAAGGGGGGATGAGCGCCCCCCGGCTCCCCCTGCTCATCGGCAGGAGCGGGTACGGAGAGCGCGCGGCAAGGGACATTCCTAAAAAATTTTACTGACAGCGATTGACATCCACGAGGCCGCGGACTAGAATGACATTATCCAAATGAAACCCCTTACAAAAAAACGGCATCGATTCGAATTCCTCTATTTCACTTCCTTATCTATGAAACCCATTACATAAAAATCATTGAGATCGATCCTGTGAAGGAAAAAGCATCGGATCTATTTCAACGAGGCTGTACCGTTTCTGCTCCTGGCTTGATTCCGATGGGAAGCAATTCGTTCTAATCTTTAGTGAAACCCGTTTCATAGTCTGACTATGGAGGATGAACCGATGATGAAATCGCCCGCCCTCGCCGCAGCTCCCGTCAGTCTGGCGGCAAATGAAGTCCGCATCCAGGGAAAGTCCGAGCTGCTCCTTTGCGCCTCGCTGTTTTACTTCCGCATACCGCGAGCCTTATGGCGGGAAAGGATGCTCCAGCTGAAGGCATTCGGCTACAACGCGATCGATGTCTACTTCCCGTGGAATTACCATGAGCCGGAGGAAGGGCAATGGGATTTTGCCGGCGAGAAGGATGTCCGCGCCTTCTTGCAGGAAGCGCATGAAACTGGACTGTTCGTCGTCGCCAGGCCGGGTCCCTATATCTGCTCGGAGTGGGATGGAGGGGCGCTGCCTGCCTATCTGTCCGCCGCCGAAGGCATGAGGCTGAGGGACAACGATCCGCTTTTCCTCGCAGCGACGGCGAAGTGGTTCGACCGCATCCTCCCCGTATTGAAAGCTTATGAGATCGGCAGCGGCGGCACGATCGTCGCCGTGCAGCTGGACAACGAGCTGGACTTCTACGGCTGCAAGGACCCTCGCGGCTACATCTCCGCCTTGCGCGAGATGGCCCTCGAGCGGGGCATCGCCGTGCCGCTGATCGCCTGCGCGGGGCAGGGCGGCCTGATGGAGGCGTCGGGCTTCGCGGATGGAGTCGTGCCGACCTGCAACTTCTATCCGAACGACCGCGACCCTGCGTTCGAGGAGAAGGTCGGCCGCTATCAGGAGCTGCTCGCCGGGAAGGGACTGCCGCTGCTGGTGACGGAGACGAACCGCTCCCACTTCCTGCTCCGGCGGCTGCTGTCCTGCGGCGCGAAGCTGCTCGGCCCTTATTTGCAGGTGTCAGGGACGGATTTCGGATTCACCAACGCGACGAACAACTGGGGCAAGCCGCTTGCTTTCCTAACCTCGGACTATGACTTCGGCGGCATGATCTCTCCGGAAGGGCATATCCGTCCCGAGGCGTACGAGGGCAGGCTGCTCGGCCGCTTGATGGCGGCCTATGGCGCGACGCTGGCGGAAGCGGCGCCTGCGGGGCAGGGGATGATGCGGACCTTGGCGGCTCCGGAAGGAGCGGCGGCCGGCTCGAGAGCGCTTAAGCTGCGGGACGGCGGCTATCTCGGCTTCGTCTCCAACGTCGCGGAAGAAACGGCGGCTGTCGTGCTGGAGATCGCCGGGACGCGGATTCCGCAGCGGTCGACGCTCCGGCTGGAGCGCTGGCGCTCCTTGGCGCTGCCGGTAGGCGTGCCGCTTCGCGCCTGGGGAATCGAGGGCACGCTGCTGCATGCGACGGCGGAGCTGTGGAGCTGCCGCAAGCTCGGCTCAAAGACGGTCCTCGCTTTCCACGCGGAAGGCCAGGGCGAGATCGCGCTGAAAATCGAGGGAGCGACGGTGCTGGAGACGTCGGGCATGGACGCGGATGAAACGGCTGGAGCGCTCATGCTGACCTTCGATTCGAGCGAGGACGCGGCGTGCAGGATCGCGCTCCCGGACGGCTCCGTGCTGGAGCTGATCGCGATGGACCGCTCCCGCGCCTTGCTGCTGGAGGAGATTGGAGAAGACGGCGAGCTGCGGTTCGGGGAAATGCCGGACTATCGAAAGGAAGCCGTCGAGCTTGACATTCCGTGGACGTTCTCGCCCGTGGAGGCGGATCGCCCGCTATCGACATCGCGCCGCCACGGCTTCTCGGCCGGCGGGGCCGGATATCTGGAGTCGTACGGAATCCAACGAGGCTACGGCTGGTACGTCGCGGAGACGGAGCCGCCGCCAGCCGCGGAGCCGCAGGGGCTGCTCGTGCGCAACGGAAGCGACGTCCTGTCCCTTTATGCGGGCAAGCGGTACTTGGCCACGATCGTTCCTGGAGGATCGAGCCGATACGTTCCGTTCGCAGATCCGGCGACGGACGGTCCGATTCCGATTACGGTGCGGGCGGAGATCTGGGGGCATAGCAATTTCGACGATATCCGTCTTCCTGGACTACGGCTGCACGCCGGCAAAGGATTGACGGGGCTCGCCACCGTCACGAAAGTCATCCCTCTGACGGGAAACTGGCGGGTGAAGGCCGCCACGGACCGCGAGCCGAAGGAGGAATGGATCGGCAGGACGGCCGACGAAGCGTTATGGCCGATCGTCAGCTTCGGAGGCTGGCTGTCGTCCGCGAGACCCGCTCTCGAGTATTATCGTAACCGCTTTCAAGCGGCGAGCGACGCAAATTGCTGGACGCTGCATTTCGACGGTCTGCAGGCATCGGTCCATGTCTTCGTCGACGGAAAGGACGCCGGCCCGGTTCATCCGGGCGATCCATACGTCGATCTCTCCGCTTTTGTCCAGCCTGGAGAGCCGGTTCAGCTCGCGGTATTCATGGAGAGGCAGCCTGGGCCCGCCGCCGGCAAAGTGACGCTGTACGAGGGCGTCGCAGCCAACCGATGGGAAATCTTCTCCGGCGAGGAAGAGCAGCTGCATGCCCACGCCCAGTCGCTGCAGGAAGCGGCAAACGTCCGGCTGCCCGTCCAGCTGGAGGCCGGAGACATGGGCTGGCTGATCGGAGCCGTCGGCCATTCGAATGACGGCAAAGGCTGGCGGGTTCAGGCGAAAGGCTCGAATCTCAAGCTGACGGCGCTGTTCAACGGGCGTCTGGTCGGCCGCATCTGGCTGCAAGGCAGCCGTTCTCGTCCCTTCTTCACGGGCGGGAGCCAGGATTCGTTTTATGTGCCGGGGCCGTGGTTCCGGGAGGAGGCCGGCCAGCTGGCGCTCCTGCTGGAGGCGGTCGACGGCGAAGCGCCGTCCGTGCTGGAGGAGCTGTCGTTCCGCCCGGTATAGGCTGGACGGGGGTGGAGGCGAGCGGGGCTGTCGATTTATGTAACCCGTTTCATCATAGTCCATACGTCGATGACGGCAGCGTCCAGGATAGGGGGAGAAGCGATGCGGAACAGGTCAAAGAGGATCGTTCTGGCCGGATTGGCAGGTCTGGCGGCATGCGGCATCTTGATTCTGCTCCTCGCGATGCCGCTGTCGCCAAAGCACGGCGCGGATGAGGAGCCAGGGAAAGGGGAAGCGCTCATGGGCAAACGGATTCAGCTGGACTACGACACGGCTTACCAGACGATCGACGGATTCGGAGCCTCCGGAGCGTGGTGGGCGCAGGAGGTCGGCGGCTGGAAGCATCTGGATGCGATCATGGACCTGCTGTACGACGACAAGCAGGGCATCGGGCTCGACATCTACCGCTACAACATCGGAGCCGGCAAGCCGACGATCGCAACCGATCCGTGGCGGACGACGATGACGGTGGAGGTATCCCCCGGCGTCTATGACCTCGACCGGGACCGGAACGCGGTCCAGGCGATGAAGGAGGCGGCCAAGCGCGGAGCGGACATCGTGCTGTTCGCCAACAGTCCGCCCGCCAGGCTGACCGCATCGGGCTATTCCTCCGGAGAGCCGTCGGGCAAGCCGAATCTCCCTCCGGAGAACGAGGAGGCGTTCGCCAAGTATCTCGTGGACATCACGGAGCTGATCGTCCGCGAAGGATTACCGGTCAAATACTTGAGCCCGATCAATGAGCCGCAGTGGGACTGGAAGGGAGGGCAGGAGGGCTGCCATTACGAGCCGGAGCAAGTGATCCGCCTGTCCCGCAAGGTGGCGCTGGAGCTGGAGGCGAGAAAGCTCCCCGTCAAGCTGCTGGTCGCCGAGTCGGGCACCTGGAACGACCCGGAGTACACGCTCGCGATGTATAAGCGGATCATGGGCGACGAGGTGCTGTCCCGCGCGATCGACGCCTACGCCGTGCATTCCTACTGGTCGAGCGTGAAGGACAAGAAGATCGCGGCCGAGTATTTCTCGCAGTTCGACGACCTGCTCCCGCTGCATCAGACCGAATGGTGCGAGATGGTGGACGGCAACGCGGCGGGCATGGAGGCGGCTCTCGTGCTGGCGAGGACGATCCATGAGGATATGACGATCCTGTCGGTATCCACCTGGGAGCAGTGGCTGGCCGTCGCCAAGGGCGACTATCGCGACGCCCTGGTGTACGTCGATCCGTCCACGAGGCAGTTCGGCGCCGCGAAGCGGATGTGGAGCTTCGGCAATTATTCGCGGTTCATCCAGCCGGGCTCGACCCGGATCGGGGCCGCGAGCGAGGACAGCGACGTGCTGGCCTCCGCTTATGTCAGTCCGGACCAGGACCGGACCGTCATCGTGGCGGTCAATGCCGGGAAGCAGGAGAAGCCGGTCTCGTTCGCCGGGCTGCATGGCAAAAAGGCGGAGATCTACGAAACGTCGGAGGCTCGCGACCTCGGCCTCGTGAAGGAGGTGAGCTCGCTCGGGAACTATGTCCTGCCGCCGGAATCGGTTACGACATTCGTCGTCCAGGCACGAACGGCCGGATTTTGGCAAAGATGAAGGCGCAAACCAAATGGGGAGGATCGAACATGGCAATCCAATCGAAAAGGCTGCCTGCGATGTTCATGGCCATCGCGATGTTTTTCACCGTCTTGATCGGCTGCGAGAATTCGAACGGAGATCCGGCAGCGGAAGCTCCGGCTAAAAACGAAGCGGCGCAAAACAAGGAGGAGCCGCAGCCGAGCGGAGGAGGCGGCAAGGGAGAGCCGACCGTCATCGTATTCGGCACCCACTGGCAGGCGGGAGACGACCCGAGCTGGAAGGATCCTGTGACCGGCGAGCCGGGCATGTCGCCGGAGCAGCTGCTCGCCCGCCAGAAAGCCCAGGAGGCGGTGCTCAGCGAGCTCAACGTCGAGATCAAATGGCTGCAATACCCGACCGACCTGCGGGAGTCGCTGCTGAAGTCGGTGCTCGCGAATGCTCCGCTCGTCGACCTGGCGCTGCTGTGGGGCGGCTCGCAAGGAACGCTCATCGGGCAGAACATCTTCCAGCCGCTGGACGAGTACGAAAGCATCTTCAGCGATCCGGACGACGCCTGGATGCTCGGCGAAAAGATGTTCGGCAACAAATATTTCCTGAACTACATCCTCGACTTTGTCAACGCCTGGCCGCTCGTCTACAACATCTCGTACCTCGACAAGGTCGACGCGCTCAAGGAAAACGGCAAGACGGTCTATCCGCATGATCTGTGGAAGCAAGGCAAATGGACCTGGTCGGCCTTCGAGAGCTACCTGTCCAAGGTCAACGAGTATTACGCGAACAAAAAGTCGCCGGTGCGGACGGACGTGCCGATCAAGCCGTTCCAGACCGACTATCGCTATACGGCGTTCCAGGCGATCCACGCCAACGGCGGAGCGGTGTACGGAGCCGACGGGCTGACGGCGGATTCGGCGGAAGCCAAGGAGGCGGTAGCCTATCTCGATCGGCTGATGTCGAAAAGCCTGATGATGACGTCCCGATACGGCGACGACTCCTCCGTTCCGGGCTGGACCTGGAACGGCAGCGATTTCGGCAACGGAGAGACCGTGTTCACCAACATGGTGCCGTGGCTGTCGAACGGAGCGGGCCAGACGCTGGCGTCCCGCGGCGAGTCGATGGGCGTCGTGCCGTTCCCGAGACCGGACGGCATCGCGGCCGACGATCCGAAGTATGGCCAGGTCATTTTCCCGAACAATCAGTTCGCCGTCCTGAAGGGCGTCTCCAAAGAGAAGACGGAGCTTGCGCTGAAGGCCTACAAGACTTATTGGTCGACCGTCTACAAGACGCTGGCGAGCAGCGACAAGGCGCTGGACTTCTTCAGCAAGCAAGCGAAGAGCACGGCGATCAACTACGGCTTCGACGTCACGAACGAGCAATATGGAGACGCCGTTTTGGAAGCGTTCACAGCCATCTCCGGCAGCAGCCCGAACGAATATGCGTCGATCATGCCATGGAGCAACATATGGACGGACGTCATCCTCGGCAATTCCTTGTACGGACTGAACGGCTCTCCGAAATATGCCGGCGCGATCGACGCGCAGAAAAACGTCATCGTAGACGCGATGGCTGCGGTTGAAAAGACGATCAGCTCCGGCGAATCGAAGGACAACATGCCGCCTGCCTTTACGGCGACCGGCACGCCGATCGCGATTCCGGCCGGCACGGATCCGTCGACGATCAAATGGGATGCGTTCGTCAAGGCGGCGGACGGCATTGACGGCGAGATTCCGTTTGCAAGCGTCGCGGTCGACGTCTCCAAGACGAAGTTCGATACGGTCGGAAGCTATGACGGAGGCCTTGCGCTTTCCGCCAAGGATGCCGCCGGCAACGAAGGCAAAGGAGCCTTTGCCGTCATCGTCTACGATCCGAACAACAAAAAGCCGCCGACCCTCGCCGCAAAAGCGGAATACCGCAAGGTGAAGGTGGATGAAGACGCCTCGGCCATCAACTGGGGAGCGGACTTCGTGGATCAGGCGGTCGACAAGGACGGCTTCGATCTGAAGGGCCAGATTGCCGCGGACATCGGAAGCCTCGATGTGACGACGCCGGGCACCTATGACGTGAAGCTCTCGGTGAAGGACTTTGCCGGCAATGCGGCGGAGCTGACCGTTCCGGTGACGGTCGAGTAAGGAGCAGACGCGAATCGCTGCGGGCTGCGGATGCGGCGCCCAGCCGGGCGGCGGCCGCCGTCCGCAGCCCTTTAATGGAGGGTCCAGGCGTATGTCCAAGATGAAAAGAACGATGTTGTGCGCGGCGCTGGCCTTGCCGGCATTCGCCCTGCTCCTGTCTGCGGCAGGAGCAGGCAGCGTGAATGCGCTGACGGCGGATGGAACGCAAGAGCGGCAAGGCTATCTCGAGGAATCGTACCGCGCCTACCTCGAGAGCGCCGGTTATGCAGGGAAGATGGCTTCCTCGGCCATCGAGGTGGATGTCGCTTCCTTCACCGCCTCGGACGGCATGGAGGCAAGCTACCGGGACGGCGCGGCCATCGCTGGCGAGAACGGCAGCATCACCTGGAGCGTGCCGGTGCGGGAGGCGGGATTCTACCATATCGCGCTCACGTATGCGCCTGTCGCAGGAACGAACGCGAAGATCGAGCGCAAGCTGCGGATCGACGGCAAAAGCCTGTTCGCCGGCATGGACCAGCTGGTCTTCCATCGCGTATGGGACAGCAGCGCGGCCATCGCGCAGAAGGATGGGAACGAAATTCGGCCCAACGCGATCGAAAAGACGGAGCCGATGACGGTCTATCTGAACGACTCGCGCAAGCGAGGCTTGGAGCCGTATGCCTTTTACTTGAGCGCGGGCACGCATGACCTCATCTTCGAATCCGTCAAGGAGCCGATCGAGATCCGCGGCATCGCGCTGCAAGCGGCGCCTGAGATCAAGCCCTATGCGGACGCGCTGGCGCAATGGCAATCGACGCTCAAGGTGTATGAAGGAGCGAGCCTCGTCTATCAGGCGGAACGGACCGACGGCCGCACGGTCGGAATCGAGAAATCGTCGGTCGACATCATGCTGGCCACCGACTACGCCAATCCCAGCACCGTTCCCTACCATCCCTATAAAATCAAGCTGAACACGATCGGCGGCACGAGCTGGAGGACGCCGGGCGACTTCATCTCCTGGCGCATCGAGGCGCCGGAGGAGGGGCTGTACCGGATCTCCTTCCGCGGGGCGCAGAATACGAACCGCGGCGTCATGTCGTACCGGCAGCTGAAGGTGAACGGGGAAGTCCCTTTCCGCGAGGCGGAAGCGATCCCGTTCGCCTTCCATTCCGGGTTCGTCCACTATGTGCCGGGAAGCGGCGGCGAGGAATACCTCATTCCGCTGAAGCAAGGCGAGAATACGATCTCGCTGGAGGTCGTGCTGGGCGATTTTGCCATGCCGCTGTCGGAAGTCGAGAAGAGCGTGCTCGCTCTGAACGGCTTGTACCGCAAGACGGTCCAGATTACCGGCCTCGTGCCGGATCGGTACATCGACTATGAGATCACGAAAAAGATTCCCGGCTACGCGCAGACGCTGCAGGAGGAGAGCGAGCGGCTGCAGGCTGTCGTCCGCGAGCTGGTGAGGATCACCGGCGAAAAGGGCGAGAAGACGGCGATGATTGAAAAAATGCAGGTGCAGGCGGAGCGGCTGAGCCAAAATCCGGAAGCGGTCATCACGGAGCTGGCCACGATGGAGAACAACATCTCCTCGATGGGCACCTGGATCTCTTCGATCTCGGAGATGCCGCTGCAGCTCGACAGCTTTACGCTGTCCGCGCCCGACGCCCCGCTCCCGGCCGCCAAGCCGAATCCGTTCGTCCGCGCCTATTACGGAGCGGTCCGATTTTTCTCGACCTTCTTCGTCGATGAGACGACGCTGTCCAGCGGCGAGCAGGACGGCGCCATCAAGGTGTGGATCGCGGCGGGACGGGATCAGGCCCAGGTCATCAAGACGCTGATCGATCAAAGCTTCACGCCGAGGTCGAACATCCCCGTCGAGCTGCAGCTGATCCCGGAGGAGGTCATCCTGCCGGCGACGCTGGCGGGCAACGGCCCCGACGTCGCACTCGCCATCCCGCAGGCGACGGTCGTCAACTTCGCGATGCGCAGCGCGCTCGCGGACTTGTCCAAGCTGGACGGCTTTGACGGCATCCGCGGCCGCTTCAACGAAAGCCTGTGGAGGACGGTATCGTACCGGGACGGCGTATACGGAATTCCCGAGCAGTCGACGTTCCTGATGATGTTCTACCGCAAGGACATCCTCGACCAGCTCGGCCTGCAGCCGCCCGGCACCTGGGCCGAGGCCGAGCATGTCATCTCCGTCCTTCATGCCAACAACTACGACTTCTATATCTCCGGCCAGGAGCTTTATCCGTCGCTCGTGTACCAATCGGGCGGAGACCTGTACCAAGGCAGCGGCAGCGATTACGGCATCCAGAGCGGGCTGGCCAGCGATGAAGCGATGAGCGCGTTCAACCAGCTGACCCGCTTCTTCACGAGCTATCGCCTGCCTGTCACCGCCGACTTCCCGAACCGGTTCCGCACCGGATCGATGCCGGTCGGGATCGCGCCGTACGTCACCTACAACCAGCTCGAGGTGTTCGCTCCGGAAATCCGCGGCTTATGGTCGTTCGCGCCGCTGCCGGGAGTCGAGCAGGCCGGCGGCGGCGTGAACCGCGCCGCGCTGGCGACGACGATCGACAGCGTCATGATGGAGGCGTCGGACAAGAAGGAAGCGGCATGGGAATTCATGAAGTGGTGGGCCGAGACGGAGACGCAGGCTCAATACGCCAATGCGCTTGAATCGGTCATGGGCTCCGCCGCCAGGTACCCGACTGCGAACGTCGACGTGCTGAAGCGGCTGCCCTGGGCGGCGAAGGACGCGGAGCAATTGATGCGGCAGCTCGAGGACACCGTCGGATTCCCCGAGGTGCCGGGCGGCTACATGACGCCGCGGGCGATCGATTATGCGTTCCGCTCGGTCGTGACGAGCGGCCGGAACCCGCGCGAGGCGCTGTATATGAACATCAAGCAGATCGATCGGGAGCTGGAGAAGAAGCGCAAGGAATTCAAGCTCTCCACAGATAGAGGGGCAAGGTGAGTATGCAGACGAGTCGGAATTCGATCCGGGAACCTATCCTGACCCGCAAGAGCGAGACGTCGATCTCGCATGTCTGGAAAAGACATAAAGAGAAATACTTGCTGCTGCTTCCGTTCTCCGTCATCTTTGTCGTGTTCACCGTCATTCCCGTCCTGACTTCGATCGTGCTCAGCTTCACCTCGTTCAACATGCTCGAGCTGCCGAAGTTCGTCGGATTCGGGAACTACATCAACTTGCTCGTGAACGACGAAATCTTTCTGGTCGCGGTGAAGAACACGCTGTTTTTCGCGCTCATCACCGGGCCGATCAGCTATATCATGTGCTTCGTCTTCTCCTGGCTGATCAACGAGCTGACGCCGAAAGTGCGCGCGGTCATGACGCTGGTATTCTACGCGCCTTCGATTTCGGGCAACGCCTATCTGATCTGGAAGCTCATCTTCTCGTCCGACATGTACGGCTATTCCAACGCCTGGCTGCTGAGGCTCGGCTTCATCAGCGAGCCGATCCTGTGGTTCGACAAGAAGGAGTACGTGTTCCCGATCCTGATTCTGGTCCAGCTGTGGCTGAGCCTTGGCGTGAGCTTCCTGGCGTTCATCGCGGGCTTGCAAAACGTGGACCGGACGCTGTACGAGGCCGGACAGATCGACGGCATCCGCAACCGGTGGCAGGAGCTCTGGTTCATCACGCTGCCGTCCATGAAGCCGCAGCTGCTGTTCGGAGCCGTCATGCAGATCACCAGTTCGCTGTCGGTGTCGCAGCTGTCGATCGAGCTCGCCGGCTTCCCTTCGGTCGAGTATTCGGGCCATACGATCCTGACGCATCTGCATGACTACGGCTTCATCCGCTACGAGATGGGCTACGCCTCGGCGATCGCGACGGTGCTGTTCTTCATCATGGTCTTCACGAACATCATCGTGCAGAAAGCTTTGAGAAGGGTAGGGGTTTAGGTGAGCGTCGTTCCTGCAGCGGTCAAAAAAGCGTACTTGTCGCGAAAGTTCAGGCGAAGGAACCGAAGCATCCTGGGCGACATGAGCCTGACGTTTTTCCTCGGCCTGTTCGGCCTGTTCAGCGTCTGGCCGCTTGTGTTCATCCTCAACAACGCGTTCAAGCCGCTCAACGAGATTTTCCTCTTCCCGCCGAAGCTGTTCGTGCTGAGCCCGACGCTGACGAACTTCCAGGATCTGCTCATCATCATCGGCAACTCCTGGATCCCGATGTCCCGCTATCTGTTCAATACGCTGTTCCTTACGGCGGCCGGCACGGCGGGCACGGTCATCATCGGCTCGATGGCGGCTTTTCCGCTGGCCAAATACGTCTTTCCCGGCTCGAAGACGATGTCGAAGCTGATCGTCTACTCCCTCATGTTCAACGGCACCGTCACCGCGCTGCCGAACTACGTCATCATGTCGAAGCTGAATATGATCGACAGCTACTGGGCGGTCATCCTGCCCTCGGTCGGCTCGACGCTCGGACTGTACCTCATGCTGAACTTCATGGTCCAGGTGCCCGACGCGCTGATCGAGGCGGCCAAGATCGACGGAGCGAGCGAGTTCACGATCTTTTGGAAAGTCATGATGCCGCTGTCCAAGGCGGCCTGGATCACTCTCATCATCCTCTCGTTCCAGAACTTCTGGGGGACGACGGGCGGCGGCTTCATCTTCAGCGAGAAGCTGAAGCCGATCAGCTATGCGCTGGCGCAGATCGTCAATGCCGGCGTAGCCCGCACGGGGGTCGCCTCGGCCGTGACGCTGATCATGCTGGTCGTGCCGGTGGCCGTCTTCATCTTTTCGCAGAGCAACGTCATCCAGACGATGGCCTCGGCAGGCATCAAGGAATAACGACGGAGAGGAGGGTTCCGCGATGATGAAAACGTTGCGGGCGGCCGGCATCGCGGCCGTGCTCTGCTTGATCTGGCCGCTGGCGAGCGCGCATGCCGCCACGACGTTCGAAAGCAATTACACGTACGACGCCTGGGGGAACGTCAAGCGAAGTCCCCCGGCGTTCGAGCTGGTCGATACGCTGGACAGCCGGGACATGGAGCCGATCAAGGTCGGAAGCTTCGATGATGTCTTCGTCTCCGAAGACCGGATCTTTGTGGCGGACGCGACGGAAAGCCGCATCAGCGTCTTTGATGCCCAGCTCCGTTTCGCAGCGTCGATCAAGCTCATCCGCGACGGAGCCGGCAAGATCATGGTGAGCGAAGCGACCGGCAAGCAGCTGATGCTGACGAATCCGGAGGGCGTGTTCTACAGCGAGGCGTCCGAGGAGCTGTATATCGCGGACACGGGCGCGGAGCGGATCGTCGTCCTGGACGGGATGACCTATGCGTTCAAGCGGACGATCGAGAGGCCGGAGAACATGGTCGGAGCGACCCTGTTCAAGCCATCCAAGCTCGTCGTCGACAAGAACGGGAAAATCAGCGTCGTCGTGCAGGGCAGCTACGAAGGCATCATCGAGATCCAGCCCGACGGGTCCTTCTCCCGGTATTTCGGCTTGAACAAGCCGCGGGTCGATCTGGCGGACTTCTTCTGGAAGTCGCTGGCCTCCAGCCAGCAGAAGGAAAAGATGAAAAAGCTGTTCGCGCCTTCCTTCAACAACATCAGCATCGATGCGGAAGGACTCATCTATGCGACGACGTTCGACCCGTCCGCGCAGAACAAAGTGTTCCGGTTCAACTCGAAGGGGGAGAACATCCTCGTCCAGAACGGATATTTCCCCGTCATGGGCGATCTGACGCGGGTCACGGGCCAGGAAAGCCAGTTCGTCGACATCGCCGTTTCCGATTACGGCGTGTACGCGCTTCTGGACAAGACGATGGGCCGGGTGTTCCTTTACAACTTCGAGGGCGACATCATGAACGTGTTCAACTCGATCGGCAACCTGAAGGGGAACGTCAAGGAGCCGACCTCGATCGCCTGGTTCGGAGATCGGCTGATCCTGCTCGACCGGCAATTCGGAAGCGCGTCCGTGTTCCAGCCGACGGAGTTCGGAGCGGCCGCGCTGGAAGCGGAGAAGCAGTATTTCAACGGGAATTGGAAAGCGGCGGGCGGAGCCTACCTGGACACGCTCGAGCGCAACGCCAACTACGACATCGCCTATACGGGAGTCGGCCGCAACCTTCTGATGCAGGACGAGTTCGACGAGGCGATGTACTACACGAAGCTCGGCAACAGCCGCGGCTATTATTCGCAGGCGTTCGCGGAGTATCGCAACCTGTTCATCCAGCATCATTTCCTGTGGTTCGTCCTCGTGTTCGTCGCGTTCGCGGTCCTGTTGTTCTATTCGGAATACCGGTACAACCGAAAGACCGGCTGATCGATGCGTCGGCTCCATCATGTTCTCGAAAGAAAGGCAGGATCGCGACTTATGACCGGAATTGTCGAAGACGGCAAGTCTATGCTCCGCGTGCTCTTCCATCCGTTCGACGGGTTCTACGAGGTGAAGTTCCTGGGCAAACGGAATTTCGCGCTGGCGACGATCATCATGCTCCTTTGCGGCTTGACGGGCATCTTGAGCTATCAGTACACCGGCTTCATCCTGAACTACTTCCCGCTGTTCGAGATGAACAGCATCGCCCTCTTCGTGACGACGCTGTTTCCGTTCCTGTTGTTCCTGCTCAGCAATTGGAGCGTGACGACGCTGTTCGACGGCAACGGCACGATCGGCGACATCTACATCGTGCTCAGCTATGCGCTCCTGCCGAAGCTGGCGTTCGACCTCGCCGGCATCGCGCTGAGCAATGTCGTGACGCAGGAGGAGGCGGGGCTGCTGCAGGCGTTTACGGCGATCGGGACCGTATGGTTTGCGTTCCTGCTGTTCTGCGGCTTGACCGTCACGCATGAATATTCGGCTCTCGTCAACATCGTGACGCTGGCCGCATCATGCGCCTCGGCGGTTCTGATTCTTTTCCTGTCGATGCTCTATTTCACGCTGATCGGGAAAGTCGTCGGATTCGTCTATGCCGTGTTCCTGGAGCTATCAAAGAGGTGGTGACGACATGCTGAAGGATTTGCGCGAAGCGGCGTCCTTCCGAAAAAAGGCCGCGGGCCGGATGGCGCTGGCGCTCGCGCTGCTGGCCGTGCTGGCGTCCGCCGCGATCGCTTATCTCCCCTCCGTCGTCCAGCATTACAGCATCGGACGGCAGCCGCTGCCGGAATACGAGCGGGCGGGACTGTCGCCCGCGACGGGCGAGATCGACAAGGGGGCCGGCACGGTGCTGCTGGCCCAAAACGAAGGCAGGGAGCTGTACCTCGACGCCCGCACGCTGAATCTGAAAGTCGTGGACGCGCAAAGCGGAGCGACGTGGAACAGCCTGTATGAGGACGGCAAGAGCGGGGATGCCGAAAAATCCCCGCTCCTCATCCGGTTCCTCGGCAAGGACAGCGCGATGTACGAATGGGATGCGTACAAGTACGCGATCCAGAACGGCCGCTACACGCTGAACCGGATCGACGGCGGCGTGCAGATCGTGTTTGATTTTTTTGAATCGGAATCGTACCGCCTGCAGGAGTACCTGCCGCAGAAAATCTCGATCGAACATTACGAGAAGCTCTTCCTCGAAAAGCTGGAGCAGGCGGTGAGCCAGGGAAAGCTGACGGAGGCTCAGGCGAAAAAGCATGAAGAGTCGCTCTCCATCGCGTATCAGCGGGATGAGGACAACGGCCTCTACTTCTTCAAGTTTTCCGGGCTGCCGCCGCTCTCGCTCGTGAAGGATCTGATCCAGTTCTCCAAGGCGGTCGGCTATACGACCGAGATGCTGCTGGCGGACAGCCAGCAGTATGGCATTTCGGTCACGATCGCGCAGCCGGCCCGCTTCGTCGTGACGATGGAGGCGAAGCTCGATCGAGGCGATCTCGTCGTCCGCGTGCCGTCCTACTCGATCGAGGGAGACAACGACTTCTACACGATCCAGAACATCAGCGTGCTTCCTGCGTTCGGACTGGTGTCGGCCGAGAAGGCGGAGGACGGGCAGATCGTCGTGCCGGACGGGGCGGGCGCGCTGTTCCAGATCAATACGTTCAACGGCAAGTTCCCGGAATACGAGCGTCCGCTGTACGACAATACCTACTACAACACGTTATACGAGCTGCCGGAATATCCCGAAACGCTGTCGATGCCGGTGTTCGGCCTGTACGCGACCGATCTCCGCGGGAGATCCCAAGGACATCTGGGCATCGTCGAAAAAGGCGCGGAGCTCGGCTACGTGAAGGTGCAGCTCGGCACGAAGGACGCTTCGGCGGGAGGCTCGCTGTACAACAAGGTGTACAGCTCCTTCGACTCCACGCAGTATTCGCGGGTGAAGGTGTTCGGGCCTTACAGCGACAACGAGGCTCGCTTCCTGGCGGACACCGGCTTGATCCCGGTCGACTACACGGTCCGTTACAAGCTGTTCGCCGGGAAGGTCGACTATTACGATCTGGCCCGGACGTATCGCCAGCATCTGATCGACACCTACGGCCTGAAGCCGGCCTATTCGACGGAGCCGAAGCTGTTCCTGGACGTGATCGGAACGGTCACGCTGGAGAAGAGGAGGCTCGGCGTCCCGTATACCGAGCCGTATTCCATGACGACATACAGCCAGCTGCTGGACATCGTCAAGGATCTGCAGGACGTGAACGCGGTCGTGAACTACAAGGGCGTCTTCAACGGAGGCATGGACAACACGATCGGGAACAAGGCGGAGCTGGTCGGAGCGAACGGCAGCAGGAAGGAGCTGGAGGCGCTGCGCAAGCAGGTCGAGAGCGGGAACGGCTCGCTGTTCCTCCACGCCGATCTGATGCGGGTGGCGGACACGAGCGGAGGCTTCTGGCCGAAAAGCAACGCCTTGTACGGATACGACGGCAAGCCGGTCGAGATCCGCAAGTACAATTATGCCTTCGGCAATTTCGATCCGGACAGCCGAGGCCGCTATCTGCTCCATCCGCTTCGTTTGAGCGACACGGTGGACAAATTCCTCAAGGACTCGCAGGCGTATCCGAATCTCTCGCTCGGCGACATGGGCTCGACCTACTATGCGAGCTACAATCCGCGTGAAATCGTCGATCCGGTCATCAGCCGCGGCATCGTCGAGGAGAACCTGAAGAAGCTGTCCGCCCGCAAGAAGCTCATCCTCGAAAATCCGGCCATCGACCGGATCGGGTATGCGGCGTATGCCTCCGACATCTCCCGGGAGAGCAGCGGCTATGCGACGATGTACAGCTCGATTCCGTTCCGGCAGCTCGTCATGAACGGGTTGACGGAATATACGACGCTGGACGTGAACCTTGCGGCGGATCGCAGCGATTACTTCCTCCTGCAGGCGTTCGAGCTCGGCAGCCTGCCGAAGTTCACGATCAGCGCGGAGAACGTCGACGTCCTCAAAAACTCGGAGTACAGCGACTACTTCTCCATGCAGTACGCCGTCCTCGCCGACGAGATCAAGGCCGTATACGCCGAATACAGCGAGGGGCTGGCGGCGATCGGCTCCAAGGAGATCGTCGGCCATCGGATGCTTGCGGATAATGTGTTCGAAACGACCTATGCCTCGGGCGCCTCGGTCATCGTCAACTACAATAAATTTCCGGTCGCAGCAGCCGGATCGAATCTGGACGCTCTTGGCTATGTCATCCAGCCAACGCCGTAAGGAGGTAATGCCATGCCGGGTGCGGCAGAAAAGATTCGGAAGAGATCGCGCCTCTCCTACCAAACGATGCAGAAAATCCATGGCATCGTGTTCGTGCTGCCGTGGCTGATCGGGTTCGGCCTGTTTTTCGTCACGCCGCTGGCCAGTACGATCAAGTACGCTTTTCATGAAGTCGGCGTGGCGGAAACGGGCGGCATGGCGCTCCGGTATGTCGGCCTCGACAACTTTACGAATCTCTTCAATGTCGAGGTATCGAGCCAGAGCCAGCCGTTCCTGAGGGTGTTCTCCGACGAGAACGTCAATATTTTCATCAACACGCCGGTCATCGTCGTCTTCAGCCTGTTCTGCGCGATTCTGGTCAACGTGAAGTTCAAGGGCCAGGGACTGGCGAGGGTCGTCTTTTTCCTGCCGATCGTGCTTGGACTGAAGGTCGTCGTCGACCTGATCATGGTCTCGACAGGCGGGGACGTGGCCGATGCGGCCGTCGACAGCACCATCGACAACGAGATGATCTTCGATTTCCTGAGGGAGTACACGTTCCTGCCCCGGGACATTACGATGTTCATCTCGGATCTGGCGACGAACATCTTCCTGCTGCTCTCGCAGACAGGCGTGCAGACGCTTATCTTCCTCGCCGGACTGCAGTCCATCAACCCGTCGCTCTACGAGGTGGCGAAGATCGAGGGCGCCAACAGCTACGAGATCTTCTGGAAGATTACGCTGCCGCTGGTCGGCAACATCTCGCTGTTCGCGCTGATCTATACGTTCGTCGACATGTTCCTCAAGTCTCCGATTTCCACGGAAATCTATTATTTCGCCTTCAACAAGAACAATATCGGCGCGGGCTCCGCCTTGTCGGTCGTTTATCTCGTCAACGTGCTGGCCGACCTGCTGCTATTGATGCTGATCATGAACCGGGTGGTGAAGCTGAGCCATGCTGCAAAGTGAAACGCGGACGAAAAATCCAGTCCAGGCTTATCGGCTCAAGAAGGCGATCCGCGGCATCGTCATCGGGTATTTCTTCTATTCGCTTGTCATCGGGCTCGGGTTCGCCATCCTGTATCCGTTGATCAAGCTGATTCCGTTCGTGTTCAACAACCTCGAGGATCTCGGCAATCCCGACGTCATCTGGGTGCCGATCGAGCTGTCCGTAGACAGCTTCCGGGCTGCGATGCGGCTCGTCTTCGGCAACGGCCTGCCGTTGCTGCAGTCCGTCGCCTATGGGGCGGCGATCGCCTTGATTCAGATCTTCATGTCCGCCATCGCCGGCTATTCGCTCGGCCGGATCGGTTTTTGGGGCCGGAACGCCGTCATGGGGCTCGTCATCCTGTCCTTCGTCGTCCCGCCTCAGTCGCTGCTCATCTCGCAATACTTGAGCTTCAAAAACTTCGATGTCCTGGGGATCGCCTCGGCGCTCGGCGGCGGCCCGATCGACCTGATCAACCAGCCGTATACGCTGTACGCGATCGCGCTGCTCGGCTTCGGCGTGAAGCAGAGCATGTTCGTCTTCATTTTCCGCCAGTTTTTCAAGGGGATGCCGGCCGAGCTCGAGGAAGCGGCTTATATCGACGGCTGCGGCTTCTATCGGACGTTCTTCAAGATCGGGCTGCCCAACGCGCTTCCGGCGATCATGACCGTCGGAATCCTCGCTTTCGTATGGAACTACGGAGATACGTACTATACCGGCTACTTCCATCCCGATGGCCCGTACCTGAGCATCAAGCTGGCGACGACGTTCGCTCCTGCGAACGTAAACAACATCCTGTACGCGGTCCGCACCTGGTACGACGTGCCGGGCGCGACGACGTTCGCGTTCGACGCCGTCAAGCAGGCGGCGGCTCTCATCTTCCTGCTGCCGCTCCTGATCCTGTATTTCTTCGCGCAACGGCGGATCGTCGAAAACCTGGAGCAGTCCGGCATCGTCGGGTAACCGGCCGGGCTGCCGATCCCATCCAGACAGAAAGAGGCGTACACCTTTATGAAATCCTTATCCTTATCCAGATCTGCCGGCCAGCGGCAGTCGAGAGTCGACTTCGACCGCAAAAGCTTTGTCATCGATGGCGAGCGGGTCTTCCTCCAAAGCGCCTCCATCCATTATTTTCGAATGCCGCGCGCGGAGTGGCGGGAGACGCTCGTCAAGGCGAAGCTGGCGGGGATGAACAGCATCGACACGTACTTCGCCTGGAACGTCCATGAACCGGAGGAGGGGCAGTGGCGCTTCGAGGGCGATGCAGACTGCGGAGCGTTCCTCGACCTGTGCGCCGAGCTCGGCCTATGGGTCATCGTCAGACCGGGGCCGTTCATCTGCGCCGAATGGGACTTCGGCGGCTTCCCGTGGTGGCTCAGCCGCAAGGAGGGCATCCGCTTCCGGGAAGCGAACGAGACGTTCCTGCGCGCCGTGGACATCTATTTCGACCGGATCGGCGAAATCATCCGGGACCGCCAGCTCGGTGCCGGCGGCACCGTCATTCTCGTCCAGGTCGAGAACGAATACGGCTATCTGGCCGATGACGAGGCCAGCCGGCCGTACATGGCTTATTTGCGGGACGGCTGGCTGCGGCGGGGCATCGAGGTGCCGCTGATCACCTGCGCCGGCGGCGTAGAGGGGGCGGTGGAAGGCGCGAACTTCTGGAGCGGGGCGGATTCGCATTTTGACAAGCTCGCCCGGAAGCAGCCGGATGCTCCGAAAATCGTGACCGAGTTCTGGAGCGGATGGTTCGAGCATTGGGGAGCGCCGGCCGCAATTCAAAAAACGCCGGAGCTGTATGAGAAGCGGATGTTCGAGATCATTCGGGCCGGATTTTCCGGGATCAGCCATTACATGTTTTTCGGCGGCACGAACTTCGCCGGATACGGCGGCCGGACGGTCGGCGCGAGCGATACGTTCATGGTCACCTCCTACGGCTACGATGCGCCGCTCGACGAGTACGGCCGGACGACGCCGAAATATTTCGCCGCGAAGCGGCTCGCCTGCCTCGTGCAGGCCATCGAGCCGTTCCTGCTGGAGTCGGAGCCGCTGGATGCTGCCGCCGTCAGGGCGTCGGCAGGGCTGGACGTGCGCGGCAGGAGGCTGGGGGATCAGCGGCTGCTGCTCGTCGAAAGCGGGAAAGAGGAAAGGGAGACGTTCCATCTGACGCTGGAGGACGGCAGGACGCTGCCGGTCATCGTCCATCCCGGCGAGATCGCCCCCGTGCTCGTCTCCGTCGACATTGGCGGAGGGCTGCGTCTGACGAGCACGGCGAGCCTCGCCTGCAACGAGCCCGTCGGCGGCGTGCGGACGCTGATCGTCCATGCGCGCGACGGACTGCGCTCGTTCGTGGAGCTGACCGCCGCCGCGCCGATCCGGCTCGCAGGCGAGCGGCCGCAGCTCGCCTCCTGGAGTCCGGACGGGAGAACCGTTTCCTTCGACCTCTACCATTTTCGCGAGCCGCAAACGATCGAGCTGACGATAGGCGGGGAAGCGCTGCGCCTGATCGTGCTGAGCGGCAGCGAGATGGACCGGACCTGGCGCCTCGGCGCCGGGCGGTGGCTGTTCGGCTGCGACGATGTCGATCTGACGCCCGCAGGCGAGGGGGAGTTCCAGGTCGCGGTCAGCCGTGCGGCCGCCCGCCTGCCGCAGCCTCCGGCGCTGCTGGACTGGTCGAGCGCGGCGTTGGAGCTGGACTGCATCGGCGGCATGCCGGTCGATCGGCCTCGGGACTTCACGAGCTGGGGGCAGCCGTACGGCTATCTGCTGTACAGCTGCGAGATCGAGCGGGAGCGCGAGGGCTGGACGACGCTGATTCTGCCGAGGCTGGAGGATCCGGCGCGGGTATTCGTCAACGGAACCGAAGCCGCGCTGATCCGCGAGGTCGGCTCGGCTGCCGTCCGCCTTCCCCTGCGGCAAGGAAGCAATCGGCTGCAGCTGCTCGTGCAGAACATGGGCCGCTTGAACTTCTCGCCCGATCTGGGCGAGCCGAAAGGGCTGTTCGACACGGGATATGTCGATGGCGTGGCGCTCGACCTGCGCGCGGGCTGGAAGGCCGATGACGGCGAGACGGAGGCGGCCGTTCATTTGGACCGGGTCGCTGCCGTCGACGGGCAGCCGAGCCTGTCCCGCATGTTCAGCCTGGACGGACAGGACCGGGCGCTGCTCGTCGGCGCCGTGGCCGTTCCGCTTCGCGTCAACGGCCGGATCGTGCCGCTCGAGGGCTACCAGAACTGGTTCGCTCACCGGACGGTCGATCTGTCGGCGTATGTGCAGCAAGGCATCAACATCATCGAGATGCCGTACTTCAAGTCCCCGATCCCGCGCCTGGAGCTGCTGGCTTACCGCTCCGCCGACAGCGTCGGAGGCTGGAGCATGGCCGGCATCGGAGAGGAGCGGCCGGAGGCGGCGGCCCGGCTCGGCGCGGCTGCAGCGACGGTTGAGGAAGCCGAAGCGGCGAGGGCGGACGGTGCGGCGAGGGCGGCCGGAAAAGAAGCGGCTGCCGCCGCCGGGACTCCAGCTTGGCATGCTTGCGAGTTCGCAGCGCCGTCGCTGCCGGAGACGCTGCGCCCGAGGCTCAAGCTGCGGCTGACAGGCATGAGCAAGGGCTCGATCTGGCTGAACGGCATCGACCTCGGGCGATATTGGCAGATCGGACCGCAGGAGGACTACAAGATTCCGATGTCCTGGCTGCAGGAGCGCAACCGGCTCGTCCTGTTCGATGAGCAGGGCCGCTCGCCGGACCGGGTGCGGCTGCTGTATGACGAGGCGTCAGCCCGCGAGTGGGAGCCGCATCTCGAGTAGGAGAACGCCGGCCGCCATGGACTCGACGATCCGCGAGGAGGCGCGCTGGCGGAGCCGAAAGTCAATATCGCCGTCAAAAGGGTAAAAAAGCCGATACCGGCCCGTTCATTTTCGCGCTAAAATGATCGAAACGATGGATTCGCGGACCGCCGCCGGCTGCTGCGGACCGCTAAAGGAGAGTGCTCGCTTGCAGCCAGACCGATCGAAGGAAACGGAGATCGCCTTCTATGAGCCGTATCCGGCTGCCGGGCTCTACGGACGGGACGGCGAAGCGCCTGACTGGGCCGCGATCGCGGCCGATCCCGCTCTCGCGGAGCCGATCGCCGAGCTGCGCGCCGAGGCGGCCCGCCTGCAGGAGCGGCCGGAGCCGCAGCTGACGGAGGAGCTGTATGCCGAGTTCGAGCGCGAGGGCAGGAGGCTCGGCTACGAAGCGGCCTATTTCGAGCGGCGCGGACGGCTGACGGCGTTCGGGCTGCTGACGCTGCTCGGCCTCGGCGGCGATTCCGCGCGGGCGCTGCTGCGTCAGACGATCGACGCCGTGCTGGGCGAGAACACCTGGTGCCTGCCGGCGCATATGAAGGGCGAGGCGATCGAGCGCGGCATCGACCTGTTCGCGGCCGAGACCGGCTTCGCGCTGGCGGAGCTGCTCGTGCTGGGCGGCGACGCTCTGGACGAGCCGCTGCGCCGCCGGATCGCCGGGCAGCTCGAGCGGCGTCTGTTCGGCCCGTATTTGGAGCAGGGGCCTTATCCCTGGGAGACAGCCGAGCATAACTGGTCGGCCGTCTGCGCCGGCTCGATCGGCGCGGCGGCGCTGCTGACGCTGCCGGCCGACGATCCGCGGCTGGAGCGGATCGTCGCCAAGGCGCTCGGCTCGATGGATGCCTACCTTGCGGGCTTCGGGGATGACGGAGCTTGCCTGGAAGGAATCGGCTACTGGACGTACGGCTTCGGCTACTATGTCTATTTCGCCGATCTGCTGCGGGCGCGCACCGGCGGCAGGCTCGATCTGCTGGACGGTCCGAAGGCGCAAGCGATCGCGGGCTTCCAGCAGAAAGCCTATCTATGCGGCAGCCGCACCGTCAATTTCTCGGACGCCGAGCCCCATGAGCGAGCCATGCCCGGCCTGGCCGCCTATCTGAGCCGCCGCTATCCCGGCCTGCCGTCGCCTCCGCCGTCCGTGCTGGGGCGCTTCGGCGACGATCCCTGCGCCCGCTTCGCGCCGGCCCTGCGCAATCTGCTGTGGAGGGCGCCGGCGGAGCGCGGCGCGCCGGCGCCGGAGAGCTGGCCGAGCGGCAGCTGGCTGCTGCCCGATGCCGGCTGGCTCGTCTCCCGCCATCGCAGCGCCGGCGGGAGCTTCGGCTTCGCCGCCAAGGGCGGGCACAACGCCGAGCCGCACAACCATCTCGACCTCGGCCATTTCCTGCTCGTCGAGGAGGGAGAGCCGGACTTCGCCGCCGATCTCGGCAGCGGCGAGTACACGGCCGCCTACTTCGGCCCGGAGCGGTACGGCTATGCCTGCGCCGGGGCGCACGGACACTCGCTGCCGTCGCCGCTCGGCCTCTCCCAGCTGCCGGGCAGGGAGCGCTTCGCCCGCATCCTGGAGGCGGAGGCCGGCGCCGCCGAGGACCGGCTGCGCCTGGAGCTGGCCGCCGCCTACGGGCTGCCTCTCGGCGCCTCGCTGACCCGCCGCCTCCGCTGGCGCAAGCAGGAGCTGCCCGAGCTGGAGCTGACCGACGAGCTCCGCCTGCCGGAGCTCGCCGGCGCGGCGCGGCCGGACGGCGTGCCGCTGCTCGCGACGGCGCTGATCACCCGCTGCGAGCCGCTCGGGCAGGAGGACGGCAGCCTGCTGCTGCAAGGGAGCCGTCGCCGGATGCGCATTACATGGCCCGCAGGCTCGCTCCAGCTCCGCATCGAGAGGCATTCGTTCTCGAACCACTCCGGGCTGGAGGAAACTTACGTCCGCCTGGCCTTCGAGACGGCGGCCCCTGTCGACGCGGCAGCTTCGTCCGCGTCCATTTCGCTGTCGCTGCGCTTCCTGCCGTAGGAGTCGAGTCGCCGGAGCGCTGACTCGTCCGCCTGCGGAAGCCATCCGAGACTTGCCTGCAGCAGCCGTCCTCCGGCTGCTGCTTGTTTCGTTTCCGCCGCTTGCGCAAGCAGTCAAAATGAGCGTGAACGAGATCAAAATACCGTCACTGCGTCGCGCGGGCTTTTCCTATACTGGAACGAGGAGGCGGCCATCCCGGGAGCATGCGGCCGGGATGGCCGTCCATCGTGCAAAGGCGAGGTGGACCTCATGAAAGCAACGACGACTGGCGGGGCGGCGGTCGAAGCCGCCGCCCCGCCCTCGAAGGCGCGGAGAAGAAGCCGGGGGGAGGAGCTGTGGGGCTGGCTGTTCGTCAGTCCGATGCTGCTCGGCGTGACGGTGCTCGTGCTGCTGCCGATCGTAGCCACGTTTGTCCTCAGCCTGGCGGACTGGAACTTCGTCCAGGGCTGGGACGGCATCAAGTGGATCGGACTGGACAATTTCGACAAGCTGCTGCGGGACGACCTGTTCCTCCGATCCGTCCGCAACAACGTCATCTTCCTGCTCGCCGTCCCGGTCTACATGGCGATCTCGATGATCCTGGCCGTCGTCATCGACCGCCATGTGTATATGAAGGGCTTTTTCAAGGTCGCGTACTTCATGCCCTACATCTCCAACATCGTGGCCGTCGCGGTCGTCTGGCAGGTGCTGTTCCACCCGTCGAACGGACCGGTCAACCAGATGCTGCGCGCGCTCGGCTTCAGCCAGCCGCCGGGCTGGCTCGCCGATCCGAACTACGCGCTGCCCTCGATCATGCTCATCGTCGTCTGGACGTCGATCGGCTTCAACCTGATCCTCTACATGGCCGGCCTGCAGTCGATCCCGCGCGACCTGTACGAGGCGGCGGAGATCGACGGCGCGAGCGGCTGGGTCAGGTTCGCCCGGATCACGGTGCCGCTGCTGTCTCCGACGTCCTTCTTCCTGCTCGTCACCGGCGTCATCAGCACGTTCAAGGTGTTCGACATCATCGCCGTCACGACGCAGGGCGGGCCGATCGGCTCGACCTCGATGATGGTCTGGTACCTGTACGACACCGCCTTCGTCAACCTGAAGGTCGGCTATGCGTCCTCGATTGCCGTCGTGCTGTTCGCGTTCGTGCTGCTCATCACGCTCGGCCAGTGGGCCGCCCAGAAAAAATGGGTCAATTATTAAAGGGGGGGAAGACCAAGTGACGGAAACCGCCGCCGCATTCAGCTGGAAAAAAGGCATCCTGACCGCCGCGCTGCTCGTCCTCAGCCTCCTGTTCCTGCTGCCGTTCGTCTGGATGCTCGTGACGTCGTTCAAGCCGGAATCGGAAGTGTTCGTCTATCCGATCCAGTGGATTCCGAAGCAATGGAACGCCGTCCAAAACTACTCGGAGGTGTGGGCCGGCTCCTATCCGTTCTGGCGCTACTATCTCAACTCCATCCAGGTCGCCTTGATCACGACGGCGATCTCGGTGGCGGTGTCGAGCCTGGCCGCCTACGGCTTCTCCAAAATCCGCTTCAAGGCGGCGGGGCCGCTGTTCCTGATCGTGCTCGCCACCTACATGGTCCCGCATCAGGCGATCCTCGTGCCGCAGTTCATCCTGTACCGCCGCATCGGCTTGTTCGACAGCCATCTCGGCCTCATCCTGCTCGGCTCGTTCAGCGTGCTCGGCACGTTCATGCTGAGGCAGTTCTTCATGGGGGTGCACAACGAGCTGATCGAATCGGCGAAGATCGACGGCGCGAGCCATCCGCGCACGTTCGGGTCGATCGCGCTGCCGCTCGTCCGCCCCGCCGTCGCCACCTACGCGATCCTGCGCTTCATCTGGACGTGGAACGACTACCAGAACCCGCTCATCTTCCTGCGCAGCGATTCCCTGTTCACGATCCCGCTCGCGATGCAGAAGTTCACCTCCATGAGCGGCCAGTTCTACTCGCTCATCATGGCGGCGGCCGTCTCGGCGATCCTGCCGCTGCTGATCGTGTTCATCCTCGGCCAGAAGAGCGTCATCGAAGGCATCGCCACGGGCGGCGTCAAAGGCTGAGGCCGGGGATGTAAACGGAACCAAAAAAGTAAAAATGCCGCTAGTTCCAGTCAAGATAACGACATTGGCGGCGAGCGCCGGCTTCTATAATGAAGAAGCAAGCCAACGAGAACGGAGAGGGGAATGCATATGGCAAGAACGAAACCTTGGATGACGACCGTGCTGGCAGGGGCGCTCGTCGCCGGACTGCTGTCCGGCTGCGGCAACGGGGACGCCGGCGGCAACGGAGGCCAGGCCGCCGCAGGCAACGACGGCCAGGCGGGCGCGAGCGGCGATCCGGTCCAGCTGCGGCTCTATACGTACGGCACGGAAGAGGCTTATAATTGGCAAAAAACGCTCGCCGCCTATACGGAAAAGAAGCCCGGCGTCTCGATCGAGCTCGTGCAGCTGAGCGAGAAGGGCGATACGCAGGAAGCGTTCAAGAAGCTGGACCTGGCGGCCGCCTCCGACGAGCAGATCGACGTGCTGATGTTCTCCGATCCGGCCGGCTACGCGCAGCGGGTGGCGCTCGGCATGGCCGCTCCGCTCGACGACTTCATCGCCAAGGAAGGCATCAAGCTCGAAGAGGAGTACAAGGTCGACACCCGTCTGAACGGCAAGGTGTACGCGCTGCCGGGCAAGTTCAACCCGTGGTACGTGCTGCTCAACAAGGATCATCTCGCGGAGGCGGGACTCGACGTTCCGACCGAGTGGACCTGGGACGAGTTCGCCGATTATGCCAAGGCGCTGACGAAGGGCGACGGCCCGTCGAAGCGTTACGGCGCCTATTTCCACGGTCCTCAGAACGGCGGCTGGATGGAGTTCCTGAAAATCGCCATGGAGAACCAGCCGGAGGGCGCGGATTTCCTGAAGGAAGACGGCACGTCGAACCTCGACAGCCCGAACTTCCGCAAATCGCTCGAGCTGCGCGTGCGGATGGAGAAGGAGGATCAGTCGACCGTTCCTTACGCGGACATGATCTCTCAGAAGCTGGCCTACCGGAACCAGTTCTTCAACCAGACGGCGAGCATGATCCCGATCGGCTCCTGGATGAACACGGAGATCGGCGGCACGGACAAGGTGCCGCTGACGTTCAACGTCGCGGTCGCGCCGTTCCCGAAAACGAACGCGGCCGACGAGAACGGCCTGACGCCGGTGACGACCGACTACGTCGCCGTCTACGGCAAGTCGAAGCATCAGCAGGAGGCGTATGAGTTCGTGCGCTGGTACACGACGGAAGGCCAGGTCGTGCAGGGCAAGAACATCCCGGCCTGGAACGGAGTCAAGACGGAAGACGTCAGCGCGACGATCGACACGATCCTGTCCGGCACGAAAAATCCGGAGCTCGTCGACAAGGAGTCGCTCGTCACGGTCATGCTGGAATCCAAGGCGTCCCAGATCATCGCGCCGGCGACGTACCAGAGCGAGGTGTACAAAGCGCTGAACGAGGAGTATGAAAAGCTCATCCTGGGCAGCCAGGATATCGACAAGACGATCGAAGCTTCCAAGAAACGCGTCGACGAGATCATCGCCGCGAACAAAAACTAACGAAGCGGGGAAGCGGCAGGGGACTCGGTCCCTTGCCCGTTTCCCTTTCCTTGATGGAGGGGAGGGGCTCGGATGTACAAGGTGCTGCTGGCCGACGACGACTATCCCGTGCTGGAGCTGCTGTCCGAGGCGATCGACTGGACGGAGCTCGGCTTCGAGCTTTGCGGAGCGTACGAGAACGGAGCCGCCGCTTGGGCGCATGCCGAGCGGGACATGCCGGACGTGCTGGTGACCGACATCGGCATGCCCCGGATGGACGGGCTCGAGCTGTGCCGCCGGATGAAGGAGCGGCATCCCGGATTGTGCGTGGCCATCCTCTCCTGCCATTCGGATTTCCACTACGCCCGCCAGGCGATGCGGCTGAGCGTGCAGGAGTATCTGGTCAAGGACACGCTCGACCCGGCCGACCTCAAGGAGGTGCTGCGCAAGTTCAAGCAGGCGCTCGACGCGAAGCTCGAGACAGACTGGGAGCATATGCGCATGAAGCAGGTGATGCGGGAAGCGGGCGAGCTCGGCAAGGAGAAGTTTTTCCGCAGCTTCATCCAGCAGCCGCTGCTCAGCTCCGGACAGTGGCAGCAGGAAGCGGCCGCCTACGGGCTGCTGCGCGGAGGGGAGCATGTGCTGCCGGCGCTCGTCTGCACGGAGAGCTACGAGCGGCTCAAGGAGCGCTTCTCCTCCGAGCAGACGCTTCACTTTGCGATCGGCAACGTGCTCGGCGAGCTGCTCCAGCATGAGGGAGCGATCCATGTCGGCTACGGCCAGCGCCATACGTTCCTGCTGTTTTCGTTCCGGCGGGGCATCCACAGCCGCCCGGTCGGCGCGGCGGAGGAGACGCTGGTCCGCCTGCAGCGGGAGCTGGAGCGGGTGCTGGGCGTGCGCTTCGCCGCTCTCATCGGCACGGGAGCGGGCACCCCGGAGGAGCTGCGGCGGGGGATGAAGGAGCTGCTCGCGGCGACCGAGCAGCGCTTCTACCTTGAAGAAAGGGAGATCGCCCGGCTGACGCCCGTCGCGCCCGGACGCGGGGATCTGTTCAGCCGCTACGACGAGGCGCGGACCGAAATCCGCGACGCGGTCGCCAGCCCCGATCCCGGCGCCCGCAGGCTGGCGCTGCGGCGCTGGATCGACGTCATCCGCGCGGAGCGGCATCCGGAGCATGCCGTCAAGGAGTGGATGCTGAAGCTGCTGCTCGATCTGAGGCTCGGCCTGCGGCGCATTCCGTATGCCGGAGCCGCGCCCAGCGCCGACCGGATGCACCGGGAGATCGTGGAGACGGACTCGCTCTGGAGCCTGGAGCAGTGGACGGCGGAGCGGCTCGACGCCTACTACCCGAGCGCGCCGAAGCGAGGCGGAACGGGGCCGCGGCCGGAGGTGGCCGAGGCTTGCCGCTACGTTTCGCGGAACCTGGAGCGGCGGATCGCGCTCGAGGAGGTGGCCGGGCAGCTGCATCTCAACGCGAGCTATTTCAGCCGGCTGTTCAAGAAGGAGACGGGGCGCACGTTCATCGAGCATGTGACGGTCGAGAAGATGGAGCGGGCGCGGGAGCTGCTGGAGCATACGGCGCTGTCCGTCGGCGAGATCGGCGAGAAGCTCGGCTACGACAACCTGAGCTACTTCATCAAGACGTTCCGGTCCCACGCGGGAGCGACGCCGATGGAGTACCGCACGGCGGGCGCCGGCCAGGCCGGCGGAGGCGGCCGGGCGTGAAGGGCGGCTTCGGGAGGCTGCCGGGCTTCCGATCGATCCGCGGCAAGCTGATGGCTGCGGTCGTCGTCTGCGTGCTGGCGCCGGCGCTCCTGACGCTGCTGCTGTTCAGCTCGCTCGCCGAGGACGCGGTGCAGCGCCAGGCGATCGCGAATGCGGAGAACGCGATGAAGCTGACCGGGGCTTCCATCGAGACGCAGCTCGGCGACATGCTGACGATCGCCAACCACATCCAGCTCAATCCGGACATGACGGGGTATTTCAAGCGGTACGTGCGCTTCGGGTCCGAGCAGCCCGATCCGGTCGGGAAGTTCGCGGCCGGCAGCCGCATCCTGCAGCAGCTGGAGAGCCTGAGCGCCGTCGGGGACCGGAGCTACATCAGCATCCTGCTCACCGACGGCACGGTGTTCACCAACTACTCGACCGACGAGTTCCATCCCCGGCGGTTCCGGGAGGAGGCCTGGTTCGGGGAGCTGCAGTCGTTCATCGGCCTGCAGAGCTACTGGATACCGACGTCTCCGACCGTGTTCCTGTACGAAAAGAAGAACAGCCCGTACCAGCTGAGCGTCGCGCGCACGCTCCGGCTCGACGACTCGACGATCTACGGCTATGTCGTCGTGACGACGATGGAGAGCCGGCTGCGCGTCCAGTTCGAAAAAGTGGCGCAGGAGCGCCGGGTGCTGCTCGTGGACGAAGAAGGCACCGTGCTGTCGGGACCGGAGCTGAGCGACATCGGCTCCGCGCAGCTCGCCAGAGTCCGGCCGGCCGATGCAGGCGTCCCAGCATCGGTCGTCGTCCGCGAGGACGGCGGAAAGCGGCTCGTGACGGAGATGCGCCTTGGCATCAACGGCTGGAGCCTCGTCTCCGTCCAGCCCTACAAGGAGGCGATCGCCAACATCAGCCAGATCTTCAACCGCGTCTTCCTGGCGCAGCTGCTGCTGTTCGTCGCGATGCTGGCGCTGCTCGTCGGCATCATCCGCCGGCTGACGTATCCGCTCGTCCATCTCGGCAAGGCGGCGAGCGCCGTGCAGCGAGGTAATCTGGAGATGCGGACGGGCGTGCGCGGGCCGGACGAGATCGGACGGCTCGGCATCCTGTTCGACCAGATGCTCGACCGCGTGCAGGACATGATCCGGGAAATCTCGGCCGGCCAGGCGCGCAAGCGGCTGGCGGAGCTGGCGATGCTGCAGGCGCAGATCAACCCTCATTTCCTGTTCAACGTGCTGAACTCGATCCGGATGAAGGTGCTGCGCTCCGGCGACGCCGACAGCGCCAAGATGATCTCCTCGCTGTCGCGGCTGCTGCGGATGACGATCAGCCGGGAGGAGGCCGCGATCACGCTGCATGAGGAGATCGAGCTGCTGCGGCATTATGTGGAGCTCATGAACCTGCGGCAGAAGGAGGGAGCCGATCTTGTCCTGGACATCGACGCGGACGCTTTTCTCGTGCCGGTGCCGCGCTTCATCCTGCAGCCGCTCGTAGAGAATGCGCTCCTCCACGGCCTCAGCCGCAGCGGAGGGACGGTGCGCGTGGAGGCGCGGCTGGAGGCCGGCGGCGCGCGGCTGCTGCTGCGCGTCGAGGACGACGGAGCGGGCATGGACGAGCCGAGCCTGGAAGGGCTCCGGCGCCGCCTCGAGGAGCCGCGTCCGCAGGAGGCGTCGGCTGCGGAGGCGAGCATCGGCCTGTCGAACGTCGGCGAAAGGATGCGGCTCATGTATGGCGAAGGGTTCGCGATCGAAGCAGACTCGTCCCCGGGACGAGGAACGTCGGTGACGATGAGGGTGCCTTTGCCGGCCGCGCGGCCGGCGGAAGGAACGATCGCGGCGAAGCGGCAGATGACAAAGGGGGAACGAGAGGATGGGTAACGAGACGATGGCGGATATCGAGCGCAAGGCGGGAGCGAAGTGGGCGGAAGCGGCATGGGAAAGGGCGCTCGCCAAGACGCTCCGCGTCAGCAGGCGCATCGGCGCGGAATTCCCGCATGCGAGCCAGGGCGGCTCGTACGGGCTGGAAGCGCCGCATTGGTGGACGGCAGGCTTCTGGCCCGGCATGCTGCTGCTGCTCGACGAGGGCGGGCGCGCTCCGGAGCTGAGGGAGATCGCCGAGCGATGCGAGGAGCGGCTCGACGCCGTGCTGGACGGCTACGACAAGCTCGACCACGATCTCGGCTTCATGTGGGTGCCGACGAGCGTCTATCGCTATAAGCGGACCGGTGCGGAGGACTCGCGCCGCCGCGCCTTCAAGGCGGCCCAGTATTTGATGGGGCGCTTCAATCTGCAGGGACGCTACATCCGCGCCTGGAATCCCTGGTTCGAGGGCGACGACAACGCGGGACTGGCCATCATCGACTGCTCGATGAACACGTCGCTGCTCTACTGGGCTTCCCGCGAGAGCGGCGATCCGCGCTACCGCCATGCGGCGAACGCCCATATGGATACGGTCGTGAAGCATTTCGTACGCGAGGACGGCTCGGTGCGCCACATCGTCCGCTTCGATCCCGAGACGGGCGAGGCGCTCGAGGCGCTCGGCGGCCAGGGCTGGTCGCCGGAATCCGGCTGGTCGCGCGGAACGGCCTGGGCGCTGTACGGCCTGGCTCTCGCCTATCATCATACCGGCCGCGAGCCTTATTTGAACGCGTCCAAGCGCGTGGCCCACTATTTCCTGTCCCAGCTTCCCGAGGACGGGGTGCCGCACTGGGACTTCCGCGCGCCGGAGGACACGCTGCATCTGCGCGACAGCTCGGCCGGCAGCTGCGCGGCGTCGGGGCTGCTGCTGCTCGCGGGCCTCGTGCCGCCGGCCGAGAGCGCGTCGTACTGGCGCGCGGGCGTCCGCCTACTGCGGGCGCTCGACGAACGCTGCGGCGCCTGGGACGATCCGGCCGAGGAGGGGCTGCTGAGACATGGCACGAGCCACTATCCCGAGCGCAAGCATCTCGACGTGCCGCTCATCTACGGCGATTATTTCTTCGTCGAGGCGCTGGCCCGCCTGCGCGGCGCCGACGTCATCGGCTGGGAATAGGGGGCGGCCGTCATGCATGGATCGATCCGGCATCCGGCGGCGGACAATCCGCTGCGTACGAGAGCCGAACTGCAGGAGGCGGTCCGCCAGCTGATCGCCCCGCTGCGGCCCCATTACAGCGAAGGCGGCGCGCGGCTGCGGCTGGGAGCGACCGGCGCGAGCTACGCGCCCGAGGTGTCGCAGCTCGAAGGCTTCTCGCGCGTGCTGTGGGGCGTGGCGCCCCTGCTTGCGGGACAGCGCGGCTCGGAGCTGGCGGCGGACGATCGGGACTGGGCGGAGCGCTGCGTCCGGGGCTTCCGCTCCGGCACCGATCCCGCCCATCCCGATTACTGGGGCGACTTCGCCGACTACGACCAGAAGATGGTCGAGACGGCCGCGTTCGGCTTCGCGCTCGCGCTTGCGCCCGAGCGGCTGTGGGAGCCGCTGTCCGAGGCGGACAAGCAGCGCGTCGCCGCCTGGCTGTCCTCGTTGAGCGGACATCCCGTCTGGGACTGCAACTGGCTGTTTTTCCCCGTCATCGTCAACCTCGCGCTGCGCAAGCTCGGCCTTCCTTGGGACGAGGCGCTCGTGGAGCGCAATCTGGACCGGATCGACGCCTTCTACCTGAGCGAAGGCTGGTATGCGGACGGCGCGGGCGCCCATGCGGACTACTACGTGCCGTTCGCGTTCCACTATTACGGCCTGTTCTACAGCGTGCTGATGGGACAAGAGGATCCGGAGCGTTCGGCGAAATACCGGGAGCGCGCCGCGGCCTTCGCCCTCGACTTCGTCCACTGGTTCGATGCGGACGGCGCGGCGCTGCCGTACGGCCGGAGCCTGTCGTACCGCTTCTCGCAGGCCGCCTTCTGGGGCGCGCTGGCCTATGCGGGCGTCGAGGCGCTGCCGTGGGGCGTCATGAAAGGGCTGCTGCTGCGCCATCTGCGCTGGTGGCTGCGGCAGCCGATCTTCGGACCGGACGGCGTGCTGACGATCGGGTACGCGTATCCGAACCTCGTCATGGCCGAAAACTACAACGCCCCGGGCTCGCCGTACTGGGCGCTCAAGTCGTTCCTGCCGCTGGCGCTGCCGCAGGATCATCCGTTCTGGACGGCCGAGGAGCTGGCGCTGCCTGCGCTGGAGGCGATCCGTCCGCAGCGGCCGGCGCGCCTCGTGCTGAGCCGCGCTGCCGGCGGCCGCCATGTGGCGGCGTTCAACGCGGGCCATCCGGGAACGAACGAGCATACGCATGCGTCGGCCAAGTACGAGAAGTTCGCCTACTCGACCGTCTTCGGCTTCAGCGTGCCGCGCGCGGAGTGGGGGCTCGCCCAAGGCGCGTTCGACTCGATGCTGGCGCTGTCCGAGCGGGACAATCTCTACCGGGTACGCCGGCGCAACGAGGAGTCGCAGGTGGACGGAGAGTTCCTGTACGCGCGCTGGCAGCCTTGGCATGACGTCGAGATCCGCACCTGGCTGGTCGCGGGGCTGCCCTGGCATATGCGGATTCACCGCATCGAAAGCGCCAGGCCGCTGGACGCGGCCGAGGGCGGCTTCGCGCTGCGGCGGGATCTCGCCGACCCGCAGGCCGAGCAGGGCCCGGGCCTGGCGGCCGCTTCGGGCGCAGGCGGAGCCGTGGCGATCGAGGCGCTGCTCGCGGGCGGCGAGCGGAGCGGCGAGCTGATCCAGGCGCAGGCGAATACGAATGTGCTGCATCCGCGCACGTTCATCCCGATGCTGCGCTCGAGCCACGAGCCGGGGATATTCTGGCTCGCCTCCGCCGTCTTCGGAGCGCCGGGAGAGGCGGTCGGGGCGGATGCTGGAGCAGGAGGCGGCTCCAGCGCCGCGCCGAAAACGGCGGGAGCCGCAGGGGCGGAGCTTGCGGGAGCGGGAGCCGCAGGCGCAGAGGCGCCGGCAGCGGAAGCAGCGGTCGCTGCCTCTGGGCTGCGCGGCGGATGGCGCGCGTTGTTCGCCTTCGAGGAGCGCCAAGGCTCGCTGCAGGTCCAATCTCTCGGGTCGGGACGGACGCTGACGATCGACCTCGACTCCGGCGGATGGAGCCTCGTATGAGGGCGGACCCGGGCCGGCAGTCGGAGGAGGAGCAGGAGGAGGTCCGTCAGGGCGGCAGCCAAAAGGGCGGCAATGGTCAGGACGGCGTGCGGCGAGGTCGGCAACGACTAGCTCCGCAAGGCAGCGCCAAGCAAGCAGGGCAAGGCAAGCAGGGCAAGGCATAAAGTAGAGAGAATGGAAAAAAGCGGCGAGGCGTCTGCCCCGCCGCTTTGGCGCGTTTTCAAGTTTGGGATAGCGAAGCGCGCCTGCTGCCGGTTGCGCAGCGGCTGCAGCTTCGGTTGAGAAGCCGGTTGAGAAGCTGATTGCTTCTCGATTGTGAAGCCAATAGCGAAGTCGTCCATGGAGCTAACGACGAATCAGCTCGCTAGAGCGCTGATTTCGGCTCTCTCCATACCGTAACGACTCGTGAGACGCTTAGAGGCGGAAAATGAAGTCCAATCGGCCTAAATAACGGTCCTGGTGACTTGTAAGCGTCTGAGGCGTCGTTAGCTGGTCGGAAAGTCGAAAACCAGGCTTCTAAGCGTTTGACGCGTCGTTAGCGCGTGAAGCTACATCGATTTTTGCTGGTCCAGCAGCTCGCGCCAGCGCGAGACCTTTAGACATGATAGATTCCGTCCAGCAGCTCGCGCCAGCGCGAGACCTCTAGACGTGATAGATCCCGTCCAGCAGCTCGCGCCAGCGCGAGACCTCTAGACGTGATAGATCCCGTCCAGCAGCTCGCGCCAGATTCCATCATTGTCATGGAACATGTCGGGGACGCGGGGGATCTGCACGGCGCACACATGGGGGATGCGCCAGCCGAGGTCGACGATGCCCTCCGTATCGCCATGCTGCACGTAGAGCACGGCGAACGTCGCGCCGACGAGCGAGCGCAGCACGAGCTGCAGCTCGAACAGCTCCGGATAGCTGCCCTCGGTGCGCACGAGCAGGATGCGGCTGCTGCCGGAGAGCTTGCCGAGCATTCGGTCGACGCGCCGGTCGAGCTTGGCCTTCACCTCGGGATAGGGAAGCAGCGCCTCCGCATGGTCGGCACGCACCGGGTAATCGTGGTTGGATACGATGTGGTAGGCCGGATCGTACACGAGATAGCAGCCGGCGTTCGGATCGATGCCGGTGACGCTCAGGTTGCGCAGCTCCATGAAGCTCGCAAAGCGCTCCTGCAAGGCGCGCGAGACGCCGCTCAGCAGCGGGGAGCCCATCCAGTCGATCGGCCCGGAGTAGCGCCGGAGGCCGTTCTTGGCCAGCTGCACGCCCGGCAGGCAGTTGTGGCCGAGGCTGTAGATCGCGTCGTAGGGTCCTTTCAGTTCCGAAAGCGTCATCATCGGATGTCCCTCCTCGTTCAGCTTTCTATCAATAGATGCTAGAAGGCGATAGATGGACAGGGCAGGCGCAGAAAGCGGGACAAATTGGGCAGGCGGTGCTATAATCCGTCCTGACACCAATCCTGCCCGTCCGGCAGAGGGCCGGCGAGCGGCGGGAGAGACGGAAGGAAGAGAAGAAATGGGCTCAAGGCTAAGGTGGAGGCTCCCCGCACGCGCGGTGCTTCCGCCGGAAAGAAGGCTCGGCCGCGACGCGGTCGTCTCGCTGATCATCCACAGCTGCTTCCAGTTCGGAGCGTCGATGTCGGGGCTGTTCCTCAACCTGTATCTGTGGCGGCTGACGGAAAGCCTGGCGGTGAACGGCATGTACAACATCATCAGCTTCGGCATCACGCCGGCGGCCTTCGCGCTCGGCGGCTGGCTCGCCAAGCGCAAGGACCGGATGGTCGCGTACCGGCTCGGCATCGTCATGATCGCGGTCTTCTACCTGCTCGTCGTCATCGCCCAGGAAAACGTCGCCGAGTTCTTCGTGCTCTTCGCCTTGCTGAACGGCATCTCGTCGGGCTTCTACTGGGTCGGCTACCTCGTGCTCCAGTACGACGTCTCGACCGAGGCCAACCGGATCCGCTACCTCGCGTTCAACATGATCTGCTTCAACTCGGCCGGACTCGCCGGGCCTGCGCTCGCGGGCTTCATCATCCGCCGCAGCGAGGGGCTGCAGGGCTATATCGTGATCTTCGCCCTCGCCTTCCTCATGTTCGTCGTCGCGGCGGCCGTCAGCTTCCGCATCCCGTTCAAGCCGGACCGGCACCGGACCTACTACCTGAAGCTGATGGGGCTGCTCATGGGCAAGAACCGGCGCTGGCTGCTGGCGCTGTACGGCTTCCTCGTGTTCGGGCTGTTCCAGGGCGTCATGCTGTTCCTGCCGAACATCCTGCTCTTCCGCACCGTCGGGCGCGAGGACTGGGTCGGATACCTCGGCGTCTTCTTCTCCGCGCTGACGGTCGCCACCGGTTATGTCATCTCCCGCTCCGCTCAAAAGGAACAGGTCCACAAGTACCTGCTGATGTCCTCCAGCGGCGTCACGATCGGAGCGTCGCTGCTGCTCGTCGACGTCTCGCTCTGGTCGGTCGTGCTGTTCATGATGCTGTTCTCGATCTTCAACCCGCTCGCGGTCAACACGCTGACCTCCTACTATTACCGGCTCATCGGCACGCTGCCGCTCAAGGGCAACCTGAGGGTGGAGTCCGTCATCATGCGCGAGCTGTTCCTCAATACGGGGCGGGTCATCTCCATCGGCATCCTGCTGCTCGTCGCCGGCGGCCTCCAGCCTGCCGGCATGGCGCTCGTGCTCGTCGCGATGGCCGGCCTGCAATTCCTGCTGCTGGTGCTGGTCCGCCGCGACGAGCCGGCTGCGGAGCCGGCGGAGGGATGAAGGGCCGCGCCTTCCGACTCGGATGGGCGGATGCAGAGGTTCTCCCGGCCCGTTCGATCCAGCCCGCCTTCGCGCTTTCCGGCGCGAGGGCGGGCTTTTCGAATGCGGCCGGCGGCGCAAACTTCAGCCGTTAGGTTTGTTTTTTCAAGAACTTGGAAAAATCCCATATCCAGCCTATAGGAGGCGATTTATACTGGAAAAGCCATCCGCCCAAGCGGGGGCAGAAGCACCGGCGATACGGAGAGAGAGGAGGCGGCTGACAACCTTTTTGAAAACGATTACAGAAAGACGGCCAGCCTGAAAAAACAAGCAAGGCCAATCCGAAGGAGGATGAAAAATGAAGCGATTGTTCCTGACGGCCGCCGCGGCGATGGCGCTGGGCGGCCTGGCGGCTGGGGCGGCCTCGGCCGCTCCGGTCAGCGACGCCAACACGACGATGTTCGGACCGGACGTCTATGTGTTCGATCCGTCCATGCCGGCGGCGGACATCTCCGCCACGGCGACGTCGATTTTCGGCTTGCTGGAGTCGGCCGAGTTCAGCACGAGCCGCAAGGCGCTGCTGTTCAAGCCGGGCACGTACAACGTCAGCTTCAACGTCGGCTTCTACACGCATGTCGCCGGACTCGGACGCAATCCCGGCGACGTGACGGTGACCGGCGGGGTGAATGTCAATGCCGACTGGGACAACGGCAATGCGACGCGCAACTTTTGGCGCGCGATCGAGAACATGACGCTTGCGCCGGCTAGCGGCAAGACGCAGATCGCCGTCTCCCAGGCCGCGCCGCTGCGCCGCCTGAACGTCAAGGGCGAGCTCGACCTGTTTGACTTCGACTCCAACTGGAATGCCGGCTGGGCGAGCGGCGGCTTCCTCGCCGACTCCAGGGTCGACGGCAAGATCGTGCCTGCGTCGCAGCAGCAGTGGTTTTCCCGCAACAGCGAGTGGGGCGAGTGGACGAACGGCGTCTGGAACATGGTGTTCGTCGGCAGCAAAAACGCGCCGGCCGCCAGCTTTCCCGATCCGCCCTACACGGTCGTGCCGACGACGCCGCTCATCCGCGAGAAGCCTTATCTGTATGTGGACGGAAACGGCCAGTATCAGGTGTTCGTGCCCGCGCTGCAAAGCGGCACGCAGGGCGTCAGCTGGGCGGCCGGCTCGACGCCGGGCCAGTCGATTCCGATCGGACAGTTCTACATCGCGCGTCCTGAAAGCGCTACCGCAGCCGCGCTGAACGCCGCGCTCGCTCAAGGCAAGCATCTGCTGTTCACGCCGGGCATCTATCATCTGAACGATACGATCCGGATCACCTCCGCCAATACGGTCGTGCTCGGCATCGGCATCCCGACGCTCGTGCCGGATACGGGCCTGGCGGCGATGAGCGTCGCCGACGTGGACGGGGTGAAGATCGCCGGGCTCATGTTCGACGCCGGCCCGGCGAGCTCGCCGGTGCTGCTGGAGGTCGGCCCGCAGGGCAGCGCCGCCCGCCACCAGGCCAATCCGACGTCGCTCCATGACCTGACGTTCCGCACTGGCGGAGGATCGAACGGACGCAACGAGGTCAGCCTGCGCATCAACAGCAGCGACGTCATCGGCGACCATTTCTGGATCTGGCGGGCGGACCACGGCGCCGGAGCGGGCTGGACGTCCAACGTCTCCAAGAACGGGCTCGTCGTCAACGGAACCGACGTTACGCTGTACGGCCTGTTCAACGAGCATCACAACGAGTACCAGACGGTGTGGAACGGCAACGGCGGGCGGCTGTACTTCTACCAGTCCGAGATTCCGTACGACGTCCCGAACCAGGCTTCCTGGAAAAGCGGCGGCGGCGCCGTGAACGGCTATGCCTCCTACAAGGTCGGAGACGGCGTGACGAGCCACGAGGCGTGGGGGCTCGGCATCTACTCCTACTTCCGCGACGCGGCCGTCAAGCTGGGCAGCGCCATCGAGGCGCCGAACGCGCCGGGCGTGAAATTCCACAACATGACGACGATCTGGCTCTCCGGCACGGCAGGCAGCGAGATTACGCATATCGTCAACAACATCGGCGGCCGCGTGTACGCCAACACGCCGGCCGAGGCGATGCGCCAGACGCTGACGGAATGGGCCGGCAACGGCTCGGCGACGCCTGCTCCAAGCGCGACTCCGACACCAACGCCGACACCAACGCCGACACCAACGCCGACACCAACGCCGACGGCAACTCCGACACCAACGCCGACGCCGGGAGCGGCGCTGGACCGTACGGGCTGGACGGCGAGCAGCACGCCGTCGAGCGGCGACGCCGCGTCCAACCTGCTGGACGGCAGCATGGCGACGCGCTGGAGCACGGGCACGGCGATGGCGCCGGGGCAGTCGATCACGATCGACATGAAGGCGTCCAAGTCGTTCAGCAAGCTCGTCATGGACTCCACGGGCAGCGACGGCGATTATGCTCGCGGCTATGAAGTGTACGTGTCGGCGGACGGCGCGAGCTGGGGCAGTCCGGTCGCGACGGGCACCGGCAGCGGACCGGTCGTGACGGCCACGTTCGCGTCCCAGACAGCGCGCTATATCAAGATCGTGCAGACCGGCACGGCGAGCAGCTGGTGGTCGATCCGCGAGCTGAACGTGTACGGCACGGCAGGCGGAGGCCCGACGCCGACGCCAAGTCCAACGCCGTCCCCGAGTCCGACGCCGGGAGCGGCGCTGGACCGTACGGGCTGGACGGCGAGCAGCACGCCGTCGAGCGGCGACATCGCGGCCAACCTGCTGGACGGCAGCATGGCGACGCGCTGGAGCACGGGCACGGCGATGGCGCCGGGGCAGTCGATCACGATCGATATGAAGGCATCCAAGACGTTCAGCAAGCTCGTCATGGACTCGACGGGCAGCGACGGAGATTATGCGCGCGGCTATGAAGTGTATGTGTCGGCGGACGGCGCGAGCTGGGGCAGTCCGGTGGCGATGGGCACCGGCAGCGGACCGGTCGTGACGGCCACGTTCGCGCCCCAAACAGCGCGCTATATCAAGATCGTGCAGACCGGCACGGCGAGCAGCTGGTGGTCGATCCGCGAGCTGAACGTGTACTAGCACAACGGGCTTTTCGGCCGGGCGGCCGGAACCAAGGCATAAACCTGCCTTGGATTTGCGAAAACCGGCCGGGTGGCCGGAACCAAGGCATAAACCTGCCTTGGATTTGCGAAAACCGGCCGGGCGGCCGGAACCAAGGCATAAACCTGCCTTGGATTTGCGAAAACCGGCCGGGCGGCCGGAACCAAGGCATAAACCTGCCTTGGATCATCGAAAACCGGCCAGGCGGCCGGAACCAAGGCACAAACCTGCCTTGGATCCGCGAAAACCGGCCGGGCGGCCGTCCCGCCCAACTCAAAGGGGCAGGGTCAAGGTCCATTTTGGACCTTGACCCTGCCCCTTCTCCTTGCCCGGCAAGACCCGACCTGAGCGTCAGCCCTCGTCCGGCCTGACGCGGCGCACAAAGCTCAGCACGAGATCCTGCGCGTAGTCGCCGAAGCCCGTGCCGAACAGATTGAGGCCGCGAGCGTTCGCCGCATCGGCGGCGACGGCCAGCCTGATGCGGATCGGCTCGTTGAACGCAAGCGTCAGGTCGCCGAGCGACAGCTCCGAGCAGCGCTCGCCGTTCAGGAACGAGCCGTCCCGGGTCACCTTCCACTCCGTCAGCCGGCCATACTCGGTATTGCCGCGCCAGCGCTCCGGCGTGAAGCGTCCCTTGCGGTCGCCGAAGTCGCCGGGACTCGTCCAGGTGCCGACCGGCAGGCCGTCGACGAGCATCGTGATGTCGGACGGCCAGTCGTCGCGGAAGCCGGGCGCCTCGGAGCAGAGCTCGGCCGTCAGGACGAGCTCGTCGAGCTCCGCTCCGGGCGGCATCGGATTGGCGAATTCGTACTCCAGGCTGCCGCTGCCGGAGAACCAGAGGATGGCGGCCTCGGCGCGCTCCGGCATATAAAAGACGCGCGGGTCGTCCGGCGACCCGAGTCCGGCTCCTTCCCGAGAGGCCATGCCGCATGGGGCCTGGATGTCGCAGCGGGAATAGAGGCCGATCGGCATGCGGATCTCCTCCACGCGGCGAAGCGCGTCGCCGGAGCGCAGCGGAAGCTCCAGCAGCACGGAGCGGCAGCTCGCCGTGCAGATCTTCTCGCGCCCGCTGCCCTGGCGGCAGGAGACCAGCTCGGCCTGCTCGAGCGCCTGCACGTTGATCGAGATGGTCGGCTGAGCCGCTCCGAGCGCCTCGGCCAGCTGGCTGACGCTCATCGGGCGCTCGCCGAGCGCCTCCAGAATCCGCAGGCGGATGTCGCTCGACAGCGCCTTGGCGACGTCCAGCAGACGGGAGGCGGGATAGCGGATCAGCTCTTGTTTCGGTTCGTTCATGTCAGCCCGTCCTTTGGCGAAATTGGGATGCTTCTAGTCTAGCCGGAATCCTCAATATTGTAAAATAACAATACATATTGCGAAATCATTATGTATGCGCTATGATGAGGGCAATTCCTGCTGGAAAGGTGTGTGTCCGAACGTGCCATCCCTAACCGAAACGAAGCTTGAACAGCCTCGCCCCGAGCATCCCCGCCCCGATTGGGAGCGACGGGACTGGCTGAATCTGAACGGCGAATGGGACTTCCGCTTCGAGGCGGCCGCTGCTCCGACCGCTGCTCCGACCGCTGCTCCGACCGCTGCTCCGGCAGCCTCCGGCCAAGCCGCCGCCGAATCCGAATCCGCCGCGTCCTCCCCCCGCAAGCTGCCGGAGGACGCGGACTTCGACGCCCGCATCACCGTGCCGTTCTCGTGGGCGAGCCCGCTGTCGGGCTGGGGCCGCGACGAGAAAGGCGTCGGCTGGTACCGCCGCGCCGTCCGCTGGAGTCCTGCCGCCGCCGGCTCGCTCGTATTCCTGCGCTTCGGCGCCGTCGACTACGAGTGCGACGTCTGGGTGAACGGTGTCCATGCCGGCTCCCACCGAGGCGGGTACGGCTCGTTCGACCTCGACGTGACGGCTGCCTGGCGGGCGGAGGCGGACAATGAGATCGTCGTGCGCGCCGAGGACCTCGACGGAGCCTGGCAGGCGCGCGGCAAGCAAGGCTACGGCGAGATCCGCGGCATCTGGCAGCCGGTCTGGCTGGAGGGCCGGCCGCTGACGTTCGTGCGGAGCGCCAAGTTCGAGACGGCGATCGACGGCTCGGTCGAAGCCGTGCTGCGCATCGAGGCCGCGCAGGCGGGAGAGGCGCTGCTGCAGCTGGACTTCGGACCGGACGCGTCCGCCAGCGAGCAGCTGCAGCTGGGCGCCGGCGCGAACGAGGCGCGGGTCCGCTTCTCGGTCACGGAGCCGCGGCTGTGGAGCCCGGACGCTCCGCATCTGTACGAAGGCGGGCTGACGCTGACCAGCGTGGCGGGCGAGGACCGCATCGGCACGTATTTCGGCATCCGCGAGATCGGCGCCGAGGCGTTCGGCGAGCGCGGCTATAAGTGGGTCACGCTGAACGGCAAGCCGATCTACCTGAACGGCACGCTCGACCAGTCCTACCACCGGACGGGCTACTTCACGTACCCGTCCGACGAAGAGATGCGCGAGGAGATCTATTTGATGAAGAGGCTCGGCCTCAACTTCGTGCGCATCCACATCAAGCCGGAGGAGCCGCGCAAGCTGTACTGGGCCGACAAGCTCGGCATTCTCGTCATGGAAGACATGCCTTGCTTCTGGGGCAATCCGGACGAGCGGGCGCGCGCCGCGTACGAGAGCGAGGCGCGGGAGACGATCGAGCGCGACTGGAACCATCCGTCGATCTTCTCGTGGGTCATGTTCAACGAGACCTGGGGACTGAAGACGGATGCAGGCGCGGTGTCGACGACGGGGGACGCGGGCCAGCAGCAGCTGTACCTCCCGGAAACCCAGGAGTGGGTGCGCCGCTGCTACCGCTGGGCCAAGGAGCTGGACCCGACCCGTCTTGTCGAGGACAACTCGCCGTGCAACTGGGATCATGTCGAGACCGACCTCAATACGTGGCACTTCTATGTCAACGGGTACGCCAAGCTGCGCGAGCATGTCGAGCATGTCGTCTCGGGCACGCATCCCGGCTCCGAGCTCAACTACATCGGCGGCAACAAGCAGGCGGACGCCCCGCTCATGAACAGCGAGTGCGGCAACGTCTGGGGCATCGAGGGCGGAGCGGGCGACAGCGACCTTGCCTGGCATTACCGCTATATGCTCAACGAGTTCCGCCGCCACGACAAGCTATGCGGCTTCGTCTTCACCGAGTTCCGCGACGTGACGAACGAATTCAACGGCTACTACCGGCTGGACGGCACGTCCAAGGACTTCGGCTATGACGGCGTCATGCCGGGCATGAGCCTGCGCGACCTGCACGCGGCCGACTTCATCGTCGTCGACGAGCCCCCTTGCCGGACGGTGGAGGCCGGCTCCGAGGCCGAGGTGAAGCTGCTCCGCTCCAGCTACAGCGACGCCTATCACGGCCGGACGCTGACGCTGCAGTGGGAGCTGGCCTATGACCGGGACGGGGCGCGGACGATCCGCGAGAGCGGCAAGGCCGAGCTGGGGTGGGACGGCTACGGCGTCGCCGAGCTGCAGCCGCTGCGCGTGACGATGCCGGACGAGGACGCGGTGGCCGTGCTCGGCCTGCGGCTCGTCGACGATAAAGGCGCGGTCGTCAGCCGCAACTTCACGACATTCGACGTCAGAGGAAGGGCCGCCAGCCCGCTCGCCGCATCCGTGCCTGTCGCCGAGACGGCGGAGCGCTCGTTCGAGCCGGATTGGACCGCGATCGGCGGGCAAAAGCTGAACGGCGGCCGCGCAGGCAGCTTCGCCTACGAGATCGCGCTGCCGGACGCGCAGCGGCTGCCGCTGCTGTCGGAGGTGGAGATCCGCTTCGAGGCCAGCGCCAAGCGCCTGCTCGCGCATCATGTGGAGGGACAGAGCCAGGCGGCGAACGTCAACTTCATGCACGGCGACCGCGCCGACGCGCAAAACAACGCCAACACGCACTTCATGACGGGCGAGGAGAAGCATGCCTCGCAGGTCGACGTGCTCGTGGACGGGGAGCAGATCGCGACATTCGTCCTGCCGGACGATCCGGCCGACGCGCGCGGCATCCTCTCCTGGCACTACCAGGAGGCGGACAACCGGCTGGATGAAGCCGGCTCCTACGGCTGGCTGTGCCGGGCCCAGGTGCCGGCGCGGATCGCGGCGAAGCTCGACGCCAGCCGCCGCCTGCGCCTGGAGCTGCGCGCCGCCGAAGGCGGCCTGTCGCTGTACGGCCGCGATGCCGGTCGCTATCCGGTCGCGATCGAGGCGATCTGCCGCTGAGGCGAGGATCGGGCCGCGAAGGGAAGCCGAGGAGTCCGTCCTATGGACGGACTTTTCGCCATGCGGTAAGGTAAGGTGGAGAAGGACACGCGAGTCATGAGGAGGAGCCTGAGACATGAAGCATGAAGCATACGAGGGTACATACCAGGGCGAAAAGGCGGTCTGGCTGCGGTCGGGCAAGTATGAAGCGGCGCTGCTGCCGGAAATCGGCGGCAACCTGATCGCCTTCCGCGACGCGGAGACGGGCAGCCGCTTCCTGCATGAGCCGGCCGAGGACGAGATGGAGGCGTTCAAGGCGCGCCCGATGATCCACGGCATCCCCGTGCTGTTCCCGCCGAACCGCTACGAGGACGGAGCTTTTCCGTGGGAGGGCCGCACGCTCCAGCTGCCGGTCAACGAGCCGGAAACGGGCAACCATCTGCATGGCTTCGTCTACAACATGCCTTGGGAGATCGAGGAGTTCGGCACGACGGCGAGCGGCAGCTACGTCGTCACGTCCATCCGCGTCGACGAGAGCCATCCGAGCTATGCGAGCTTCCCGTTCCGCTATACGATCCGGCTGAAATACGAGCTGGGCGAGCTCGGCCTCGCCCAGCAGGTTCAGGTCGTCAACGAGGGCGACGGCGCGCTGCCTTGCCTGCTCGCGTTCCATACCGCGGTGCGGGCGCCGTTCCATCCCGGCAGCGCGGCATCCGACTGCAAGGTCAAGCTGACGATCGGCGAGCGCTGGGAGCTGGACGGCCGCATGCTGCCGACCTCGCGCCATCAGCCGCTCAGCCCCGAGGAGGAGCAGCTCAAGGGCGAGGGCGTCTATCCGTTCTACGCGGCGATGGACAACCACTACACGGCCGTGCCGCAGCAGGGCCGCAACCGGATGGAGCTGACCGACGCCAAGGCGGGCTTGACGCTCGTCTACGACGTCGGCACGTCCTACAAGCAGTGGATGATCTGGAACAACTTCGCGACGGAGGGCTTCTTCTGTCCCGAGCCGCAGGTCAACCTCGTGAACGCGCCCAAGTCGCCGCTGCCGGCGGAGGAGATCGGCCTGTTCCGCCTGGAGCCCGGCGAGATCTGGGAGGAGCGCGCCCGGCTGTATGTGAAGGCCGCCCGCTAGCGTCCGCTCCGGGCAGGGCAAGCCAATCGGCAATAGAGGAGAGAGGCGACATGTCCGCGCATGATCGGGGCAAGCTCCATTTCTCGGCCAAGGAGAACTGGCTGAACGACCCCAACGGAATGGTTTATTTCGAAGGCGAGTATCATCTTTTCTTCCAGCACCATCCCCATGGCATGACGCATGGACCGATGTACTGGGGCCATGCGGTCAGCCGCGACCTGACGGAGTGGGAGGAGCTGGACATCGCGCTCTTCCCCGACGAGCACGGCATGATCTTCTCCGGCAGCGCGGTCGTCGACTGGAACGACACGACCGGCTTTTTCGGCGGCGAGCCGGGGCTGGTCGCGATCTTCACCCATCACCTCGAGCGCGAGGGACAGCCGGCGCTGCAGACGCAGAGCCTGGCCTACAGCAAGGACAGAGGCAGGACATGGACGAAATACGCCGGCAATCCGGTGCTGAAGCACGACGACTACATCGACTTCCGCGATCCGAAGGTTCTGTGGCATGAGCCGACGTCGCGCTGGGTGATGGCGGTCGCTTGCGGCGACACCGTCTGCTTCTATGCCTCGCCTGACCTGAAGGAGTGGACGTTCGGCAGCGAGTTCGGCGACGGCATCGGCTCCCATGACGGGGTCTGGGAATGCCCGGACCTGTTCGAGCTCGCGGTCGACGGCGATCCGGCCCGCTCCAGATGGGTGCTGCTCGTCAGCATCGGCGATGCTCCCGCTGTGGAGGAAGGCTCGCGCACGCAGTACTTCACCGGCTTCTTCGACGGCGCCTCCTTCGTCCCCGACGCGGCCTCGCAGGCTGTCCGCTGGCTGGACGGAGGGCGCGACAACTATGCGGGCGTAACCTGGTCGGACGTGCCGAAGGAGGACGGGCGGCGGCTGCTGATCGGCTGGATGAGCAATTGGAAATACGCCAACCTGACGCCGACGGAGGGCTTTCGCGGCGCGATGACGCTGCCGAGGGAGCTGGCGCTCGCCTCGACGCCGAGCGGCGACACGCTCGTGCAGCGTCCGGCGAGAGAGCTGGAGCGCGCGCTCGTCCCGCTGCTGGAGCTTGCGGATGCTCCGCTCGCGGCAGCCGCCGAGGCGCTGGCCGCTCTGAGGCTGGACATCTGCCTCATCCGGGCCGTGCTGCCGGCGCAGTCCTCCTTTGTCCTGGAGGTGCGCAAGGGCGCCGCGGAAACGACCGAAATCGGCTTCGACGCGAAGCTTGGACAGCTGTACGTCGATCGGACCCGCTCCGGCCGGAGCGGCTTCCACCCGCAGTTCGCCGGACGGCATGCGGTCGCGGCGGAACCGGCCGACGGCCGGATCGAGCTCGACATCTGGGTGGACCGTACATCGGTCGAGGTGTTCGCTTGCGGTGGACAGGCGGTGCTGACCGACCTGATCTATCCGTCTCCCGGCTCCGACGGCTTCTCGCTGAGCTCCGAGGACCCGGAGCTGCAGCTGCCGTCTCTGCGCGTGTTTGCGCTGGAGCTGCCTGGCCGGGGCTGAGGAGCGGCGGACGAAAAGCTCGTGAAACGAAAAAAGCGCCGCGGACGTCCGGGAACCGAGACGTTCGGCTGGAAAAAGGCTGCCGCTGAGGCGGCCTTTTTGCTGTTGGAATGGAGACGGCCGGAAAGAGCGGTTTGACAAAACCGCTCGCCCGCCTATAATAGTAATTATTACGTTTAGATCCGAAGGAGAATTAGACTCATGAGCAAGTCGTCGGCCTACCGCCTGCCGCGCTCCAAAGGAACCGATACGGCGACGGTGTACAGCCCGAAGGAATGCGCCCGCAGGACGAGGCGCATCGTCTACCAGGAGGACAACCGCCGCATCGTCGAGGAGTTCCTCCGCATTCTGAGCCTGAAGGACAAATTCGCGGAGCATGACGTTCCGATTCCGAACAAGCTGCTGCTGTACGGCCCGCCGGGCACGGGAAAGACGCTGACGGCCTTTGCGATCGCCGCCCGGCTCGAGGTGCCGCTGCTGCTCGTACGGCTCGATTCCATCATCCACAGCCATCTGGGCGAGACGGCGAGCAACATCCGGCGGCTGTTCGACTACGCCCGCTCCCAGCCCTGCGTGCTGTTCCTCGACGAGTTCGACGCCGTGGCGCGCACGCGGGAGAACAACGACGAGGTGAAGGAGATGACGCGCGTCGTCAATACGCTGCTGCAATGCCTCGACGAGTTCGAGGAGGGCAGCGTGTTCATGGCGGCGACGAATCTCGACGGCGATCTCGATGCCGCCATCTGGCGGCGCTTCGATACGAAGCTGAGCTACGCCCACCCCGACGAGCCGGCGCGGCTGCGGTTCGTCGGGCTGCTGATCGGCGACTTCCCGGCCGAGCCCGCCTTGACGGCAAAGGCATCCGATTGGCTGCGCGGCTGCAGCTTCGCCGACATCGAGCAGATCATGCTGAAGGCCAAGCGCAAGGCGATTCTGGCCGACGGGCCGCTCACGGCCGCGCTTGTGCGGGAGGCGGGCGAGGAGTACCAGCCGAGGCGGACGCCGGACCTGGAGGAGGCGCCGGGCGCAAGCGCTCTGGCGCTGTGAGGATTCCTGCTTGAAGATTCTCATTTAAAAGGAGAGAGGCAACATGGCCAAGAAGTCCAAAGTCGTCAAAGAACAGAAACGCAAGGCGCTCGTCGAGAAGTATGCGGAGCGGCGGCGCCAGCTCAAAGCGGAAGGAAATTACGAGGCGCTCGCCAAGCTGCCGCGCGACTCCTCGCCGACGAGGCTGCATAGCCGCTGCGAGATGACCGGCCGCCCGCATGCCTATTTGCGCAAGTTCAAGGTATCGCGGATCGCGTTCCGCGAGCTGGCTTACAAGGGCCAGATTCCCGGCGTCAAAAAAGCGAGCTGGTAGTCCCGTGGCGATCGATCCGTTCACGAGATTCCGGATCAGCCGCATCATGGAGGGCTACGCCGAGCTCAAGGTGCCGCGTCCGCTGCGCGACCAGGTGCGCCTGTCGAGCGAGTGGGACGAGGACTGCTTGACGCTGCTGGAATGGCGGCCCGCCATGCGCGGCAGCAAGCCGCAGTGGGAAGCGCGTCCGATCGCTCGCTTCCGGCATGACGGGCAGCTCTGGGAGGTCCAGCGGCTGGACCGGTCCGGCAAGGCGTGGAGCCGAGTGCCGCATATTTCGCCGGATGCCGACTTCGAGCGTCAGCTGGAGCAGGTGGAGCACGATCCGGACGGCCTGTTCTGGGCGTCGCTCGCCGACTAGCGCCTGCTGGCGCACGGCCCGGCTGCCATCCGCCGCAGGCAGGATCGAAAAGACTCTTTCTCATCGGCCTGGAAAAGGTATACTTGGAAGAGATCCTCAACCAGGACAATTGAAAAGGAGTGGACAACCCCATGTGGAAAGACTTCAAGGCGTTCGCCATGAAGGGCAACATCATGGAGCTGGCGATCGCCGTCATCATCGGAGCCGCCTTCGGCAAGATGGTCAGCTCGCTCGTCGCCGACATCGTCACGCCGCTGCTCGGCATCGTGCTCGGCGGCATCAACGTCTCGGGGCTAGAAGTCACCGTCGGAGATACGGTGCTGACGTACGGCCTGTTCCTGCAGTCGATCATCGACTTCTTCATCGTCTCGTTCTCGATCTTCCTGTTCATCCGCCTGCTCGGCAAGCTCAAGCGCAAGGAGAAGGTGGAGGAAGGACCGGCCGAGAAGGAGATCGTGCTGACCGGCGAGGAGAAGCTGCTCATCGAGATCCGCGACCTGCTCAAGGAGCAGGCGAACCGCCCTTAGGCGCACTTGCCCCAGTCCCAGCCTGATAGCTTGGCCCGAAAACCGCTCCTGCGCGCGAGGAGCGGTTTTTTGGCGCGTCGCGGCCCTGTCGCCCCGGCTCTGACCCGCCTCGGCCTTGCAGCGAGGCGCTTCCGTCCACGCGTGTCCGCCCCAACCCCATCCCCGCCCTTCCGTCTCCGACATGTCCGTACAAGCTTGCATGTGGTATACTGGTCGGTAGCTTGATGGACGGGGTGCAGGCATGGAAGACAGACAACCGAAATACCGCTTGCTGAAGCAGCAGATCGAAGGCTGGCTGCGAGCGGAAAAATACCGGGCGGACGAGCAGCTGCCGTCCGAGAACGAGCTGGCGGCCCAGTTCGGGCTGAGCCGCCAGACGGTGCGCCAGACGATCGGCGAGCTGGTCAGCGAAGGGCTGCTCTACCGCGTGCACGGCAAAGGCACGTTCGCGAGCCCGTCGGCTCGTCCGGGAGCGGGCGGCGGCACGGCCGTCGGCATGATTACGACGTACATCTCGGACTATATCTTCCCGCATATCGTACGGGGAGCGGAGGCCGAGCTGAGGAGCCGCGGCTGCGGGCTGCTACTGTCGAGCACGGACAACAGCAAGCAGGCGGAGCGCCAAGGGCTCGAGCGGATGCTCGCCCATCCGGTCAAGGGGCTGATCGTCGAGCCGACCCGCAGCGCCCAGGGCAACACGAACCTGGATCTGTACGTGCGGCTCCAGCTCGACGGCATCCCGCTCGTCATGATCAACGAGCGCTACCCGGATCTGGACTGCCCCTGCGTCAAGGTGGACGACGAGGCCGGCGGCTACGCCGCCGCCGCCCATCTGCTCCGGCTCGGCCACACGCGTCTGGCCGGCCTGTTCAAGACCGACGACATGCAAGGAACGCGGCGCCTGCAGGGCATGCTGCGCGCCTGCCGCGAGCATGGCCTGACGCCGGAGCCGGACCGGCTCGTGCTCTATGCCTCTGAGGACAAGGCGAGCAAGCCTGCGGCCGCCGCGAAGCGGCTGCTGGAGCTGCCGCAGGGCGAGCGCCCGACGGCGCTCGTCTGCTACAACGACGAGCTCGCCGTGCAGCTCGTCGACCTTGCGAGCGGCCTCGGCCTGTCCGTTCCGGACGAGCTGTCGGTCGTCGGCTTCGACGACTCGCAGCTCGCGCTCGCCGGCTCGGTCAAGCTGACGACGCTGTCGCATCCGAAGTCCGAGCTCGGGGCGCGAGCCGCGCGGCTGCTGCTCGACCTGGCCGACGGCCAGCCGGCTCCGCCCCAGGAGCAGCTCATTTATGCCCCGGAGCTGATCGAGCGCGGCTCGACGGCTCCGTGGAACGGCTAATCCATTGCTTTTTGCTGCGCGGCTCGATTTATTTTTTTATTCGCATCGTTTTGCAGAGGCGTGAACCAAAAAATAAATCGAGTTGCAGCATCAATAATACGAAAAACAATATACTTTCGATTATTCCCATAAATTTCATCCCCATTTTCGCCTCATTTATCCCCTCGTCCTTGCTTGACAAAGGAAAGTAAATTGAATATCCTTGACGATAATGATTCTCAATCGCATAGACAAGAAAAGGGGATATTCATGTTCAACTTGACTAAACGGCTCGGCGGCGTTTCGCTCGCCACGGCAATCGTCATCGGTCTGATGGGCTGCTCGGGAGCCAACAATAACGGAGCGGACAGCTCCAATTCGACCAATGCCAATCCAAGTCCGTCGCCTGCCGCGACGGAATCGTTCAACGCCAGCATCGACACCAAATTCGGCCAGGTGACGATCGCCGAAGAGCCGAAGCGCGTCGTCGCGCTCGGCTGGGGCGATGCGGAGACGGCGCTCAGCCTTGGCGTGCAGCCGGTCGGCGCAAGCGATTGGCTCGCCTTCGGCGGAGACGGAGTCGGCCCATGGCTGGAGGGAGCCTATGCGGAAGCTCCGACGATCCTCGGCACGATGGAGCTTGACTACGAGAAGATCGCCGCGCTCGAGCCCGATCTGATTCTGGACGTGAAGTCCTCCGGCGACGAAGAGCGCTACAAGCGCCTGTCCGAGATCGCGACGACGGTCGGCGTTCCGGCAGACGGAGACAACTATTTGACGTCCGCGAGCGAGCAGGTCGACATGATCGCCAAAGCGCTGGGCAAGGAAGAAGAAGGCGCGGCGCTGCTCAAGCAAGTCGACGACGCCTTTGCAAAAGCGGCTGCGGCCTATCCGGAATTCGCCGGCAAGTCCATTGTCGTCGGAGCTTATTCCTCCGACGGGTTCGGCGCTTACGTCAAGGGCGATGCTCGGGTCGACTTCATGGAACGGCTCGGATTCAAGAACAAGGCCGAGGTCGAGCAAAAGGCCGACGGAAACTTCTATGTGAAGGTTTCGGACGAGCAGCTCGACCTGCTGGATGCGGACGTGACGGTCGTCATGCCGATCTGGGTCGATCCAAAGGAAATTACGGACAACAAGCTGTTCCAGAAAATTCCTTCCGTCGTAGACGGCCGAGCCATCATTCTGGATGAGAACACATCCAATGCCTTCTCTACCGGCACGATTCCGTCCCTGCTGTGGACGATCGAGAATTTGCCGAAGCAGATTCAAGCCATCGCTAAAACCGGAGCGTGAGAACGTTGGCCAAGCAGCCCAAGCATGATCAGGCTCGAACTCGACCTGTCGGGTCCTTGCGATCCAAAAGGATAACGGGGTTCATCATCGCGCTCCTCCTGCTTGCGGCTGCCGTGTGCCTTAGCTTGATGATCGGAGCGAAGCGGCTTTCCATCGAGACGGTTTTCCAGGCGCTGCTTTCCAGCAGCGACACGTATGAGCATCGGGTCATTCTGGACTCCCGGCTGCCGCGCACGCTGCTCGCGCTCGCGGTCGGTCCTGCGTTTGGACTCGCGGGAGCGCTCATCCAGGCTTTGACCCGAAATCCATTGGCTGACCCCGGCATTCTTGGCGTGAGTGCAGGGGCAGCCTTTGCTGTTGCTGTGGGGGTCGGCGTCTTTTCGATCGGCACGGTGACGGGATATGTGGGCTTCGCGCTTGCCGGCGCGTTCGCGGCGACGGTCCTCGTGTATTTCATCGGCGGAGGCGCGGGCAAAAGCTCTCCGACGCCCGTCCAGCTGACGCTGGCGGGGGTCGCGATCGGAGCGGTCTTGAGCGGATTTACGACCTCCATGACGCTTTTGAACAGCAAGGAGTTCGAGCGCATGCTGAACTGGACCGTCGGTTCGCTCGCCCGGGCGAGCCTGGCCGACATCTGGCCCGTGCTGCCGATCCTGCTGGTCGGCGCCGGGCTGGCGTTGGCCCTCGCTCCCGCCTTGAACGCGATTGCCTTCGGCGAAGACCGGGCAGCCTCGCTGGGCGTCAACGTCATCCTGATCCGCGGCATCGGCCTGGTCGCCGTCACGCTGCTTGCCGGCGGAGCGACGGCGATCGCCGGCCCGATCGGCTTTCTCGGCCTCATGGTCCCCCATTGCATCCGCTGGTTCGTCGGACCGAGCCAGCCCTGGATATTCATCTACTCGCTCGCCGTCGCTCCGCTGCTGCTATTGATCGCCGACATGATCGGAAGAATCGTGCTTCTGCCGAGCGAGGTGCCCGTAGGCATCATCATGGGCTTCATCGGCGCGCCGATCCTGATCCTCCTTGTCCGTCGCCGCGCCGCCAGCAAGCTGTCTTGAATGGAACGAAGTTTGGAAGCAAACGCTATTTTCTAAAAGGTGGAGGAGTGGCTGCAATGACTCCCGTTCCGTTCGGCAGGCGGTACATACGAATCAAAAAGGGGATCCAGCTTCGGATCGATGCGAGGAGCCTGGCCGTGACGGCCGTGCTCGTCTCCATGACCTTGGCGCTGGCGGTCGCCGGACTGATGATGGGCTCCTTGCGGCTCAGCGTGGCGGAAGTTTGGGCCGCGTTGAACGGGGAAGGAACCAAAATGGCACGGACGATCGTCGTCGAGTGGAGGCTGCCGCGCGTGCTGGCGGCGATCGTCTTCGGCGCCGGGCTGGCCGTCAGCGGCGCTATTTTCCAGTCGATGACGCGGAACCCGCTCGGATCGCCGGACATCATCGGGTTTACTTCCGGCTCGTATACAGGTGCTCTTGTCGCCATGCTCATCGTCGGCTCCACGTCGTTTGCAGGAATCGCGGCGGGCGCGCTGATCGGCGGCCTGGCGACGGCCGTCCTCATTTATTCCTTGGCCTTCCGCAAAGGGACGCAGGGCTTCCGGCTGATCATCGTCGGCGTCGCCATCTCCACGATTCTGAGCAGCTTGAATTCAATGCTGCTGCTGCGCAGCAAGGCAGAGGTCGCGCTCACGGCCGCGGCCTGGGGCGCAGGCTCGCTTAACGGCATCAGCTGGGCCCAGTCCGCTGGAAGCCTGATCGTCGTCGCCGCGCTGCTGCTGGCGGCTATGGCCATGATCCGTCCGCTGCAGGCGATGGAGCTTGGCGAGGACGCGGCTAAAGCCCGCGGCGTCCGCGTGGAGCGCTCGCGCCTCGTCCTCATCCTGCTGGCTGTCGTCCTGACCGCCGCTCCGACGGCTGTCATGGGGCCGGTCAGCTTCATCGCCCTGGCGGCGCCTCAAATCGCGCTGCGGCTGACTAAATCGCTGCATAGCTTCGCTCCGGCGGCGGCGATGGGCGCGTTCATCCTGCTGAGCGCGGATCTGGCCGCGCAGCGGCTTGTGCCGGGCGTCCTGCTTCCGGTCGGAGTCGTCACGCTGACGATAGGCGGCTTGTACCTCGTAGGCATATTGTTCAGGCAAGCGCGGTCGGCCTTGTAGCCGACCCATCGGCCTGGAAAGGAACGGAACCCTGACATGACAAGATCCGTGGATGGCAGCCGGCAAGCGAGTAGCTCCGAGCCGGCGTCGAGGCTTTGGACGGAAGACATTACGATCCGCTATGACGACCGCATCATCTCGCAGAACCTTTCCGTGACCATACCGGACGGCTCCTATACGGTCATCGTCGGACCGAACGCATGCGGAAAATCGACGCTGCTGCGGACGCTGGCCAAGCTCATCAAGCCTGCCGCCGGGCAGGTCTTGCTGGACGGCAAAGACATCTCCGCCTACAAGTCCAAGCAAGCGGCGCGCAAGCTCGGCCTGCTGCCGCAATCGTCGACCGCGCCGGACGGCATCACAGTGGCCAATCTGGTCGCGCACGGACGCTACCCGCATCAAAGCTTCATCCGGCAATGGACCGACGAGGACGAAGAAGCGGTCGTCGACGCGATGCGGCTGACCGATACGAGCGAGCTTGCGCAGCGCTTCGTCGATGAGCTCTCCGGCGGCCAGCGCCAGCGCGTCTGGGTCGCCATGGCGATCGCGCAGCAGACGCCGCTGCTGCTGCTCGACGAGCCGACGACCTATTTGGACATCGCCCATCAGATCGACCTGCTCGAGCTGTTCAAGGACCTGAACGGGCAAGGCCGAACGATCGTCGCCGTCCTGCATGACCTGAACCATGCGGCGCGATATGCGACTCACCTCATCGCGATGAAGGATGGCCAAGTCGTCGCGCAAGGGAATCCGAGCGAGATCATGACGGAGCGGCTGGTCGAAGACGTCTTTGGCCTGAAGTGCAGAATCATCGACGATCCGGTATCGCATACGCCGCTTGTCGTCCCGCTCGGCAGGTGACGTCCGAGCAGCGCAGGCCGCAGCGGCCGCGCCATGAGCCGCATCCAACTGCGAGACAGCCCCTTCTTTTGCGAGAAGGGGCTGTTTTTTTCTTTGCCGGAAGTTGACGCATGAACGCGGCATCGTACAAGATGGATGGAGCGCTCGGATTCCAGTTCTGGAATCGATTTCGCAGCGGATGCGCATGATGAAGGGGGAGCCGGACATGACGGAGGCTTATTTGTTCGTTCATTTCAAGGAAAAGGAAACGCCGGACGGAGAACAGGTGTACTTCGGCCTCAGCAAGGACGGGTTCCGCTGGGAGCAGGTGAACGGCGGCAGGCCGGTGCTCGAAAGCGTGCTCGGAGAAAAGGGCGTCCGCGACCATACGATCGTCCGTACCCGCGAAGGCGGCTTCTGCATCCTGGCGACGGATCTCAGCCTCGCGAACAGCTTCCACGGCAAGTACAAGGGCGACTGGGGCAACATCGGCATCGACGGAAGCAAATGCCTCTCCCTATGGAAGTCGAGCGACCTGATCCACTGGTCCGAGCAGCGGCTGTTTCCGCTTGGCGACGACTCGTTCGGCTGCCTGTGGGCGCCGGACATCGTCCATGACGAGCGGAGCGGCGACTATATCGTCCACTGGTCGTCCTCGCACGCGTCCAACGGTTACGGGCCGAAAGCGATCTACTATTCCCGCACGCGCGACTTCGAGCAGTTCAGCCAGCCCGAATTGCTGTGCCGCAAGGAAGACAGCGGCATCATCGACTCGGCGATCTACGTGGAGGACGGGAGCTTTTATCGGTTCTTGAAAAGCGAGGCCAATCCGGCCGCGATCGTGCTGGAGAAGGGAACGGCGGTCGCCGGAGACGATTATGTCCGCGTCGAAGCCTTCGACGCAGAGATGGCCAAGCTCGAGCAGGGCGTCTACGAGGCTCCGACCGCTTTCCGCCTGCCGGATGGCAGATGGTGCCTGATGCTGGATTTCTACGGCGTGCAGGGCGAAGGACAAGGCTATGTGCCGTTTGTCGCCGAATCGCTCGCGAGCGGAAGGTTCATCCGTTCCGACGAGCTGTTCAGCTTTCCGTACGGATTCAAGCACGGCACGGTGCTTCCGATCTCGACCGAGGAATACGATCGGATCAAAGCCCGCTTCGGCGGCTGAATGTCGTGGCGACGGGGGGGGGCGCTCCGTATCGCGCTGCAGCAGCCCTCCTGTACGATTTGGCATTTTTGCATATTGTTGAGAATTGTTCACTGCCCCTAACGGCCGTTTGTCCATCTTCTTGCTCTTTGTTCACTAGTCCAGACGTGGCGCAATTGGTATACCTAAAAGAGGAAGCGCTTCCAAATTGACGTGAAGAAAGAGGGAGAATGATGAAAAGCTGGCTCAAGCTCATTCTGTTGCTCGCCTTGATCGTCCCATGCCTGACGCTGCAGCTGCCAAAAGAAGCGAGCGCCGCGGTCCAGACGATCGCGAACGGCACGCCGTGGAAGGATGTGAACAACGCCTCGTTCCAAGCCCATGCCGGCTCCATCCTGCAGGTCGGCTCGACCTACTACTGGTATGGAGAGGACAAGATCCACAACAGCGCGAACTTCAAGGCCGTCACGGTGTACTCCTCCACGAACCTGAAAAACTGGACATGGCGCAGCTACGCCCTGACGACGGCATCCAGTCCGGAGCTGGCGTCCGCCAAGATCGAGCGTCCCAAAGTCATCTATAACGAGGCGACGAATAAGTACGTGCTGTGGGCCCACTACGAGGACGGCAACGGCTACACGCTGGCTCGCGTCGCGGTCGCTTCCTCCTCTTCCCCGATAGGACCGTTCACCTACCATGGCAGCTTCCGGCCCAACAGCAAGGAATCGCGCGACATGACGATTTTCAAGGACACGGATGGACAAGCCTATCTGTTCTCCTCCTCCGACAACAACTACAACCTGCGCCTGTACAAGCTGACGCCGGATTATCTGGGCATCGCGCAAGAGATGAACATGATCTATGAAGGCGATCATCGCGAGGCTCCGGCCATCGTCAAAAAAGGCTCGCTCTACTACCTCATCACGTCGGGCGCGACGGGCTGGTACCCGAACCAGGCGATGTACTCCACCGCGACGAGCCTGAACGGGCCTTGGTCGGCCTTGCAGCCGATCGGAGATCCGTCCACGTTCTACACCCAGCCGGCCTTCATCTTCACGATCCAGGGCTCCAGCGGCTCCAACGCGATCTATGTCGGCGACCGCTGGAATCCGAGCGCGCTTGGCGATTCCAGATACGTCTGGCTGCCGCTCGTGCTGAACGGGACGAGCGCCTCGCTGACGTACTCGGATCAGATCCAGGTGGACGCGGACACGGGCTTCGTCGCCGGAGTCAACAACGGGACGCTGCTCTCTCAAGGCAAGCCGGCGACCGCGCAGACCGCGCAGGCCGCCTATCCGGCGAGCCGCGCCAATGACGGCAATTACCAGACGGGCTGGGTGGCGACGGGAGTGACGTGGCCGCACTGGTGGCAAGTCGATCTCGGCGCGGTCAAAAGCATCAAGAACGTGCAGATTTCATGGTACATGTACAAAGGCTCCGAAGCGTTCTACAAGTACAAGATCGAGACGAGCAGCGACAACGTCAACTGGACCGTCGCTCTGGACCGGACGGGGAATACGACGTACGGCTTCACTTCGGACTCGCTGACGGCGACAGCCCGCTACGTCCGCATCAACATGGTCGACGCCGATTTGTGGAACAATCCCGGCAACTGGTACACGCCGCAGCTGTGGGAGGTCAAGGTTTTCGGCACTTAACCGTTACCCGTAACCGTAGGCCAATATCGAAGCGTCGGCCGGGAGCCTCGCGCTCGGAACGAGGCTCCCGGCGACAAGAAAGGACGGCGAAAGCCGTCCTTTCTTGTACATACCACTATGCAGCAATAAAAAAGATCTTCCCAACATGTACATACAAGTTTATACTAAGGGCATATTCATGCGAAGGGAGCATGCAGGCATGCTGGAGCAGCTGAAGCAAGAGGTGCTGGAAGCGAACCTCGACTTGCCGCGCCACGGGCTGGTCACGTTTACATGGGGCAACGTAAGCGGCATCGACCGGGAGACCGGACTTGTCGTCATCAAGCCGAGCGGAATCGCCTACAGCGACATGTTGGCCGAGGACATGGTCGTCGTCGACCGCAAGGGGGCCGTCGTGGAGGGCAAGTGGAAGCCGTCCTCGGATACGGCGACCCATCTGGTATTGTACGAGGCGTTTCCCGGCATCGGCGGCATCGTCCATACGCATTCGCCGTGGGCGACCTCGTGGGCGCAGGCCGGACGTCCGATTCCGGCGCTCGGCACGACGCACGCGGATTATTTCTACGGAGAGATCCCGTGCACGCGTCCGATGCGGGATGAGGAGATCGCAGGCGCTTATGAGGAGGAAACGGGCCGCGTGATCGTGGAGACGTTCGCACGGCGCGAGCCGGACGACATCCCGGGCGTGCTCGTCCACGCCCACGCGCCGTTCGTGTGGGGCAAGACGCCGGCCAAGGCGGTGCATAACGCGGTCGTGCTGGAGGAGGTCGCCAAGATGGCGTACCATACGTTCCAGCTCCGCCCCGAGGCGCAGCCGATGGCGGCCAGCCTGCTCGACCGGCATTACCTGCGCAAGCACGGCGCGGGCGCTTATTACGGACAGACCACGACCTAGGAGGAGATCAGGATGGCCAAGTATGCAATCGGCGTCGATTACGGCACGCAGTCCGGACGCGCCGTGCTGGTGAATCTGGCGAACGGGGCGGAGATCGCGGATCATGTGACGCCCTATCCGCATCATGTAATCGACCGCAAGCTGCCCGGAACGGGCCAGATGCTGGAGGACGACTGGGCGCTGCAGCATCCAGGCGACTACATCGCCGTGCTCGAGCGCTCGATCCCGGAAGTGCTGCGGCAGTCCGGCATCGATCCGGCCGAGGTGATCGGCATCGGCATCGACTTCACGGCCTGCACGATGCTGCCGGTCGACGAGAGCGGCACGCCGCTCTGCCTGCTGCCGGCGCATAGCGCCGACCCGCACAGCTGGGTCAAGCTGTGGAAGCATCATGCCGCGCAGGACGAGGCGAACCGGCTCAACGAGATCGCGGCCGAGCGCGGAGAGCGCTGGCTGGCCCGCTACGGCGGCAAGATCTCCTCGGAATGGATGTTCGCCAAGATCTGGCAGATCCTCGACGAGGCTCCGCATATTTACGAAGAGACGGACCTGTTCCTGGAGGCGACCGACTGGGTCATCTCGCAGCTGACGGGCGTGACGCTGCGCAACAGCTGCACGGCGGGCTACAAGTCGATCTGGCACAAGCAGGACGGCTATCCGAGCGGGGATTTCCTGAAAGCGCTTGATCCGAGGCTGGAGCGGCTGGCGGAAACGAAGCTGCGCGGCGACATCGTGCCGCTCGGCACGCGCGCCGGCGGCCTCACGCCGGAGATGGCGGAGCGCACCGGCCTGCGGGCGGGCATCGCGGTCGCGGTCGGCAACGTCGACGCCCATGCGGCCGTGCCGGCGGTCGGCGTCGTGACGCCGGGCAAGCTCGTCATGGCGATGGGCACGTCGATCTGCCACATGCTGCTCGGCACGGAGGAGCGCGAGGTGGAGGGCATGTGCGGCGTCGTCGAGGACGGCATCATCCCGGGCTACTACGGGTATGAGGCGGGCCAGTCGGCGGTCGGCGACATTTTCGAGTGGTATGTGACCGAGGGCGTGCCGGCCTATGTGCGCGAGGCGGCGGACAACGCGGGCGTCGGCGTGCACGAGTGGCTCGAGGCGGAGGCGTCCAGGTCCCGTCCGGGCGAATCCGGCCTGCTCGCGCTCGACTGGTGGAACGGCAACCGATCCGTGCTCGTCGACACCGACCTGACCGGCGTGCTGCTCGGCTATTCGCTGCAGACGCGCCCCGAGGAGATCTACCGCGCGCTGCTCGAGGCGACGGCCTACGGCACGCGCAAGATCGTCGACGCCTTCCACGGCAGCGGCGTGCCGGTCGACGTGCTGTACGCCTGCGGCGGCCTGCCGCAGAAAAACCGCCTGCTCATGCAGATCTACGCCGACGTGACCGGGCGCGAGATCCGCATCGCCGACTCGCGGCAGACGCCGGCGCTCGGCGCGGCGATGTTCGCCGCGGTCGCGGCCGGCGAGGAGGCGGGCGGCTACGCGACGATCGTCGAAGCCGCCGCCGCGATGGCGCGGGTCAAGGAAGAGAGCTATCATCCGATTCCGGAAAATCAAGCCGTCTACGAGCGCCTGTACGAGGAGTACAGCAAGCTGCACGACTATTTCGGCCGCGGCGCGAACCCGGTCATGAAGACGCTCAAGTCGATCCGCGAGACCGCAAAATCGGCGGCTCATGCGGAAGCATCCCCAACCACCAACTGAAAGCGAGGCTGACACTATGCCCACTGTACCCGCCTATCAATTTTGGTTCCTGACCGGCAGCCAGCATCTTTACGGTCCCGAGACGCTGCAGGAGGTCGCCGCGAACGCCGCTGCGATCGTCCGCCATATGAACGAAGAAGGAGGACTGCCGTACGAGGTGTCGCTGCGCCCGGTCGTCAAGACGCCGGACGAGATCCGCCAGGCGCTCGTCAGCGCAAGCGCGGACCCGCTCTGCGCGGGCGTCATCACCTGGATGCATACGTTCTCTCCGAGCAAGATGTGGATCGGCGGCCTGAGCGCGCTGACCAAGCCGCTGCTGCATCTGGCGACGCAGTTCAGCCGCGACATCCCGTGGGATGAGATCGACATGGACTATATGAATACGAACCAGTCGGCGCACGGCGACCGCGAGCACGGCTTCATCACCGCCCGCATGAACGTGCCGCGCAAGATCGTGTTCGGCCACTGGCAGGACGCGGCGGTGCTGAGCCAGCTCGGCGGCTGGCAGCGCACGGCGGCGGCGCTGGCCGAGAGCCGCTCGCTCAAGGTTGTCCGCTTCGGCGACAACATGCGCCAGGTCGCGGTCACCGAGGGCGACAAGGTCGAGGCGGAGATCAAGTTCGGCTGGTCGGTCAACACGTACGGCGTCGGCGATCTGGCTCAGCGCGTAGAGGCCGTGACGGCGGAGCAGGTCGAGGAGCTGATGGCTCTCTACGCGGAGCGCTATGAAATCGTCGCTCCGGGGCCGGAGCAGCGCGAGGCGATCGCCTACCAGGCGCGGCTGGAGCTGGCGATCCGCTCCTTCCTCGAGAAAGGCGGCTTCACGGCGTTCACGACGACGTTCGAGGATCTGCACGGCCTGCGCCAGCTGCCGGGCCTCGCGGTGCAGCGCCTCATGGAGGACGGCTACGGCTTTGCGGGCGAAGGCGACTGGAAGACGGCCGCGCTCGTGCGCCTCATGAAGGTGATGGCGGGCAACGAAGGCACCTCGTTCATGGAGGACTACACCTACCATCTCGAGCCGGGCAACGAGCTGGTGCTCGGCGCGCATATGCTGGAGATCTGCCCGACGATCGCGGCCGACAAGCCGCGTCTGGAGGTGCATCCGCTCGGCATCGGCGGCAAGGAGGACCCGGCGCGCATGGTGTTCAACGGCCGCGCCGGCGAAGCGCTCAACGCGACGATCGTCGATCTCGGCGGACGGTTCCGTCTCGTCGTGAACGAGGTCGAGGCGGTCGAGGTCAGCAAGCCGCTGCCGAAGCTGCCGGTCGCGCGCGTGCTGTGGAAGGTGCTGCCGACGCTCAAGGACGGGGTCGAGGGCTGGATCGCAGCCGGCGGCGCGCATCATACCGGCTTCTCGTACGTCGTGAAGACGGAGCAGCTGCTCGACTTCGCGGAGATGGCGGGCATCGAGGCGGTCGTCATCGGCCGCGGCACCGATCCGGGGCGCCTGCGCCAGGAGCTGCGCTGGAGCGACCTGGCCTGGCGGCTCGGCCGCTAGGCGGCGGGTGCGGTCATGAGCGATCTGAGGGAAAGCTTCCGCCGCCAGGCGGAGGCGCTTGGATTGGAGGAGCGGCTGCAGGCATGCCCGCTGCCGGAGCCGATCCTTGTCGAGGCGGACGCGCTGGAGCGGGTGCCGGCCTATATCGCGGGCCAAGGCTGGCGCAAGGCGGCGATCGCCTGCGACGAGCGGACGGCCGCCGCGGCGGGCCGGCGGCTGCAGCGGCTGCTTGAGCAGGCGGGCATCGACGCTTTTGTCGCCGTCATAGCGGCGGATGCCGCCGGGGACGTCGTCGCCGACGAGGCGTCGCTCATGGAGCTGCTGCTCGCGGCCAAGCCGGCGGGAGCGGACGTGCTGTTCGCGGCCGGAGCGGGCACGATCCACGACCTGACCCGCTTCGCCGCTTATGCGCTCGGCATTCCGTTCGTCAGCGTGCCGACCGCGGCTTCGGTCGACGGCTTCACCTCGCTCGGCGCGCCGCTGCTGCTGCGCGGCGTCAAGACGACGGTCGCGGCCGTCGGCCCGGCGGCCGTGTTCGCCGAGACCGGGCTGCTGCAGGCCGCGCCGGCTCCGCTGACCGCCGCCGGCTTCGGCGACATGCTCGGCAAGCTGACGTCGCTCGCCGACTGGCGGATCGAGCATCTGCTGTCGGGCGGCGCGCAGGGCGGCTGGAGCGCAGGCGTGGCGGCGCTGACCGACAGCGCGCTGCGGCGAAGCATCGAGCAAGCGGATCGCTTGCGAGGCGGCGAGGCCGCCGGTGGCGCGCAGGCGAAGCAGGGCGGAGCGGTTGTGAGCGGCCAAGCGGAGGCTGGGCAGGACGGAGCCGTCGATGGCGCGCAGGCGGAGGCCGAGCGGGGCGGAGCGGCATCCGGCGTCGAGACGCTCGCCGAGGCGCTGATCGAATCGGGCCTCGCGATGCTGCTGCTCGGCGCGTCCCATCCGGCGTCCGGCGCGGAGCATCATCTGTCCCACTACTGGGAAATGGAGCTTCACCGCGCAGGCGCGCGGCCGCTGCTGCACGGCGCGAAGGTGGGCGTCGCATGCGCGATCATCGCCGACTATTACCGCGCCATCGTCGCCGCTGCTTCGGGCAAGGACGGAGGGGCAGGCAGCGGCGAGGCAGCTGCTGCGGCAGCGGGCACAGGGCGGGCTGCGGGAGTGGATGCAGAGGCGAGGCCGGGAGCGGCCGAAGGGGCTGAGCCGGCATCGCCGCCAAGCCGTAAGTCCGAGCTGGCTGCTTCAACGTACGCCAGCCTGCCTCCCGTGTCGGCGGAGGCGGCGTCGCGCGTCGCCGCCGCGGCAGGTCCGGCCTGGAGCGAGATCGAGCGGATCGTCGGCTCGCTGCCTTCCGGCGAGCGGATTCGGGAGCTGCTCGCTCTGGCGGGCGGACCGGGAAGCCCGACCGAGCTCGGCCTGAGCGACGCCCAGGTCGAGCGGGCGCTGCTCGAGGCCGACCGGGTGCGCCCGGGCCGGCTCACGCTGCTCCGCGCTTACAACGAGGAGCTTCGCAAGCTCGGCTGAGTCGTGTCTGCATGCTCCGAAGAAAGCCGATATTGCCGAAATTTTCGATCCCTGCAAGGAACGTAGGCGATGGCGTACGGGGGTACGTCAAGCCTGCGTGACGAAGCAGGAGGCGAAAAGGCCGTGACGCGATGCCTCGGAGCGGGTTTGCAAGCACGCTCTTAGGCTGGAAGCTGCAGAGCCAGCGATGAGGCGGCCGAGCCGGAATCGCTTGGCGGCAGGATGATCCCCAAGCATCGCGGCTTTCTGCGGAGGCTGTCCTAGAGGTCAGAGTCATTGACCGAGGGACAGCCTCTTTTTTTTGCAGCTGGAATCGGCCGGCTCACGAAATGGCTGCGAGCCATGCGCAGCAGGCAGGATGAGGCATGATATCAACAGCCGCCGCATCCCGTCGAAAGCGTTGACAGGCGATGGAAGGCATTGCCATAATAGGACGACCATGCGATGCGGAAGGGGGACGCCGATGAATCAGGAAACGATGGAGGCGCGGGTCGCGCGGCTCGAGGAAGAAGTGCGGGAGCTCCGGCGTCAGCTGTACCGATACGGGCGGCTGCTTCAGGACGGGGGGCCGCTGCAGGCAGAGGCGCAACCGCCAAGCAGCCAGCTGCAGGCAGAGGAGCATTCCGGGGCGCGTCCGTCAGGAAGCCACCTGCAGGCGGCGCCTCCGCCAGGCAGCCAGCAGATAGGGGCGCATCCGCCGGGCAGCGGCCAGCAGACAGGGGCGCATCCGCCGGGCAGCGGCCAGCAGACAGGGGCGCATCCGCCGGGCAGCGGCCAGCAGACAGGGACGCATTCGCTTGCCGGGCCCAATCAGGCCGCTTCGCCTCCGCAGGCTGGCCATCTTGAAGCTCATTCGAAAGAAGGACCGCTCGCGGGAGCTCCATGGGCCGGCCAGAGCTCGGCCGCAGGCGCGGCAGAGCCGCCGCTGGCGGCAGGGCATCCGGCTGCCGGCTGGAGCGGAGCGTCTGCGCATTCGGGCGCCGAAGGGCGGCCGGGCCAGCCAGGGGCGGCCGGAGCCGGAGCGGGAGCGAATTCGCCGCGGCCGCCGGTGGATTGGGAGCGCCAGATCGGCCAGATATGGCTGCCGCGGATTTTCATCGTCGTCCTGCTGATCGGCGTGCTGTGGGGCTTCTTGGCCGCGGCGAGCGCGGGCTACATCACGCCGGCGATCCGCTGCTGGATCGGGCTGGCCGCCTCGGCGGCGATGTTCGGGCTGGGCGTCCGCTGGATGCAGCAGGATCGGCGAGCGCTGGCGCAGACGCTGCTTGGCGGCGCGAACGGAGTGCTCGTGCTGACGCTTTTCGCCGCCCACATGCTGTACGGCTTCATCGGCCCGGCAGCGGCCTTCGCCCTGTACGTCGCCGCCGTGCTGCTGTTCGTCGGCTGCTCGCTGCGCTACCGGTCGCAGGCGCTCATGCTGGCGGCCGGAGTCGCCGGCGCGCTCGTGCCGTTCCTCGTCGACTCGGTCGCTCCGAGCCTGCCGCTGTTCATCGGCTACGAGGCGGCGTTTGCTGGCGCGGCGCTGCTGCTCAGCTACCGATTCGGCTTCCGGATCGCCTATGTGCTGTCGTATGTGCTGCTTTTGCCGCCGATGCTGTTCGGAGGGGTCAGCGCGGACGAACCTGGCGAGCGCTGGCTCGTGCTGGGCGCGCTGCTGCTGCATTATGGGCTGCAGCTCGGACTGTCGCTGCGGGATGCGGAGTTCGCCAAGCGGCCGGAGCGGCAAGGGCTGCTGCTCGCTTCGTTCGCGCTGAACGCGGCCTGGCTGCATGAGCTGGCCGGACCGTCCGGCTACCGCTGGACGATCGCCGCGCTGTCGCTGCTGCTGGCTGGAGCCGCCTTCGGCTTCCGTTCTCTGGACAAGGACCGGATGCGCCTCTACGCGGCCGCCTCGACGCTGGGCTGGGTGCTTTTGGCCTTCGACGCCGCCTCGTACCGCTACCTCGGTCCGGTGCTGCTCGCGCAGGGCGTCGCATCGCTGTATCTAGGCCTCCGGCTGTCCTCCTGGATGCAAAAAACAGCGGCTGCCGCCACGCTGTTCCTCGGCGTCGGCCTCGTGCTGAACGCCCCGATCCGCGAGGCATGGTCGGAGGAGACGTTCGGCTGGCTCGCGCTGCTCGCCGCTTGGGCGGCCATGTACTTCCTGCTGCGGCCGCTGCGCCACAAGGAGCTGCCGGGCGGTCCCGGACCGCTGCTGCTCTGGAGCGGGGGGATGCTCGTGCTCGTGTTCCTCACGCAGCTGACGCTCGTGCTCGCCGAGACGCTCGATCCGGACCGCCGCTCGCTCGTCCTGTCCGCCGTCTGGGTCGCGTATGCGGTCGCGCTGTTCGCCATCGGCCTGCTGGCGCATAAGTCCAAGGTGCGAGCCGCCGGCATCGTGCTGCTGTTCCTGACGCTGATCAAGGTCATCTTCGTCGATCTGCCTGGCGTCTCGACGGCCGTGCGGGCGGTGCTGTTCATCGGTCTCGGCGTCGTCGGCATCCTCGCGTCGCGGCTGCTCTACCGCAAGCAGCAGGAGTAGCGGGCGGGATCGGTCGGAGCCGCAGGGACGGAGGCTTCGTTCAGTCGGAGAATCCTTCACGGTGAAATTGGCGCTAGGACTCTCCTTAACGGCAAAATTGTCGTTAAGAAGCCCCGCAGATGATGAATGGCTCTCCTTAGCGGCAAAATTGTCGTTAGGAAGCCCCGCAGCTGAGGAACGGCTCTCTTTAGCGGTAAAAATGGCACTGGAGAGCCGCGCCAGTCGGCTGCTGGGACAGCTCGAAGAAGTCCTATTTCGTAAAAAAGCGTCCAGCCCCTGGAATGGGGCTGGACGCTTTTTGCCTGTCGAGGACGGCATGTCGCGGCGAAGCCGCCTCAAACGCTTCGCCGCCGACTCTCTGCCGCGGCGCTGCCAACGGGCGCCGGCTCGTTCATCGCTGCCGCGCCGTCGCCGCACCGCCGCCAATGTTCACCGGCTCGCTCCACGACGCCGCTGCGCCGCCAACGTTCACCGGCTCGCTCCACGCCGCGCCGTAGCCGTGAGCCGGCTCGCTCCACGCCGCAGCCGCCGCCAGCGAAATCCAGCTCGCTCAGCGCTCCGCGGAGAGCCGCAGCCGGACGGAGCTTTCCAGCTCCAGCAGCCGGCGCTTCATCTCCAGCCCGCCTCGGTAGCCCGTCAGCGTGCCGCCGGAGCCGACGACGCGATGGCAGGGCACCGGCATGAGCACCGGATTCGCCCCGATCGCCGCGCCGACGGCGCGCGCCGCCGACGGACGGCCGATCGCCTCGGCGATCTGGGCGTACGTCCGCGTCTCGCCGTACGGAATCCGCCGCAGCTCGTCCCATACGGTCCGCTGGAATGCGGTGCCGCCGAGCGACAGCGGCAGCCGGAACTCGCGGCTCGCTCCGCTCAGCAAAGCGGCGAGCTCGTCCAGATAGGGCTGGAGGACGCGGTCCGACCGCTCCAGCGCCGCGCCTGGCCGGCGGGCCGCCGCCCACTCGGCCAGCTCCTCGAACGGCGCGTCCTGCGATCCGCAGAACGCGAAGCCGTCCGCATCCGCCGCGGCATGCAGCCGCCAGCCGTCCTTTTCCAGCACGCTCCAGTACAGCCTGTTCTCTTCTGCGCTCATTCGGCCTTGCCTCCCTCGGCATCTCGGTTTCCGCCTGTCCGGCGGCGGTACTCGGCGGGCGTGCAGCCCGCTTCCTGGCGAAACAAAGCGATGAAACGGCTCGCGGAAGGGATGCCGCATTCCTTGGCGACGGCCCCCGCGGTCAGCTCCGTATCGTCCAGCAGCCGCTTGGCCCGCGCGATCCGCTCGCGGCGGATGTACTGCTGCGGCGTCAAGCCCGTCGCCCGCTTGAAGCGGCGATGCAGATGCCAGGGCGACAGGCAGGCGGCGTCCGCCAGCTCGCCGAGGGACAGTCCGGCGCGCAGCCGCTCGGCGATCAGTCCCTCCATCTCGGACAGCCAGGCCTCGTCGGGCTTGGCGGCCTTTTCCGGCTCGCAGCGCTTGCAGGATCGGAAGCCGGCGGCCATCGCCTGCTCCGGCGTCCGGAACACGAGCGTGCGGTCGCGCCGCGGCTCGCGGGAGCGGCAGGACGGCCGGCAAAAGATGCCGGTCGAGCGCACGGCGTACCAGAACGCTCCGTCCGCCGACGCGTCGCAGCCGGTGATGGCCGTCCATTCGACGTCCGACGGGAGCTCGCCGCCAAGCAAGGCTCCGGCCGGGCCGGAGCGGGTCGTTCGCTTCATGCGAGTCACCTCCATGACGCCAGTATACCCTTTTTCAGGCGCTTGCGGGCGCATCGGAGGATGAAACCGCAAGAATGGAGCATGGGGCGGGCAGGCGGCCTTTTTCCAGGCCCTTCTGTCCGCCCCATGCGGTTTCGGCTAGATGAACAGATTGATGCCCGACTGGTCCGCCTTGCCGAGGTAATAGCCGACGCCGCCGACTTTGATGCCGTCGATCAGCTCCTCGCGCTTCAGCCCCATGACGTCCATCGACATCGAGCAGGCGACGATCTCGACGCCCTGGTCGAGCGCCGTCTGGATGAGCTCCTCCAGGGAGGAGATGCCGCTGCCCTTCATGACGCCGCGGATCATCTTGGCTCCGAGGCCGCCCATGTTCATGCGGGACATGCCGAGCCGCGTGCTGCCGCGCGGCATCATCAGGCCGAACATCTTGCCGACGAGGCCTTTGTCCGCCTGTACGCGCTCCGGCTTGCGGATGATGTTGAGCCCCCAGAAGGTGAAGAACAGCGTCACCTTCTTGCCGCTCGAGGCGGCGCCGTTGGCGATGATGAAGGAGGCGATCGCCTTGTCGAGGTCGCCGCTGAAGACGACGAGCGTACTGCCCTCGGGCGTGGCGGGAGCGGCTGCCGGAGCGGCGGACGCTGCGGCGCCTGCCGCTGCGGACGGCGACGCCTGTGCGCCGGCTGCCGGCCGCTTGCGCAGCAGCGCCTCGAAGCGGCCGCCTGCCGCGCGGCCGGACTGCAGCAGCTCCGCTCCGTACATGCGGGCCCATGCGCCGACATCCTCGCCGAAGCCGGGATCGGTCGCCTGCACGCGCAGCACTTGGCCGGGCTCGAGCGCGTCCATGCGCCGCTTGACCTCGACGAGCGGGCCGGGGCAGGAGAGGCCGCAGGCGTCGAGCGTCGCGTCCGGCTCCGGGGAGCCACCATCGCCGACGGCCTTGCCGCCGGGGCTGTCCGGAGCTTCCGCCGTCGCCGCGATCGGCATCGCAGCCGGAGCTTGGCGGCTTGCTTCCGCGGCTTTTTCGCTCATCCGCTTCGCCGCCTCGAACAGTCGGTACGTCTTGAAGCCGCCGCTCAGGTTGCGCGTCCGGTAGCCGTGCTGGGCGAGGATGCGGGAGGCGGTGTAGCCGCGCATGCCGACCTGGCAGTACACCCAGATCTCGCGGTCCGGATCGAGCTCGGCGAGGCGCTCCCGCAGCTCGTCGACCGGCACCAGCAGCGAGCCCGGAATGTGGCCGGCCTCATGCTCCATGACCGAGCGGACGTCCACGAGCAGCGTCGCGGACTCGTCGCGCTCCGCCAGCTCCGGCGCATGGAAGACCGGCATCCGTCCGGCGAGGATGTTCTCCGCCGTGTAGCCGGCCATGTTGACCGGGTCCTTGGCGGAGGAGTAAGGCGGCGCATAGGCGAGCTCCAGCTCCGCCAGATCGTGGACGGTGCCGCCGAGCCGCAGCGCGGCCGCGATCGAGTCGATGCGCTTGTCGACGCCGTCCGCTCCGACCGCCTGCGCGCCGAGGATAGCGCCGTCCGGGGCGAACAGCAGCTTGAGCGCCATCGGCGCGGCATTTGGATAATAGCCGGCGTGGGAGGCGGGATGCACGTACGTCGCTTCGTACGGGACGCCTTGCTCGCGCAGCGTCTTTTCGCTGCGGCCGGTCGCCGCTCCGGTCAAGCCGAACACCTTGATGATCGACGTGCCCTGCGCGCCCTTGTACGTCGACGGCAGGCCGCAGATCGCATCGGCGGCGATGCGGCCCTGCTTGTTCGCGGGGCCGGCGAGCGGCACGGCCGACGGGCGGCCGCTGCCCAACTCGCGGACGAGCACGGCGTCGCCGACGGCGTAGACGCCCTCCGCGCTCGCGCGCATCGACTCGTCGACAAGGATGTGGCCGCGCTCGCCGAGCGCAATGCCGCTGCCCTGAAGGAAAGCGGTGTCCGGCTCGACGCCGACCGCCAGCACGACAAGCTCGGAGCGGACGAGGCCGCCTCCGGCGAGCTCGGTCTCGACGGCGCCTCCGGCGAGCTCGCGTAACGCCTTGGCCGTCTCATGCAGCAGGACGCGCACGCCTGCGCGCTCCAGCTCGGCTTGGAGCATCGAGGCGAGCTCGGGATCGAACGGGGCGAGGATTTGGCCGGAGCTTTGCACGAGCGTCACGTCAAGTCCGGCCTCGCGCAGGTTCTCGGCCATCTCGACGCCGATGAAGCCGCCGCCGACGACGAGCGCGGAGCGCGTGCCTTGGCGGTCGACGAGCGACTTGATGCGGTCGGTGTCCGCCAGGTTGCGCAGCGTCGTCACCGCGCCGAGGCGGGCGCCCGGCACGGACGGCACGATCGGCTTCGCGCCGGGAGAAAGCAGCAGGGCGTCATACGTCTCCTCGTACGTCTGTCCCTCGCGGGTGCGCACGGTGACCGTGCGGACCGCCGAATTGACGGCGACGACCTCGCTGCGGACGCGGATGTCCAGCCGGTAGCGGGCGGTCATCGCCTCCGGCGTCTGGACGAGCAGGCGGGAGCGGTCCTGGATCGAGCCGCCGATGTAGTAGGGCAGGCCGCAGTTGGCAAAGGAAATATGGTCGTCGCGCTCGAACAGGACGATCTGCGCGTTCTCGTCGAGCCGGCGCAGCCGGGCGGCGGCCGAAGCGCCTCCGGCGACGCCGCCGACGATCAGAATTTTTTTGCGGGTCATGATGGGGTCTCCTCCTTGAGCAGGATGCCGGCGAGCTGCTTCACGCGCTCGTCGGCGATCGTATAGTGGACTTCGAGGCCGCTGCGGGACGTCTGCACGATGCCCGCGGCGCGGAGCTTCTGCAGATGCTGGGAGACGGTCGATTGGGGCAGGCCGAGGCAGTCCTGCATGAAGCTGACGTTGCAGGAGCCTTTGGCGAGCAAGCCGTTCACGATGCAGAGCCGCACGGGATGGGCGAGCGCCTTCAGCAGCTCCGCCGCCTCCTCGAACGCTCGGCTGTCGGTGTTCATGGGCGGATCTTCCTTTCGGGAAAAAGAATCGTTATAACTTAATATTACGATATATGGATGGAAAGGGCAAGCGAGGCCGCGGGCAAGGGAAAACTTGCCGCGTCCGCAGGCGCCAGACTGCATCGGGCTGGGCTCGCGCCCGCGCCGAGCGATCCGAGCGGAGCAAGGGCAAAAACGCCCCTGCTGGCCGCGCCTCTTACGTCCGGCTCACTTCTCCTCCGGCTCGTCGTTTTCGGTGAACCAGAGCGGGTCGTCGCAATCCGGCTCGCCGTTGTAGTTGATCATGATCTCCTCGCCCGCCGCGATGTCGCGATAGGCGTAGAACTCGACGGTCAGCTGCTCGAAGTTCAGCTCGTACACCGCGTTCGGCTCGTAGGAGTGGTTGAACAGGCTTCCGTATCCCAGCACGAGCGCGCCGTGGTTGGCCCCGAAGTTGAACACGTAGTCCTCGAGGATCGTCTGCTCGATCAGCTCATGCTCCTCGTTCGGGTATGTGACGACCGGAGCCTCGTGGAACAGCGTTCCTTTGGCGATGTCGCGGGTCGCGAAGACGCCTCGGGTGAATTCGCCCGTCGTATTCGGGGATTGGCGCACTTCCAGCATAGAGCGGCTCACCTTCCTCTTCTTTGGAATGAATATCTCAGTTTAACCCGCCCCCGCGAAAACGGCAAACCATGCCTTTAGTCTCCTGCCTGAAGCAGCGCTTTCATGGTAAAATTGGATTGCGCTTCCTGCGCGAGGACCTTCGCGTCCGCACGGCCTGTTTTTCCGCCAGCCGCACCTGCTCACACGACACGAGGCGGCACTCGGATGAACGGGCTTTTTGACGATGCGGCGCGCCTGCGGACGGCAGCGACATGGGTGATGGGGAGAGGGATGGCAATGGCTCTGCAATCGGCTTGGACGGAATGGGAACGCACGCTTCAGACGGGGGACCTGGTGTTTTTTCACGGCATTTTCCTCGAATCGGAGGAGATCGAGATCATCAGCCGCTCGGAATGGTCGCATGTCGGCATGGTCGTAAGGCTGCCCGGCTTCGATGAGGCGCTGCTGTGGGAGTCGACGACGACCGAGACGCTCGAGGACGTCGAGCAGCATCGCATCAAGACCGGACCGATGCTCGTGCGGCTGCGCGAGCGCATCGCGACCGACGAGGCGGACCGGTACGATTCGCGGTACGCGTTCCGGCAGCTGCAGGGAGACAGGCCGGCGGACACGCTGGACAAGTTCCAGGCGTTCGTCGAGGAGGTGCATGACGCGTCGTTCCCGAGCCTGACGAAGATGGCCGAGGAGCTGCTCGCGGGGAGCTGGGATTGCCAGGCGGATGAAAAGACGTTCTTCTGCAGCGAGCTGGTGGCGGAAACCTACATGCGCCTCGGCTGGATGGAGCGCGGGCATCCGTCGAATTATTATACGCCCAAGCTGCTGGCCAAGAGCCAGGACCTGCCGCTCGCCGCCGGGCTTGTGCTCGCCCGCGAGCTGAGGTATTTGAAGGATGCCGAAATTCCGACCGTCCAGCCGTAAGCGATGGCGGCTCCTGCCGGCCGCGCTGCTGCTGCTGACGATCGGGGGGGCGGCGGCCTGGACGCTGCTGGTGCCGGATAGCGGCGGGGAGCAGGCGCCTGCGGCGACGGCGGGAAAAATCGACCTGACCGGCCAGCCGTTCGACGAGGCGATCGCGCTGCGCGGACAGTGGGAGTTCTACCCCGGCCGGCTGCTGGAGCCCGCCAGCTGGGATGCCGGTGCCGGAGCGCCGCCGCAGCCGGCCGGCTACATGGACGTGCCCGGCTACTGGAACAGGCAGCCGATCGACGGACGGACCTATCCGCTGGAGGGCTGCGCGACGCTGCGTCTGACGGCGCTTTTGCCGGAGGAGCTGCCGCTGCTCGCCGTCAAGCTCGGCAATACGTTCACCTCGTACCGGCTGTGGGCGGACGGCCGCGAGACCGCGTCGGCCGGCGTCGTCGCCTGCTCGCGGGAGGAGGCGGTGCCGCGCCAGATCGTGCAGGTGGCGCCGCTGGAGAGAGGAGACGGGCCGGAGCTGGAGCTCGTGCTGCAGCTGTCCAACTACGACTACTATAAAAGCGGCTTCCAGCGAAGCCCGCTGATCGGCACGGAAGCGCAGCTCGAAGCGGCGTATCGCCGCGACGCGGCCGTCTCCTGGTTCGCCTTCGGAGCCTGCGGCATCATCGCGTTTTACCATCTGCTCGTATTCGCCGTGCGGCGGCGCCATCTCGCTTCGCTGTATGTCGGCTCGTTCTCGCTGCTCATGTCCGTGCGGACGCTGCTGGTGAACGACCGCCTTGTCTATACGATCTTTCCCGAGCTGGACTGGCAATGGTTCGCCAAAGCGCTCTACCTCATCTTCTACCTCGGCCTGCTGCTGCTGACCCGGATGCTGCGGGAGCTGTATCCGGCGTTCGTCGGACGCCGGCTCGTCCGCGCCTCCGACGCCGTCGGCGGCCTGGGAGCGCTGCTATGCCTGCTGACGGAGCAGCGGGTGTACGAGCATGCGCTGCTGCCGGCGGAGCTTTACGCCTGCTTCGTCATGGCGTACGGGGCCGGCGCGATCGCCGTGGCCGTCGCCCGGGGCGAGCGGGGGGCGCTGCTGTTCCTTTGCGGCTTCGCCGTCCTCGCCGCTACGATCATCCACGACTTCTTCTACATGGCGGACCTGACGCGGGCGGCCTCGCTCGCTCCGCTCGGCTTCCTGGCGTTCTCTCTCTTCCAGTCGGTTCTGCTCGCCCGCCAGTACGCCGGCTCGTTCGCCGAGGCCGAGCAGCTGGCGCGGCGGCTGCTGGCGATGGACCGGCTCAAGGACGAGTGGAGCCAGACGCTCGAGCAGCGGGTGCAGGAGCGGACGGCGGAGCTGCAGGAGGCGATGGGACGGCTGGAGTCGGCGCAGCGGCAGCTCGTGCAGGCCGAAAAGATGGCCTCGCTCGGAAGTCTCGTCGCCGGCGTCGCCCATGAGATCAACACGCCGATCGGCATCGGCGTCACCGCGTCGAGCCATCTCGCCCAGCGCGCCGAGCGGCTGCGGCAGCTGTACGCCTCCGGGCAGATGAAGCGGACCGAGCTCGAGCGGTTCCTGGCCGAAAGCTCGGAGTCGGCGTCCATCCTGCTGTCGAACCTGCAGCGCACCGAGCAGCTCGTGCGCAGCTTCAAGCAGGTCGCCGCCGGCCAGGCGAGCGAACTGCCCCAGCGGTTCGAGGCCAAGCAGGCGGCGCTCGACGTGCTGATCAGCCTCAGCCCTCTGCTGCGGGAATCCGGCGTCCGGCTGGACGTGCGGGTCGAGGCGGAGGAGGGGCTGGAGACGACGGGATATGTAGGGGCTTTTTATCAGATCCTGACCAACCTGCTCGTCAACTCCGTCACGCATGCGTATCCGGAGGGCGGCTCCGGCATCGTCGCGATCACCATCTCGCGGCTGCGGGAGCGGGCGGGGCTCTATGTGGAATTCGAGGACGACGGCGTCGGCATGGAGCCGGAGCTGGCCGCGCGGATCTTCGATCCGTTCGTGACGACGCGTCGGGGCCGCGGAGGAACCGGGCTCGGCCTCAGCCTCGTGTACAGCCTCGTCGCGACGACCTGGGGGGGAGCGGTCCGCATCTGGAGCGAGCCCGGACGCGGCGCGCGCTTCGAGCTGGAGCTGCCCGAGGCGGCGGAGGAGACGGGCGAGGAGCAGGCGCACGAACGGAGGGACGGCGGGCAGGCGCAGGCAAGGAATCGGTCATGAAGGAGGAGCAGAGGATGGAGGAAGAGGAGATCGGCTTCGCGCCGGAGGAGGAGCCGGCGGCCGAAGACGGCTCCGGCTGGAAGTTCCTGATCGTCGACGACGATCCGGACATCCACCGCGTCACCCGGCTCGTGCTCGGGCCGGAGACGTTCGAGGGACGGCCGCTCGTTTTTTACAGCGCCTACAGCGCGGCGGAAGCGCTGGAGCTGCTGCGCGGGCATGCCGACTTCGCGGTCGTGCTGCTGGATGTCGTCATGGAGACGGAGGATGCCGGACTGCGGCTGGCGAGATCGATCCGGGAAGAGCTCGGCAATGCGCTTGTCCGCATCGTGCTGCGCACCGGGCAGCCGGGCCAGGCTCCCGAGTCGGACGTCATCCGCAGCTATGACATCAACGACTATCGCGAAAAGACGGAGCTGACCAGCTCGAAGCTGTTCAGCACCGTCTACGCCTCGGTCCGCGCCTACCGCGCGGCCGTGGAGCTGTCCCGCTCGCAGTCGCGGCTCGAGGAGGCGGTCCGCCGCCGCACGCAGGAGCTGGAGGAGCGCGGCCGGCAGCTGGAGGCGTCCATCCGCTCGGCCTACGAGGCGATGGCCGAGGTGGCCGTGCTGGAGGAGCGGGGGCGGATCGCCCGCGAGATCCATCACAGCGTCGGCCATACGATGACGGCGGCGATCGTGCAGCTGGAGGCGGCGCGGCGGCTGCTTGCCGCCGGCGAGGGCGACGAGGCCGAGGCCAAGGTGGAGATCGCCCGCCAGCTCGCGCGCAAGGGGCTGGAGGAGATCCGCGGCTCGGTGCGCGCGATCGCCGCGGACAGCTCGGTGCGGCGGTCGGCGGGCGAGGAGCTGGAGCAGGTGGCCCGGGAAGCCGAGTGGGCGAGCGGCGTCCGGGTGGAAGCAAGCTTCGGCGGCTTGCCTCCGCTCAGCTGGTACCAGGCGCGGCTGCTGCGGGATATTTTGCGGGAAGGGCTCACCAACGGCATCCGCCATGGCGGAGCGCAGCGCTTCGCCTGCCGGGCGGAGGTGGAGCCGTCCGCCGAGGGCGGGCGGCGGATCGCGCTGTCGCTCTGGAACGACGGCCGCTGGAGCGGCGACGCGGAGCCCGGCTTCGGGCTGCGCGCCCTGCAGGGGCAGCTCGCCGAAGCCGGCGGCAGCCTGACGCTCGCCGCGTCCGCGCGCGGCGGCGCGGAGCTGCGGGCCGCGCTGCCGCTGCCGCGAGAGGCGGCCGCGGCCGCATCGGCGGAGGAGACGGCCAGCGGGGCAAGGTTGCGGACCGTGCTGCCGTTGAGCCGCGAGCCGGAGGCGGCGACAGCGCTCGCTGATGGGGCGGCTCCCTCCGAGGCAGGAGAAGCGTGCGACGGAGCGGCGGCCAGCGAGCGTGCGGATCGTTCCGAACCGCGTTCGCCAGGAGGCGGGACGCCATGAGTCCGCTGCGCATCGTCATCGCCGACGACCAGGCGCTCATGCGCGACGGCCTGCAGACGATCGTGCGGCTCGAGCCCGACATGGAAGTCGTCGGTCTGGCGGCGGACGGAGCGGAGGCGCTGGAGCGGGTCCGCGAGCTGGAGCCGGACGTGCTGCTACTCGACATCCAGATGCCCCGCATGGGCGGCATCGAGTGCGCTCGGAGGCTCGCCGAAGAAGGCTCGCCCACCGTCGTGCTGCTGCTGTCCACATTCCTCGACGACGGCTACGTCCGGGACGGGCTCGCGGCGGGCGCATGCGGCTATCTGCTGAAGGACATGGACGCCCCGCAGCTGCTCGACGCGATCCGCGACGCCGCCAAAGGCCGGCTCGTCATGCCGGCCGCCGTCGCCTCCAACGTCGCCGCGCAGCTGCGTCGGCTCGCGGAGGAGGCGGCGCCAGCTGCAGCCGCAGGCGCAGGATGTCGAGCGGATGAAGGATATCGAGCGGGTGAAGGCGCAGGATGCCGAGCGGGTGCTGGCGCAGGTCAAGCAGCGGAAGCTGGTCGAGCGGGAGCAGCAGGCGCTGGGCAGCTGCGGGAAGCTGGTCGAGCGGGAGCAGGCCAGGGGCGATCCGTAGAAGCATGGCGTTCGGGAGGACCCGGTTCGGGACCGCGCGCCACCGCGAGCTCCGGCCATCGCACGGGCGTCGGCAGGCTGCCGGGCACGCCTGCGGGAGCAGCATGGGGGTTTACCGAGCGTGAGCTGGAGGTGGCGCGCCATATACGCAGCGGCTTGTCCAACAAGCAGATCGCGGCTGCCATGTTCATGAACGAAGGTACAATTCGCAACTATGCCAGCGTCATCTACAGCAAGCTCGGCGTCGGCGACCGCACGGCGGCCGTACTGCTTCTGCGCGAAGTCGAGCTGTAACGTCAAAGATGTCCCTCTATCATCCTCTGCGGATGACAGGGGGACATTTTTTTAGCGGCGCAGGCAGCACGTGCCGGCTTCAACTGCATGGTGACTGGAAGCGAGATCCAGCAGCCCGATAAAATCGGGTTGCAGGCGCATGGAAGCTCCGAACGCAGGCTGTAGCCTGAAAAAATCGGGTTGCAGGCGCATGGAAGCTCCGAACGCAGGCTGCAGCCTGAAAAAATCGGGTTGCCAGTGCATGGAAGCTCCGAACGCAGGCTGTAGCCTGAAAAAATCGGGTTGCAGAGGAAACCACCTAGCTGAGTCGATTACACGAACAGAATTACGCGGAAAAACCGAGCAGCTCGGGCGTGCGGGGACGAAACGGGCGGAATTGCGCGGAAAAACCGAGCAGCTCGGGCGTTCGGGGACGAAACGGACGGAGTTACGCGGAAAAACCGAGCAGCTCGGGCGTGCGGGAACGAAACGGACGGAATTACGCGGAAAAACCGAGTAACTGGTCGCTGTGCTGTCCTAGGAGACGTTCGAGTGTGCGGGGCAACTGCTCGCCAGCTCGAAAATCGAGTTACTCAGGAACGAGGAAGCGCAGCATGATGGCGGTGTGGGCGAAAAGCTGGAGCGGAGAGGATCGACCCTCTTGGAGAAGCGGAGCGGTTCCCTTGAAGGCCGGATTCCTTCCGTTTCGGAAAGGGAGATCAGAGGAATCTGGGCTTCACAGGAATCGGAAAGAGGGTCCATCCGCGGAGCGGCGTTGCAGCAAGCAAAGAGTTCCATCCGCGCAGCGGCAAAGATGCAGGCAGTCGAGGAATTTCATGACGCCCGCCATCTCCGGCCTCCCCGCTCCATGACGCCCGCCATCTCCGGCCTCCCCGGTCCATGACGTCCGTCACCGCATACTCTGACAAAAAACGGCGACGCCCGTCTCTGTCCGAATGACGCGCCGTCCCGGTATAACGGAGACAGGAAGTCGAAAGGAGAGGATAGGATGGCGAAAGGAATCGACACGGCGGTCAACTGCCACTCGCTGGTCAAGGCGATCCACGAGGCGGGCTATGCGTTCGTCGGCCGCTATTACAACCGCAACCGGCCGCAGAAGAATTTGACGAGGGAGGAGGCGGCCGCCCTGAGCGCGGAGGGGCTCTACATCGTCGCGGTGTGGGAGAACGGCTTTCCGACGAGCGCGGCGTACTTCGACTACGAGGCCGGCAAAAAAGACGGCGCCGACGCGGCGGCCTACGCCCGCCGGACGATCGGGCAGCCGGGAGGCACGCCGATTTACTTCACGGTCGACTACGACGCCTCCGAGGCGGACCTGAACGGACCGGTGCGGGACTATATCCGCGGCGTCGTCGAGTCGGTGCAGGCGGAAGGAGCCGAGGCGGCCGGCAAAGGCGGCAAGCCGTACGCGATCGGCATCTACGGTTCGGGCTACAGCTGCAGCCGCATCCGCGCCGAGAATCCGCAGGTCGCCTACGCCTGGCTGGCGGAGTCGCGCGGCTGGCGGGGGCATGAGGCGTTCGCCGGCTGGAATATCCGGCAGCTGCAAAGCACGACCGTCTGCGGCCTATCGGTCGACACGAACGAGTCGAGCGGCGACGGCGGCGGCTTCCGCATCGCCGTGCCGGCCGGGTAGCGGCCGATGGAGCTGACGCTTCGCAAGCCGCCGCGTCCGATCCGCGGCGCCGCGCTGCCGGCGGCGATCGCGCTGCTCGTGCTTGCGCTGGCGCTGCTGCCGCCGCTCGTGACCGCGTACAACCTCACCAAGGCGCCGACGCGGACGCTCATCGCCGAGCTCGATCGGGGCCGGACCGACGGGCTGCCCGTGACGGCCGATGAGCTGAAGGACCGACAGGCAGCCAAAACCGCCGTCGCCCGGCTGCTCGGCCCTCCCCGAGAAATGAGCGCCCCCGCCTTCGGAGCGAATTCGACGGCAAACGGGCTCGGCTCCGGCACGGATCCGTCCGCCGACGCTGCCGCCGACGCTGCCGCTGACGCTGCCGCAGGCGGATCCGCCGGAACGGGCGCCCTGGATGCCGACGCGGTTTCCACGCCCGGCTCCCTGAAAGCGGCGCCCGTTCTCCCGGCCGGCTCCTCGCTGGCCGCTGCCGCCCCTGCTACCGTCGTCGCTGCCGCCCCCGCCCCCGCGCTCGATCCCGAGCGGCTCGCCGAGCTGAAGGAGTCGCTCAGCTCCGGCCAGGGGGCGCTCTGGGCCGGGCACGCGCTGCTGCTGGCGCTGCTGTGCGGACTCGTCAGCAAGCGGCTGACCGGCCGCTATCGCGGGCTGCTCGTGAACGAGCGCAACGTCATGAGCTTGTCCCGCTTCCAGACCGTCGTCTGGACGGTGCTGCTGCTGTCCGCCTACTACACGGCCGCCTCGCTGCGAGCGTACGGCCTGGCGGATCCGACGGCCGCGCTGCAGATCGACATGGACTGGCAGCTGTGGGCGCTCATGGGCATCAGCGTCACCTCGCTCGTCGCCGCGCCCGTCATCCATGCGCAGAAGCAGGACAAGCAGCCGGACCCGGCTGCGGCGGCCAAGCTCGACCCGGAGCAGGTAGCGGCCGGCGACGGCATCCTGCTCGCCAAGCCGCGGTTCCAGGATGCGGCGTGGAACGACCTGTTCCAGGGCGAGGAGCTCAAGACAGCGGGCTACGTCGACCTGGCCAAGCTGCAGCTGTTCTTTTTCACCCTCGTCGGCGCGGCCGCCTACAGCGCGCTGCTGCTCCAGCTGTTCGGCACCGTCCCGGCGGAGGAGCTCGGGCAGCTGCCGACGCTGGGCCAAGGCTTCCTCGCCGTGCTCGGCATCAGCCATGCCGGCTATCTCGCTAGCAAGACCGTCGACCGCACGCAGACGGCGGACGATTGAGAGGCGCCGCAGCGCCATGTCCCTTCAGCCAATCCAATTTCCACCTATCCCCATCCGAAAAGGAGTGCAAAAAACGATGACCGACAGCCGCAACGCCCTGACCGACTTCGACCTGTGCCTGGCGCTCGCCCAGACGAGCCTCGACAGCCAGCTCGGCTACGCCTGGAAAGCCTGGAAAAGACGGCGCCAGCTCGACGAGACGCTGAAGCTGCATCCGCTCAAGAAGGACGGCACGCCGTCCCCGTATGGACTGACGGCGACGCTCGCCCCGCTGCGCGTCGATCTGAACGTGCCGGACGCCAAGCTGGCGCAGGTGAAAGTGACGCTGACGCTGCTGAGCGGCACCGTCACCTATTACGACGAGGACAACGACGAGGCGGCCGAGGCGCCGATCGACAACTGGAGCGTGTCCTTCCTCACCGATCTGGACAAAAAGCCGGTCGATCTCGTAGCGCTGCGCGCGATCGACCCGGCCAGCGCCCAGACGGCGCAGGACGCGATCGACTCCGCCAAGCAGCAGGCCGGCTTGCCGGATGACGTGTTCTCCATCGAATACCTGTTCCTGGAGCTGACGAACGCGAACCTGCTGATGGCCGACAACCACGACGTGAACATCCCGCCGGACGTGCCGCAGGCGGCGCGCGTGAAGGCGCTGTCGCTGCTCGGCGGGCTGCTGCAGTCGGGCGACTCGGACGACTTCCTGCTCGGTACGGTCGTGCGCCGCAACGCGGGCCAGCAGCAGCCCCCGACGTTCGCGCTGACCGACTTCGTGTTCGACGTGCATGCGGTGCCGGAAGCGCCCGCCGCGAGCACGCTCAGCTACCTCGGCGCGCTCGCCGGACGTCCGCTGCCGGCGGACAAGGACGGCGCGCGCGTCGCGCTCCAGGACCGCTGGATCGATCCGGCGATGGTGGACGGCTCCAAAGGGCTCGTCTCCGGCCTGCTCGCGATCCGCAAGGAGGTGTTCGTGGACAACTACCTCATGCCCCAGTTCGCCAAGGCGCTCGGCGGCCTGCAGCCGCAGGCGGACGGCTTGAACCGCCGCTTCCTTCGCGAAGAGACCCAGTCGAACCGCAGCCGCGACATCATCGACCATTTCATCGACCTGACCAAAGGCTTCGAGCTGAACGTGGCGATCCGTCCGGGCAGCGCCTCGATGGACGTCACCGGCCGCGTCTACTGCTCCTTCGTCTATCGCGAGCATACGCTCGGTCCGGCCGGCATGGAGACGGCCAAGCTCGACGCCGCCGGCGAAGCCCCGATCACGGGCAGCGTCGCCCTCTCGACGCCGGGAGGCACGAGCGCGTTCCGGCTCGATCCGCAGCTCGACTATTCGTTCGGCGACTTCCATACGACCCGCAATGAAGCGAGCGGCTTCGGCAAGGTCGAGGAGGCGTTCTCGGAAATTCCGAAGCTGCTCGGCATCACGGGCGGCACGCTGCTGGAAATCATGACCCATGCCGCCAGCGACATCGTCGGCGAGCTGGAGTCCGGCCTCCGGCAGGCGTTCTCGCAGCTCGAGCTCGACCTGTCGCAGCACAGCTTCGTGCCGCCGGGCGGAGGCGTGTTCGCCTTCCAGAACTTCCGGTTCTCCGGCGCGACGGGCGACCTGCTGCTGGACGCGATCTACAAGGCGCCTTGAGGCGCGACCTTAGAAGGGAGAGGGATGGATATGGCAGACAAGCAGCCCCGCGTGGAGGCGTTCTCGGCAAAGGATGCCTCAGGCAAGGAGTGGAGCTTCACCGTCAGCTCCGACATTATCGACCACTATGAGCAGGCGCGCGTATTCGGACCGGAGGCGCTCGCCGATCCGGCGGAGGTCGGGCGGTACCAGCGGCGGATTGTCTCGCTGCCGGATCATCGCGGCGGCGCCGTGCTGCCGATGCTGCTCAGCATTGGCACGGACGGCGAGCTGTTCCTGGCGCGGCGCGACCTCGAGTCGCCCGACGGCTGGCAGACGATCGACCTGACGCCCGGACGGACGGCGGACGGATCGCCCCGCGTGCAGGCGATCGGCGCGGCGTGGACGGAGGACGACCGGATCGCGCTGGCGGTCGCGACGGAGGAGGCCGGCGGTACGGGCGCGAGCCGGATCTGGACGGCCTTTGACCTGAGCAGCGCCGCCACCGTCTGGGAGACGCTGGTCTGGACCGACGGCGGGACGAGGGAAGGGCGGCGCGTTGAGGCGATCCGCGTGCTGGACGAGGGCGACGGCAGCTGGACGGCCGTGCTGGCCGGACACGGGGGAGCGGGCGATCTGCTCTATCTGCTCCGCAGCGGCGGCAAAACCGGCTTCGCCGACGCGCTCGTGTTCAATCCGGCGACGACGCTGGACGAGATCTACGACTTCGAGGCGGGCGTGCATCCGACCTACGGCTCGGGCCTGTATGTGCTCGGCATCGGAAGCGGCACCGACACGCTCATGTTCCGGCCGTTCCCCGACTATGACGCATCCGGCCATGCGGCGACCGTGCCGCCGGTCGTGCCGCTGCCTTGTCCGGCGGGTGCCCGCCTGCTGGAGACGGGCCTGACCGGAGCGGACGGCACCGACCTGTACGTCGGCGGCAGCGGCGTCAGCCTGCTGACGGCGGACGAGCAGGACAACGCCGACCAGGCCGCGGCGGCGGTCGTCGTGCCGCCGGAGGCCGCGCCGGCCGTGACCGATCTGTGCCTGGCCGAGCGTCCCTCCGCAGGCGGCAAGGCGACGAGCGTCTGGTGCCTGCTGCAGGACGGCGGCCTGTTGACGGCCGCCCAGGACGCGGGCGGCGGCTGGCTGGCGCCGCTGCTCGTGCGGACCGGCGTGCTGGAAATGGCTCCGGCCATGGGCGACGGCAGCCTGCGCTCGTCCGTGCTGGCGGTGTACGCCGGCGGCGGAGCGGGGCTGATCGCTCAGGCGGGGGACGGCCGCAGCTGGCAGGAGACGGAGCTGCGCGTGCAGGATCCGGACGCGATGATCGCTTCCACCTGCTACGCCGTCACGCTGCGCGTCGTCGAGCCTTCCACCGGCGAGCCGCGCCTGGGCGTCGCCGTGCAGGTCGAGGCGTCCGCGCCGACGAACATCCTGATCGGCGGCCGCCCGGCCTTCATCGGTCCGGGAGTCTCGGCGCAGGCCGTCACGGGTCCGGATGGCGGCATCGCCCTGTACAGCCGCGTCCAATCGCTGGCGCCGCCGTCGTATCGGCTGACGGTCGCCGGGCTGGACGGCCATCTCGACCTGCAGCCGGCGGCGGCCGCGCTGGAGCGGTTCGCCAGCCTGACCGGCGCGGAGCTGCGCTCGGCGACGGTGGCCATGCCCGGCGGCGAGCAGCCGCTGCTGCCGGATGCCTGGCGCTCCGGCTCGGGCGCGGGACAGGCCGACGCCGTCGCAAGCGCGCTGCGCCAAGGCGCGCAGCTCGCCGCCGGGCCGAGCGGCAGCTCGTGGACGATCCGGCGCAGCGCGGCCGGAGACCCGTACCGCTCGGACCTTTCCGCCTCGTCCGTGCCGGACGGCTACCGCTGGGGCATCGTCGCCGACGGCCGCGGCGGCGTGCAGGCCGCGGACGACAGCGTCATCGGACGCCTCGTGCAGGCGGCGGAGAGCGCGGAGAGCTTTTTCGTCCAGCTCGGCCATACGGTCGCGGACTTTTTCGAGGGACTGGCTCATCGGGCGGAGGAGGCGTGGACGTTCGTGCTGCACAAGGCGGAGGACGCGCTGCACTTCGTCTGCGAGCTCGGCGGCAAGATCAAGCGCTTCGTGCTGAGCTGCCTCGAGGAGGCGGCGGGCTTCTTCCGCTGGCTGTGGCGGCAGGTGGAGACGGGGCTCGACAAGGTGTGGCAGTTCCTCAAGTTCCTGTTCAGCTGGGAGGACGTGCTGATCGTCCGCGACGCGATGAAGGAGGCGGTCGACGACGCGCTCGGCTACGTGCGCAGCCGGATCTCCGCGCTCAAGCCGACCGTGGAGAGCGGCTTCCGCTCGGCGATGCTGGCGCTCGACAGCTGGCGGCCGGAGGGGGGAGCGGCGTTCCAGCCCAGCCCGCCGGCTCCGGGCGAGAGCCTTCAGGACAAGCTGGAGGCGGCCGCGTCTCCGGTGCGGGAGTTGATCGACGCCATCACCGGCAACAGCGTCGTCAGCTGGGTGCGCCGCAAGCTCGACGACGCGGTCGGCGAGATCGTGCATGTCGACGGGCCCGATCCGGCGGCGGAAACGATCCAGGCGGTGGAGACGTTCATCGAAGGGCTCGTGTCCGACGAGGCGCAGGCGCTGATCGACACCTGGGACCGCGTCGAGGCGGACCTGTCGGCGCTGTTCGGCGGCAAGCTGCCGGGACGGTCGGCGCTGTCGCTGGAGACGTTCCGCGATGCGGCGGCAGCCGTGGCGGCCGACGTCGCGGAGGGGCTGCTCGAAGGGCTGCAGGCGCTCGTGCTGCGCTCGCTCGACCTGATGGACGCGCTTATGGGGGCGCTGCGCGACGCCCTGTTCGCGAGAGTCCGGTTCCCGTTCGTGGAAAAGCTCGTCGAGCTCGTCGCGCCGGGCACGCATGTCGACGCCTCCTTCTCGCTGATCGACGGCATGCTGCTGCTGCTCGCCGTGCCGGCGACGATCGCCTACAAGCTGATCGTCGGCGAGGCGCCGCTCGCCAAGGGCGAGATCGTGCCGCTCGCCTTCGGCAACGTCACGGCGCAGTCCGGCTTCTCGGCGCTGAACCGGTTCAGCTGGATCGGCGGACTGGTCGGATCCTTCCTCAAGGCGGGAGCCGCCGCCTACGCCTGGGCGCAGCAGGCGAGCGACGACGCCAAGCCGTCCAAGCCGGCGATGTTTTTCGGCGTCGCCGTCCAAGGCATCGGCACGGCAGTCGAGGCGATGAGCCGGCGCACGAGCCGCGGGGACGCGGTGGAGGCGATCGACGACACGAACCTCGCGATCTCCTCCTTCATGTCGGCCAAGGCGCTCGTGCCGGCGCTCGCTTCGCTGACGGACAAGTACAGTGATCTCGAGTCGGCCGCGTTCAAGAAGCTGGCCAAAGCCAATGCCGCGCTGGATCTCGTCTGCACCGGCGTCCGCACCGTGCTGCGTACGGCGGCGTTCGGCATCCTGATCGACGAGGAGCGCAAGTCGGACGATCCTGCCGTGCGCGGCTTGCAGACGGCGGAGTCGCTGCTGTGGGTCGACAACTTCTTCGACTATACCGGGTCGATGCTCGCCTCGGCCGCGGTGCTGGACGACGAGCCCGAGACGAAGACGATCCTGCTCGGCGTCAGCACGGCGGAAAAGGCCGCCGCGATGCTGGTAGACATCGGCTACGTGATCGCGGTTCAGAAAAACAATCAGCCGGCGTTTTGACGGGAGCCGGGATAGGCGGATAGGAGAGGGAGAGGCCGATAGAGGATAGGCCGATAGAGCGGAATGGACCTGAGGCGGAGCGATCCGCCTCGGGTTTATTTTGTTCGGGAGCGAGGGGGGGCCTGCCGGGAGGAGGGAGCGCCAAAGCGGGGCGGGATTGGGGCGAGAGGAAGCGCGGCGAGATCCGCCGACGGGTGGTCGGATGGGGGATGCCCGATGCGGAAAGCGGGCTGCAGGCGCTGGCGGCGGAACGGGCAAAAGTGCCGGCTGGCGGGGTTGGCGGAAGTGCCGGAGCTGGCGGGGTTAGCGGTGCTGCCGGTGGGATTGGCGGGTGCTGACAGAGGCCGTCGACGCTGGCGGGCTGCGAGAACTGCCGGAACTGCTGGAGCTGCCGGAGCTAACGATACTGCAAGTCGCTATTGGCCCGAAAAGAGCGCGATTGGAAATTTAACGATACGGAGAAGCGCTATTGGCGGGGAATACGTTGATTGTGCAGCGGAATCGGCCCGATAGCGTCTGCGAGTATCGTTAGAATTTCGGAATGGCCGTTTTGAGCGAAATAGCGTCTCTGAGTATCGTTGGCGTTATGGAGCAGGAGGCGGGGCGCCTTACCGTACTGGCTGAGACGGGGGATTCGGCCGACCCAAGTGCATTAGTCGAAAAGATAAGCCAGGCATCCCATCAATACGATGAACAAAAAGGCGACCGACAGAATCTTCAAATAAATGAGGTAGGAGTCCGATGGCTCGGTTCCGTCGTCCGTTGTCCAGCCAATCGTAATCCGCCATACTTTTTCCGGATAGAACCAAGTCGCGACCGATCCCCCTCACGAAATGAACATTCGACTCCAGCCATCGGCGCCTTGCCGGGAGCGGATCATGGGATTCAACGGCTCATAACAACAGCGGCCAATGGCTGCTTCCTTCGTCGTCGGCAATGAATTCGGCGCCAGCCAGCAGCAATGCGAGCTGCTCATCCACGCCGATGCCGGGAAAGCGGCTGCAAAGAGCTGCCAGCCGACCGGCCGCGAAGGCTGCCGCGCCGCTCGTATGCCCCGGCGGATGCACGGGAGCGAACAACGTGGTGCCTCCCCAGGCCGAGGCTGCCGGCGCTCGCTGGCTGTTCGGCTCGAGCATCCAGCCGCCAGCCGCACCCCCGTCCGCTTCGCGCAGCCGCTCCTCCAGCAAGCCCCCGTCCGCTTCGCCGAGTCGCTCCGCCTCCTGCACACAACCGTCCGCCTCGTCCCGTCTCCCCTCGCTCCGCCCGCAAACGGCTGCGCCGACGCTGACCGCGTCCGGGCAGCTGGCCGGCCAGGACATGCCCCAGCAACGCTGCCGCCGCGCAGCAGCATAAAAATTGCCGGCCGCAGCGACAAAAGCGACGCCTCGCCGCCGCAGCTCGCGGATCCGCTCCGCCGTCTCCGGCTGGCCGTCCGGCTCGTCCGGCAGCAGATGCCGGCCGTCGCCGAAGGCGGCGCAGACGACCGTCGGCCCCTCCGGCAGCTCGCGCAGGATGCGCTCAAGCGCGTCGGCGACCCGGCCGCGCTCCCACAGCGCGCCTCGCCGATCGAGCAGCCGGACCGGCACGAGCCGGATCGGCGCCGGCCCGCAAGCCTCGAGCAGCGTGCGCGCGACGGCCGTGCCATGCCCATGCGGATCGGAGCTGTCGTCCGGGGAGCCGTGCCGGCTCATGTTGAAGCCGGCGTGCAGGCGGACATGCGGAAATTCCTTGGCTGCGTCCGGATCGAATCCGGTATCCATGACAAAAACCGTCACCGCTGCAGGCATGAGGCAGAGCCTCCTTTCGTCTGCGAGCCCTTTTCGATGCCGCGGCTGCCGATTCCTGCTCAAGATGCGCGGAGCCATGAGGCGCAAGGACGCCGATCGGCGCCAGCCTGGCCCGCAACGCCCTCCGATGCCGCCGCATATCGACGCCGGCATGGAGCCAATCTAAGGAAATAGGCGATTGATGGCGGATTTACTTCTTGACCAATATAGGGGTGGGGGGTATATTGGAGTCAAGGAATCACCATTGGAGGAGAAGCGAGATGGCTCGAACAGACTCAACGACGGCCCCGTCGGGCGAGCATAAATCCGTCCTGCAGCTGACCGGCATGACCTGCGCGGCCTGCGCGACGCGCATCGAGAAGGGCTTGGGCAAGATGGACGGCGTTTCGGCGGCCAGCGTCAATTTCGCGACCGAGCAGGCGAGCGTCGTCTACGATCCGGGCAAGGTCGACCGCGAAGCGTTGGAGGATAAAGTGAAGAAGCTGGGCTACGGCACGGCGAACGATACGATCCAGCTGCGGCTGGAGGGCATGACCTGCGCCGCTTGCGCCGCGCGCATCGAGAAGGGGCTCTCCCGCATGCCCGGCGTCGCCTCGGCGACGGTGAACTTTGCGATGGAGACGGCGCGCGTCGACTACGCTCCGGGCGAGGTCGGCCTCGCCGACATGCAGGAGAAGGTGGCGAAGCTCGGCTACAAGGCGCTGCCGATGGAGCAGGAGGAGGGCGGGGCGGAGGCGCGCAAGCGCAAGGAGCTGAAAAGGCAGGCGCTGCGCCTCGCCGTCTCGGCGCTGCTCTCGCTGCCGCTGCTGTACACGATGGCGGCGCATTTCGGCTTCCTGTCGTGGCTGCCGGTGCCGGCGCTGCTGATGAATCCGTGGCTGCAGCTCGCCTTGGCCACGCCGGTGCAGTTCGTGATCGGGGCGCCTTTTTACCGGGGGGCGTTCAACGCGCTGCGCAGCGGCGGGGCGAACATGGATGTGCTCATCGCGCTCGGCACGTCGGCGGCCTATTTCTACAGCCTGTACCTGACGATCGAGTGGCAGCTCGCCGGCGGCGGCGCGCATCACGGCGCGCCGTCGCTCTACTACGAGACGAGCGCCGTGCTCATCACGCTCGTCGTGACCGGCAAGCTGCTCGAGGCGCTGGCCAAGGGCCGCGCGTCCGAGGCGATCAAGTCGCTCATCGGCCTGCAGGCGAAGACGGCGACCGTGCTGCGGGACGGCCTGGATGTCGCGGTGCCGCTCGAGGAAGTCGCCGTCGGCGATCTCGTGCGCGTCCGCCCCGGCGACAAGATTCCGGTGGACGGACTCGTCGAGGACGGCAGCAGCAGCGTCGACGAGTCGATGCTGACGGGGGAGAGCCTGCCTGTCTCCAAGCAGGCCGGAGATTCGGTCACTGGCGCGACGATCAACAAAAACGGCGCGCTGCTCGTCCGCTCGACGCGGGCCGCAGGCGACTCCACGCTGGCGCAGATCGTCCGCATCGTCGAGCAGGCGCAAGGGTCCAAGGCGCCGATTCAGCGGGTCGCCGACCGCATTTCCGGCATTTTCGTGCCGATCGTCGTCGCGGCGGCGCTCGCGGCCGGACTTATCTGGTACTTCCTGATCGCTCCGGGGGACTTTGCCCGCGCGCTGGAGATCGCGATCGCCGTGCTCGTCATCGCCTGCCCGTGCGCGCTCGGCCTGGCGACTCCGACCTCGATCATGGCGGGCTCCGGGCGCGCCGCGGAGCTCGGCATCCTGTTCAAGGGCGGGGAGCATCTGGAGCAGACGCATAAAGCCGATACGATCGTGCTCGACAAGACCGGCACGGTCACCGAGGGCAAGCCGGTGCTGACCGACGTGCTGCCGGCGATGGAGCGCGACGAGCTGCTGCGCCTGACGGGAGCGGCGGAGCTCGGCTCCGAGCATCCGCTGGCCGAGGCGATCGTCGCCGGCATCCGCCGCGACCTGCCGGAGCTGCCGGAGCCGACGTCCTTTGAAGCGATCCCGGGCTACGGCATCCAGGCGGTGGTCGAAGGCCGCCGCGTGCTCGTCGGCACGCGCCGCCTGATGGAGCGCGAGGACGTGGACGCCGCAGCCGCCCATCCGCAGATGGAGGCGCTGGAGCGGGACGGCAAGACGGCGATGCTCGTCGCCGTCGACGGCCGCTACGCCGGGCTGGTCGCCGTCGCCGACACGATCAAGCCGAGCTCGGGCGAAGCCGTGGCGAAGCTGAAGGAGATGGGCTTGCGCGTCATCCTGATGACCGGAGACAACGAGCGCACGGCCCGGGCGATCGCCGCCCAGGCCGGCATCGAGGAGGTCAGGGCCGAGGTGCTGCCGGAGGGCAAGGCGGACGAGGTGAGCCGCCTGCAGCGCGAAGGCCGCGTCGTAGCGATGGTCGGCGACGGCATCAACGACGCGCCGGCGCTCGCCACGGCCGACATCGGCATGGCGGTCGGCACCGGCTCGGACGTCGCCCTGGAGGCGGCCGACGTGACGCTCATGCGCGGCGACCTGCGCAGCATCCCGGAAGCGATCCGGATGAGCCGCAAGACGATGGCCAACATCCGCCAGAACCTGTTCTGGGCGCTCGGCTACAACTCGCTCGGCATCCCGGTCGCGGCCGCCGGCCTGCTGGAGCCGTGGGTCGCCGGCGCGGCGATGGCGCTCAGCTCCGTCTCGGTCGTGCTGAACGCGCTGCGCCTGCAGCGCGTCCAGGCGGGCTGATCCGCCTCGCGGGCTGATCCGACAAGCTGCCCTGATTGGCCGGCTCGCCGACCCGCTTCGCGGACGCGACTTCGCCGGCAGACCCGCCGACCCGACTCGGCAGGCCCGCCTCGCCGGCTGATCCGCCGATCTAGCCCTCCGACACGGACTCGCCGAACTTCTGGAGCAGGCGGCTGAACTGCTCGACCTCCTGCGCGGTCCAGCCTTCCAGCAGCTCGCCGACGCGCTCGGTCCGCATCTGCTTGTTCCGCTCCAGCTCCAGGCGGCCGAGCTCGGTCAGCTCGAGCGTATAAGCGCGGCGGTCATTCTCCACCGGCCTGCGCGCGAGATGGCCCTTCTTCTCGAGCGCGGCCGTCTGGCGGCTGATTGTCGAGCTGTCCAGCCGGAACTCCTCGGCCAGCGTCTTGACCGACGCCCAGCCGCTGCCGGCGATATGGTCGAGCAGCAAATAGGCGGCGCGGTCGAGGCTGTCGCCGCTCTTGCGGTACGTCGTTTCCGCGATGAGGCGCCGGATCAGGTGGGCCAGCTCCATTTCGATCGTTTCGACTGCATGTGGGTCCATCGTCTCTCCTCCTGACAAGAGAGGCGGCGCCGATCGCCTTCCCGGGCGCCATCCGCCGTCTCCTTGGCCTGCCATGACGCATACTCTGCATTGACAGGCATCTATACAGTTGTATAATACAATTATATAGTTGCATGATGCAAGTATTGTCTAGCAGACGGGAACGCAGCCGGGGGGTGCGGGGGATGAAGGCGCATGAGATCATGGTCCGCCAGGTCCACAAGGTCAAGGAGACGGACACGCTCAAGGACGTCGTCGAGAAGTTCATCAAGTACAGGATCAGCGGCTTGCCGGTCGTCAACGAGCGCAACGAGATCGTCGGCTACATCAGCGACGGCGACATCATGCGCTACATCGGCCAGCGGGAGGACTTCGTCCTCGACGCGTTTTATTTTTCGGCCGTGATGAGCATGAACGAGGGCGAGTACGACGACCGCACGCGCCGGCTGCTCGGGCGCAACGTCATGGAGCTGTCGCGCAAGAAGGTCGTGGCGGTCAGCCAGGACGAGGACGTCGCGCAGATCGCGGGACTGCTCGGCCGCAAGCGGATCAAAAAGGTGCCCGTGCACCGCGGCGGCGTGCTTGTCGGCATCATCAGCCGCGGCGATGTCATCCGGCATTCCTTCGGCAGCTATTTGACCGAGGAAAGCTGAAAAAGGTGGAAGGAGAACCGGCCGAGCCGGCTTCCCTTCCACCTTTTTTGCGTCCGCAGCGCCCGCCGAAGCGGGATCAAGCCGAGCCGAGCGCCGTTCCATGCGAGGGCGGCCCGCCGCTCGGTCCGGCTTCCCGCCGGCAGGATCGCCGCAGCGCAGCCCGCTCGGGCCGGCTTCCCGCCGGCAGGATCGCCCCGGCGCAGCCCGCTCAGCCCGCGGCCTGAACCACGGACTGCCTCCCCGCTAGGCGGGATCGAGCCGGTACAGCGCCGCTCCGTGCGGAGGCAGCTCGGCGCTCAGCCGGCCGTCCGCAAGCTCGGCGGACCGGCCGCTCCACAGCTCCTTGGCCGTGAAGGCGCCGGCGCCTCCGAGCTCGGCGAGCGTCGCCTCGACGGCCGCCGCCCGCTCGCCGACGTTGAACAGCGCCGCGTACAAGCTGCCGCCGTCGCCGTCCGCCGCCCAGACGATCGAGCCGCCCTCGCGCTTGACCAGCCGGGCGCCGCTGCTGCTCCGGTGCAGGCGCAGCACGTCGCGGTTCGTCAGCAGGCTGTTCGTCCACGCGTCGTTGTCGCGCAGCTCGCCTCCGAAAAACAGCGGCGAGCGGAACAGGCACCAGAGCGTCATCATCGTCACCTGCTCGTCCCGCGTGAAGCGGGTCAGCCGGTCGGCGCCGCCTCCGTCGACGGAGCGGATGCCGATATGGCCGAGCGGCAGCATGTCGCAGTCCGGCCAGGCGCCGTCCGCTCCGAGGCCCTGCCACCGCTCGCAGCGGTCGAACATGTCGAGCAGCAGCTCCCAGCGGTCCCAAAAGTCGTCGGTGATGCGCCATAGATTCGCTCCGGCCTTGAGCTGCTCGGCCTGCTCGACCGCCGCGGGTCCGGGCGACAGGCTCAGCACGATCGGCCGCCCGCAGCGGTCGATCGCCCGCCGGATCAGCGCGATCTCCTCGAGATGGGCGCCGTACAGCCGGGACGCGGCGATGTCGTCGACCTTGACGAAGTCGACGCCCCACTCCGCATACAGCTCGAACAGCGAGTCGTAGTACGCCTGCGAGCCTTCGTGCCGCGGATCGACGCCGTACATGTCGGTGTTCCACGGGCAGATCGAGTTCGGATGCGCGATGTCGCGCGCCGTCGCCTCGCTGCCGAGGATCGGGGACGCGGCATGGACTGCCTGGCGGGGGATGCCGCGCATGATGTGGATGCCGAACTTCAAGCCGAGCCCGTGCACGTAATCGGCGAGCGGACGGAAGCCTTTGCCGCCGGCGGCGGACGGAAAGCGGTTCGCGGCGGGCATCAGGCGGGAATGGCCGTCCATCTCCAGTGGAACGAACTTGCGGTAGAGGGAGCTGCTCGCTCCGGGCTCGTACCACTGGATGTCGACGACGACGTACTCCCAGCCGAACGGCTTCAGCCGCTCGGCCATGTATTCCGCGTTGCCGCGGATTTCTTGCTCGGTGACGGCTGCGCCGTAGCAGTCCCAGCTGTTCCAGCCCATGGGCGGGGTCGGCGCGAGGTTCAGATGGCTCATCGTTTCCTCCTGTTTTCGCATCAAGCAGCGTTCTTTCTTGAACTATACTCGACGCGTCCCGGCGCCAACTACGACAATTTCACGCAGGCAATAGCATGAAATTGCTGTCTTGCTCCGAGAGGATCAGTCGAAAAAGATGCGGCTGTAGGGAAGCCCTTCGCCGCCCAGGCGGAACGAGCCCGGCGTCCGGCCGGTCAGCCTGCGGAACGCCTTGATGAAATAGCTGCCGCTGCTGTAGCCGACAGCCGCGCCGATCCGCTCGATGCTCCAGTCCGTCGAGCCGAGCAGCTCCACGGCCTTCTGGATGCGCACGCGGGCGAGGTACTGCGCCGGCGTCACGCCGGCATGGCGGGCGAAGCTGCGGACGAAGTGGAATCGGGACAAGCCGACTCGGTCGGCCAGCTCATGCTGGCTGATCATGTCGGCATAGCGCGTCCGCATGCAGTCGGCCGCTTCGCGGATCGCAGCGGGCCAGTCCGTCTCCGGCCGGGCGCCGGTCGACGCCCAGCGGCAGAGCTCGACGAGAAAGGCGTGCACGCAGGAGGAGGCGACGAACGGATCGGATATTCCGCCCGCGCTGGCGCGCTGGAACAGATCGCGCAGCAGCAGGATCGGCGGACTGTCCGCCGACAGGCGGGGAAAGGGGCCGGTCCTGCTTTTGACGTAGTCCCACAAGCCCTGCGCATGCGTCGGCCGGAGGAGAACGAAATAGAACTCCCACGGCTCCTTTCCTCCCGGATAGCGGTAGCGGTGACGCCCGGGAATTTCCGTCATGAACGCTTCTCCCGCCGCCAGCCGGCGTTCGCCGCCGCTCTCGTAGATTCCTTCGCCGCTCGTCGTATATTGGAAAAGCAGGAGCGGGCCGTCGGTCCTCTTCTCCCCGTCCCAGTCGTAGTCCGTCGAGTCGATCGCCTCACGGCCGACCGCGAACAGGCTGCAAAGCGGCAGCTCCGCGCTCTCCTGGAAGCGGAACCCGTAGATGCCGTAGCCCTCGTTTCTCGCCATATGCGCCCGTCCCTTCCTCCATGCTGAATGAATCCATCGTAAAGCGGACGGGCGGCGCTGTCCACCTGCGGTAGGCGCTTGGGAGAAAAACGAGCGGCGGCAAGCCGCCGGAGACGATGCGTCCGCGCGTCAAGCGAGCCGCGGCAGGCGAAAAGGCGAAAATGCCGCAGGTCCGTTTGGACCAGCGGCATTTCTCCGCGCCTGCCGTCATGCCGGGCGAGGCGGTCAGGAATTCAGCGCCGTGTGGATCGCTCCCAGCAGCTCGCCGTCCAAGTTCTGCCCGTACTCCCAGAACATGATGCCCGCGAGGCTGTTCGCTTTCAGGTACTTGACCTTTTCGGCTAGCGACTGCGTGTCGTCGTAGCTGAGGAAGCCGCCGCCGCTGTTCGTCAGATACGGAGCCTTGGCCGCATCGTCCCATTGGCGCGTCCAGCCGTTTTTGTTGATGAAGCCGGCCTTGAGCTCGTCGTACGTATAGTCGGCCGTGCCGTGGGAGTAGAACGCGCCGCCGATGACCAGCTTGGACGCGGGCAGCCCCTTGCTCTTGAGCAGCTTGACGGCGGTGTCGACGCTGTAGCTGGCGCGCGAGGAGTTGTAAAGCGCCGTATGATGCGTGCCCGAGCCGGCCTGCATGTCGTAGGTCATCACGTTCAGGAAGTCGAACGACGGCTGCACGGCGGCGATGTCGATGTTGCCGAGGCCGTAGTCCGAAGCGCCTACGGCGGCGGTCAGCTGGTACTTGTTGCTGCCTCGGCCGTCCGCTGCGCTGCCTGCGTCAAGCACCGAACGGAGCTTTTGGATGAACAGCGTATAGTTCTGCTTGTCGCCGGCGGCCGGGTATTCCCAGTCGATGTCGACGCCGTCCAGCTTGTTGGCGCGGATGTAGGAAAGGGCGCTGTTCGCGAACGCCGTCCGGCTGGCGTCGGTCGAGGCCGCGCCGGCGAAGCCTTGCGAGCGGCCCCAGCCGCCGACGGAGACGAGCACCTTCAGGCTCGGATTTTTGCTGCGCAGCGTCGTCAGCTGGGCGAGCTTGGAGGCGTCGCCGCCGCTCACGCCGTTGTTGGCCACGTCGGCGAAGGCGTAGAACACATGCGTCAGCTTTTCGGCCGGCACGGTGCTCACGTTCGGGAAATGCCAGTCGGCGACGTAGGCGCCGGTAATCTTGCCGCCCGGAGCGCCGGGCGTCGGAGTCGGCGTCGCGCTAGGCGAAGGCGTCTTGGTCGGAGTCGGCGTCGGAGTCGGAGCGGACGAGCAGGCGCCGAGCGATTTCCATGCGCCCCATGGGCCGGACAGGTCGGGGCGCTCGTTCGTCGTCCACCACTTCGCTTCGTACAGCGTGCTGCTGTACACGGCTTTCTGGCCCGCGGTGTAGATCGCCGAGGCCGACCAGGCGGAGACGCCGGTGCAGGCATCGGCGGCATGGGCGGTGCGGACGGCGAGCGAGCCCGGCACGATCGAGCCGATCAGGAACACGGCGAGCAGCAGCGCGCGCAAAGCCTGGAAGCGGGGGGTGGAAGTGCGGGATTTTGCGGACATGAAAGTCCTCCTTTTCAAAAGTAGGATAAAAAAGCGGAATTCGGCAGGCGGCCTCCTTTCACTCGAAGAGTTCCACTATTATCCTATTAAATTCATAACGCTTAAAGGATAGTTTCTCAGAATGGCAGGGGGAAATATCCATTTCTTCCTCTGGGCAGGAGGACAGGGGCGAAAATCGCGTCCATTCGATGATATGAGCAGAAGGGCCTAGGCTGATTTATGAGAAAAGTAAGGGATTTGATGAGGGACTTCTAATATTTCCCGGGCAGGGATTCGACAAAAAACTACGAATATTAACCTTTAATAAAAATGATGAATCATCATGCCGAATTTTCGAGAAGAAAAACGGGGGAACCATACCGGGTGAATGAATCTTGCAAGAGAGGATTCTAGGGAACCTTCAACCGAACCCACAGCTAACTTCGTAGGCATCCGAAGGGAGAAGCAACTTGTGAAGAAAGTCATCCTGTCCATGCTTGGCCTGGTTCTGCTTCTGACGTTCAGCAGCAGCGCGTTCGCGAATACGCCGGATCTCGACAGCGCGATCAAAAAAGTCATCGGCACGCCTTACAAATACGGCGGCACGACGACAGCCGGCTTCGACTGCTCCGGCTTCGTCCGCCATATTTTCAACCAGTTCGACGTCAAGCTGCCCCGCACGTCCAAGTCGCAGGCTCAGGTCGGCTCCAAAGTGGACAAGGACGATCTTCGTCCCGGCGATCTCGTCTTCTTCAATACGAGCGGCCGCGGCATCTCGCATGCCGGCATCTACGTCGGCGACGGCAAGTTCGCCCACGCCTCCAGCAAGGGCGTGCGCTACACGAAGCTGAGCGATTCCTACTACGCCAAGCGGTACGTCACCGCCCGCCGCGTCGTCACCGGCGAGGACTACAGCAAGATGATCGGCGAGGACGACGGCGAGGACGTCGCCGGCGAAGAATAAGCATGGTCGTTGAAGTCCCGGCAGCTTGGCTGCCGGGACTTTTTGCATCCGGACCCGCAGGGGAGCCGTTGGCGATACAGGAGGAGGAGGAGTCCATCATGAAGCTGCAAGGCCTTAATCATCTGCTGTTCAGCGTCTCGTCGCTGGAGCGGTCGATCGCGTTCTATCGGGAGGCGTTCGGCGCGAAGCTGCTCGTGCGCGGACGGTCGACCGCTTATTTCGATCTGGACGGTCTGTGGCTCGCCTTGAACGAAGAAAAGGATCTCCCGCGCGAGGAGATCCGTCTGTCTTATACGCATATCGCCTTTTCCATTAAAGAGGAGGAGTTCGACGAGGCGGTGTCCCGGCTGCGGCGCATCGGCGCGGACATCTTGCCGGGACGGGAGCGGGACGAGCGTGACCGGCGCTCGGTCTACTTCGCAGACCCCGACGGCCACAAGTTCGAATTCCATACCGGCACGCTGGCGGACCGGATGGCCTATTATCGCCAGACCAAGCCGCATATGGAGTTTTTTGACTAGAGGCTCCGCATGGCTCATAGGCCCGCGCAGTCGTTTCGTTAGCGCTTAGAAGCCTCGCTCGCGGACAGAAAGGAACAAGGGGCTGTCCCGGCATCCGTGAAACGGACGTCGGGACAGCCCCTTGTCGCATGGCCGCCTCTGGCGCCGCAGCCTCTCGCTCCTCGGGTTCGCGAACGGCAGAGCCGCGGCTTCTCGCCGCTCGGATTCGCGAACGGCAGCGCCGCTCCAGGCTCCAGGCCTACCGCGCAGCTGCTTTCATCGCTCTCGCTTGCGGCTCGACGAGCGCACGATCAGCTCCGCCGGCAGGATGAGCGTGCGCGGGCCGCTGCCGTCGCCGTTTTCGATCCGGTCGACGAGGCGCTCCAGGCCGAGCGCGCCGAACTGATAGGCCGGCTGCGCGGCCACCGTCAGGAACGGACTCAAAATGCTGGCGAAGCCGAGATCGTCGAAGCAGACGACCGACAGATCGTCCGGCACAGCCAGGCCGCGCTCGCGCAGCGACTGGATGACGCCGAGCGCGAGGAAGTTGTTGGCGGCAAAAATGGCCGTCGGCGGGGAGCTCAACGCCAGCAGTGGGTCGAGATCGCTCGGATTGAAGCCGTCCGAATAGTCGAGATGGCGGACGAGCGTCTCGTCATACGGGAGGTCGTTCAGCTTGAGCGCGTCCCGATAGCCCGCATGGCGCTCGCGCGCGGTGGAGACGTCCTCCGATCCGTTCACCAGCGCGATGCGCTCGTGGCCGAGTCCGATCAGATGCTCGACGAGCCGGCGCGCCCCGTCGCGGCTTTCGCCGAGGATGCGGTCCGCCTGGATGCCGGGCACGTCCCGGTCGAGCAGCACATAGGGAATGCGGTGCTGCTCCAGCAGCCGCAGATGCGGGGCGGAGCCGTCGCCGGCCGGAGCGAACAGCACGCCGTCCACGCGCGTGGAGAGGATCATGTCCACATAGTCCTTTTCCTTGCCGTAATCCTCGTCGCTGTTGCCGAACAGCAGCCGATAGCCAAGCCGCTTGGCCGCATCCTCCGCCCCCCGCGCCAGCGTCGTATAAAACGGGTTGGCGATGTCGGCAATGAGCAGGGAGAGGATATTCGTCTTTTGCAGGACGAGGCTGCGGGCGTTGGAGTTCGGCACGTACTGCAGCTCCTCCATCACCTGCCGGACCCGCTTTCTCGTCGCTTCGCTGATCCGGCCGGTATCGTTGATGACCCGCGACACTGTCATGGCGGAGACGCCGGCCACGCGGGCGATGTCGTAGATGGTGACCATGAAGCTCCTCCGTTCCCTTTTTACAAGCTGCAATCATTGTAGCCAATGCGGTCTATTGACAGCAAGCATGAGGTCGCTTACATTTGAGTTACCGATAACTCAAATCGAGGAGCGCGGCCAGCCGATCCAAGTCGTCTGCCGGCGCAAAGAGGAGGAGAAGGCATGGAGCATGCGTTGGAAGCGGGAGCGGACGCGATCGTCATGGATGTCCGCGACCATGTCGCGACCGCGCTGCGGGATGTGGCGGCAGGAGAGACGATCCGCTACAAGACAGGCGGGCGGGAAGGAAGCGTCGTCGTCGCGGAGCCGGTCGCGTTCGGCCACAAAATCGCGATCGCGGCCGTAGCGGCAGGCGGCGAGGTGCGCAAGTACGGCGAAGTGATCGGCCGCGCCGTGACGGCAATCGAGGCGGGGCGCCACGTCCATGTGCACAACATCGAGGGCATCCGCGGACGCGGCGACCAGGCCGGCGCGGCTGCTGGAACAGGAGGAGGAAAAGCATGAGGGAACCGGAAGGGCAGGCGTCAGGCCAGGCAGCGGCAGATCAGACGGAGTCAGGCCAGGCAGCGGCAAGCCAAGCCGCAGATCAGGCGGCAGCAAGCCAGGCAGCCCCTGCGATCATGGGCTACCGAAGGGAGAACGGCGACATCGGCATCCGCAATCATCTGCTCATCATTCCGACCGTCATCTGCTCGAACCAGGTGTGCAGCCGCATCGCGCAGCTCGTGCCGGGCGCGGTCGCCGTGCCGCATCCGCATGGCTGCAGCCAGATCGGGGCGGACAAGGACCGCACGTTCAGCGTGCTGGCGGGGACGGGGGCGAACCCGAACGTCGGTGCGGTGCTGATCGTCAGCCTCGGGTGCGAGGTGGTCGATCCGCAGCAGCTGGCCGACGCCATTCGAGTTACCGGTAAACCGGTCGAATGGTTCGACATCCAAAGCGTCGGTGGCTCGGTGAAGGCGATCGAGCACGGCGCGAAGCTGGCGCGGCAGCTGCAGGCGGGCCTGATGCGCCAGCGGCAGGAGCCGGTGCCGCTGTCCAAGCTGAAGGTCGGCGTCAAATGCGGCGGCTCGGACGCGACCTCGGGACTCGCCTCCAATCCGGCGCTGGGCGCCGCGGCCGACAGGCTCATCCGCGAGGGCGGCACGGTCGTCATCGGCGAGACGACGGAAATCATCGGCGCGGAGCATGTGCTTGCCGAGCGCTGCCCGGACGCCGCGGTGCGCGAGCGGCTGTACGCGATCGTCGGCCGCTTCGAGCGCGAGGTGGAGCGGATGGGCGCCGACATGCGCGGCGGCAATCCGAGCCCCGGCAACATCGCCGGCGGGCTGTCGACGATCGAGGAGAAGTCGCTCGGCTGCATCAGCAAATGCGGCACGTCCCCGATTCTCGGCGTCACCGAATACGCCGAGCCGCTGCCGGAGGGCGGACTTTATTTCATGGATTCTCCCGGCAACGACATCGAATGCGTCTCCGGCATGGCGGCGGCCGGCGCGCATATCGTCTGCTTCACGACCGGCCGCGGCACGCCGACGGGCTCGGCTGTCGTTCCCGTCATCAAGATCACCGGCAACGGCCGCACGTTCTCGCTCATGGAGGACAACATGGACGTCGACGTCAGTCCGATGCTGGACGGCTCGCTCGACGTGGAAGCGGCCGGCGAGAGGATCTGGCAGGAGATCGTCGAGGTCGCGGACGGCAAGCTGACCAAGGCCGAGATTCTCGGCCATCAGGAATTTTCCATCAACCGCATCGGCCCGAGCCTGTGAAGGAGGTCCTATGAACGTCATCGATCTGGAGCTCGACTACAAGCCCAAGCTGCCGCAGGACGCCCGCATCGGCATCGCGATCATCGGCGCGGGCGAAATCGTCGGCGCCTGCCATCTTCCCGCTTACCGCAAAGGCGGCCTGAACGTCGTCGGCATCTACGATCTGAACGCAGAGCGCGCCGCGGCGCTAGCCGCGCAGTTCGGCCTGCCGCGCGTCTATCGCACGCTGGAGGAGCTGCTTGACGATCCGGCCGTCCGCGTCGTCGACATCGCCGTGCCGGCCAAGGCGCAGCCGGCCATCGCGCGCCAGGCCGCGGCCGCCGGCAAGCATATGCTTTGCCAGAAGCCGCTCGCCGAAAGCTACCGCGAGGCGGCCGCCATCGAGCGCGCTTGCCGCGAGCACGGCGTCCGCGGCGCGGTCAACCAGCAGATGCGCTGGTCGCCGGGCATCCGCGCCAGCCATGCGATCCTGAGCCGCGGCTGGCTCGGAGAGCTGACGCAGGCGACGATCTCGGTCGACGTCCGCCAGGATTTTGCCGCGTGGAGCTGGCTGCGGGAGATGCCGACGCTGGAGGTCATGTACCACAGCATCCATTACCTCGACAGCATCCGCTTCCTGTTCGGCACGCCGGACTCGATCTACGCCGACGGAGCCCGCTTCCCCGGCCAGCGCACGGTCGGCGAGACGCGCACGATGCTGTCGCTGCGCTATCCCGGCGAGCGGCGCGCGCTCGTCCACGACAACCACAACCATATCGCCGGCGAAGAGGACTGGCACGCGACGTACCGGTTCGAGGGCACGGAGGGCATCGTCCAGGGAACAAACGGCTCGCTGTACGACTATCCGGTCGGACGGGAGGACACGCTCAGGTTCCACTCGCGGCTGCTCCATCCCGATTATTGGTTCGTTCCGACGCTGCACGGCAAATGGTTCCCCGACGCCTTCCTCGGCACGATGGGCGAGCTGCTGCGGGCCGTGGAGGAGGATCGCGAGCCGGAAACCTCCGTCCGCGACAACCTGGAGACGATGCAGCTCGTCTTCGCGGCTTACCGCTCGATGAGCGAGGACCGGCCGGTCGCGCTGCGCGAAATTGCAAACGAAGAGGAGGAAGCGGCATGCTGAAAGGAATTTCTCCGCTGCTCTCGCCTGAGCTGCTCCATGCGCTGAGGGCGATGGGGCATGGCGACGAGCTTGTGCTGGCCGACGTAAACTTCCCGGCCGCATCGACGGCGGCGCGGCTCGTCCGGGCGGACGGCCATGGCATCCCGGAGCTGCTGGACGCGATCTTGACCTTGCTGCCGGTGGACACCTACGTGCCGCAGCCGGCCGTCGTCATGGCGGTCGTGCCCGGCGATCCGCCTGCCCCCGCCGTCTGGCAGCAGTACCGGGAGCTGCTGCGCCGGCATGAGCGGCGCGAGGTCGACATCGCCGAGCTGGAGCGCTTCGCTTTTTACGAGCGGACGCGCCGGGCCTATGCCGTCGTCGCGACGAGCGAGGCGGCTCCTTACGGCAATCTGATTTTGACAAAAGGCGTGGTGCGGATATGAGGCTGAAAGACAAGATCGCGCTGATCACCGGGGCCGGCTCGGGCATCGGACGCTGCTCGGCGCTGCGCTTCGCCTCGGAGGGAGCGCATGTCGTCGTCGCCGACATCAACCTGGAGGCAGCCGCAGAAACGGCCGCCCTGATCGCCCAAGCAGGCGGCGAGGCTTCCGCCGTCGCCTGCGACGTCACCGATCCCGCCTCGGCGGAGGCGATGGCGCGGCAGACGCTGGAGCGGCATGGGCGGATCGACGTGCTGTTCAACAATGCGGGCATCAGCGGCGTCGGCGCGCTGCACGAGGTCGAGCCGGACGCCTGGGACCGCGTCATCAGCGTCAACATCCGCGGCACCTATTTGCCGAGCCGGGCCGTGCTGCCGTCGATGATGGAGCGCCGCGGCGGCGTCGTCATCAACATGAGCTCCTGCATCGCCGAGATCGGCCTCGCGCGCCGGGCTTCCTACGCCGCGACCAAGGGCGCGATCCTCGCGCTGACCAAGTCGATGCAGGTCGACTATGCGCCGTACGGCATCCGCGTGAACGCACTCCTGCCCGGCACGATTTTGACGCCGTTCGTGGAGAAGTACCTGCGCGAGTCGTACTCGGACCCGGAGGAAGGGCTCGCCGGCATCCGCAGCCGCCAGCTGAGCGGCGATCTCGGCCGGCCGGAGGATGTCGCCGAAGGCGCGCTGTTCCTCGCCTCCGACGAGTCGAAGTTCATGATGGGCTCGCCGCTGTATTTGGACGGCGGAGTCGTGTTCGGCAAAAATGCCTGACGGCAAGGCAAGCATGAGAAAGGGGAATCGGCGATCATGAAGTTGTTGACATACCGCAAGGAGGGCCGGCTCGCGCTCGGCGTGCGCACGGAGCAGGGGGTGCTGGACGTGGCGGCGGCTGCGATCCGGCTCGGAGAGGGGCGGCAGGTGCCGCTGACGGTCGAGGCCGCGATCGAGGGCGGAGCCGAGGCGCAGCGGACGCTGGAGACGCTGGCCGCTCAGGCGGACGGAGTCCCCGAGCTGTGGCTGGACGAGGACGCGCTGCAGCTCGGGCCGTGCGTGACGGCTCCCGGCAAGATCATCTGCGTCGGCCTGAACTACCGCAAGCACGCGGAGGAGACGAATGCGCCGATTCCGGAGTATCCGATCCTGTTCAACAAGTTCAACAATACGCTGGCCGCGCATCGGGAGGACATCCCGCTGCCGCGCGTCAGCTCGGAGGTCGACTACGAGGCGGAGCTCGTCATCGTCATCGGGCGCACGGCCAAGGACGTCGGGCGCGAGCAGGCTCTGGAGCATGTGTACGGCTACTGCTGCGTCAACGACCTGTCGGCCCGCGACCTGCAGATGCGCACGCCGCAATGGCTGCTCGGCAAGACATGCGACAAGTTCAGCCCGCTCGGCCCGTATCTGGTGACGGCCGACGAGGTCGGCGATCCGAACGCGCTGGCGATCTCCGCCGTCGTGAACGGCGAGACGCGCCAGTCGTCCCGCACCTCGGACATGATTTTCCGCTGCGACGAGATCGTCAGCTACATCTCGCGGCATATGACGCTGTCGCCCGGCGACATCATCCTGACCGGCACGCCGGAGGGCGTCGTGCTCGGCCTGCCTCCGGAGAAGCGGGTTTACCTGCAGCCGGGCGACGTCGTTGAGATTTCCATCGAGAAGCTCGGCACGCTGCGCAACCGGATGACGGCGGAGCAGGGCGCGGAGGCTCGGATCTGACGATCAGGCTTCGGAAGAATAAACGAGCGATGCCGGGGCAAGCCCCGGCGTCGCTTTTTTAATGGGAGAAGCGTATCAGGACTCTTTTTTCCGCAAACGCTGAATGGGAAGGAACGGAAAAAGAGGAGGGACGGCATGCGGATCGGCAGCCATGTATCCATGGGCGGGAAAGAAATGCTGCTCCAAGCGAGCAAGGAAGCGGCTTCGTATGGTGCGAATACGTTCCTGATCTACACGGGCGCGCCCCAGAATACAAGAAGAAAGCCGATCTCGGCCTATCGGATCGCCGAGGGGCAGGCGCATATGCGGGAGCACGGCATCGCCGACATCGTCGTGCATGCTCCGTTCCTGGTCAATCTGGCCAACGCCGTGAACGATCAGGTGTTCCGCCACAGCATCTCGTTTCTGCGCGACGAGCTGGAGCGGACGGAAGCGCTTGGCTCGAGGCAGCTCGTCCTGCATCCGGGAGCTCATGTCGGGGAAGGCATCGACATCGGGCTGGGCAAAATCGTCGAAGGCTTGAACGAGGTGCTGGAGCCTGGCGGCAAAGCCCAGATCTCGCTGGAGACGATGGCCGGCAAAGGAACGGAATGCGGCAGCCGATTCGAGGAGCTGGCCCGCATTTTGGACGGGGTCACGCATAACGACTCCCTTTCCATCTGTCTCGATACCTGCCATGTGCATGATGCCGGCTACAATATCGTGGACGATTTCGACGGGGTGCTCGATCAGTTCGACCGCCTGATCGGCCTGGACCGGCTGAAGGTGCTGCACATCAACGATTCCAAAAACGTGCGGGGCTCCCGCAAAGACCGGCACGAGAATATCGGCCACGGCTTCATCGGCTTGAAGGCGCTCGATTCTATCGTCCATCATCCCCAGCTGGCCGACATTCCGATGCTGCTGGAGACGCCTTCCTTTGGGCCGGTCAAATATAAGAACCCGCCCTATAAGCACGAAATCGCCCTGCTTCGCAGGCAATTGGCCGATCCGGTGAACAAGGAGCCGACCGCGTAGGCGGGACAAGCTTGGTTTGACGCGCCCAGGCGGGCCTCTGGCAACGCTGCAAGGATTTTGAAATTTCGGGGAAGGCTAGGTGCAGAATCGCATGCTGAGGAGGCTGAATCGTGATGTTCACTGTCGATCCGACGACGACCGGCATCGTCCTGACCGATCCGCAAAATGAATTTTTGTCGCCGGGGCATCCCGGGTATGAGCTGCTCAAGCCGGTCATTTTGCAAAACAATACGGTCGGCAACCTGGTGAAGCTGCTCCAGTCAGCCAAGCAAAAGGGGTATAAGGTCTTCGTCTCTCCCCACTACTTGTATCCGCATGACCATAAGTGGCAGTTCAAGGGAGCGGAGGAGACGCTCCTCCTTTCCACCTACGCCTACGATCGTCCCGATGCGCGGAGCCCGGTGCCGCCGGCCTCCGGAGCGGCATTCGTGCCGGACCTGCTGCCGTTTCTCGAAGACGGGCAGACGATCATCGCCAATGCGCACAAGATCGCCAGCCCGGCAACGAACGATCTGTGCTTGCAGCTGCGCAAGCAAGGGGTAAGCAAAATCGTTCTGGCCGGGGTCCGTATCCAATGTGTGCGTCGAATCCCATATGAGGCATCTGATCGAGGAGGGATTCGAGGTCGCGATCGTTCAGGATGCGACGGCGGCTCCTGCGGACGGGTTCAATGCCGCTCTCGTCAATTTCAAAGGGTTCGCCTCGGCTGTCTGGACGACCGAGCAGGCAGTCGTCAATCTATAGAGCCTTGTCGAAAGGCAAACGAAAGACCCCCGGTCCACGGACCGGGGGTTTTTTTATGCTGCCGCGCCATTGCGCGCAAAACGAAGCTATGGTATCATCAGAAAACCAGTCGCTTCAATTTTTTATTAAAATCCACAGTTATTGCATCTTACCTTTAATTCAATATTACCATGGGTCGCGGCTGGATGTCAAATGCCTTTTTCAGAGGAAAACGGGAGGAGTCGGTGCGGACATGCGGCATGAGCGAGAATGGAACGAAGAGCAGGCACGGCTGGATCGAGTCGCCCAAAAGCTGCGGGAGCGGATCGCCGAGCTGGAGCCGGAGGTGGCCGGGCTGCACGGGCAAGCGGGGGACATCCGCAAGCGCTTTTGGGAAGAAGTGACGGTCAACACGGCCACGGACGAGGACTTCGAGGAAACGTTCTACAGCATCCGGCAGCAGGAGGCGCTGCTCTCGGAACGGGAGCGCAGCCACCGGCTGCGGCTGCAGCAATGGAAGAGCATGACCCGGCTGCTGCCCTCCCCGTACTTCGGACGCGTTGATTTTCGCGAACATGGCGTCGGCTCCGCCGAGCCGGTTTACATCGGCGTCTCCTCCTTCGTCGACGCGGAAGGAATGGACTTCCTCGTCTACGACTGGCGCACGCCGATCGCGAGCTTGTACTACGACCACTCTCCGGGGCCAGCCTCCTACGACACGCCGGACGGAGCCGTGCGGGGCGACATGGAGCTGAAGCGCCAGTACCAGATCCGCCAAGGCCGGCTGCTGAACGTATTCGACACGAGCCTGACGATCGGCGACGAGCTGCTGCAGCAGGCGCTCGGACAGGGCGCAGACTCGCAGATGAAGAGCATCGTCGCGACGATCCAAAAAGAGCAGAACGCCATCATCCGCGACGACAGGAGCCGGATGCTCATCGTGCAGGGAGCGGCGGGCAGCGGCAAGACGTCTGCGGCGCTTCAGCGCGTGGCGTACCTGCTCTATAAAAACCGGGACCGGCTGAAGGCGGACCAGATCGTCCTGTTTTCGCCGAATCCGATGTTCAACAGCTACGTCTCGACCGTGCTTCCCGAGCTCGGCGAGGAGAACATGCAGCAGGCGACGTTCCAAGAATATCTGGAGCAGGGCATCGGCTCGATCCTGAGCCTTGAGGATCCATTCGATGCTATCGAATACGTCCTGCAGATGGCCGGCTCGCCGGAGCATGACGCCCGGGTGGAGGGCATCCGCTGCAAGGCGTCGGGAGCTTTCCTGCAGGCGCTGAGGGACTATGCGGAAGGGCTGGGGCAATCCGGCATGCGCTTCAGCGGCATCCGGCTTGGAGATCGCGAGCTTATTCCGGCCAGCCGGATGGCGGAGCGCTTTTACGGGTACGATCGTTCGATCCGCCTGGCCAATCGCGTCGCCATGCTCCAGGAGTGGCTGCTCCAGGAGCTGGCCGGGCTGGAGCGCAAGGAGCGCGGCGCGGACTGGGTGAGCGAGGAGCTCGACTATCTCGACAACGACCGCTACGACGCCGTGCACCGGGAGCTGCACAAGGAACGGGGCGTGTTCGACTTCGCCGAGCAGTACGAGCGCATCCAGGAGTTCGTGCAGAACAAGCGGCGCCGGGACGAAGGAGACTTCGACTACGCGGAGAGGGAGCAGGAGCTGCTGGCCGGCGCGATCGTCCGGGAGCGGTTCGAGCCGCTGCGGCGAAGCGTGAGGCGGATGCAGTTCGTCGACATGGCCGGATTGTACGCGCAGCTGTTCGATCCGGAGCAGGCTTATGCGGCGCTGGCAGAGCAGGCGGCCGCGCCCCGGCTTTGGCCGGATATCTGTGATCAGACCCGGGAGAAGCTGGCTCGCGGGGAGCTGTTCAGCGAGGATGCGACGCCGTTCCTTTATTTGCGGGAGCTTGTGGAAGGCATGCGGACAAATACGCAAGTGCGGCATGTTTTCGTCGATGAAGGCCAGGACTACTCGATGGTTCAATATGAATATTTGCGGAAGCTGTTTCCCCGCGCCCGCATGACCGTGCTGGGCGACTTCGGCCAGGCGATCTTCGCCCAGGCGACGGAGCTGGACGGCGAGGACTCGCCGCTGATGCGGCTTTACGGGGAGGCGGACACGAGGCTGATCCGCCTCGTCCGCAGCTATCGGTCGACGCGCGAGATCGTCGAGTTCACCAAAGCGCTGCTGCCGAGCGCAAAGGAGATCGTGCCCTTCGCCCGAAGCGGCAAAAAGCCGCTGCTGATCCAGGCGGACGACAGCGCACGGCTGGCGGCGCGGATGGCCGAGGAGCTGGCGGCGCTGCAAGCGGAAGGCTTCGCCTCGATCGCCGTCATCACGAAAACGGCCGCCGAAAGCCGCGAGGCGCATGAGCTCCTGACCAAGCAGGGCTGCCCGTCGCTGCGGCTCGTCACCAAGGAGACGCCGACGTTCGAGAACGGGACGCAGGTCATCCCGGCCTATCTGGCCAAAGGCGTCGAGTTCGACGCCGTGCTGATCTACGACGCTTCGTCGCGGACCTATCAGCGGGAAAGCGAGCGGAAGCTGTTCTATACGGCGTGCACGCGCGCCATGCACCGGCTGCAGCTGTATGCGGCAGGAGAATGGACGCCGTTCCTGCAAGGCGTCGAGCCGTCTCTGGTCGAGGAGGGGGGCCAGACTCGCTAGGGCGTGTCTGCCAGCATGCTCTAGGAATCGAGAGCGGCGGATTCGATCTTTCCTTTGCCGTTCTTGTCGAGCTTGTACAGCACCTTATGGAACGATTCGCTTCCCTCTTCGTTCATCGCATGCTCATTCACTTTCACTTCCCAATCGGACTCTTGCTCGGCTATGGAGAGGATGGATGGATAGAAATTCCGCTCCTGCTTCGCGTGCATGAACGTGAACAGCCGCTCGATCGCTTTTTGTTCTGCCGCAGGGACAGCGATCTCGTACAGGTTCGCCGGAGCTTGGAGGGGAAAGGACGAATTGACGCCATCGTCCTCATAGAATACCTCCACTTTGGTTCCGATCTTCAACCGGGTGATTCCTTTGCGCATCAGGACGATCGGATTTTCCTCGCTGTTCGCGCCGACAATGACGGTTTTTTTGTTTTCCTTGTCGTATTTGTAGATGTAGCCGATGAAGTCAGGCTCTCGCTGCGAGCAGCCGCTTGCCAGCAGCAAGGCGAGTACGAATAGAAGGAAGAGGAGCTTTTTCATGATAACCTCCTTGGAATGGATGGCATCAGCGACAGAGCATTTAGAAAAATTATACTTAAATGAGCCGAATAACGAAACTGCCGCGCCGTTTTCAAAAACATCTCCTTTTTATCCCAAGGTCGGCTATAATAGGTCCTTAATAGCGTCCGACATGGGAGGAAGCCAAGCATGCAGCCTTGCCGAGTACTGCTCGTCGACGACGAGTTCATCATCCTGGACGGAATCGCTTCGGTCATCCCTTGGGAGCGCCATGGGACCGTGCTTGCCGGTACGGCGCAGAACGGCATCGCGGCGCTGGAGCTGATGGAGTCGGTCCGTCCGGACATCCTGATTACGGATATCCGCATGCCGGGCATGGACGGACTGGAGCTTGCCGAGCGGGTGTCCGAGGCGTACCCGGATGTCGGAATCATCATGCTGACGGGATTCAATGAGTTCGAATATGCCAAGTCGGCGATGCAGCACGGCGTCAAGCATTATTTGCTGAAGCCTTGCAGCTCGGAGGATGTGACCGCCGCGCTCGACGAGATCGTCGCCGCTCAGCGGGAGCGGGACTCCGGGCGCCGCTTCCTGGAGTCGGTCAAGCACAACCTGGCGCAGGCGCTGCCGTACGCGCGGGAGCAATTCCTGCGCGAGCTCGTCTCCAACAAGCGGTACGGAGAGCGCGAATGGACCCGCGGCCGCGAGATGTTCGGCCTTCAGCAGAACGTCGGGAGCATCCGCCTGCTGCTGTTCGAGGCGGATGGCGATCCGGAGTACGAGCAGCTCTTCGCCATGAAGAACATCGCGGAGGAGCTGCTGCCCGGCTGCCTGCTCAGCGCGCTCAGCGGCAGCTACGCGATGCTCCTGCTGGAGGATGGCGACGAGGACGAGCTGTATCGGGGCATCGATCTCGTGCGCGAGGCGTACCTCCGCTATTACCGGCTGGACGCGACGGCCGCGCTCAGCGAGGCCGGCCCGCCGGAGCAGGCGAGGCGGCTGTACCTGCAGGCGCTGAGCTGCCTCGGCTACCGCTTCTATCTCGGCGAGGGCGGCCTCATCACGCCGCAGGACGTCATGGAGCCGCTGGCAGAGACCGGGACTCGGGGCGAATTCGACATGCAGCGGCTGCTCATGCTGATCCAGGCGGGCAACGAAGCTGAATCGCGAAAGGAACTGGACCGGCTCATGGAGGAGCTTGCCGCCTGGCGGCTGGACGTGCCGGAGGCGAAGTCCTACCTCATCCAGCTGTTCATGGAGCTGAGCCGCCTGTACGGCCGCGAGGAGATGGACCGCAGCCTGGAGCGGCTGTCGGAGCTGATCGCGACCGGCTCGATCCGGCCGCTTCAGGGGCTGCTGGAGCAGATGCGGCGCGAGATCGCCGGACAGCGCGCCGAGCAGACCCGCCGCCGCCACTCCCGCATGGTCGAGTCGGTCAAGGCGATCGTCGAGCGGAGCTACGCCGACGAATCGCTGTCGCTCTCCTCGGCAGCCAAGGAGATGTTCATGAATCCGGACTATGTCGGCAAGCGGTTCAAGCTGGAGACCGGCGAGAGATTCACCCAGCATGTGCTTCGCTACCGCATCCAAAAAGCGATCGAGCGGATGGAGCAGGATGCCGGCATGACCGTTGCCCAGCTCGCCGAGGAGACGGGATTCGGCTTCAACGCTTCCTATTTCAGCAAGATGTTCAAAAAGATGACCGGCGTCTCCCCGACCGAATATCGCGGCTCCCGCTGATTGCCCTCGCTCCCTCCGAGCGGGGCTTTTTTTCGTTTCGGCAATGCTCGGTTTTTTGCTGCTCTTGTCCGGTTTTGGACATGGGAAATAAAGGATGGCGAAGGTAAAGTAAAGGAGTGCATTGAAAGCGCTTCACGCTGCCAGACGGCGAAAGGAAAGAACGGGGGGATCGACTTGAAGCTGGAAGAGGCCGCGGCGGCGGGAAGGACCGGATGGACGCGGAGCCGGACGGCCTGGATCAAGAAGGAGCTGTTTCGCAACAAATATGTCTATCTCATGCTGGTGCCGGTAATCGCTTATTATGCCGTCTTTGCTTACGGACCGATGTATGGACTGCTCATGGCGTTCCAAAAGTCCTACAGTCCCGTGAGGGGGATTCTGGACGGGCAGTGGATCGGCTTCGACAACTTCAAGATGTTCTTCAACAGCTACTACTTCGAGCGTCTGATCAAGAACACGCTCCTGCTCAGCCTCTACAGCATCGCCATCGGCTTTCCCGCGCCGATCGTGCTGGCGCTGCTGCTGAACGAGGTGCGCAAGAAATGGTTCAAGAGCGCCGTCCAGACGTTCAGCTACATGCCGCACTTCATCTCGGTCGTCGTCGTGGTCGGCATGCTCAAGACGTTCTCCTCGCTGGACGGCGGCCTGTTCAACGTCATCCGCGGCCTGTTCGACCTGCAGCCGGTCATGTTCCTGGCCGAGAAGGATTTCTTCCGGCCGCTCTACATCCTGTCCAACATCTGGCAGGGCGCGGGCTGGGCCTCGATCATCTTCCTGGCCGCGCTCAGCGGCATCGACCCGCAGCTGTACGAGGCGTCCAGGATCGACGGCGCGGGCCGCTGGCGGCAGCTGCTCCATGTGACGCTGCCCGGCATCCTGCCGACGATCGTCGTCATGCTCATCCTCCGGCTGGGCGCGGTCATGAACGCCGACTTCCAGAAGATCCTGCTCATGCAGACGGCGCCGACCTACGAGACGTCCGACGTCATATCCACCTTCGTCTACCGATCCGGCATCCTGGAGGGCAACTATACGTACTCCACCGCCATCGGGCTGTTCAACGGACTCATCAACTTCGGCTTGCTCCTGCTGGCCAACGCGATCAGCCGCAAGGTGAACTCGACCAGCCTGTGGTAGCGGCGAAAGAAAGGAGGACCCATGAGAAGGTCTCTCGGCGAAAAAACATTCGATGCCGTCAATACGGTTCTGCTGCTTGGCGTCATCGCCATCTCCTTTTATCCGATGCTGTACGTGCTCAATTCCTCGATCAGCGATCCGGAGCGGATGCTGCGGTCGCGCTCGTTCATGCTGACGCCCGAAGGCTTCCAGCTGGACGCTTACGCGTATGTGCTTAAAAACCCCAAGATCCTTCAGGGCTATCTGAACACGCTGTTCTACGTCTCCGCCGGCACGCTGGTCAACCTGATCATGACCTCGCTCGCCGCCTACACGCTGTCGCGGCCCGATCTGCTCGGTCGCAAGACGATGATGAAGCTCATCACGTTCACGATGTTTTTCGGCGGAGGCATGATTCCTTCGTTCCTGCTCGTGCAGAATCTCGGACTCGTCGACACCCGCTGGGCGATCATCATCCCGGGCGCGATCAGCACGTTCTATTTCCTCATCATGAAAACGAGCTTCGAGGGCTTGCCGATCAGCCTGATCGAATCGGCGAAGCTCGACGGAGCGAACGATCTGCTCATCCTCGCCCGCATCGTGCTGCCGCTGTCCAAGCCGATCCTGGCCGTCATGACGCTTTATTACGCGGTCGACCATTGGAACGACTTTGTCGGTCCGATGCTGTACCTGCGGAGCCAGGAGCTGTACCCGATCCAGATCGTCATGCGCGACATCCTGATCAGCAGCAGCACGGAGGCGATGGGCGCCGGCATCGATACCGGCTTCGCGCTCGGAGAGAACATCAAGTACGCGACGATCATCGTCTCGACGCTGCCGATCATGCTGCTCTATCCGTTCATCCAGCGATTTTTCGTCCAGGGCGCCCTGATCGGCGCCGTCAAGCAATAACCCATCTATGGAGGCGAATCCAATGGTAAAAAAATCAGGGGCCATCCTGCTCTCCGCTGTCATGCTGGCCGCGCTGGCCGCATGCTCCGGCAACGCCGACAGCCCTTCCGCAACTCCCGGAGCGGAAACGAACGCCGGGCAGCCGTCCGCCGCGCCGCAGCCGCTCAGCGAGATCCCGCTGCCGATCGTGAAGGAGCCGCTCGAAATCAAGTATTGGCGGGCGAATGACGCCAAGCTGACCGCTTCTCTGGAAAACTTCGGCCAGATGGCGGGCTACAAGAAAAAAGAAGAGCTGACCGGCATCAAGGCGACGTTCACCCACCCGCCTCTCGGCCAGCAGAAGGATCAGTTCAACCTGCTGATCTCGACGAATGAGCTGCCCGACATCATCTACTACAACTGGGCGGATGCGGTCGGCGGACCGGAGAAGATGATCGAGGACGGGCGCATCATCCGGCTGAATGAGCTCATCGACCAGTACGCGCCGAACCTCAAGAAGATCATCGAGTCCGATCCGGATGTGAAGAAGCAGATTACGCTCGACGACGGCACGATCTACATGTTCCCTCTCCTCAAGCTGGACGCGGTGAAGCTGAACGCGACCTCGGGCCTGATCATGAGGAAGGACTGGCTCGACAAGCTCGGCCTGCAGCCCCCGACGACGATCGACGAATGGCATGCCGTCCTCAAGGCGTTCAAGGAAAAGGACCCGAACGGCAACGGAAAGCCCGACGAGCTGCCGTTCACGGGCAACTGGGGACCGGGCAACCTGACGAAGCTGCATGACTTCACGACCGCTTTCGGCCTCATCGGCGGGTTCCAGATGCTGGACGGCAAGGTCGCCTACGGGCCGATCCAGCCGCAGTACCGCGACTTCCTCGAGACGATGTCCGTCTGGTACAAGGAAGGGCTCGTCGATCCGGAAATCATGACCAATGACGGCAAGGCGTTCGACTACAAGGTGACGAACAACCTGGCGGGCTCTTATGCCGGCGGCGTGTTCAGCGGCATGGGCAAGTATTTCAACCTGATGCGCAAGGACAACCCGGACTTCAACCTGACCGGCGTGCTGGGACCGGTAGCTCCGGACGGAAAAGTCTACGCCGCGTTCAATCTCGAGAACAAAGTGCTGTCCTACGGGGAAGCGATCACCTCCAGCGCGTCCAAAGAAAAGCTGCCGTACCTCGTCCAGTGGATGGACTTCAACTACAGCCCGATCGGCCATGAGCTGTTCAACTACGGCATTGAAGGGGAGAGCTACGTCAAGGAAGGCGACGGCATCAAGTTCACGGAGACGATCACGAACAATCCCGGCGGCCTCACCTACGACCAGGCGCTCGCCTCCTACGCGCTCTCGATCATGGATGGTCCGATCAATCAGGATCCGAAGTATCTGGACGCCTTGCTGTTCGATGACGGTCAGCGCGAGGCGAACAAACAGTGGATGAAGGCGAGCTCCGAGCTGACGCTGCCTCCGCTGCGCTTGACGACGGACGAGGCGAGTCAGGTCAGCTCCATCATGAGCCAGGTCAACACGTATCTGAACGAGACGATGACGGCGATCATCAGCGGGCAGAAGCCGATCTCCGAATTCGACAAGATGGTGGAAACGATCAAGGGCATGGGCATCGACGAGGCGGTCCGCCTCCATCAGGTCGCTCTGGACCGCTATAACGCCAAATAAATCGATAGCATGAAGAGACCGCCGCGGGACCCCCGAGTCCGGCGGAGTCTCTTTTTTGCGTAAAGGAGAACCTTCCATGTGGATGTTCAGCCGGCTCAATATCCTCCAAAGAACATTCCTGCTCATTCTGATCGCGGCGGTGCTCATTCTGGCTACGGCGTTCGGCTCCCTGCAATACGCCTACTCCATCTACGACAAGCAGCTCTACGACAAATCGCATCGTCTGCTGAACCTGTCGTCGACGGTCATCGACCGGGAGCTGCAGAAGCTGGAGGCGCTCAGCCTCGGCATCCTGTCGGACAGCCAGGTGCAGGTCGGACTGAAGCAGCTGTGGGAGGGAAGCTCTGACTACGCGGGCTACCAGATCCGCAAGCAGCTGACGGAACGGCTGTTCAAGCAGATCAGCTCGTCCGAGCGCTACGTGCAGTCCGTCCAGGTCATCGACGCGACGGGAACGATAAGCCGGTACGGAGCCTCGCCTTCGTTCACGGAAGCCAAGTACGCTTCCGTGATCGAGGCGTCCGAGGAAGGCAGGGGAGGCGTCCGCTGGTTCTATCCCGATGAAGGCGACTCGACGCTGATGCTAGTGAGGCAAATCCGCGCCTATGAGCCGATGACGCTGAAGCGGATCGGCGTCCTCATCCTGCGCGTGAACATGGAGCGGCTGATCGAGGATTATGCGGGCTTCGCCTCGACCGACAGCGACATTATCGTGCAGACGGGCGGTCGGGTGCTGTTCCCCTATCAGGGCGAAGGCGCTGCGGCATCGCCGCATGCGCTTGCGGACGATGGCTACCGGATCGTGAAGAAAGGAGGGGAGACCATTTTTCTTTCCTATAAAAAATCGGCCTACATGGGGTGGGCCTATGTCAATTCCGTGCCGTACGAGGGAATCTTCCAGAAGATCATCCATCTGAAGAACACGCTGCTCGCGGTGTTCGCGCTGCTGCTCGTCCTGCTGCTCGTCATCGGCAGGGGCTTCGCCAAAAGCCTGACCCGTCCGATCCGTTCGCTGATCAGCCAGATGAAGGAGGTGCAGCACGGCCAGCTTGAGCAGATCGATGTCGCGGCCTTTGCGCCTCCATCGCAGCAGCTGGACGAGATCGGACAGCTGCATCGCACGTTCCGTCTGATGATCGCCCGCATCAACACGCTGATCCGAGAAAACTACGCCAACCAGATCCTGCTCAAGGAAACGGAGTTCAAAGCTCTCCAGGCGCAGATCAATCCCCACTTCCTCTACAATGCGCTCGACTCCATCCACTGGCTCGCGCAAAAAAACGCCCAGCCGCAAATCTCGAGCATGGTGCTCTCGCTCGGCTATCTGCTGCGGGCGTCGATCAGCAACAAGAAAAAGGTCATTACGCTCGAGGAAGAGCTCGCGACGGTCCGGCACTACGCGACGATCCAGAAGCATCGCTTCCGGGACCGCTTCGATTTTGCCGTCGATATTCCGGAACGGGTCATGGAAGTCAGGCTCCCGAAGCTGACGCTGCAGCCTCTGATCGAAAACGCCATCCTGTATGCCCTGGAGCCGTTCATCGAGCCGTGCCGCATCCGGGTCTATCTGGACCGAGAGCATCCGGACGGGCTGGAGATCGTCGTCGAGGACAGCGGGCCTGGCATCGACCCGGAGCAATTGCAGAAAATCTGGGCCGGAGAAGTGGAGACGAGAGGGACGGGGATCGGCCTGCTCAACATCAAGGACAGATTGAGGCTCGCCTTCGGCAATGCCGGCGGCATCGAAGTCGAGAGCGCTCGCGGCGGCGGCACCCGAGTGCGCGTCCGCTTGCCTTTGCCGGAGGAGGATCCTTCATGAAGAAACCGTTCAAAGCGATCGTTGCCGTTATGATCCTGCTGCTGGCGGCGGCCGGCATCCGTTGGTGCGCTTCGCAGCCTGCGGAGCCTCCGACCGTCGCGCCGGAGCCGCTGACGCTGCGGATCGCCTGGTGGGGAGGCGACTACCGCAATGAAGCGACGATCAAGGTAATCCACCGCTACGAGCAGCTGAACCCGCATATCAAGATCGAGTATGACTACAGCGCCTTCAATGAATATTGGAAAAAGCTCGCGCCGCTCGCAGCCGGCAACGTCTTGCCGGACATCGTGCAAATGGATGTCTCGTACTTGTATGAATACATGAGCCACGGCTTGCTGGCGGATCTGCAGCCGCTCGTGGAGCGCGGCCTGATCGGCAGCAGCGACATTCCGGACGCTCTGCTCGCGGGCGGACGCAGCGCGGAAGGCGGCCTGTACGGCTTCAGCCTGGGCACGAACGCCTTGTTCGCCGCCTATGATCCTGCCGTGCTGCTCTCGCTTGGGCTGGAGCGGCCGACTGCGGATTGGACCTGGGACAGCTTTGCCGAGCTGGGGCAGGCCATTCAGGGAAAAGGCGTCTATTTGAGCCTCGATCTGACGCCGGAGCAGTTTTTCGCCTATTACCTGCGCCAGCACGGCCGATCGTTGTATTCGAGCGACGGCAAGCGCCTCGGCTATGAGGACGACCGCTTGTTCGTCGACTTTTTTGCCCGCCTGCAGAAGCTGGCGAAGGCCAAGCTGATGACCTTGCCGAGCATCTGGAACAATAAAGCGATGACGGATAACAATCCGTTTGTCGAAGGGAAAGCGCTGTTCAACTGGGGGTATTCCAATCAGTTCATGGCGATGAACGAGGACAGCAAAAGCGAATTGGCGATCGCTCCCATGCCAGGCCCGGACTCCAGCAAAGGCTTGTTCCTCAAGCCGGGCATGTTTTTCTCCATCGCCGAAAGCTCGCCGCACAAGGCGGAGGCGGCCCGCTTCATCGATTATTTCATCCATGATCTGGAGTCGAACCTGATCCTGAACGGAGAACGAGGGGTGCCGGTATCGGCGGCCGTAAAAGAAGGGATGCTGCCTCATATCAATCCGGCGCTGGCGAAGGTATTCGCCTATGTGGATTGGGTCCAGGCCAACAGCTCGCCGATGGATCCGCCGGATCCGCCGGGCGCCGCGGAGGTGACGGCGGCGCTGCGCGAGCTGAACGATCAGCTGCTCTTTCAGCGGATCGAGCCTGCGGCGGCGGCGGCGGAGTTCCGGCGCAGGGCCGAACGGATTTTAGGGGCGCGGTAGCGGCTTTTGGCTGGCCTTTGCAGAAGAAGGAGTCTTGCTCCGGAACCATGCCATGAATTCAAGGACGATGTCGACCAGGGCATAGACGAGGAGAACGTTCACGAGCAGGCCGTTCAGGCGGGGCCAGACCGACACCAGCGTATCGAAGCCTTCGCCGTCCGACGGCAAGGGGCTCGCAGCGGCCAGGTCCGCTATGAACGTCGGGTTCCAGAGGGCGTCGTCGGCCAGCATGAGGCAGGCCAGCGTCGTGATCAGGACCGTCATCGCGATATGGAAAGCGAGCAGCCGGCCCGATCTTCGCTGCGCGATCAGCCGCACGCTTTCCTTGAGGATGGCGAGGGCGGCCAACCCGCACAAAAGCGGCGCATAGTGGCGGATTACATCGCTCTCAAAGAAAGGAACGCTTGCGGTCGAGCCGTCGTGGATCCTCCACACGCCGATCAGATCGGGCGAGAAGAGGGCGAGCATGATGGCGGCGACGGCAAAAAAGATGCCGAAGATCGGTCCGCTTTTCTTGACCTTCTGGCCGGCCTCGGGAATCGGCGGCAGCTCGGAAGGCTTCCATGCCTTTTTCATGCGCCCGCTTCCGGCCGTTTTGGCCCGTTGGCTGCGCTCGACGCAGACGAAGATCAGAGTGACCCAGAGAAAGCCTTGGGCGACGCTCGAGACGAGCGAGGCAAGGAAGGACATGATGCTGTCCAGCGTCCCCGCGTCCGTCCGGAACGAATCGATCGCGAGGGCGGCGGCCAGGCTGAATACGATCGCGGCCGTCACGATCTTGAGCGTCGTCCAGTACGCGTCGATCAGCCCCGGTCCGATCAAATAACGCTCGTAGCCGCGGTATTTCGCGGCCAGCTCGCTCGGATGGCCGAGCTCCTGCAGCACGCTTTCCGCGTCTTCGACGGTCGGGGGGCTCTCCGGACTGCGCTCCTCCAGCATGTCTTCGATCAAGCTCTGCAGTTCCCGCTTGATATCCTCTCTCTGCGCCTCAGGCAGGCGCGCCGTCACCGCATGAATATAGCGATCAACGAGTTCCATCCCGATCTCCTCCTTCAGGTTCGTTCATTAGGCCTTCCATGCTGGCGACCAGCTTGCGCCACTCCTGCTGCAGCTCCGCGAAGACTTGCTTGCCGAGCTCGCTCAGCAGGTAGTATTTGCGCGGGCGGGACTCGTTCGTATCCCAGCGGCTCTCGAGCAGCTCCTGCTTCTCGAGCCTGCGCAGCAGCGGGTACAAGGTGCCAGGCTCGACGGCGATTCCCTTTTCCTCCAATAGCGACACCAGCGAATAGCCATACTGCGGCTCGGCCAGCTGGCTGAGCACGCCCATGACGATCGTGCCTCGGCGCAGCTCGCTGAGCAGGCCTGCCAGCGTCTCCTTCACATCCGTCATATGCATCAGCTCCTGGAAATCATTATAGTGTATGGCGCATACTATTGTAAATGGGCCGCTAATAAATAAGGTACAATGATCGTTGGCGCTTAGGAGTTGCGTCGCGGGCGAAGAGGGCGGCAAGCCGTACTCGATCGTCATGGAGGTGCCGCTGCCGGACCGGCAGCGGCAGGGAGAAGCGGCGGCGTCTGGGTGTGGAGGAACGGGGAACGCATGGTGAATAGGAAAGGACATCCGGGAGGATGTCCTTTTGCGTTGGATTCAAATGCCCTCCACGATGCGCTTGGCGCGCGCGGAAACTTCCCGCAACAGCTCCTCCTCGTCGATCGTCAGCAGCCGGCGGCCTCGCATCAGCATCTTCCCGTCGACGATCGTCGTGTCCACATCCGCGCCGTTCGCGCAATAGGCCAGCAGGGAATGGATCTGGTGGACCGGCTGCAGATGGGGCTTGCGCAGATCGACCAGGATGAGGTCCGCTTTTTTGCCGGCCTTCAGCGTTCCGACGTCTCGGCCGATGTCCAGCAGCTGCGCGCTTCCGGCCGTCGCCATGCGCAGGGCCTCCGCAGCCGGGAGCCTCGCCGGATCTCCGTAGTCCAGCTTCTGCAGCCAGGCCGCGGCGCGGATCTCCTCGAACATGTCCAGCGTGGCGGCGCTGCCTGCGCCGTCCGTGCCCAGTCCGACCGTGACCCCTTGCTCGGCCATGTCCAGAATCGGCGCGATTCCGCAGCCGAGCTTGAGGTTGCTCACGGGGTTGTGGCACGCGCCTCCCCGCATTCCTTTCAAGAGGCCGACATCCCGGCGGCTCAGGTTCGTGCTGTGGGCGAGGATGACATGAACGCGGTCGAACAGCCCGAGCTGATGCAGGTATTCCGTCGGCGTCCGGCCATGCTTTTCCCGGATCTTGATCCCTTCCTCCTTGCTCTCGGCCAGGTGGGTATGGATGGCGAGCTTCTCCTGCTCGGCCAGCAAGATGATTTCGCGGAACGGCTCCGGCGGAACGGTGTAGGGAGAATGCGGTCCGAGCATCGTCGTGATTCGGCCGCCGGCCTTGCCGCTCCAGCGGCGGACCAGATCCATCGCCTCGTCCATCCGGCGGCCGCCGTCGGGCTGAAGAAAGACGAGCCCCCGGGTCAACGAAGCCCGCATGCCGACTTCTTCGACTGCTGACGCGATTTCGTTCATGTGGATGTACATGTCCGCGAACGCGGTCGTGCCCGAGCGGATCATCTCCGCCATGGCCAGCTTCGCTCCCCAATAAACGTCCTCGGGCGTCATGCGGGCTTCAGCGGGCAGCATTTTTTTGTCCAGCCAGTCCATCAGCTTCAGATCGTCGCAAAATCCCCGCAGCAAGCTCATCGGGGCATGCTGGTGGGCGTTGATCAGCCCCGGCATCGCCGCCATGCCGCGAGCGTCGATCACCTCGTCGGCCTCCGCGTCCAAGCACGGCTGGATGTCCGCGATCCGATCCCGGTCGATCAGGATGTCCCCGCAGAACGCCTCTTCCTTTTCCATCGTCAACACTAGCGCGCCTTTGATCAACGTCTTCATTCGGGTAGCCGCCTCCTTTATTCGGCTTTATAATAGACGTTGACGTTAGGAGAGGGTAAAGGGGGCGCCGCTCATGAAAATCAAAGAAGCCGCCGACAGGCTGAACTTGTCCGCGAGGGCGATCCGCTTTTATGAAGCAAAAGGGCTTATCGCTCCGTCCAAGCAGGAAGACAATCGATACCGCCAGTTCGGCGAGGAAGACATCTGGCGGCTGCAGACGATCGTCGCCTTGCGGGAATCGGGAATGCCGGTAAGCGAGATCCGCAAGGCGCTGGAGGCGATTCGGACGGACGAAGGAAGCAGTCCGCTGCTCTATTTTCTGGAGCTCCAACGCTCGGTCATGGCCTCCAAGTGGGTCGAGATGAAGCAGATCCTGGAGACGACGGACGAGATGATCGAGACGCTGAAAAGCCGTCGCGAGCTTCCGCTGGACGACATCTACGCGCTGGCGGAAGGATCGAGAAGGCTGAGGGAGCAGCGGGCATGGAAGGACAGATGGGGCTTCGACCGCCAGGCCTCCGCGCATGACCGGCTCGTCCGGGAGGATCAGCATCGGTACAAGGACTATGACGAGGCGCTCGGCTGGATCGTCAGGCTGGTGTCGCCGCTGCGCGGGGAGAAGGGATTGGATATCGGGACCGGGACCGGCAATCTGGCCGGCCTTCTAATTGATGCGGGAGCGGCGATGGCGGGAGTGGACCAGTCGGGCGGGATGCTGAAGGAATGCGAGCGCAAATATCCGGCGATGGAGACGAAGCTCGGCAACTTCCTGGCGCTTCCTTACCTCGACGGGAAATTTGATTTTGTCGTATCGAGCTTCGCCCTGCATCATCTGAACCGGAACCAGACGGGGATGGCGATCCGGGAAATGCAGAGGGTGCTCAGGCCGGGCGGCCGCATCTGCATCGCGGACCGGATGGAGGAGATCGATAGGGAGAGCATAGCCGATGCCGCCGAGGACACGGACAAAAGCGGGAGCGAGAGCAGGAGCGAGAGCAGGAGCGAGAGCAGGAGCGCGGAGCCGGCTTCCGTCCAGGAGCTCGTTTCCATGCTCGAGGCCAGCGGTTATATTACGAAGCAGCGCAGGATCAATGATTCGCTGCATGTCATCCTTGCGGCGACGCTGCGCTGACGGAGCAAACCTTCTCCTTGGGGCAAGCTCGGACATGCGCTGGCATCGGCATCCGCCTCGGAGCGGAGTCAGAGTTGACTTATATACCCCCAGGGGGTATATTGAAGGGGAAGAAGGCAACCCTATTACCTGCTCGGATCCGAGCCGAAGGAGAAGTTGAGATGAAAACCGAAACGCTGCAAGTGAAGGGCATGTCCTGCGGCCACTGCGTAAGCTCGGTCGAGTCCGCCGTCAAGGAAGCCGGTGGAGCGGCCAAGGTCGATCTGTCCGCAGGCAAGGTGACGGTCGAGTTCGACGAGGCGAAGCTCTCGCTGCAATCCATCAAGGAAGCGATCGAGGAGCAGGGCTACGACGTCGTCTGATGGCGTCGGTGCTGATCGTCGACGATGAGCCGCTGATCCGGGAGGCGCTCGCCTCCTATTTGCAGCGGGAAGGATATGAGACCTCCGAGGCCGCGAGCGGCGCGGAGGCTCTTCGTCATGTCCGCGAGGGCCGGTTCGATCTCGTCGTGCTCGATTTGATGCTGCCGGACGGCAGCGGCGAGGAGGCGTGCCGGGACATCCGCCGCTTCAGCCCGGTGCCGGTGCTGATGCTGACGGCCAAGTCCTCGGCCGAAAGCCGGCTGCGCGGACTGGCGCTCGGCGCGGACGATTATGTCGTCAAGCCGTTCGATCCGCGCGAGATCGTCGCCCGCATCCGCGCGATTCTGAGGCGGGCCGATCCCGGCTCGCTGCTGGCGGAGCGGCTGAGCTTCCGCGGCGGCCTGCTGGAGCTGGACGCGCTGTCCGGCGAGGCGCGCTGCGCCGGCCGGACGGTCGTCCTGACGCCGGCGGAGCAGCGGCTGCTGCAGACGCTCGCCCGGCGGCCGCGACGCGTGTTCGCCCGCGACGAGCTGGCGGAGCTTGCGCTCGGACCGGATTACGAGGGCGACGTCCGCACGATCGACCAGCATGTCAAGAACATCCGGCAGAAGCTGGAGCCTCCTGCCGGAGAGCCGCCGTTCATCGAGACGGTGTACGGGCGGGGCTATCGCTTCGGGGGCGAGCCGTGAGCGGCCGCCGAAGCGACGGCGGCCGGCCGGCGCGCTGGAGCGGCTGGCGGGCGCTGCGCCGGGGGGCGGCCGCCCGCGCGCTCGGCAGCGGGAGCCTGCGCGGCCGGCTGACGCTGCTGCTGCTCGGCTTCGCGGCGCTCGTGCTGCTGCTGTTCGCCGGAACGGTGCTGGCCGGGCTGCATCTGCATGTCGCCATGTACGAGCGGGAGCTGCTGCTGGCGCGCCATGCGGCGGAGGCGTCGCTGAGCGGCCATCTGGAGCGGGCGATCGCCGAGTCGGTGCTCTGGACGCTGCTCGGCTCGGTGCTGATCGCCGGAGCGATCGCTTATGCCGCGGCCGGCCGGCTGGAGCTGCCGCTCGTGCGGATGAAGGAGGCCGCCGCCGACATGGAGCGAGGCGCGTATTCCGCCCGCGTGCAGGCGGCCGGGCCGGCCGAGCTGGCGGAGCTCGCCGCCTCGATGAACGGGCTGGCCGCCCGGCTGCAGGAGCAGGAGCGGCTGCGGCGCAGCATGAGCGAGAACATCGCGCATGAGCTGCGCACGCCGCTTGCCGCTCTCGGCGCCTCCCTTCGCGCGATGGAGGACGGGGTGTGGGAGGCGACGCCGGAGCGGCTGGCCGCCAGCTATGGGGAGGTCAGGCGGCTGGGCCGTCTGGTCGAGGAGCTGGAGGAGCTCGGCGGCTACGGGCGGCCGGAGTTCCGGCTGGAGCCGTCGCTCCAGTCCGCGGGCCGGCTGCTCGCGGAAGCGGCGGCGAGCTTCGAGGCCCGCTGCGGCGCGGCGGGGATCGAGCTGCGGCTGGAGCCGGTCCCGCAAGCCTGGTCGGTCGTCGCCGATGCGGGCCGGATCGGGCAGATCCTGCACAACCTGCTCGACAACGCGGTCAAGCACACGCCTCCGGGCGGGGCCATCGCGCTGCGGGCCGAAAAGAGCAAGCGTTTGCTGGCGCTCATCGTCGAGGATGACGGCTGCGGCATCCCCGAGGAGGAGCTGCCGTTCGTGTTCGAGCGCTTTTACCGCGCGGATCGCTCTCGCCGGCGCTCGCCGCAGGCGCCGGACGGCGCCTCGGGCCTTGGCCTCGCGATCGCGCGCCAGCTCGCTGAGGCGCATGGCGGCTCGCTGCGCGCGGAGCGCTCCGCAGCCGGCGGCGCCCGGCTGAAGCTGGAGCTGGAGCTGCCGGAGCGCTCCGGCGCCGGGCGTACGGCTGATTTCTGGCCGCCTGGTTCGCGCGGGGATTTCCAGCCATAAGGTCAGTCGAGATAAAAAAGCCAGCCTCATGGGCTGGCTTTTTGTTGCGATTTCAGCTCTGCGGACAAGTCCGCTGCGGCTTAGGACGATTCCTCTTGCGTGGCAATCCACCACGTGTTTCCGGCAGGATCCTTCACTCCTGCACGTCGATCGGGATCTCCTTCTTTGCGGGTCGGCTCCATGATTGATTTACCGCCGGCATGAACGGCACGCTGATAAGCGCTTTTGACATCCTCTACATAAAGATGCAATTGAGCGACCGTTGCACTCCAAGCAGGGGTGGCTTCTCCAAGCATAACAACCGTATCTTCGATCTGCAGTTCGACATGCATGATCGAACCATCCGGCCTATAAAAACGTCTTAGCTCGTTTGCGTCGAACGCTTCCTGCAAAAAATGGATTGCACGCTCTGCGCTGGGCACTACCAAATAGGGGGAAACGCTCGAATATCCTTTCGGCTTCCATGCGTTAGACATGTTCGTGCCTCCTGTTTAAACAAATGACGTTCAAGGGCAAGAAATCCAACCGCTCAGGCTGTCGAAATACTGGCAAGGCTGGGTTGAAGAGATGGAGCCAGCCGTTTTTTTCAGCGTACTCCATCACGGCGGGATTGGCAATGCGGCAGTCGAAGGAGCCGCTGGCGATTTCTACCCGGCTTTGTCGAAAATGCCGAAGGCCGAAGAAGAGGCGTTTTCTTCGTCCAGAGAAATTCGCTCGCGCCGCGAGAGCGAGCTCGTGCCTTTGCATGTTGTCGCGATTTCGCACCCTCGATGTCCGATTCCGATAGTCCCCGCGCTTGTTGTGCTGTGCTACAGTAGAGGCATGGACGCGAAGTCCGAGATTATCGAACCGGGAGGAACTCTGACATGACCCAAACGCTCCGAGTCGGCATCATCGGCTGTGGCGGCATCGCAAACGGCAAGCACTTGCCCGCGCTCAGCCAGAACAAGCACGTCGTGCTCGCCGCTTTCTGTGATATCGAGGTGGACAAAGCCCGCGACGCCGCGGAGAAGTACGGCATCGAGGGAGCCGGCGTCTACGCCGACTACCGCGAGCTGCTCAAGGACGGAAGCCTCGACGTCATCCACGTCTGCACGCCGAACGACTCTCATGCGCCGATCTCGATCGCCTCGCTCGAGGCGGGCAAGCATGTCATGTGCGAGAAGCCGATGGCCAAGACGGCGGCGGAAGCCCGCGCGATGCTGGACGCCGCGAAGCGTACCGGCAAAAAGCTGACGATCGGCTACAACAACCGCTTCCGCAGCGACAGCCAGCATCTCAAAAAGGTGTGCGAGGCAGGGGAGCTGGGCGACATCTACTATGCCCGCGCCCATGCGATCCGCCGCCGCGCGGTGCCGACCTGGGGCGTCTTCCTCGACGAGGAGAAGCAGGGCGGAGGTCCGCTCATCGACATCGGCACGCATGCGCTCGACCTGACGCTGTGGATGATGGACAACTACAAGCCGGTGTCCGTGACGGGCTCGGTGTACCACAAGCTCGGCTCCAAGGAGAACGCGGCCAACGCCTGGGGACCATGGGACCCGGCCAAGTTCACGGTCGAGGACTCCGCGATGGGCTTCATCAAGATGGAGAACGGCGCGACGATCACGCTCGAGGCGAGCTGGGCGCTCAACACGCTGGACATCGACGAGGCCAAATGCTCGCTCAGCGGCACGGAGGGCGGCGCGGACATGAAGGGCGGCCTGCGCATCAACGGCGAGGAGAACAGCCGCCTGTTCGTCAAGGAAATCGACCTGAACGCCGGCGGCGTCGCGTTCTACAGCGGCAGCAGCGCGCGCGACATCGACGTCGAGTGCGCGGCTTGGATCGACGCGATCCTGCAGGACAAAGACCCTGTCGTACTGCCGGAGCAGGCGCTCGTCGTGACCGAGATCCTCGAGGCAATCTACGAGTCGGCCCGTACGGGCAAGACGGTGTATCTGAATCAGGATCAGCCCGCTGCGGTCTGATCGCGGCTTCAAGAAGGGCTAAAGGCCGTTTCCGCCATCGCTGGCGGGACGGCTTTTTGCCGTTTCACATAATTTCGACGCGGCAAGGCTTGACTTGGAGAGGACTCCAGGAGGTAGACTTTCCATAGGCTGGCCACTATGAATCCGAAGGAGCGCTGCAACGAATGGACTACGTGAAGCTGGGAAAGACCGGATTGGACGTCTCGCGGATCTGCTTGGGCTGCATGGGCTTCGGCGACGCGACGCGCTGGACGCATCCGTGGGTGCTGGACGAGGAGCGGAGCCGGGAAGTGATCCGGCAGGCGCTGGAGCTCGGCATCAACTTCTTCGACACGGCGAATGTCTACTCGGCCGGCACGAGCGAGGAATATCTCGGACGCGCGCTGCGGGATTACGCGAACCGGGATGAGGTCGTGATCGCGACGAAGGTGCATTTCCGCATGCACGACGGTCCGAACGGGGCCGGGCTGTCCCGCAAGGCGATCCTGAGCGAGATCGACAAGAGCCTGAGCCGGCTGGGCACGGACTATGTGGACTTGTACCAGATCCACCGCTGGGACTACGACACGCCGATCGAGGAGACGATGGAGGCTCTGCATGACGTCGTCAAGGCAGGCAAGGCGCGCTACATCGGCGCTTCCGCGATGTTCGCCTGGCAGTTCCAGAAGGCGCTGCATGTGGCCGAGAAACGGGGATGGACGAAGTTCGTCTCCATGCAGAACCATTACAACCTCATCTATCGCGAGGAGGAGCGAGAGATGCTGCCGCTATGCCGGGAGGAGGGCATCGGCGTCATTCCTTACAGCCCGCTCGCGGGCGGACGGCTGACGCGCGGCCGGGAGGAGTCGACGCTCCGCTCGGAGACGGATCAGGTGCAGAAGTCGAAATACGACCGCATGGCCGAAGCCGATCAGGCGATCGTCGATCGCCTCGCCGCCATCGCCGAGCAGCGGGAAGCTCCTCGCGCTCAGGTCGCGCTCGCTTGGCTGCTGCAGCAGTCGCCGGTATCCGCTCCGATCGTCGGCGCGACGAAGGCCGCCCATCTCGAAACGGCCGTGGCCGCGCTGTCGGTCCAGCTGACGCCGGAGGAAGCCGCTGCGCTCGAGGCGCCTTATGTGCCGCATCCGGTCGTCGGCCCGCAGTGATGCCGATGACCATATCGGAAGTGAGCGAGCGGTTCGGGCTGTCGCAGGATACGCTCCGCTATTACGAGCGCATCGGCTTGATTCCGCCGGTGCGCCGAAGCGCCAGCGGGATTCGGGACTATGGGGAAGAAGACTTGAAATGGATCGACTTCGTCAAGTGCATGCGGCAGAAAGCCGGCCTGCCGGTCGAGATGCTGATCGAATACCTGGCGCTGTTCCAGCAGGGAGACGGCACGCTGGATGCGCGCAAGACGCTGCTCGTCGAGCAGCGCGGCCGGCTGGCGGAGAAGATCGACGACATGACGAGCACGCTCCGGCGGCTCGACGACAAGATCGCCCGCTACGAGCAGACGATCGGCGGCAAGGAGCAGGCGCTGCGCGCGCCGTAATCCGGCACGCCGCCGATCGTTCCGTCCGCTTGGACGAGCGCTTGGAGAGAGGCAGGGACGAAAAAGGGACGAAACGGCGCAGGCGCCGTTTCGTCCCTTTCTATTGCGATCATTGCGGAACCCGATTCCTCCCTACAGCGAGGACATTCCGAGCAGGGCGCCGCCGACCAGGAAGATGATGCCGGGCAGCTTGTAGTAGCCCAACTCGCCGGACTCCGGATCGGGGTCTTCCCGGCGCAGCCAGTCGAGGGAGAGCCAGTAGAACGTACTCCGCACCCGCTCGAAGCGCAGCAGGCCCCAGCCGAGAACGAACAGCAGCACGGCGAGGCCGAACGGGATCGGCTGGCCGCGGCTTTCCTGAAAGTCCGGGTAGGCTGCCGTCAAGACGGCAGCAGGATGGAACCGCTCCGGAACGGTGCCGCCGCCGACGGGAGCTCCGTTCGCATAGGCGGCCGCGCCGGCATAGAACTCTCCCTCGGCGTCATAAGCAAACAGCAGCCCTTGCGACCATTCGACCCGGTAAGCCTCGCCCCCGGGATAGGCGATGCGGAACACCGCGTCGGCCATGGCAGGCGGCTTGCCCGCCTCGGCTACGAGCTCCTCGATGCGGAACTGGTAGCCGCCGGCCGTGACGACCCTCTCCGTGTCCGAGCCGGCTGCGACGACCGCTCCGGCCGCGCTGCCCGTCACCGGCGCGTACCGCCTCGTCTCTCCGGCAGCCGACTCCAGCTTGTAGAGGGTGCCGTCCAGCTCGAAGACGCGCGCGGAGAAATGCTTCGCCGCCAGGACGCATACGGCCAGCAGCAGAAGCCCCAGCACGGCGTCGCGAATCCATCTCTTCCGCCGGCTCGCGCGGACATCCTCCGGATGCTCCGGCTCGTACTCGTCCCGCCATTTCAGCGTCAACGGTCAGGCTCCTTTCTTGCCCTTCTAGCTCTTGAGAGGAGGCATCGGCTGGAACACCATCGTGATCGGCAGGTTGCTGCCGGAGGCGATCATGTACTTGAGCTCGACCGTCTCCGGGCTGTCGCCGGAGCGGTGCAGCACGGCCGCCTCGCTGGAGTTCTTGAGCTGCTCGTTGTTCGTCACCGGCACGATCTGGCCGTTGACGATGAACGCTCCCGCATACAGGCCGCCGCGCGGATTGAGGTAGATGACCGTGCGCGGGGCGAGCGTGACCGTCATTTTGTACAGCACGCCGAAGTTGCCCCGGTTGAGCTGCAGCGAGCCGTCGGAGTTGTCGTAGCCGTCGAGGTACGGATCGAGCTTGTTGTCGCCGAGCACGACGCGCTCCGCCTTGCCGCCTTCGCCGAGCATGCCGTCGATGTGGATGTCGCGCGTCGTGTTGTTGAACGAGCCGCGCGTGTGGGTGCCGTCCGCCGGCAGCAGCGAGAGCTGGTCGAGCGCGGCGATCGGCTCGCGGCCGTCCCGCACGACGACGACGCGGAAGCGCAGCGTGCGGTCGGCGGTGACGTCCGCGTAGGCGGAGTACACCATGCCCGGCTTGATCGCATTTTGCGAGATTTCGTTCAGCACGAGCTTCGTCTCGCCCGCCTTGATGTCCGTGTACGTCTGCGGTCCATTGGCGTTGACGGCGGTCAGATAGCGGATCGTCGACAGCTTGCCGGTGCGGATCTCGGACGGGTCGGGGCCGCCGGTGCCGGTCGCGCCGACGCCGAAGCGCGCCGTCTGGTAGCCCTCGTTGGTGACGGCCAGATACATGCGCACGTTGCCGGACATGTTGTTCTTGTTGTGGAACAGCAGCCGCACCTTGCCGTCGAACTGGTCGTCGAAGACGATGCCTTCCTCGTTCCAGATCTCCGGACTGTTGCTGCGGATCATCTTGGACGGCTCGGAGTCGAAGTCGTAGCTGCGCGTCGGGATGTTCAGCACCTGATCGCCGTCGACGCGGATCTTCTCGCCCGGCTGAGCGAACAGCAGGCCGAATTCATTCTCCGTGTAGAGGATCTCGTCGGTGACGGAGATCGTTTTGCTGACGGTCGACGTCAGTCCCTGCGCATCGGTGACGGAGAGCGTGACCGTATGGTCTCCGGGCGAGAAGAAGGCGTCCTGCTTGCCCGTCCACTTCGTCTTGGCGGGATCAATCGCGTTGTTGTCGTCGCTGCTCAGATCCGTGTAGGCAATCTTCTCGCCTTGGCGGTAGACCGGCTTGTCGGTCGTGAAGTCGGCGACCGGCGGCTGGTTGACCGCGAGCACCTGCACCGTGACGGTGAACGGCTCGCTCCAGTTGCCGTCCGCATCCTGCGCGCGCCGAGTCACCGTATACGTGCCCGGCTCGACGAAGACGTCCTGGCGTCCCGTCCATTCTTCATTCAGCAGCGGCGCTCCGGACGGCGAGGCGTACTGGTCGACGTAGGTCACCGGATCGCCGGCATAGATGACGGCAGGCTGCACCTGGAAGCCTGCGGTCGGCGCCTGCTGCTCCGTCCAGCGGAGCAGGATCTGCTTGCCGCTGAAGCTGATGCTGCTGCCGCTGATCTTGGCCCAGGTGCGGATCGGAATCATGAGCGAGCCTTTTTCGGAGTAGCTCGCCGCCTCGCCGGTCCATTTGGTCCCGTCGACCCAGATGTCCTTCGTATTCATCCGGAAGCGGATCTCGCCGCTCGGCGTCTTGGCGATCGATTCCTTGGCCTTGGCGTCGTAGGACGTCTTGTAGCCGTACAGCTGGGCGAGCGTGCTGAACGCCGCATAGCTGACGTCGTTCTTGATCGTCAGCGGCTGCACCGCCGTAATCGCCGCGCCGTCCTTGTCCATCTGCTTGCTTCCTTTGGTCAGCGTGATCGTGTTGACTCCCGGCTCGGCGCTCGCTTCGCCGGCGGCTCCGTAGAGCGGCGCGGCGGCAAGGCTGAGCAGGGCCAGGCTTTTCCACCATTTCATGAACGTGAACGACTCCTTTTCGCATCCTGCATGCAGGGTGATTCCCCGTGAGGCTCCCGTAACTAAGAACGCGCCCGGACTGGAAAAGTTGCGCCGAAGGAGGGAAATGTTCCCGGATGCGGGAGGCGTCACAGGCCGAGCTTAAGCGCGGCCAGGCCGAGATGCTCCTTGAGCGCCGCCTGGCTGAGCGCGAGCGCGGCGCCGGAGGGCAGCAGCTTGCTCCAGTACCAGCGAGGCTGGACCGGAGCCGCATAATCGACCGGATAGGGAAGAGGCTCGAGGCCGGCCTTGCGGAACTGCTCCAGGGCGCGGGGCAGATGGAGCGCGCTCGTCAGCAGCATCGGCCGGCTCAGGCCGCGCTCGTACAGGAGGCGGCGCGTCAGCCGCGCATTCTGCTCCGTATTGAGCGAGCGGTTCTCCAGCAGGATGCGGTCCGGGGGCAAGCCGAGCTCCCGCAGCTGGCGGCCGGCGATGTCCGCCTCGTTGCCGCTGTCCGGGTACACCTGGCCGCCGCTGAACAGCACCGGCAGCCCGGTCGAGCGCGACAGCCGGACCGCGGCGAGCAGCCGCGCCTCGGCGGTGGCGGACATGTTGCCGAGGCCGCCGACATCCGGCGTGTCCGGCACGGCGCCCGCTCCGAGCACGACGATGACGTCGCTCGCCGTCTCGTTCAGGGCGGGCTGCGGATACCGCTGCTCGAGGCTGCGGGCGAGCCCGTCGGCCGCCCACGGCGAGGACAGCGCATAGAGCAGCAGCAGCGCCGCGAGCGGCAGCATCGCCCAGCGGCGGTCTCGCCGGAGCATGCGCCACGAGGCGGCGCCGAGCAGCAGCAGGAACAGGCCGGGCGGCAGCAGGAAGCTATAGATGGCTTTAATGAAGTAGATCAACCAAGCACCTCCAGCTGTAGAGATCGGTTCGTTTCTTTTATCATCGAGGAGCGGGCGCTCGGGCGCAAGCCCTTCGTTTCTTGCATTCTCGCGGTGATGAGGTGCATTGACACCATTTTCGGGTACCTTTAAAATAAGTTGTTTGGTAACCGGGGTATGCTTTTTCGGTTCCTTTCGCAATCTAAAATTCATGCAAGCCGCTATAGACAAATGATAGGTCAGACTCTATAATACCACTTAAATCACTTGGTTTTGTAGGAATATTGACGGGCGGTGTTGTGCAGGAGGGATTAACCTGATCGAGTTGCAGCATGTCACCAAGATCTACAAGGGACGCGGAGGCACGGTCGACGCTGTCAAGGACGTCTCGCTCAAGGTGGAGCCGGGAGAAATCTACGGCATCATCGGCCATTCCGGCGCGGGCAAGAGCTCGCTGATCCGCTGCATGAACCTGCTGGAGCGTCCGAGCTCCGGCAAGGTGCTGTTCGGCGGCCGGGAGCTGACATCGCTCAAGGAGCGCGAGCTGCAGGCGGAGCGCCGGCGGATCGGCATGATCTTCCAGCATTTCAACCTGCTGACGAGCGCCACGGTGCGCGAGAACATCGCGTTCCCGCTCGTGCTGGCGGGCCAAAGCAAGCGCAGGCAGGCGGCGCGCGTGGACGAGCTGCTGGAGCTCGTCGGGCTGCAGGCGCACGGAGACAAATATCCGGCGCAGCTGTCCGGCGGGCAGAAGCAGCGCGTCGGCATCGCGCGGGCGCTGGCGGCCGAGCCGGCCGTGCTGCTGTGCGACGAGGCGACCTCGGCGCTCGACCCGCAGACGACGAGCTCGATCCTCTCGCTGCTGCTGAGCATCAACGAGAAGCTGGGGCTGACGATTATACTCATCACTCATGAGATGCAGGTCATCCGCTCGATCTGCGACCGCGTCGCCGTCATGGACGCCGGACGCGTCGTCGAGGAAGGGCCGGTGCTGGACGTGTTCCTGCGTCCTGCGCATGGCGTGACCAAGCAGTTCGCGGACGAGCTGTCCGAGCTCGAGGGCGGCGCTCCGCTGCCGCGGCGGGCCGGATCGAAGCTGGTGCGGCTGCACTTCGTCGGCGAGGAGACGTATGAGCCGGTGCTGTTCGAGGCGGTCAAAGACAGCGCGGTCCAATGCGCCATCCTGCAAGGAACGGTGTCGCGGATGAAGCATACGCCGTACGGCCAGCTGCTCGTCGAGCTGAGCGGCAGCCCGTCCGACATCGACGGGGCGATCGCCTCCCTGCGGAGCAGCGGCATCGACGCGGAGGTGCTGCCATGAGCGAGAACCTCAGCGCGCTGCGCTCTACCGGGATGGACTGGAGCCGCATCGATCCGGCCGAGATCTGGACCGCCACGCAGGACACCTTGTCGATGCTCGGCCTGTCGCTCGTGTTCACGATCGCGCTCGGCCTCGTCATCGGCGTCCTGCTCTATCTGACGTCCAGCCGCCAGCTTCTCTATCTTCCGGTCGTCTACTCGTTCTTGTCCCTCGTCGTCAATATTCTGCGCTCGGTGCCGTTCATCATCCTGATGATCGCCGTCATGCCGCTCACCAAGGAGATCGCCGGCACGACGATCGGCGTCGCCGGCACGATTCCGCCGCTCGTCATCGGCGCGGCGCCGTTTTTCGGCCGGCTCGTCGAGACGGCGCTGCGCGAGATCGACCGCGGCATCATCGAGGCCGCCCAGGCGATGGGCGCGTCCAAATGGGACATCGTGCGGCGGGTGCTGCTGCGCGAATCCCGGCCCGGCCTGCTGGCGGCCGTCACCGTGACGGCGATTACGCTCGTCTCGTACACCGCGATGGCGGGCGTCGTCGGCGGCGGCGGACTCGGGGATCTGGCGATCCGCTACGGCTACCAGAGGTATCAGACCGAGGTCATGATCGTCGCGGTCGTCGTGCTCATCCTTTTGGTCCAGCTGCTGCAGATGCTCGGCGACTGGCTGGTGCGCAAGATCAGCCGCAAGTGAACCTAGCTATACGATTTTTATTATAGAGAGAACCTACAGGAGGGTTAACCATGAACAAATGGCTCAAAGGAATCACCGTCGCGGCGCTGGCCGTATCGCTCGCCGCTTGCGGCGCAAAAAACGAAGGCAACAACGCTCCGGCTGACAACGCTGCGAACAGCGGCGGCGCGGCTGCCGAGCCGGTCACGCTGACCGTCGGAGCGACCGCGGTTCCGCATGCCGAGATCCTGAACCACGTCAAGGATCAGCTGGCCAAGGAAGGCGTCGACCTCGTCGTGAAGGAGTTCACCGACTACGTGCAGCCGAACGTGCAGCTGTACGAGAAGCAGCTCGACGCGAACTTCTTCCAGCATGTGCCTTACCTCGACGATCAGAACAAAGAGCGCGGCTATGACCTCGTGAAGGTCGTGAACGTGCATGTCGAGCCGATGGGCGCCTACTCCGACAAGATCAAGTCCGTCGACGAGCTTCAGGACGGCGCGACCGTAGCGATCCCGAACGACGCGACGAACGGCGGCCGCGCGCTGGCGCTGCTGGCCGAGAACGGCCTGATCACGCTCAAGGAAGGCGTCGGCATCGCCGCGACGGTGAAGGACGTGACCGAGAACGCGAAGAACCTCAAGTTCAAGGAGCTGGAAGCCGCGACGCTGCCGCGCGTGCTCGGCGAAGTCGATCTGGCCGTCATCAACACGAACTATGCGCTCGAAGCCGACCTGAACCCGACGGCGGACGCCCTCTTCATCGAGAGCAAGGACTCCCCGTACGCCAACATCCTCGTCGCCCGTCCGGATAACAAGGACTCCGAGGCGATCCAGAAGCTGGCCAAGGCGCTCAACAGCGAAGAAGTGAAAACCTTCATCGACGAGACGTACAAAGGCGCGATCGTCGCTGCATTCTAAACGCACATGATTGAAAAGGCCGTTCCCGGAAGTCCGGGAGCGGCCTTTTTTGACATTATGGGTAGCCTTGGCCCCGCGTGCCGGGGAGCCTGCACGTCAGTGGTAAAAATACCACTGGTGGAAGCGCTGCGGCGGAAAAGGCGCCCGTTAGTGGTAAAAGTACCACTGGTGGGGGCGCTGAGGCGGGATTGGCGTAGCAAAAGACCGCTGACGCTTCTCCGAACGGCAGCGGCCCGCTCTGCTTGATTGGCCTGATCGTACTCCGCGTTCAGCCGGAGACGATAGAAATTGCAATGGCCTCAGGCGAGGCGATCAAGCCGTCAGCGAGGTTGAAACCGGATGCGAAGCGGACGGGGGCTCGTGGAGAAGCGTCAGCGGTTCCCTTGGAGGCCGGATTCCTTCCGTTTCGGAAAAATAGAATCAAAGGAATCTGGGCTCCAGGGAGATCGGAACGAGTCCCCGCGCCGCGAAGCGAATGCCGGTTTCGGTGCCGCTCCGCGAAGCGAATACCGGTTTCGAGTCCCCGCGCCGCGAAGCGAATGCCGGTTTCGGTGCCCGCGCCGCGAAGCGAATGCCGGTTTCGGTGCCCGCGCCGCCGAGCGGTCTCGCTCCGGTCCCGCTTTCTGGTCGTCCGCCGAATGTTGGTCCCCCCGAATGTAATCGTCCGCCAGCAGCGCCGTCAGAGCGTCGGCAGAGCCGCCTCCGCTCCGGCAGCGGAGCCGCTCGTCCGGCGCAGCATGGCGCGTGCGATCCAGACGCCGGCCGCGCCGGCCTGGGCGAGGCCGCGCGTGATGCCGGCTCCGTCGCCGCCGCAGTACAGGCCGGAAATCTCCGTCTCCAGGTCGTTCGTGAGCTTCGGACGGGCGGAGTAGAACTTCGCTTCGACGCCGTAGAACAGCGTATGCTCGGACGCGATGCCCGGCGTCACCTTTTCCAGCGCCTCGACCATCTCGATCAGGCTGCGCATCGTGTTGTAGGGCAGCACGAGGCCGAGATCGCCCGGCACCGCCTCATGCAGCGTCGGCTCCAGGAAGCCCTCGCGGATGCGGCTCGCGGTGGATCGCCGTCCGCGCAGGATGTCGCCGTACTTCTGCACGATGACGCCGCCGCTCGACAGGTCGTTGGCCCGCTGGCAGATCTCGCGCGCGTACTCGTTCGGCTTGTCGAACGGCTCGGTGAAGCGGTGCGAGACGAGCAGCGCGAAGTTCGTGTTGGACGAGCCGAGCGCCGGATCCTTGTAGGAGTGGCCGTTGGCCGCCATGACGCCGCTGTGGTTCTCGACGACGACGTGGCCGGACGGATTGCTGCAGAACGTGCGCACGCGCGTGCCGACGGAAGTGTTGTAGATGAACTTGCCCTCGTACAGATGCTCGTTGATCTCGCGCATGACGACGTCGCTCGTCTCTACGCGCACGCCGACGTCGACCTGGTTGTTGTGCATCTTGAGGCGTCGGCGCTTCAGCACCTCGGTCAGCCAGGCGGAGCCGTCGCGGCCTGGGGCGACCATGACGACGTCGGCTTCATGCGTCTCGCCGCCGCGGATCGTAATGCCGGTCACGCGGTGCGCGCCGTTCTCCTTGACGGTGACGAGATCCTCGACCTCGGTCTTGAAGCGCATGTCGACGCGCGTCTGCAAGTAGTCGAAGATCGACTTCAGAATCGCGAGGTTCTGCTCCGTGCCCAGATGGCGCACCTCGGCGCGCAGCAGCTTGAGGCCGGCGGCGTAGCCGCGCTGCTCGATGTCGCGGATCGTATCGGTCGTCGGATCGGTGATTGCCGTCGTCGCTCCGTGCTCGAGGTTGATGCGGTCGACGTAGCGGATGAGCTCCAGCACTTGAGAAGGAGGCAGATAGTCCGTCAGCCAGCCGCCGAATTCGGTCGTGATGTTGAACTTGCCGTCGCTGTACGCGCCGGCGCCGCCGAAGCCGGCGGTGATCGAGCAGGCCGGCAGGCAGCCGGCGAATTCCTTCTTGCCCGCGGGCGGAGGACAGAGCTGGATCTTCTCTTCGAGAATTGGACAGCTGCGGCGGTCGATCGAGTGGCCCTTGTCGACGAGCAGCACCTTCAGCTGCGGCGCTTTGAGCGTGAGCTCGTAGCAGGCGAAGATTCCGGCCGGACCGGCTCCGACGACGATGACATCATATTTTCCCATGACCTTCATTCTCCTTTGGACGCAAAAATTCCCGGCTGCAAACGGGTATGCGAAAAGCAACCCGTTCGTAGCCAGGAATTTACGGTTCCTTGTAGAGACCCTCGGGCCGATTCCCGAGGATATACGAACGCGCCTATCGGCGACAGTTGATATCGTAGCTCAGGAAAGCGGATGTGTCAACGATGGGGATAAAAATCATTCGCCTATCAGTAGTTTGGAAGAGAGAATGTATAGGTTCCATCGAATAAAATGACCAAAATCCGAACGATGAATCGGCGACGAGTCTCCGATCAAAGCTGGAAGTCCGAAGCGGACGGAAGCGAACGGAAGCGAATGGAAGCATGTGAAAACCAACGGAAACGCCCCTCGATCCAGGCCGTGGAACGGCCGGAACGAGGGGCGTTTAGGGAGATGGCGCTCGCTATAGCACGCGCGCGGCGGAGACGAATCGTTTCTGATAGGTGCTGTTGAAGCTGCTGATGACGACGCCGTTCACATTGGAGCCGATCGTATTATGGATGAACTTGCCGTCGCCTATGTAGATGCCCACATGGCTGATCTTCGAGGAAGAGCCGCTGCTGCTGCGGAAGAACATCAGATCGCCTTTGCGAAGGCTGTCCTTGCCGACCTTGACGCCTTGCTTGCTTTGCGCCGTCGAACCCCATTTCAGGCTGACGCCTTCGGAAGCAAACACATATTTCGTAAACGAGGAGCAGTCGAAAACAAGCCGGGACGGCTGGTTCGCGCCATAGACGTACTTGACCTTGCCTCGCAGCGACTGGGCGAAGGCGATGATGCGGTCGGCTTTCGAGCTGGCCGAGACGGATGCGGCTGCATCGTCAGCCGAAGCGCTTGCCGCCGATGTCGAGACGGACGATACTGCGGCGGTGCTGGCGGCGGCCGTAGAGGGCAGCGAGAGTCCGGCGACAAGCGTCGCGGCGGCCGTGACGACAAGCAGACGGCGAAGCATCGGATGGTGGTGATGGTTCATGTTGGAGCGCCTCCTTATGCGTTGTGGGCCGATTGTAGCATCGGAGGACGAGCCTGGGTATCCTTCTTAGAAGATCCTAATACAGGAAAATGAAGGCAAAAAAAGCCCCGGTCCTGAGCAAGGACCGAGGCTTGGGGGAGAGCGAATTCAGGTTGAAAAGCCGAGCCGCCCGTCTGGCGGGCCGTCAGCGGGCTATCAGCGGGCCTTCAGCCGCCCGTTTGTCAGCGGGCAGGTCCGGTCAGCTTGCCGCCGGCCGGCGAGCGCAGCCCGCTCGCGCCGCCATGCGGCTCGCTGATCGTGCCCGGCCGGCCGGCGCCGAGGCCTAGGGCGACGACAACGACGGAGACGAGCAGCAGCACGGCCAGCACCGGATTCCACGAGCCGGTCCGGTCATGGAGCGTGCCGAGCAGCACCGGGCCGAAAGCGGCAAGAAAATAGCCGATCGACTGAGCCATGCCCGACAGGCGGGCGGCTTCTGCCGCCGTGCGCGTGCGAAGGCCGAAAAACGTCAGCGCCAGCGAAATCGTGGCGCCTTGGCTCAAGCCGAGCAGCGTGATCCAGAGCAGCGACATCGACGCCGAGCCCCAAAGCAGCCCGGCATATCCGCTCAACGAAAGGGCGCCGGCAATGCCGACGAGAGGCACCTGGGAGCGCATCCGGCTCGCCCAGACGGGAACGAAGAAGGAGGTAGGCAGACTGACCAGCTGCATCAGCGACAGCAGCCAGCCCGCCGACGCCGCGCTGAAGCCGCGCTCGTGAAACAGCACGGGCAGCCAGGTGATCGTCGCATAGAACGTGAGCGACTGCAGACCCATGTACAGCGTGATCCGCCAGGCGAGCGGCGAGCGCAGCATGCGCGCCGGAGACTGGGCCGGCGCGGCGGCAGTCACGCGCTTGGAGCTCAGGCTGACCGGCAGCCAGACCGCGAACGCCAGCGCGGCGAGCAGCGCCCAGAGCAGCAGCGAGCGGCTCCAGTCCCAGCCCGGCAGCGCGGCGAGCGGCACCGACGCGCCGGAAGCGATCGCCGCGAAGACGCTCATCGTCACGGAGTAGGAGCCGGTCAGCAGGCCGATCTGTCCCGGGAAGTCGCGCTTGATGAGGCTCGGCAGCAGCACGTTGCTGACGGCGATCGCGAGCCCGAGCAGCGCGGTGCCCGCGAACAGCGCCTCCGTTCCAGGGAGCGCGCGGATCAGCATGCCGGCGAGCAGCAGCGCCAAGCCGTACAGCAGCGAGCGCTCGGAGCCGAGCTTTTCGGCCAGGCGGGGAGCCAGCAGCGACATCGCTCCGAAGGCGAGCAGCGGCAGCGAGGTAAGCAAGCCGGACATCTCGCTGCTCAGGCGATAATCCGTCGCGATCCGGTCGAGCAGCGGACCGACCGAGGTGATCGCTGCGCGCATGTTGGCGGCGATGAGCAGGATGCCGGCGACGGCAAGCCATGTCGGACGGCGTCCGGCAGGCGAGGAATGAGGAATCATGGATAAAGCCCTTCTTTCTGACATGCCTGTCATGACATAAGATGTAAGGTTATAAAACGGCCTGACACGTACTATAGCGCATCTGGAGCTTTTCGTAAACGGCGGACAGGCTGTTCTATGCGAATGTAAAGCGGTGATGCGGTTGAAGATGCAGCTCTTCTAATGCTTGCTGCGGTCGCCGGCCGCCTTGCGGACATGAGGGAGGGGCGGCTTTTGTTAGCCTCTCCTGAGCCGCCGCGCCTGACGAGCGGAAGGTTTTCGGGGACGAGCGATAGGATAAGGTCGGCCGCCAACGCTCATACTAATCCCAGACCATGGGCCGATCGCCGCGGTGGACCGCGTGCCGATCCAGCGGCCAGACAGGGGGATTCGACATGCCAGGCAACAGCGTTAAAGGCGAGGACTATAAAAAAATGACGATGTCTCCCAAGGAGTACAAGGCATTCGCGAAAAACCGGGAGCCGGCGCGCTCCGTGCTCGGCAACTGCATTCGCGCGTTCCTCGTCGGCGGCTTCATCTGCCTGATCGGACAGGGCGTCCAAGAATTTTTCATGCATGCCTTCGGCTTCGATGCGGAAAAGGCGGCGAACCCGACGGTCGCGGTCATGATTCTGCTGTCGATCATCCTGACCTGCCTCGGCGTCTACGACAAGATCGCCCAGTGGGCGGGAGCGGGGACGGCCGTGCCGGTGACGGGCTTCGCCAACTCGATGTGCTCCGCCGCGCTGGAGCATCGGAGCGAGGGGCTCGTGCTCGGCGTCGGCGCCAATATGTTCAAGCTGGCGGGCTCGGTCATCGTATTCGGCACCGTAGCGGCTTTTTTTGTCGGCATCGCGCATCTGATCCTCGGCACGGGGGGGCAGTGAGATGAAAAAAGGCAAGCAGACCTGGTGGTTCGAGAACCGGCCGGTCATCATCGGCACGGCGACGGTCGTCGGTCCGGACGAGGGCGACGGGCCGCTCGCGGCCGACTTCGATCTCGTCCATCCGGAGCTCGACCTGCAGCAGAAAAGCTGGGAGAAAGCCGAGCGGCTGCTGCTCGAGCAAGCCTCCGACCTGGCGATCAAAAAATCGGGAATCGCCAAGGACGAGTTGGAATTCTACGTCGGCGGCGATCTGATGAACCAGATCATCAGCAACACGTTCGCGGCGCGCACGCTCGGCGTGCCGTATCTTGGCGTCTTCGGCGCCTGCTCGACCTCGATGGAGTCGCTGGCGATCGCCTCCATGATCGTCAATTCGGGCAACGGCACCCATGTGCTCGCCGGCACCTGCAGCCATAACTGCACGGCCGAGAAGCAGTTCCGCTATCCAACCGAGTACGGCTCGCAAAAGCCGCCGACCGCCCAGTACACGATCACGGGAGCGGGCGCGGCGATCGTCGCTCCGGCAGGCAGCGGGCCGGTCGTCGAATGCGCGACGATCGGCCGCATCGTCGATCTCGGCGTCAAGGATCCGTTCAACATGGGAGCGGCGATGGCGCCGGCGGCCGTCGATACGATCCAGGCGCATCTGACCGACACGGGCCGCTCGCCCGGCGACTACGACATGATCGTCACCGGCGACCTGGCGACGGTCGGCCACCGGATCGCGACCGATCTGCTCAAGCGCGGCGGCGTCCCGATGGAGGAGACGGTGTTCGCCGACTGCGGGCTCATGGTGTACGATGTCGACCGTCAAAAGGTCCAGGCCGGCGGCAGCGGCTGCGCCTGCTCCGCTGTCGTCACCTACGGCCATCTGCTCAAGCGGATCGAGAAAGGCGAGCTGAGGCGGATCCTGGTCGTCGCGACCGGCGCGCTGCTGTCGCCGCTGTCGTTTCAGCAGGGTGAGAGCATCCCGTGCATCGCGCATGCCGTATCCATCGAAAGAAACGAGGTGAAGCCATGATCTATCTGTGGGCGTTTGTCATCGGAGGGGCGATCTGCGTATTCGGGCAGCTGCTGTTCGACGTCGTGAAGCTGACTCCGGCGCATACGATGTCGCTGCTCGTCGTGCTCGGCGCGATCGTCGACGGGCTCGGCTGGTACGAGCCGCTCATCAAGTTCGCCGGCGCGGGGGTGACGGTGCCGATTACCAGCTTCGGCAACTCGCTCGTGCACGGGGCGCTGACGGAGCTGCATGATACCGGCTGGATCGGCGTCATCTCCGGCATCTTCAAGGTGACGAGCGCGGGCATAAGCGCCGCGATCATCTTTTCGTTCCTCGCCGCGCTCATCGTTCGTCCCAAAGGGTGAAACCTTTTGGCCGTTCCGCTCGTTGATTGGAGAATCCTCCTCCTGGAGGATTCTCCAATTTTTTTTGCGATGCGAGCGGACTGGGAAATGTTGTTGAGGCATCCCGGTTCCTGTAAACTAATGAGACCAGCGTCCCATGGCGCTGGCTCACTCGATGTAGAATTCGGGAAGGAGTTGTCGACTTGGAAGTCTATGCCCCTCATACGCGGCTGTGCTCGTCCATCCGCAGCAACCTGGAATCCGTCATCCTCGGCAAGGAGCGGGAGATCGAGCTTGTTCTGATCGCGCTTCTCGCCGGCGGCCATCTGCTGCTGGAGGACGTTCCCGGCACCGGCAAAACCCAGCTGGTCAAAGCTCTTGCCCGTTCCATCGGCGGCGATTTCCGGCGCATCCAATGCAATCCGGACCTGCTGCCTACCGATATCACCGGCCTCACGATCTATCATCCCCGCGAAGAACAATTCATTTTCCGTCCCGGTCCGATCATGTCCCATCTCGTGCTCGCCGACGAGATCAACCGCGCCACCACCAAGACCCAGTCCGCGCTGCTCGAGGCGATGGAGGAGAACAGCGTGACGGTCGACGGCGAGACGCACGCGCTTCCCGCGCCGTTCATCCTGATCGCCACCCAGAATCCGATCGAGTTCGAAGGCACCTATTTGCTGCCCGAGGCGCAGATGGACCGCTTCATGATGAAGCTGTCGCTCGGCTATCCCGGCGAGGCGGACGAAAAGCGGATGGTGCTGGGGCGCCAGAGCGGCCATCCGGCAGACGCGCTGGAGCGCGTCGCCTCGATCGCCGACATCATCGCCCTGCAGCAGCAGGCGGAGCGGATCCATGCCGACGAAGCCGTCGCCGACTATCTCGTGCGCATCGTGCGCGGCACGCGCGAGCATGAAGGCGTGCAGCTCGGCGCCAGCCCGCGCGCGGCCGTAGCGCTCATGCGCGCGGCCAAAGCGCGGGCGCTCGTCGAGCAGCGGGAATACGTCATTCCCGACGACGTCAAGCAGCTTTCGCCCCATGTGCTCTCCCACCGGCTGCTGCTGCAGCCTTCTGCCCGTCTGCGGGGGACGCGTCCCGAGACGGTCGTCCAGGATGTCATCGAGCGGACCAAGGCTCCGGTCCGTCTGGAGCGATGAGCATGCGACGGCCGGCCACGGATCGACGCTCCGTCCGAGCGCGGCGCCGCTGGGGGCTGATGGCCTCGCTTTACGTCAGCAGCCTGCTGTACATGCTGTTTCAGGGCGGCAAGACCGCGGTCATGCTGTTCTGCATCTTCAATGGCCTCATCCTTTATCTGATCCTCGGTTATTGGAGCGGCATCCGCCGCATATCGGGCTCGCGCCGGATCGCCGCGACCGCTCCGGCAGGCATGGCCGCGGGCAGCGCCGACAGCCGGGTGCTCGCGGCGGGCGACAGCCTGCGCGTAGAGATGCAGCTGCGGCTGCCCGGCTATTATCCCGTTCCTTATGTGCTCGTGCAGGAGCGTCTCGAACGCAACGGCGGAGAGACGATTCCGTTCGAGGTCAGCTTCGTGCCGGGCATGCGCCGCAGCGGCGCCGCCGACTTCGAGACGCCGCCGCTGCGGCGGGGCGTCTACCGCTTCCTGCCGACGCTTTGCACGACCAAGGACGTCTTCGGCTTCCTCGAGCATGAAGGCAGCTTCGAGGAGGAGATGAGCTTCTCCGTCCGTCCGCGCACGATCGCGGTGCCGGGCTGGGACCGCGTCAGCCGCGGAGCCAAGGGGCATTTTTCCCACTCGGCGGCGCCGCGCTCCTCGCGCGAGACGACGCAGATCAACGGCATCCGCGAGTTCATCCCGGGCGACCGCCTCTCGCGCATCCATTGGGGAGCGACGGCCAAGACCGGCCAGTGGAAGTCCAAGGAGTTCGAGCGCGAAGCGCTTCCCCGCACGATCGTGCTGCTCGACGCCTGCGTCCGCAGCGGACCGGGCGAGGCCGAGCGGTTCGAGACGGCCGTATCGGCCGCCGCCTCGCTGTTCGAGCACGGCATGAAGCGGGGCACGTCGATGGGGCTGTGGTGCTCCTCGGCCGTCCCTGCCGCGCTCAAGGCGAGAAGCGGCGGCGACCAGCTGCATCGCGCGATGGAGCTGCTCACCGAGGCGAGCCGGGACGGCGCCGACCGGCTGGCGCAGGCGGTGCTGCGAGCCGATCCGATTCTGGAAGCGGGATCGATGACGCTGCTCGTGACCGACGCTCCGCCGGAGGAGATCCGGCAGGCGATGAGCTGGCTCGCTCGGCGCGGGCATAACCCGTGCTGCATCCGCGTGCTGGATGAAGACCAGGCCCGCTCCGCCGACGGCTTGTCCGATCATGCCGTCGGCCCGGTGCATGCGATCCGCAGCCTCGAGGAGCTGCCTGAGGCGCTGAGCGGAAGGGAGGCGGCTGCCGATGCTGGAAGCTGAACCGACGCGCGGCCGGATGCGCACCTCGCGCGGATGGGAGCGGCTGCAGCCGCCGGCGCGGGCGCGCTGGTTCCTCGCGCTGTCCGGCGTATTGACCGCCGTCATGATCGCGAGCTCCCTTTCGGTGCTGGAAGAGCTTTGGTGGGAAGAGACGTATACGATCGTCTATGCCGTGCTGGGCGTTGCGGCGCTGCTGGAGCTGCTGCCGGTGCGCCGTCTGCTGCGGCTCGTCCTGCAGGCTGTGGCTGTCGCCGTCATTTTGGTGCAGCTGGCGCCGGTCGATTGGAGCCTGCTGCCGAGACCGGCCGAGATCGGCTTAGGGGAGAGCGTCCGGGCCGCCGCGACGCTGCTGCATCCGTTCTGGGAAATCGCGCTCGCCGTTTGGGCCGTGCATGCGATGTTCGCCGCCTGGAACCGGGCGCGCATCCGCATCGTCGGCTTCACGACGGTCAACCTGCTCGTGCTGGCGATCTCCGACTCGTTCACGCCGATCTACTTGTGGGACAGCGTGGCGATCGTCGTGTTCGCCGGCCTCGTCTGGCTGATCGCCGAGCATTACGCCGGCTTCCAGCAGCGGCATCCGGTCAGCTGGCGGCGGCTGCTGCGATATCCGCTGCAGCTGCTGCTGCCGATCGTGCTCGTGCTGTCGCTCGTCATGGCCGCCGGCCTGGCGGCCCCCGAGATTCCGCCGCTGCTCAAGGACCCGTACACGGCCTGGCAGGAGTCCAGAGGGGTGGCGGTCCAGAACTTCGTCGGCGACAAGGGCATCGCGCCGGCCTCCTCCAAGAAGTCGGCCAAATCCGGCTACAGCCGGGACGACAGCAAGCTCGGAGGCGGCTTCAACTTCGACTATTCGCCGGTCATGGAAGTGTCGTCCACCCACAAGAGCTACTGGCGGGGAGAGACGAAGGATTATTACAGCGGCGAGGGGTGGAAGGCGAGCGAGGCAATCTCAAGCCCCTTCGAGCTTCCGCTCGGCACCGATCTTGGCGATCGTCCGGACATCGCCGGGGCGGAGACCGTGATGGTCGACCAGACGTTCACGATGCTGCGCAAGGACAAGTTTCCGGTGCTGCTCGCCGCTCCTTCCGTGCGTTCGCTGAAGCCGCCCGAGCGCGAGGACGGCTCGCGGATGCGGGTGCTGTACGATTCTAGGACGGAAAAGCTGATGCCCGATCCGGGCGGCAATGCCTATCCTTCCAGCTATACGATCCGCTCGGAGCAGGTCGTGCTCTCGGAAGAGCTTAAAGCGGCTCCAGCCATTATGGAGACTGGCATGATTTCCGACTATTACCGCCAGGTTCCTTCAAAAACGCCGAGCCGCGTCGCCGACCTCGCCCGCGAGATTACAGCCGGCGCGGCGACCGACTACGACAAGGCGAAGGCGATCGAGACGTATCTGAGCACGACGTTCCCGTACACGAACGAGCCCGACTTGACCAAGAAAAAGAGCGCCGACTTCGTCGACTCGTTCTTGTTCGAGATCCAGGAGGGCTACTGCGACTACTTCTCGAGCGCGATGGCCGTGCTGGCCCGCTCCGCCGGCTTGCCGTCGAGATGGGTCAAAGGCTACGCTTCGGGCACCGGCACGGTCGATCCCGAGGCGATGATGCGCGGAGGGCGCGAGGCGGCCGAGCGGATGGACCGCGACGGGGCCGATACGTATACGGTGCGCAATTCCGACGCCCACTCCTGGGTGGAGATCTACTTCGAGGGCTACGGCTGGATTCCGTTCGAGCCGACGCCGGGCTTCGCCTTCCCGTACGCTTCGGCCGCGGCCGAAGCCGCGCCGGAGCCGAGCCTCGCGCCGGAGCCGTCCGCAGCGCCAGACGCGACAGAGGCTCCGGCCGAAGCCGCAGGGCCGCTCGTGCCGAGATGGCTGGGCTGGACCGGGCTGGGCCTGTTCGCGGCGGCGGCGGCGGCGCTCGCTTTCCTGCGCCGCGACTGGCTCGCCGCCAGATGGCGCGGCTACCGGACCCGCTCGCTCACGGCCGAGCAGCGGATCGTCTGGGAGACCGAGCGGCTCATCCGCTCGGCGCGCCGCCACGGCCTCGCCAAGGCGGAGCATGAGACGCTGCGCGAGGCGGTGGAGCGCTGGTCCGGCCAGCGCCGCTTCCTCAAGCAGGAGCTGGGTGAAGTGCTCGGCCTGTTCGAGCGCACGAAGTACGGCGGCCGGCCGGCGACGCGCGAGGAAGCCGATTCGTATGCCGCCAAGGTCCGGGAGCTGAGCGGAAGGCTGCGCTCGCCGGGCTGATGCCCGGCCGGCGCGCTTGCGCCGGCGGCGCTCGGCAGGGCCTTCCCCTCCGAGCCCCGCAAGCCATCCCTGCGCGCCGCATGGATGCGGCGAAAGACTCCGTTTCGAGCGCTGGCGAGCCGGCGCGCGGGACGGGGTTTTTCGCGCTTTTGCGCTTAAGGTTCCATTTTGCGCCTGCATCCTGTACTATGGTATAGTTTCGTAAGACAAGCAGGCTCTATAGCAAGGGAGACAAAGCGATGTTCGAACGGCTGGTGCCGCACATGCGCGTGAAATCTATATATGATATCGATCTGGATCTGCTCGCCCGCAAAGGCGTCAAGGGCATCATCACCGATCTCGACAACACCCTTGTCGGATCGAAGATCGCGCTTGCTACGCCCGAGCTGATCGTTTGGCTCGACCGGGTGCGGGAGCTCGGCTTCCAGGTCGTCGTCGTGTCTAATAACCACGAGACCCGGGTGTCGCGCTTCGCGCTGCCGCTGTCGATCCCGTTCATCCATGCCGCCCGCAAGCCGTCGACGCGCGCCTTCCGCAAGGCGCTCGTCGTGCTCGGGCTCGAGGCGGAGCAGACGGTCGTCATCGGCGACCAGATGATGACCGACGTGCTCGGCGGCAAGCGGATGGGATTGTACACGATTCTCGTCTCCCCGATCGCGCCGCTGGACGAAGGCTTCGGCACCCGGATCAACCGGCTGCTGGAGCGGATCGCCCTGACGCGGCTGCGCCGCAAGGGCCTGTGGCAGGAGGAGGAAACAGGCAAGTGAGCAAGCAAGTGAAGCCGATAATAGGGAAAAATAAGGACAAGCCGTCCTGCGCCGGCTGCGGCGCCGAGCTGCAGACGCTGAGCAAGGACCGGCCGGGCTATGTGCCCGCCTCCGCGCTCGACGCGGATGGGGCGATCTGCCAGCGGTGCTTCCGCATCCGCAATTACAATGACGCGGTCCAGGTGTCGATGGACCACGACGAGTTCCTCCGGCTGCTCGGCGGCATCGCGTCCACCGACAGTCTCGTCGTGCATATCGTGGATCTGTTCGACTTCGAGGGCAGCCTGATCTCGGGCCTGCAGCGGTTCGTCGGCGCCAATCCGGTGCTGCTCGTCGTCAACAAGATCGACCTGCTGCCCAAGGGCACGAACTACAACCGCATTCGCAACTGGGTGCAGCGCCAGGCCAAGGCCCAAGGGCTGCGCACGGTCGACGTCGTCCTGTGCAGCGCCAAGAAGGGCATGGGCTTCGAGCGCGTCGTCGAGTCCGTGGAACAGCTGCGCGGCCGCCGCGACGTCTATGTCGTCGGCGCGACCAACGTCGGCAAATCGACGCTCATCAACCGGCTCATCTCCGACTACAGCGACCTGGACCGCGAGCTGACCGTCTCGCGCTTCCCGGGCACGACGCTCGACGAGATTCGCATCCCGCTCGACGACGGCAAGGCGATCGTCGACACGCCGGGCATCGTCTACCCGTCGCGCCTGACGGAGCTCGTGCCGCGCGGCGTGCTCGGCGCGCTGCTGCCGGACAAGCCGATCAAGCCGCTCGTCTATCAGCTCGACGCGGGGCAGACGCTGTTTTTCGGCAGCCTCGTCCGCTTCGACTATACGCGCGGCTCGAATCTGAGCTTCACGCTCTATACGGCCAACGGGCTCAAGGTGCATCGCACGAAGCTTGAGCGCGCCGACGAGCTGTACGCCCAGCACAAGGGCGAGCTGCTCGCGCCGCCGACCGCGGCGGAGCTGGAGACGATGCCGGCCTGGACGCGCCATTCGCTGCGCGTTCCGCGCGGCAGCGAGTCCGATATCTTCATCTCCGGCCTCGGCTGGATCCGCGTCAACGGCACGAGCGGAGCCCAGATCGAAGTGTACGCGTCCAAGGGCGTCAAGGTGCTTGTCCGCGAAGCGCTCATCTAGAAGCTGCGCCACATCTCGCTACGGGAGGACTTACGATGCAGACCCGACTGGACGGCTCGGACCGGATCGCCGTCGACAGCTCGACGACGCTGTTCGGCGTCATCGGCGATCCGATCCGCCATTCCAAATCTCCGATCATGATGAACCGCGCCTTCCGCGAGACGGGCGTCAACGGCGTCTACGCGGCGTTCCATGTGACGGCGGACAAGCTCGGCGACTTCTGGCTCGGCGTCCGCGCGATGGGCATCCGCGGCGTCAACGTCACGATTCCGCATAAGCTGGACGTCATGCGCCATCTCGACTTCGTCGACGAAGGAGCGCGGCGGATCGGAGCGGTCAATACGGTCGTCAACAACGGCGGCATGCTGACCGGCTACAATACGGACGGCATCGGCTACGTGCGCTCGCTCAAGGAAGAGGCGATGCCGGAGCTGAAGGGCAAGCGCATCGCCGTCATCGGCGCCGGCGGCGCGGCGCGCGGCATCCTGTACGCGCTGCTCGGCGAGCGGCCGGAGCGGGTGAGCGTGCTGAACCGTACGGAGTCGCGGGCCCGGGAGCTGGCGGACGCCATGTCCGACCGCGGAGAGGTCGAGGCGCTGGCCGCGGCCGGCACGGACGCCGACGAGGCGATCCGCCGCGCCGATCTGGTCGTCAATACGACGTCGATCGGCATGTACCCGTATGTGGCCGACATGCCGATCGACATCTCGCTGCTGCGGCCGGATGCCGTATGCAGCGATCTCATCTACAATCCGCTGGAGACGGCCTGGCTGGCCGGCGCGCGCGAGCGCGGCTGCCGCACGCACGGCGGACTCGGGATGTTCATCTACCAAGGCGCTTACGCCTTTGAATATTGGACGGGACTGCCGGCTCCCGCGCAGGCGATGCGCGAGACTGTGCTGCAAGCGCTGCAGGTCCCGGCCGCGACTTGAAATTCCCGCCTCGCAGCGGGACGAGACAGAGAGGAAATGTGACGTTCATGACATTGACCGGCAAGCAAAAGCGCCATCTGCGCGCGCTGGCCCACCACCTGACCCCGATCTTCCAGATCGGCAAGGGCGGCTACAACGAGCAGCTGGTGAAGCATATCGAGGAAGCGATCGAGAAGCGGGAGCTGCTCAAAGTGAACCTGCTCAACAACTGCGACGAGGATCCGCGCGAGGTCGGCGCCCAGCTGGCCTCAGGCTCCGGCTCGCATCTCGTGCAGGTGATCGGCAAGACGATCGTCCTGTACAAGGAGTCCAAGGACTACAAGACGATCGAGCTGCCGCGCTAGGCATTCGGCCCGCGATCGCGTAGAGGAGGAAGCCGATGCGCAAGATCGGACTGATGGGCGGCACGTTCGACCCGATCCATATCGGGCATCTCGTCGCCGCCGAGCGCTCCATGGAGGCATGCGGCCTGGACCAGGTATGGTTCATCCCGAATGCCGGCCCGCCGCTCAAGGAGCGCGCGCCCGGGGCGTCCCCCGAGGAGCGGCTGCGCATGACGGAGCTCGCGACGGAGGGTCATCCGGCCTTCCGCGTGCTGGATCTGGAGCTGCGGCGCGGCGGCGTCAGCTATACCTACGATACGGTGGAGGAGCTGAGCCGGCTGGAGCCGGACGCGGAGTTCCACCTGATCGTCGGCACCGACCGCATTCGCGATCTGCCGCTCTGGCACCGGATCGGCGAGCTCGCGCAGCGCATCCGCTTCATCGGGGTCGACCGTCCCGAGGACGGCGGCCAGCCGGCGGACCCGGCGCTCATGCCGCCGCTGCCGGAATCCCTGCGCGAGCGCGTCATCCGCGTGCCGATGCCGCAGCTGGACATCTCGTCGACGGCGATCCGCACGCGGCTCGCCGCAGGTCTGTCCGCGCGCTATCTCGTGCCGGACGCCGTGCTAAGCCATCTGACCGCAAAGGGGCTGTACCGCCATGATGGATAAGGAGCGTATGATCGAGACGATCCGCTCCGGCATGCCGGAGCGCCGCTGGCTGCATGTGCAGGGCGTCATCGAGACGTCGATCGTGCTGGCGCGGCGCTTCGGCGCCGATCCCGCCAAGGCCGAGCTGGCCGCCATCCTGCATGATCTGGCCAAGTATTGGCCGGTCGACCGGATGGAGGCCTACATCCGCGAGGAAGGCGTCGATCTGGACGTGCTCGGCTACGACAAGGAGCTGTGGCATGCTCCGGCCGGCGCCTATGCGGCGGCCAAGGACTTCGGCGTGACCGACGCGGAGGTGCTGGACGCCGTGCGCTGGCATACGTCCGGCCGCGAGTCGATGACGCTGCTCGACCGGGTCGTCTGCCTCGCGGACTATATGGAGCCGAGCCGCGAGTTTCCCGGCGTCGACCGCATCCGCGAGCTCGCCCAGACCGATCTGGACGGCGCGCTGACGGCCGGCTTCGATTCCACGATCCGCTTCCTGCTCGACAAAGGCAAGCGCATCTATCCGCTTACTGTAACGGCCCGCAACGGCCTGATCCGCAACACCACTACCACTTAAGCCCAAGGAGGCAACGGAATGGCCCTGAATTCCGAACAACTGCTGCAAGCGGCCGTCGAGGCGGCCGAAGATAAAAAAGCCGGCAACGTCGTCGCTCTGAACCTCAAGGAAATCTCGCTCGTCGCCGATTATTTCGTCATCTGCCACGGCAACTCCGATACGCAGGTGCAGGCGATCGCGACCGAGATCCGCAAGCGCGCCCAGGAGGGCGGCGTGACGATCCGCGGCATCGAGGGCATGGACACGGCCCGCTGGGTGCTGATCGACCTCGGCGACGTCGTCGTGCATGTGTTCCACCGCGACGAGCGGGATTATTACAGCCTGGAAAGGCTCTGGTCCGACGCCAAGGTCGTGGAGTTCGCATGACGACCTACGCCGGATCGACGATGAAGCTGAGGGTGGCGCGCGAAGTGTCGCCCTTCGGCTATTTTTTGTCTCTGGGCGACGATGAGGACACGGAGGTGCTGCTGCACTACTCCGAGACGAACGGCGTCAAGGTCAAGGAAGGCATGGAGGTCGAGGCGTTCCTGTTCCATGATACGGACGACCGCCTTTCCGCTACGCTCAAAAAGCCGCTTATCCGGCTCGGCGAGCTGAAGCGCCTCGCTGTCGCGGACATCCATCCGCGGCTCGGCTGCTTCCTCGAGATCGGGCTCGGCCGCCAGCTGCTGCTGCCGATCTCGGAGCTGCCGGAGCTGATCGACCTGCGTCCGCTGCCGGGGGACGAGGTGTTCGTGACGCTGACGCATGACAAGAGCGGCCGCCTGCTCGCCAAGCTCGCCCGCGAGGAGGACCTGGCCAAACATGTGTTCCCGGCTCCCGCCACCTGGAAAAACGAGTGGAAAGAGGGCTGGGTGAGCCGCACGCTGCAGATGGGATCGTTCGTCGTGCTCGACGGCGGCGTCGTCGGCTTCGGCGCGTACGGCATGATTCCGGCGGCGGAGCGGCCGGAGCCGCTGCGCCTCGGCCAGCGCGTGAGCGCGCGCGTCACGTTCGTGCGCGAGGACGGCCGCGTCAACCTGTCGATGGGCAAGCTCAAGCAGGTCGGCCGGATCGAGGACGCCGACCGGCTGCTTGCTTTCCTCAAGGAGCGTCCGGGCGGCGCGATGCCGTATTCCGACGAGACGCCGGCGGAGCTCATCAAGAACAAGTTCGGCATCAGCAAGTCGGCGTTCAAGCGCGCGGTCGGCAAGCTGATGCGCGACGGGATCGTCCGCCAGGAGGGCAACTGGACGAAGCTGCTGACCGAAGAGGAAGCGGCGGCGTTCAAGGCCATGGCGGATGCGGCGAAGGCGGAGTCTGCGAAGGCGGAGTCTGCGAAGGCGGAGTCTGCGAAGACAGGGGCGGCGCCAAAGCAGCCTGCCGCCACGGAACGCGCAGCCAAAGAGCCGGCGTCCAGGGAACCGGTGAAAAAGGCGTCGCAGAAAAAGCCTTTCCCGGGTCCGAACCGCGGCCGCTAGCCAGGAAGGAGATGCGAACGCGATGAGAGCGTACCGTCAATTCGCCGGCGTCTACGACCGGCTCATGGAGGACATGCCGTATCCGGACTGGATCCGCTTCATGCGGGAGTGCTGGGACCGCTACGGCATCCCGGAAACGGTGGCCGATCTCGGCTGCGGCACCGGCAGCCTGGCGATTCCGCTGGCGAAGTCCGGCTTCACCGTGTACGGCATCGACCTGTCGGCCGACATGCTGGCGATCGCCCGCAGCAAGTGGGACGAGACGCCGCAGCAGGCGATCCGTCCGCGCGCGGGCTCGGTCCGCTGGCTGCAGCAGGACATGCGCGACTGGGAGCTGCCGCAGCCGGTCGACGCTGCGATCAGCTTCTGCGACTGCCTCAACTACTTGACAGAGGAAGAAGACGTCGAGGCGGCGTTCCGCGCAGCCTATCGGGGACTGAAGCCGGGAGGCGCGCTGCTGTTCGACGTTCATGCGCCGCTCACGCTGCGCCGCTACGCCGAGGAGCAGCCGTTTACGCTCGACGAGCGCGACGTCGGCTACATCTGGACGTCCGAGCTTGACGACGAGCGCGTCGAGATCCGCCATCATCTTACGATTTTCGCGCGCGACGAGACCGACCGCGAAGGCCGGTTCGTGCGCTTCGAGGAAGTTCATCAGCAGCGCGCCTACGATCCGGACTGGATCGCCTCCGCGCTGCGCGCCGCCGGCTTCTCCCGCGTCGACCGCTACGCGGACTTCCGCCTGCACGAGCCGACGGAGCAGTCGGAGCGGCTGTTTTTCGCGGCCGTGAAGTAGATCTTCACAAAACCTCCAGCTATTGCGCCGGAGGTTTTTTTGTCAAATCAGTGCCGCTGGCCCTATAGCGAAGGGGCTTCCTGCAGCAAAGAAGCGCATTTGGACGGCAACGCGGCCTCTTTGTGTGAAATCTCGTACAAATCCCTCTCGAAACCAATTCGTATAGACCAATTTGGGTGATAAACCACACAACATCTCCGTAACATCTGCTAGAGAGGCATGGTTTATATGAAAAATGGCGCAAAATGCTTCGAATCTCCGTCAGGAGAGCTCTATTTGTGTGATTAATCATATAAGTATGAATTATTTATATAGAGAGGGGAGATCCGACGATGGACAAGCCGCTTAGGCTCGCCGCTCCATGCCTGGAGCTGAGGGCGGCCTACGAGTCGTATTACCGGGAATGGCTGGAGAGCGGGGAGACGTTCGTACCCTGGGTTGCGGAAAGGAAGCCGGAGCCGTTCGAGGAGATGCTCGCCTGGCTGGAGGAACGGGGGCTGGAGGACAAGCAGCCGCCCGGCTGGGTGCCGGACTCGACGTTCTGGCTGACAGACGGTGCAGGACGCGTGCTCGGCGCGGCCAACCTCCGGCATCGTCTGACGCCGGGCTTGCTGGCGGCGGGCGGGCATATCGGCTACGGCATCCGGCCGTCGGAGCGGGGAAAAGGCTACGCAAAAGCGCTGCTCAAGCTGACGCTGGAGCAGGCGGCGGCGCTCGGTGTCGAGCGGGCGCTGCTCGTCTGCGACCGGAGCAACGAGGCGTCCGCCCGCGTCATCCTTGCCTGCGGCGGCGTCGAAGACGAGCCGCATGAGGAAGCGGACGGCAACGTCGTCCGCCGCTTCTGGATCGGCTTGCCATCCGCGCGGTAAGCGCTTCGCTGCATTACGACGAACTGCCGCAGGCCAGACGAGGCCCGTCCAGGCGCTTGTCATGCTCGCCCCGCTGACCTTGAGGGCGATGCCTCGCGCTTCAGCTTCTGTCTCATCAGCTCCTCGTGCGAGGCACTGCTGCCTGCTGCTCCGTCAAAATAACGCGGCGGCCGCTCCCGGAATCGTCCGGGCCTGCGGCCGCCGCGTTTTTGCGTGCGTGGATCAAAGGTCAAGGATTCGTCGTCCAGATGCCGGCCGTCTTGATGAACACGCGTTCCGGCAGCTTGAGCGTGGCGACGATCAGCTCGGCGACGTCCTCCGGCTGGAGGATGCCTTCGTCGTGCTCGCCGCCCTTGAGCAGGCCGTTGGCCGAGGCGAGCGGGGTGTTGACCGTGCTCGGCGTCAGCGCCGTCACGCGGATGTTCGATTTGCGCACCTCCTGCATGAGCGCCTCGGTGAAGCCCATGACGCCGAACTTGGAGGCGTTGTACGCGGAGCCGGTCGCGAAGCCGCGCTCGCCCGCCGTCGAGGCGACGTTGATGATCGAGCCGGACTGGCGCTCCAGCATGAACGGCAGCACGGCATGCGTCACATAGTAGGTGCCGAACAGGTTGATGCGCACGATGCGCTCCCACTCGGCCGGTTCCATGTCGGCGACCTTGCCGAAGCTGGCGACGCCGGCGTTGTTGAGCAGGATGTCGACGCGTCCGAGCTCCTTGGCCAGCCCCTGCGCGGCCTCGGCGGCCTGGGCGGCTTCCGCGATGTCGGCAACGGCGTAATGGACGTCGACGCCGTAGCGGTCCGACAGCTGCTTGGCGAGCGCGGCGAGCTCGGTTTCCGTGCGCGAGATGAGGCCGAGGCTGACGCCCTCGCGGGCAAGCGCTTCGGCGGCGGCGCGGCCGATGCCTTTGCCGGCTCCGGTGACGATGGCGGTCTTTTTCTTGAGCTCCATGAATGATCTCTCCCTTGTCTCGGTGGATAGGTCCAGCCTCAGTATATCGGATGGCGCGGCCCGGCGCCAAACGGAGCTGCGAGCAGGGCCGGACGGCAATGCGCGCTGACCGGTAGCGCTCGCGGCTCTGCGCGCTCCAGCTTGACACGCCCTCCAACGATCCACTATAATCGAGGTTAATTCGCTATAATTGGCGTTGATGAGGAGCAGTAGGCTCCGCAGCGGAATTCAGAGATCCGGAGAAGTGGTGCGAGCCGGAGCCGCAGCGTGCCGAATCTCGCCTCGGAGCCGCAAGGTCATCCCCGCGCGCGGGAGCAGCCTTGCCGACCGGCCCGCGTTAAGGGCGTCAAGAGGGGGCGGACCGGGCCATCGGCCGGACGTCAACTAGGGTGGTACCGCGGGAATTCAAACCTCTCGTCCCTAGCGTTCAGCGCTGGGGGCGAGAGGTTTTTTTGCATGTCCGCACCGCTTCAACTCGAACAGGAGGCCATAACGATGAGTCAAGACCGCAACCACAGCCAGGGCTACAACCCCCAGCAGCTGGAGCCGAAATGGCAGCAGTACTGGGATGAGCATAAGACGTTCGCCACGACCGAGGAGCCGGGCAAGCCGAAGTTCTACGCGCTCGACATGTTCCCGTATCCGTCCGGCGCCGGCCTGCATGTCGGCCATCCCGAGGGCTACACGGCGACCGACATCGTCTCCCGCTACAAGCGGATGAAAGGCTATAACGTGCTGCATCCGATGGGCTGGGACGCGTTCGGCCTGCCGGCGGAGCAGCATGCGCTCGACACGGGCGAGCATCCGCGCGACATCACGGTCAAGAACATCAACAACTTCCGCCGCCAGATCAAGTCGCTCGGCTTCTCCTACGACTGGGACCGCGAGATCAGCACGACCGATCCGGACTACTACAAGTGGACGCAGTGGATCTTCATCCAGCTGTACAAGAAGGGCCTCGCCTATGTCGCCGAGATCCCGGTCAACTGGTGCGAGGCGCTCGGCACGGTGCTGGCCAACGAGGAGGTCATCAACGGCTTGTCGGAGCGCGGCAACCATCCGGTCGTGCGCAAGCCGATGCGCCAGTGGGTGCTGAAGATCACCGAGTACGCCGAGCGGCTGCTCGAGGATCTGGAGGAGCTCGACTGGTCGGAGAGCATCAAGGACATGCAGCGCAACTGGATCGGCAAGTCCGTCGGCGCGGAGGTCGCGTTCGCGGTGGACGGCTCGGACGCCGAGATCCACGTGTTCACGACGCGTCCGGACACGCTGTTCGGCGCGACGTACTGCGTGCTGGCGCCGGAGCATGAGCTCGTCGACGTCATCGCCAGCGAGGAGCAGCGCGCCGCCGTGGCGGCCTACCGCGAGGCGGCCGCCCGCAAGAGCGATCTGGAGCGGACCGACCTGGCGAAGGAAAAGTCCGGCGTATTCACCGGCGCGTACGCGATCAATCCGGTGAGCGGCGCGAAGGTGCCGGTCTGGATCGCCGACTACGTGCTCGCCGGCTACGGCACGGGCGCGATCATGGCGGTGCCGGGCCACGACCAGCGCGACTGGGAGTTCGCCAAGCAGTTCGGCCTGCCGATCGTCGAGGTCGTGCAGGGCGGCGATATCGAGCAGGAGGCTTTTGCCGGCGACGGCCCGCATGTGAACTCGGAGTTCCTGGACGGCAAGTCCAACGCCGAGGCGATCGCCGCGATGATCGCACGCCTCGAGGAGACCGGCAAGGGCCGCGGCAAGACGACGTACCGGCTGCGAGACTGGCTGTTCAGCCGCCAGCGCTACTGGGGCGAGCCGATCCCGATCCTCCATCTGGAGGACGGCAGCATGAAGCCGGTGCCGGAGGACCAGCTGCCGCTGCTGCTGCCGGATGTCGACGCGATCAAGCCGTCGGGCACGGGCGAGTCGCCGCTGGCGAACGTGACGGACTGGGTCAACACGACCGATCCGGAGACCGGCCTGCCGGCTCGCCGCGAGACGAACACGATGCCGCAGTGGGCCGGCAGCTGCTGGTACTACCTGCGCTTCATCGACCCGCACAACGACAAGGAGCTCGTCTCCAAGGAGAAGCAGCGCGAGTGGATGCCGGTCGACCTGTATATCGGCGGCGCGGAGCATGCGGTGCTCCACCTGCTGTACGCGCGCTTCTGGCATAAGGTGCTGTACGACATCGGCGCCGTCGACACCAAGGAGCCTTTCCACAAGCTGGTCAACCAGGGCATGATCCTCGGCACGAACAACGAGAAGATGTCCAAGTCGCGCGGCAACGTCATCAACCCGGACGACATCGTCAGCCAGTACGGCGCCGACACGCTGCGCCTGTACGAGATGTTCATGGGGCCGCTGGAGGCGACCAAGCCGTGGAACGAGAGCGGCGTCGAGGGCATGCACCGCTTCCTGAGCCGCGTCTGGCGCCTGTTCGTGGGCGAGGGCGGCGAGCTGAACCCGCGCATCACGGAAGAGGCCGGCAGCGACGCGTACAACCGCGTCTGGCACCGCTCGATCAAGAAGGTGTCGGACGACTTCGAGAACCTGCGCTTCAACACGGCGATCAGCCAGCTGATGATCTGGGTCAACGAGGCGTACAAGGCGGAGACGCTGCCGCGCCGGTCGATGGAGAACTTCGTGCAGCTGCTGTCGCCGCTCGCCCCGCATATCGCGGAGGAGCTGTGGGAAAAGCTCGGCCGCGAAGGCTCGATCAGCTACGTCGCCTGGCCGGAGTTCGACGAGCAGTGGACGGTCGACCAGGAGGTCGAGATCGTCGTGCAGGTGAACGGCAAGATCGCCGAGCGCGTCTCGATCGCCGCCGATATGGATACGGCCGAGATGGAGCGCGTCGCCAAGGAGCTGCCGCGCGTGGCGGAGCTGATCGCCGGCAAGACGGTGCGCAAGGTCGTCGCCGTCAAGGGCAAGCTCGTCAACATCGTGGCGAACTGAATCGGCTGGGGCTTGGAGCGTTTCACCCTCATGGAGAAAGAAAGGCCCGTCGTCCAGTTGGACGACGGGCCTTTTTCTAACTCGATATCAGTTTGTTGACGAAAGGGAAGCTTCAATCTTAAGAATGGCTTTGTTCATTTGGTGTTCATTAGCTAAAACGGATTCACTGTCTACGGCATCAACACCACGATAGACATATTTGGTATTCTGATAAAAATCAAAAGCAAAGGAATCTAACGGCAGATTCTCGGCGTCATCCATGAAACGTTCTAGGACGACTGCTCGGAATATATTTGATAACATATATTCATCATCATCTTTCTTGGTCAGATAGGTCTTGTCTGAATATTCCTGTAAAATAAATCCAGAAAATTCGAGCAGTTCATCTTGAGTAGGCTTATATGTACGGGCCAATGCCTCGGCCGCGTCAGCTCGTTCTGTTTTTGTTCCTGAGATATCAGCGATTTGGAATAGTTCATCCTTCCAGTTCGCAGCTGTCTCTACATTAGGAGTCGAAGCTGGCTTTGCTTCGGTCTTTTCAGGAATAGGGGAAGCAGTTTCTTCTTTTGGCGTAGAGACTGAATCGTCTGACGGTTCAGGACTTTCCATGACGGCAGGAACAAGAGAATCCTGGGACGCGACTTTTGGTTGAGACTCGGGAATCATGATTGTACTAATAAAGAAGACAATGAATCCAGAAGCAGCGAAAATCAAATGCTTCTTAAAAGTAGAGCTTTTGCGAACTTTCCCTACAATCCCCATTGTCAAAAAGACAATGAAAGAAATGAAACCGACAATCATCAGTAAAACCGACATCGTTTAACTTCCCTTCGAATGTTTTGTAATAATATTACTTCATTTGTCGAATTAGGTCTATAGAATCATGTACATAGAACTATATATCCTTATTAAAATAAATCTTTATTATTATAAGAGTAAAAAATGCTGATGGAATGTATTGATTTTTTGTGTCAGAAATACATCATAAGGGCTGAATTATGCTATGATGAAAAAAAAGCCCCCGAGGGGGCTTGATCTTTCCTGAGGAAAGCATCCCGGAGAGGTGAACGGACCCTGAGTCCGCTTCTTATGAAGCGGTCAGGGACCGTTCACCTCTTCGCCGTATAGGGCGGCTTGCACCTTCTCGAGATCCTCGCGGTACTTGTCATGCGTCGTGCGGATCAGCTTCTGGAACACGCCGTCGGTTTCCTGGCGCAGCAGCTGCAGCCCCTGCTGGGTGATGCCGCCCGGCACGGAGACGCGCTGGATCAGCTCCTTCGGCGTCATGCCGCCTTCGGTGAGCAGCTTGCCGGTGCCGAGCAGCATGGCGCTCGTAATGGCGACCGCCTCGTCGGGGTCGATGCCGGTCACTTCGACCGCGGCGTCGACGAGCCGCTGCGCGAGGAACGCCATGAACGCCGGCCCGCAGCTGGACAGGTCGGACACGACGCGCGTGTACTGCTCGTCGATGAGCAGCGGCTCGCTGATATGGGAGAGCAGTCCTTCGAGCAGGCAGCAGTCGGGCACGGTCATGCGGCTGCCGAACATGCAGAGCGAGACGCCGCTCAGGACGCCGCTCGTAATGCTGGGAATGACTTTGGCGATGCGGCAGGGGAGCTGGTCCTCGAGCTGCTGGATGAGGATCGGGCTCGTGATCGAGACGACGATCTGATCCTCCCGCGCCCACGGGCGCAGCTCCTGCAGCACCGTCTTGAATTCGGACGGCTTGATGCAGAGGAACGCGCAGTCGCATTGCAGGATCAAGTCGCGGTTGCTCGCGGCGGCGGTCATGCCGGGATAGGCGGCGGCGAGCCGCTCCGCTTTGGCTTGGGTGCGGTTGGCGACGACGACATCGGATGCCTCAAGGGCTCCCGAACGGACTAAGGCGTCCACGAGCAGGCTGCCCATGCTGCCGGTACCGATGAAACCCACCTTCATGAATGAATCCCTCCTAGCGGGCTGAGGCGCGCTCTGTACCGGCCTGGCTTGGCAGGGCGCCTCGCATGGAACCGGCTGGGAAATTGCCGCTTGCGCGGGAATTCCGCCGATTCCGTCAGGCCATCCGGGAGCCGCTGGGCGGACGGATGGCGAATCGCTATTACTGTATGCGGCGAGGCCCGGCCAACATGTCGAAACGAACGTCGGATTTTGGAAAAACATGAAAACAAGGAAGGATGAGGGGCATGGACGATCGGATGAAAGGGAGGCAAGGGTGGAAGAAGGCGGGCATCGGCGTGCTGGCGGCGACGGGCTGTCTGCTGCTCGCGCTCGGCCTGCAGCCGGCTCGGGAGGCGGAGCCGTCCGGCTGGATCCGGCTGGACGCCGCCGCAGGGGATTCGGCGGCGCTGACGGCCGCTGCGGGGGAGAGCGGGCAGGAAGCGAAGAGCGGGCAGGCGGGAACGAGTGACGGGGGCGGTGCCGGGAGCGGGAAAACAGGAATTGGTGACGGGGACAATGCCGGGAGCGGGAAAACGAAGGATGGAGCGGGGAGCAGCCAGCAGGAGCAGGCTGCATCCGGAACGGAGCGAGGCGCGGATCAGAGCGCTTCGAGCGGCGCGGTCTCTGCAGCGGGGCAGGGCGGAACGGCGGGAGCGGCCGGCGGAGCCGCGGGTGCAGGAGCGGGAAGCGGAGCGGCAGGAGCAGGTGCAGGGGCGGGAGGTGGAGGCGAGGGAACGGGGGGCGGAGCGGCAGGAGCAAGTGAGGGAACGGGAGGCGGAGCGGCGGGCGCAGGCGAGGGGGCGGCCGCTGATTCCGGCAGCGGCCAAGGAGGCGCGTCCGCGCCTGCCGGCGGCTATGCGGCGGACGGCCGCCTCGACCTGAACCGGGCGACGGCCGAGGAGCTGGACGGCTTGCCCGGCGTCGGTCCCGCCAAAGCGAAGGCGATCGTGGACGACCGCGAGCGCAACGGACCTTTTGCCAGCGTGGAGGATGTCGAGCGGGTCAAGGGGATCGGCCCGAAGCTGCTCGAGAAGTGGAAAAATCTTGTTGTGGTCTCCCATCGGATGTGAGAAGATGGACAGGACGAAACCAATTAATCTTACCGATATAGGAGGAGAATGAATATGGCAGAACAACGCAAGCCGGCCCCGGAAACGCTGGCCGTACACGGCGGGCAGGAAATCGATCCGACGACGCAGTCCCGCGCGGTGCCGATCTACCAGACGACGTCCTACGGCTTCGAGAGCACGGAGCATGCCGCAGACCTGTTCGGTCTCAAGCAGTTCGGCAACATCTACACGCGCATCATGAACCCGACGAGCGACGTGTTCGAGAAGCGCGTCGCCGCCCTCGAAGGCGGCGCGGCCGCGCTTGCGGTCGCCTCGGGCTCCTCCGCGATCACGTTCTCCATCCTCAACATCGCCTCCGCGGGCGACGAGATCGTCAGCTCCTCCAGCCTGTACGGCGGCACGTACAACCTGTTCGCGCACACGCTGCCGAAGCTCGGCATCACGGTCAAGTTCGTCGACAGCTCCGATCCGGAAAACTTCCGCGCCGCGATCACGGACAAGACGAAGGCCGTCTTCGGCGAGACGATCGGCAACCCGCGCGGGGACGTGCTGGATATCGAGGCGGTCGCCGCGATCGCGCATGAGAACGGCATCCCGCTCATCGTGGACAACACGTTCCCGAGTCCGTACCTGCTCCGTCCGATCGACTTCGGCGCCGACATCGTCGTGCACTCCGCGACCAAGTTCATCGGCGGCCACGGCACGTCGATCGGGGGCATCATCGTCGACAGCGGCAAGTTCGACTGGACGCAGAACGACAAGTTCCCGGGCCTGACGCAGCCGGATCCGAGCTACCACGGCCTCGTGTACACCGATGCGGTCGGCCCGATCGCCTACATCATCAAAGCCCGCGTGCAGCTGCTGCGCGACATCGGCGCGGCGATTTCTCCTTTCAACTCCTTCCTGCTGCTGCAAGGACTGGAGACGCTCCACCTGCGGCTGGAGCGGCATAGCACGAACGCGCTCGCGGTCGCGCGCTGGCTTGAGGGGAACGACGCCGTCGCCTCCGTCAGCTACGCCGGCCTGGAGAGCCACCCGTCGCATGGGCTGGCGCAGAAGTACCTGCCGCGCGGCCAAGGCGCGATCCTGACGTTCGAGATCAAGGGCGGCGTCGAGGCCGGCAAGGCGCTCATCAATTCCGTCCAGCTGTTCTCGCATCTGGCCAACGTCGGCGATTCCAAGTCGCTCATCATCCATCCGGCGAGCACGACGCACCAGCAGCTGTCGCCGGACGAGCAGCTGAGCTCCGGCGTGACGCCGGGCCTGATCCGGCTGTCGGTCGGCACGGAGCATATCGACGACATCCTGCATGACCTGGAGCAGGCGATCCTGGCGAGCCAGGCCGTAGCGGCCGGATCGGCTAGCTGAAGGCGGCCGGCAGCCGTATGACTTTCCTTTCGAATCCGGTATAATGGCTTCAGACAGGATTCGACAGGGAGGAGGGGCTTCGATGCCCGATCGGATGCCAGGACAGCAAGAAGAGGTCCGCAAGGACTGGGATACGTATTTCATGGACATCGCCTATATGGTCTCAACCCGCTCCCGCTGCCCGCGGCGGCATGTCGGCGCGCTGCTCGTGCAGGGCAAGAAGCTGCTCGGCACGGCGTACAACGGCGCTCCGATGGGCGTCTCCGACTGCTCGGAGGCGGGCTGCATGATCGTCGAGGAGTGGGAGCAGCGCGAGGGCGTCGCCGGCGAGCCGGAGATGGTCAAGAAGCAGCGCTGCATCCGCACGATCCATGCCGAGCAGAACCTGCTGCTGTTCACCGACCGGATCGACCGCGAGGGCTCGACGGTGTACGTGACGGACCAGCCTTGCTGGACGTGCGCGAACATGCTCGCCAACAGCGGCATCGTGGAGATCGTGTTCCACCGGGGCTACCCGAAGGATGCGGCCAAGGTGGAGCATCTGATGGCGCAGAAGGGCATCGTGTTCCGCCGGCTGGACGGCTATGCGCCTCCTCCGCAAGCGGGCGCGGCGGTGGTCGACTGAGCAGCCGGACGGCTGCCGGGTGATGAAGGCGGCTGGCGAAGGGCGGTCGAGCAAAGGCTCTGGGGCGAACTGGTTCGGGTGGCTCGGACGAGCACGGAAGTGAACGGACGAGCGACTCCTCGACGGAGCATTCGGCTTGGAACGACCCGATAGGCGGCAAGGACGAGGTTGAAGAATGGTTGCAAGGAGGAAGCACCTCCTGGAGCATCGCGTGTTCGCGATGGCCAGGAGGTGCTTTTTTCGTTGCGAAAAGGGACTTTAGCGAGCGGCTCCAATGCCGAGCGGCGGAGTTGCGCGGAAAAACCGAGCAACGAGGCTCGAACGGGAGCCCTCGCGTCGGAGTTGCGCGGAAAAACCGAGCAACTAGGCTCGAACGGGAGCCTTCGCGTCGGAGTTGCGCGGAAAAACCGAGCAACTAGGCTCGAACAGGAGCCCTCGCGTCAGAGTTGCGCGGAAAAACCGAGTAACGGGGTTCGAACAGGGGCCTTCGCGTCGGAGTTGCGCGGAAAAACCGAGCAACTGGGTTTGAACACGCGTTTCGCAGTGACGAATGTTTCTAACGCCAACTGTATCCGTTAAGGAGATTCGCGATGAACCACGCTTGAATGGATATGAGGAGGTGAAGCCGGATGATCGAGCCTTCGATGCGTCAGCAGCGGGGAGTGGCGGCCGAGCCGCTCCGGCAAAGAGAAGGCTGGCCGATCGAGCCGCATCGGCGGATAAAAGGCTGGCTGGACGGGCGGCCGCTCGTGTGGGCGGCCGTCTGCTTCGTCGCGGGCAGCTCGGCGGCCGCGTATGCGTCCCCCGGCGGCATGCTCGCCGCCGGGCTCGGGCTCGGCCTGGTCCTGGCGGCGCTGGCGCTCGCCGGTCAGGCCAGGCCCGGGCTGGCCGCCGCTTGCCTGGCGGCCTATGCGCTTGCCGCAGGCGAGCGGCAGTGGGCGGAGGCGCGGTCCGTGACCGCGCTCGCCGCCGAATACGCCGCCGCCGCGGCGCAGCTGGAGCCGCCGGAGCTGCGCGCCGAGGCGGCCGGGACGATCGCGTCGCCGATCCGGATCGACGGCGACGTGGCGCAGCTGCGCGTGGAGGCGCATCGCCTCCGCGCGGGGGACGCGCAGCAGGCGACGCCGCTGCGCGAGACTTTGCTCGTGCGCGTGAAGCTGCTGCACGAGCACGAGCTTGCCGCCGCCCGAAGCTGGCGGCGCGGGGACAGCGTGCGGCTGCGCGGCACGCTGGAGGTGCCGGCTCCGCCGGCCAATCGCGGCGGCTTCGACTACCGCCGCTACCTGCGCAGCCAGGGCATCGCCTGGCTGCTGCAGGTGCAAGGCGCGGACGCGGTCGAAGCCGCGCCCGGCCGCCCCTGGAGCGCCGCCGCGCTGCTCGGCCGCATGGACGCGGCCCGCGCGTCGCTCGGCGGCGCGCTAGCTCGGCTGTATCCGGCGGACCAGGCCGGATACATGCAGGCGCTCGTCCTCGGCGACCAGGACGAGACGGACCCGGAGCTGTACCGCCGCTTCGCCCGGCTCGGCCTGACGCACATCATGGCCGTATCGGGCATGCATGTGGCGGTCATGCTCGGCTTGCTCGGCGGTTTGCTGCGCCTGCTCCGGCTGTCCCGAGAGCGCATCCTGCTGCTGCTCATGCTCGCCGTGCCGCCCTATGTGCTGCTGACCGGCGCGTCGCCGTCGATCCTGCGCGCCGGCTTGATGGCGCTGCTCGGCCTCGCCGCCGCCCGCGCCGGCAAGCTCAAGGACGGCCTGCATCTGCTTGCCGCCTCCGCGGTGCTGCTGCTTCTTTGGGAGCCCCGGCTGATCGAAAGCGTCAGCTTCCAGCTCAGCTACATCGTCACCGCCGGGCTCATCCTCGGCGTGCCGGCGGCGCAGCGCGTCTGGCCCCGTCCGCGCGGCCGGTCGCGCTTCGTCTACGATGCCGTCGTCGTCACGATCGTCGCGCAAGCGGCTTCCTTTCCCGTGACGATCTTCTATTTCAACCAGCTCCATCTGCTGTCGCTGCCCGCCAACCTGCTGCTCGTGCCGTTCATCAGCTTCCTCATCATGCCGGCCGGCGCGGCGGCGATGCTGCTTGATCCGCTGTGGCCGGGGCTGGCGCAATGGATCGCGTCCGCTTCCGCTGTCGGCAACGAATGGACGTTCCGGCTCATCTCCGGGATGGGCGGCTGGCGGCCGGGAGCGACGGTGTGGGCGACGCCTCCGCTCTGGTGGATCGGCGCCTACTACGGGGCGGCGTTCGGGCTGCTGCTGAGCCTGGCCCGCTGGAAAAGCCATCGGCAAAACGAAGCGGCCGCCGCCGCCGAGGCCGGGGAAGACGACACGCAGCCGCTTGGCGTCCTGGCGACGGCAGCGCCAGCGAGAGCGGCCTCCGCTGGAGGAATCGGCCCGCGAATGCATCGCCTCGACGCTGTTCTCGCTTATGCGCGAAGCCTGTCGCCCCGTCTCCGTTCGCTCGCGGCAGCGGCCGCCGCAGGCGCGGCGCTGCTCCTCCTGCTGCTGCATGCCGCCCATCCGGACTGGAGCGGGCGCTCCGCGACCGTGTCCTTTCTGAACGTCGGCCAGGGCGATTCGATCCTGATCCGCACCGCATCGGGCAAAACGATGCTGATCGACGGCGGCGGGACGATCTCATTTCAAAAGGAAGCCTGGCGCGAAAGGCGCGATCCGTACGAGATCGGCCGCAAGCTGCTCGTGCCTCTGCTGATGAAGCGCGGCGTCGACCGCATCGACCTGCTCGTCGCGACGCATCTCGACCAGGATCATATCGGCGGCCTGGAGGCCGTCGTCGACAGCCTGCCCGTGCGGCGGCTGCTTTGGAACGGCAGCCTCGACGCCGCAGGCGAGCCGCCGCCTTTTCTCGCCAAGGCGATGGAGCTCCGCATCCCGCTCTACGGCGCTCAGAGCGGACAGTCCTGGCAGCTCGACGGCGAGACGAGGCTGGACATGCTGTGGCCGGACGAGCAGGACGCCCTGCAGCCGCAGGCGGAGCAGAACGAGCGCAGCGTCGTGCTGCTGCTGACAATTTCGGGGCGGACATTCCTGCTGACAGGCGATCTGGGCAGCGTCAGCGAGCCGAGCGTGCTCGCAGAGGCGCGCGCGCATGGGCTGGCAGGCCCGATCGACGTGCTCAAGGCGGGGCATCATGGCAGCAAGCATTCCACGTCGCCGGCTTGGCTGGCCGCTTGGCGTCCGTCGATGGCGGTGCTGTCCGCGGGCCTCGGCAACCGGTACGGCCATCCGGCGGAAGAGGTGCTGGAGCGGCTGAAGCGCGCCGGCTCGCAGCCTCTGCGCACGGACCACAGCGGGGAGATCGAGTTCCGGATCCATCGGGACGGAGAGATGGAGATAAGGCTGCTGCGGGACGAAGGGGAGGCGATAGGGCAGCGGAGCTGAAATGCTTGATCGCATCCAAGAGGGAGCAGATCAAATCAACGGTCGGCCTGCAGCCGCGCCGAGCCAGGGCGTGTTTGCCAACCCGCTCAAGGGCCTCTATCGCCGTCTTTTCGCCCCTTGCTGCTAGATTCTTGCAATGATCCGCGCGATCGAAGAATCTGCCCGAATCGAAAGAGGCAGCGCGATGACCTCAAACGCCGGGACATGGAGCAGCTGGTCCAGATTCGTCAAATTCTCTGCGATGAGAATCCTATTTTCAAATAAACACTTATGGATTTCAAAAGGATCGCGATCCGGCGACGGCATGTCCAGCCCGATCATTTTGATCTGCTTTTTTACGATCAGCTGCGCGAATTCCATCGTCAGGACGGGATGGTCCGAGAAATAGCCAGGCTGCCCGAAACGGCTGCCGAAGCCGGTGTAGAGAAGGACGATCTGATTGTTCTTGATCCTTTCCTCGTACTCTTCTTTATAAGCGATTTCTTTCATGCCCCCCGATACATCGATCACGACGCCTTCTCCGATAAACGTCTCCAACGGAATCTCGCTCAAATATTCCTTTCGGTCCAGCAAATGCATCGGTCCGTCAATGTGCGTGCCGGCGTGCATGTTGATCGTCAGTTGATGGTTGTTATAAAAGTCTCGTTCATAGACCTTGGAATGCACTAGCGTCGTTTCCGTATCGCCCGGATACGGAGGCATTCCGTCTTGAATTCGATGGGATAGGTCAATGATCTTCACCTCGCGAGCCCTCCTGTCGTTAGTCGCATACGTTCGGTAAAAAGGGGAGCAAGCGTTGGTCTTCCCTTTGAAGACGGTCCGTTTCGGCAACGGAATCGTGAACGGCTCCGGCGTCCGGCTTCCATCGCCGTCAAGCTCGCAGCTGTAGGAACGGCTCGGAGCGAGAACGCTTCGAGCCGCGTCATGAAACGGAATATGCCAAAAGTAAAGCAGCAGAAAGGCGGCCGCGAGCGGGGACAGAATCAGCACTCCGCGTCCGAGCCGCTTTTTGCGCTGCGCCCATCCGATGCCGAGCAGCGCGATCAAGGCGGCGGCAAGCAAGAAGGTAAAGGGGACATATGCCGGATTTGATGCCACGAAACCGCCTCCTTCCCGGATCGCCTGGGCGATCCGCAACCGCAGCCTGCGCCGAGCTTAAGGGGAATCTTTCTCCATGCGGCAGCGCCTTTCCCGCCTGACCGGACCTCCGCTCGAAAAAAAAGTTTCGCCAAGCGCAGGGGGAAGTCCCTCCCCGCTCGTCTATATTCAGGATGGGGAAAGGGGGGCGCAGACGATCAGGCAGGACGAAGCATGGCTTCGAGCCGTCCGGGACAGCGGGACGGACCGGTTCGGAGAGATCATCGACGAATATGGAGATTACCTGTACCGTACGATCTACGCGATTCTGCGCTCCCCCCACGATACGGAAGACGTGCTGCAGGAGGCGCTGCTCGCCATCAGCCGCGCCTTGCCGGAATGCCGCCTGGAAGGCTTCAAGACGTGGATCACCCGCATCGCGGTCAACCGCGCCATCGACTGGAAGCGGAGCAAAGCCCGGCGGGAGGAGCCGGCCGAGCTTCCGCTCGGGCACGAGGCCGCCGCGGCGCCATGGATGGAGCCGGGCGACGAAGCTCCGGGCACGGCCGAGCAGGTCATCGAGCGGGAGCGGAGGCGCGAGGTGCGGCGCAAGGTCGCCGAGCTGCCGCAGGAATACCGGACGATGATCCGCGACTTTTATTTTCGCCGCCGGACGCAGGAGGAGATCTCGCAGGAGAGAGGGCTGCGGCTGAGGAGCGTGGAGTCCAAGCTCTACCGCGCCCGCAGCTGGATGAGACGGCATTGGCAAAAGGAGGACTTCGAATGAACCCGCATCCACCGATGGAATCGTGGAGCCGCTATGCGGCCGGGCTCGGCGGCGCGCCGGAGCGGCTCGCCATGGAGCGGCATCTGGAGAGCTGCGAGCTATGCCTGGAGGCGTTCCAGGCCGCGGCTCTCGCAGAGGAGCCGGCGCGCGATGAATGCCCCGAGCAGGCTGCGCTTGCGGAGCGGCTTCGGGGAGAAGCGCTGGAGCGCGTCCGCGCCGCGGTGCTGGACGAGCTGGCCCGCGAGCAGGCGGACGCCGAGCGCAGGCCGCCGCCGCGGCGCCGGAGCTGGACGCGCCATCCGGCGTTCCACTACGGCCTGGCGGCTGCGCTGACGCTGCTGCTGCTCGGCAGCGGAGCGCTCGGCGAGCTCGGACGCCAGCTGGAGCACGCGGCTTCCGCCCATCCGCCGCAGCCGTCTCTCTCGGCCGAGCGTCCAGCCGCCGCCGAGGAGGAGAGCTGGTCGTCCCGCGTGGTCGACCGCACGTCGCGGCTGCTGCAGGAGTGGCAGTCGGCCCGTTATCGGGACGGCGGAGCCAGCTGACGGATGGCGCTTGCTGCGCGCGCCGTCGAAGCGCGGCTCCGTCCCGCTTGCTCCCGCACCGGCCGAACGGCCCTGCTAAATCCGGCGCCCTAGCCGCCCCGGCGGAGCTCGCGGCCGAATCCCGCGCTGCCGCCCTAGCCGAGCTCGCGTCCGAACCCGCCCTAGCCGCCCCGGATGAGCGTCCTCTATGAATTTTCCTAGCACGACATCTATTCCCGACAAAGGAGCGACAACGACCATGAACCACCCTATGCATCCCGCCCCTGCGGCGCATCCGCTGCTGGCGCTGCTGCTCGGCTTCCTGCCCGGAGCCGGACACGCCTATCTGCGCAAATTCGGGCGGATGGTGCTGTACGGCCTGCTGTTCTGGGGCCCGTCGGCGCTGCTGCTGCTGATCGCGGCGACCGGCAGCATGGACGGAGAATTCCTCGTGTTCGCGCTGTTCCCGATGCTCGTCTGGGGCGTCAGCATGATCGACCTGCTCGTCACGGCGCTGTCGGCGCCGGCAGCGCCGTCGCATGCGTTCGAGCCCGGTCCGATGGACGGCAGCGGCATCCCCTCCGCGCGTCTCGTGCCGACGATGGCGGCGGAGCGCCAGCGCGAGAAGACGGCGGCGATCCTGCTCGCCTTTGTCCCTGGGCTCGGCCATATGTACCTGGGCCTCATGCAGCGGGGCGCCGCCTTTCTCGTCTCGTTCGCAGGCCTCGGCGTGTTCGTCGTCTTCGTCGCCATCGTGATGGACACGCCGGTGTTCCTGCTCTTCCTGCTGCTGCTGCCGGTGCTGTGGATCTACGCGATGTTCGACGCCGTGCATCTCGTGCAGCGCAAGCAGGCGGGAGAGCCGCTCGTCGACCGCTCGCTGTTCGAGGAGCTGGAGGGGCATTTCGCCTCCGGCCGCAAAAACAAGATGGCCGCCGCCGCGCTCTCGTTCCTGCCCGGAGCGGGCCATCTGTACCTCGGGCTGCAGAAGCGCGGCCTGCAGCTGATGGGACTGTTCCTCGTGTCCATCTACTTGATGGACAGCCTGCGGATGACGCTGTTCCTGTTCCTGCTGCCGCTCGTCTGGCTGTACGCCTTCTTCGACGCGATCCAGCAGCATGGCCGCTCCCAGCGCGGCGAGCTGGCGGACGTGCCCGTCCTGACGGAGCTGTCGGCCTACAACCGCTGGATCGGCGCGGCGCTGATCGCCGTCGGCGCGTTTTTCCTGGCGGACCGGTTCGTCATGCCGCTCGCCGCCGAGCATGCCCCGCGGCTCTACGCTCTGTACCAGACCGTCCGCTACAACCTGCCCGCCGCGGCGACCGCGTTCCTGCTGCTCGCCTTCGGCCTCCGCATGCTGCTCGGCCGGCCGAATCCGCCGGCGGCGATGCCGCTGCATGAAGCTCCGGACGCCATGCGCCGTACGGAGCCGCTCGGCTGACTGCGGTCTCGAAGCGTCCAAGAGCTGCCTCCAGCCGGAGCAAAAAAGCGTTCCCATCCGCCTATGCGTGCGCGGATCGGAACGCTTTTTCCTTTTCACCCTAACGAACGGCGGCTAGCCTCCTGCGCCTTGTCGATAAAGTCTTGCAGAAGCTCCATGAACAGCTTCGCCGCTTGGCTCATGAACCGGTCCTTGCGGTAGAGGATGCAGATGTCCTGGCTCGGAGTCGGGTTCAAGAGGGTCACGGCAGCGATGGAATCGCGGCCGAGATTGTCTACGAGCAGCCGCGGCAGGATGCACGCTCCGACGCCTTGCTCGACCAGGGCGAGAAGGGTCGACAGCGAGGGCGCGACAATCGGGCGGTCGAGGAGGATTCCGGCTTTTCGACTGCTCTCCCGGATGACCTTGGTCATCTGGTGCTCGTCTCCGAAGGCGACCAGCTTCAGCTGCTGCAGCTGCTCGAAGGACATCGCTTTGGCCTTGGCGGCGGGATGGTCGGACCGGACCGCCAGCACGAATTCTTCATGAAAGAGCGGAATGACCGCGATGCGGTCATCCGGATCGGCCGGCGTCGTCGTCACGCCGATGTCCCGGACTCCTTCGAGCACCTGCCCGTACACCTCCGTCGTCTCCGTCACTTGGATCGACAGCTTCGGATAGGAGCGGTGGAAGTCGATCAGCAACGCGTCGAACAGAAGATCCCCGTCGCCGGGAAGGATGCCGATATCGAGCTGGCCGCCCTCCATCCGCTTCAAATCCGAGATCGCCGCTTGAATATAATCGACTCGTTCAAAAATAAGCCGGCTCTGCTCCAGGACGATCCGTCCGGCCTCGGTGAGCGCGATCCGCCTCCCGATGCGGTCGAACAGCGGAGTTCCCAGCTCGTTCTCCAGAAACTTGATCTGCTGGCTGAGGTTGGATTGGGTCGTGCAGAGAGCTTCCGCCGCCTTGGAAAAATGCATGTCCTTGCAGATGGCCGCGAAATAGTGGAGCTGCCTAAGTTCCATGTCATGGCTCCTTCATCGAATGAAGTGGTCGGGCACGGATGGTCCAGTTCATTCCATTATAGCGCAAAGCCGGCCGGCCGCGCATTGCGCCGCCCTTGGAGTAGCGAAACCGATCGATGGCATCGGAATTGCGGGATGGTTGGCTCTCCGCGATTTCGGTACTCTTGAATCAAGGAAGCCATCCGAAATCAAGGAGGAATTCAATCATGCATCAAGCCATCGTCCATACGAGTCAAGTGGTGCGTCAAGTCGTGCTCGGCCAGGTCCAGGCGGCAGCCGTGGAGCAGCTGGATCGGCAGCCGGAAGGCTTCGCCAACACAATCCGCTGGAATATCGGTCATATCGTGTATTGGAGGGATCGATATGCGGCCTTGTGCTTCGGCGTGCCGTCGGCCATTCCCGACCATTATGCGGCGCTGTTCGACTCGGGCACGAAGCCTGCGGATTGGACGGAGGCTCCCCCGACCAAGGCGGAGCTGCTGGAGCAGCTGGCCGCCCAGCTCGGCCGATTGTCGGAGATCGCGCCGGAGAAATGGGAGGCGGAGCTGAAGCCGCCGCTGGAGATGGGGCCGTTCTCGTTCCGCACCGCGGCCGAGCTGTTCAACTTCGCTCTCGTCCACGAGGGCATCCACCTCGGTGTCGTGATGAGCCTGCTGAGAGCGACCCGAACGAGCGGGGAGCGACGTCCATGAAGGCGGACCAAGTCTTGCTGAGCTATATGGAGAGGATGAGGGAGGTGGAACCGGCTCTCGAGTACGTCCACCCGGAAGCGATCTTCATCGCGGCCTGCGAGCATGAGTCGGAGCGGCATCCCTTTTATGGCACTTATCGCGGAGTCGAAGGGGTTCGGACGCTGTTGTCCAAGCTTCAGCGGGAGCTGGAGCCGCAGGAGGTCAAGCTGCATCGGATGCTGGCCGATGAAGGGACGGTTTTCGCCTGGGGGGAGTTCCGGCACCGGGTCCGCTCGACCGGCCGCATTTTTGCGAGCTCTTGGGCGGCCGCATGCGAGGTGGAGGACGGCAAGATCAAGCATTTCCGAGGGTTCGAAGATACGGGAGCGCTGGAAGCGGCTTTCCGTAAAGAGTAAACCGTTCCAGGGCTGCCTTGACGGCGGCCCTTTTTTCTCGTGCTGGCGCATGTGTGGAGCAACGCTTCGCCGCGCGACCCTGCCCTTGGAACTTGCCGCTGCGTTCCTTATACTGGAGAGATGCAGGCTATTCCTTTTCTTAGTGGAGGTTGACCATGATTCCGACTCAGCAGCAACTGGAAAACTACGCCGAACTGATCGTCCGCGTCGGCGTCAACGTGCAGCCCGGCCAAAAGGTCGTCGTGATGGCTCCGATCGCCGCCGCCCCGCTGGCGCGGCAGATCGTCTCCCGCGCCTACAGCGCCGGAGCGAGCGACGTGTTCGTCGAGTACAACGACGAGCAGCTCACCCGCATCCGTTTCCTCCAAGCGCCGGAAGAGAATTTCTCCAAGTATCCGATGTGGCGCGCGGAAGCGTTCCAAGGCTTCGTCGCCGAAGGCGCCGCCTTCATCCAGATCTATTCGCCCGATCCGGACTTGCTGACCGGCGTCGATCCGGAGCGTGTCGCCGCCAGCTCCAAGGCGGCGTCGACGGCGCTGGCTCCATACCGCAACGCGCTCATGAACCATGAGAACGCCTGGACGCTCGTGTCCTGGGCGACGCCGGAATGGGCGGCCAAGGTGTTCCCGGACGAGCCGTCCGAGACCGCGGTCGAAAAGCTGTGGGAGCGGATCGTCGACGCCACCCGCATCGGGCTGGAGGATCCCGTGGAGGCATGGCGCGGCCACAACGCCACGCTGCTGGACATGGTCGAGCGCCTCAACGCCAAGCGCTACGCGGAGCTTCGCTTCACGGCGCCGGGCACCGAGCTGACGATCGGCCTGCCGGACGGCCATCTGTGGCTGGGCGGCGGCAAGAAAAACGGCCGCGGCGTCCTGTTCAACCCGAACATGCCGACGGAGGAAGTGTTCACCATGCCGCATAAGGACCGGGTGAACGGCATCGTCCGCAGCACCAAGCCGCTCAACTACAGCGGCCAGCTCATCCAGAACTTCTCTCTGACGTTCAAGGACGGCAAAGTGACCGACTTCACCGCCGAGCAAGGCTACGAGGCGCTGGCCAAGCTGCTGTCGATGGACGAGAACGCGGTGCGCCTCGGCGAGGTCGCGCTCGTGCCTGACGACTCGCCGATCTCGAACTCCGGCGTGACATTCTACAATACGCTGTTCGACGAGAACGCCTCCTGCCATCTGGCGCTCGGCCAGGCGTATCCGGTCAACCTCGAGGGCGGAACCGAGCTGTCGCCGGAGGAGCTGGCGAGCCGCGGCGCGAACCGCAGCCTCGTGCACGAGGACTTCATGATCGGCTCGCCCGAGATGAATATCGACGGCGTGACGCAGGATGGCTCGGTGGAGCCGATCTTCCGCCGCGGCAACTGGGCTTTTTGATCGTTCGAGCCGAGCTTTCGGCGGCTTTTCCGCATTCCTATGACTAGAACCTTCCGGGCGTCGCGAACACGACGCCCGGAAGGTTTTTTTTGGACCGTTTATCCTCGCAGGCTGACAGGGCTGCGACGGAAAAATGCGCTCGCATGCCCAAGAGCGATCGGCTCCTCGTCCGCTCCTCCGCTCCAGCCTCTGAGCGGAGGAGCGGGGCGGTCAGTGATAGGCCGGCGTCTCGATGCCGCAGGGACCTCCGTCCGGATTGGCCTGCAGGCGCAGCTCCGTCCCGTCCGCGCGGTAGAGCGGATTGTACCAATGCGAGATGGACGTGGACGAGAGGCCGGCATAGTGGCAGATGAATGCGCGCCGGAAGCGGTCCTTGGACTTGTTGCGGTACGAGCCGTGGATGAGGCTTCCGTTGAAGAACAGCACGTCGCCGGGCTCCATGACGGCCGCGACCGGCTTCTCGTCCTTCGGCGGCTTGACGTAGTGGGTCGTAAAAGACTCCTTGACATCCGCCTCCTCCGGGCAGACGATATCGCTGACGTTCGTTTTCGGCACGAGCAGCATGCAGCCGTTCTCCTCGTCGCAGCGGTCGACGGCGGTCCAGGCGGCGATGCAGGTGCCGGGCTCGACCTTGAGGTAGAAGTTGTCCTGATGCAGCGCCTGGCCCCGCGATCCGGGCGGCTTGTAGTAGAACATGCTTTGGGCCGCGACCGCTTCCTCGCCGAGGAGCTCCCGGAGCACGCCCATCACGCCGGGATGCAGCATGAAGCTGCGGGACAGCGCATTGAACCGGTGCGGATGCATGACGCGGGGGTACCGCTTGAGGGGATCGGCGGCGGCATCGCTGCCGAACTGCGGCTCGAAATAGCCGGGGACAGCCGTTCCGGCGATGGCGTCGAACTCGCGCCGGATGGCATCGATCTCCTCCTGGCGGAGCAAGCCTCGTACGATGAGGTAGCCCTCGTCCTGGAACGAGCGCAGCGAGTCTTGAGGCGAAGCGGGCTGGGTCATGCTTCATCATCCTTTCGTGGGAGCGGGATGAGTCCAGCATAGAGGATGAAGGAGGACGCGCGGAAGTCCGGATCCTGCTTATAACTGGCTGGATTCTGCTGCCGCATCCGCATCCGCCGCACGGCGGCATTTGAAAAAAGGAGGGCGCGTCATGAGAGAAAGCATCCCCGGCCTCGTCGCCGGCCATTTCCGCCGCGGCGACGATTATTCCGTGCGCCGGCCGGAAGGCGCGGACAGCTGGCTGCTCGCCTACACGCTGGGAGGAAGGGGATATTTCCGCACCCCGGCCGAACAGAGCTCGTGCTCGGAGGGCGATCTGATCCTGCTGCGCAAGGATGTCGCCCACGAATACGGGACGGCAAAAGGGGAGCAATGGCATTTCATGTGGTGCCATTTCGCCCGTCTTCCGCACACCGGCCTGCTGCCGGAGAAGGAGCTGCTGAACGTGCCTTTGTCCGGCACTTTCCGCCGCCGCGCGCTGCGCTCGTTCCGGCTGCTGCTCCAGGATGCCCGGGAGCGCGGCGCTTACGGGCTGCTGCGCTGCGAGAACCATCTCGGGGCGCTGCTGCTGCTCGCGGCGTCGCAGCTCGGCGACCGCGTCGATCCCCGCGTCGCCGCCGTCCTGCGCGTGCTCGCCTCGCGCATGGAGGAGGAGCTGCGGATCGAGGACCTGGCCCGCATCGCCGCGCTTTCGCCCTCCCGGCTGTCCCATCTGTTCAAGGAGCAGACCGGCAGGACGATCCTCGAGACGCTCGCGGAGATGCGGCTCGAGCAGGCCGCGCTGCTCCTCGCGCATGCCGGCCGTCTGCCTTCGGAGGCGGCGGCGGAGGTCGGATTCCGCAGCTACAACCATTTCGCGGCTCTGTTCCGCCGCCGCTTCGGCGTCAGCCCGTCCGCATACCGGACGGATTCGGCCCGGCTGTCTGAAGGGGATTTTCAACGCTTGACATAGACCGGATTCGTCAGGCAGGTCACGAATGTCCGGGAAGAAGCGGGCAGGCGGCGCCGGGCCTCGAGACGATAGAACAGGCGGTCGCCGCTTCCGGCGAAGCTCAGCGTGGCGCGCCCTTCCCGGTCCGCACGGACATCCGTCGCCGGGACGTCCGGCTGGGCGCGGGATGAGCCTTCGCCCTCCGGCAAGCCGCCTGGACCGGCGAGCGACGCGTATGCCGCAGCCATCGCGGCTGCTTCCGGGGAGGGGTCCGCCCTGCCGGCCAGCCTCCATGCGGCTTCCAGGCCGCGATCGGACCAGAGGAAGATCTCGTCGTCCGCCGCCGCATGGATGCCGATCGTCAGCGGCAGGCTGCCGTCCGGATGCGGCGCAGCTTCGTCGCCGACGCCGGCGCTGCCGGAGCGCAGCGTCAGGAACGTATCCTCCGGATCATGGGAGAGGACGACCCTTCCCGCGCGCAGCGCCTGCATCAGCCCTGCCGTGCCCGGAGAGCGGGTCCAGAGGGACGCCGCCGGCCTTCCGTGGCGGACGTAGCGATCCGGGCGATGCGTATCGCTGCCTCCGAGGGCGACGATCCTGCGGCCGAGAGACAGCTGGCGCTGCCACCAGGACAGCGCCTGTTCGTTCAGCTCCCGCCAAGGACCGTTCCAGACCTCGATGGCGTCGAACGGCAGATCGAAGCCGAACTCCCAAGGGCAGTCGGGACAAAACGGATGATTGAGGGAGACGAACGCTCCGCGTTCCCTCGCCAGGCTCAGCTGCCGCTCCGCCTCTTGCGGAGACGCGACGCGGAAGTCGTCCAGAGCATCCGGATGGCCGAGCAGGTTGGCGTGGCCGCCATAGCTGGTCAGCTCCACGCCGGGCAGCAGCAGCAGGCGCTCGTCGGCCCGATCGGCGAACGCATTTTGCGAGGATGTATTATGGTCGGTCAACGCGAGAAAGTCGAGCCCGCGGCTCGCCGCCGACGAGCTGGCCTCGGCGAGCGAATAGGCGCCGTCGCTGTGCGTCGTATGCGCGTGCAGGTCGCCTTTGACCCAGCGGCTGACGGGCCGCCGGAGCCGCACCTCGACCGACACCGTGACGCCGCCCTCCGGAATCCGGTACGCTCCGAGCATGACCGCCCACCGCCCGCGCCCGGGCTTGCCGCTGCGGTAGCCCGGCGTAGCCTGCTCCGCGGCGACAAAAAAGCGGCTTCTCGCTCCGCCGCTCCATCCGACGATGCGCTCGGGCGAGCGCAGGCCGATGTCGATGACGGCCTCGCCGCCTTGACGGTCGTATTCGTAGAGGACCTCGATGCGCTCGAGGTCCTCTTCCACGTCAAAGGCGAGTTCCGGATAGGTCCTCCTCTCCTCCGCCGAGATCCGGCGCGTGAGCCGCAGCGTCTGGACGCCCGGATGCTCCGCGTCCGGTCCGTTCTCCAGGCGGTCCGCATCATAGCGGAGCCCGTCGTCCGGCAAGCTGTTTCCATTCATCTCCAGTCCTCCTTCTGCTCGAAGTCCTATTCCTTGTTGGCGCCTGCGAGAATGCCTTTCATGAAATGCCTCTGCACGAAAGGATAGACGGCGATCAGCGGCAGGACGCTGATGACGATGCCGGCCATCCGCACGTTGGTCGTGATCAGGTAGCTGCTCGAAGTGGCCGCCGAATCGACGATCATCGACTTCAGGGCGACCTGAAGGGTGATCTTGGCCATGTCGGTAATATACATGACCGCAGGCGTCAGCATGTTCCAGCGACCGACGAACTCATACAGCGTCACCGTCGCCAGCCCCGCCGCCGCGAGGCGCATGTACATCGTGAAGAAGACGCGCAGCTCGCCGGCGCCGTCGATCTTGGCCGACTCGGCCATCTCGTAGGGGATGGCGGAGAAGAAGTTCCGCATGAGCAGGATGGAGAAGCCCGACACGAGGCCGGACAGCACCAGCACGCTCAGCGTATTGATCAGATGCAGGTCTTTGTTCACGACATAGAGCGGAATCATGACGGCCTCCTGCGGCACCATCATCGTCAGCAGGATGAAGCTGATCATGAGCTTGCGGCCCGGCAGATGCGGATGGATGAACACATAGCCCGCCAGGCTGGACAAGAGCACATGGAGCGCCGTTCCGGACAGCGTGACGATCGTGCTGTTGAGCAGCGGCCGCCACAGGTCCAGGCTGCTCCAGACCGTGACGAACCCTTCGGTGCTGAAGTCCTTCGGGATCAGCACGATATCCGGCTGCATCGAGGCGATGCCGGAAGAGAAGGCCAAGGCGAGCACGTTCAGGAAAGGAATGATCATCGTCAGCATGAGCAGGATGAGGAATCCCGCATTCAAGGCGTCGAAGGTCCGATTGGCCCATCCGAGCCGGTCATAGCGATCTCCCACGGGCTACACCTCGTCAAAGCGGATCAGACGCCGGACGGCGAATGTCAGCGCAAAAGTCAGCAGCACGACGAGGAAGCTCGCTGCCGCTGCAGGTCCGATCTTCATTTCCAAAATGCCTCTCTGGAACGTATACATCATCAGCACGTCGACCTTGGAGGCGGTCGCCGGATTCCTCAGGATGAACACCGGATCGAAGATCCTCAGGATGCCGAGCGTGTTGAGCAGGAAAATGACCTTCATCGTGCCGGACAGCTGGGGCAGCGTCACATCGCGCATCTGCTGCCAGCGGGAAGCCCCGTCCATGCGCGCCGCCTCGTAGAGCGACGGGCTGATCGACACGATGCCGGCCAGAAACAGGATGCAGTTATAGCCCATGTCCTTCCACGTCGCGAGCAGGATGAGCATCCACCGGGACCAGCCCGCATCGGCGAGGAAATGGATCGGTCCGCTCATTCCGAGCTTGACGAGGACGACGTTCACGAGCCCCGTATCGGGGGAGAGCAGGAAGATCCACATCCCCCCGATGACGACCCACGACAGGAGATGGGGCAGATAGAGGACCATCTGGGCCGTCTTGCGGAACCAGCTGCGCAGCACCTCGTTCAGCGACAGGGCGATCGCGAGCGGGGCCGCGAAGCCGAGCGCCAGCGTGCCGCCGCCGATGAGAAGCGTATTGACGAACGCATCCAGGAAGGAAGCGTCCTGCAGCACGAGGCGGTAGTTGTCCCAGCCGATGTAGGGATGGGCGCCCATGAGCCGGTAATCCTGGAAGCTGATCTGAAGTCCGCGAGCCAGCGGATAGTAGGCGTAGACAAGGAAGTAGAGGACGACCGGAATCATCATCGCGTACAGGGCGCCGAAGCGCTTTATCGTCGTCAAGGCTGCTGCTCCTTTCCCGGGCCGACCGCCCTTGTTATTCGTCGATCAGCTTCTTGGCGAGCAGCTCCTGGCGCATCCGCTTGACCGCGTCGGCCGCTTCCCGCTTGCCGGACATCGCCTCGAGCGCGTACTGCTGCACGATCTTCTCCGCGTCGCTCCAGCCGGGCAGCGCCAGCTCGAGCGAGGCGTGGGCCTTGACGAGGTCCTGCGCCTCCTGCACGCCCGGCAGCTTGCCGAACGGAGGCTTCACGTTCTCGTTGTACCAGAACGGCACGCCGTGATCCATGTTGTGCATCTTGCCGATGTCCGTCAGCTTCAGGCTATCGCCTTCCTTGACGTAATCCTCGCCTTCGATGCCGAGGCTGCCCAGCATGATGCCGGGCTCGGTCTGCCAAAACTCGAGGAACTGCTTAGCCGCTTCGGGATGCTCGGCGTTGGCCGGCACGAACCAGTAGTCCGGGTCTCCCCGGCGCATGATCCGCTCGCCGTCCGGGCCTGACGCCGGCGGCAGCGCCGCCGCCGCGAAGGCGGTGCTGGGATCCTGCTGCTGGCGCAGGCTGTTGAACATGCCGACCCAGGCATCCCAGTACGTGACCATGCCGACCCGATCCGTGAGGAACAGATTGCGCATCTTGGCCGTATCGTTGGTGACGAAGTTCGGATCGAGGATGCCTTCCTTGAAGAGCTTGGCGAACCATTCGTACATCGGGACCGCGGCATCGGTGGCGTACGGAATCGTCCGTTTTCCGTCCTCCATCACATACCGGTATTTAAGTCCGGCCGCGCTCATGAAGCCCTGGATGTCATAGAGGCCGGAGGTGCTCAGTCCGTACGTGTCGTCCTTGCCGTTGCCGTCCGGATCCTGCTCCTTGAACGCCTTGAGGACCTCGTAGTAGTCCTCCAGCGTCTGGGGCTCGCTCAGCTTCAGCTTGTCCAGCCAGTCCTTGCGGACGATCGGCATCGTGCCTCCCTGGAACTTGCTGAAGACGGCCACGATCCGTCCGTCCTTGTCCGTCAGCTGCTCCCACTCCGCGGCGGGGATGACTTTCGGATCGGACAGCACGGCGGAGCTCTCGACGAACTCGGTCAGGTCGCTGACGACTCCCTGCTCGACGAAGGTATCGAGCACGCCCAGGTTGCTGCCCTCGATCAGATCGTATTTCTCGCCCGAGCCGAGCGCGGTCAGCACCTTCTGGTCGTAGCCCTCCGCCGGCTTCTCCAGCGTCACGTCCATTCCGGTGAGCTCGCTCAGAGCGGCCTCGAACTTCTCGTTTTCTTCCGGCGTCTTGCCGCCGACGTTCGCGCTCAGGATGCGCAGCTTCTGCGGAGCGGCAGGGCTCGCCGAGCTGCCGGGAGCGGGAGAGGCCGCGTTGCCGCCGTTGTCCGCTCCGCTGCAGCCGGACAGCAGGCTCGCGCTCAGCGCCGCCGCCATAGCGGCAGCCAGCCAAGGTTTCGTTTTCATGAAGATCAGCCTCCTTAGAATTAGACAGATTGAGGGGAAACGGCGGGAGCCGAGCAGGACGCCCGAGGGACGAGCTCGGCAGGAACCAGCGTCCGGCGCGCGGCCGAATTGCCGCTGCGCAGCTGCTCGATGAGCATGGCGGCCGCCTCCATGCCGAGCTGCTCCGCATGCTGCCGGACTCCGGCGAGCGGCGGGGAGAGCTCGGGGAACAGGACGGCATCGTCGCTGAAGGCAAAGACGGACAGCTCGCCGGGGATCGACAGGCCGAGGCTTTCCGCCGCCTTGTACACGCCTAGCGCCATCATCTCATTGTCCGCGATGACCGCCGTAATCGCGGGATGCCGCTCCAGCATGGCGCTGGCGGCGTCGAAGCCGAACTGATGGGAGGACAGGCCGCGCTCCGGCTTGTGGAGCAGCCTTTGCGGAGGAGGCTCCAAGCCCGCCTTGCGGTACGCCTCCCGGTAGCCGTGAGCGCGGTCCTCTGCGACGGTCCGCAGCTCGGGAGCATTGAGGAACAGGATGTCCCGGTGGCCGAGCTCCAGCAGGCAGCGGGTGACGCCGGCCGCGAGGCCCGCGTTGTCATGGTCGACATAGCTGACCTTGGCTTCATGCTCGGCGGAGGGACGGCCGATGACGACGAGCGGCGTGCCGCTGGCGAGCCGGTCCTCGATCCGGGCATCTCCTTTGGCGGAGGGGTCGAGGATGATCTCGCCGTCCACCGGGTCCGAGGCCAGGTTCTCGACCTGGCTGAGGTAGCCCGGGGACAAGGTGTTCACGAGCAGCCGGTAGCCATGCTCATAGCAGACGCGCAGCACGCCGTTCATGAGGGCGAGATGGAAGGGACCGAAGCGGTAAGGCTCCCCGCGGATGTTGAGCCCGATGATGCGGGTGGAGCGGCTCGCCAGGCTGCGCGCCCAGTAGTTGGGCTTGTAGTTCAAGCCGCGGGCGGCTTCCAGCACCCGCTCAGTCACTTCCTTGCTGATGGGGCGTTTCTTGCTGAACACGCTCGATACGGTGCCTTTCGACACGCCGGCTGCTCTTGCGACATCCTCGATGGTAGCCACGAATTGCGTTCGACCTCGCTTTCCTGTCTCTCGAAGCCCACATTAAACCGGTTTTATAAACTCACGCTAAACGTAGGGTGAACCTTTCGTAAAAAGCCCCGATTCGATGAAGATTGGCGCGATTTTGCAGGGCGATGTCGCTTCTTTCCCCACTTCAACGTCCGATCCCCGTCGTTAAACCGGTTTTGCAGCTGCGCCGGCTGCAAAAAAACAGGCTGCCCCTCGCTTTCGCGAGGGACAGCCTGTCGGACAAGGTCAAGCTTGGTCTGGATGATCGAAAAAACGGTACCATAACGGCCCGGTCAGCGCGCCAGCCAGCCCCCGTCCACGCAGAGCACGTGGCCGTTCAGGTAATCGGAGGCGGAGGAGGCGAGGAAGACGACCGGACCCTTCAGGTCGTCCGGCGTGCCCCAGCGTCCGGCCGGGATGCGCTCGGTGATCGAGCGGTAGCGGGCCTCGTCGGCGAGGATCGGCGCGGTGTTGTTCGTCTCCATGTAGCCCGGAGCGATGGCGTTCACCTGGATGCCCTTGGACGCCCACTCGTTGGCGAGCGCCTTGGTCAGGCCGGCGACGGCATGCTTGCTGGCCGTGTAGCCCGGCACGTTGATGCCGCCTTGGAAAGACAGCATCGAGGCGATGTTGACGATCTTGCCGCTGCCGCGTTCGATCATATGCGCGCCGGCGAGCTGGCTCAGGTAAAAGACGGCGTTCAGGTTGAGGTCGATGACCGCCTGCCAGTCCTCGCGGCTGTGCTGCGCCGCCGGCGTGCGGCGGATGATGCCGGCGTTGTTGACGAGGATGTCGATGCCTCCGAAGCGGGATGCGGCGCGCTCGAACACGTCGCCCAGCTCGTCGAGGCGGCTGAGATCGGCTTGCAGGTCCTCCGCCTCGCGGCCGAGGCCGCGGATCTGGCCGACCGCGGCCGCGCTGCCGGAGGAGCTGACGGCGACGACATTCGCTCCGGCTTCGGCGAGGCCGACAGCCATCGCCTGGCCGAGCCCGCCGGACGTGCCGGTCACGAGCGCGGTCTTTCCTTGCAGATTGAACATAGGGATCCGTCCTTCTTTATCGAGAATGGGGTCGTCCGCTCAAGAGGAAGGGCGCGCGCCGTTCCAGACGGCGATGCCGGCGGCGCGAAGCGGCCGGGTGGCCTCCTCGTCCGCGTCGGCATCGGTCAGGATCGCCGTCGCTTCGTCCAGACGGGCGAAGGTGAACAAGGCGCTCTGGCCGAACTTGCTGTGGTCCGCCACCGCATAGACGGCGCGGGCCGTCTCGACGAAAGCCCGCTTCAGCTCCAGCAGGTCGCCGGTGTAGATCGTAAAGCCGTTGTCCGGATGCACGCCGGTTGCGGACAGGAACGCCGTCTGGATGTTGAGCCGCCGCACGTACTGGGCCGCCTCGGCGCCCGCAAGCATGTTGCGCACCCGATAGCCGCCCGGCACGACGAGCTGGATGCGGTCCTTGGGCGCGAGCTCGGCGATGATGCGGACGTCGTTCGTGACGACGGTGAGCGGCTCGTTGTCGAGGAGCCGCGCGATCTCGAGCGTCGTGCTGCCGCCGTCGAGGGCGATGACGGCGCCCGGCTTGACGAGCGTGAGCGCCAGCGCGGCGATGGCGGCTTTTTCGGCATGGTGGCGCTCCAGCGGCTCCTTGGCCGTCAGGATGCCGAGCTGGCCGTCCTGGGCGAGCACCGCGCCGCCGTGGATGCGGGCGAGCAGGCCGCGCTCCTCGAGCTTCGCGAGATCCTCGCGCACCGTCTTGCCGGTCACCTGCAGCCGCTCGCTCAGCTCGGCGACCGTCACCTCGCGCTGCGCGAGCAGCATTTCCATAATCGTTTCATGTCTTCGCAATGGGTTCATCCGCGTTCATCCTATCCGGGTGCAATTTCCGCTTCGAGCAAGGGTTGCTCTTATCTTAGCGCATCAGCGCAGATCCTGCATCGCCACGGCGTCCATATCGTCGAACGCCTGGTTCTCGCCGGCCATGCCCCAGATGAACGTGTAGCTGCTCGTGCCGACGCCGCTGTGGATCGACCAGCTCGGGCTGATGACGCCTTGCTCGTTGCGGACGACGAGGTGGCGCGTCTCCTGCGGGTCTCCCATCAGGTGGAAGACGTTGCCGTTGTCCGGCATGTCGAAGTAGAAGTACACCTCGGAGCGGCGGTTGTGCGTGTGGCAAGGCATCGTGTTCCACATGCTGCCCTCCTGAAGCAGCGTCATCCCCATGACGAGCTGGCAGCTCTGGATGCCGTCGACGTGGATGTATTTGTAGATCGTGCGCTCGTTGGAGTTCGTCTGGCTGCCGAGACGGGCGGGCGTCGCCTCGCTGATCGCGGCTTTGACGGTCGGGTACGTCTGATGGGCCGGAGTGGAGTTGAAATAGTACTTCGCCGGGCTCGCCGCATCGTCGCTGCGCAGCTCCACGTCCAGGGCTCCGCGGCCGATGTACAGGCAGTCCTTCGGCCCCATCGCGTATTCCGTGCCGTCGACGACGATCGTGCCGCTGCCGCCGACGTTGATGATGCCGATCTCGCGGCGCTCGAGGAAGCTGGCGGCTCCGATCGTCTTCTTGTCGACGTCGAGCTTGATGCCGGTGCTGAGCGGCACGGCGCCGCCGACGATGAACCGGTCCACATGCGTGTGCGTCAGCGTCAGCCGGTCCGGCTGGAGCAGGCTTTCGATGAGGAATTCCTGGCGCAGGCGGGTCGTGTCGAATGCCTTGACTTCGTTCGGATGGGATGCATAGCGGATTTCCATGAATGAACCTCCTATGAGTTCGTATTCGTATGAATACGTTCATATTAGTTCAAATCGGTGCGGCGTGCAAGCGGGAATTGGTCGAGCCGCGGCTGCGCCGAGCCGCCCGGACGCCCCCGCCAATGGAGCAGCCGCCCCCGCCGCGAGCCGCCCGAACGCCCCCGCCATAAGAGCAAACGCCCTCGCCGCTAGCCGCCCTGCATTTCTAACGAAACTCACAGACGCTATTTCGCTATATTCGGCTCTCTGAACATTCTAACGAAACTCACAGACGCTATTGAGCCTGCTTGGCCAGCAAAACGGGGGGTTAACCTCCAATAGCGCTTCTGAGTATCCTTACATTTTGAAAAGCCCATTTCTAGGGTAAATAGCGTCCTGTAGTTTCGTTAGGCTGGAGCCTCGCCGTGATCGCCCGATTGGTTCCGGTCGAAGCTTGCAAACGAGTCTTGCGGGCAGAGTGGACAAACGGAGCGCGAGGCGCCGGGGAAGCGGACCGCGATAAGGGCGCGACAGCGGAGCGCGAGGCGCCGAGAAAGCGGACCGCGGTAAGTGCGCGGCGGCGAAGCGCGCGGAGCAGGCGGACGGCGAATAGCGAGCTGGCGGGAAAGCGGAGGCATGGACAGCGAAAGCATGGACAGCCAAAGCATGGACAGCGGAAGCGCGCGCGGCAGCGGAAGCAGTGGAACTTTTCTGAAGAAGCGATCGAGCCCTCAAAAGTCCGCCTCCGATCCCTTGGTCACAATCGTGCTCATCCCGGTCACCAGGTTGGTAGTGGCCCCATCCTCGCGCCATCTACAATGACATCATGCAAGCTGGATCGCGACACATAGGGGAGGATACAACGATGAACAAAAAAACGACCGCAGCGGCGGCGCTGGTGCTGGCGCTCTCGCTCACAAGCCTGGCGGCCTGCGGAAGCAACGGCAACAGCAACGGCAACAGCGGCAGCGCCGGCAATGCGGGCAGCGCCGCGAACGAAGCGGCGCCTACGGCCGCGCCGTCCAACGACGCCGCCGCGAACGCAGGCGGCGAAGCGAGCGGCATGCCGGAGAAGCCGGCCGAGCTGACGATCTGGCCGGACGACAACGCCGAGAGCGTCGCCGCCATCACGGCCATCACCGACAAGTACACGGAGAAGACGGGCATCAAGGTGAGCGTCAAGCCGGTCAAGATGAACGACCAGCAGCAGATCCTCTCGCTCGACGGACCGGCCGGCAAAGGGCCGGACCTGTTCTTCCAGCCCGGCATCGGCAACCTGGTGCTCAAAGGGCTCGTGCAGCCGGTGAAGGCGGAGCAGCCGGTGCTGGACGCGTACACGCCGGAATCGCTCACCGCGCTCAGCCAGGAAGGCCAACTGTACGGCCTGCCTTTCGTCACGGAGACGTACGCGCTGTTCTACAACAAGAAGCTCGTGCCGACGCCGCCGGCGACGGTCGCCGATCTGGAGAAGCTGGCGGCCGAGCAGACCGACGCGAAGAAGCAGAAGTACGGCTTCCTGATGGAAGGGCTGAACTTCTACTATGCGTGGGCGTTCATGGGCGGCAACGACGGCTATATCTTCAAGAAGACCGACACCGGCTTCGACACCGCCGACATCGGCCTGAACAAGGAAGGCGCCGTCGCCGGCGTGAAGCTGATCCAGAGCTGGTTCGAAAAGGGCTACCTGCCGAAAGGCGTGAACGGCGACGTCGTCGGCGGCCTGTTCGGAGCGGGCCAGGTCGGCGCGGTCATCAACGGACCGTGGGCGATCACCGACTACAAGAAGCAGCTCGGCGACGACCTCGGCGTGGCGCCGCTGCCGACGCTGGACAACGGCAAGCACCCGACGTCCTTCATCGGCGTCAAGGGCTGGATGCTCTCCAAGTTCTCCAAGAGCCCGGAGTGGGCGAGCGATCTGGCCGCGTTCATCACGAACGAGGAGAACGCGCTGGAGTATTACGAAAAGACGGGTCAGGTGCCGCCGGTCAAAGGCGTGCTGAACAACGAGAAGCTGACGGGCGATCCGCTCGTCGCCGGCTTCTCCGAGCAGGTGCAGTACGGCCAGCCGTTCCCGACCGTGCCGGAGCTGGACTACGTCTGGGATCCGATGGCCAACGCGCTGAAGTTCGCTTCCGAAGGCCGCGACGTGCAGCAGTCGCTTGACGACGCCGTCAAGCAGGTGCAGGACAAGATCGCGATGTCCGGCAAGTAAGCGAGCATGCACAAGCCTGCGGGCCGCCGGGCGACCGGCACGCTCCGCAGGCTTTATTTTCGGCCGCGCATGAGAAATAGAGCTGGGATAGGAAGGAGAGTCATCATGCAAAACGCGCTGCAAACCGGGCCTGGTCCGGGCGGGGCGCCGTCGCCGAAGCGGGCGGCGTGGCTGTCCGTCGTGCCCGGCCTCGGCCAGCTGTACAACCGGCGCTACATCAAGGGAGGCATCCTGCTGCTGCTGGCGCTGTCGCTGGCGGCGTCGCTCGGGGCGTGGACGGTCCAAGGGCTGCAAGGACTCGTCACGCTCGGCGAGGACCCGAACGTCGACGACAGCCGGACGCTGCTGACCGAGGGCATCCTCGCGCTGCTGCTCGGCCTCGCGCTGCTGGCCGCCTATGGGCTGAACATCCGCGACGCCTGGCGCGACGCGGTCCGCCGCCGCGAGGGCGAGCGCATCCCGTCGATGCGGCAGGCGTTCCACGACAGCTACGACAAAGGCTTCCCGTACTTCGTCGTCGTGCCGAGCTTCATCCTGCTGGCGATGGTCGTCATTTTCCCGCTGCTGTTCATGGTCGCGCTGGCGTTCACGAACTACAGCCTGTACAACTCGCCGCCGGCGAAGCTGCTCGACTGGGTCGGCTGGGCCAACTTCAAGGAGCTGTTCGTCAACCCGCTGTGGACGCAGAGCCTGCTGTCCGTCCTCTCCTGGACGGTCTTCTGGACGCTCGTCGCCACGACGCTCCAGATCGCGCTCGCGATGCTGCTCGCGGTGCTGGTGAACGACAGCCGCATCCGCTTCAAAAAGGCGATCCGCACCGTGCTCATCCTGCCGTGGGCGGTGCCGTCGTTCATGACGGTGCTCGTGTTCGCGGCGATGTTCAACGATACGTTCGGGGCGATCAACACGCAGCTGCTCGCGCCCTTCGGCGTTCAGATCCCGTGGCTGACCGACGCCGGCTGGGCGCGGACCGCGATCATCCTGATCCAGGTGTGGCTCGGCTTCCCGTATGTGTTCACGCTGTTCACCGGCGTGCTGCAGAGCATCTCCAAGGACTGGTACGAGGCCGCCGACGTCGACGGAGGCAGCCGCTGGCAGAAGTTCCGCTTCATCACGCTGCCGCATGTGCTGTTCGCCACCGCGCCGCTGCTCATCATGCAGTACTCGTTCAATTTCAACAACTTCAACATCATCTTCCTGTTCAACAAAGGCGGTCCGCCGGTGCCGGGCCAGAGCGCGGGGGCGACGGACATCCTCATCTCCTGGGTGTACAACCTGACGTTCACCGACAACAACTACAAGATGGCCGCGGCCATCAGCATCATCATGGGCGTCGTCGTCGCCGCCTTCGCCCTGTACCAGTTCCGGCGGACGCGCTCGTTCCGCGAGGAGGGATATTGATGGGCCGCACGCTGCGTTCCCGGCTGGAAGTGTCCGGCATCTACCTGATCGTCCTGGTCCTATTCGCCGTCATCCTGTACCCGCTGCTGTGGGCGGTGAGCATCTCGCTCAACCCCGGCAGCACGCTGTTCAGCGCCAAGCTGATTCCCGACAACCTGACGCTGGACCATTATCGCTGGCTGTTCGCCGATCCGCTGAGCGAATACGGGCTGTGGTACAAAAACACGCTCATCGTCGCCTCGTTCAACGCGCTCATCAGCGTCTCGCTCGTGTCGATGCTGGCGTTCGTATTCTCGCGCTTCCGCTTCGCGGGCCGCAAGCACGGCATCTACACGTTCCTGCTGCTGCAGATGTTCCCCGTGCTCATGGGCATGGTGGCGATCTACCTGCTGCTGAACCTCGTCAACCTGCTCGATACGTTCGCGGGGCTGATCCTGATCTATTCCATCGGCGGGCTGCCGATGAACGTCTTCCTCGTCAAAGGCTACCTCGACACGATCCCGCGCGACCTCGACGAGTCGGCGACGATGGACGGAGCCGGGCATCTGACGGTGTTCTTCCGCATCCTGATGCCGCTCGCCCGGCCGATCCTGGCCGTCGTGGCGCTGTTCACGTTCATGGCGCCGTTCATGGACTTCCTGACGCCGCGCATCATCCTGCGCTCGCCGGAGAAGTACACGCTGGCGCTCGGGCTGTACAACTTCATCAACGACAAGTTCTCCAACAACTTCACGATCTTCGCGGCGGGCACGATCCTGATCGCTGTCCCGATCGCCACCGTGTTCCTGCTGCTGCAGCGGTTCCTCATCTCCGGCCTGGCGGACGGAGCGACGAAGGGGTGACCGGATGGGGAGCCGTGGGAGCCGGAGGCGCGTAAGAGAGCCGTATGCGCTTCGGCAGCCGTCCCGATCCGTTTCATCAAAAAGAAGCGTCCCTCCCGCATCGCTGCGGGTCGGGACGCTTCTTTTTGAATTGGAGCGCTTGCGTATGCCTTCTGAATTGGAGCGCTTGCGTATGCCTTTTAAAATGGAACGCTTGGTGTGCCTTTTGAATCGGAACGCTTGCGGTCCGCCTTACGGCTTCCGCGCGGAAGCGACCTTCGCGACCTGCTCGCGCTCGCCGCCGGCCGCGTTCAGCTCGGCGATCAGCTTGTCGCCCTCGACGTCGAGGTTCGGCAGGATGCGGTCGAGCCAGCGCGGCAGGCTCCACGCCTTGTCGCCGAACAGCGCCATGACGGCGGGCACGAGCGTCATGCGGATGAGGAAGGCGTCGAGCAGGATGCCGAGCGCCAGCGCGAAGCCGATCTGCTTGATCATGATGTCATGCGTGAAGATGAAGCCGGCGAACACGGACACCATGATGACCGCCGCCGCAACGACGACGCGGCTCGCCTGCTCGTAGCCGTGCACGACGCTGTCGCGTCCGCGATGGCCGTGGACGTACGACTCGCGCATCGAGGAGACGAGGAATACCTGGTAATCCATCGCGAGGCCGTACAGGATGCCGGTGACGAGGATCGGGATGAAGCTCATGATCGGGCCGCCCGTATCGAAGCCGAGCAGGTCCTTCATCCAGCCCCATTGGAAGATGGCGGTCGTGATGCCGAACGTGGCGAGCACGCTCAGCAGGAAGCCGACCGTCGCCTTGATCGGCACGAGGATCGAGCGGAAGACGAGCAGCAGGATGATCAGCGACAGCAGCACGATGATGCCGATGTACAGCGGGAATACTTCGGCCAGTCGGGCCGACATGTCGATGTTGATCGCCGTGAAGCCGGTGACGCCGATCGTCACGCCGTTGCCCGCGGACAGGGCGGAGTCCTGGTCGCGCAGCGTCTCGACGAGCGTCTTGGTCGCCTCGTCGGTCGGGCCGGACTTCGGAATGACGCTCAGGATCGCCATCTTGCCGCCTTCGGAGAGGCCCATCGGCGTAACGATCGAGACGTCCTTCACCTGCTGCAGCTCGGCCGCCAGCTTGCCGAGCGCTTCCGGAGCGATCGCGCCGCCGGCTTCGCGCGGCTCGGCCACGAGCAGCAGCGGGCCGTTGTAGCCTTCGCCGAAGCCTTTGGCGATCGCGTCGTAGCTCTGGCGCTGGCCGGAGTCGAGGTTGGCGGTCGCGCCGGACGGGATGCCCATCTGCATGTCGCGGACCGGCAAGGCGGCCGCGCCGAGCGCGACGATGACGACGAGGATGGCGAGCCAGCGGAAGCGGATGATGAAGCGGACCCAGCTATGGGCGAAGCTGTGCTTCTGCGTTCCCCCGGCCTTGCGGCTTTTCTCGCGCGCCTTGGCCGAGCAGATGCGCTCGCCGACGAGCCCGAGCAGCGCGGGCAGCAGCGACAGCGCGACGAGCACGCTGATGAACACCGTGACGGAGGCGACGAGCGCCATCGTGCTCAGGAAGGCGATGCCGATGACGAGCAGGCCGCAGAGCGAGATGATGACGGTCAGGCCGGCGAAGAACACGGCGCTGCCCGCCGTGCCGACGGCGCGTCCGGCCGCTTCGCGCGCCGTCAGCCCCTGGTCGAGGATGAGGCGGCGCTGGCGGTTGACGATGAACAGCGCGTAGTCGATGCCGACCGCGAGGCCGACCATGAGGGCGAGGATCGGCGTGAACGACGTCATCGGCACGAAGCTCGAGATCGAGTACGCGCCGCCGACGCCGATGCCGACGCCGATGAGCGCGGTCAGGATCGGCAGGCCCGCGGCGACGAGCGAGCCGAGCGTGACGAGCAGCGCGAGGACGGCGACGACGAGGCCGTACACTTCGTTGGCGCCGATCGGAATTTCCGGCATGAGCAGCGAGTCGCTCGGCAGCGAGGTGATGCCGGTGCCGCTCTCGGCTTTTTCGACGGTGGCGATGATGTCGTTCAGCACGTCCGTCGGGACGGATGTCTTTTGCACCGTGAATTGGAACTGGAACAGAGCGACGCTGCCGTCGGAGGCGATCAGCGCGCCGGGAACGGGCTGGCCGTCGACGATCAGCGGGCCGTACGGCATCGCCGCCGCGCCGGTCGCGCCTGCGGCGGCTCCGCCTTGGGCTGCGCCCGCGGCCTGGTCCTGGGCGCCGGCGCCTTGGCCTGCGGCGGCATCCTGGCCGCCCTGAGCCGCGCCTTGCTGCGCCTGGGCGCCGGCCCGCCGCCAGATCGGCGGGGTTGATGACATACTCCTGCTTGTAGATGTCGGCGATGGCGGCGAGGATCGCCTGCTGGCGCTCCGGCGTGTCGAGCCGCTCGCCGTCAGGCGCGGTGAAGACGACGCTGCCCTGATCTCCGGCTGCCTGCGGCAGCTCCTGCTGGAGCTTGTCGAGCACTTTTTGCGATTCGGTGCCTTCGATCTTCATTTCGGAGCTGACGCTCACGCCATTGGATGCGATCAGGGCGACGACGGCGCCGAGGATGACGACCCAGGCGGCGATGAACGCCCATGGCTTGTCGAAGGCGGTCTTGCCGAGCTTGTAGAAGAGCTTGGACATGATGGGATGCATTCTCCTTTGATGGGGGATGAGGCGAGCGGGCGGCGAAGCGCCGCGCGGGCTGGGGCAGGGCGGTCAGAAGCCGCTTTTCAGATAGCCGAACGTCGTCTCCAGATGCTGCTCGAACGGAATCGCGTCCGGCGCGCGGTCCTCCGGATCTCCGGGCAGCCGCACCTTGAGGGTGCCGTCGAGAATCGGCAGCACCGCGCCGAATACGGCTCCGGCGAGCAGATGGGTGTAGACGATATCTCGGCCGTCCGCGGAGTAGCGCCGCAGCTCCTCCTCCGCGCCGGCCTGCAGTCGCTTGAGCACGCTCAGGATGAACGGCTCCAGCGTAGGATGGCGGCGCGAGAGCGTGAACAGCTCGCGCACCTTTCCCAGCAGGTCGGCCGTGAAGCGGGCCTGCAGCCAGCGATGCAGCACGTCGAGCGGCGAGAGCCGCTCCGCGAGATCGATGTGCAGCTCCTGGTCTTCGTCGACGTTGCCGTCGAACGTCATGGCGATCATCGCGACCGCCTCTTCCTTGCACGAGAAGTAGTTCGCGAACGTCCGCCGCGAATAGCCGGCCCGCTGCACGACGTCCTCGACGACGAAGCCGTCCAGCCCTTTTTCGAGCGCAAGCTCGAACGCCGCCTTGGCCAGGGCGTGGGCGGTCGCTTCTTTTTTAAGATCGCGCAGGCTGTGCGGGCGCATGTCAATCACCTCCTTGAATAAGCGGACTGAAAATAGCTGTTTTCATCGTACTTTACTTGTTGCCCAATGTGCAAGTTTGCCTTTTGAGCAACGCTTTCATTTTCTCCATGCAGCATTTCCCTCCGCTGCCTGCCGGTTCATAAGGCGCTCAGCCGCCCGATGCGCTATACTAGGCGGAGCCAAGGACAAAATCCGCGGCGCTGCGGTCCGCTCGGCCTCCTTCCCAGAGCGCTTATGTGAGAGTGGGCGCGGATGAGGGCTCCGGGCCGCAGCATAACCTTTCTGTCTCCTCCTGCACATACGTGCGGGAGGCTTTTTTGCGTTCCGCGGCGGCCTTGGCCTGCGCATCAGGTCACGATCTTGCTCTTGGAGGTCCTGTTTGTGGTAGAGGGCCGGTCCGTCTTTTCTTAAACTGAAAGCGCTTAGACGAAAGGACGACTCATGAGGGGGAACGACAGATGGGGAAAAGCTTCAGCCGGCTGCTGGCCGCGCTGCTCAGCCTGATCCTGCTGCTGCCGCCGCTGTCGGCGGCTGCGGCGGAGGAGCCGGGCGCAAGCGCTGGCGCGGGGACGGCAGCGACGGTCGGGGAGTCCGTGTATGTGCGGCTCAAGAACGAATGGAAGGGCTACTACCTGTATGAAGCGGAAGGGAAGCTGCGGTACGGATTCCCGGCGATCGCCGACCGTTCGGCCCAGTGGAGCGTGGAGGAAGGGCCGGGGGGAGCGAAAAGGCTCGTCAACCGGGCGACCGGCCATGCGGTGACGAGGGAGGGCGCGCCGAATCCGCTCGATGCGCTGGGCGTATCGAGCGCGGCTCTTGAAGAGGCGGCGGCTTGGACGTTGTCGGCAGCCGGAGGCGGCTATGGAGCGGATGCGGTGAACGTATCCGTTCCGGGAGCGCCGGGCCGTGTGCTTAACATCCAGATGCGGACCGGCTTCGCCAACGCCAGCGACTGGGCGCAGCCGTCCTGGGGCTCTGCCGTGTGGCATCTGGAGCGCGCGCTGGACGCCGAGCCGGTGCGGCTGGTGGAGGATTGGAAGGGCATGGCTCTGTATGAAAAGAACGGCCAGGTCGAATACGGAACGCCGGCTGCGAACGACCCGGCCTCGCATTGGCTCCGCGTGCCCGGCGCGACGCCGGGCAGCGAGCGGCTCGTCAACCGGGCGACCGGCCATGTGCTGAACCGCCTCGGCAACGACGGCGACGCGCTGAACGCGCCGGCGAAAGCGGCCGAGCTGCCGGAGGGCAGCTCGGCGGGCGACCTGCTCGTCGAGACTCAGGCCGGCGGCAAGCTTACGCTCCGCAGCGCGGAGCATCCGTCGTACATTCTGCATGTGCAGCAGCAGACCGGCTTTTTGCAGATCAGCGACTGGGCGCAGCCCGGCTGGGGCAGCTCGAGCTGGCGGCTGGAAGCGGCGACGGACGCGCCGGCCATGCGGCTGCAGGACGGCGGCTCGGGGCTGTATCTGGCCGCCCGGGACGGGGCCGTCGCTTCGCTCGCGGCGGATTATCAGGACCCGTCGTCGCATTGGGCGATCGAGGACGACGGCATGGCGGTGCGGCTGCGGAACGTCGCCGACGGCCGGTATATGAGCCGCGCGGCCGCAGGCGCGCCGCTCGCGCTCGCGGCTGCGGGCGCAGCGGGCGATTCGGTCCGCTGGAGCCTGACGCCGGCCCGCGACGAGCTCGGAGCGGGGACCAAGGCCGGCTTCGCCGCATGGGGAGAGCCGGAGCTCAAGCTGCATGCGGCCGCAGGAGACGGCACGGCCCGCGCGGGCGCGATCGGCGCGGAGCAGGCCGCCTTTGCCGAGTGGACGGTCAAGGAGCCGGCTCCGGACGCGGAGCTGTCGCCTTATGTGCGCATCAAGAACGATTATCTGGAGCTGTATCTGTTCGAGCAGGACGGCAAGCTCGCCTACGGCAACGCCGCGGCGGCGGATGAGGCCGCCATGTGGCTCGTCGAGGACGTGCCGGGCAAGGAGGGCGTCAAGACGATCCGCAACCGGGCGACCGGACATTACATGACGCTGGAAGGCGTCAAGCCGGACTCGCGCGAGCCGGTGCGGGTGGCGGAGCGGACGAACGGCTCCCTGCTTGCGGAATGGATCGTGAAGGACACGAAGGGGCTGCGGCTCATCCGCAGCGCGGCGGACGCGCGTCCGGAGTCCGCATCGGGCTACCTGAACGTCGAGCATCAGCTCAAGACGGCGGAGTACAACCCGATCGATCCGAACTGGGGCAGTCCGAAATGGCGCTTCGAGACGTTCGCGGAAGGCGGAGAGCCGCAGCCGCAGCCGCCGCTCGAGCTGCCGGACGGCTATGTGCGGCTGATCGGTCAAAGCGGCGGCGAGGCTCTGCTGGCTGGCGGCAGCGGCGCGGTGCTGTACGGCTCGGCGGAGCCGGGCGACGAGCGCTCCCACTGGCTGCCCGCTCCTGCGGAGGACGGCGGCTGGCGGCTGCAGAACCGGGCCACGGGCGGCTGGCTTCGCTGGAGCGCGGGCAAGGCTTATTTGACGGCAGCGGCAGCGGACGAATCCGGCTCGGCCGGGACCGGCTCCGGCTCCGGCTGGGCGCTGGAGCGCGGGCCGGCGGACGGCACGGCGCTGCTGCGCAGCCTGTCGCCGGGCCGCTCCGACGAATACGTGCATATCGAGGACGGCCAGGGGTATGCTCAGCTCGGCCTGCGCTCGGTGGACAAGGCCCGGGTGCAGTGGCGGCTGGAAGCCGCGCCGCTGGACGGGTTCGTGCCGGAGGAGGACGCCGCGATCGGCGACGGCTCGACGCCGGCCGCGCCGCATGGAGGCGTCTACCGGCTGAGGAATGGCGCGGATCGGTATGCAGGCATGGCAAGCGATGGCGCCGTATCGGCGCTTGCGGGCCGCGACGCGGGAGCAGCCGCGCTGTGGCGGCTGGAGGATTTCAACGGCAGGCAGCGGCTGCGCGGCGCGGGCGGCCGTTATCTGGCGGTCGGCGCCGATGGCCAGATCCGCTCCGTGGAAGCGTCGGAAGCGGCGGCGGAGCCGGCGCAGTGGCGGCTTGAGACGCGCGGCGGCAGGATCATGCTGCACAGCGCGGCGCGGCCGGGACAGGCGCTGGCGCTGTCCGGCGGAGGGCTGCGCCTGGAGGCGTCCGCCGAGACGGGGGCGGCGCCGGAGAGCATCCTGTGGACGCTCGAGGAGCTGCCTGGCGATATCCGCTACGAGGCCGAGAACGGCTTCATGAGCGGCGGCGCGGCGGCGTCGTCGCAGCGGGACGGATATAGCGGCTCGGGCTATGCGGCCGGAATCGGGCAGGCGGGCAGCCGCCTCATCGTGGCGGTGGCGGCCGGCGCGGCCGGCGACTACGAGACGGCGTTTCGAGTCGCGGCCGAGGGCGGTTCGGGGGCAGCGGACGTTGCCGTCAACGGCCTGCCGCAGGGACGGCTGGCGCTGGACGGCGCCGCAGGCTGGACGGACCTCTCCCTCGCGCTGCCGCTGCGCGAAGGGTCCAACTCGGTCGAGCTGAGCTTCCCGGACGGGGCTGCCGGCGGGCTGCTCGTCGACCGGCTGACGGTGAAGGGCGCGACCAGCCGCGCTTATCGCGGAGCGACGCTGCCTTTTTTGACCTATGAAGCCGAGCATGCGGCGACAAACGGCACGGCCGTCGGGCCGGACCGGGCGTTCATGACGTTCGCCTCCGAGGCTTCGGGCCGTCGCGCGGTCCTGCTGGACGCGCCGGGCCAGTTCGTGGAGTTCCGGCTGGACGAGCCGGCCAGCGCGATGACGCTGCGGTACGTCCTGCCCGACAGCGCCGACGGGGCGGGGCTGGACGCGGCGCTGAGCGTGACGGTCGACGGCGAGGATGCGGGCCGGATCGGCTTGTCCAGCAAGCATAGCTGGGTGTATGGCAGCTATCCTTGGTCCAACGAGCCGGAGGACGGCGATCCGCACCGGTTCTACGACGAGTCGCAGCTGCGGTTCGGCCGCACGCTGCCGGCGGGCTCGCTGCTGCGCCTGCAGCTTGGCGGCGACAGCGGAGCCGGGTATGTCGTCATCGACAGCGCGGACCTGGAGCTGGCTCCGGCGGCCTATGCCCGGCCGGACGGGTACCGGTCGATCGTCGATTACGGCGCCGCGCCGAATGACGGCCAGGACGACTCCGAGGCGCTTCGGGCCGCGATCGAGGATGCCCGCAGGGCCGGAGAGGGCGTATGGATTCCGGCCGGCACGTTCGAGCTGCGGCAAGGGCCGATCGAGCTGCGGGACATCGCGATCCGCGGCGCGGGCATGTGGCATTCCAAGCTGCAGGGCGCGGGCTTCATGGGCGTCGGCGGCGGCATTTCCGTGTATGACCTCATGATCGACGTCGGCGTGACGGCTCGGCATGACGAGCTGCGCGAGGCGGCGTTCGACGGCACGTTCGGGCGAGGCTCGACGATCCAGCAGGTATGGGTCGAGCATGCCAAAGCCGGCATCTGGTCGGTGCGCAGCGACGACGAGGACGGCGGCGTCGTCACGGACGGGCTGTACGCGGCGGGCTTGCGCATCCGCAATACGTACGCGGACGGCATCAACTTCTCGACCGGCACGCGGAACTCGATGGCCGAGCAGATCCACGTCCGCAACAGCGGCGACGACTCGATCGCGCTCTGGTCGGCGCGGCCGGAAGGCGTGAGCGCGGACGACGCCCGCGTGTCCGGCAACACGGTCCGCTACAACACGGTGCAGCTGCCGTGGCTCGCGGACAACATCGCGGTGTTCGGCGGCTCGGACAACAAGGTGCAGGACAACGTGCTGAGCGATACGGTCGGATTCGGCGCTGGCATCGCCTTGTCGACGCGCTTCAATCCGGTGCCTTTCGGCGGGCGCACGGTCGTCGAGCGCAACACGCTGATCCGCACCGGCGGGCGCGAGGCCAACTGGAAGCAGGACTTCGGCGGCATCTGGCTGTTCACGGACAGCCTGCCGATCGAGGCGAACATCGACCTCTTCGACAACAATGTGCTGGACAGCACGTACTCCGGCCTGTACGTCAGCGGCAATCAGCCGATGGGCGCGGCCGGAGGCGAGATCACGATCCGCAATCTGGTGCTGGCCGGCTCCGGCACCTGGGGCGTGCATGCCGGTCCGGGCGTGGCGGGCCGCGTGTTGCTCGAAGGGCTGGAGCAGCGCGGAGCGCTGCTCGGCAGCCGGTTCCGGGCCGGCGGCGCGACGGTCGAGCTGACCGAGACGCCGGGTGCGCCAGCGGCGGCGGCGCTGCCGTCCGACGGCGCGGCGACGGGAGAAGGGCTGGTCTGGCCGGGAGAACCGGGAGGACCGGGGGAGCCGGGTGAACCGGGAGAACCGGGTGAGCCGGGAGGACCGGGAGAGCCGGGCGGTCCGTCGGCGACACCGTCGCCGTCAGCTAGTCCGGCTCCTTCGTCCAGTGCCGCCCCGACGGCTTCGCCGACAGCCAATCCGGCAGCAGCGCTTGCCGAGGATGCAGACGCTTCTCTCGCCGCCAACGAACAGCTTGTGGAGGAAGCGGTCCGCACGGGACAGCGTTCCGTGCGGCTGCAGGCTTACCGCGCGGAGGACGGCCGATTGGCCGCGCTTGTGCCGCTCGCCGCGCTGCAGAGCTTGGCATCCGAGCCGGGCGTCCTGCTGCGGCTGGAAGCGGACGGCCGGGCGGTGGAGCTGTCGGCTCGCCAAGCGGCCGGGCTCGCCGGGCTTGTCGCGGCGGGCGATAAGGCGGCAGCGCTGCGGCTTGCGCTCGGCGACGCTCCGGCGTCGGCGAAGGCGCAGCTTGCGGCAGCGGCAGCGCAGCGCGGCGGCGTGACGGGAGCCGTCGCCGCCAGCTGGAGCGCCGAGCTGATCGCCGGCGGCAAGACGCTGCCGCTGCCGGACGGCTCGCTGGGCTACGTTTCCTTGCAGCTCCGTCTGGCGGAACGGCTGGATGCGGCCCGGACGGCCGCGCTCGTCGCCGGCTCGACCGGAGGCAAGCTGCGTACCGCGCCGGCGTTCGCAGCGCCGGACGCATCCGGCAGCCTTGTCGTCGTGCGCACGCTGAGCTCCGGCAGCTTCGCGGTCGCGCAGCTGCCCGCTCAAGCGTTCCGCGACGTGGCGGCCGGCCACTGGGCGGCAGGGGCGATTCATGCGCTTTCGGCCAAAGGCATCGCTTCCGGCGTGCCGGGAGGCTCGTTCGAGCCTTCGCGCCGCGTGACTCGCGCGGAAATCGCGCTGCTTCTGGCCCGCGCGTTCGAGCTGGAGGCGCTGCCTGCCGTTCCGGCAGCATGGAGCGACGCCGGCAAGCGCCCGAATGCCGCGGCGGCGCTGGCCGCCGTGCAGGCAGCCGGCATCGTGCAAGGCGATGCCGACGGACGCTTCCGTCCGGATGACGCGCTCAGCCGGCAGGAGCTGGCGGTGCTCGCCGCGCGCATTCTGGCGTTCGCGGGCGTTTCGGCAGCGAGCGGGGCCGCCGCTTCCGAGGCCGCTGCGAGCGCCGGCCTGGAGGCAGGCGGCGACGCGCAAGCAGAGGGGACTGCCGGAAGTTCCATTGCCGGAGCGGCAGCGTCCTCGGCGCCTGCGTTTGCAGATGCCGCCTCGATCCGCCCTTGGGCGGCGGACGCGGTACGCGAGCTGGCCGCTCGCGGCTTGCTGCTCGGCGCTCCGGACGGCAAGTTCCATCCGGAGGCAGACGTGACGCGCGCCGAGGCCGCGATGCTTCTGCTCCGCCTTCTGGAGCAGCTGCGGCCGTAACTCTATTTGACCGCACCTAGGAAGCTCTGGCCGTCCGTTTTGCCGATCCATCGGCATGCGGGCGGCTTTTTTGTTTTTGTCTCCGGAACGACGAGCCGAAGCAGCCGGTCCAAGGAACATGGGGGACGGCAGTCGCCTTTGTGCGATACGTTTGCGAGCCAGGATGTCAGCCAGTGGTGCGCAGTCGAGCCATTAAGTCGAGAAAATCGAGTTAGTCGGGATGCGGGGCGGAGCAACTCGGGCGAGCGGAGAGCCGAACAGTCGGAGATGCGCGGAAAAACCGAGTTACTCGGGCAAGTGGAGGGCCGAACGGTCGGAGATGCGCGGAAAAACCGAGCAGCTCGGGCAAGTGGAGGGTCGGACGGTCGGAGATGCGCGGAAAAACCGAGTAACTCGGGCGAGTGGAGGGCCGAACGGTCGGAGATGCGCGGAAAAACCGAGCAACTCGGGCAAGTGGAGGGCCGAACGGTCGGAGATGAGCGGAAAAACCGAGCAGCTCGGGCGAGTGGTGGGCCGAACGGTCGGAGATGCGCGGAAAAACCGAGTAATTCGGGTCAGTGGAGGGCCGAACGGTCGGAGATGCGCGGAAAAACCGAGTAACTCGGCAGTTCGGGTTGCATCTCGAAAGAAGAGCACGCGGCAAGCTGTAACCCGATTATCTCGGGTTGCAGCTCGAAAGAAGAGCACGCGGCAAGCTGTAACCCGATTATCTCGGGTTGCAGCTCGAAAGAAGAGCACGCGGTAAGCTGTAACCCGATTATCTCGGGTTACAGCTCGAAAGAAGAGCGCGCGGCAAGCTGTAACCCGATTATCTCGGGTTACAGCTCGAAAGAAGAGCACGCGGCAAGCTGTAACCCGATTATCTCGGGTTACAGCTCGAAAGAAGAGCGCGCGGTAAGCTGTAACCCGATTATCTCGGGTTACAGCTCGAAAGAAGAGCGCGCGGTAAGCTGTAACCCGATTATCTCGGGTTACAGCTCGAAAGAAGAGCACGCGGTAAGCTGTAACCCGATTATCTCGGGTTACAGCTCGAAAGACGAGCTCGCGGTAGGCTGTAACCCGATTATCTCGGGTTGCAGCTCGAAAGAAGAGCGCGCGGCAAGCTGTAACCCGATTATCTCGGGTTACAGCTCGAAAGAAGAGCACGCGGTAAGCTGTAACCCGATTAGTTCGGGTTGCAGCTCGAAAGACGAGCACGCGCCAAGCTGCAGCCCGATTGTTTCGGGTTACAGCTCGATGGGGCGGTGAATGAGGATCGGATCGCGCACGAATGGAAGCGAAAATCTGCTCAAAATGTCCGTACAGGTCACCAGAATGGTAGTATCCGCATCCGGTTGTCGAGATAATGGACTCGTAGAAAGCGCTTTCGACAAAGGGGCGAGCTTTTTCGGAGCCCGCATCTCGGCATGAAAGGGGAGAGAGGCGCAAACCAGGATTCGGACCGCCCGAAACGGTCCGCGGATGATGCCGAAAGGCGATCAGCCTACTTTTAAGGAGGAACAAGAATGAACCGATCTCCATGGATGCAGCGATGCGCTGCTGTCCTCGCCGCCGCCGTCCTGGCCGTGCAGCTCGTCGCGGCTGCGCCGCAAGCGTCCGCCGCGCCGACGATCTACGAAGCGGAGTCCGCCGCCCGAGCCGGCGGCGCGTCCGTCGCTAGCGACCATGCCGGCTATACCGGCAGCGGCTTTGTCGGCGGGTATACCGACGCGAACAAGGGCAGCGCCGCCACGACCTTCACGGTCAGCGCCGCCGCTGCCGGCAGCTACTCCGCCGCGCTTCGCTACGCCAACGGCACCGGCTCGTCCCAGACGCTCAGCCTGTACGTCAACGGCTCCAAGCTGAAGCAGCTGCCGCTGCCCGCCACGGCCAACTGGGACAGCTGGGCCGCCGCCAGCGAGACGGTGTCGCTGAACGCAGGCTCGAACACGATCCAGTACAAGTTCGACGCGGCCGACAGCGGCAACGTCAATCTCGACCATTTGGCGCTCGAGGCGTCGCTCGGCGCCAACCTGGCGCTGGGCAAAGCCGCCACGGCCAGCAGCAGCGTCGGCGGCTTCCCGGCTTCGAACGCGGTGGACGGAAATGTCTCTTCGTATTATGAAGGCGCTGCCGGCACCTACCCGAATACGCTGACCGTCGACCTGGGCAGCGCGCAGAGCATCTCCAGCGTAAAGGTCAAGCTGCCTTCCGGCTGGGGAACCCGCTCGCAGACGCTGGCCGTGCTCGGCAGCGCGAACAATACGTCCTACTCGACGCTGAAGGCGTCGGCCAGCTACACGTTCGATCCGGCGACGGGCAACGAAGCGGCGATTTCCTTTTCCGCCTCGTCCGCCCGGTACGTCCGCCTGAGCTTCACCGCCAACAGCGGAGCGACGGGCGGCCAGGCCGCCGAGCTCGAGGTGTATGGCCAGGCCGGGGCGACACCGACTCCGACCGCCACGCCGACTGCCACGCCGACGGCCACGCCAACCGCCACGCCAACCCCGACCCCTACGGCCACTCCGACCCCTACGCCTGCGCCGTCCGGCTCCTTCGGGGCGACGATGCCGTACGACACCTATCAGGCGGAAAGCCTGACCCACAACGGAACGGCCATCGGTCCGTCCCGCACGTTCGGCGATCCGGCCTCCGAGGCATCCGGCCGCAGGGCGGTGCGCCTGACCGGCGCCGGCCAGTACGTGCAGCTGACGCTGGCCAAGGCGGCGCAGGGCGTGACGGTGCGCTACTCGATCCCGGACAACGCCGCCGGCACCGGCATCGACGCAGGCATCAGCCTGTACGTGAACGGCACGCTCAAGCAGCAGGTGCCGCTGACGTCCAAGTACAGCTGGATCTACGGATCTTACAATACCGAGGGCGGCGAGATCCGCTGGTCCAACAACCCGAGCGCGCAGCCGACGACGCCTCATCACATGTACGACGAGGTCAGCTTCAAGCTCGACCAGAGCTACCCGGCCGGCACCGTCCTCAAGCTGCAGCGCGACGCCAGCAACTTGAATTTCGGGCAGACGTCCTACGTCACGGTGGACCTCGTCGAGACGGAGGCGGTTCCCGCCGCCCTTTCCAAGCCGGCGAACTATGTCTCCGTGACGGACTACGGCGCGACGGCGAATGGCGGCGGCGACGATACGGCGGCGTTCAACAGCGCGATCGCGGCGGTCAAAAACTCCGGCGGCACGCTCAAGGGCGTCTGGATTCCGGCGGGCTCGTTCACGATCGGCAGCGGCACGAAGGGCGCCGGCTACAACGGCACCGGCACCCGCCTGTACCTCGACAGCGGCGTCTCCATGCGCGGCGCGGGCATCTGGCATTCCGAGATCAACGGCGCGTATGCCGGACTGTACCTGCGCGGCGGCAACGTGACGATCTCCGACTTCAAGATCGCGCCGGACGACCGCATCCGCGACGACTACAACGGCGTGACGGCGGTCGAAGGCAACGGAACGAACTCCACGATCACGAACCTGTGGATCACCCATGCCAAGGTCGGCCTCTGGCTTACGAACCAGACGAGCGGCGCGACGTTCTCGAACTCCCGCATCCGCCACGTCTGGGCGGACGGCGTCAACCTCCACTACGGCACGTCGAACACGACCGTGACGAACAACTCGGTGCGCACGAGCGGAGACGACGGGCTGGCGATGTGGTCCGACACCTACCTGAACACGAACAATACGTTCAGCTTCAACACGGTGCAGATTCCGACGCTCGCGAACAACATCGCCATCTACGGCGGCAAGGACAACAAGGTGCTGAGCAACCTTTTGGAAGACACTGTCGTCAACGGGTCGGGCATCAGCTTCGGAACGAACTTCAATCCGCCGTCGATGACCGGCACGCTGACCGTCCAGAACAACCGCCTCGTGCGCGCCGGCTCCCTGCACAAGGACTACGGCTACGGCATCGGCGCGATCTGGGCGTACTGGCTGAACAACAACGGCAAGGCGCAAAGCCTGACCGTATCGGTAGCCGGCAATACGATCGAGGACAGCACGTACGCCGGCGTCTTCATCGAAGAACCCGCGCCGGGCATCTCGGTGACGTACAGCTCCAACACGATCACGAATGCCGGCACGCACGGCTTCTACGTGCGCGGCTCCGCGACGGGCAGCTCGACCTTTACGAACAATGCGGTGAACGGCGCGCCGTCCGGCAAGTTCGTGAACGACTCGCCGAGCTTCACGGCGAGCGGCTCCGGCAACAACTGGTAGACCGAACGGTTTTTCAGGCGAGACGGCGTTCATTTTCGCTCCCGAGGGGTATAACAAGGAGGAACAGGCCGGGTTGAACCGGCCGCAAGCCCCTCGATAAAGGAGAGATCGCATGATGAGCGACCCGAACCGCATGCAGGACCCGACGACGCAGTACCCGAAGGCCGGACCGGAATACAAGCAGGAGCAGGCTCCTCCGGGACTGGAAACGAAAATGGATCCGAAGCCGGATGACGGCTCCGGCAGCTACAAGGGCTCCGGACGGCTCGCTGGCCGCAAGGCCGTCGTGACGGGCGCGGACAGCGGCATCGGCCGCGCCGTTGCGATCGCCTACGCCCGCGAGGGCGCCGACGTCGTGCTGACGTATTTGCCCGAGGAGGAGGCCGACGCCAAGGAGGTCGTGCAGCAGATCGAGCAGGCCGGCCGCAAGGCGGTCGCCATCCCGGGCGACCTCAAGGACGAGGCGTTCTGCGAGTCGCTCATCGAGTCGGCGGTCAAGGAGCTCGGCGGCATCGACATCCTCGCCAACGTGGCGGGCATGCAGCAGTACGTCGAGGACATCGCCGACCTGACGACCGAGCAGTTCGACGCGACGTTCAAGACGAACGTCTACGCGCTGTTCTGGCTGTGCAAGGCGGCCATCCGCCACATGCCGGCCGGCGGCGCGATCATCAACACGTCGTCGATCCAGGCTTACTCGCCGTCGGAGATTCTGCTGGACTACGCCACGACAAAAAGCGCCATCAATACGTTCAGCAAGGCGCTTGCCCAGCAGGTCGCGCCGAAGGGCATCCGCGTGAACGTCGTCGCGCCGGGGCCGGTCTGGACGCCGCTGCAGATCAGCGGCGGCCAGCCGCAGCAGGTGCTGCCGGAGTTCGGCGCCAAGACGCCGCTCGGCCGTCCCGGCCAGCCGGCGGAGATGGCCGCGGCCTACGTGTTCCTGGCGAGCCAGGAGGCGAGCTACGTCGTCGGCGAGACGCTGAACGCCAACGGCGGCATGCCGACGCCGTAAGGCGGAGGCTGGCGAAGCCGCCTGTGGAACCCGCGTGAACAAGGGAAGAAGCTCCCTTGTCGGCGCTGGGGTGGAGCTGCGCCACGAAGCCCTTTCCCCAGCCCTGCCGCATCCAAAGCCCCCGTACAGGCGAGCCATTCGGCTTGCCTGCGCGGGGGCTTCGTTTTTCTTTCGCGCTCATTTCTGGTAGAACAGTAGGAAAGGCGGTGACGACGATGGAGGGACAAGCGACGATCCTGATCGCGGAGGACGAGGCCGAGATCGCGGATCTGATCGAGCTGCATCTGCAGAAGGAAGGCTTCCGCATCGTAAAGGCGAAGGACGGCCTCGAGGCGATCCAGGCGGTCGAGCTCGGGGGCATCGACCTGGCGGTGATGGATCTCATGATGCCCGGCATCGACGGGCTCGAGGCGACGCGCCGCATCCGCTCGGCGCATGCGCTGCCGATCCTCATGCTGAGCGCGCGCACGTCGGACTTCGACAAGATCTCGGGGCTCGTCATCGGCGCGGACGACTACATGACGAAGCCGTTCAATCCGCTGGAGCTGGTCGCGCGGGTGAAAGCCCAGCTGAGGCGCTCGGCGCTGCTCGCCCAGCCGAGGGTCGAGGACAGCGGGCGCGTCGAGGCGGCGGGCCTCATCCTCGACCCGGCGAGCCGCAGCGTGCGGCTGTACGGGCGCGAGCTGGAGCTGACGCCCAAGGAGTTCGATCTGCTCTACGCGCTGGCGCGCCATCCGGGGCAGGTGTTCAGCGGCGAGCAGCTTTTCCGGCAGGTGTGGAAGGAAGACTACTACGAAGGCACGAACACGGTGATGGTCCATATCCGCTCGCTGCGGCGCAAGCTCGGTTCCGACAAGGACAAGTGGATCAAGACGGTATGGGGAGTGGGGTACAAGTTCCATGCCTAGGTCCTTCCGCAGCTTCCGCTCGCGCATGATCGTGCTGCTCGCGCTCAGCATGGGCCTTGCCGGGCTGGCGACGTACATCGCGTACAAGCTGCTTCAAGCCTACTACACCTCGAGCGTGCGGTTCGAGGACGAGTCGGTCGTCCGCCTGCGCCAGCTCATCCGGCACGTCGGCGACTTCAACTTTTTCCTGCTGTTCTTCATCCCGCTCGCCGTGCTGTTCTTCTATGCGCTGTCCTCGCCTTACGCGCGCTACTTCCAGCAGATCTCGGGCGGCATCCGCGCGCTCGCGGAGGGCGACTTCGAGCGCCGCGTCGAGATCCGCTCGGGCGACGAGTTCCAATCGATCGCCGAGGATCTGGGGCAAGCGGGAGACAAGCTCCGGCAAGCGGTGCGCAGAGGCGACTTCGCCGAGAGCAGCAAGGACCAGCTCGTGCTCAACCTGGCCCATGACTTGCGGACGCCGCTCACCTCGGTCGTCGGCTACCTCGACTATGTGCTCAAGGACGACGGCTTGACGCCGGAGCAGACGCGCCATTATCTCGGCATCGCGGCGAGCAAGGCGCAGCGGCTCGAGCGGCTCATCGACGAGCTGTTCGAGGTGACGCGCCTGCAGCATGGCCAGCTCCCGCTGGAGCGCGCGGAGCTGGATCTGGCGGAGCTGCTGTCGCAGCTGAGCGAGGAGATGCAGCCGCTGTTTGAAAAAAACGGACTCGAAGCCCGGCTGGAGCTGGAGCCGCCGCTGCTTGTCCAGGCGGACGGCGACCTGCTCGCCCGCGTATTCGAGAACCTCGCCGTCAACGCCGCCCGCTACGGCGGGGACGGACGTTATGTGGACTTCCGCTGCTTCGCGGAGGGGGACGAGGCGGTCGCGCAGATCGTCAACTACGGCAGCCGCATCGAGCCGGAGGAGCTGCCGCATTTGTTCGACATGTTCTACACCGGCGACAAGTCGCGGCAGAGCGGCATCGGCGGCACCGGCATCGGCCTGTTCATCGCGCAGAACATCGTCGAGCGCCACGGCGGGACGATCGCGGCGCGCAGCGACATCGTGCGGACGGTTTTCGAGGTGCGGCTGCCGCGGGACGGGGCATCTGCATCTGCGAAGCCGATTTTAGAAAAAATTTAGGTTTGCCCGCCGGTTGTCTTTAGGTTCTTGCTCTAGCATAGAGCCTATCGGACAAGAGGAAGGCGGAGAGCGGCATGGACAACAGACGATGGCGGACGATCGGAATCGCGGCGGGACTCGCGGCCGTGCTGGCGGGCGGACTGCCCGGCTGCGGCATGGCGGAGCGGATGGCCGCAGCCATCGGCGCAGGGGAAGAGCATGGAGGCGGGAGCGCGGGGCAGGCGCAGACGGCTGGCGGGGATGCGGCCGGGAGGACGCCCGGAGGTGATACAGGGGACGGGGCGAGCGGCGCAAGCGGCGCGAGCAAGGCGGACAGCGCGAGCGATGCGGACGGCGGCAAAGCGGCCGGGGCGAGCGATGCGGCCAATGCAGCCAATGCGGCCGGAGAACGGCTGGAGGCGGGACTGGAGCAGGCTTTTTCCGGCAATCTGATGCTCGTCAACCGCGATCACGGCCTGCAGCCGGACGGCGCCCGGCTTGATCTCGTCACCCTGTCCAAGCAGCCGGGCGAGCTTCGCCTGGCGGAAGGAGAACAGGACGCCCAGCTGTCGCGCGAGGCGGCCGGTCGGTTCGCGGAGCTGGTCGCGGCGGCTCGCAAGGACGGCGTGGACGGGCTCGTCGTCAACAGCGCCTACCGCTCTGCCAAGGAGCAGGAGCGGCTGTACCGCGAGCAAGGGCCGGACTATGCCTTGCCGGCAGGGCACAGCGAGCACAACACCGGCCTGGCGCTCGACGTCGGCTCGGTGTTCGGCCGGATGGAGTCGACGGAGGAGGGCAGCTGGATGCGGGAGCATGCTTGGCGCTACGGCTTCGTCCTGCGGTATCCCGAGGACAAGACCGAGGTGACGGGCATCCAGTACGAGCCGTGGCATTTCCGCTACGTCGGCTTGCCGCATAGCGGAATCATGCAGGAGCGGGGCCTCGTGCTGGAGGAATACATCGCGCTGCTTCGGGAGGAAAAGAAGCTCCGCTTCAAGTCGCTCGGCAAGACGTACGCCATCTCCTGGCAGAAAGCGAGTCCCGGCGGAGCGGTTGCCGTCGCGGCTGGAAGCTTGGCGGAGCTGTCCGGGGACAATGCCGGCGGCATCATCGTCACGACTTGGCGGAACAAAGGCGGAGCGGGATGACAAACGAGACGGCAAGGAGGACAAGCGAGATGGCGAGTCGGACGAACGAATCGCTGCGGCGGACGAGCGGAACGGCCAGGCGTGCGGCGGCGACGAAAAGACAGGCTCCGATTGTCGGGCGCCTGCTTACGCTGGCTGTCTCCGTCCTGCTGCTCGGGTATGGCTGGGTGCTCGTCAAGGTCATCCTGTTCAAGCTCGGCACCGGCGACATCGGCTTTCTCGCCGAGCAGCTGAGGCAGTCCTTGAGCGACCCGGGACTTATCCTGGGGCGGATCCGCCGCGGAAATCTGGAGCCGTTCGGGCAGATTCGCAGCGACTGGGACGGAGGGAGCTCGATCGGACGGCTGAATCTGTTCGGCAATATCCTGATTTTCATTCCGTTCGGCATGCTGCTGACGCTCGCGCTGCGCCGCTCGCCGCTCCGGCTGCTCGGCGCGGCGGCGATCAGCTTCGCGGCCAGCCTTGCGCTGGAATGCGCCCAGGCGCTGCTCGGCATCGGCACGTTCGACGTGGACGACCTGATCCTCAATACGGCGGGCGGCGTGCTCGGCGCGATGGCCGCCGGAGCGGCGCTGCGGCTGTTTGGGCCAGGCCGGAAATCGGTGCGGCCTTAGGCAAGGCGTGTTCTGCTTTGCGAACGGACGGCGACCCAACGAAACGGAGGAGCCTTATTTTGTCGAATCGGACTCGTTTTTGCAACCCAACGATACGGACGAGCGCTATTCGGCCTTTCTGGCATGGCAGAAGCTCATTTTTGAAGCCATAAGCTCGCTGAGTATCGTTACATTTTTTGCGAGCCTCTTTTGGAGCAAATAGAGTCTGTCCGTATCGTTAGAGATGGTGGAGGGGCTGGTGGAGAGGCTGGAGGAACGGGAGAGGCTGGAGGGTCAGCGCAGCTCCCGGAATCGGACAGGGCATTAGGTTGACAGCCATCACGCATCGTCACACCTCGCGCGGGCAGCCGCGCGAGGTGCCGAAAGCTGCATCCAAGCCTGCAGCACGGCGGCCTATGATGGAGTCCGAAAAAAACGACCCGCCCGGCGTTTTCGCGCCAGGCGGGTCGTTTTTGCTTAGCGCGTCTCCGCCTGCAGGTCGAGCCAAGCGAGCTCGGCCGGAGAGAGCGCGATCTCGACTCCGTCGCGGCAGGAGCTCAGCTCGCCCGGGTTCTGCGCGCCGATCAGGGCGCAGGTCGGGAACGGCTGGTTCAGCACGTAGGCGAGCGCGATCTGGATCGTGCTGACGCCCTTCTCCGCGGCGAGCTCGCCTGCGCGGCGCAGCCGCTCCCAGTTGGCGTCGCTGTAGAACACGCGCACGAGGTCGGCGTTGCTGGTGTCCTCCGGTCCGAAGCGGCCGGTGAAGAAGCCGCGCGCCTGCGACGACCACGAGAACAGCGGCAGCTGCTCGCGCTCATGCCAGCGCAGCGTTTCCTCGTCGGCGGAGACGCAGCCGGCCCAGAACGGCTCTTTTGCCTTGGCCAGGCTCAGGTTCGGGCTGCTGAAGGCGAAGCCCGTCAAGCCGTGGGCGGCGGCGTAGTCGTTGGCCTCCTGCAGCCGCTGCCACGTCCAGTTGGAGCCGCCGATCGCGCCGATGCGGCCGGCCTCGATATGCTCGTTGAGCGCTTCGACGATGGCGCCGACCGGCACGGAGTGATCGTCGCGATGCAGCGCGTACAGCTCGATATGGTCGGTGCGCAGCCGCTCGAGGCTCGTCAGCAGATCGCTGCGGATCGCCTCGGCGTTCACGCGCGGGCCGGACTCGTCATGATGGGAGCCTTTGGTCAGGATCACGATGTCGGAGCGGTTGCCGCGCTCCTCCATATAGCGGCCGATGACCGTCTCGCTCTGCCCGCCGCAATAGATATGCGCCGTATCGATGGCGTTGCCGCCGGCGGCGAGGAAGGCGTCGAGATTGGCCGCCGCGCGCTCGTAGCTATCGTTCGTAAAATAATCCGAGCCCTTCATCAGCACGCTGATCGGCTTGGCGACACCTTTGACCGAGATCGTCTTCATGATCATTCGACTCCTTTCGATTCGAGAGCGCCGGCCGCGGCAGCCTCGGCCGAGCCGGCTCCGCAGGACGGCAGCTCGATGCGGACGCGCTGCTCCGCGGAGCGGAGGCATGCCTCCAGCACGCGCATGCCCGCGACCGCATCCTGCGGCGGGAAGCGCTGCGGCTCGCCGTGCAGCACCGTGCGGGCGAAGTCGTCGGCTTCGAGCGAGAAGTGGTCGACCTGCGGCACGTCGACATAGCGCCGGCCGCTGCCCGTCGTCACATAAAAGCCGGTCTCGCCTTCCAAGCCGGCCATGAACGCGGACGGCACCTCCAGGATGCCGTCCGTGCCCAGCACCTCGAGCTTGTTGCGGAATGCGCCCCACATGCCGCAGTCGAACGTGACGCCGAGGCCGCCGGGGAACTCCAGCAGCCCGCTCGCCATCATGTCGACGCCGCCGTGCTCGGGCGAGAACAGCGCGCGCGCCGTGACCGCCTCCGGCTCGGCGCCGATCAGCATCCGCGCGACGGAGATCGGATAGCAGCCGACATCGTAGAGCCCGCCGCCTCCCCATTCCTTGACAAAGCGCACGTTGCCGGAGCTGCCGGAGCTGTTGAACGTGAACGTCCCATGCAGGCTGCGAAGATCGCCGATCTCGCCGGAGGCGATGACCTCGCGGATCATCGCGTAGCGCGGATGATGCCGGTACATGAACGCCTCGGCCAGCTGGCGGCCGGCCTTCTGCGCCGCGAGCGCCATTTCCTCCGCCTCGGCGGCGGTCAGCGCGAGCGGCTTTTCGCAAAGCACATGCTTGCCGGCCTCGAGGGCGCGGATCGTCCATTCGCGGTGCAGATGATTGGGCAGCGGGATGTATACCGCCTCGATCGAATCGTCGGACAGCAGCTCCTCATAGCTGCCGTACGCCGCTTCGATGCCGAATTCGTCGGCCGTCCGCCGGGCTTTGTCCCGGTCGCGGCTTGCAAGGGCTTTCACTTCGTTGAGCTGCGAACGGAGCAGGCCGGGGATGACAGAGCCTCGCGCGATGCCTGCGGCTCCGAGCACGCCCCAGCGCAGCTTGGCTGATTGGGTCATGAACAACGCCTCCTTTAAGGTAGCTAATACGATATTGTGATTGTACCTGATGATTTACTTTTTAAAAATGAAAATATATGATACGAGTTAACACGATATTGCGATGGAGGTCGAACATGCAGCGACAGACGCATCTGCTCACGCTACCGGAGCAGCCCTATTTCATCCTGCCGGAATCGGTCGGAGTCTACTGCGACTACCCGGAGCATGAGGTGATGCGGGACGCCGGAGCGTTGAACAATTTCAGCATCCACATCGTCGTCTCCGGCAAAGGGTACGTGCGGACGGAATCCGGCCAGCAGGAGCTGACGCAGGGGCAGGCGGTGCTGTACTTTCCGCACGCGGCCCAGCAGTACGGCAGCAGCAAGGACGATCCGTGGGAGGTGCGCTGGATCCACTTCTACGGCGGCCGGCTGCGGGACTTCATGGTCGAGCGCGGCTTCCACCAGAACCTGCTCTGGAAGCTCCGCCAGCCGGCCGGCTGGATCGAGGCGCATCAGGCGCTGCTCGAGGAGGCGGAGGCGAGCAGCATGACGCGGCCCGCGCTGCTCTCGACGCTCGCCTACGGCGTGCTGGCGGAATTCGTGCAGCAGGCGGTGCCGCTCGGCTCGCCGTCCGCCAGTCCCGCGGAGGAGCGCATCCTGTCCTTGCTGCCGCGGCTCGAGGAGGAGGCGGCGAAGCCGTTCGTGCTGCAGGAGTGGGCGGAGCGCGCCGGCGTCAGCACCCACTATTTCTGCCGGCTGTTCAAGGGGGCGCTGGACATGACGCCGAGCGAGTTCGTCACGCGGGCCCGCCTGCAGCGCGCCAAGCAGCGGCTGCTGGAGCGGCGCGAGGCCAATATCGGCGAGATCGCGCTCGAGGCCGGCTATCCGAGCGCGAGCTATTTCAATAAACGGTTCCAGGAGCATGAAGGCATGACGCCGACGGAATACCGCAAGCTGTTCCGCGGCTGACCAGCCCGCTGGCGCACTCGCCTGCTAGCCGTCGCACACTCGCCCGCCGACGCACTCGCCCGCCGACGCATCCGCCCGCTGACGCACTCGCCCGCCGACGCACTCGCCCGCCGACGCATCCGCCCGCTGGCGCACTCGCCCGCCGACGCCTCCGCTCCGTCTCGCCCGCCCCGGCGATCCCGAGCCGCCGCGGCCCGCAAGGTCACAATCGTGGCATTCGAGGTCCGATTCCTAGTAGAAGCGCGGCCGGGGCCGGCGTATAATTGAAATCGCTTCCGGACCGGAACGGTCCGGATCATCGAACGAAGAGGGGACTGCCGCATCATGACCGACCACGATCTCGACCGCAGCGGGCTCCGCGCCCGCCGCGTCCGCCTGCTGGCCGCCGCCGGCGCGCTGCTGCTGCTCGCCGCTCTGGCGGCGTGGCCGGCCGTCCGATCCGAGCGCTCCTCCGGCGGAGAGCCGTCGCCCGGCTCCGCCGCGTCCGGCGCCGAGGCGTCCGACCGCCTCGTGCTCATGTTCCCGGCCAGCGTCGCGCCGCCGGACCTGCCGCTCGTGCAGGCGGAGATGAACCGCTACCTGCGGGACAAGCTGGACGCTTCCGTCGAGATCAAGCCGGTCGACATGAGCAGCTGGTGGGACCGCACGGGGCTCGTCTACGCTTCCGGCAGCCAGGTCGACCTCATGTTCACCGCCGGCTGGATGCGCTTCGGCGACGAGGTGTCGCGCGGCCGTTTCCTGCCGCTCGACGAGCTGCTGCAGCGCGAAGGCGCCGGCATCGCCAGCGTGCTCGATCCGGAAATTTTGCGGGCGAGCCGCATCGGCGGCAAGCTGTACGGCATTCCGACGAACAAGGAGTTCGCCGCCAGCAAGGGCATCGTGATGCGCGCCGATCTCGTCGAGAAGCACGGCATCCGCCTCGAGGCGATCCGCACGCTCGCCGATCTCGGACCGGTGCTGGAGACGATCAAGCGCCGCGAGCCGGGCGTGACGCCGCTGCAGGTGCGCGCCGACCGGAGCCCGCTGACATTCCTGCTCCAATACGGCCTGTTCGACATGCTCGGCGACGGTCCGGGCGTGCTGCAGCGCGCGGGCGGCAGCCTCAAGGTCGTCAATCTCGCCGCCGCCCGGACGTACCGCGACTACGCCAAGCTGATGTACGAATGGCGCCGCAGCGGCTACCTCAACGCCGACGCGGTCACCTCCCGCGACAGCGAGTACGAGGCGGTGAAGGCCGGCGCCGCCTTCGCCTTCGCGGAGTCGATGAAGCCGGGCTTCGAGATCCAGGCTTCGCGCAACACCGGCATGCCGATGGTCGCCGTCGAGCTGACCAAGCCGTACACGACGACGGCGGACGTGACGAGCGCGATGTTCGCCATCCCGCGGACGTCCCGCCATCCCGAGAAGGCGATGCGGCTGCTGGAGCTGCTGTATACGGACCGCTATCTGCTCAATCTGCTCGACTGGGGCATCGAAGGCCGCCACTACGTCGTGCGGCCGGACGGGCGCATCGCCTTCTCGCCGGGCGTGGACGCGCGCACGGTCCGCTACAACTTCAACCTGCCCTGGATGTTCGGCAACCAGCTGAATTCCTATCTGTGGGACAACGAGGATCCGCAGCAATGGGACAATTATCGCCGCTTCAACGAGGAAGCGGAGCCGTCCAAGGCGCTCGGCTTCGTCTTCGATCCGTCGCCCGTCAGCAACGAGATCGCCGCCTGCAGCCGCGTCGACGAGGAGTTCTCGCCCGCGCTCATCACCGGCGAGCTCGATCCCGACGCCGTCATCCCGATGTACCTGGAGCGGCTGAAGGCCGCCGGCGCGGACAAGGTCATCGCGGAGAAGCAGCGCCAGCTCGACGCCTGGCTCGCCGCAGGCGGAGCCTCCGCCGGAGAGGGGGAATCCTGATGCCGGCTGCCTGGCTGCCTGCGCGCCGCAACGGATCCGGCTCGGCACGGCCGAAGCAGGCGAAGACGCTGCGGACCCGCCTCATCATCGGCTTCGTCGGCGTGACGGCGCCGCTCGTGCTGCTTCTGCTGTGGAACAACCTTTATTCGACGTCGGTCGTCCGTTCCCAGGTCGCCCAGTCCAACCGCAGCCTGCTGACGATGTATCTGAACGACATGGACAAGGTGCTCGAGGAGGTCCAGAACTATCTGTTCAAGACGGCCGAGCAGAACCGCGACCTGATGACGCTCTCGCAGAACGAGCGGGGCGGCTGGGACTACTACCGGGCGAAAACGCAGGCGGCGGCCGATCTCGGAGCCAATACGAACTACTACGAGGCGGCCGACGTGCTGTTCGCCTACAGCTCCCGCTACGAGGACCTGTTCCTCGCCCAGCAGCAGAACGTCTCGTTCGAGCGCAAGGAGCGCATCGTCGCGCGGCTGCGGGACGTGCTGCGGGCCGGGCCCGGAGCGGACACGCCGTACACCGGCTGGACGCTGCAGCGGCTGGACGGCTCGTTCGCGCTGCTGCGCGTCGTCGACAACGGCTACGGCTCGGCGATCGGCGCCTGGGTCGATATCGGCCGGCTGATGGCGCCGCTGCATGAGCTCGGCACGGGCGGCAAAGGCTTCGCCGTGCTGACGAGCGGCTCCGGCGAGCCGCTGACGGAGCTCGCCGCCGGGCTGCGAGGCGGCCTCGCCGCGGGCATGCCGGGCGCGCTGGCCGAGGCGCTCGCCGGCTATGCGATCGCCGACGTGCCGCAGCCGCATCTGCTCGTCGCCAAGGATTCCCGCATGGCGGACATGCGGCTGCTGCTGCTCATGCCCGAAAAGTCGCTGCTGGAGGGACTGCCGTATTTCCGCTATCTGACCTATGCGGTGCCGGTGCTGGCGGCGGTGCTGCTCGGCGTCTACCTGTACGTCCTGCAGCGAGCGGTCGTCATGCCGATGTACCGGCTCATCCGCGGCATGCGTAAAATCCGCGCCGGCGATCTGAGCGCGCGGCTGCCGGACAGCCGCCTGCCCGAGTTCGATACGATCAACGAGACGTTCAATGGCATGGCGGAGCAGATCGAGCATCTGAAGATCGACATCTACGAAGAGAAGATCCGCACGCAGAAAGCCGAGCTCAAGCATCTGCAGGCGCAGATCCAGCCTCATTTCTTCATGAATTCGCTCAACATCGTCTACCAGCTCGCGCAGATCCGCAGCTACGACATCATCCAGAGCATCGCCCTCCATCTCGTGCGCTACTTCCGCTTCACGATCAACACGGGGGCGGCCTCGGTGACGGTGTCCGACGAGCTGGAGCATATCCGCGACTACCTGACGATCCAGAAGCACCGCTTCCCGGAATCGCTGGCCTTCGGCTTCGAGGTCGAGCCCGGCCTCGAAAGCTTCCCGCTGCCGCCGCTGTCGGTGCAGCCGCTCGTCGAGAACGCGATGGTCCACGGCTTCAAGGCGAGCGGGGGCGGGCCGTTCCGCATCGAGGTGACGGTCCGGCGGAGCCCGGAGGCGGAGGAGGACGCGGCCGGCGGCGAAGCGGCGGTCCTCATCGAGGTGAGAGACAACGGCAAGGGCATCGCGGCCGGCTCGCTCGGACCGCTGCTGGAGCGGATCCATGCGGCGGAGCCGGGCGAGCGCCATGTCGGCCTTTGGAACGTCGTTCGCCGCAGCCGCCTTTATTATGGAACGGCGGTGAGGCTTGAGCTGGACAACGGAGCGGAGGGCGGGCTGAGCGCGGTCCTCCGGCTGCCGCTGCACGCGCCGTCCTCGGGCCAGAGGACGGCAGGAAAGGAGAGGATGGCATGAACGCGCTGATCGTGGACGACGAGATCTATGCCGTCAAGGGCCTTCGCGCCGGCGTTCGCTGGGAGCGGGCGGGCATCGCCGAGGTGTACGAGGCGCACGGGGCGGAGGAGGCGCGCCGGCTGCTGCTCGAGCGCGAGGTGGACATCCTCATCTGCGACATCGAGATGCCGGAGCAGTCGGGCCTGGAGCTGGTGGAATGGGTGCGCGCGGAAGGGCTGCGGCTCGAGACGGTGTTCCTCACCTGCCACTCCGAGTTCCGCTATGCGCAAAAGGCGCTGCAGCTCGGCAGCAGCGACTATATCCTCAAGCCGGTCATCTATGCCGAGCTGGAGGAGGTGCTCCGCGGCCTCGGCGCCCGCATCGCCGAGCGGCGGCGGGGCGACGAGGAGTCGGAGCGCTACCAGCAGATGGCGGAGCAGTGGCAGATGCAAAAGCCGCTCGTCGCCGAGCGGCGCTGGAACGACCTGCTCGAAGGGCGCGACAGCGCCGACGGGCGCTGGCTGGAGCTGACCGCCGGAGCGGCCGATGCCGACCCGGACGCGCTGTCTCGAGTGCGGCCGCTGCTCATCAGCGTCGAGAACTGGGACAAGCCGATCAGCGAGCGCGACGAGCGCGTGATGGAGTTCGCCCTGCGCAAGGCCGCCGAGGAGCTGCTGCTCGCCGAGCATCCCGGCGCGGTCGCCGAGGACGACCGCGGCAACGGCTGGATTCTGCTGTTCGAAGGACGCGGCGCGCTCGGGGAGGCGGAGCTGATCGGGCTGTGCGACCGCTACCGCCAGGCGTGCCGCGACTATTTCTATTGCAAGATGTCCGTCTACATCGGCAGCTCCGTGCCGGTCGCGGAGCTGCGCGGCGAATGCCTCGGCGTGCTGCTGGACGAATACCGCAGCGTCGGCGGCGGCGATGCGAGCGTGCGGACCTCGCCGGAGCTGCGGCATGCGGGAGAGGAGCGCGAAGGCTCGCCGCCGGCGGCCGAGCTGCTGGAATGGGCGGATCTGCTCGAGCGGGAAGGAACGTCCGGCATGAAAGCGCGCTTGGCCGGGCTGGTGGCGGCCCGCCAGGACGAGCTCGCGCCGCGCACGCTGGAGATCTACGCCTACGCGCTGCTGCAGGCGGCCTATCTCGCGCTGCATCGCAAAGGCTTTCCCGCCCATCTGCTTCATCGCTGGCGGGAGCAAGGCGTGCATGCGGCCTCGCGCTCGGCGGAGCGCTTCCTCGCCTGGGCGGACGCCCTGCTCGAGCAGATCGGCTCGCTCGCGCAGTCGCGCCGCGCGGAAAGCCCGGTGCTGCGCCAGGTCAAGGCGTACATCGCCGAGCATCTCGACCGCGACCTGTCGCGCGAGGAGCTGGCCGAGCAGGTGTATCTCAATCCGGCCTATCTGTCGAGGCTGTTCCGCAAGGAGACGGGCAAGGTGCTGACCGACTACATCCTGCAGGAGAAGATGCGCGCGGCCGCCGCCCGGCTGCTCGGCACGGACGAGAGCGTCAGCGAGATCGCGGCGGGGCTCGGCTACGGCAACTTCTCCTACTTCGCGCGGCTGTTCCGCAAAGTATACGGCTTGAACCCGCAGGAATACCGCAAGCAGGGAGGCTAGGGCGCGTCCGCAGCCCCGCTCCGGGGCATCGCTTGCCGCTCTTGCCGCAGTCAAGCCAGCGCCGTCCGGCGGCCCGTTCGGCACGGTCTCCAGTTTCTCCCGCTCCCGGCGTCTATACGCCGGGAGCTTTTTTTGCTAAGGTAGGGGAGTGCTCTCGGGGCGGGGAAATATTCTCTCGTCCCGCTTCCTTGTGAAAATTTTTTCCATTACTCACTTTTTTATATTTATTTTGAATGCGCCGCAACCTTGAGCAGCCCGGCTGCGTCAGTGACGGTGCAAGAGAGGGGGAACCTTCGTGGTAGAGCCTGGCCTCATACGAGCCGCTCAACAGGGCGATCGCGACGCTCTCGTGTCCCTATTGCGCGACATAGAGAACCACGTTTACCGGACCGCCTATTACATTCTGGGCAACGAGCAGGACGCGCTGGACGCTTCGCAGGAGGCGCTGATCCGCATCTACACCAAGATCAACTCCTACGAAGAGAAAGCGCAGTTCAAAACCTGGATCCAGCGGATCGTCACGAATATATGCATCGATAAATTCCGCCGCACGAAGCCCGTCGTCTCCATCGAGGAACATGACATGGTGTTCCGGGAGAAGCAGGACGTGGAGGAGGAAGTGCTGTCCGCTTACGCGGCCAAAGATATTCGAGAGGCGATCGACAAGCTGCCGGATCACCACAGGGCGGTTGTCGTGCTTCGGTACCTGCAGGACTTTTCCTACAACGAGATCGCGGATTCGCTCGACCTTCCGCTCAACACGGTGAAGTCTTACTTGTTCCGGGCCCGCCAGCAGCTGCAGACGCTGCTCCATGATTATCAGAAAGGTGGTGTCCGAGGATGACTTGTCAAGAGGTGGTAGAATACATGAACCGATATCTGGACGGAGATCTTGACGAGCTGGAACGCCAGGAGCTGATGGAGCATCTCCGGCGTTGCCCGGACGACCAGGAGCTGTTCGAGCGGCTGCAACGGCTGTCTGGAGAGCTCGGGGAGCTTCCCAAAGTAACCCCGCCTTTCAGCCTGGTCGACTCGATCCTGCCGCAGCTCGACGAAATCGACGCGCATCGCGAAGCCAAGGCGTTCGCGCTCCAAGCGGCGGAGACGGCGGAGACGGGTGCAAGCGGCGGACAGCCTGCCCGTCGTCCGGCAGCAGGCCGCTTCACCCGGCGCGCCCGCATCTGGACGGGCTCCGCGGCGGCCGCAGCCGCCGCGGCGATCATTCTCATCCTCGCTCCGTGGGGCTCCGGACCGCAATCTCCGCTCGGCCATTCGAATACCGTGGCCGATACGGGCGGTGAAGCGGCGAGCCTGATGAGCGCGAGCGAGGAATCCGCTCCGGCCAGCGCCGACCGGACGGAGGGGGCGGCCTCGGGAGGCAGCGAGGCGGGGGCCGAGTCCAAGCAGCAGATCGTGGACAGCCAGACGGTGCCGACCTCGACGACGCCTCCCGACAGCGAAACACGGTCGGTGGCGCCCCGCACGGAACAGAACCAGCGGACGCAAGGACCGGAATCGCCGTCCGTCTCCGCAGGCGGAGGCCAGGGCTCGACGGTCTATCCGTCGCCTGGCGGCGGCGCCGCGCGCGAGTTCGCCAAGACGCCGCAAGGCATCATGAACTTCGCCGGTCCTTCGCCGGGCGTCGTCTCGGACATCATGGGCAGCGCCGACATGGGCTTCGCGGCCGTGCCGGAGGCGACGTATTCTCCGGATCGGGCGTACAGCTATTCGATCAGCCAGGGCTGGATCGTCATCCAGAATGCCGCCGGAGGCAAGGTGTTCGACCATACGTTCGAGGGCGTCGTGTCCCATCCGGTCTGGAGCGACGACAGCCGCTACCTGAGCGTCACCGTCACTGCGACGGACGGCACCGCCAAGCCGTACCGGATCGACGCCGATAACGGCGCGCTCGTGGAAGAATAGGCGGGCGGGCCAAGCACCGAATCGGGGGCATCCGCGTATGATGCTTCATCAGCCCGTCAGCGGGGAGGACGCAGCCCCTGACATCGTATGACCATCGGCCGAGGCGCCTGGGAGCCTTTGGATCGATGTTTATATAGATGGTCCGATCGTGCTCCAAAAGGCGCTGCCCTGCGACATGCAGGCAGCGCCTTTTGTCATGCGGCCGCTTGCCGGTCGACGCGATCTGTCCTATGATGGGACGACAGGCTAGGAGGGGACGGCATGCATGCGAAGGACGTAGGGAAAGACATCAAGGCGGGCCGGATCGCGCCGGTTTACGCGGCGTTCGGCAAGGACCGGTACCGCATGGGGCAGTTCGCCTCCATGCTCGCGGACAAGCTGCTGGCGCCGGACGAAAGGGAGCTCGGCATGGTCCGCTTCGATACGGCGGAGACGGCGCTGGAGGAAATCGTGGCGGAGGCGCAGACGCCGCCCTTTTTCGTGCCGCGCAAGCTGATCGTCGTGCGCGACGGAGCGGTGCTGTGCGCGGCCGCCAAGGAAAACGGCAAGCTCGAGCATAAGGCCGAGCGGTTCCTGAGCTATATGGAGCAGCCGTCCGAGACGAGCGTCATCCTGTTTCTCGTGCAGGCGGACAAGCTCGACGAGCGCCGCAAGATCGTGAAGCTGCTCAAGGAGCGCAACCTGATCGTCGCTTTTCCCGAGCTGAGCGAGGGAGAGCTGGCGTCCTGGGCGGTCCGGCGCGCGGCCGATCAGAAGCGCTCGCTCGACGAGGAAGCGGCGCAGCTGCTCGTCGCGCGGCTCGGCACCGGCATGCAGGCGCTCGCGCAGGAGGTCGACAAGCTCTGCCTGTACGCCGGCGAGGGCGGCGCCGTGACCAAGGACGACGTCGCCCGCTTGACGGCGGCGACGGTCGAGGAGGATGCGTTCGCGCTCGTCGACGCGGCGCTGGAGCGGCGCATGGACCGCACGCTCGCGCTATACCGCGAGCTGCTGCTGCGCAAGGAGGAGCCGATCCGCATCGCGGCGCTCGTCGCCCGCCAGCTGCGCATCATGCTGCAGATCAAGGAGCTGGAGCGCCACCGCTACTCGCCGCAGCAGATGGCCGGGCAGCTCGGGCTGCATCCTTATGCCGTCAAGCTTGCGGCCGAAAAGGCGCGCCGCTACGACACGGCCGTGCTCGGCCGGCATCTAGCCGCGCTTGCGGAGTTGGACTACCGGATGAAGACCGGCCAGGTGGACAAAGAGCTTGGCCTGCAGCTGTTCTTCCTGTCGATGGGAGCGCAGCCGGCCGCGGTGCCGCAGCCTTGAGCGCGCGAGCCGGCCGCCGGCGGCTTGCCTGGGAAGGCATCAAAAAAAGCCCCGCTCCGGGAGGAGCGGGGCTTTCCGCATTGGCGGCGATTAAGCTTGAGCCGTAAGGGCGTTCAGCTTCTTGGCCAGGCGGGATTTTTTACGGGCTGCGGCATTTTTATGGATCAGGCCTTTGGTAACGGCTTTGTCCAGCTTCTTGGAAGCCACGATCAGGGCAGCCTTCGCTGCTTCTGCATCGGTACCGGCGATAGCGACATCAGCCGACTTGACAGCCGTGCGAAGCGCGGATTTTTGGGAAGCGTTCAGAGCGCGGCGTTTCTCGCTCGTTTTCACGCGTTTGATGGCGGATTTAATGTTTGGCACTTGTGATTCACCTCCTACAAGGGGTACAGGCCCCGTACTGCAACACAACTTAAAGTATCTTATCATGGGCCTGCCCAAATTGCAACCATATAGGAAGGATGAGGGAACCGCTTCCGCATAAGATCGGAGGCCGCTTCGCACACTAGGGACAAAACGGGCAGAGGAGCTGTTCGCATGACCCATGATGTCGATTTGAGCCAATATGCCGTCCATACGGATCTGGCGCTGGAAGCGAAGGAAATGGCCGAGGAAGCGGGAAGCCCGGTTCCCGGCGTGCTGATGGAGACGGCGGAAGCGGACGGCATCAAGGTCACGCGCCTGGAGGTGCAGAACGAGGCGGGCTCGCAGGCGATCGGCAAAGTGATCGGCAAATACGTCACGTTCGAAGTGCCGGAGCTGCGCACGCATGACTCGGAGCTCGGCGACAAGGTGGCGACGCGCTTCGCGCAGGAGTTCGAGCGCTTCCTGCAGCAGCTCGCGGTGCCGGCGAACGCCAGCGTGCTCATCGTCGGGCTCGGCAACTGGAATGTGACGCCGGATGCGCTCGGCCCGCTCGTCGTCGAGAACACGATGGTGACGCGGCAGTTTTTCGAGCTGATGCCCGATCAGGTCGCGCCGGGCTACCGCGCCGTCAGCGCGGTAGCGCCGGGAGTGCTCGGCATCACCGGCATCGAGTCGAGCGAGATCGTGCAGGGCATCATTGAAAAGACGAAGCCGGACGTCATCATCGCCATCGACGCGCTCGCCTCGCGCTCGCTCGAGCGGGTGAACACGACGATCCAGATCGCCGACACGGGCATCCACCCCGGCTCCGGCATCGGCAACAAGCGCAAGGGACTAACGAAGGACATTCTCGGCGTGCCCGTCGTGGCGATCGGCGTTCCGACGGTCGTGTACGCGTCCACGCTCGTCAACAGCGCCATCGACATGATGAAGGAGCATTTTCGCAAGGAGCAGGGCGATACGAGCCAGATCATGGGCCTCGTCGACCAGCTCGCCGAGCAGGAGCGGCTCGCGCTCGTCAAGGAGGTGCTCTCCCCGCTCAAGCATGACCTGCTCGTGACGCCCAAGGAGATCGACCAGTTCATCGAGGATATCGCCAACGTCATCGCGAGCGGCCTGAACGCTGCCCTGCACGAGGCGGTCGACAGCTCCAACGTGGCGGCCTATACGCATTGACCCACGGCGTCAGGCGAGGCTTATTCGGGCCTCGCCTTTTCATTGAACGCGATATAATCGAGCCGGTGGTTGAGCTGCAGCATGAGCTGGCGCGCCATGTAGGAGGCCGAGAACTTGAACCCGGTCTCGGCCCAGTACAGCAGCGTCCCGATCGTGGCGGAAGCCCGGTAGTGCAGCATAAAGTCCTGATCGACCTCGGCGGGATCGCCTTCGAGCGTGAGCCGCAGGTCGCGCCGCATCGACTCTCTCAGCACGCGGGTCATCGCCTCGGGCAGGCCGGCATCCGTGCCGAGCAGCGCGAGGAAGGTTTCCCGGCTGCGCTCGACATGCTCGAACAGCATCAGGCTCGACGGGTAGATTTCCGCCGCCTCCACGCCGCTGCGGTCCGGATAGGGCGCGAGCAGCAGCTCGGAGAACCGGCGCAGGAACTCGCTGCGGATCTCCGCCAGCAGCTCCTCCTTGCCGGCGTAGTGGTTGTAAAACGTGCCGCGGTTGTAGTCGGCGGCTTCCGCGATGTCCTGGATCGTCACCGCCGACGCCTTCTTCTCGCGCAGAAGCCGCACATAGGCTTGCTGCAGCGCTTCCCGCGTCCTCCTTGATCTTCGGTCCAGCCTGTCTTCCATTCGCATCCGGGCTCCTTTCTGCTCCGTTAGTTTGCAGGGTTTCCGCTCTTTTCACTCGCGGCGGATGCGACATTATCGCCTGGAATGTCCAATTTCGCCGCTCCGGCCGACAGCTCGGCCGCCGCTGTCGCCTACCGGACAGCGAGCGGTCCGCTGCTCATTGCGGCCCTCGGAAGAGGGGCGTACACTGAAGGGGCAGCAGCATCATGAAGCGCTTCCGAACGCTGCGGCCGCCGTCCGGGAGCGACAGCATACAGAATAAAGGAGTGCATCGACAATGACAACCGAAGCCAAAACCGCCATCATTACCGGAGCAGCCGGAGGCATCGGCAAGGAGCTGGCCCGCCGGATGGCCGAGCGGGGCGTGAATCTGGTGCTCGTCGATCTGAAGCGCGAAGCGGTGCTCGCCGTCGCCGAGGAGCTCGGCCTGAACGAGACGAACTCGCTTGCCGTCGCGGCGGACGTCTCCGTCGAGGACGAGGTGAAGGGCTACGTCCAAGCCGCCCTGGACAAGTTCGGACGGATCGACTATTTCGCCAACAACGCCGGCATAGAGGGCCCGATGGGGCTGATCGAGGAGCAGAGCGTCGACGCGCTCGACCTGGTCTACCGGGTGAACGTGCGCGGCGTCTTCCTCGGCCTGCAGCATGTGCTTCCGGTCATGAAGCGCCAGCAGTCCGGAGCGATCCTGAACACCTCCTCGCTCGCCGGCCTGATGGGCGCGCCGGGCATGTCTCCTTACATCATGTCCAAGCATGCCGTCATCGGCCTGACCCGCGTCGCCGCCAACGAGGCCGCCCCGAGCGGCGTCCGCGTGAACGCGGTGCTGCCGGGCACGATCAACACGGCCATGATGCGCAAGATCGAAGCCAACTCCGGGACGCCGGACGCGTTCAAGACGGCCAACGAGTCGCTCACGCCGCTCGGCCGTTACGGCGAGCCGCAGGAAGTGGCGGCCGTCATGAACTTCCTGCTGTCGGACGAAGCGTCGTTCGTGACCGCCTCGCTCTATACGGTCGACGGCGGCATGGTCGCCCAGTAAGACATCGTTCCCGCCTTCGCCCGCCTCTTTAAGAGGCGGGCTTTTTTGCGCTTTCGGGTCCGATCCCGGTCCGCGGTTCTACCTTCCTCCCCCTGTTCATAGAGTAGATAGCAGTTGCTAGATTCGGCGGAGCGCAAGAGGGAAAGGCCATATCGGCATCAGGAGGGGACAAGCATGATTCGGATGGGAACAGGCAAGGAAGACGCAAGCCTGCGGCTGAGGCGGCTGCTCACCGCAGGGAGGACGTTCGTGGCGATCAGCCTTTGCTCGATGGTCGCGTTCATGCTGATCGGAGCGCTCGCGATGGTGCGGGAGCAGCGGGGGGCGGCCTCGCTGCAAGGGCTGGCGTCGACGGTTTCAACCGCCTTTTTTGCGGACATGCTGGGAATGGAGATTCCCGTCTACCATAGTCCGGCGCAGGGCAGCTTCTCCGACCGCGAGCTGGCGCAAGCGGCGGCCGAGACGCTGACGGAGGTCAACCCGGCCGATCCGCGCAGCCTGCTGGCCGCCGGCATGCCGGGCATGGAGCCGCCGGCGAGCCCGGTCCCTTCGCCGGACGGCGGAGCGCCGGCGGACGGGTCGGCCGGCGAAGAGGCCGACGATATGGACGCCCACGACCCGGGCGTGCTGGACGGAGAGGACGAGCCGGGCGTCGGTCCGGTCAGGGAGATGCCCGGGGGAGCAGTCGAGCCGGCTCCGCAGGGCGGAGGAGAGCAGCAGCCGTCCGCCGGCGAGACGGCGTCGAGCAAGAACCTGGTGTTCATTTACCATACGCATGCCCGCGAATCGTACGCGCCGGAGCTCGGCGGCGGCGTGAGCGACCCGCAGTCGGCCAAGATCAACGTCGGCCAGGTCGGCTCGCGGCTGGCGGAGCAGCTGGAGAAGCGCGGCATCGGCACGCTGCACGACACGACGGACTACCCGACGGCCGTCGCCGGCTACCGCTGGGAGCTGAGCTACAAGTACTCCAAGAAGACGGTGCAGCAGGCGATGAGCGAGAACGGGCAGCTGAAGCTGTTCTTCGACATCCATCGCGACTCGCAGAAGCGCAAGATCACGACGAAGTCGATCGGCGGTCAGGATTACGCCAAGGTGTTTTTCGTCATCGGCAAAGGCAATCCGGACTGGGAGCGCAACATGGCGTTCGCCGAGTCGATCCACGAGCGGCTCGAAAAGGATTATCCCGGCCTGTCGCGGGGCATCCTCGGCAAGACGAGCAAATCGGGCAACGGCGAGTACAACCAGTCGCTGTCGGGCCAGAGCATCCTGATCGAGATCGGCGGCGTCGACAATACGCTGGAGGAATGCTACCGGACGGCGGACGCGCTCGCGGAGGTCATCGCCGACCTGTATTTCAACGACCAGAAGGCTTGAGCGAAATAAGAGCAAATCGATGAAGGAGGGCGTCCGGCATGAAAAAAGGACCGCTGAAATGGACGATCGTCGGCGCCGCGCTCGCGGCGGTGCTGATGTTCGGGATGGAGATGACGTCGGCCGGCATCGGCCGCGTCTACGGCCCCGTCGAGGGCAGCGAGCCGGCCGAGATCGGGCGCTACGCGCAGGCGGTCCGGGAGCTGGAGCTGCAGCAGGCCAAGCTCAAGCAGCTGGAGTACGAGGCCGAGCTGAAGCGGCTGCAGAAAAAATACGGCATCGAGGCCGCGGCCGCGGTGCCGGAGGCGGGAGCTTTTCTCGGCGACGAGGAATCGGCGGCCGCGCCGGCGCTGGCGCAGACGCAGCGGGATCGGCGGCAGAGCGAGGACGGCTCGCGCCTGCCGGGCATCGCGGATCCGCAGGGCGAGACAGGCGTCAACCGGCTGGCCGACGGCACGGCCGGCGTGCTGCAGAGCGTGTCGAGCTCGGGCATCCGCTTCCTCGTGACGCTGTTCGACTCGATGACGCAGTAGGCGCGTGCGGCCGCCCCCGCCGTTTTCATTGCCCCTCATTCTCTGAAAAGGTATAATAAAGGTTAGACCTATTGAGGGGTGTGGATCACAAAGCATGGCAGACGTACGCGACCGCCAAAAGAAGATACGGAACTTTTCCATTATCGCGCATATCGACCACGGAAAGTCCACGCTGGCCGACCGGATCCTGGAGTATACCGGCGCGCTCACTTCCCGTGAAATGCAGTCCCAGGTGCTCGATCAGATGGAGCTGGAGCGGGAGCGCGGCATCACGATCAAGCTGCAGGCCGTCCGCCTGAGCTACAAGGCCGACGACGGCGAGGAGTACATCCTCAACCTGATCGATACGCCGGGACACGTCGACTTCACCTATGAGGTGTCGCGCAGCCTCGCCGCCTGCGAGGGCGCGTTGCTCGTCGTCGACGCCGCCCAGGGCATCGAGGCGCAGACGCTGGCTAACGTCTATCTGGCGCTGGACAACAACCTCGAGATCTTGCCGGTCATCAACAAGATCGACCTGCCGAGCGCGGAGCCGGAGCGCGTCAAGCAGGAGGTCGAGGACGTGATTGGCCTCGACGCGAGCGACGCCGTGCTGGCGTCGGCCAAGGCCGGCATCGGCATCAAGGAGATCCTCGAGCAGGTCGTGCTCAAGGTGCCGGCCCCGACCGGCGATCCGGACGAGCCGCTCAAGGCGCTCATTTTCGACTCCCACTACGATCCTTACAAGGGCGTCATCGTCTACGTGCGGGTCGTCGACGGGAGCATCAAGGCCGGCAAGAAGATCCGCTTCATGGCGACGGGCGCCGAGTTCGAGGTCATCGAGGTCGGCGCGTTCAAGCCGCGCATGACGATCGTGGACGAGCTCGCCGTCGGCGACGTCGGCTTCGTCGTCGCGGGCATCAAGAACGTCAAGGACACCCGCGTCGGCGATACCGTCACCGAGGCCAAGCGCCAGGCGCCGGAGCCGCTGCCGGGCTATCGCAAGATCAACCCGATGGTCTACTGCGGCCTATATCCGATCGACAACACGGAGTACAACGACCTGCGCGAGGCGCTCGAGAAGCTGCAGCTCAACGACGCCTCGCTGACGTTCGAGCCGGAGTCGTCGACGGCGCTCGGCTTCGGCTTCCGCTGCGGCTTCCTCGGCCTGCTGCACATGGACGTCATCCAGGAGCGGATCGAGCGCGAGTTCAACATCGACCTCATCACGACCGCTCCGAGCGTCATCTACACGGTGACGCTGACGAGCGGCGAGGTGCTCCACATCGACAACCCGTCTAACTACCCGGAGGTCGGCAAGATCGAGCATGTCGAGGAGCCGTACGTCAAGGCGGCCGTCATCGTGCCCAACGATTATGTCGGCACGGTGATGGAGCTGTGCCAGAACAAGCGCGGCGAGTTCGTCAACATGGAGTATCTGGACACGAACCGCGTCACGATCACGTACCAGATCCCGCTGTCGGAGATCGTCTACGACTTCTTCGACCAGCTCAAGTCGAGCACCAAGGGCTACGCCTCGTTCGACTACGAGCTGAGCGGCTACCGCCAGTCCAAGCTGGTCAAGATGGACATCATGCTGAACGGCGAGACGGTCGACGCGCTGTCGGTCATCGTGCACCGCGACCGCGCCTACCAGCGCGGACGGATCATCTGCGAGAAGCTCAAGGAGCTCATCCCGCGCCAGATGTTCGAGGTGCCGGTGCAGGCGTCGATCGGCCAGAAGGTCATCGCCCGCGAGACGGTCAAGGCGATGCGCAAAAACGTCCTCGCCAAGTGCTACGGCGGCGACATCAGCCGCAAGCGCAAGCTGCTCGAGAAGCAAAAGGAAGGCAAGAAGCGGATGAAGCAGGTCGGCAACGTCGAGGTTCCGCAAGAGGCGTTCATGGCCGTGCTCAAGATCGACGAGGATTGAGTCGGAGCCGGCGGCCCTCGCGGCCGCGCGGTTCCGAACCGGACGGAGGAGAGCGGCCGCTCTCCTCTTGCGCCGTTTTACGGGGCATCCGCGGCTAGGGCATGTCTGCAAGCACGCCCTGGTCCGCGCGGCTCCGCCGAGGAGGGAACACCTATGCTGCATCACGCGCCCAGAGCGCTTTACATCCATATCCCGTTCTGCACGAACAAGTGCCATTACTGCGACTTCAACTCCTACATCCTCAAAGGCCAGCCGGTCGACGATTATCTGACCGCGCTGGAGCGCGAGATGGAGCGGACGCTGTCGGCGACGCCGGCGGAGCGCATCGACACCGTATTCGTCGGTGGCGGCACGCCGACGGTGCTGACGCCGCCCCAGATGGAACGCTTCCTCGCCTCGGTGCGCCGGCTCTGGCCGCTGCACGAGGGCACGGAATTCACGATGGAGGCCAATCCCGGCACGACCGATCCCGACAAGCTGGCGGTCATGTTCGCCGGCGGCGTCAACCGGCTGAGCTTCGGCGTGCAGTCGTTCGACAACGGCCTGCTGCAGCGGATCGGCCGCATCCATGACGTCGACGACGTGTACCGCAGCCTGGACAACGCGCGGGCGGCGGGCTTCGGCAACCTGTCCATCGACCTCATGTTCGGCCTGCCGGGCCAAACGGTCGAGCTGCTGTCCGACAGCGTGGACAAGGCGCTCGCGCTCGACCTGCCGCACTACTCGCTGTACAGCCTCAAGGTCGAGGAGAACACGCTGTTCCATCATCTCTACGAGAAAAACCAGCTGCCGCTGCCGACCGAGGACGAGGATCTGGAGATGTACCTGCATCTCATCGGCCGCCTCCAGGGAGCCGGCTACGAGCATTACGAGATCAGCAACTTCGCGAAGCCCGGCTTCGAGAGCCGGCATAACTCGACCTACTGGCGCAACGAGCCTTACTACGGGCTCGGCGCGGGGGCGCACGGCTACTTGGAGCGCCATCGCCACGTCAACATCAAGGGCGTGCAGCCGTACATCGACGCCGCGCTGGAGCGCCTGCCCCGCCTGTCGGGGGAGACGGTGTCCGAGGCCGAGGCGATGGAGGACTTCATGATGGTCGGCCTGCGCCTGCTGGACGGCGTGCGCGGAGCCGACTTCGAGCGGCAGTTCCCGGGACGGACGATCGAGGGCGTGTTCGGAGCGCAGCTGCGGCCGCTGGTGGAGGGCGGGCTGCTGCTCCGTCTGGAGGACGGAGAGCACGGCAGCCTGCCGGGAGGCACGCCGCTGCGTCCGGGCCAGGGCTACCGGCTGTCGCCGCAAGGCGTGCTGCTCGGCAACGAAGTGTTCGGGGCGTTCATCGGCGTCCTGGACGATGCGATTCATTCTTAGAAGCGAAGGGGATTGAATTCCTTGAAAACGAAACCGAACCAAATCAAAGCCGATCCGGCAGAGCCGGAAGCCGTCGATCCGGTCGTCGAGCTCAAGCGCGCCGCCAGCCGCACCTCCGACTGGAGGGCGCGCCAGCAGGCGGCGTCCGAGCTGGCCGCCCTCAAGGCGCCGCAGTCCGCCGCCATCCTGCGCCGCCTGCTGGCAGACGATCCGGTGCATCCGGTGCGCGAGGCGGCCTACCGCGGCCTCGTCTCGCTCGGCGAGCCGGCGCAGGCGCCGGTCCGCAAAGGCTCCGTCCCGGTCAAGGGACTGGACAAGATCGTCGTGCGCGTGCGCAAGAGCCTGGCCGACGGACATAGCTTCGCCGACTTCAAGGAAAAGCTGAAGAAGATGAGGCTGGACGTGTATGACGTGCTCGAAGGCGACAAGGGAGCCGAGTTCGACGGCTGGCTCGAGGAGCAATGGAAGGCCTCGTTCGAGCGGAAGTAAAGGGCGAAGGCGAGCCGCGTCGCCCTCTGGCGGCGTGCCTCGTCCGTCCCGAAAAAGGAGCGCTTCTGGCAGCATCGGCTGCGGAAGCGCTCCTTTTGCGTTCTTTTAGCGGTATATGGTTCATGACTAAGATAGTATTATTTACGATTTATTTAAGTTCATTTGATCGGATTCGAGGCCGAAGTTTACAAAACGCTAACGGTTCTCCTTTAGGATGACAAAGAAACGAACGATGGAGAGGGGTTAACGATTTGAAAACGAGCAGGCTTTGGACGAAACGAATGATGGGCACGGCCGTCGCGGCGGCGCTGGTCGGCACGGGAAGCATGGCGGCGTTTGCGGCAGACGGCGCCTCCGTCGCGCCAGGAACGGCGGCGGAAACGGCGGGGGCGGACATTAAAAACGTCATCCTGCTTATCCCGGACGGCATGGCGAACGAGGCGACGGCGCTCGCAAGGTACTACAAGGGCTCCTCGCTGGCGCTGGACGCGCTCGCGACTGGCATGGTGCGGACGCATTCGGCCGACGCTCCGATCGCCGACTCGGCGCCGGCTGGAACGGCGTTTGCGACCGGCTTCAAATCGCATACCGGATTCGTCGGCGTGCTGCCGGACAAGGCGACGATGCCGGGACAGGCTGCGATCGCGAAGGGCGAGGAGCGCCGTCCGGTCGCATCCGTGCTGGAGGCGTCCAAGCGGGCCGGCAAAGCGACCGGCATCATCGCGACCTCGGAGTTCATGCATGCGACTCCTGCCGATTTTTCCGCGCACTATCCGGACCGGAAAAACTATGACGCGCTCAGCATGCAGCAGGTGTACAACGGCATCGACGTCGTGCTCGGCAGCGGCAGCAGCTTCCTGACGTCGGCCGGACGCAAGGACGGCAACAACCTGCTCGCGTCGATCAAGGCGCTCGGCTACGACTATGTGACGACCCCGGCCGCGCTGAAGGCGTCCAAGTCGGACAAGCTGTGGGGCATGTTCGGCAGCAAGGCGCTCGATTATGACCTGGACCGCGATCCGTCCAAGCAGCCGAGCCTCGCCGAGATGACGAGCAAGGCGATCGAGGTGCTGTCGAAGGACAAGGACGGCTTCTTCCTGATGGTCGAGGGCAGCAAGGTCGACTGGGCCGCGCATGCGAACGATCCGGTCGGCGTCGTCAGCGACGTGCTCGCCTTCGACAAGGCGGTAGAGGCCGCGCTCGGCTTCGCCAAGCGGGACGGGCAGACCGCGGTCGTAGCGGTGACCGACCACGGCAACGGCGGCCTGACGATCGGCAACGCGGCGACGACCGGCTCGTACGACGAGGAGCCGCTGTCCGCGTTCATCGGCCCGCTCAAAAAAGCGAAGGTGACCGGCGAAGGGTTCGAGTCCAAGCTGAACGCCTCCCGCTCCAACATCAAGGAGGCGGCAAAGACCTACCTCGGCATCACGGATCTGACGAGCGAGGAAGTGAAGTCGATCCGCGAGGCGAAGCCGGGCTCGATGAACTATGCCGTCGGCCCGATCATCAGCAGCCGTTCCGGCATCGGCTGGACGACGGGCGGCCATACGGGCGGCGACGTCGTGCTGTACGCCTACGCGCCGAACGGCGACCGTCCGAGCGGCGTCATCGACAATACCGACGTCGCCAAGTACATCGCCCGCGTGCTCGGCCTTGACCTCGGCCAGACGACGAAGCAGCTGTTCGTCGAAGCCCAGGCGGCCTTCGCGGCCAAAGGAGCCAAAACCGAAATCAAGGCTGCGAGCCTCGTCGTCACGAAAAACGGCCAGAAGCTGGAGCTGCCTTTCTACAAAAACCAGGCGCTGCTGAACGGCGGCAAGATCACGCTTGACGGCGTCGTCGTGTACAACGGCTCGAAAGTATACGTGTCGCAAAAAGCGGTGGACCTGATCTCGTAGAGCCCGCCGACGCTTCATCGTCCAGAATCCAGAAAGCGCCCAGCCCTTTGTCTCGACAAAGGACTGGGCGCTTCGCGTTCCGGGAAGGGGCCTTAGGACGAGCCGCGATCGCCGTTCGCGGCGTCGGAGGCATTCGGCTCCGCCGAGTCTTCGCGAAGCGTCTTGGTGAAATTGCGCAGCGAAAGGACGAAGCCTGCGAGGATGACGAGGGCCCTGGTGCCGAGGAGCATCCCATCCATCGCGGTCATTTTCGGGGGGCCGTTCCCGATCGCGCCGGTCTTCGGCACATTGTAGTCGATCCACATGTCAATGAAGACAAGGAGCTGGAAAAACAGCAGACAGCTGCTGGCGATCAGGAGGGCGGCGGCCCAGAAGCGCTTATTTTTCCGCATCGCCGGCCTCATGTCCAAGCCTCCGGTTGAACGCCCGAGACTCGTTCCGCGGTATGCTCAGCGACTGCCAGCTTGCCGCGCGCGAGGCTTTGGCCAGCTGCACGATCTGCCCGACATGGTAGCCGTAATGGGAAAGCTGGCGCTGGATCGTCTGCAGCACGAGATGCGGCTCGCTGCGGATCGTGACCGTGCGCAGGAGATCCTCCGGCCGCAGCCCGTCCAACGTCTCGAATACGATGCGCCAGCCGTCCTCCCACCAGCGGATCACCTCGGCGGCGGTCGTTTCGGGCGGCAGCTCGAACTCTCCGTCGCGGTCGCGCCACGGCTTTTCGCCGTCGGTCGTGAGGAAGTCCGTCCAGCGGGACTTCATATTGCCGGACAGATGCCGGACGATGACGGCGATCGAGTTCGACTCCGGCGCCGGGACGGCGAACAGCGCCTCTTCGCCTGCCTGCGCGAGAGCCCGGTCGCCGAGCTTCTTCTGGCTGCGGAACACGCTGCGGGCATCTTCAAGCATGCGGGCGCCCAGCTCGCGGGCGTCCGCTGCGTACGGTTCGGTCATGGGAACAGGCACCTCCTCTTTTTTTCCAGTATACATCGGCGGCGCGTTTTTTTCTCTTGAGCATTCATTCGCTTTGCTGTATATTTATTCATATTGCAAAGATGACGACGGAAGGAGGAGAAGAGTATGCTCGTACAGGAAGCCGTATGCCGCGCCGCCAAGCCGGAGGATGTCGATACGCTTTTTGAGCTCATCCAAGGCTATGCGGAAAAGGGGATCATGCTGCCACGGTCCAAGGACGTGCTTCTCCGCCAGATCGGCACGTTCGTCATCGCCGAGATCGCCGGCGCGGTCGTCGGCTGCGGATCGCTGACCCGGCTCGGCCAGGATCTCGTCGAGATCCGCTCGCTCGGCATCAGCGAAGGCCATAAGGGCGCAGGCATCGGCAGCAAGCTTGTCGCCAAGCTGATCGAGCAGGCTCAGGCCCAGGGCATTCCCAAAATCATGGCGCTCACCTACGAGGTCCGCTTCTTCGAGCGCAACGGATTTTCCGTCGTGAACAAGGAGATCTTCCCCGAGAAGGTATGGACGGACTGCGTGAACTGCCCGAAGCAGCATGCCTGCGACGAGATCGCGGTCATCCGCTATATATGAAGCGTTGAAATCCAGCCCGCCTGCCGATCGAGGACGGGCTTTTTTTTGCGACCCGAAATTCCGCAACTCCACCTAAAAAAAGGGGAATTTACTTCATATTGGGGCAGGAGCATACTAAGGGAGCTTCACCAGCCAAGCATGCCGAGACGAGAGGAGGAGCTGGAGACGACGGTTCGATGATTATGGAAGCGCTTTAAAAACAAAGGAGGAATGATTGCGTGAAGTGGAGAACGCTCGTCCTATTCTCTCTGGCCGCCCTGCTGCTGCTGGCGGGCGGCCGGCCGGCCGGAATGCCCAAAGCCGAGGCCGCGCCCGTGTGGAACCTAACGTGGAGCGATGAGTTCAACGGCGCCTCCGGCTCCGCGCCGGACGGCGGCAAGTGGGGCTATGACCTCGGCGCGGGCGGCTGGGGCAACAACGAGCTGCAAAACTATACGAACCGGAGGGACAATTCCTATCTGGACGGCAGCGGCAATCTCGTCATTAAGGCGATCAAGGAAAATTACAACGGCAGCGCCTATACGTCCGCGCGCCTGCTGACCAAGGGCAAGTTCAACCAGGCGTACGGCAAGTTCGAGGCGCGCATCAAGCTGCCTTACGGCCAAGGCATCTGGCCGGCGTTCTGGATGCTCGGCAGCAACCTCGACCAGGCGGGCTGGCCCGGCGCCGGCGAGCTGGACATCATGGAATACCTCGGCCATGATACGCGGACGGTATACGGCACGGTGCACGGACCGGGCTACTCCGGCGCGGGCGGCATCAGCAAGTCGTACACGCTCCCGAGCGGCAGCTTCTCGGATTCCTTCCATACCTTCTCCGTCGAGTGGGAGCCGACCCAGATCCGCTGGTACGTCGACGGCAACCTGTTCCACACGTTCAATAAAAGCCAGCTCGGGGCGGGACAGACGTGGGTATTCGACCATTCGTTCTTCATGATCCTGAACTTGGCCGTCGGCGGCAACTGGCCCGGCTATCCGAACGCCTCGACCGTGTTCCCGCAGACGATGACGGTCGACTACGTGCGGGTCTACTCGCAGGGCTCGTCGCCGTCGGCTCCGGTCGAAAGCGGCGCCGTCTACAAACTGATCAACGTGAACAGCAACAAAGCGCTCGACGTCTACGCGGCGAGCACGGCCGACGGCGCGAACGTGCAGATCTACACGGACAACGGCACCGGCGCCCAGCGCTGGCAGGCTTTTGCCCAGGCCGACGGCAGCTTTACGCTGATCAATCCTGCGAGCAACAAGGCGCTGGACGCGGCGGGAGCGGGCACGGCGGACGGAACGAACGTGCAGATCGCGAACCAGAACGGCTCGGCTGCCCAGAAATGGCGGATTACCGCCAATGCGGACGGCAGCTTCAAGCTGATCAATGTGAACAGCGGCAAGGCGCTCGACGTCTCCAGCTCGGGCACCGCCGACGGCACGAACGTGCAGCTGTGGACGGACAACGGCACCGGCGCCCAGAAGTGGAGGCTGGTCAAGCTTTAAGGCGGTTTTCGAGGCGAATGCCCCGGGAAAGGCGGCTCTTCCGAGAGCCGCCTTTCCCTTTTTTTTCGGCCTCCGCCTCACTTGACAACGCTCCGCCAGGTTTGGTATTTTGGTTATGAATGTTAGCACTCGATAGAGTGGAGTGCTAATCACTCGTCCGCCTCGGATTTTGGGAATCCGGAGGCATGCAGAGGGAGGATGGTACGGATGTTGACTGAAAGGCAGCAGCTGATCTTAGGCGTGATCATCGACGATTATATCCGTTCCGCCGAGCCTGTAGGCTCCCGGAGCATTTCGAAGCGGGGCGACGTGGCCTTCAGCCCGGCGACGATCCGCAACGAGATGGCGGATCTAGAGGAGCTGGGATTCCTGGAGCAGCCGCATACGTCGGCTGGACGCATTCCTTCCATTCAAGGCTACCGGTATTATGTCGATCATCTGATGAGGCGCGAGGCGGTCACCAAGAGCGAGCTGCAGGCGATCCGCTCGTTCGTCGCCAGCCGCATGATGGAGGCGGAGCAGGCGATCCAGCAGGCGGCGATGATCATCTCCAACCTGACGAACTACACGTCGATCGTGCTCGGTCCGGACTCGGTCAATCAGGCGCTCAAGCAGTTCCAGCTCGTGCCGCTCGGGGGCGACAAGGCGGTGGCGATCGTCGTGACCAATACCGGCCACGTCGAGAACCGCACGGTGACGATCCCGCCGGATCTGGACATGGATGACATCGAGCAGGCGGTGCGCTTCCTCAACGAGCGGCTGAGCGGGACGCCGCTCACCCGCCTGAAGTCCCGGCTCTTCTCGGCGGCGGGCGAGGAAATGGGCCGCTATGCGGATCAATGCGAAGGGCTGCTCAAGCTGATCGAGCAGGCCGTCCGCTCGGAGGACGACAGCCGGCTGTACCTGTCCGGCACGGCCCGCATCCTCGCTCAGCCGGAGTTCAAGGATGTCGACAAGGTCAAGACGATCTTCGGGCTGCTGGAGGAGACGCCGACGCTGCTGCGCCTGTTCTCCTCGCTGCCGCAGGGGCTGTCGGTGCGGATCGGCACGGAGAACGACCACGCCGCGATCGCGAGCTGCAGCCTCATTACGGCTTCGTTCACGATCGATGGCGAGCAGATGGGCACGATCGGCATCCTCGGCCCGACGAGGATGGATTACGGGCGCGTCGTCGGCCTGCTCGGCGAGTTCGGGCGCAGCCTGAGCAGCCTGCGGACGGAGCGCTGACGAACGCCGTCCAGGCTTGGACGCGGCGCGCAGGCAAGGGGCTTCGCGGCCCCTACATAGATTCAGCCGCGTTATGGAACCATTTACGGGAGGTGAGCATGCTTGGATTCCAAGAAGAATACGATAGATGAACAGACAAGCGCAGAGGACATTCTGGACGCCGATCAAGAGACGGCGGAGCAGGCGGCCGCGGCCGCTGGCGGCGAGCCGATCGAGGCCGAGCCGCAGGCGGCGGAGGAGGCCGGGCAAGCGCCGGAAGAGGATTCCCGCTATGCGGAGCTGGCTCGCCAGGCGGAGGAGCATCAGCAGCGGCTGCTGCGCGTCCAGGCCGACTATGACAATTTCCGCCGCCGCACGGCCAAGGAAAAGGAAGAGCTGGGCCAGTACGCCTCGGCGAAGCTGCTGACGCAGCTGCTGCCGATCGTCGACAACTTCGACCGGGCGATCGCCGCCGCGGCCGGCGGAGGCGATGCGGAATCGCTCGCCAAGGGCGTGGACATGATCTTCCGGCAGCTGCAGGGCGTGCTCGAGCAGGAAGGGCTGAAGCCGATGGAAGCGGTCGGGCAGCCGTTCAATCCGGAATTCCATCAGGCGGTCATGACCGTGGAGTCCGACGAGCATGAGGAAGGCATCGTCGTGGAGGAGCTCCAGAAGGGCTTCATGCTCAAGGACAAGGTGCTTCGTCCGGCCATGGTCAAGGTAAGCGGCTAGGACGGCCTTAATCTGCCTTTAAGATAAAGCGGGTATACTTGGATCGACCCGTAACGAATTCGATCCGCAATGGATATAAGGGAGGATATTTTACGATGAGCAAAGTAATCGGCATCGACCTTGGAACGACCAACTCCTGCGTAGCGGTCATGGAGGGCGGTGAGGCGGTCGTCATTCCGAATCCGGAAGGCAACCGCACGACGCCGTCCGTCGTCGGCTTCAAGAAGGACGGCGAGCGCATCGTCGGCGAGACGGCGAAGCGCCAGGCGATCACGAACCCGGACCGCACGATCATCTCGATCAAGCGCCATATGGGCACGAGCCACAAAGAAACGATCGACGGCAAGGACTTCACGCCGCAAGAAATTTCCGCCATCATCCTGCAAAAGCTCAAATCCGATGCGGAAGCGTACCTCGGCCAACCGGTGACGCAAGCGGTCATCACCGTGCCGGCCTACTTCAACGACTCCCAACGCCAGGCGACCAAGGACGCCGGCAAGATCGCCGGCCTCGAGGTGCTGCGCATCGTCAACGAGCCGACGGCCGCGGCGCTGGCCTACGGCCTCGAAAAGTCCGAGGACCAGACGATCCTCGTCTATGACCTCGGCGGCGGCACGTTCGACGTGTCCATCCTCGAGCTTGGCGACGGCTTCTTCGAGGTCAAGGCGACGAGCGGCGACAACCGTCTCGGCGGCGACGACTTCGACCAGGTCATCATCGACCACATCGTAGCCGAGTTCAAAAAGGAGCATGGCTCCGACCTGTCCAAGGACAAGGCGGCCGTGCAGCGTCTGAAGGACGCGGCCGAAAAGGCGAAGAAAGAGCTGTCCGGCGTCCTGACGACGACGATCAGCCTGCCGTTCATCACGATGGTCGACGGCGTGCCGCAGCACTTGGAGCTGAACCTGACCCGCGCCAAATTCGAGGAGCTGGCCGCGCCGCTCGTGGAGCGCACGCTCGCTCCGACGCGCCAGGCGCTGAGCGATTCCGGCCTGTCGGCCAGCGAGATCGACAAGGTCGTCCTCGTCGGCGGCTCCACCCGCATCCCGGCCGTCCAGGAAGCGATCAAGAAGCTGATCGGCAAAGAGCCGCATAAAGGCGTGAACCCGGACGAAGTCGTCGCCCTCGGCGCGGCGGTCCAGGCGGGCGTCCTGACCGGCGACGTGAAGGACGTCGTCCTGCTCGACGTCACTCCGCTGTCGCTCGGCATCGAGACGGCGGGCGGCGTATTCACCAAGATGATCGAGCGCAACACGACGATCCCGACGAGCAAGTCCCAGGTGTACTCCACGTACGCCGACAACCAGACGAGCGTCGAGATCCACGTCCTGCAGGGCGAGCGCGCCATGGCCGCCGGCAACAAGACGCTCGGACGCTTCATGCTCGGCGACATCCCGCCGGCTCCGCGCGGCGTGCCGCAGATCGAGGTCACGTTCGACATCGACGCCAACGGCATCGTCAACGTCAGCGCGCTCGACAAGGGCACGGGCAAGAGCCAGAAGATCACGATCACGTCCTCGAGCGGCCTCAGCGACGAGGAAGTCGAGCGCATGATGAAGGACGCCGAGCTCAACGCCGAGGAAGACCGCAAGCGCAAGGAGCTCGTCGAGGCGAAGAACAATGCCGACCAGCTGATCTACTCCGTCGACAAGACGATCAAGGATCTGGGCGACAAGGTCGACGCCGGCGAGATCGACAAGGCCAACAAAGCCAAGGAAGCGCTGCAGGCGGTCGTCGGCGGCGAGGATCTGGACGCGATCAAAAAAGCGACCGACGAGCTGACCGAGATCGTGCAGCAGCTGTCCGTCAAGCTCTATGAGCAGGCGGCGCAAGCGGAGCAGGGCGCTCCGGGCGCCGATGCCGGCGCGGCCCAAGGCGGCGCGGCCGGACGCGACAACGTCGTCGACGCCGACTACGAAGTCGTGGACGACAAGAAATAAAAAAGGTACGATAGCTTCATAGCTTCACCAAGCGGCTCCGCCTTTTTCCGAGCAGCGCCCCGGCTTTGAGCGCCGGGGCGTCAGGAGGGAGAGGGCGGTTGTTGCATGTCAAGCGGGCATTACATGGGGGTGAGAGGGATTGGCGGATAAGCGCGATTATTACGAGGTGCTGGAGCTCGGCAAGGACGCCTCGGCGGAGGAGATCAAAAAAGCCTACCGCAAGCTGGCGCGCCAGTACCATCCGGACGTCAACAAAAGCGCCGACGCGGAGACGAAGTTCAAGGAGGTCAAGGAGGCCTACGACACCTTGAGCGACGATCAGAAGCGCGCCGTGTACGACCAGTACGGGCATGTCGATCCGAACCAGTTCGGCGGCGGAGGCGGCTTCGGCGACATCTTCGACATGTTCTTCGGCGGAGGCGGCGGACGGCGCGATCCGAACGCGCCGCAGCGCGGCAACGACCTGCAGTATACGATGACGATCGAGTTCAAGGAAGCGGTATTCGGCAAGGAGACGGAAATTACGATTCCGCGCACCGAGAACTGCGACACCTGCCACGGCTCCGGCGCCAAGCCGGGCACCAAGCCGGAGAACTGCTCCGTCTGCCGCGGCACCGGCCAGCAGGAAGTCGTGCAGAACACGCCTTTCGGACGCATGGTCAACCGCCGCGCCTGCACGAACTGCAGCGGCACGGGCAAGATCATCAAGGACAAGTGCTCGACCTGCCACGGCGCGGGCAAGGTGAAGAAGCAGCGCAAGATCACCGTCCGCATCCCGGCGGGCGTCGACGAGGGCGCGCAGATCCGCCTGAACGGCGAGGGCGAGGGCGGCACGCGCGGAGGTCCGAACGGCGACCTGTACATCGTGCTGCGCGTCAAGCCGCATGAGTTCTTCGACCGCGAGAACGACGACATCTACTGCGAGGTGCCGCTCTCGTTCGCGCAGGCGGCGCTCGGCGACGAGATCGAGATCCCGACGCTGACGGAGAAGGTCAAGCTCAAAATTCCGGCGGGCACGCAGACCGGCACGTACTTCCGCCTCAAGGGCAAGGGCGTGCCCAAGCTGCGCGGCTACGGCAACGGCGACCAGCACGTCAAGGTGACCGTCGTCACGCCGACGTCGCTCACCGACGAGCAGAAGGAGCTGCTGCGCCAGCTCGGCGGCTTCGGCGGCGGCGCGGGCGCAGGCTCCGAGGAGCATCACGAGAGCATCTTCGACCGGATGAAAAAGGCGTTCCGGGGCGACTGAGCTCGTGCCGATCGCAAAGAAGGAGAAGGGGAGCGATTCCCTTCTCCTTTTTGTTTCGAAAAACCTTCTGAAAGCGCTTGACAGACCAAAAGCCGAGAAGGTATCCTTTACATGTGGTCAATTGGATGATCCAATTTAAAGACTGCAGGATAGAGAGGACCGAAACCGACTTATGACGATCAAGAAAATCAAATATCATCGGGTGTATGAAGATGTCATCGAGCAGCTCAAAAACCTGATTCTAGAGGGCAATCTCGCTCCCGGAGATTTCCTGCCGACCGAGCGCGAGCTGGCCCAATCGTTCGGCATCAGCCGCGGCACGCTGCGCGAAGCGTTCCGCATCCTGGAGCGGGAGGGGCTGATCGAGGCCCGTCCAGGCGGAGGACGCTTCCTCAGCAAGGCGCTCGACGTCGCCGAGGACCGGACCCGCATCCTGGACAACATCGAGCGGGCGACGATCATGGAGCTGCTCGAGGCGCGGGAGCTGTTCGAGACCGGCATCGTGGAGCTTGCCGCGAAGCGGGCGACGGCGGAGGATATCGCCGAGATCGAGGCGGCCTTCGAGACATGGGGAGAGGTCGGAGCGGACGGCGACCGCTCCAAGCCGGATCAGGCGTTCCACCTGTCGATCGCCAAGGCGACGCACAACGTCGTGCTGGTCAACATGATCGAGCTGCATATGGACCTGCTGCAGCGGACGCTCCGCAAGACAGCCGCCATTCCCGGACGCAAGAGCGAGGTATACGAGGAGCATCTGCTGCTCCTGCAGGCGATCAAGGAGCGCGACCCGGTCAAGGCGCGGCTGGCGCTGCTCCATCATTTGAGCCATGTGAAGGAGAACATCCAGAAAAACGCCGTCCAGCCCTGAGCGGCGACGGACGATCCATCGAACATGCGGCCTGACCGGCTCGCTCCGGACGAAAGGGGGCCTCCCCTTTTCTTTCATCAAATTGGATCATCCAATTACCCACCCTTCCAGGCGGGCGGCGCGGAAGGCTGCCGCTGCCGCAACCCAACCTGGCTGTACAAGAAGGAGAGACCTAAGATGAGCACAGACATTCGAATCCTGTCGCCCTGCGGCATGCTGGGATATGGATTTCCGGAGAAGTCCTTCAGGAACGGATTGGAAAAGGATCCGCACGGCATCGTCGTCGATGCCGGCTCCACCGACGGCGGCCCGCATAAGCTCGGCGCCGGCGTCTCGATCGTCAGCAAGCGGGCGGTCAAGAAGGACCTGGGCCTCATGCTTCCCGCCGGGCTGAGCCGCGGCATCCCGGTCGTGATCGGCTCGGCCGGAGGCTCCGGCGCGAGGACGCATGTGGAGTGGACGCTCGAGATCATCGACGAGCTGCTGGCCGAATTGGAGCTGGAGGCAAAAATAGCCGTCATTTGGGCAGACTTCTCTCAAGAGGACGTGCGGCAGGCAAGCGCGGAGGGGCGGATCTCGCCGCTCAGTCCGAACATCCCTGCGCTGACTGAGGAGGCGATCGCCGCCACGCCCCGCATCGTCGCCCAGATGGGACATGAGCCGATCGTCGAGGCGCTGCGCGCAGGCGCAGACATCATCGTCTGCGGGAGAGCCTACGACCCGTCGCCGTTCGCGGCGATCGGCATCCTGCACGGCAAGGATCCGGCTCTCGCCTATCATCTGGGCAAGATTCTGGAGTGCGGAGCGCTGTGCGCCGAGCCGGGCACGACGAAGGACAGCATCCTCGGGACGATCGGCGACGGCAGCTTCACGGTGGAGTCGCTCAATCCGCAGCGGCAGTGCAGCGAGACGAGCGTCGCCGCCCACACGTTCTACGAGAAGGAGCATCCTTACCTGCTGCATGGGCCCGGCTTCATGCTCGATCTGGAGCACTGCCGGTTCGAGGAGGCGGAGACGGGCGTCGTGAAGGTCAGCGGCAGCAGGCTCGTTCCGGCCGAGACGTATACGGTCAAGCTCGAAGGAGCGCGGCAGACCGCCTACCGGACGTTCGTCGTCGCCGGCATCCGCGATCCGATCCTGCTCGGCAAGCTGGAGGAGGTCGAGGAGCTCGTGCGCGCGCAAGCGAGAGAGTATTACCGGGACGTGCCGGAAACCGACTACTCGATCCGCTTCTACAACTACGGCATGAACGGCGTGCTCGGCAGCCAGGAGCCGGAGCCGTTCCGGGGCCATGAGGTCGGCGTCCTGTTCGAGGTCGTCGCCCGCACGCAGGAGCTCGCCAGCAGCATCTGCGCGACGGTCCGCTCCACGTTTCTGCATTACGGCTACGAGGGGCGCAAGTCGACGGCCGGCAACCTGGCGTTTCCGTTCGCGCCGAGCGATATCGAGTTCGGACCGGTTTATGCGTTTTCCGTGTACCATTTGATGGAATCGTCTCCGGACGCATTCACGATCGAGCACCGCAGAGGAGGGGCGAAGCGATGACCAAGCTGGGCGATCTGGCCAAAGTGCTGCGCAGCAAAAACTCGGGTCCGTTCGAGATCACGCTGGATGTCCTTTTCGACTCCAGGGAGAGCTACGAGCAGGTGAAGGGCTCGGGCTCCGTCACTCCGCGAACGGTCAGCGAGGCGTATGGAATTTCCGAGGAGCGGATCCGTCATTTCGTCTTTTTCGATCCGGCGCTCGGCTTCAAGGTGACGATGTCCCGGGAGGTCTCCTCCGGCAGCGCAGGAGACCGGGACGTCTACGGCGCCCAGCAGCATGCTCCGCTCATGCGGCTCGAGATCGACTGCGACCGGGAGGTGTAGCCCATGAAGGCCATGAAGCGGCTGCGGCAGGACTGGGTGCTCTATGCGATGCTGGCCCTGCCTCTGCTCTACTTTTTCATTTTCCATCTCATCCCGCTGTACGGCATGAAGCTCGCCTTCCAGGATTACCGCATCCTCGGCGACCATGTCTGGGTCGGCTGGAAGCATTTCGAGACGCTGTTCAGCTCGCCGGCGTTCGCCAGCGTGCTCCAGAACACCATCATCATCAGCTTGATGAAGATCGTCTTCGTCTTTCCGATCCCGATCGTGCTGTCGCTCTTCATCAATGAAGTGCGCAGCTCCAGGTACCGCAAGTACGTGCAGTCCGTCCTGTACTTGCCGCATTTCCTGTCCTGGGTCGTCATCGCCGGCATCTGGATCAGCCTGCTGAATCCGGCGACCGGCGGGGTGAACCAGCTCGCGAGCTTTTTCCAGCTGCCGTCCATCGACTACATGACGAGCAAGGAGCATATCCGCTGGGTGCTCGTCTTCTCGGAAATCTGGCGCAGCGCGGGCTGGGACTCCATCATCTATCTGGCCGCGATCATGAAGATCAGCCCGGGGCTGTACGAGGCGGCCAAGATCGACGGAGCGACGAGGCTGCAGCAGATGCGGTTCATCACGCTGCCCCATCTCTACAGCACTGTTGTAACCGTCTTCATCCTCAACCTCGGCTTCTTCATGAACGCCGGCTTCGACCAGGTGTTCAACTTCATGAACGCGTCGGTCATCAGCGTCGTGGACATCCTGGACACGTACGTCTACCGGATCGGCATCGGAAACGGCCAGTTCGCCTACGCGACGGCGGCCAGCCTGTTCAAGGGAGTCATCGGCATCGTGCTCATCCTGGGCACGCACTTCGTCTCGAAGCGCGTCTCGGGCAAAGGCGTCTGGTAAAGGAGGGGGAAACTGCGTGAGACGACTGGAAACATCCAAGCTGGCCATCTATCTGCTGCTGTTCGCCTTCACCTTGACGGTGCTCGTGCCGCTGCTCAACCTGCTTGCCCTCTCCTTCACGGCGCCGGGCAAGGCGCATCTGATGAGCGGGCTGGACCTGATCCCGAAAGGGTTCTCTACGATCAACTACGAGCTGCTCTTCTCGAACCCGCTCATCACGGGCGGCATCCTCAACTCGGTCTGGATCACAATAGCGGGCACGGCGCTTAATCTGGCGCTGACGTCGATGGCCGCCTATGTGCTCGCCCGCAACGAGTTCGTCGGGAAGAAGGCCGTGCTGTTCTTCCTGATCGTCATCATGGTGTTCGAGCCGGGCATGATTCCCGAATACCTGCTGGTCAAGGATCTCGGCCTGATGAATACGCTGACCTCCCTGATTCTGTACAAGGCCGTCAACGTGTACTATCTGTTCATCCTCATGCGCTTCTTCCAGGACATCCCGGAAGAGATCCTGGAGGCGGCGCGGATCGACGGCGCGGGGCATTTCCGCATGTACTCCCGGATCATGATGCCGCTGTCCAAGCCGGGACTGGCGACGCTCGGCCTGTTCTACGGCGTCTACCACTGGAACGAGTACTTCCGCGCGACGCTTTATATTTCGGAGCCGTCCAAGTGGCCGCTGCAGGTCGTGCTGAGGCAGTTCGTCGTCCGCAAGGACAACACGTCGCTGATCGGCAGCCAGAATCTGTTCGACAGCTCGATTCCGTTCGACTTCGCCTCCCTGCAGGCAGGCACCATCATCATCGCCATCGTGCCGCTGCTGGTGCTCTATCCGTTCATCCTCAAATACTACGCCAAGGGAGCTCTGGAAGGGGGGGTCAAGGACTGAAGCCGGAGAGCTCCGGCCGCCAGGCGAGGCAGGGAGGCTGCCCGCCGCAAGACGTACGCCATCATCCATAAGGGGAGATCACGCACATGAAAAAATGGACTACGATCGCATGGACGGCCGCGCTGGCTGTCGCCGTAACGGCTTGCTCATCCAACTCCGGCAGCCCCGCTGCCAACGAAGGGAATGCCGGCGCCGCGCCGGACGGCAGCGGGCAGCCGGTGACGCTCAAGATCGTCTACAAGGACGAAGGCACGGCGAACGCGGCTTCGGTCAAGTTTTTCGGAGAGCTGGAAAAGGCGCTGGCCAAGGACGAGGGGCTGAACGTCAAGTTCGAGCTCGTCGACCTCGCCCAGGGCAGCTACGCGGAGAACCTGAACCTGCTGCTGCTCGGCGGCACGATCCCGGACATCATCTACTTCCAGGGCGGCGACCAGCAGATGGCCGACCAAGGCCTGCTCGAGGACCTGACCCCGTACATCGAAAAGTCGGAGCATGTCAAAACCATCATGGAGCCGCACAACAAGACGCGCATGGACAGCTATCCGTACCTGCTCTGGATCAAGCCGCTGGCGCCGAAGGTGCCGGTCGTGCGGGCCGACTGGTTCGAGGCGCTGGACAGCTCCAAGGCGCTGACGGACAATCCGACCGTCGACAACTACTACGCCTTCTTCAAGGAGCTGGTCGAGAAGAAGCCGGGCTCTGGCAAGCCGAATTACGCGCTGACGGCGGCAGGCGACATCGCAGAGATCAATACGATCTTCAACGCGGCGTTCGGCCTCGATCAGACGTGGATCAAGAAGGACGACGGCACGTTCGAATACGCCCGGATTTCCGAGGGCGAGAAGGAGAAGCTGGCCTTCTACCACAAGCTGTACCAGGAAGGGCTGCTCGATCCGCAGTTCATCACCAAGCAGTGGGATACGAAGGAGGACGCCTTCTACAAGGGCGAAGCGGGCGTCATCACCGGCACGGCGGGCAAGATCATCGACCTGTACAACGGCCGCATGCAGGATCTTGGCGGCGAGAGCGCCAAGCTCGTCGTGCTGCCGCCGGCCAAAGGCGTCGGCCAAGGCTTCGGAGCTACGGATGTGACCAAGGAATCCCGCGGCCTGGCGATCTCCTCGCAGTCCAGCCATAAGGATGCGGCGTTCCAGGTATTCGATTATCTGGCGAGCCCGAAAGGGCAGATGCTCGACCGCCTCGGCTACGAGGGCGAGAACTACGCCGTCGTCGACGGCAAGATCGAGCTGAACGAGAACTACTACAACAACTGGTACGCCCGCTTCTGGGAGCCGGTCGACATCAAGTCGGAGATTCCGCTGCAGACGCCGCTGCTCGGCGAGCCGGGAGCGAAGTCGCTGGAGCTGGCGTCGACGTTCTACACCGAGGACAACGCCTTCATCATCCCCGAGCAGTTCGTCGCGAACTGGGATGCGATGAACAATCTGTACAAGGAATACTCGACGGACTTCATTACCGGCAAGAAGGATCTGAGCCAGTTCGGGGCATTTGTCGACGCCTGGAATGCCGCCGGAGGAGCCGAGATCACCGCCTACGCGAACGAAACCATCCAGTAAGGAGCTGCAGCCATGACTTCATTTCGCAGTCGGGTAAGAGGAGTGGTCGTCTCGACCGCTCTCGGAGACGCCATGGGCGCTCCGGTCGAGAAGCTGACGTACGGGGAGATCAAGTCGAGATACGGCCGGGTCGAGTCGCTGATGACGAGATGGCATAAGATGGACCTGCCCGAGGACATGCGGCTCGGCCGGGTGCGCGGCGACGGCATCGTCACCGACGATACGCTGATGACGAACGCGCTGATCCGGACGTACCAGGCCGAGGGACGGCATCTGGACGCCTATGACATGGGCCGCGAGTTCGTCAAAGAGATCGCTTTCCGCAAGACGTTCGTGCCTGAGCTGGACCGCGAGACGTTCATCATGGACCGCTTGTTCTACCCGGAAAAGCAGATCTTCCTGCGCCATGTGCTGGCGAACGCCGAGCCGCGCGAAGGCGGCCTCGGCAACATGGTGAACTGCGGGGCGGCGATGTACATCGCCCCGATCGGCGTCGTCAACGCCGGCAATCCCAAAGGCGCCTACGACGAGGCGATCCTATTCGCCATGGGCCATCAGAGCAGCTACGGCCTGGAGGCGGCCGGCGTGCTGGCGGCCTGCGTCGCCAAGGCGTTCGAGCCGGGGGCGACGGTCGACGACATCGTCGGCACGGCGCTGTCTTTGGCCAAGGACGGGACGAGAGCGGCGATCGAGGAGCTGGCGGCCGCGGCGCGCAGCCTGCGCGCCCGGCGGGACGACCGCGATGCCGTCGTCGCCGTGTTCCACCGCATCATCGCCAAGTACTCGCCGATGGGCGACGACGTCAGCCGGCATATCGACAAGGTCGGCGTGCCGAGCGACCACTACACGCCGAGCCGGCTGCGCTCGATCGAGGAGTTGCCGCTCGCGCTCGCCTATATCGTGCTGAACGAGGGCGACTATTACCGCTCGATCCTCGACGGCATCAACTCGGGCCGGGATACCGACTCCATCGGCGTCATGGCCGGCGTCATCCTCGGCGCGATGCACGGCGCGGAGGTCATCGAGCCGGGAGACATCGAGCAGCTCGACCGGGTCAACCGGCTCGACCTGCTGGACATCGCCGACCGGTTCGCCGAGACGGCCGCGGCCATCATCCGGCAGGACATGGAGGCGGCCGCGACGCGGCGGCGGCTGCTGGCCGGCATCGGCTGCTTGGGAGAGGAGGCGCGGCGATGATTCCGAACCGCTATCTGGAAACGGTGTACGCCAGCTTCATCGGCATGAACGTCGGCATCCGACTCGGCGCCCCGATCGAGCCGGTCGCCTGGACGTACGAGCGCATCCGGGACGTATACGGAGATATCCGCGGCTACGTCAAGCCGTATCGGACGTTCGCGGCGGACGACGACGCCAACGGCCCGGTGTTTTTCATCCGCGCGCTGTACGACGACGCCAAGGGCAGAGAGCTGACGGCCGAGGATGTCGGCCGCGCCTGGCTCAATTATGCGCGCGAGGGCATCGGCATGTTCTGGTGGGGCGGCGAGGACATCAGCACCGAGCATCGGGCGTATGTCAACCTGAGCAAAGGCATGGCCGCGCCGGCGTCGGGCTCCATCGAGACGAACGGGCTGGAGATGGCCGAGCAGATCGGCGGCCAGATCTTCATCGACTCTTGGGGACTGCTTTTTCCCGGCGATCCGGAGCGGGCGGCGGACTACGCGGAGAAGGCCGCGAGCGTCTCTCATGACGGCAACGGCCTTTACGGAGCCCGCTTCATGGCGGCCGCGATCGCGGCGGCGTTCGGAGCGGCTTCAATCGCGGACATCGTCGCCGCCGGATTGCGGCAAATACCGGCGGAGTCGACCTATGCGCGCGTCGTCCATGCCGTGCTGGACTTCCACCGCGACCATCCGGACGACTGGGCGGCATGCCGCCAGCATCTCGAGGACCGCTGGGGCTACGACAAGTATGGCGGGGTCTGCCATATCATCCCCAACGCCGGCGTATGCGCGCTCGCGCTGCTCTACGGCGGCGGCGACTTCGCTCGCACCGTGGAGATCGCCTCGATGTGCGGCTGGGATACGGATTGCAACGCCGGCAACGTCGGCTCCATCCTCGGCGCATTCGCCGGCCTCGACGGCATACCGGCGCATTACCGCGCCCCGATCAACGATTTCATCGTCGCCTCCAGCGTGTCGGGCTACCTCAATGTCGTCGACTTCCCGACGTTCGCCAAGGAGCTGGCGCTGCTCGGCTATCGGCTGAACGGAGAAGAGGCTCCGCAGCAGCTGGCCGACAGCTTCAGGCCGGGCGACGTGCAGTTCGACTTCGGCTTGCCGGGCTCGACGCACGGCTTCCGCACCTCCAATCCGTTCAAGACGCCGGTCGTCCGCCACTCCGTCCGCCAGGCGCTGCAGCCTGGTGGAGGCTCGCTGGAAATCGTCTTCGACCGTCTCGTCGCCGGGGACCGCAGCCATATTTATTGGAAGCCGTTCTATCGCCGGGAGGAGTTCAACGACGAGAAGTACAAGCCGACGTTCGCTCCGCTGGCGGTCAGCGGGCAGACGGCGTCCGCCTCCGTTTATGTCGATCAGTGGGAAGGAGAGCCGATCATCCTGACGCCTTATGTGCGGAATTCGGCCACGAAAGAGGAGCTGCTGCTGGAGCCGCGCCCGCTGGAGAACGGGGCCTGGAACGAGCTGTCGTTCGTCCTGCCCGATACGGACGGAGCGCTCATCGACGAGATCGGCTGGGTGCTGGAAAGTCCGTCGCCGCTCACGGATCGGGCGCTCGGCAGCCTGTTCATCGGGCGCTTCGGAGTCGCCGGAGCGGCGGCCTATGAGATCGACTTCGCCAAGCAGGCCAAGGAGTTCGGCTCGATTACGCCGTTCGCGCATCATCGGGGCGAGTGGAGGCTGGAGGGCGGGCGCATGATCGGCCGGGCACAGAGCGACGCGGCTTCGTTCTCGGGCAACTATTACGAGCGCGACCTCTCGGTGGAGGCGACGGTGCAGCCGCTGGAAGGAACGAGCCATCTGCTGGCTGTCCGGGCCCAGGGCGTCAAGCGCCACTATTTGGCCGGCTTCGACGGGCCGAACACCGTGTCGTTCATCAAGCAGGACTTCGGGACGAGCCGGCTCATCACGGCGAAGTTCGACTGGGAGCTCGGCCGCGAGTACCGGATGAGGCTGGTCGCCGAGCAGGATGCGTTCAAGCTCGAGATCGACGGCAAAACGGTGCTGGAATGCCGCGACGACTCGTTCGGCTACGGCATGTTCGGCTTCGCCTGCCTCGATGGCGGCGAGCGGGCGATCAGCCGCGTGTCGGTGCGGACGGGGTCTGCCAAGGGGCGGCCTTGAGCCGGCAGGCGTCCGGCGGGAGCCGGATCCTCGTCGCCGGCAGCATCAACATGGATATCGTCAGCCGCGTCGCTCGATTTCCCGAGCCGGGCGAGACGATCTCCGGACGCGGCACGTCGTATCATGCGGGCGGCAAGGGCGCCAACCAAGCCGCGGCGGCAGCCAAGGCGGGAGCGGCCTGCTCGATGCTCGGAGCGGTCGGCGGCGATCCGTTCGGCGACGCGCTCGTCGCCTCGCTGGAGGATGCCGGCGTCGGCGTGCAGTCGGTGCTGACCAAGGACGGGACGTCGGGACTGGCGATCATCACCGTCAACGAGGGCGGAGAGAACCATATCGTGCTGTCGGCTGGAGCAAACGGCCTGCTGACGGCCGAGGATGCGCTCGCCGAGGCGGACTGGCGCGGCGTCTACGCCGTGCTGCTCCAGAACGAGATTCCGTGGGAGACGAACGAAGCGCTCATCCGGTCGGCCGGCGAGGCCGGCGTGCGCGTCTGGCTGAACCCGGCTCCGGCGCGGGAGGTTCCGGCCGAGCTGCTGCCGCTGCTCGATACGATCATCGTCAACGAGACGGAGGCGGCCGCCGTCAGCGGGCTGCCGGTGCCGGACCGGGCCGCGGCCGAGCTGTTGGCGCGCGGCGCTCGCCGCGTCGTCGTCACGCTCGGCGAGCAGGGCTGCTTGTGCGCGGATGCGGCCGGGGAGCGGCTGTCCGTGCCCGCCTATGCGGTGGAGGCGGTCGATACGACGGCGGCGGGGGATACGTTCATCGGCGCATTCGCCGCCGCTTCCGCCGCCGGGACCGATACGGAGGCGGCGCTGCGGTTCGCCGCCGCTGCGGCGGCGATCGCCGTCACGCGGCCGGGAGCGCAAGGCTCGATCCCGTCCAGGGACGAGATCGAGGCGTTCCTGGCGCGGGAGCGAGCTTCGTTGTAAATCAAAGGAGATGCCCCAAGCGCGGCTTGGGGCATCTCCTTTTCTGATCAGGCATTTCGGCTGCGATACAGCAAATAAATGAAAAAAGGCGCTCCGACGCCGGCAGTGAACACGCCGACCGGAATGTCGTAGGGAAGGAACAGCGTGCGGGCGATCGTGTCGCTGGCGACGACGATCAAGCCGCCGATCAACGCGGAGATCGGCATCATGCTGCCGAAGGAGGAGCCGACGAGCTTGCGCGCCATATGGGGAGCGATCAAGCCGATGAAGGAGATCGCGCCTCCGACCGATACGGCGGCTCCCGCAAGCGCCACGCTCAGCATCAGCAGGAGGAAGCGCTGGCGGCCGACCCGGCTGCCGGCTCCCGCCGCCATGTCGTCGCCGAGCTGGAGGATGTTGACCTGCCGCGAATAAACGAAGGCCAGCGGGATGAACGCCGCCGCCCAGGGCAGGATGAGCAGGACGATGCCCCAATCGGAGCCGTACACCGAGCCTGTAATCCAGACGAATGCCTGGGAAGAGGTATACATCGGACTTTTGAGCAGGATGACCTTGGTCGTCGAGCCGAGCAGAAAGTTGATTCCGATCCCGACGAGCACGAGACGGATCGGCGTCACGCCTTGCTTCCAGGCGAGAAAATAAACGAGCAGGGACGTGCAGCCTGCTCCAAGCATAGCCGCAAGCGGCAGCCAGACGATGCTGACGGTGCTGCTGAGGACGCTGATGAAAAGGACAGCCGCAAGCGTCGCCCCGCTCGTAATGCCGATGATGTCGGGCGAGGCGAGCGGATTGCGGATGATGCCCTGCAGGATCGCGCCCGCGACAGCCAGCGACGCCCCGACGAGAAAGGCCGCCGCGATGCGGGGCAGCCGGAGCTCCTGCACGACCAGCCGATGCTCCTCCGTGCCGAATCCGAACAGCGCCCGGATCACCTCCAGCGGATGCAGGCGCATGTCGCCGAGTCCGGCGGAAAGCAGCATCGCGGCGACGCAGGCGACGGCGAGCCCGACCGTCAAGACCAATGCTTTCGGGTCGAGGAAAAACGAGATCGGGAGCCGTTCGAAGCGAACGGGCTTGAGCGGCTTCATCGTTCGATTCCCCCTTTCCTTGCAATGGCGATGAAGGCGGGGATGCCGATCATGGCGGTCATGACGCCGACGGGGAGCTCTTCCGGCTGGATGATGAAGCGCCCGGCCACATCCGCCGCGACGACGAGGATCGCTCCCAGCACGGCGCTGTAAGGCACCATCCAGCGATAGTCGTTGCCGGAGAAGAAGCGGGCGATGACGGGAATGACGAGTCCGATGAAGCCGATCGGCCCGGCGACCGCGACCGAGCTTCCGGCGAGCGCGACGATGACGAGGCCGGTGCCGAGCTTCACGAACGCCGTCCGCTGGCCGAGGCCTTGCGCGGCATCGTCGCCCATCGTCAGCACGTTCATATGGCGCGCGAGCAGCAGCGAGCCTGCCCAGCCGCAGCCCATGACCGGCAGGACGGCCTTCAGCATGTCGAAGGAGCGCCCGGCGACCGAGCCGGTCAGCCAGAAGATGACCTCGTTCAGTCCTTGCTCGTCCAGCACGAGCATGCCTTGGGTAAACGACGAGAACAACGCGCCGAGCGCGGCGCCGGCGAGAATGATCTTGAGCGGCGTCAGCCCGTCCTTGCCGAGCGATCCGAGCGCGTAGACGGCGGCAGCGGCGATGGCCGCTCCGGAGAAGGAGAGCAGCGTCAGCAGCGGCAAGGAGGAGACGGACAGCAGCGTCACGGCCAGCACGATGGCGAAGGACGCGCCATAATTGATGCCGAGTATGCTCGCGTCGGCGAGCGGATTCCTCGTCAGGCCCTGGATGAGCGTGCCGCTGACCGCGAGGCATGCTCCGACTGCGGCGGCCGTCAGCGCCCGCGGAACGCGCGAGGTCTGCACGATGATATGGGCGTTCGAGCTTTCGTCGAAGTGAAGGAACGAACGCACGACGTCCTTGACGGGAATCGCCGTGAATCCGTAGGCCAGGCTCAGCAGCAGGCAGCCCAGGAGAAGGAGCGCTCCGAGCGCGAGTCCGGCCGCTTTCGACCGGTTGGAGGAGAGGTTCATGGCAGCGGCCCCAGTTCCGCGACATGCAAAAGAATGGGCGGATTCGCCCATTCTTTTGAGTATCGCTGCTTTTTCTCGAGCAGGAGTTGAATCCGGTTAAATGTCATAGTAGAAGTACAAGTCGTCGAGCATCATTTTTGCGGCGGTGGCGCCGCCGGACATATTCCATGTAATATCGTTGACCTTGTAGTACTTGTTGTTTTTCACTGCTCTCAGATTGGTCCACAGAGCGTTTTTCTGCCATTCTTCCTGCGTCTTGAATTCTTCTCCGCCGTGATTGCTGGAGGTGATGTCGAAGATGATGTCGCCGTCCATGAGCGGAATCTGCTCCTGCGAAGCGACGTCCAGGAACACCTTTCCGCTTTCCGTCTGGACTTTCGGACGGCTCAGGCCGAGCTCCTTCAGGATGTCGCCGGCGAAGCCGGTATTGTAGATGCGGGCGCTGTTGTCGTCGTAGAAGCGGACGATGGACACCTCGTTCTTGCTGGCGCTGCCGACTTTGGCTTTGAAGGTGGCGACCTTTTTGTTCCAGTCGCTCATGAACGCGTCATAGACGCTTTCTTTGTTCAGCGCTTTCGACACGAATTCCATGTTGGACTTCCACTCGAACAGCTGGTCCGCGAATACGGTCGGGGCGATCTTGCTGAGCTGGCCGTAGATCTTCTCATGCCGCGTCTTGGCTCCGATGATCAGGTCGGGCTTCAGGGCGACGATCGCCTCCAGGTTCGGCTGGAGCTCGGTGCCGAGGCTTTTGACCCCGCTCATGTCGGATCTCAGATAGTGGTACCACGGCTGCTGGACCCACGATTCGACCGCTCCGACAGGCTTCACGCCGAGGGTGAGCGAGATGTCGACCATTCCGTTGAACAGCACGACGACGCGTTTCGGAACGGAAGTCAACGTCGTTTCGCCCATGGCATGCTGGATCGTCCGCTTCGTCTCGATCGATGCCGTCTTGGAGCTGCCGTTCCAGTTCACCCAGAGGCCGAAGGCTTCGCCCAGGAAGCGGAGAGGGACGAGCGTGCGGCCGTCCTTCTCGACGACCTTGGCGCCGAGCGTCACGGTTTTTCCGTCCACCGCAGCCTGGCTGCTGCCGAGCTTCAGCTGGACGGACTTCGCGCCGCGGCTGACTTTAAGCGTTTTGGTCTGCGAGTCGAGGCTCAGCTTGGCGCCGATCTTGGAGACGATCGCGCTGTAAGGGACCATCGTCGTTCCGTTGATGATTTGGGGAGGGACGTCGAAGCGAAGCGTGGAGCCGTCCACTTTGACCTGGATCGGGGCGGCTGCGGCCGTGCCGGTCGCGGGAATGGAAACGGCCGCGACAAAGAGGGAAAGCGCTAAAGCGATGGAGCGAAAACGAAGCTTTATCATGGAAAACAAGACCTGCCTTTCGGTTGGTTGCTGGACCTATATTGATAACGATTATCATTATCGAGCCAGTGGATAAACTTGTCAAGGATAAAATGGAAAAATGACTAAGCTGCTTCCATATGGGGCGGCAAGCTCCGCGTCAGGCTAGCGCGGAGCGGCTTGATCGGCCAGCTGGCGGAACGTCTGGTACAGCTCGTAGTCCAGCCGCAGCAGGGAGTCGTAATCGAGCGTGTCGGCGCCGATCAGCTCATCCAGCCCGTCCATCTTCTCCTGGATCAGGGCGGCGGCCTCGGCGTAGCTTGCACGCGCGTCCGGCTCGACGCTCGTCCAGGCGGCTTTTAGCTTGGCGGCCGTCGAACGGATCTTGGCGTCGTCCTGCTCCTCGACATCCTGCTTCAGCTGCTTGACCTGAGCGCGCGCCTCCTCGACAGACTTGCTCAGCTCGGCGGAGCCGGCGGAGGCGTCAGCGGCGGAGCTGTCGCTTTTGTTCAGGATGGAGCCGGCGGCGGCCTTGTTGACGGACTCGTTGTCTTTTTTAGACGTCGCCGCTTTTGGAGGCTCGGCCTTCTTCTTGACGGGAGCCGGCGACGGAGAAGCGGAAGGAGAAGCAGAAGCGGAAGGTGAGGGCGCCGGCTCCGTGGATGCGGTCGAATCCGCGGCGGGACTCGCTGCAGGGCTCGCCGATGGCGCGGGCTTGTCGCTTGCCGACGCGTCGGCCGGCTCGCTCGGCTGCGGCTCCGCCGGCTCCGAGCTCGCAGGAGCAGGAGACGCGGGGGAGTCGATATAGCGGTCCGACGAAGCGCTGCAGCTGGCCAGGAGCGATGCTGCCGCGAGGACCGCGGTTAGGATGAGCAATCGAATTCGGGAAAGCAATGGGGTTCCTCCTTGAGATGAAATCAATGGTCGAACTGGCATCCGAATCCATTTTAGGCGAGACGGAACAGGTTCGCAATGTTTTTTTTTGATAATCATTCTCATTGACAAGGAGGGGGAGCTCGCTTAAAGTGAATGGTAAATAAAGGGCGGGGAGCTGAGCCGCATGCATGCTCTGGAAACGCAAGGACTGTCCGTCCGCTACGGAGACACCTCCATTTTTGCCGATATGAACCTGACGATCGACAAGGGCAAGTTCACCGCCCTCATCGGCAGCAACGGCTGCGGCAAGTCCACTCTGCTGCGCACGATGGCCCGCTTGCTGAAGCCTTATCAGGGGACCGTCTTGCTGGAAGGAGCCAGCATCGCCCGGCTGCCGACCAAAGCCGTCGCGCAGCGGATGGCGCTGCTGCCGCAAGGGCCGACCGCGCCCGAGGGGCTGACCGTGCTGCAGCTGGTCAAGCAAGGCCGCTATCCGTATCAGTCTTGGCTGCAGCAATGGTCCAAGGAAGACGAGCGTGAGGTCAGCCGGGCGCTGGAGACGACCGGCCTGGCGGGCTTGGCCAACCGCGCGGTCGATTCCTTGTCGGGCGGACAGCGGCAGCGCGCCTGGATCGCGATGGTGCTGGCTCAAGGCACCGACATCGTCCTTTTGGACGAGCCGACCACTTATTTGGACGTCACGCATCAGATCGAGGTGCTCGATCTGCTCTACCGGCTGAACGTCGAGGAGGGGCGCACGATCGTCGCGGTGCTGCATGATCTGAATCTGGCTTGCCGTTATGCCCATCATCTGGTCGCGCTTCGCGATCAGGCCGTCTATGTGCAGGGCAAGCCGGAGGACGTCGTGACGTCGGACATGATTCAAGCGGTATTCAACCTGCAGGCGGATGTGATCGAAGATCCGCTGTACGGCACGCCGCTATGCGTGCCCCATGGCAAGGGCCGGAGGCTCGGCGCATGACATTTGGTCAGGAGGGCGATGATGGGCTTCGATTATGAACGGCATGAGATCGATCTGCTGACGGAGGAATTCCGTCTGGCGCTGGAGCCGTCGGAGGACAGGCGTCTCTCCATGCCGGCGCTCGATCTGCTGGATCGCGACAAGTGCCTGGGCTATATCGGCCGGGCGGGGGAGGTGTTCGAAGGGCAGACGATCGCGGCCAACGCTTCCTTGTTCGCCAAGCGATACAGCTACCTGACGATCGCCTCCAGCTTGTACGCGATGAGCGCCATGGACAAGGGACTGGACTATTCCATCGAGAACGCCCATATCGAATCCGTATGGAGAGGCAGCGCCTGGCTGCCTCGGATCCGTCTCGAAAAATGGGAAGCGAACCGGCCGGAGGCCGGGAAGAGAGAGGCTTGGCGAGAGCGGATCGTCGCCTCTGTTTTTGCGGATAACATCAGCCGGGCCTGGAACGCCATTTCCGCCTATGTCCCGGTATCCAAGGCGGTGCTTTGGGAAAATGCCGCGATCTATGTGTTCTGGCTTTATGAAAACCGTTTCCTGGAAGGCCTCGACGAGGAGCGGCAAGCGATCGTCCGCAGCGACCTGGCCTATCTGGTCGAAGCCCCGCCGCATCTGTTCGGAGAGAAAAAAAACCCGCTCGGACGCTATTATGGTCCTAAGGTGGCGACGGTCGCATCGGAGGAGCCGATCCGCATCCGCAAGACATGCTGCTTCTATTACCTGGCTTCCGATGACCCCGAGGATTATTGCCCCACCTGTCCTAAAATCAACCATCAGCCTTCCGGCGTGATGTAAGCACCCGGCAACTATGAAAAACGTCCTGCTTTTTTCACCAGCAGGGCGTTTTTTAGTATTTTATTCCTATATTGACAATTTCAGAGGTCGGATTTATGCTGATTATGTCTTTTGATATTGAAAATCATTATCAATCATTATCAATAAGATGCAGCCGATGGGGAAGGAGCGGGCTTGATGGATATCTGTTATCAAAACGCGCAAAATCGCTTCATTCACCAGAAAGCATTGGAGATGGGCATAGCATGCCGGCCGCTTCTCGAAGGAAGCGAGGAATTTCTGGAGCTGGAGCGCCAGGGCAAAAAACGGATCGTGAACCGGACCCGATCGCATCGCATGAAGCTGATGGCGGGCCTGCTGGCGAAAAACAAAGAGGCGTCCAATCTGCTGCTCAGGCGCCATGGGCTTGCCGTGCCGAACTATGTCGTCGTATCCGGCCATGGCGAAGAGGCCGCCCGCTTCCTGGCGGAAAATCGTCCGATCGTCGTGAAGCCGCTGGATGCGAGCAACAGCGTCGGCGTGACGCTTCGCGTCGCCGACGGGGCTCAGCTCGAGGAAGCGGTCGCGAGCGCGCTCCGGCATAGCGGCAAAGCGATGCTGCAGAAATATGTGGAAGGCACCGACGTCCGCATCGTCGTCATCGGAGGACGCGTCGTCGGCGTGCTGGAATACGTGCCGGCCTTCCTGATCGGCGACGGAGAAGCGACGATCGAGCAGCTCGTGAGCCGTCTGAATGAAGCTCAGCTGGCGCGGACCGGCGATCGGCAAGAGGGCTCCTACCAGCCGGTCGATCTCGGCTCGGCGCCGGTGATGGAGCGGCTGCGGGCCTGCGGTCTCGGGCCGGCAAGCGTGCTCGGCCAGGAGGAGAGGCTGGAGCTTTATCCGGACTCGACTCTCGCTGCGGATTCGATCCGCGAAATCGTGCTGGACCGCTCCGCCGACTGCCATCCGCATCTAGCGGAGGCGGCCGCCCGGGCCGCGAGCGCTTTGGAGCTCGACGTCGCCGGCATCGATATTCGCTGCAAGGACATTGCATCGCCGCTGGAGGCGGAAAACGGAGGGATTCTAGAAGTCAACGCGCTGCCGGATCTGATTGATCCGCATCTTTTCCTGACGGGCGATTCGATCGACGTATTCCGAATCTACCTGGACTATTTATTCGAAGAATAGGAGGGATCTTCATGTCCGACCGCACGCAGCAACAATACTTGCGGCTGCAAGCCGACCGGGAGTCGCAGGCGAGATCCTACCCTCGCCGCTTCCCGCTCGTCATTCAGAAAGCAAAGGGCGTCCTGCTCACCGACTTGGAAGGCAAAACCTATTACGACTGCCTGGCGGGCGCAGGAACGCTCGCTCTCGGCCATAATCCCGATGTCGTCGTCGAAGCGATCCGCAGCGCGCTCGACGAGCAGATTCCGCTGCATGCGCTGGACCTGGCGACTCCGCTCAAAGTCCGCTTCATGAGCGAGCTTTTCCTGCTGCTGCCGGAGGAGATGCGGGATACGGCCAAAATCCAGTTTTGCGGGCCGACGGGAGCGGATGCGGTCGAAGCGGCCATCAAGCTGGTCAAGCATGCGACGGGCGGAGGAGCGATCCTGGCCTTTCAAGGGGGCTATCATGGATCGACTCAAGGGACGATGGCGATGAGCGGCAACCTGAGCAAAAAAAGCAGGCTCCGCAGCCTGCTGCCCGACGTGCACTTCCTTCCCTTCCCGTACGAGTACCGCTGCCCGTTCGGCGTCGGCAACGGAATGACGGCGCGCATCAGCGCCCACTATATCGAGCATCTGCTGGACGACTGCGAGAGCGGCATCGCCGATCCGTGCGGGGTGATCGTCGAAACGGTCCAGGGAGAAGGGGGATCGATCCCGGCCGATCTGGAGTGGCTCCGGCAGCTGCGCCGCATGACAGCCGAACGGGGCATCCCGCTCATCATCGACGAGGTGCAGACCGGCATCGGCCGGACCGGCAAGATGTTCTCATTCGAGCATGCCGGCATCGTGCCCGATGTGATCGTCTGTTCCAAAGCGATCGGCGGCAGCCTGCCGATGTCGGTCGTCATCTACAAGGAAGAGCTGGACTGCTGGCAGGCGGGAGCCCACACCGGAACGTTCCGCGGCAACCAGCTCGGCATGGCGGCGGGCCTGGCGACGCTGGCCTACATGCGGGAGCACCGGGTGCTGGATCAGGTGAACGAGCGCAGCAAGCAGTTTTTTGAGGCGCTCGAACGGTTGAAGGCACGGTACGAGGAGATCGGAGACGTCCGCGGGAGAGGGCTGATGATCGGCGTGGAGATGGTCGATCCGAGCCTGCCCAAGGACGGGCTGGGCCATCATCCGCCGAGCGGGGAGCTCGCTGAGCGCATCCAGGAACGATGCTTCCAGAACGGTTTGATCGTCGAGTCCGGCGGCAGGCGTTCCGCCGTGCTCCGCTTCCTGCCGCCGCTTACGATTACCGAGGAGGAGACGGCCGCGGTGCTGGAGATTTTCGAGAAGTCGGTCGTCGAAGCCGTTGAAGCGAGCCGAGTGGCCGTCTAGGGGCGCGAACCGGCGATTCGCCCTGCTGCGGACGATTCTAAGAAAGAAGGTCGATGTCATTGCTCGGGAATCGGCAGCATGACGCCCAGAATGAGGCAAACCGGCATACATGCAGAACCTTGTTGAACTGTTATATCCGGGAGTTCGGCCAAGCATCCCGGTTTTTCGTCACGCCGGAGCTGGACTACTCGGTAACGTTTCCGGCCAGCGGCATTACGCTCGCCGGCAAGCTCGTCCGCCGGTCGGCCATCGGCGAGCACCGGTACAAAAGCTTCCTGCACGACGGACGGCCGCTCGACAGCGCCGAGCTGGCGCGATGGATCGCGCAGGAGATGGCGGCGGAAGCTCCATCGCTCGATCGACGCCTGCAGGAGCGGTTCCTGCAGCAAGTCGCGGGCAGCCGGCAGACGCTGGCGCTGTTCATGAGCCAGCCGGAGTCGGCGCTGCCCGACGGCTATCTCACCTCCGAACAGTCGCTGCTGCACGGACATCCGTTCCATCCGTTTCCCAAAAGCGTGCTCGGCTTTAGCGAGGCGGATGTCCGGCGCTACAGTCCGGAGCTGAAGGCTTCGTTCCGGCTGTGCTACATGGCGGTGCGCAGCGACAAGTTCGAGGAGGAATGGATCGGGGGCAAGCCCCGCATCGCAGATCCGCTCCAAGCGGTCGAGCAAGCTTCGCTGGAGCTTGGAGCATCGGCCTCGCTTTACCGGCTGCTGCCGGTCCATCCGTGGCAGTACGAGCATGTGCTGTCGCTGGAGGAAACGGGCGAGTATGTGCGGGAGCGCCAGATCGTGCCTCTCGGTCCGTGCGGCCCGCTCTGTCATCCGACCTCGTCGGTGCGGACTGTCTATGTGCCGGAGATGCGCTGCAACATCAAGCTGGCGCTGGATGTCCAGATCACCAATATGAAGAGGGTCAATACGAGGGAGCAGATGCGACGGACGATGGATGCCGCGTCCTACTTGCTGCAAAGCGGCTGCTTCGAGCAAGAGCCTCATACGCAGGTGGCGTACGAGGAAGGAATCGCGGCCTGCCGGATGCCGCGGGAGGAGCTGACCGCGCTGCTCGCGGTCGCGTACCGCCCGATCGAGTTCGATCCCTCCTGCACGTTCGTCATGTCCAGCCTGATCGAGACGAAGGCCGGGGATGACAAGCCGCTGCTGGCCTCGCTGATCGACAGCGGGCAGGCGGAGGCGTGGTTCCGCCGGTATTTGGACCTCTCGCTGCTGCCGATCGTGCGCGCCGCGGAGGAGAAGGGCATCCATTTCGAGGCCCATCTGCAAAATACGCTGCTTTCCATCCGCGACGGAATGCCCCGCTCGTTCGTGATCCGGGATCTGGAGGGCGTGAGCGTCGATCGCGGCCTCGCCGCCCCCGGCGCGCAAGGGCCGCTCTTTTATGAGACAAAAGACGCCTGGGCGCGCACGAGCTATTATTTCATCGTCAATCATCTCGGCTCCTTCATCCACGCCCTGTCCGCGTCGACGTGCAGCAGCGAGAAATCGTTCTGGGCAATCGTCCGCGACGTTCTCGAGCGGGAGCTGGAGCGAAAGGGCGGCGAGCTGCCGTTCGTCCGGCATCTGCTGACGGCGGACACGTTCCTCGCCAAGCGGAACATGGCGAGCTGCCTGGCCGGAACGAGCGAGACGCCGGCTTATGTGCCGGTAGACAATTTAATGAGACGGATAAGGAGTGTAGCGGATGCGGCAGACAAGCAGCTTGTCTAGAGCAGAGATCGTCGCCGGCGAGGTGGCGGACAGAGTGATGCGCCAGACGCTGCAGGCTCTTTTGTTCGAAGGAGTGCTGCAGGCGCAGCGGGACGGGAGAGAGTGGACGCTGCTCGGGCGCAAGGAGGACGGCTCGGCGGTCCGGTACTCGTTCGAAGCGGATGTGAAGCGGAGCTTCGGGCGGATCCGGCTCGTCCCGAACTCGATCCGCCGCGAAGGAGCGGCGGACTTCAGCCTGTACCTCTTTCTGGAGGAGGTGCTGCAGCATCGGCTGGAAGGATCCCGGTTGAGCGGCTTCCTCCACGAGCTGACGGAGACGTTTGTCAAGGACAGCCAGTCGAGAGCGGCGCAGGCCGAGCGAATTCCGGCCGCGGAGCGGCGCTATGAAGCGCTGGAGAGCCATATGGCGGACGGGCATCCGTATCATCCGAGCTACAAGTCGCGGCTTGGCTTCAGCCTGGAGGACAACGAGAAGTACGGACCCGAATTCGACCGGCCGATCCAGCTGCAATGGGTCGCCGTCAACGCCGCCTTGCTCGATGCGGCGCTTTATCCGGGACGCTCCCTGGAGGAGCTGTACGATCGGCATCTGACGGCCGGCGACAGGAGCCGGTTCGCCCTCGCGCTGAGCGAGCGCGGCGCTTCGGACAAGAGCTACGCGTTTGTGCCCGTCCATCCCTGGCAGCTCGAGAACATGCTGCCGAACGTATTCGCCGAGCAGCTGGCGAGCGGCGACATCGTTCCGCTCGGCGCGGCGGAGGGCCGCTATCGGGCGCAGCAGTCGATCCGCACGCTGGCGAGCCGGGAGCGGACGGATGCCTCCTATGTCAAGCTTTCGCTGAGCCTGACGAATACGTCGACGAGCCGCATCCTGGCCCATCATACGACGCAGAACGCTCCGCTCGTCAGCGCCTGGCTGGAGCGCATCGCGAGCAGCGACGAAGTGCTGCAGGCCGCCGGGTTCGGGCTGCTGAAGGAGGAGGGAGGCGTATCGTTCCGCTACGACGCGCTTCCGCCGCTGCAGTATCGGACCGCCTACGGCACGCTTGGAGCGATCTTTCGGCAAAATGTGTCACAGCATCTGCAGCCGGGCGAGGAGGCCTGGCCGCTCAACGCAGCGCTGCTGCGCCAGAAGAACGGCGAGCCGTTTCTCCGGGAAGCGATCGAGCGCCACGGCGTGGAGCGGTGGAGCCGCCGGCTCATCGCGGCGGCCGTCGTGCCGATCGCGCATCTGCTGTATGCCCATGGCATCGCTCTCGAATCCCATGCGCAGAACATCATCCTCGTCGTGGAGGATCTGCTGCCCAAGCGGATCATCGTAAAGGATCTGCATGACGGGGTGCGCTACGTCCCGGACAAGCTGCTGCGGCCGGATTGGCAGCCGGCGCTGCATCCCGAGCCGGAGACGCATCGCAAGTTCAACCGCTATTCGTTCCTGCAGGCGCAGACGGCGGAGGATGTGCGCGATTACGCCTATGATGCGTTCTTTTTCATCTGCATGACCGATCTCTGCTGGGCGCTGGAGGAATTCGGCCTGAGCGAGAGCGAGTTTTGGAGAAGCGTCGCGCAAGCGATCGCCGACTATCAGCGCCGGCATCCGGAGCATGCGGAGCGATACCGGATGTTCGACCTGTTCGGAGATGACGCGCGGATCGAGGAAATGACGAAGCGTCGCATTTACGGCGACGGCGAGCTGTACTTCCGCGCCGCTCCGAACCCGCTTCGCCAGGCGAGAGAAGAGCTCGGGACATGAGGCCGAACCGGCTGAAGGCCAAGCTGCGGGAAGGGCAGCAGGCATGCGGACTGTTCGTCTCGATTCCCCATCCGATCGTCGTGGAGCTGATCGGTCGCGCGGACTACGACTTCGTCATCATCGACCTGGAGCATGCCTCGACGAATTGGGAGACCGTCGAGGATATGGTGAGGGCGGCGGAGCTGCACGATCTGACGCCGCTCGTCCGCATATCCGCGGTGGATCGGATCGAGATCCTCAAGGCGCTCGACTGCGGCGCCCAAGGAATCGTCATCCCGGCCGTGGAAGCGCCGGAGCAGCTGGAGGAGGCGGTTCGGCACGCCTTTTATCATCCGGTCGGCAGGCGCAGCCTGAACAGCGGCCGTCCAGGCGATTTCGCCAAATACCCGCTGACCGACTATATCGTCCGGGCGAACGAGGAGCTGATGATCGTGCCGATGATCGAGAGCGCGGAGGGCGTCCGCCGCAGCATGGACATCTTGAGCGCTCCGCATGTCGATTTTGTGCTGGAGGGGGCGGCGGACCTTTCGCAGTCGCTCGGGGTGCCGTGGCAGACCGAGCATCCGGCGGTCGCGGCGGCGCTGGACCAGCTGCATGCCGCCGCCGTCGCTTGCGGCGTCCCTTATGCGGCCGTACTGCGTGGCAAGGACGGCCATCGGCGGTGGAGCGAGCGCGGCGTGCGCATTTTCGTGCTCGGCGACGACCGCAACACCGCGTTTCGGGCCTACGCGCAAAAGAAGGCGGACTATGCGGCAGGAACGGAGATGAGCTCATGAAGCGGCAAGTGGAGGCGCTGATCCAGCAATGGCAGCGGCAGAAGAGCGATCCGGTCTGCGCCTATGTGTACGATCTCGAAGGCATCCGGCGGCATGCCTCGTCCCTGCTGCCCGGCTTGCCGCGTCAAGGCAAGCTGTTCTACGCGATCAAGGCGAATCCCGATCCGCGCCTGATCGAGGCGCTGCTGCCGGTCGTCGCCGGCTTCGAGGTCGCTTCGATCGGGGAGCTGCGGCGAGTGCGGGAGGTGTCCGCAGAGGCGCGCATCCTGTTCGGCGGGCCGGGCAAGAAGGATGCCGAGCTGGAGGCGGCGCTGGAGCTCGGCGTGGCCTATCTCCATGTCGAGAGCCTGCTCGAGCTGCGCAAGATCATCTGGATCGCCGCCCGCCGGAGGCAGCCGGTCGAGGTGCTGCTGCGGGTCAACCTGAGCTCGGGGCAGCTGCCGCAGACCGCGATTGTCATGGGCGGACGGCCGAGTCCGTTCGGAATGGACGAATCGCATCTGGAGGAGGCGCTCGCCCTGCTCCGTTCGCCGGACAATCGGTTCGTCCTCTGCCGCGGACTTCATTTCCACTCCTTGTCGAACAATCCGGATGCCGAGCTGCATGCCGCCATGATCGAGCTGTACGTGGCCAAAGCCGAGGAGTGGAAGGCGCGCGGGCTCGACATCCGCGTCCTCAATGCCGGCGGCGGCTTCGGCGTGACGTACGACGGGACGCCGGGCTTCGACTGGGAGCGGTTCACCGGCCTGCTGCGGGAGCGGGGCATCGAGGACCGTCTAGGAGAAACGGAGCTGTTTTTCGAGCCGGGCCGGTTCATCGTCGCGAACTACGGCTGCTACGCTGCCGAGGTCGTCGACATCAAGAGCTCGCACGGACGGCATTTCGCCGTCGTGCGGGGCGGGACGCATCACAACCGGCTGCCTGCTTCCTGGGGGCATGACCATCCGTTCCATGTCGTGAGCTCGGAGCGCTGGCCCTATCCGTTCGAGCGCCCCTCCGTGGAGGGCGGGCTGGTCACGATCGCCGGCGAGCTGTGCACGCCGAAGGACCGGCTGCATGCGGACGCTTCCGTAGAGAGGCTGCGGGTCGGCGACGTGGTCGTGCTCGAGCAGTCCGGAGCCTACTGCTGGACGATCTCGCATCATGATTTTTTAGGTCATCCGCATCCGGAATTTCACTATTTGACAGGGGGAAACGATGATGCAGACGGCCAAGGTTCCGATCGAGGGCAGCGAGGCGCAGCGTCAGATCATGAAGGATCTGATGGATGCGCTGCTGTTCGAGGAGCTCATTCCGCTCGATGACCGCGTCGCGGGCCCGCTCGCCGCTCGGCCGGAGCTGGCGCCGCTGTTCAACGGAAGCGGCAGCTCGCTCGTCTATGACGGAGCGCTCCGGTTCCTGTTCGAGCCGGGCATCCGGCAGCGGCATGTGTGGGATGCGGCTTCTCCGGTCTATGTCCGAAACGGGGAAGGCGGCTGGAGGCAGACGGCCTCGCCGCGGGAAGCATGCGAGGCCGTGTTCCGGGCCGTCCTGTCGCCGGAGGCGTTCGCCAGGCGCGGGACGAGCGAATTTCTGGAAGGGCTCGACATCGCGGCTCGCCAGCTGGAGCTGAGCTTGGAACGGACGGCTGAGCCGCTCGGCTTCGCGCCGCAGACGCCGTTTGCCTGGCTGCTTAAAGGCGAGAGGATCGCTTCGCTGCGCGACCGTCCGTTCCACCCTCTCGCCAAGGCCAAAATCGGCTTGTCGGATGAAGACTACGCCGCCTGCATGGCCGAGTTCGGCCGGCCGGCCGCGATGCGCTGGGTCGCGGTCAAGCAGGAGAGCATCCAGCGGGGCAGCCTGGCGGACGAGGCCGAGCCGCTCGATCTGCTCGACGGGCGGGAAAGAGCCGCTGTGGAGGCCGAGCTGGCGCACAGGCGGCTGTCGGAAGCCGGCTACATGGCGCTGCCCGTTCATCCTTGGCAGCTGGAGCACAAGATCAAGCCCGAATTCGGAGACGAGATAGCCGACGGGACGATCGTCGTGCTGGACGTCGAGGCGGGCCGCTTCCTCGCGACCTCCTCGATCCGGACGTTCGCCTCGCCGGACGATCCGGAGCGGATGCTCAAGCTGCCGCTCAGCGTCCTGTCGCTCGGCGCCGCCCGCTACTTGCCGGTCGTCAAGCTGCTGAACGGACTGGCGGGCGAGCGGATGTTCCGCGAGGCGCTCGCCCGGGACGCGGCGCTGGCGGACCGCGTCTTCTTGTGCGAGGAGCGCAACTGGTGGGGGTTCTTGCCGGAGCCGATGGGGCTGTTCGACGACCGCCCCCGCCATCTCGCCGCGCAGATCCGCAAGCTGCCGGCGGAGGCGCTGGCCGAGGGCCGCAGAGCCGTGCCGATGGCATCGCTCGGCGTGCAGAGGAAGGAGGGCCATTTCCTCTCGGAGCTGCTCGGAAAGGACGTATCCGCGGAGGAAGCGGCCGCCTTCTACGAAGAAACGGCCGAGCTGTTCTACGACATCGTCATGCGCCTGTTCAAGATAGGCATCGTGCCGGAGATCCACGGCCAGAACTGCTGCCTGGTGCTGAGCGGCAATCGTCCGCACGGCCTGCTGTTCCGCGACCACGACTCCGTGCGGCTGCATCCGGCTTATCTCGAGCGGCACGGCATCGGCGACCCGCTCTACCGCATCCGTCCCGGCTACTCCAACAGCCTGTACAACGAGACGCCGGAAAAGCTGATCTTTTATGTGCAGTCGCTCGGCACGCAAGTCAATCTGGCGTCCATCCTGGAATCGCTGGCCGCCGCATACGGCATTCCGGAGCGGCGGCTGTGGCGCTCGACCGAGAGCGCCTGGCGCAAGGCATTCGCCGCTGCCGGGCTGCCGGAGCAGGATCGAGGCCGCCTCGAGCGCGCCATTTTCGAAAGCGAGGAGTGGCCGCTCAAGCAGATCGTCGTTCCGCTGCTCGAGTCCGACGGAGTGCCCGGAGCGATGCCTTCCGGCAAAGGGACCGGAGCCAATCCGTTCCAGCTGCTGAGGCGCTCGCATTTTGAAACCCCTCTCCGATCTGGTGTAAGATAGACGGGATAAGCCAGTAGGCGAAGAGGAGTGGGGCTGCACCGATGAAATACCATGAACTGACGATCTATACGACCGAGGAAGCGGTCGAGATGATTTCCAATTTCCTGCATGAGCAGGGAGCGGGAGGCGTGTCGATCGAGGAGTCCGGCTCGCTGGAGCGGCGGCGCGACCTGAGCTTCGGGCAGTGGTACGAGCTGCCGCTGAACGACATCCCGGAGGGCTTCGTCGTCATCAAGGGCTACTTCAACGAAGACGAGGACATGGACGCGCATGTGAAGGCGGTCCGTCCCCGCATCGAAGAGCTGCGGACGTACGAGATCGACCCCGGGCCGGCCGACATCTCGGTCGTGACGGTCGACGAGAACGACTGGGCGACCGCCTGGAAGCAGTATTTCAAGCCGATCCGCGTCTCGGAGCGGCTGACGATCAAGCCGACCTGGGAAGAGTACGAGGCGACCTCGGAGGAGCTGGTCATCGAGATCGATCCCGGCATGGCGTTCGGCACCGGCACGCATCCGACGACGTCGCTCTGCCTGCGCGCGCTGGAGTCCACGGTCCGCGAGGGCGACGAGGTCATCGACGTCGGCACCGGCTCCGGCATTCTGGCGATCGGAGCGGTCAAGCTCGGCGCGAGCCGCGTGCTCGCGGTCGACCTCGACCCGGTCGCCGTCTCGAGCGCGATCGAGAACGCCCGCCTGAACGGGCTCGAGGACCGCATCCAGGCGCTCCAGAGCGATCTGCTCGGCGTGCTCAAGATCAGCAGCGGCGAGGCGTCCTCCTGGAGCTCCGAGTCCAATCCGATCGAGGCCAAGGTGCGGGCGGAGCTGGCCGAGCGGGCCGTGAACGAGCCGCTGATCGTCCGCGTGCCGTGCGACCTGATTGTCGCCAACATCCTCGCCGAGATCATCCTGCTGTTCCTCGACGACGTCTATGCGGCGCTGAAGCCGGGCGGCACGTACATCGCCAGCGGCATCTACGAGAACAAGGAAGAGACGGTCGCCGCGGCGCTGCTCGCCGCGGGCTTCGAGATCGTCGAGCGCGTCCGCGAGGACAAATGGATCGCCTTCGTGGCGGCGAAGCCGAAAGGCGAAGGGTAGGCGCGGATGGAGGGATTGCAAAGCCTCATTCGCTTTCCGCTCGACGAGCTGCCGTTCATCGCGCTCGTGCTCATCATCGCGTTCACGCTGCATGAGTTCGCGCATGCCTATGCCGCGTACAAGTTCGGCGACGATACGGCGTACAAGCAAGGCCGGGTGACGCTCAATCCGGCCGTGCATCTCGATTTCCTCGGCACGTTCCTGATCCTGATCGCCGGCTTCGGCTGGGCGAAGCCGGTGCCGGTCAACCCGCTCAACTTCAAGCGGCCGCGTCTCATGAACATCGTCGTCGCGCTCGTCGGTCCGCTCAGCAACCTGGTGCTGATGGCGGTCGGCGCGTTTTTATGGCAGCTTTTCAACTCGACGGATCTGCTGCTCGGCGCTTCGGATCGCGTCGTCGAGGCACTTTCGATCTTCCTGCACTACTTCATCTATCTGAACGGCATGCTGTTCCTGTTCAACCTGCTGCCGCTGCCGCCGCTCGACGGCTATCGCATCCTGTACGAGCTGCTGCCGCGCCGCACGCGCATCCAGCTCGATCAATACTCCCAGTGGGGCATCCTCATCTTCTTGCTGATCGTCTTCATCCCGGCGCTCAATCGAGCGACGCTGCAGCCTTATCTGGCTCTTGTCGGAGATCTGCATGGCATGTTCCGAACGTGGTTTGAAGCTCTTTTTTAATCGTACTCCCAATCCGCACGGCAAGAAGGACAAAGCGAGATCGTCTCGCTTTGTCCTTTTTCACGTTCATCTAGTTGAAGCGGCCGCCTTCTTAGCCCACCTCTGTAAAGGACCGATCGGGAAGCAAGCGGTACCGTTGCAGCTGCGCTCTATTCCGCTCCGTGAGATTCCATGACACCGACGCATCGTCCCAATCGCGCGTATCGTCCCAATCCCGTATCGTCCCACTTGCGCGAATCGCACCGTCCGGAGGCGCTCGGTTTTGCGTGCGGCTGTTGCAGTCGAAGTGTAAAGGAGAGGGCCGCTGACGACGAATCAGATCGTTAGAAGCTCCGAATGGGGCGGCTCAAGCATCTAACGACGCGTGAAGAGCTTAGCCGTGCAAAATAGTCGAAAAAACGTGCGGAAACAGGCGAAAGGCGGTTCTAAGCGTCTGATTCGTCGTTAAAAATTTGGAGACGCGGAAAAAGGGGTTCTAAGCGTCTGAGGAGTCGTTAGATTCGGGCGGGGACGTTCCTTGCAGGGAACGAAAATTCGGCAACATCTGCTTCCTTCGGAGGTTGCAAACACGCGGAGGCTGCAAACACGCCCTAGCCGGTTGAATGCGCACTCTAGCAGCTAATGGCAGTTCTGCTCGAGCTGGACCTCGGTCCCCTTGAGCGTCAACGTGGAAAACCCGCTGGCATATTCCGTGTACCCGCATACGACCGTCTTCACGGAATCGCGGTCGCCGCCGATCCGGTACTCCACGTAGATCGACCCTTCCCCGGCATGCTCCAGCGCCGGCTTGAACGTCGCTTTGCGCCCGTTGTCCACAGTCCGGGACAAGCGGTCCAGCGAGCTCACGCCTTCGATTCCCGAACCGTCCCGCGAGCGGATGGAGATCGCCAGCACGTCGACGCTCTTGCCGGACTGGTTGTCGACGGTCAAGCGGAAGGGCCGGAACTCCTTCGAGAGGGAATAAAGAGGGAACCCGACGAGAAACAGGCCAGCGATGGCAGCGAGGATCAGCACGGCTAGTCCCCGATAGACCCATGGCGGGACAGGCGGTTTCGGCCGCGCCGCGCTCCCTCCACTCCCATGCCGGTCCTCATCATGCATGACATCGCCCTCTTTCCATCATTCTGGATTTCTATCCCAATAGACGGAAGATCCGCATGGAATGTATCGCCAAGCGGCGGCTTGCCCGCCGCCCGCATGGATTTTCATCCGCAAAAGGTGTATGATGGAGGATGACTTTTACGATACAGGGGTTATGAGATGCAGCGATATTTCGTCTCGCCGGAGCAGTTCGGCGATTCCACGGTCGTCCTCCGCGGGGAGGACGCCCATCATATGGTCAAGGTCATGCGCATGAAGGCGGGCGACGAGGTCATCGTCGCCGACGGCGTCTCGCTCGAGGCGCGCGTCGTGCTGAGGGAGCTGTCGGCGTCGGAAGTGACCGCCGACATCGCCGAGCGGCTGCCGATGGACCGCGAGCCGCTTTGGCGCGTGACGGTCGCCCAGGGCTTGCCCAAGGGGGACAAGATGGAGCTCGTCATCCAAAAAGGGACGGAGCTCGGCGCCTTCGCCTTCCTGCCTTTTCAATCCGAGCGGATGGTCGTGCAGTACGACGCCCGCAAAGAGGCGAAGAGGCTGGAGCGCTGGGGCAAAATCGCCAAGGAGGCGGCGGAGCAGGCGCATCGCAGCCGCCTGCCCGAGGTGCGGGAGGTGCATGGCTGGAAGCAGCTGCTCGCCGACGTGCCGCGGCATGATCTGGCGCTGTTCTGCTACGAGGAAGAGGGCCATGCTCCAGGCGCCCTTACGGGACTGGGCGACCGCATCCGGCAGGCGCGCGAGAGCGGCGTCCTGAAGGACGGCGAGCCGCATGCGGTGCTGCTGGTCGTCGGGCCCGAGGGCGGCTTCAGCCCCCGCGAGGCGGAGGAGATCCAGGCGGCGGGCGCGCTCGCGGCAGGCCTGGGACGGAGAATATTGCGGGCCGAGACGGCGGGGCTGGCGGGACTGGCCGCGCTCATGTACGAGTCCGGAGAAATGGGAGGAAGAGGAACGTCATGCCATCGGTAGCCCTTCACACCTTAGGCTGCAAAGTCAACTTTTACGATACCGAGGCGATCTGGCAGCTGTTCAAGAACGAAGGCTACGAGCAAGTGGACTTCGATACGGACAAGGCCGACGTCTATCTCATCAATACATGCCATGTCACCAACACGGGCGACAAGAAGAGCCGGCAGGTGATCCGCCGCGCGATCCGGCGCAATCCGGACGCGGTCATCGCGGTGACGGGCTGCTACGCGCAGACGTCGCCGGCGGAGATTCTCGACATCCCGGGCGTCGACCTCGTCATCGGCACGCAGGACCGCGAGCGGATGATGGACTACGTGCGCCAGGTGCAGGCCGAGCGCGTCCCGGTCAACGCCGTCCGCAACATCATGAAGACGCGCGAGTTCGAGGAGCTGGACGTGCCCGACTTCGCCGACCGCACGCGGGCGTTCCTGAAAATTCAGGAGGGCTGCAACAACTTCTGCACGTTCTGCATCATCCCGTGGTCGCGCGGCCTATCGCGCAGCCGCGATCCGCAAAGCGTCGTCGCCCAGGCGCGCAAGCTCGTCGAGGCCGGGTTCAAGGAGATCGTGCTGACCGGCATCCATACGGGCGGCTACGGCGACGATCTGGACAACTACAAGCTGTCCGACCTGCTTTGGGATCTGGACAAGGTGGACGGGCTGGAACGCATCCGCATCAGCTCGATCGAGGCGAGCCAGATCGACGAGGACATGATCGAGGTGCTGAACAAGTCGCCGAAAATGTGCCGCCATCTGCATGTGCCGCTTCAGGCCGGGGACGACACGGTGCTGAAGCGCATGCGCCGCAAGTACACGACCGAGGAATACGCGGCGACGATCCGCCGCCTGCATGAGGCGATGCCGGGTGTCGCCATCACGACCGACGTCATCGTCGGCTTCCCGGGCGAGAGCGAGGAGCAGTTCGAGGCGGGCTACGCGTACATGAAGGAGCTCGGCTTCTCGGAAATGCATGTCTTCCCGTACTCCAAGCGGACCGGCACGCCGGCCGCGCGCATGGAGGACCAGGTCGACGAGGCGGTCAAGAACGAGCGTGTCCACCGGCTGATCGACTTGTCGGAGACGATGCAGCTCGCTTATGCCGAGAAGTACGTCGGCCAGACGCTGGGCGTCATCCCGGAGCTCGAGCACAAGGGCAGCGCGCCGGGCTCGGGCCTGATGATGGGGTATACGGACAACTATATCCAGGTCGTCTTCGAAGGAGACGAGTCGATGATCGGCAAGCTGTGCCGCGTCGAGATCACGGAAGCGGGCGTCAACGAGAGCCGCGGACGCCTCGTCGAGGTCGTGCAGGAGCAGCCGGCAAGGCTGGAGAAGGCAGGAGCCTGACATGCGGCGCCGCGCCGTCAAGATCAGATCGGGGAGGATCGGAAGCGCATGAAGGAAATCTCAGCAGGCGGGGTCGTATACCGGCGGACGCCAGAGCATGGACTGCAGATCCAGCTCATCCAGGATCGGTACGGCAAGGTTTCGCTGCCGAAGGGCAAGATGGAGCCGGGCGAGACGGTGGAGGAGACCGCGCTTCGCGAGATCGCGGAGGAGACCGGCCTGCAGGGCCGGATCGTCGAGCCGATCGACCAGATCAAGTACCAGTACCGGCACGAGGCCAAAGGGCTGGTGGACAAGGAAGTCCACTACTATCTCGTCGAGGCGACCGGCGGCTCGCTGCAGGCGCAGGTCGAGGAGATCCGCGGCGTCGAGTGGTTCGAGCCGGAGGAGGCCTGGCGCCGCCAGAAGCAGTCCGGCTACGACAACAACGACCGCATCGTGGCGGGTGCCCTCAGGCTGCTCGGACTGAGCATCAGCGGCACGTAAGGCAGCGGGGCCGGCCCCGTCCCTAGGGCGTGCCTGCAACTTGTGAAGGAAGCAGCTGTTGCCGAATTTCCGTCCCTCACAGGGGGCGAAAAGGCGGCGATGGATGCCCCCGAGCGCGGTTGCAGGCACGCCCTAGGCTTTGGAAGCGGGGCTTTTGCCGGAGCGGCGGCGCAGCGGCAAGTAGCAGAGCGGCAGCGCGAGCAGCGAGCAGGCGACGTTGAACAGCGTCTGCGCATGCGCGAGCTGCGCCGACGCGCCCCCGCCGAACGAGGCGGCCGCCGCGGCCAGCTGCGGCGTCAGCGGCAGGAACAGCGCCGCTCCGCCGACGTTGAGCGCGACGTGGAACCAGGCGACGCCTGCGCCGGCGCGGCTGCCGCCGATGGAGGCGAGCACCGCCGTCAGGCAGGTGCCGACGTTGGCGCCGATGACGATCGCGATGCCTAGCTCGGGCGGCATCGCCCCGGCGGCGGCGAGGCTCATCGCCATGCCGATGACGGCGGCGCTGCTGTGGACGACGGCGGTGAGCGCCGCTCCGGCCAGCAAGCCCCACAGCAGGCTGTCATCGGAGCGCTCCATGAACCAGGCGTAGAACGGGCTGGCCTGCACGGCGGCTCCGATCGACTTCATGACGGAGATGCCGGCGAGCAGCAGCGCGAAGCCGAACACGGCGAGCGAGGCGCTGCGCAGCGGCCCGAGCCAGCGCTGGCGGTGGCGTCCGCCGGAGGGGCTCATCTCGCCGAGCGCGGCGGTGAGCAGCCAGCCGGCGAGCGCGGCGAGCAGCAGCGGCCCGGCGAGGCGCTCCAGCTCGAGGCCGATCAGCTCGGTCGTCAGGCAGGTGCCGACGTTCGTGCCGAGCACGATGCCGAGCGTGCGCGGCAGCGTCAGCACGCCGGCGTTGACCATGCCGATGGCGATGACGGTGACGGCGGTGCTGCTCTGCAGCACGGCGCTGATCGCCGCCCCGGAGGCGAGGCCGTGCAGCGGCGTGCGCGTGAAGCGCTCGACGGCGGCGGTGACATAGCGGCCGGCGGAGCGGTGCAGCGCGGCTTCCATCAGCTTCATGCCGAGCATGAAGACGGCGAAGCCGAGCAGCGCGGGGATGAGGATCGAGCTGAGCATGGACAGGACTCCTTTCGCTTTTCTACTTTATGTGGACGGGCGGGGAGGCATGACCGGAGACGCCGCGCGGCGCGCGGCCCGGGATCGATAGATCGCGAAAGGAATGGGATCAGGCTTGAGCAGAGCGAAGCTTTATTTGCATAAAAAGAAGACGAGGCGTCTGGAGCAAGGGCAGCCGTGGGTGTACGCCGGCGAGATCGAGCGCATGGACGGAGAGGCCGCGCCGGGCGACATGGTCGACGTCATGGCGGCGAACGGCCGCTACCTGGCGTCCGGCTACTGGAATCCCGCCTCGCAGATCCGCGTGCGCGTCGTCTCGCGGCAGCCGGAGCAGGAGCTGGACGAGGCGCTGCTGACCGCCCGCCTGGAGGAGTGCCGCGCGTATCGCGAGCGCTTCGTCTCCGAGCCGGACTGCCGGCTCGTCTACGGCGAGGCGGATTATTTGCCGGGGCTCGTCGTGGACCGCTTCGCGGACGTGCTCGTCGTGCAGATCCTGACGCTCGGCATGGACCAGCGCCGCGAGCAGCTGGTGCGGGCGCTCGTCGCCGTCTTCCGGCCCAAGGGCATCTACGAGCGCAGCGACGTCGGCGTGCGCCGCCTGGAAGGGCTGGAGGAGCGCACGGGCGTGCTGTACGGCGACTGTCCGCGCTACGTCGACATCGTCGAGAACGGCATCGTCATGGAGGTCGATCTGGAGGAAGGCCAGAAGACCGGCTATTTTTACGACCAGCGGGAAAACCGCGCCTCGATCGCGCCGCTCATGAAAGGCTGGGGCGCGCGCAGCGGCATCCGGCTCGAGCGGCGTCCGCTTGCGGAGCTGCCGGAAGGCTGGGAGGCTGCCGCGCCGGCAGGCGGGCGGCCGGACGGAGAGACGGCGCTCGTGCCGGTCAACAAGAGCGGCAAGCCTGTCGCCTACCCGCTCTGGGACGGGGCGACGGTGCTGGAATGCTTTGCGCATACGGGCAGCTTCACGCTGCATGCCTGCAAGTACGGAGCGAAAAAGGTCACCTGCCTCGACGTGTCGGAGCATGCCGTCGAGACGGCTCGCCGCAACGTGGAGCGGAACGGCTTCGCGGACCGGGTGGAGTTCGTCGTGGACGACGCGTTCCAGTACCTGCGCCGGCAGGTGAAGGGCAAGGACGAGCGCAGCGCGCGCGCCGAAGGCGCCAAAGGCGTCGATACGTCCCGCAAGCTGGAGGAAGGCGGCCGCACCTGGGACGTCGTCATCCTCGACCCGCCGGCCTTCGCCAAGACGAAGGGCGCGGTGGAAGGCGCCTGCCGCGGCTACAAGGACATCAACCTGCACGGCATGAAGCTCGTCAACGAAGGCGGCTATCTCGTCACGGCGAGCTGCTCGTACCATATGAGCCCCGAGCTGTTCCTGCAGGCGATCCAGGACGCCGCGGCCGACGCCGGCAAGTCGCTGCGCCTCGTGGAGTGGCGCGCGGCGGGCAAGGACCATCCGCAGCTGCTCGGCGTCTCGGAGGGCCATTACTTGAAGTTCGCGATCTTCGAAGTGCGCAGCCTGGGCTAAGGCGCGTCGGCAGCCTTCGAACGAAGCAGATAAGGGGCCTGCCCAGCCTTGAAGCGTTCCAGCCGTCCGGCGCCGACCCGGACGGCTGGTTTCGTTTCGCGCCCTCCGCTCCAGGCTTGTCACGCAAGGCGCGAAGATGCTACTGTATAAGAACATATGTTCATGATCGGCCGGGCGGGACGAGCCTGGCACGAGGGGAAGGGAGAGGCGCACATGAAGTTCATCCATACGGCCGACTGGCATCTGGGCAAGCTCGTGCAGGGCGTCTACATGACGGACGACCAGCGCTTCGCGCTGGAGCAGCTGCTGGAGGCGGTCGAGCGCGAGCGGCCCGACGCTGTCGTCATCGCCGGCGACCTGTACGACCGGGCGGTGCCGCCGACGGAGGCGGTGGAGCTGCTCGACGAGACGCTCTCGCGCCTTGTCATCGGCCTCGACACGCCGGTCATCGCCGTCGCCGGCAACCACGACAGTCCCGACCGGATCCGCTTCGGCAGCCGGCTGATGGCCGGCCGCGGCCTCCATCTGGCGGGGCGCTACGACCCGGACGCGGAGCCGGTGCGGCTGCGGGACGGCCATGGCGAGGTCCATTTCCACCTGCTGCCGTACTGCGATCCGTCCGTCGTCCGCCTGGCGCTCGGCGACGAGTCGATCCGCACGCATGACGACGCGATGCGGGCGGCGGCCGCGCGTCTGGCGGAGCGGCTCGATCCGGCCGCGCGCCATGTGCTCGTCGGCCATGCGTTCGTCACGCCCGGCGGCCGCCCGCAGGACAATACGAGCGACTCGGAGCGGCCGCTGTCGATCGGCGGAGCGGAGCATGTGGACGCGCGGCATTTCGATCCGTTCCACTACGCGGCGCTCGGCCATCTGCATCAGGCGCACTGGGTCGGCCGCGAGAGCGTGCGCTACGCCGGCTCGCCGCTCAAGTACTCCATCTCGGAGGAGCGGCATCGCAAGGGCTGGCTCGTCGTGGAGCTGGGCGCGGACGGCGAGGCGTCCGTCGAGCAGCGGCTCCTCGAGCCGCGCCGCGACATGCGCCGGGTGAGCGGGTACATACGGGACATCGAGGCGACGAAGGAGAGGAGCGACGATTACGTGTTCGTGACGCTGCTCGACGACAATCCGGTGCTGTTCCCGATGGAAAAGGTGCGCGCCGCCTATCCGAACGCGCTGCATGTGGAGCGCCGTCCGCTCGCGCCTCCGGCTGCCGCGGGCGACGGTCCAGCCTCTGCCGCCGACCGGGGAGGAGCGCGCCGCGCGACCGATCCGGCGTCGCTGTTCGAGGGCTTTTACCGGGAGGTGCGCGGCACCGAGCTGAGCGAGAGCAAGAAGCGCCTGTTCCAAGAGGTGTGCGGACGGGTGCTCGGCGGAGAGGAGGCGGCGGGATGAGGCCGATTCGACTGAGCATGACGGCCTTCGGGCCCTATCGCGACGAGGAGGCGATCGACTTCGAGCCGCTGCGCGGCAGAGGGCTGTTCGTCATCTCCGGCCAGACCGGCGCGGGCAAGACGACCGTCTTCGACGCGCTCTGCTACGCCCTCTACGGCGCGGCGAGCGGCGAGGACCGCGCGGAGACGCGGCTGCTGCGCAGCCATTTCGCGGGCGACGACCAGCCGACGTCGGTGGAGCTCGTGTTCGAGACCAAGGGTCGGCGCTACCGCGTGTTCCGCCAGATGGCCCACCGCCGGGCGGGCAACAAGAGCGAGACCGGCGGCAAGGCCGAGCTGTACGAGCTGTCTGCGGACGGCGAGGCTCCGGCGGTCGACCGGTTCCACGTCAAGGAGGTGGACGCGCGGCTGGAGGAGCTCGTCGGCCTGACGCGGGACCAGTTCATCCAGATCGTCATGCTGCCGCAGGGCGAGTTCCGCAAGCTGCTCACCTCCGACACGGAGAATAAGGAAGAGATCCTGCGGCGGCTGTTCGGCACGGAGCTGTACCGGCGGCTGGAGGAAAGCTTCGCCGCGCGCGCCCGCGAGCTGCGCGAGGCGGTCAAGGGCGACCGCCAGCGGCTGCTCTATATCGGCGAGCAGGCGCGGAGCGATCTGCCCGCGCGCGAGGAGAGCCGGCTCGCGGCCGTGCTGGCGCAGGAGCATGCTGGAGCGGCGCAGCTGCTGGACGGGCTGGCCGAGGAGGAGCGGCATTACGAGCAGGCGTGCCGCGAGCTGCTGGAGGAGCGGGAGCGGGCGCAGGCGGCCTGGGACGCATGAGACTCTACCGCCGAGGCGCGGGGTCAACGCGCGGCTGGGCGAGCGCGACGCGGCCCGCCGTCAGGCGGAGGCGCTGGAGGCGCGCGGCGGCGGGTACCCCGGCTGGCTAGGCTCGAGGCGGCCGGCGGAGCGCTGGCGAGCGCTCTGAAGCGTACGACGACAGGCGCGCCCAGCCTAGGGACCGAGACGGCCGCGCTGGAGCGCCGCCTGCGCGGTCGAGAGGCGGAGCGGAGGCGGCGCGCGAGCTCGAGGCGGCGGCCGCGGCGGCTCGGTGGAGCAGACGGGCTCCGCGCAGGCCGGAGCGGCTAGGCACCAGCTCGGGACGGCAGCCCGCTCCGGCGAGTGCGCTGAGCGTGCGCACGCTCGGCGAGCGCCGGGCGGATGAGGGTGCGGCCCGGGAGCGCAGCGTCGGCGCGAGCTGGAGCGCGCCGGAGCCGCGCTGGACGCCGCGCGCGCCGAGCGCCGCGAGCGCCAGGGGCGGCTCGAGGAGCTGGAGCGGGCGACGGAGCCGCTGCCGCAGCTCGAGCGGCGGCTGGAGCAGCTGCTGCGCCGTCATGAGGCGCTGAAGGCGATGCTCGAGGCGAGCCGGCAGGCGGAGGCGCTGGAGCGCTCGCGGGACGAGCGCGAGCGCGCCGCGCTGGCGAGCCGCGAGGCGGCGGACCGGCTGGAGCAGCGCTGGATCGAGGGCCAGGCGGGACGCCTCGCCGAGCATCTGCATGACGGCAAGCCGTGCCCGGTGTGCGGCAGCGAGGCGCATCCGCGCAAGGCTTCGGCCGACGTCGAGCCGGTGCGCCGCGAGCAGCTGCAGGAGGCCAAGGCCGCGCTGCTGCATCTCGAGCGCGAGCTCGCCGCCGCGGCCGCGCAGGCCGCCGCGGCGCAGGAGCGCGTCGCCGAGGCCGAAGGGCGCCGAGCGGAGCTCGAGATCGGAGCCGAGCCGCTGGAGCGGCAGCTCGAGCAGACGCTCGAGGAGGGCCGCCGGGTGCGCGGCGAATGCCAGCGGCTGCAGGCGCTGCAGGCGGAGCGCGGCCCGCTGCGCGAAGCGCTGGCCGAGCTGGAGCGCCGGCTGGAGGCGCTGGAGGCGGAGCGCGAGCGGCTGCAGGCGCTGCGCCAGCCGCTCGCGCTTGATGCGGCGGCGCGGGAGGCGCGCTTGGAGGCGGAGCTGGCCGCGGTGCCGGAGCCGCTGCAGGACGCGGCGGAGCTGGAGCGCCGCCACGGAGCCGCCGCGCGACTGGAGGCGGCGCTTGCCGCCGCGCTGCGCGCCGCGCAGGAGCGCCATGCGCGCGCCGGCACGGCCGCGGCGGAGACGTCGGCGCGGCTCGCGGGGCTTGCGGAGCAGGCGCGCGAGGCGGAGCTCGCCGCCGCTGCGGCGGCCGAGCGGCTC